>NZ_JBICSO010000006.1:0-827202 GCF_043197155.1 Nonomuraea sp. NPDC049269
CGGCGTCCGACTCGACACCCGAAACGGCCGCCGCCTAAGATCAACCCGCGGCACCTACCTCGTTGAGCCTTTTACACCGCTCCGAGGACGCGACCGGCGGCGCGGCGTTCGGTTTCTGAGGGGTAGGGCTGGGCGTAGGCCCATTCGTCGAGCAGGGTGCGGTTGTAGCGTTCGGCTTTGCCGTTGGTCTGGGGGCGGTAGGGGCGGGTGCGTTTGTGGGTGATGCCGGCTGCGTGCAGGGTGTCGCGCCATAGGTGGGAGCGGTAGCAGCTGCCGTTGTCGGTCAGGACCCTGCGCACGGTGATGCCGCAGCTGGTGAAGTAGGCGTGGGCGCGTTGCCAGAAGGCGGTGGCGCTGTGTTTGGTCTCGTCGGGCAGGATTTCGGTGTAGGCCAGGCGGGAGTGGTCGTCGATGGCGTTGTGCAGGTAGCCGTAGCCGAGGTTGGGTCGTCCGTGGTGGGTGCGGGGCCGGTTGGGGTCGCGGTGGGCGGAGCTGTTGCGCCCGCCTGCGACTCGGCCGTGCGCCTTGTGGCCGCCGCCGTCGGGGATGTTGCCGAGTTTCTTGATGTCGACGTGGATCAGGTCGCCGGGTGCGGGGTGTTCGTAGCGGCGGATCGGCCGGCCGGTGGCGCGGTCCAGGTGGGTCAGGCGGGCGAGCCGGTAGCGGGTCAGGACTCGGTGGACGGTGGAGGGGTGCAGGCCGAGCAGGTAGGCGATGCGGGCTGGGCCCCCCCGGCGCAGCACACGGACCTTGATGATGCGCCGTTCGGTGCGGGTGGGTGTACGGCGTGGGCTGTGGTGCGGGCGTGAGCTGCGGTCGGCCATGCCCGCGCTGCCGTGTCGCCCCGTACCTAACCTCTGTGGTCAGTACAGCTAGCGGTCGGGGGGTGCACCCCACGGTCATCGATACTACGCAGAGCTACATTGCGTCCGGCCTCAGCGACTCGAGCGGCGGCGGGCCTCCATGAGGGCCGTTCGCGCTGATCGTGGACCAGTGCCAGCCGGCGACGCAGCCAGCGAGTAGACGCTCGCGGAGCAGTCGGGCACCCGCGCGCTGGGGTTACGGAGCAGACGGTCGAGATCGTCGAGCCGCCCGTACTGGAGACGCTGGCGGCCGATGACGACCACTTCGAAATCTGACCTGCGGAAACGCACAAAGCCACAGGTCAGGACGGTCGACCACTTGGCCCTCCCGAGGGCGGCAAGGGAGGGTTGATGGCGAAGATCGCGCCACAGGAGTATCGGATGGTCGCGGTCGGCGACCTGGAGCCGCACCCGGATAACCCACACCACGGTGACGTGGGTGTGATCGTCGCGTCGATCAAGAAGAACGGCTTCTATGGGTCCGTCGTCGCCCAGAAGTCGCGGATGCCGATCGTCGTCGGTGAGCACCGCTGGCGTGGCGCGACCAAGGCCGGGCTCAAGCACGTTCCTGTGGTCATCATCGACGTGGACGATGAGACCGCCCAGCGGATCATGCTCGCGGACAACCGGCTCGCGGAGTACGGCGAGTATGACGACGCCAAGCTCGCCGAGCTGCTCCAGTCTCTCCCAGACCTGGATGGCACAGGGTGGAGGGACGATGACCTCGCGGATCTGCTCGACGACCTCGGCAACAACATCGAGATCGTGTATGACGAGCCGACCCAACCCAGGCCCGCACCGGCCGGGACGCCAGCCCTCGCAGGGGAAGACCTCGACGACGAACTCGAGGACGACACGGCCGATGGCAAGGACGGCGAGGAGTCAGCGGACGGCGACGGGTCGGTCCGCACGGACGCTCCTCCTCCTCCACGGCCCAAAGCGGGTTCGACGGTCGAGTTGATCGTGCCCCTCACGGCGGCGCAACACGACGAGGTGACCGGCCTCATCGCGGACATCCGCAGCCGAGACGGTGAAGCGCCGCTCGCGGAGGTGGTGATGGCGGCACTTCGGACACACGCAGAGCGACAGCGGTAACGCTGGCATAAGGAGGCGGCCCCCTCATGGCTGACGATCCACAGGCAAAGCTGGCGCGGCACGAGCGCCGCTATCAGGCATTGCAGATGCGGATCGCGGGCGTCAGTCCCACGGTGATCGCGGAGCGGCTGGATTACGCCAGCCCGCAGGCGGTGTCGAAGGACATCACAGACGCGCTGAAGCGGGCCGCCAAGGCCGAGGCGATGGCGGCCGAGCAGCTGCTACATCTGGAGATCGGACGCCTGGACCGGGTGATGGCCGCGCTGTGGCCGAAGGTGCTGAAGGGCGAGGTCCAGCCCGCCGAAACCGTCCTGAAGATCATCAATAAGCGGGCGATGCTGCTCGGCTTGGATCAGATCAACCGCAACGGTGTCGCCGACGCCGACATGGCGAGCCTGCTCGGCAACATGCTCCTCCAGCTTCAGCAGCGCCACGACGTTCCCGACCCGGACACCGACGTGATCCTCCAGGCCGAGATCGTCCAAGGCGAAATCCTCTACGACGATGCCGGGGGTGAGGCGTGAGCCTGGCCTTGGACGTCGTGCTGTCGCCGAAGCAGGAACGCAGCATCGCGGAGTCGGCAATCTCACGACATATCTTGACTGACGACTAATGCGATATATCGTGAGTTGTAGACAACGACACCTTGGAGAGGTCATGACACGAACCGACAAGGGCTACAAGGGCATCGGCATGGAGGGCACGATCGCCCGCTGGTACGCGAGCAACACCGGCAAGGACCTGTCGAGGTTCGCCGAGCAGACCCGGGTCGTGGTGGCACGCGCCCCGGCAGGCGCCGATCTCCTGGAGGTGGCCCCCGGCCCCGGCTACCTCGCCATCGAACTGGCCAGAACCGGCGACTACACGGTCACCGGCCTCGACGTCAGCACGTCCTTCGTCCAGATCGCCCGGCAGAAGGCCGCGGAGGCGGGCGTCCAGGTCGACTTCCGCCACGGAAACGTCTCGGCCATGCCGTTCGAGGACGCGAGCTTCGACTTCATCGTCTGCTGCGCCGCCTTCAAGAACTTCTCCGACCCGGTCGGCGCCTTACGCGAGATGCACCGCGTACTCCGCCCCGGCGGCCGCGCCTACATCAACGACCTGCGCCGCGACGTCTCCAAAGAGGCGGTCCACGCGGACGTCGCCGGCATGCGCCTCGGCCCGGTGAACCGGGCGATCACCCGCTATGTCCTGAGCTCAGTCCTGCCCAGGCAGGCGTACGACAAGAGGCAGTTCACGGCCCTCATCTCCCACACGGACTTCAGAACGTTCGACATCCAGGAGACCCCCCTCTCACTCGACATCGAACTGAACAAGTGACCCCGACCGGGGACGCAGGCAGTCGCATACGAGGGCTGCCAGGTGACCGGGGTGCGCGACGCCGGTCTGTTCAGCGGTGAGCGCGGCCAGGACGATCGCCTGTACCTCCCCGGCGGCCACGTCGGCCCGTACGGCGCCGGCCCGCTGAGCGCGGGCGAGCAGTTTCGCGAAGGTCTCCCGCAGGTCGGCGGCCACCTTCTGGGTGGTGTCGCTCAGCTTCACCCCGGTGCCGGAGAGCGCGTCAGTGAGGTCCTTCTTGACACCTGCCTCGCGGATCATCCGCAGCAGGAAGGCGAAGAAGACCGAGCCGATGTCCTCGGCCCGCAGCGCGGCCTCCGCCTCGTCGGCCAGTTGCCGGAGATGGTCGACGACGACGGCCTCGAAGAGCGCCTCCTTGGTCGGGAAGTGACGGTGGACCGTGCCCGGCCCCACCCCTGCCCGGCGGGCGATCTCATCCAGCGACACACCGCCGCCCTCGGCGCTGAAGGCCGCTCGGGCCGCTTCGAGGACCCGCTCCCTGTTCCGCCGTGCATCAGCCCGTAGTGGCCGCTCGCCGCTCACGTCACCCGTCCCAATCTCTTCGTGGACAAACGGGGCGGGCGCCCCGTATATTAACCGGTGCGGACGCCCCGCTTATTCTCTCCGAAGGAGTATGCCATGTCGACTGCCGCACCCCGCGAGGTCATCGAGCGTCTTCTCGCCCTTTACGCCATGGGTCCAGTGCCGGAGACGGCCGATCTGTTCGCCGAGGACGCCGTCTTCGAGCTGCCGTTCCTGCCGCCGGGCGTTCCGCACCCCGAGGTCGGCCGCGAGCCCTTCCGGCGCCACCTCAGGGAGGGCGCCCAGATCCAGAAGTTCGACTCCGTGGAGGGGGCCCACATCCACGAGACGGCCGATCCCGAGATCGTCATCGCCGAGTACCAGCTTCAGGGCACCGTCCTGCCCACCGGAAAGCGGTTCGCCTTCTCCATCATCATGGTCACCCGCGTCCGTGACGGGCTGATCACCTGGTCCCGCAGCTACTCCAACCCACTCGACGGCGCGATCGCGTTCGACGGGGTCAAAGACCTGCTCGCCGGACTGACCGCGGCGTGAAGTGGCCCCTGGTTTTCCCCTGAGAGTGGCCGTATCGCGGCAGACCACTTGTACCTAGCCTGTGGCGTGCCACGCGAAGCCGCCCCAGGAGGAGCAACATGATCGACATCCGCAGGCTCCTCCCGTCCGACCGGATCGCCTGGGAGGGCCTGTTCCGCGCCTACATCGACTTCTACCAGCGCGTCGAGCCGGACGAGATGTACGAGAGGGCCTGGCAGGAGTTCCAGGCTGACACGCGCCTACACGCCCTTGGAGCGACGCTGGACGGACGGCTTGTGGGCATCACGCACTTCTTTCCCCACCCCAGCACGTCGGCGCCCGACAACGATGTCTGTTACCTGCAGGACCTGTTCACCGCTGAGGACGTACGGGGCAAAGGCGTGGCACGCGCGTTGATCGCGGCCGTGACCGACTGGGCCAAGGACCATGGGTGCGGCCGCGTGTACTGGAACACCCACGAGTCGAACATCACCGCACGACGCCTGTACGACAAGGTGGCCGAGAACCGCGGCTTCATCAAGTACCAGATCGACGTCAGCCCGCGATGACCTTGACGTAGGCGGCCACGTGATCGGCGAGCTGAGCCTCGGACAGGTCGAGGTGTTCGAGAATGGTGTACCTGCCCGGACGGGTCCGCGGCGCGTACGCCACGGCCTTGGCGAAGTCGGCGTCTGACAAGCCGAGATCGCCGGGAGTGCGCGGCAGCCCGTGCCGTTCCAGGCACGCGGAGATCAGCCCGACCTTGTCTTCGTCCTGACGCAGGTAGGTGCAGAACAGCGCCCCCACTCCGGCCAGTTCTCCGTGGCTGGCCGTGCCAGGGTGGAGCTCGTTGACGGCATGCATGATCTCGTGGTCGCCGCCGCTGGCCGGCCGGCTCGACCCGGCCACTCCCATCGCCATCCCGGACAGGATCAGCGACTCGGCCAGCACGGTGAGGAACTCGTCGGTCCGGGCCTGCCCCGGCTGGTGCAGGACCACCAGCGCCGCTGATCTGGCCATCGCCACCGCCAGCCCGTCGATGTGCTCGCCGACCTCGGCGGCGGCCAGTTCCCAGTCGGCCACCGCGGACAGGTCACTGATCGCATCGCCGATCCCGGCCGTGGACAACGACGCCGGGGCGGACCGGACGCGATCGAGATCCACCAGGACGGCCGCCGGCATCACGACGCCGTAGGAGCCCGTGCCCGACTCGTGCCGCAGCGTGCTGACCGGCGAGGCGATACCGTCGTGGCCCAGGCTCGTGGTCACCGCCACCATCGGGATGCCCGCCATGTGCGCGGCGAACTTGGCCACGTCGATGGTCTTGCCGCCGCCGATGCCGGCGATCGCCTCGAACTGCCCGGCCCGCAGTCGCTGTCCCAGCTCGGCTGCGGCGGCGAGGGTGCCGTCGGGAATGCGGAGCACCTCGGCCCCATCGATCCGCAACTCCTCGCAGATGCCGTCACCCTGGCTGGGCCCGACGGCGACGGCCACCCTGCCCTGCCGGGCGATCTGCAGGTCGGTCAGCAGCGTGCCGAGGCTGGCGACCGCACCGGCCCGGACGTCGACGAACAGGGGAGCGGAGAGCATGCGGGCCAACAGCGGCATGATTGTCCTTGTCCTCGGACCGGATGTTGATGTCTGACAGCGAAATGAGCTGATCAAATCCGTGAGGTTAGCAGCACCTAGCGATCTTCGTGTTGTACGAGAGGCCAGCCCACGCCTGTCCGAGTTGCCTGATTCCTTCAGGGAACCACAGGGAATTCGAGACGCTTTGCCGCGGGTGATGCAGCCGATGCCACCGCCTCCTCAGAGTCAGCGAAACGACCCTCCCCTGTCCACCCGCCGCCCTCTCGTAGCCTGCCAAGGAGGCGGCGAAGCGTCCTGAAGGGCGCCCGGGCGGAGCGAGGACCATCGTGGGGTCGGCGCTGGCGCCGACTGGAAAACGCCTGAGCCCAGCGCGCGAAGCGCCCCTACGAAGCCCTTGGGAGGCGAGGCGGCAATGCCTGAGGTCCCCAGGGCGAAGCGCCCTGGGGACCTCAGGAGAAGAGCCTCAGGAGAACAGGCGGTCTACGACTCGGGCCGTGGCCTTGCCGTCGTCCCTGGGGGCGAAGGTGGCGCGGAAGGCGTCGTAGCGGTCCGCGTGGGCCGCCGCCACCGAGTCGATCGAGCGTAGTGCGTCGATCACCTCCGCCGACGTCGACAGCACCGGTCCCGGCGCCTGCTCCGGGAGGTCGATGTACAGGCCTCGCTTCGACGAGTATTTCGCCAGGTCGTACCCATAGAAGACCATGGGCCGGCCGGTGGCCGCGAAGTCGAACATGACCGAGGAGTAGTCCGTGACCAGCACGTCCGCCACGAGCAGCAAATCCGCTATGTCGGGATAAGTCGTGACGTCGTGGGCGATGTCGGGGACGGCGGGCATGGCTTGCATGGGGTGGGCTCTGACCAGCAGCTCGTGGTCCGCGCCCAGTGCCTCGCGGGCCTTGGCCAGGTCGAATTTGACCATGGCGTTCTTGCGGTCATAGTCGCGCCACGTCGGTGCGTACAGCACCACGCGCTTGCCCTCGACCAAGCCCAGCCGCGCCCGCACCGCGGCCGCCAGCGAGTCTCTGTCCGGCGAGCAGAGCACGTCGTTGCGCGGCAGCCCGCTCTCCAGGATCTCGCCCTGGTAGCCGAACGCCCGCCGCAGCACCGGCGTGGCCCACGGCGACTGCGAAAGCAGCACGTCCCAGCCGCGTACCTCGGCCGCCTGCCGGTGCCAGATCGGCGGCCGGGGGTCGCGGGTCATGTGGGGCTGGTCGTTGCCGATGCGCTTGACCGGGGTGCCGTTCCAGGTCTGCAGGACGACCTGGTCCTCGCGGGAGCGGAACCAGACCGGCAAAAACGCATTTGTCACGATAAATCGGGACCGGGCGAGCGCAGCGTGGTGCTCACGGCTGCCGGCCCGCACCGAGGTCGTGCCCGGAGGCGGGGTGAACGCGCCGTCCTTGACGATCCAGATGTGCTCGCGGTCGTCGCCCCGCCGCACCCGCTCCTCGTAGATGGCCCGGACGCTGTCGGCGTAGAGGCGCCCGTCGTTGACCACGTAGACGGTCGCGTCGGTCAGCGGCTCGGTGCGTTGCGCCGGGTAGAAGACCCGCCGCAGCACGTGGGTGCCCGCGACGCCCTTCTCGTCGGCCGGCCGTTCCTCTTCGACCGCCACCACCGGCACGTCGAAGCGCGTCGAGAGCATCCGGAAGGACCGCCCCTCGAACGCGCGCGGCTTCTCGTCGAGGTCGGGCAGTGTCGCGTGGTCCATGCGGAGGGGGACGATCTCGCCCGACGGGTGCCGGACCGACATGTTCCAGGTGCCGGACGACAGCGGCACCACCTCACCGAAACGATCCATCGAGGCGGGCTCGAGACGTACGGTGAACTGGTCGCCCGTACGGACCATCGGCACGTGGTAGGACAGCCCCGACCGGTGGCGCAGCGTCAGCACGCGCGGCCCGGCGGCGTCGGGGTAGCCGCCGCGCAGCACCAGCGCGGGCCCTTCCCACACCGCCGAGGTGATCACCGGGCGGATGCGGTGCGCGGAGACGAGCACGCGGTCGCGCCGGTCGCCCAGCACGGTGATCTCGCGGTCTCCGGAGGGCGCCCTGGTCTCGACCAGGTCGCCGAGCATGACGGACGCGGCGGGGTCACCCTTCGGCTCGACCCAGAGCCGCCGCCCGTCCTTCTCCTGCAGCAGCGCGGGCACGGCCAGGCTGACCAGCACCTCGGTGCCGTCGGCGACCGGCGTGAACTCGGCGGCCATGCGGTGGCCGCCCAGCCGGGCATGACCCTTGGTCACCGTACGGCCGGCCAGGAAGATCTTCAGCTCCAGGCGCTCGCCCTCGACGGAGACCCCGGCGAGCTCGGCGCGGTTGGGCTGGAGGACGACCTGGAGCGCCCGGTCGGAGGTCCACACCGGCCTGACCCACAGGCCCGGTTGGAGCTTGAGACCGGCGGGCCGTTCGGTGCGGCCGGGGGACGCGCCACGCAGCAGACCGGTGGCCCGCGCGCCGCGGCTGTAGAAGACGATCTCGGCCCGCCACGTCGTGGTGTCGTGCACGGCGGGCCGGTGGCGCAGCCGCCTGCGTACGGCGTGCACGAGGCCGCGCACGGCTCCGCGCCAGCGCAGGGACCACGGGCTGAGCTCGGCGGTGAACCCGGACCAGTCGTAGTTGCAGCCCGGCTCGCGCGCGCCGTGGGTGGCCTCGGGGGCCAGCACCCGGCGGGTGCGCATGCGCACCGGAGGCAGCCAGCGCGGCCCGCGCAGCACCACGGTCGCCCAGTTGAACCGGCGGCTGCGCACGGACAGGCCCGCCAGGTAGGCGAAGCCGGTGACGCGCAGCTTGCCGTTGACCCACACGATGTCGTCGATGTGGGTCACGGGCACCATGTCGGCGCGCCGCAGCCGATAGAGGCCGGCCGGGAGCTCGTCACGGAAGGGAAGGTCGGCGTACCAGCGCAGGCCCTCGCGGATCCGCTTGGACGGCTCGGCCGCCGCCGCCACGACCTTGGTGAGCGTGTCGCCGTCGACCAGCTCGTCGTCCGGGCGGTGCTCGATGAGGTGGCAGATCAGGCGCCGGGCGACGGGCAGGTCACGCTTGACCCCCGCGTCCACGGCCGCCAGGTAGGGGCGCACCAAAGTGACGAGCTCGCGCCTGCGGGCCGCGCCACGCTTGACCGCCAGGTCCATCCGGGCGCCCAGCGGCCCGCTGAGCACCTCGGCGTCGAACGCCGAGTCGTGGCCGCCCGATCCCACGGCCCGCATGACCGCGTCGAGCGGCTCACCCCGGTCACAGAGATCCTGGACAGCCTTCAGGCGATCGGCGATCTGATCGCCGCCCTGACTCAGGGCTGTGACGCCGGTTGCCATCGGTAAGGCACCGCCTTTCGAACCGCCATCACTGGTTCATGCCATCGTAAGGGGACTAACGTGCAACGGATTCGCCTAACGAGCGAATCCGCAGGTCAAACTCATTTCTTAGAATCGGCTGAACGCCCGTCCCAGCGAGCCTGCCGCATGTCGACGCGCTCGCCGCGCAACGGTGTGCCCTCGTCTCGCCAGTGCTCCAGGCAGCGTCGTACGTGGTCAGGGGCCGCGCCGGTGCCGTCGGAATGCACCACGCGCCACCACGGCACGCCGCCGCCCCAGGTCGACATGACCTGCCCGACCTGACGCGGGCCGCCCTCGCCGAGGTATTCGGCGATGTCGCCGTAGGACATCACCATGCCCGGCGGGATGGACTCCACCACCTCGAGGACCCGTTCGGCGAACGGGTTCACGGACTCCATGCGTTGGGCCCCGCCTCGATGATCTCGTGGTATTT
This sequence comes from Nonomuraea sp. NPDC049269, assembly GCF_043197155.1. Lineage (NCBI taxonomy): Bacteria > Bacillati > Actinomycetota > Actinomycetes > Streptosporangiales > Streptosporangiaceae > Nonomuraea > Nonomuraea sp. NPDC049269. The sequence goes on from NZ_JBICSO010000006.1 coordinate 9,713, forward strand.
GCCGATTTCGACCACCGTACCGCCGGTCACCAGTTCCACGATGCCGTCGCGCACGGTGTAGTTCTCGCCGTCTTCGCCGACGAGCCGGGCGCCGAGCGCGGCCGCCAGCCGGATGAGCTGCGCCAGTTGCCAGTCGGAGCCCGGCTCGCCGATCACCTGATCGCGCCAGTGCCCTACGACGTGCGTGTCACCGGCGTGTCCGGCGACGATCTCGTCCGGCCCGCGCAGCCCGAAACCGGCCGGCGCGATCGCCTTCGCGAGCTCGGCGAACGCCAGGGGCGCTTCACGAACTACGCGCAGCTCGTATCCCATGACGCGCGACCATAGCGGATCTTTACTCGCTGCGCTGATTGAGCACGATGATGGCTCCGCAGAACATGATCAACGCCACCAGGACGCCTCCTCCGTAGAGCCACAGCCGCCACGGATCGGGCCCCGGCCGCGATGGCACCGGTGAGTCCTCGCCGACGCCGAAGTGCTGGTCGTCGGGCACGGCGACGTCGCGCTGCTCCCCCGCCAGCCGTTCGGCCGCGTTGAGCGCGGCACCGGCGTCGACCACACCGAACCCGGTCTTGTCGTCGTATCCCGCGGCGGGCCGTCCCCTGGCGCTCGCGGCCAGGGCCTGCGCGACCTGCTCGGGCGCCATGGTGGGATAGCGCGACTTGACCAGCGCGGCCACCCCGGCCACCAGCGCGCTCGCCGCGCTGGTGCCCTCCGAGAGCTCGTAGCCGCCCTTGCGCTTGGCGATGGGCACGCCCACGCCCGGCGCGGAGACGAGGACGGACAGGTTGTCGCTGCTGAACGTCGCGCCCTTGCCCTGCTTGTCGACGGCCGCCACGCCGATGACCCCCGAATAGCCCGCGGGGAAGCTCCAGAACGAGGTGCCGTTGTCCTTGGCGTACTGGGTCTGCCCGTCGTTGCCGACGGCGGCGACCAGCACGGCGCCCTTTTCGAGCGCGTAGGAGACGGCCTCGCGCTCGGACTTGAGCGGCCCGTACGTGCCGATCGACATGCTGATGACCTTGGCGCCGTGGTTGGCGGCGTAGCGGATGGCACGGGCCAGCGGGCTCTCCAGCGAGGTCCGTTCCTCCTGCTGGGGATCGATGGTGTCGCCGGTGGGGTCGTCGTCGAGGGCCAGGGCCAGGGAGAGGATGCCCGACTCGGGCGCCACGCCGATCAGCCCTTTGCCGGCCCCGGACCCGGCGATGAGCGCGGCCATCGCGGTGCCGTGCTTGCCGGGCTTGGCCGCGCGTTCGACGGTGGCCGCGGTCATGTCGGGACCGGCGGTCACGCGGCCGCGCAGCTCCTTGAGCGTGCCGTCGACGCCGCTGTCGACCACGGCCACGGTGACGCCCTTGCCTTTGGTGACCGTCCACGCCTGCTCGACGTTGAGCGCGTCGAGCACCCACTGTTGCTGGTCCCTGACGGGCGGGGCCACGGGAGCGTGCAGCATGACCACGGCGGCGGTCAGCGCGCGTACAACGGTCAGCACACGTTCCCCTGAGTGCAGGGCGGGACCTTAGGGGGGTCCGCCAGGAAATAGGCGATCTGGTTGCCGATCGACTTGGCCGCCGGCCACAGCTCGCTGTGGAGGATCTCCTCCGGCGGGATGGCCGCCCGGGTCCTGCCGTCCGCGTAGCCCGCCGTCGAGAACACGATGTACGGTCCGGCGCCCACCCAGCCGGTGCGCTGGCGCTGCTCCACCCCGAACCGCTCGGTCACCGTGCCGGAGAAGGCCACGGGCAGCACGCCGACCCGGTCGTCCTGGGTGAGCTGCTCGGTCGCCGAGAGCCTGGACTCCTCGTCCTTCAGTACGGCCACGCCGACCGTGAAGACGAACGTGGCCGTCTGGTCGACGTAGGTGGCGCGGAGCATGGTCACGCATCCGTGGTCGTCGAGGATGCCCGCCACGGAGGGGTCGACGGCCTTGCCGCACTCGGTCTGGGGTGCGATGCCGACGCGCCGGGCGTACTGCTGGGCCTTGTCGAGCCCGACGTACTTCACCTCTTCCGGGAAGACGCCGGTCGCGGGCCACGCCTGCCAGCGCCTGGCGATCTCCTCCTGTTTGTACTGGTTCTGCTCTGCCGCGGTCAGCGGGCGCGACCTGGTCTCCTCAAGCAGCCCGATCGTGCCGAGGAGCACGAGGACGGCCGACATGACCACGACGATGCCGACGAGCGTCACGAACAGGCGGCGGAAACGCACACCCTGCCGGAGCATGGCCTGCTCCACGCGCTCCTTGGACGCCGCCTTGTCGCGGCCGTTGGCCGCCGGCCACGCGCGCACGCGAGATCGGCGACCGGCTGGAGCACCGAGCGGGTTCTTCCGTCCCGATGTGGCTCCCCCGGCGCGCGGCAACCCTGAGGTGGACCTACGTGCCTTCACCACCGCCTCGTTCCCAGGCTCGGTTCGTGTCTATTTCGTCCCCCTTAGCGGACGGATCATGCGCCTTGACCGCTCTGAGCGCGGCGCACACGCCTGACCAGGGCGAATATCGCCCACATGGAGGAGAGCGCGCCGAGGGCGGCCGCCAAGGCGATCGTCCCATAGACCTTGACCCGCGCTTGGTCCCGGCTGACGACCTCGATCCGGCCCGCCGATCCGCCGCCGAGCGGCCGGGCCGGGTCCTGCGCCTGGGCCCCCGCGGCCGTCTCGGTGTAATGAGCGAGCCGCCCCGCTTCGGCCAGCGCCTTGGCGGCGTTGACCACGCCGAAGCCGGTGCCGGTGTCGTAGCCGCCCGGCGGCCGGTCGGTCGCGCTCGCGGTCATGGCCTGCGCGACCAGCGGCGGCGACATTTCCGGATATTTGGCCTTAATGAGGGCGGCCACTCCGGAGACCAGCGCGGTGGCCTGGGAGGTGCCCCTGCCGACCCAGTACTCGTCGCCGGGGCCCGCGCCCATGATGTCGACGCCGGGCGCGGCCACCAGCACCGAGGAGTTCCAGTTGGAGAACGTCGCCCGGCGCAGCCGCCGGTCCGTCGCGCCCACGGACACGACGCCGGGGAAGGCGGCCGGGTACGAATAGGGGGCGAATCCCGTCTCGTCGGGCTCGCCCGCACCGTCATTGCCCGCGGCGGCCACCAGCACGACGCCCTTGGAGATCGCGTAGCGTACGGCCGCCCGCTCCTCCTGGGTCGCCAGCTCCTTGGAGATCGACATGTTGATCACGCGCGCCCCCCGATCGACCGCGTAGCGGATGCCCCTGGCCACCACGTTCTCGAAGCGCGCGGCGGTGTTGAACTCCCTGAACCCCGGTTCCTCGTCCTCCAGTATCACCCGGACCGACAGGAGCCGCGCTTTGGGAGCCACGCCGATCACGCCGAGCTTGCTCTGGTGGCCGTGGCCGTGCCCGGCGATCAGCGAGGCCATGTACGTGCCGTGCAGGCGACGCGGCGGCACCCCCGGCGGGTTGGCGCCCTCGGTGAAGTCCCGGCCCACGGTCACGGAGCCGGCCAGGTCGCGGTGGCCGGGATCGACGCCCGAGTCGAGCACGGCCACGGTGACGCCCGCGCCCTTGCTGACCCGCCACGCCTTGTTCAGCTCCAGCGTGCTGATCACCGGCTGCTGGCCGCCGCGCACGTCGTCGGCCAGGGCCGCCTCGGCACTCATGAGCCCCGGCGCGGGCCCGGCCCCCAAGACACCCAGCGCCGGCCCCGCACTGAAGAACACCACCGCCGCGACGAGCACGCCCGCACGGGTCGGCACCCCGCGGCCCAGCACCCTGCGGGCCAGCGCCGCACGGGCCAGCACCGCGCGGCTCAGCACCGCCACTCCTGGGAGGCGCAGTCGGGCATCCGGGGCGTGCTCAGGTCGGCCAGGACCCGCTCGGAGATCTCGCTGGCGAACGCGAAGATGGCCGGCCGCTGTTCGCCGACGGAGCGCGCCGGCCGGCCGTCGACCTGGCCCGCCGTGGTCAGCACGAGGTACGGGCCGGCCTGACGTACGGAGCCGGCCTGGCGTACGGAAGGGGCGAAACGGTCGGAGGCCGTGCCCTTGAAGGCCAGCGGCCGCAGGCCGGGCACGGGCGCGCCGGCGGCGGAGAAGGCGGTCTTGGCGTGCGCGGCCTCGAACTCGTCGGACAGGGCCACGACGCCGATCGTGACGAGCACGCCCTGCAGCGCGTCGATGTAGGTGGCGCGCAGCACTCCCCGGCAGCCCGCCTTGCGCAGGGCCTTGGCGGCTTTCGAGTCGACGGAGCCGGCGCAGGCGAAACCCGGCGAGATGCCGACCCGGCTGGCCCGCTCCTGTCCGCCCTGCTCGGCGGAGTAGGGCAGGCTGGCCGGGAAGATGCGCCCGGTCGCCCAGGTGCGCCAGCGTTCGGCGACCTCCCGCTTGGCCGCCGCGTGCAGCTCGGCGGTGCTCGGGCCGCGTGACAGCTCCGAGCCCGCCGCACTGGCCGAGACCCCGGCGGCCACCGCGCAGACCATCGTCAGCACGGAGGCCATCACCAGGGCGGGCCAGGGGCGAGCGTCGTCCACGCCATCGACCTTAATGCGGGCGACCGGGCGCCATCCGCAGAAACCGGACCCTCGGGGAAAGGACCGGACTCAGTAGGAGGGCAGGCTGGGGTCCACGGTCTTGACCCAGCTGAGCACGCCGCCGCCGACGTGCACCGCGTCGGAGAAACCGGCGTTCTTGACGATCGCCAGCGCCTCCGCCGAGCGCGCGCCCGACTTGCAGTGGAGCACGATCCGCTTGTCCTGCGGCAGCTTCTCCAGGGCCGAGCCGTTGAGGAACTCGCCCTTGGGGATCAGCGTGGCGCCGGGGATGGAGACGATCTCGTACTCGTTGATCTCGCGGACGTCGACGAGGAAGATGTCGTCGCCGTTGTCCTGCATGGCCTTGAGCTCGCGCGCGGTGATCGTCGAGCCCGTCGCGGCCTCGGCGGCCTCGTCGGAGATCGCGCCGCAGAACGCCTCGTAGTCGTCGAGGAGCTGGGTGACCGTCGGGTTCTTGCCGCAGAGCACGCACTCGGGGTCCTTGCGGACCTTGACGTCGCGGTACTTCATCTCCAGGGCGTCATAGATCATCAGTCGGCCGACCAGCGGGTCGCCGATGCCGGTGAGCAGCTTGATCGCCTCGTTGACCTGGATGGAGCCGATCGAGGCGCACAGCACGCCCAGCACGCCGCCCTCGGCGCACGACGGCACCATGCCGGGAGGCGGGGGCTCGGGGTAGAGGCAGCGGTAGCAGGGGCCGTGCTCGGCCCAGAAGACGCTCGCCTGGCCGTCGAAGCGGTAGATCGAGCCCCAGACGTACGGCTTGCCGAGCAGCACCGCGGCGTCGTTCACCATGTAGCGCGTGGCGAAGTTGTCGGTGCCGTCGACGATGAGGTCGTAGCCGGAGAAGATCTCCATCACGTTGTCGTTGGTCAGCGCCGTGTTGTGGATGACGACGTCGACCAGCGGGTTGATCTCGCGGACCGTGGCCGCGGCGCTCTCGGCCTTCGGCCTGCCCACGTCGGACTGGCCGTGGATGATCTGGCGCTGCAGGTTGGACTCGTCGACGACGTCGAAGTCGATGACGCCCAGCGTGCCCACGCCAGCCGCGGCGAGGTACATCAGCGCGGGCGATCCCAGGCCACCGGCGCCCACACAGAGCACCTTGGCGTTCTTCAGCCGCTTCTGCCCGGCCATCCCCACGTCGGGAATGATCAGGTGGCGTGAGTAGCGGCGCACTTCGTCGACGGTCAGCTCCGCGGCCGGCTCGACCAGTGGTGGCAACGACACTTTCTACGCTCCCGTTCCAGGGGGACCTATCCCCCCTGTGAAACCTAGTTGGCGAGTCGGGCATTCCCCAACCGCGTCTCACCGATCAGACGGCGGGCCTCCGCGGCCACCACACGGGGCGTCTCCATCATCGCCACGTGCCCGGCGCGCGGCAACAGCACCAGTCTGACCTGCCTGAACGTACGGGCTGCCTTGGCGGCCATGGCGGGACGCACCAGCCGGTCGTGCCTGCCGTGGACGATCAGGGTGGGCGCCTCGATGAGGGCGGCCTGACGCCACAGGTTCTCCTCGCCGCGGCGGAAGTACTCGGCCACGATGCCGCGGGCCGAGCCGATCATGGCGGCGGCGGCGTAGGCCAGTTCGTCGCGCCTGCGCTGCTCCTCGACCGCGTCGTGGAGGCGTACCGGATGGACCGCGGCGACGTCCGCCCAGACCATGGCGAAGGAGGCCTTGATCCGCTGCTCGGCGGGGATCAGCCGGAGCTTGTCGGCCACCCACTCACCCAGCCTGGGCAACGCCGCGGCGGCGACGCGTATCGGGCCGTACCTGGGCAGCAGGTCGGGCAGCGCCGGCGAGATGAGGACGAGCGAGCGGACCAGGTCGGGGCGGGTGGCGGCCACCCTGACGGCGACCGCGCCGCCCAGCGAGTTGCCGAACAGATGCGCGGGACCGGTCTCCCGCAGCAGGCCGATCACCGCGCGAGCGTGCGCGGCGATGGTGTAGTCGCCGTCGGCCGGTTCGGGCGAGAACCCCGCTCCTGGCAGGTCGATGGCGTAGCCGGTGACGAGGTCTTTCAGCTCGTCCATCAGGTCGGTCCAGTTGGTGGCCGCACCGGCCAGGCCGTGGACGAAGACCGCCTTCTCAGGGGCGCCTTCCGGAGTCACTCGTACATGCACCGAGCCGAACATGCGTCCTGGCCAGTGCGGGATCGGCGCTGCTGCCATGCGTCCTCCTCGCTCACCCAACGATAGCCGCCCTCGCCTTCCAGCCTACATTTCGGGCAAATGCCCCTTTATTAGCATTTATGAGTACGCAATTCACGCAGAAGCACGCGGTGCCGCCGTTCGCAAAACGGACAAATCATTTCATTTCATTTCATAAATGCTTAATGAGAGCAATGAGAGAGTTAGCGTATAGCAAAACAGAACAAGGCCCGTTTATCCGCTGGCTCGTCGGAAATAAATCCGCACGGATGACGCATTAGACGACATCCAAGATATTTACCGTTCAGTCCGGTAAATATCTGGAACGGGGCAACCGATCCTTTAGGGGGGAATTCAATGCCCAAGTTCAAGAGTGTCCTCGCAGGGCTAGCGATCAGCACGGCAGCGGCCGGCAGCGTGATCGGCCTGGGCGCAGTGACCACCGCAACGTCCGCCAGCGCCACCGCCTCCGCCGCCACCAACGCCGGCGTCGTCGCCGGTGGTTGGGGCGGCTGCCACCGTCGCTGCGGCTGGGGCGGCGGCGGCTGGGGCGGCTGGGGCGGCTGGGGCCGTAGGCACAACCGCGGCGGCCGGGTCAAGGTCCACATCCACCTGCACAACAACAACACCAACAGCGTCCGCGGCGACAATGACGCTGACGCGGACGCCCGCAACTTCAACCGCAACGACGCTGACGCGGACGCCCGCCAGCTCCAGGCCCAGGCCCAGCTCGAGCGCGAGCGCGAGAACGAGTTGGCGCGCCAGCTCGCCCAGCGCGGGGTTGAGTAACAACGCGGAGACGACCCGTCCGGGGACACTCCAATAAGGGTCGCCGGATACGGTCCGAGGAGATAGCCATGCAACCGGTTCTCCGGTTTGGGTGAGTTCCGGGGCGCGTGCTGAGTGCCCGTGTTCTCATAAAGGAATACAGGCACTCAGAAAAGTCGCCACGCCCACGCGTACGGACTCGGCGGGAATTCGTTCCCCATGGCATTGAGGGGAGCGGCCGATAAAGTCGCTTCCCTCCTGGATGTGTGAACATGAAAGGCGCCTTCGGCAATCAAGCCGAAGGCGCCTTGCCTTTGCCGGGCGCACCGCCCGATCAGGCGGATTTGCGAGCCTTACGCTTGGGAGCGGCCTTCTCCCCCTCGTCCTTGGACTCCTTGGCGGTCTTCTTGGGCTTGGCGGCCGCGCCGGAACGCTCGCGCTTGGCCGCGTCGACGCTCGCCCGCAACGCGGCCATGAGGTCGACGGCGGGACCCGCCTCCTCCTCGCCCGCCGGCGGCGCGACGACCTCCTTGCCCTCCACCTTCGCCTCGATCACCTGCTGCAGTGCCTCGCGGTAGGCGTCGTGGTACTCGGTCGCGTCGAAGTCCGCCTCCATCGTGGTGATGAGCGACTCGGCCATCTTGAGCTCCTGGGCCCGTACCTCGATGTCCTCTTCGAGGAAACCGAAGTCGGGCACGCGGATCTCGTCCGGCCAGTACATGGTCTCCAGCACGAACACCCCGTCACGCACCCTGAGCGTGGCCAGCGACTCCCGCTGCCGCAGCGCCACCTTGACGACAGCGACCTGCCCCGAGCTCTCCAGGGCGTTGCGCAGCAGCACGTACGGCTTGGCGCCCTGCGCGTCCGGTTCGAGGTAGTACGACTTGGCGAAGTAGATCGGGTCGATCTGTTCGGCCGGCGCGAACTGGAGGACGTCGATCCTGCGTGACGTGCTGAGCGGCAGGTCCTCGAAGTCCTCGTCCGTCAGCACCACGATCTCGCCGGTGGCCAGCTCATAGCCCTTGGCGATGTCGGCGTAGGGGACCTCCTCACCGTCGAGCGTGCACACGCGCTTGTAGCGGATCCTGCCGCCGTCCTCGCGGTGCACCTGGTGGAAGGTGACGTCCTTCTGGTCGGTCGCCGAATAGAGCTTGACGGGAATCGTCACGAGGCCGAAGGAGATCGCCCCTTTCCAGATGCTCCGCATGGGCACTCCTCAGCTCTAGCGGGCTCGCCATATGGGCACATACCCCCTCATGGGGTCGCCAATGCCATACCCAATCGAACCGATGCTCGCCGCACCTGGGCAACTACCCCCGGATCGCGAGCGGTATGGCCTGGAGGTCAAATGGGATGGCATCCGCGCCATCCTCCACCGCAACGGTGCCCTGAAGGTGACGGGAAGGCATGGAGCCGATTACACCCGCCGGTATCCCGAAATTTCGGGGTTCGGAGTGAAGAATGCGGTGATCGACGGGGAGGTCGTCGCGCTGGACCCGCGCGGCCGCCCCAGTTTCGTCCGGCTGCAGCACCGCATGCATCTCACCGATCCGGAAGAGACGATGCTGAAGTTGTATCCGGTCACCTACCTGCCCTTCGACCTGCTCTACCTCGACGGCATCACCCTGCTGGACCTGCCGTACCGCGACCGGCGCAGCCTCCTCGACGAGCTGGACGTCGGCGCCCCGCCGTACTTCCCCGGAGACTCCGACCTCCTCGCCGCCACCAAGGAGCAGGGGCTCGAAGGCGTGGTCGCCAAGCGGCTCGACTCGCCGTACCGGCCGGGCACCCGCTCGCCATGGTGGATCAAGGTGAAGCATCTCAGCACGCGGGAGGTCGTGATCGGCGGCTGGAAACCCGGCAAGGGCCGCAGGTCGGGCGGGGTCGGCTCGCTGATCATGGGCGTGTTCACGGAGCCCGGCCTGACCTACGTCGGGCACGTCGGCACCGGCTTCACCGAGGACGTGCTCGACCAGCTCGACGCGTTCCTGCGCCCGCTGGAGATCCCGCGCAGTCCCTTCCAGAACGAGGTCCCGTGGCGCAACCGATGGGTTAGACCCGAGCTCGTCGGGGAGGTGGCCTACACGATGTGGACCGACGATCTGCGACTGCGCCACCCCGTGTGGCGCGGGCTGCGCCCGGACAAACTCCCTTCGGAGGTGACGTTGTGAGTCCCCAGAAGGTGCCGGTGAAGGTCGGCGGGCGGCAGCTGACGCTGAGCAACCTGGACAAGGTGCTCTATCCCGAGGCCGGATTCGCCAAGGCCGAGGTGATCGACTACTACAGCCGCGTCGCCCCCGTACTCCTGCCGCACCTCGAAGGCCGGCCGCTCACCGTCAAGCGCTACCCCAACGGCGTGACCGGCCAGTCCTTCTTCGAGAAGAACGCGCCCGAGCACACCCCGGACTGGATCAGGAGGGTCACCCTGCCCGTGCCGGGCAGCACCAAGAACCGCGAGACCATCGACTTCGCCGTCATCGAGGACCTGCCCTCGCTCGTCTACTACGCCAACCTGGCGGCCCTGGAGCTGCACGTGCCCCAGTGGCGGGTGTCCGCCGACGGCGAGGCGCTGCCGCCCGACACGCTCGTGTTCGACCTCGACCCGGGCCTGCCGGCGACCATCGTGGAGTGCTGCCGGGTGGCCCTCATGCTGCGCGAGGTGCTGCGCGCCGACGGCCTCACCGCCCGGCCGAAGACCAGCGGCAACAAGGGCATGCAGCTGTACGCGGACTGGGACGGCCGCGAGGAGCCCTCGGCGTACGCCAAGAGGCTGGCCCAGGTGCTGGAGAAGGCGCACCGCGAGCAGGTGGTCAGCGTGATGGCCAGGAAGGCCCGCCCCGGCAAGGTGTTCATCGACTGGAGCCAGAACAACCCGGCCAAGACCACCGTGGCCCCCTACTCGCTGCGGGCCGGGGAGCGGCCCACGGTCTCGACGCCGCTGCTGTGGAAGGAGGTCGAAGGCTGCGAGCATCCGGAGGACCTGGTGTTCGCGACACACGACGTACTGGCCAGGGTCGAGGAACACGGCGACCTTTTCGGTCAGGCGTAGTCTGGTTCCGTCCGCACCTAGAAGGGGACTGCAATGTCGGAGATGGACGTACGTGGGGACGACCTCCCCTTCGACGAGATGATGGAAGAACTCCCGGTCGAGGCTCCCGAGGCCGACGCCGCCGAACAGCACGTCCTGATTCGCGGCGCCGGGGGCGGGACGCTCCGGGAGACCCCGCTGGAGGTCGATCCCGCCGACGCCGCCGAGCAGGCCCGCGAGGTGGACCTCGATGATGACGACTATCGCTGATGAGCCGCTGAGCCGCACGTAGGATGTCCGAACAGCCGACTCAGAGACCCATGGAGACCAGCGTGACCGCAACCCCGGACGCCAAGCCCCGGGGCACTCGGCTGCCCCGACTGGCCCGCCGCCGGCAGCTACTCAGCGCCGCGCAGGAAGTGTTCGTGGAGAACGGCTATCACGCGGCCGCCATGGACGAGATCGCCGACCGGGCAGGAGTCAGCAAACCCGTCCTGTACCAGCATTTCCCCGGCAAGCTGGAGCTCTACCTCGCGCTGCTCGACCTGCACGTCGACGACATGGTCAACCGCTGCCGCGAGGCGCTGGCGTCCACGCACGAGAACAAACTCCGCGTGCAGGCCACGTTCAGCGCGTTCTACTCCTTCGTCTCCACCCAGGGCGAGGCGTTCCGGCTCGTCTTCGAGTCGGACCTGCGCAACGTGGCGCCGGTGCGCCAGCGCGTGGAGCGCTCGCTGCAGGAATGCGCGGAAATGGTCAGCGCGGTGATCCAGGAGGACACCGGCTGCACCAGCGACGAGGCCCACCTGCTCGGTGTCGGGCTGGTCGGCATGGCCGAGGTGAGCGCCCGTTACTGGGTGACCACGCACGGCTCCATTCCGAAGGACGCGGCCGAGCAGCTCATGGCCCGGCTGGCCTGGCGCGGCATCAGCGGTTTTCCGCGTACGGCTTAAACCCGTTCGCTGGGCGCGATCAACTGCGTTTCCCGGCCGGTCAGCGGCGACGATGGGGTGAGCCGGCCCCGTCGAAAGGGAGCATGATGGAAGTCAAGATCGGCGTACGCTCCGTACACCGCGAACTCGTCGTCGAGACCGAACTATCGTCCGAGCAGGTCGAAGAGGAGATCAGAAACGCGCTCGCCGCCGATCGCGGCGTGTTCTCCATCACCGACGCGAAGGGGCGGCGCGTGATCGTGCCGGTCGCGTCGATCGGCTTCATCGAGATCGGCGAGGACGAGTCAAGGCCCGTCGGCTTCGGAGGCACCCTCTAGCGGCTCGAGCGGGGTGCGGCGGCAAGCGCCGTACCCTCGCTTGAGCGGAGCGATCCAGACTTTCAGATGCCGAGGGCGGCCATCCGCTTGCCGTGTTCCTCGGTCAGTTTGGCGAACAACCGGGAGATCTGCGCCTGGTCGTCGGACGCCGACTCGACCAGCAGCAGCGCCAGCTCCGGCCGGGCCGCCGCGACCCGCTGCCCCTGGCTGAGCGCCTCGCCGACCAGCCGCCGCGCCCACAGCGCCAGCCGGCCGCTCGCCGTCGGGTCGGCCACGAGACCGGCCCTGACCCGCTCCACCGCGAACTCCGAGCGCCCCTCGTCCACGAGCACCTCATCGACCAGCTTCGCGATCGACGGGTCGAGGTGCCTGGCCGCCTCCCGGTAGAAGTCGAGCGCGATGCCCACACCCACGTACGCCTTGACCAGCGCCTGCAGCCAGTCGCCCGGAGCCGTCTGGGTGTGCCAGGCGTCCAGCGCCTCGACGAACGGGGACATCGTCTGTTCGGGATCGGCGCCGAGCTCGGTCAGCCGGTCGTGCAACAGACGGAAGTGGGCGTATTCGGCCACGGCCAGTTCGCTCAGCGCGACCTGATCGGCCAAGGAGGGGGCGAGTGACGCCGCGTCCTCGGTCATCCGCGTGAAGGCGCTGAGCTCGGCATAAGCCAGCACACCGAGCAGATCGACGACTCCTGGAGACTCGTTCATGGAAGGCAGCGTACTTCGGGAACATTCGGAAACTCGGCCAACGTTGTGGTATCGAGTACACTGCTCTGTGAAAGTGCGACCGCACTGTGTTAATTCGGGGGAATTCCCCGTTAACCCCCCACTCCCGGGTCTGCGGTCGCGATGACGCGAGAGGGCTGGCTCTACCGCGAGGACCCAGGCACGGGGTTTGTTTTCCGCCCGTCGGTCCCGGCAGGCCCGCCTTCATTTGAGACTGAGGCAGGCCACGCTGACGACTTTCCGAGACCTCGGAGTCACACCTGAGATCGCTGATGCCCTCGAGACCGAGGGCATCACCACACCGTTCCCCATCCAAGAGATGGCACTCCCGCTCGCGCTGAGCGGCCAGGACCTGATCGGTCAGGCACGCACAGGCACGGGAAAGACCTACGCGTTCGGCATCGCGATGCTCCAGGGCATCGGCAAACCGCGTAAGAACCGTAAGAAGCCACGCGGGCTGGTCGTCGTGCCCACCCGCGAGCTGGCCGTACAGGTCAGCGAAGACCTGGTCACCGCCGCCGGCAAGCTCGGCTCGCGGGTCCTGACCGTCTACGGCGGCCGGGCGTACGAGCCGCAGGTCGAAGCGCTCAAGGCGGGCGTCGACGTCATCGTCGGCACCCCCGGGCGGCTGCTCGACCTGGTCAAGCAGAAGCACCTCGACCTCAGCCAGATCACCTCACTGGTGCTCGACGAGGCCGACCGCATGCTCGACCTGGGGTTCCTGCCCGACATCGAGCGGATCTTCAAGCTGATCCCCGACGAGCGGCAGACCATGCTGTTCTCGGCGACCATGCCCGGCGAGATCGTCGCGCTGTCCCGCAAATACCTCAACCGGCCCACGCACGTACGGGCCGAGCACGAGAACGGCGAGGGCGGCGAGGGCATCCCGCACCCGCAGGTACGCCAGATCGTGTGGCGCGCCCACCGGATGGACAAGATCGAGATCGTCGCCCGGCTGCTCCAGGCCGAGGGCCGCGGGCTCACCATGGTCTTCTGTGAGACCAAGCGGGCCTGCGACATGGTCGCGGAGCAGCTCGAGACCCGCGGCTTCGCGGTCGCGGCCGTCCACGGCGACCTCGGCCAGGGCCAGCGCGAGCAGGCCCTGCGCGCGTTCCGCAGTGGCAAGATCGACGTGCTGGTCGCCACCGACGTGGCGGCCCGCGGCATCGACATCGACGATGTCACCCACGTGGTCAACTACGACTGCCCCACCGACGACAAGACCTACGTGCACCGCACCGGCCGCACCGGCCGGGCCGGGCGCACGGGCATCGCGGTCACGTTCGTGGAGTGGGAGGAGCTGACCCGCTGGAAGATGATCAACCAGATGCTCGGGCTCGACTTCGCCGAGCCCGAGGAGACCTACTCCACCTCGCCGCACGTCTTCACCGAGCTCAACATCCCCGAGGGCACCAAGGGCGTCCTGCCGCATGCCAGCCGTTCGCGGGCGGGCCTGTCGGCGGAGCGCATCGAGGACCTCGGCGAGACCGGCAGGACGCGCACTCGCAACGGCGGTCGCCGCCGTGACGAGCGCCGTGACGAGCGCGAGGAGCGTCCGGCGCGCACGCCGCGCCAGCGCCGCCGCACCCGCGGCGGACTGCCCGCAGAAGAGGGCACCGCACCCGTCGAGACGCCGGAGGTCGAGCCCGTGCCCAGTCGCTCCAGCAAGTCGACCGCCAGAAAGACGGAGGAGACACCCGCCATCATTTCAGCTGACGAGATCGAGGCGGCCACCGAGCCGCGGCGCGGTCGCACTCGCAGGGGGGCCGCCTCGGCCGCCATCGAGAACGCCCTCGCCGACGCCCCGGAGGCCCCGCTCACCGACCGCGAGCCGGTTGTCGAGCAGCAGGCCGAGCGGAAGCCCGTGGCCGAGCGGAAGCCCACCAGGGAGCGCAAGCCCGCCGCCGAGCGCAGGCAGGTCGTCGAGCAGGCTCCCGCAGGGGAGCGGATCACGGAGGAACAGGTCGTGGAGGAACGGGTCATGGAACGGGCGCCGATCGCCGAGACGAGCTTCTCCACGCCGCCGCCCCCGGTGCGCCAGGAGCCGGACCGCATCGTCCCCGCGAGCCCGTTCATGGTGATCTTCCAGTCACCCGATCTGGCCACGGACGACGACGACATCGCCCCGTCGGCGGCCACCGAGCGCAAGCAGGCGCGCCGCCAGCCGCGCGGCGGCAGTGGCGGTAACAACGGCGGTGGCAACCGCCGCCGCGTCGGCTAGACACCTGGCAGACGCGGGGACAGAAGGCTGAACAGAAGCAGGCGCGTACCGCATCCCGCGGTGCGCGCCTGCCGCGTTTTCACCACATAACCGGACAACTTTCCGCGAACTCGCACCAGCGTACGGAGTATGCCGGTGTCTAGGCCCTGACCTCTGGGTATTGTTGCCTCACGTGAGTACGCCGCGATTCCTCGACCTGCCTCCTGGCGTTGCACCGCACAAGATCGAAACGGCCCAGGGCACCTTCGCGGCCCTTGAGGCGCTTCCGGTCAGCGGTGTGGTTGAGCGCTGGCCCGCCCTCCTGATCCCCGGGCTGACCGGCAGCAAGGAAGACTTCATCGCGGTCCTGCAGACCCTGGCCCTGTCGGGCCGCCGGGTGGTGGCCGTCGACCTGCGCGGGCAGTACGAGACGCCAGGTCCCGACGACCCCGGCGCCTACACGTGCGCCGCGCTCGGCGCCGACGTCGACCTGCTGGCCCAGACGCTCAGCGGCGGCGACGAGCCGATGCACCTGGTCGGGCACTCCTTCGGCGGGCTCGTCGCGCGCGAGGCGGTCATCGACGGCCGGACGAAGTTCGCCTCGCTCACCCTGATGAGCTCAGGGCCGTCCGCCATCGTGGGCGATCGGGCACGCAACGGCAGGGCCCTGCTGAAGGAGGTCCCGGTCCGGGGGCTCGAGCACGTCTGGGCCACCAAGATGGAGCCCGAGGCGCTGGCCAACGGCGTCCCCGACGAGATCATCGCCTTTCTGCGCAAGCGCCTGCTGGCCAACTCGCCGACCGCCCTGTCGCGGATGGCCGAGCAGACGCTGAACGCGCCCGACCGTACTGACGAGCTCAGGCAGATCGAGGTGCCCACGCTCGTCCTGTACGGCGAGCACGACGACGGCTGGCCAGCCGAGCTGCAGTCGGAGATGGCGGCCAGGCTGGAGGCCGAGTGCGTGGTCCTGCCCGGCGCGGCCCATTCGCCCGCCGTCGAGGCTCCGGAGACCACGGCCGCGGCGCTGATCCGGTTCTGGAACGCCGTCGAGAGCCCGCACTTGGACACATGGTCTAATGCCGTGTAATTATCTACTTACTATGACGAGTAGCGAAGACATCGTCGTCCAGCCGCCGCACAGCGCGACCTGGCTGGTGCACCTCGACCGCTCCATGTGGGTCGGCGGCGTACGCGGCCTGATGCTCCAGGCGCTGCACCCCATAGCGATGCGCGGCGTCTGGCAGAACTCCAATTTCCAGCAGGACCCGTTCGGCCGGCTGCGCCGCACCGCCGACTTCGTGGGCCGCACGACGTTCGGCAGCCCGGCCGAGGCCGACGAGATCGGCCGCCGGGTGCGCGGCATCCACAAGAGCCTGCGCGTCAGCGACCCCGACACCGGCAGGACGCACCGGGTCGACGACCCCGAGCTGCTGCTCTGGGTGCACTGCGCGGAGATCTCGTCCTACCTGGAGGTGGCCAGGCGCGGCGGTCTGGGGCTCACTGAGCGCCAGGCCGACTCCTACCTGCGGGAGCAGCGCAGGAGCGCCTCCTACGTCGGCCTGCACCCCGAGGACGTGCCCGGCTCGTGCGCGGAGATGGACGCCTACTTCAAGCAGGTACGGCCCACCCTGCGCGTCACCGAGGAGGCCGCCTCGACCGTGCGGTTCCTGCTCTGGCCGAGGCTGCCGCAGGAGTTGCGGGCACTCACGCCGGGCAAACCTGCCTACTTCCCGTTCGGCGCGCTGTGCTACTACACGCTGCCGGATTGGGCCAGGCAGATGTACGGCGTGCTGCCGGAGGTGCCGCGGGCCACGGTGACGGCCGGGCTGAAGGCGTTCAGGCTCGCCATGAACTCCCTGCCCGAGCCGCTGCACGACCACGCGTTCATGCCGTCGACCAGGGAGATGCTGCGGGCCGCCCGCGAGCGGCTCGGTGCCGCCGGCTACGACACCACCAAGGGGCTCAGGGGGCTGACCGATCCGCGGCGCCGGCCGAAGGGGCTGGCCGCCTGAAGGTCCACGTGCCGCCGCCGGCCAGCTCGTCGAGGAGATGGTGGTCGGGTGACAGCCCGCAGGCCGGGTCGGTGCGGCCGGCGTCGCCGGTGAGCGCGTACGCCTGGCAGCGGCAGCCGCCGAAGTCGAGCTCCTTGCGCGGGCAGCTCGCGCAGGGCTCGCGCATCCAGCCGGTGCCCCGGTAGGCGTTGAACGCGGGTGAGTGCTCCCAGATCCAGCCGATCGAGTGGTCACGGGCGTTCGGCGGCTCCAGCGGCAGGTCGTAGGCCGCCGGGCAGGGCAGCACCCGGCCGTCGGGCGCGACGGTGATCGAGATCGCGCCCCAGCCGCCCATGCAGGGCTTCGGCACGCCGTCGAAATAATCGGGGATCACCCAGATCAGCTCAACATCCGTTTTTTCCCGATATTTCACGACTGTGGCCGCGGCGCGGGCGAGTTGCTCCCTGGTGGGCAAGAGCGCGGCCCTGTTGAGCAGCCCCCACCCGTAGAACTGGGTGTTGGCCAGCTCGATGCGCTCCACCCCCCACGACAGTCCCAGCTCGATGATCTCGCCGACGGCGTCGAGGTTCTCCCGGTGCAGCACCACGTTGAGCCCGAACGGCAGCCCGCTCGCCGCCACGACGGCGGCCGCCCGCTCCTTCCACGCGAACGAGGCGACTCCGGCGATCCGGTCCGACTCGGCGCCGGTCGCCGACTGGACCGACAGCTGCACGCTCCGCAGCCCCGCTTCGGCGAGTTCGCCGAGCCGTCGCTCCGTGAGCCCGACCCCGCTGGTGACGAGCTGGGTGTAGACGCCCTCCCCCTCGGCCGCCGCCACGATCGGCGCCAGATCCGGCCTGAGCAGCGGCTCGCCACCGGACAGGTGCGCGTGCACCACGCCGAGCCCCGCCGACTCGGCGATGATCCGCTGCCACTCGCCGGTGCTCAGTTCGCTCGACCTGGCCGCCAGTTCGACCGGGTTGGAGCAGTACGGGCAGCGCAGCGGGCACGCGTGCGTGAGCTCGGCCAGCATGGCCCAGGGCGCGCTCACCGCAGCCACCCCTCCCCGCGCACCCGGTCGAGGAACTCCACCACATCCGCCGCCACGCCCTCGGGGAGCTCCGCGACGATGTCGGCCACGGTCCGTTCGCCGTCGCAGAGGCCGACGATGGTCGCCGCCTCCTCGTTCAGCACGACGATCCGCTCGGGCACGATCAGCAGGTCGGCCTGCCGTACCGGATCGTGGCGGAGCATGGCCGCGCGGGACAGTGCGGGGCGCCAGGTCATCAGTAAGCCCCGTCCACCGCGTCGAGCAGCGCCCACAGCACGTCGCACTTGTAGCCGAGGGCCGTGATGGCCTTCTCCTGGTCCGTACGGGTCCGTGCCCACTCCTGGACCAGGGCGAGGGCTTCGCCGCTGTCCTGGCGGCCCTGAGAGACGCGTACGCGGAAGTAACGCAGCCCCTCGGGGTCGATCCACGGGTAATGCTGCTCGAAAGCGGCGATCCGCGTACGCATCAGGTCCGGTGCGAACAATTCCGTCAGCGAGGCGGCCACGGCTTCGAGCGCGGAGCCGTTACGGCACAGGTTCACGTAGCCGTCGACGGCCAGCCGTACGCCCGGCAGCACGCCCTCGCCCGACAGCAGCAGGGCCCGCTCCAGCCCGGCCGCCTCGCCGAGGCGCAGCCACCGCTCGATGCCGCCCTCGCCCGGCGCGGTGCCGTCGTGGTCCTGGATCCGGCGCAGCCACGTCCTGCGCAGCTCGGGCGTCTCCAGCTTGCCGAGGATGAACGCGTCCTTGATCGGGATGTGCCGCTGGTAGTGGAAGCGGTTGAGTATCCAGCCCCGCAGCTCGTCACGGGTCAGCTCGCCCGCGTGCATGCGCTGGTTGAAGGGGTGCAGGTGGTGGTAGCGCTTCTCCGGTACGGCACGCAGCTCGGCCTCGAAGCCGTTCACAGGTCGATCACCATCCCGTCGGCGGCCACCTCGATCCCCAGCTCGGCGAGCACCTTGTGCTGCTCGGCCGCCGGGTCCACGAGGGGGTTGGTGTTGTTGAGGTGGGTGTACAGGCGGCGGCCCGGCAGCCGGGACAGGCGCTCCATGGTCGCCTCGATCGGCAGGTGGCCCATCTGGGTGGCGGTCTTCTCCGAGATTCCGGTACGGCGGGGCTCCTCGTCGTCCCAGAACGTGCCGTCGATGATGACGCATTCGGCTTCGTCCAGCTCGTCGGGCCACACGCCCATGGCGGGGGCGTAGACCACCGCTCCTCCCATAAGCCGCAGGGCGGACACCCAGTCCGGGGCCTCCGGGGAGCCGGCGTACCGGGGGCGCTTGGCCGAGATCGGGATGAGGTCGGCGTCGGCCCAGGAGAGCCGCAGGTAGGGGCGGAGGATGTCGGCGAAGGGGCGCAGCGCCTGGCGTACCACCGGGGTGCAGCGGACCTCCAGCTCGTCCGCCTCCCTGAGCCTGAGCAGGCCGATCGTGTGGTCGAGCTCGGCGTCGGTGAGGATGACGCCCTTCAGCGGCGACTCGCGCGGCCCCGGTCCCGGCCGCAGCCACGCGCACGCCTCGATCTGGTCGGCGATGTCGGGCGTGGCGTTGACGACGTAGCACCCGTCGTCCAGTTGTACGGCCAGGCTGGCGTGGCGCCTGCGGCGGCCCGGATGAGCGCGTGCCCCGGAGCAGCCAGGGCACGCGCAGTTCCACTGGGGCACGCCGCCACCGGCCGCGGTGCCGAGCACCTGCAGTCGCATGGCGGTGTCCGGTTACCTGGTGGCCAGGAAGTACGCGGTCATCTCCATCGACGCCTCGACCACCTGGTAGTCGGGCTTGTGCCAGGTCGTCTCCTCGCCGCGGGCCTTGACCTTCTTCGCATGGATCCTGGGTGGTTGCTTGCCCTGTTCCTTCGGCTGGGACATGCGCACCTGCCTTTCAGTAGGGGGTTACACCCGATATGACTGCCTACGGCGCTTGCCGTCAATGGCTTAGGTCGGAGCTATCCAGGGGAATTTAGGCTTATAGCCGGTTTCTATTGGTTTTGGCGGGATTCTTCATCCGATGTCTCGACGGGGATGATAAATCCGGCGAGCAGGATGAGGGTCGAGGCCGTGACCATGACCCAGCCGCTGGGGCCCATGCTCGCGGGGTCGAACAGCACACCGGTGATCGAGGCGGCCGTGGCGGCTCCGATGTACCGCGACGCCTGGAACAGGCCCACGGCCATGCCGGTCTCGTTCCGGTCGGCGTGGACGAACACCAGCGAGTTCAGGCCGAACTGGCTGAACGCTGACGCCAGGCCGATCAGCGACGTGGTCACCAGCACCAGACCGATGGGCCCGGCCCAGAACATCACGCACGATCCGGCCAGGAGCAGCGCCGCGCTCGCCAGCAGCACGGCCCGCAACCCCGCCCGCGCGGCCAGCGCCACCGCCACGGGCGTCATGACGATCGCCGACACGGCCATGGGCAGCACCAGCAGCCCCGCGAGATGCGGCGGCAGCCCGCCCGAGCGCTGCGCCCAGAGCGGCACCATGATGAACGCCAGATAGAACACCACATTGACCAGCGCGAACAACCCGTACGTCGCCAGCAGCGCGGGCCGCGGCCTGGGCAGCCACGCCCGCCGCCGCCGAACCGGAGCCACCTTGGGCAGCCAGCGCAACGCCGGCACGAGCGCCAGCGCCGCGAGCGGGACGTTGACCAGGAAGATGGCCCGCCAACCCCACAAGCTGACCAGGAACCCCGCCAGCACCGGCCCCGCGGCGGCGCTGGCCGTCAGCACCATCGAGATCATCGCGATGACGCGGGGCGGCGGCCGCCCCTTCTCCGCCGTCGCCGTGATGATCGCCATCCCGGCCGGGAGCGTCGCGCAACTCCCGAACGCCTGCAGCAGCCGGGCCACCACCAGGACGGGATAGGTGGGGGCCACGGCGGCGAGGGCACCGGTCAGTCCCACCATGATCAGCCCGGCGCAGAACACCCGCCGCGGACCGAACCTGTCGGCCAGCGCGCCCATGACCGGCGGCACGGCGACGGCCGTCAGGTAGAAGCCCGCGGCCAGCCAGGTGACGGCGACGACGCCGACGTGGAACTCGGCCTCGATGCGGGCCAGAGCTATGGCGATCATGGACGAGTTCAGCGGGTTGAACAACGCGCCGAGCGCCACAGCCACCGGCAGACGCCCCACCCGACCCACAACCCGACCATAACCGGATATGTCCAACCATGGTCATGGCCGGGTTGCCGTCGTTATTCGGCCAGGGCGTCCCAGGGGCGGTGCTCGGGGGCGGCGGCCATGCCCTCGGGGCAGTGGCGCCGGAAGTCGCACCAACCGCAGAGCGGGCCGGGGTTGGGGGGAAACATCTCGTCCAGCTCGGGCGACATGGCCGGGGGCCCGACGTGCGGACGCTCTCCGGCAAACCCACCGGTCGCACCCGAGCCGCCGTTTCCGGTCGTACCCGGGACCGGATCAGATGTCGTACCCGATGTCCGGCGGCTCGCCGCGCCGGAGGAGCGGGCGCGTACGGGACCCGGTGCGCCCATCACCTCGCGGTAGCGCTCGTCGGCGGTGGCGGCTTCGACCCCGACCTCCTCCGCGCGTCCCAGGTGGCGCGCGAGGGACTCCTCGGTGTGGCGCCATTCGATGATCTCGCCGGTCGGCAGGTGGTGCAGCTCGACCGAGTGGCACGGGGTGCGCATCATCCTGGAGGCCGCGATCGCGTAGACGGCCAGCGCGAGCGAGGACCGCGCGTCGTCCTGGGTGAGAGGCCGCCGCCCGGTCTTGTAGTCGACCACCACCAGCTCGTCACCCCGCCGGTCGAGCCGGTCGATCCGGCCGGACACAGCGATGATCTTGGTGCGGGTGGCCACCGTACGCTCGACGCCGACCGGATCATCCGACGAATCCAGTGTGCCGACATATCCGGACACGAGGTCGCGGGCACGCCCGAGCCACTGCGCCGACTGGTCCGCGTCCCTGAACCCCTCGGTGATCCACCCGTTGGTCAGCAGGATGGCCGCCGTCAGTGGCGTCCGCCGCTCGTACGGCTCACGCCACCAGGCCGCCAGCGCGTTGTGCACGCTGGCCCCGACGCTGTTGTGCGCCCACGCCGGCCCCTTGGACGGCTGCGGCCGGTCCAGGTAGGTGAACCGGTAGCGGCGGCGGCAGTCGAGCCAGGCGTTCAGCCGCGACGGCGTGCACGAATAGAGCCGTCGCGGCATCCCTTCCAGCGGAAGCTGGTCATACACTCCGGCCATCACCCGGATCGAGCCTGATCCCGGCGGCCTTGGTGCCGTCGGTGAGCGGGCCCTCGTCCGTGTCGGACGACTCGCTGAGCTGCCAGTCGCCGAAGTGCGGCTCCAGGTCGCCGACCGTCACCTCGTCGCCGTGGGCGGCCAGCACCCGCGTCTCGGCGGGCAGCGTGAACAGCCGCGCGCCGATCGCGTTGAGCTGGTAGTTGAGGTCGGGGTATTCGCCACCGATCTTGCCGGGCCCGTCGGCCTGCAGCGTCTCGCCGGTGAACACCACCCCGAGCCCCTCGCAGTAGAGCGAGACCCCGCCGGGCGTGACGCCGGGCGTCTCCATGACATCGAGCCGCACGTCGGCGACGGCGAAGATGCCGTCGTCCTCCATGTCGATGTCGGGCCAGGTCTCGGTCCAGGTCTCCCGCCAGAGCGGCTTGTCCTTGGGGTGGAGGGCGATCACCGCCTCGTCCCTGCTGGCCACCTCGATGGCGGCGCCGACATGGTCGGGCAGACCGTGGGTGCAGATCACGGCGAGCACCTCTCGCTCGCCGACCTTCTCCAGGATCTTGTCGGCGTCACGCGCCGGGTCGATCACGATCACCTCTTCGTCGTCGCCGACGATCCAGATGTTGTTCTCGACCTTGTGCTCGGTGCCGTCGACGTCGACGACACCCTCGCTCACCACTCGCTCGATACGCGCTGTCACGTCTCCGAACTCTAGTCCGTCTGAGTGACGACGCGAATCGCGTTGACGGTGACTCGTCGGGTACCTAGTGTCCCAGCCTCGGCGAGAACGCGCCGAAAGGCAGGTCGAGCTCGAGATCGCGCAGGTCGTGGAGGCTCAGTTCGGCGAGCCCGATGAGGCAGCCGGCGTCGGCGGGCCAGGCGATCGTCCACAGCCAGTTGCCCCTCGCCTCGCCGGCGTAGACGGCCCGGTCGGCCGCCGCGCTCACGCACCACAGCGCCGTCGGGTGCCCGAGCACCCCGATCTTCGCGTTCGGCGGCCCGGAGTCGAACCCCTCTCCGGGATCGGGACCGTCCAGCCCGGCGAACGCGGCGCCCAGCCCGACGCCGGGTTCCTCGGCGATGACCAGCAGGTCGGCGGGCCCCTGGGTCAGCGAAGGCCCGCACAGCGCGACCACGCTGGCCCGCCCCCCGGTACGCTCGTCGCCCGCTTCCGCGAAGCCGGTGACCAGCCAGCCGGGCGGCAACGGCCATGGCAGCCACACGGGCACCATCGAGCTCTTCCGCAACACCTCGACCGCTCTGGCGGACGGCGGCCAGGGCGGCTGGTAGGGCAGGACATCACCGTGCGCATCGCATCGCCACGCACTCGACCAGGCACTCGGCCCATGAAGCGGACCAAAACACCGTGGGCAGGTTGGAACCGCTCTCACAGCTACTCACGCTGCGTCCTCGGGTACCGCCGCGTCAAGGCCGCATCCGGTGTCTGGTCGTAATCTTGACCGTGTGCGCGTAAATTGCGTGGGCGCGATCATCGTCGACGCCTCTGACCGGCTCCTGCTGATCAAGCGCGGTCACCCGCCGGGCGCGGGCCTGTGGTCGATCCCGGGCGGCCGGGTGGAGCCCGCCGAGACCGACGCCGACGCCCTGCGACGCGAGGTCCTGGAGGAGACCGGCCTGCTCGTCACGGTCGGCCCCCTCGTGGGCACCGTGGACCGCCCCGGGCCGGACGGCGTGACGTACGAGATCCGCGACTACCGCGCCACCGTCACGGACGGCACGCTCGCCGCGGGCGACGACGCCGCCGACGCCCGCTGGTGTTCCCGGGACGACCTGGCACGGCTCGTACTCACGGACGGCCTGCTGGAGGCGCTGACGGCCTGGGACGCGCTACCGGCATGACGCCCCGCCTCAAGCGCGCAGGTCCGTGCGATGGTCGTCGCCCCGGAGGCTCAGCAGCGCCACGGCGCTCACGACGCAGGCCGCCACCACGTAGTAGGCGGGGATGTCGACGTCCTTGGTCGTCTTGATCAGCTCGGTGATGATCAGACCCGCCGACCCGGAGAACACCGCGTTCGACAGCGAGTACGCCAGCCCCAGGCCTGTGTAGCGAACCGTGGTCGGGAACATCTCCGCCAGCATCGCCGGCCCCGGTCCCGCCATCAGACCGACCGCGACCCCGGCCACCAGCACGGCCAGTCCCTTGGCCCAGCTCGGGGCGCCGGGGTCCTGGAGCAGGTTCAGCAGGGGGAAGGCGAGCACGATGACCGAGATCGCCCCCGCCAGCATCACCGGCCGCCTGCCGATCCGGTCGCTCAGCACGCCCGCCGGGATGATCGCCAGCGCGAACCCCAGGTTGGCCAGCACCGTGGCGATCAACGCCTGCTGGAAGGTGGCGTTCAACGTGGTCTGGAGGTAGGAGGGCATGACGACCAGGAAGGTGTACCCGGCGGCCGACCAGCCCATGAGCCGCCCGATGCCGAGCACGATCGCCTTGGTCACCTCACCGGCGGTCGGCTTCGTGAGCGGCTCCGCCGTGCTCACCCGCTGGAACGACGGCGTCTCCTCCAGCCGCAACCGCAGCCAGAGCGCCACGAGGCCGAGCGGGAGGGCCAGCAGGAACGGCACCCGCCATCCCCAGTCCGTCAGATCCTGCTGAGACAGCGCGGTCGCGAGCAGGGCCGCCGCGCCCGCTCCCCCGAGCAGCCCCAATGCCACGGTGAACGACTGCCACGACCCGTACAGCCCGCGCCTGCCACGCGGCGCGAACTCCGTCATGACCGAAACCGCCCCGCCGAACTCCCCTCCGGCCGACAGCCCCTGCACGATCCGGACGAGCGTCAGCAACCACGGAGCCGCCGCGCCCAGAGTGGCGTACGTCGGGAGCACCCCGATCAGTGCCGTGGCCCCCGACATGAGCAGAACGACCAGGATGAGCAGGGGTTTGCGGCCGATCCGGTCGCCGAGCCTGCCGAAGAGCGCGGCACCGAGCGGCCGGAAGAAGAACGCCAGGGCGAACGAGGCGTAGGTCTTGACGAGCGCTTCCACGTCGCTCGCGCCTGCGGGGGTGAAGAAGTTGGCGGCGATGATGGTGGCGAAATAGCCGTAGACGCCGAACTCGTACCACTCGATGAAGTTGCCGATCGAACCGGCGATCAAGGCCCGGCGGGAGCGGGCGGGGTCTATGTGCTGGGGGTCACGAGCCGTCGCCGTCATCTGGTGCCCTTTCGGCCGTCCGGAATGACGACAAGCTTCATAGATGTTGATAAGTGTGTCAATTACCTTCAACGACCGCTTAATACGGTTGCGATCAGGACGTTCGGGGCGGCAACCTGCCTGGATGATCGAATTGCAGGAGCTGTCGGCGGATGACTGGGCCCTCTGGCGAGAGCTTCGGCTCGTCGCGCTGGAGGAGGCACCGTACGCGTTCGGGGTCCCGCTCGCGGACTGGCAGGGCGACGGCGACCGCGAGGAGCGCTGGCGAGCCCGCCTGAGCATTCCCGGCTCACGGGACCTGATCGCCCTTCTCGACGGGAAACCTGTCGGGATGGCCAGCGGGATCCCGGGCGAGCGGGAAGGCGTGGCCGAAATGATCTCGATGTGGGTGAACCCGGCAGCGCGGGGACAGGGAGTCGCCGACCGGCTGATCCGAGCCGTGGAGTCGTGGGCCGTGGAGGCAGGCGCCGAGGTCCTGGAGCTGGCGGTCGCGCCGTTCAACGAGAAGGCGATCGCGCTGTATCGGCGGAACGGTTTCGAGAACACGGACCAGATCGGCGACGAGCTGCCGAATGGACTGCGGGAGCTGGTGCTGGCGAAGAAGTTGGCCCCTTAGAGGCATGCGGGAATTGTCCATGATCAACTGTAATTTTTGTCCGCAGCGAGCGGACGGCCGAACCACGCCGCGCCGAGTGCCGAAGCCCGTCGGCTGCCGCTTCGACACTCGGCGCGGCGAATGTAACCGCTAGGAAAGGTCCGGGGTTATGGCGCGGAACCGGATGATCTGTTCCTCAGTGCTCCACCGCTGGAAACCAGCCTTCTCCAGGACGCGGATCGAGGGCGGGTTCGACGGTTCCACGTTGGCGCACACCGTGTGCACGCCTGGCGCGGTGAGGGCGTACGCCGCCAGGGCCCGGGTGGCCTCGGGGGCGTAGCCGCGGCCTCGCCGGGAGGCGACGATGCCGTACCCGATCTCCAGGGTGCCGTCGCTCGGCGGCCAGAACAGGCCGATCGAGCCGACCACCAGGCCGCTTTCGCGCTCGATGACCTGACGGTGGCCATAGTCGCCCAGCCAGGCGGGGTGCTCGGCGAAGAGGCCGGCGATGACGTGATCGCCTTCGGCGGGGAAGTCCGCGGCCCAGTGCGCCGGGCGGGTGCCGTCCAGGACGGCGGCGACCTCGCCGTCGGTCCACGTCCGCAGGATGAGACGGGCAGTGGTCAGATCGGTGGGGAAAGATGACACGTGTGACTCCTGGTCGTTTGGTACGACCCGGACCGCGCTAGCTTCGCGCGGGCCGGACAAGGGCATGCTGATGACGGCTGCTGGCAGCCATATTCATCAACCTCCCTCGTCACACGGCGATCACGCGCCTCTCGCGTAGGCGCGACGTTAGCAACCTCCGCCGAGGATGTCGAAACGAGCCGCTCGGCTTCTACGTCACTTACAAATGGCAGCATGCGTGCTACTCGTCCTCATAGACGTCACGCTCAGAGACGTCGCGAAGGGAGTCTTCGATGTCCGAACTGCGTACCTGGCTCACCGATCTCGGGTTGCTCGAGTCGCCACGCTGGCACGACGGCCGCCTGTACTTCTCGGACTGGACCGCGCACGAGGTGATCGCGCTCGACCTCGACGGCAAGCACGAAGTCGTCGCCCGGGTGGACTCGATACCCCTCTGCACGGCCTGGCAGCCTGATGGGCGGATGGTGATCGTCGACTCCGCGCGGGGACTGCTGCTGCGCCTGGAACCCGACGGATCGCTGACGACCCACGCCGACCTGACCGGCATCGCGCGCGGCTGGAACGACATCGTCATCGACGGCCGTGGCAACACCTATGTCAACCGCGTGGGCTTCGACATGCTCAGCGGCGCGGCGTTCGCTCCGGGGGCCGTCACACAGGTCAGCCCCGACGGTTCGGCACGTGACGTGGCCGACGGCATCTCCTTTCCGAACGGGATGGCCGTGACACGGGACAACTCCACGCTGATCGTGGCCGACTCGTACGGCAAAAGGCTCATGGGGTACGACATCGGCGCTGACGGCGGTCTCTCGAACGGCCGGGTATGGGCCGACCTCGGGGACGGCGTCCCTGACGGGATCTGCGTCGATGCCGAGGACGCCGTCTGGTACGCCGACGTGCCCAACCGGCAGTGTGTCCGCGTACGCGAGGGCGGCGAGAAGGTGCGGACCATCGACCTCGACCGCGGCGCCTTCGCCTGCGAACTCGGCGGCGAGGACCGCACGACGCTCTTCATCGTGGCGGCGGAGTGGCGCGGCATGCCCGAGATGGTGCCGCCCGGCACCGGCCAGGTGCTCTCGGCCGAGGTCGAGGTGCCCGGCGCCGGCTGGCCGTAGAGGCGTCCGCGGCCAGCCGGGCGCGATCACGAGTCGGTGAGCGCGGCCGGGCGCCGGAACAACGCCGTCAGCAGGAAGGGAACGCCGAAGACCGGCGCGTCAGGCGACTGCTCCTTCATGGGCCGCGACTCGACCTCGGTGAAGTCCGAGAAGATCCAGCGCAGCGCCTCAGGCGTATAGGCCAGCCCGCCGTCCAAGCGACCCTGGCGGTAGAACTCCTCGTCGGACAGCTCGGACCCCATGGCTCCGGCGGCGAAGCAGGTGAGGGCGAGCTGACCGCCGGGGACGAGGAGCCGGTCCAGCAGGCTCAGGTAACTCACCCGGCGATGCGGCGGCAGATGGTGGAGGCAGCCGGAGTCGTAGACCAGGTCGTACTGGCCGGGCGGCAGTTCGACGGAGAAGATGTCGCCGCAGTGGAAGCGGACATCGACGCCGGCCTCGCGGGCCCGCTCCTCACCCCAGGTGACAGCGGCCGGGGACAGATCGACGGCGTCCACCTCGAACCCGAGGGAGGCGAGATGGATGGCATTGCGCCCTGGTCCACAGCCAAGGTCCAGGGCTCGGCCCGGGGCGAGCAGGCCGCGCTCGAGGTAGGACACCAGGCTCTCGTCCGGCTTGGCCACGAAGAAGGGGATCTGCGTGGAGCGGTCGGAGTAGAACGTGTCCCACCAGGTGGCGGCGTTCGGTGTCCATCGGTCGGCATCCGCGGCGAAAAGCCGGTCCAGCATGCTGAGAACGTCGTCCGCCGTACGGATATCGCGGTTCACGCATAGCCTCCTCAGGGCACGGCCGCCCACGCGGCCAGACCCCTGGATTTTACCGGTTTTACGTCGCGTTTGCCCACGTCAGAGGCGGTTTCCGGCGCCGCTCGAAAGGGCTGCGGAGCGGCCTGGATCCGCCATGGGTGCAAGGCCTCCAGGCAGGCGGTCGTAGCCCGGCAGCGCCTCCGTCAGGGGCGTCCAGGTGGCATCTGGAGAGCCCAGCGAGCCCCCTTTGCCGTACCCGGTGAAATCAGGCCAGAAAAGGTCAGCGGTCGGAGGAAAGGGAAGACGTCCAGAGAATCATGTGGTCGGCGTTGTAGGTCGTAGAGCGTCCCAACGCCACCACCTCCGACCCCATCACCGTCACCGCCGCCAGCCACTGCATCCCCTGCCCCGCCAGCCGTCCCTTCGTCAGATCCACCCGGTTCCACGTCAGACCATCCTCGGACAGCCAGACCGCGCTGTCCCCTTCCCCCGGCGCGCCGTGCCAGCCGACCGCCACCAGCCCCTGGTCCGCCGCCGCGAGGTCGTACACGGCCGCCGCCTGGTCAGCAGGCAGCCACGCCGTACGCCAGGTCGTACCGTCGTCTTCCGAGACCGCGGCGAAGGTGCGGCGCGCGCCGGGCGTCTGGGCCGTTCCGATCGCGATGATCTTGTCCTGGTACGCCACTACCTGCCGCAATCCGGCGGAACTCGCCTCCGGGGGCGAGAGGCGATGGCGGGGCTTCCAGTTGACGCCGTCCTCCGAGAACCAGACCACGGCGCTCTCCTGGTCGCCGCCGCCCGAGCCGCCGATGGCGACGTATCCGGACGGCGTGGCGGCCACGTCGTACACGCGCACACCGGAGCCGCCCTGCGGCAGCTTCTTCGACCGGGTGAATTTGCGCAGGTCAGGCGTGAACCAGAGCGCGGCGCCCGGCATGCCCGCCGCGTTCCTGTCCTCGCCGGCCAGCACGTAGCCCGCCTCGCCGGCGGCTACGACGTGCATGCTCAGGTACGGGTGGTCCTGGGTACGGGCCAGGTCGCCGGAGGCGGCCACCTTCTTCCAGGTGCGGCCGTCCTCGGAGGACACCAGGAGCGGATCGGTGACCGACGTGTCCGCCTGGGTGCTGCCGACGGCCAGCCAGCCGCGGCGGCCGTAGGCGACATCGTCGAGGATCTGCTGGTTCGTCCCGCCGAGGCTCATGGAGGTCCAGGACTGCCAGTTCAGGCTGGTCCAGATGCCCGCGTCGCCGGAGGCCGAACCGACCGCGACGTACCGGCCGTCATGACCGGCCAGGCGGGTGGTCTGGCGGGCGATCCTCGACAGGCCGTCGACACCGGCGAGCCGGATGCGTGTGGCGTCGCCGCGCGGGGGCGCGGTCATGAGGACGAGCTGGTTCTCGACGTCCGCCGTCGCCTGGTCGCCGCCCGCGAACAGGGTGCCCGAGTCGGAGATCGTGAAGCCGCGCAGCGTGGCGCCCGGCAGGTTCCCGAGGTCGGTCCGCTTGGCCCAGCCACGCCCGTCGGAGCTGGTCAGGATGGAGTACTTGCCGAGGTTCGCCTGGCTGACCGCGGCGATGCCGGACGGATAGGTGACCAGCGAGTCGATGCCGGGGCTCGTACCGCTCAAGCCGCGGATCGAGCCGCACTGCGCCCACTGCGCGCCGGTCGGCGAGCAGTAGACGCGTACGTCGCCGGTGATCGTACGCTGCCTGGTGGGTACGAGGACGAACTGCTTGGGCAGTACGGCCACCGACGACCCGGTCCTGGCCTCGGGCAGCTGGAACGCGGTGGCCTGGTAGGTGGCGCCGCCGTCGCTCGACCTGACGACCCGCGAGCCGTCGCCCTGGCCGGACTCGGCGATGGCCACGACGGTGTCGGCCTTGGCCACGACCGCGGTGAGCTCGCGTACGCCGAGACCGCTCGTGTCCACCCGCTCCCATGCGCGCCCGTCCGGAGAGTGCCAGGCCGCGGGCCCGCTTCCGCCGTTTCCGAGCGTCGTACGGCCGACCGCGACGAACCCCGACGACGTCCTGGCGATGCCGGAGATCAGGTCACCGTTCCTGAACGCCGACAGGCCGCTCTGCTCCACGGCCGACCAGCTGAACCCGTCGGTGCTCGTCCACAGGCCGCGCTCGCCGCCCACCCCGTCGCCGCCGCTCGCCAGCCAGCGACCGGCGCCGCCCACGACCCGTTGAACCGTCGGGGTGCTCGCCCCGCTGACCTGGCCGAGCTGCCACGTCTTGCCGCTGTCCGGCGAGAACAGGAACAGCGGCCGCGGCGTCGGGCTCGTCGTGTCGCTGCCGACGGCCACCACGGCGCGGCCCACGGAGGTCATGTCGTTGAGCTTCTGGTCGGAGCCGTCACCCGCCGAGGGCACCGTGAACAGCTCGTCTCCCGAGCGTTCCGTGCCGTCGGACAGCGCCAGTCCCGGCTGGTCGGACGAGCGCCACTGCCACACGAGCACACCGCCGGCCACGAGCAGGACCAGCGCCAGGAGTATGGCGGTCGGCGCGGCCAGGCTGCGCCGGCGTACCGGACTCGCCCTGCGGATCGCCGACGGAGCGGGGCCGCGGTGGTGCCTGCCACTGGAGCCGCCCGGCCGGGGCGGGCCCGACGCGACGAGCAGGTCCGGCCTCGTGGGCCGTCCGGCGGGCGGGCGTCCGACGCGCCGCACCTCGCCTTCCTCCTCCTGTTCGGCTTCCTCTGGAGGTGCCTCGGGGTCCGGCGTGCTGTACGGGGCCTTGTGCTGAGGCTGGTCCTCCGTCTCGAACCAGGATCGGGGTTCGTCCTCGGCCTGAGGCTCGGCCTCGGGGCGGGGCGGGCCACTGGCCACCAGCTTGTCAGGATGGTTCACGACCCGGCGGGGGCGGCTGCGCGGCTCCGTCACGGGTTCCACCGTCGGGGAGCTGTACGGCCGGCGCCCCTTGGGCGGGTCCGGGGGCTCGTCCTCGGGGACGGGGGAGGAGAAGGGCGGCATACCCCAGGGGGAGGACACGGGTAAGCCCCGAGTCCGATCATCGGTGGGACCCGGCGGGGAGTGCCGGATCCGGGGCTCGCTCGCGGGCTGCGGGTCGTCACCCGGCGGGTCACTGGGGCCGGAGGCCACGCGTCGCACCTCCTAGTACGTACCGATCGAACTGAGCGAACGAGCCCGGTAGAGGTTTGCCGGATCGTTCCAGGGCGGCCTCGCCGAGATGATCACCTCCAGAATCCTCGCCCACTCACAGGATCCAGAGCAACACGACTGAGCCCGAATGGCGAGACCTCTCTAGCGAGATTCCTGGCACCAGCTATCTATTTATCCCGAAACAGTGCCAACTGACCGCTTTTTAGCTAGGTACATCACCCCAACCGCGAACACGCTCAACTGCACCACGGTCCCCGCCAGCGCCTGCCAGGGCACCTCCCCCTGCTGTAGCGCCTTGTCCAACTCCCCCGCGGCCGCGCTGAGCCCGAACGCGAGAACGTTGTTCGTCACGTGCAGCGCGATCGGCGCCTCCAACCCCCCGGTCCGCACCGCCAGCCACCCCATGAGAGCGCCGAAGCTGAACACGTCGACGAGCCCGGCCCACGTGTACCCGTGCAGGGCCGCGAACAGCGCCGAACCGAGCAGGATCCCCCAGATCGGGTTCCGCAGATGGGCCCCGAACGCCTGCAGGATCCAGCCACGGAAGATGTACTCCTCGGCGGCGGCCTGGAACGGCACGAGCAGCGCGATCGCGATCAGCGAGGGCAGGAACGCGCTCCACCCGGCCCAGCCGAACATGTCCGTGACCTGCTTCCCGGTCACCATCATCGCGACGGCCTGGGCGGCCTGCCCGAGCGCCAGGGCGATCACCGCCAGCACCAGGCAGCGCAGCAGCCACGGCCAGCGCAACCGCCCGGCGACCGAGGAGAGCGACCCGGGCCGCCGCCGCTGGACCAGCGCGACCGTACCGAACACCGCGGGAAGCACGGCCGCGATCGAGAGCAACACCACGACCAGCCCGAACACCGGATCGCCGAACAGCTGATCGGGCCGCAGCGGCGCGGGGATGCCGAAGATCGTCGCCAGCACCGCGCCGACGAACAGCACCACCGCCCCGATGACGACGAACGCGATGGCCACCACGATCGTCCCGACGACCTCCCGCCACGGGCCGCGGTCACTCACTCTGGCCAGGTGGTCGTACCGCGCGCCCTGGGGCATCGGCAGGAACCAGGGCTCCCGAGCGGGCACGGGCGGCGGCTGGTAGGGGTAAGCCGGTCGGCCCGGCGGCTGCGTTCCGTACGGAAGCTGGGGTCCAGGATTTTCCTGCATCTCTACATTCTGTCCGGGAGATGAGCATTAGTTCACAGACGATCCGTTAGTTTGAGCGGATGCTCGGTGGAGTAAGCATTTCGACCCTGGGAGCAGTTCATGTCAAGGCTGGGACCTGTCATCACCCTGACAGCGGGCGCCGCGCTCGCCGTCGGGCTGGGTGTCGCCAGCATCACCGCGACACCGGCGGCGAACAACACGGCCGCCGCCACCTCCAACGAACCCCCCGCGACCGAGACCGCCGCCGCGGCTGAGCCTTCCGCCGAACCTTCGGCGGAACCCACTGCCGCCGCAACCCCCGAACCCGAACCCACCCAAACCGCCGCGAAGACCATCGACAAGGCGGACTACGGAGGCTACGTACGGGGCAACGGCGGCCTGATCGCCATCTCCACGCGCGACGGCAAGACCGTCGGATACTTCTGTGACGGCAAGACCGAAGCCTGGTTCAAGGGCAACGAGAAAGACGGAAAGATCACCCTTAAGGGCTTCGGCGCCGCGGCTGTCGGCGGCACCTTGAGCGGCGGCAAGGCCACCGGCTGGATGAAGGTCGGCGGCAAGAAGTGGACCTTCTCCGCGGCCAAGGTGGTCAAGCCCTCGGGCCTCTACCGGGCGACCGCCCAGGTGAGAGGCGCCAAGATCCGCGCCGGCTGGATCGTACTGAAGCAACCGCAGGGCGGCTTCAGACAGGTCGGCGCCGCGTTCTCCGACGAGAAGCAGCTGCGGATCCCCGAACTGAACGTCTACCAGCCGACTTCCCCGGTGCCGCTCGATGACGACACCACCCTCAACCCGAAGGACGTCGACGGCTTCATCCAGGAGATGCAATGACCGCCACGGCGCACAAGCCGACCAGCATCACTCCCTTAGTGGTCCCGCTGCTGGTCGGCGGTCTGGTGGCGGTCGCCCTCGGCGTCTTCGGTCGTATCCACACCCCCACCGGCTTCGCGGTCGGCCCCGCCGGTTTCTCCGCGGCGCTGCCGATGAAGGTGTGGCTGACGACGGGCGCGTTCGTGCTCGCCGTCGTCCAGGTCGTCTCCGCATATTCCATGTGGGGCAGGCTCGGGATCTCCATCCCGCCGGCCGTACATCGCTGGTCGGGCCGGCTGGCCTTCCTGCTGACCATCCCCGTCGCCTTCCACTGCCTGTACGCCCTGGGGCTGCAGTACGACGTGCCCAGGGTGCTCGCCCACTCGCTGCTCGGTTGCTTCTTCTACGGGCTGTTCACGGCCAAGATGCTGGTCCTGCCCAAGCGGGGCACGCCCGGCTGGACGCTGCCCGTGCTCGGCGGGTTCGCGTTCACCGCGCTGACCTGTCTCTGGCTCACGTCATCGTTCTGGTTCTTCACCACGATCGGCTTCAAGGTCTGACGGCTTGAAGGCCTTGACGGCTTGAAGGCCTTAGTCCTCCGGGCTGAACGTCTTCGTACGGCTCAGCCCGGCAGCCCGCCCCTTGGCCGCCACGACGAGCGCCATCTTGCGCGAGGCCTCGTCGATCATCTCGTCCCCCAGCATGACCGCGCCGCGCTTCTCGACCGTCGTGTAGTAGTCGTACGCCTCCAGGATGAGCTCGGCGTGGTCATAGTCCTGCTGCGACGGCGAGAACACCTCATTGGCCGCCTCCACCTGCGCCGGGTGGAGCACCCACTTCCCGTCGAACCCGAGCGCCGCCGCCCTCCTGGCCACCCGCTTGAAGCCCTCGACGTCCTTGATCTGCAGGTAAGGCCCGTCGATCACCTGCAGATCATGCATCCGCGCGGCCATGAGCAGGCGCATCAGGATGTAGTGGTACGCGTCGCCCTCGGTGTAGCCCGGCGGCTGCTCCCCCACGACCATCGTGCGCATGTTCACCGACGCCATGAAGTCGGCCGGCCCGAACACCAGCGCCTCCAGCCGCCTCGACGCTCCCGCGATGGCATCCACGTTGACCAGCCCGCGCGCGTTCTCGATCTGCGCCTCGATCCCGATCCGCCCCACCCGCAACCCCATCGTCTTCTCGATCTGGGTGAGCAACGTGTCGAGCCAGACGACCTCGGTCGAGTCCTGCACCTTGGGCAGAATCAGGCAGTCGAGCTTGTCCCCCGCACCCTCCACCACCTCGATCACGTCACGGTAGGTCCACTGCGTCGACAGATCATTCACGCGTACGACCCGCGTCTTCCCCGTCCAGTCGCCTTCCCGCAACGCGGTCACGACGTTCTTACGGGCCTCATCCTTGGCCAGCGGCGCGACGGAATCCTCCAGATCGAGGAACACCTCATCGACGGCAAGGGTCTGGGCCTTCTCCAGGAACCTCGGATTGCTACCTGGGACAGCGAGAACAGATCGACGTGAGCGCATGTGCACACGCTAATGCCCTGCCCGTGGCTCGTCGCACCCACCCGCCTACCGCCCACCCGTTACCCATTTACCGGCTTGACCATCTGACGCCCGCCCCACACAAAGGCCTTCGCCCTTGAAGCGCTTCGCGCACTGGGCTCAGACGCTTCTCCCAGTCGGGCCAGAGCCCCGACCCCTGCAGGCCCTCGCTCCGCTCGGACGCCTCATTGGCGCGGGCTCCGCCCGCGCACCTCGCGGAGTCGGCCACCTGCTTCGAAAGCCCATTGCGGACAGGAGGCGAAGATGACCCCGTCACAGGTGGGCACTATCGCAGGTCAACTGGGTTACGTGGGCGATCTGCCGGTGGTCCCGTGGGCGATCTGCCGGATGATGCGTGAGCGATAAGCACCTAACGGATCTGTATCGCGCTCCGTGGCGGGGACCGTAACTGCTGGTGATGCTTCACGCTGCTGCCAGTTGACTGCCTACACGGCCGTACTGGGTGACTACCTGAGCGACGACGCCCGCGGACGAGCCCTGCCAGCGGCACACCTCCGCATCGAGGCACGAGATGCCCTCAACAGGAGCGCCGGAGTCCGGCAGCAGCGACACGAAGCTGTGCCGCATCTCTCACGAGGACAGTCCCTACCACCCAGATCGGCACCATCGAGGATCTTGCGGAAGTCGGACCGTACGTTGTGTGCGGTTCCGCTCCTGACACGGAAGATGGCATCGGATGCCGAAGGACTGGTGGTCTCTTACGGGCAGATCCACCTAGGTTCGTCAGTCCTCCGCTGAGGCGGCATGGTTGCTGTCCGTCCCCCGCCCCCGCTGCGCCATTGTTCGTGATCCTCTGTTGGCGTCAACGCCGTCCGGTGGATGCGGGGTGCCGTTGGTGGACGGACACGGAAGACAGCATTGCCGCCTCGCGCTGGCCACAATGTTCGTCAGCGATCGAGGGCCCGGGCGTCGCCCGGGATTCTCCTGCATCGCAGCATTTCATCTCGGGAGTGGTGCAGCCGGAGCTACCGTGCCTCGCCGCATAGCAGCGCT
Organism: Nonomuraea sp. NPDC049269; assembly: GCF_043197155.1. Taxonomy (NCBI): domain Bacteria; kingdom Bacillati; phylum Actinomycetota; class Actinomycetes; order Streptosporangiales; family Streptosporangiaceae; genus Nonomuraea; species Nonomuraea sp. NPDC049269. Next base: position 45,544 of record NZ_JBICSO010000006.1, read on the forward strand.
GCCCACACCTCGTAAGCCTGACGTAGCGGCCAGCGAAAGGTCTCCCTGATCTCATGTTGGGGCGCGCATTGGAGGGTGCGGCGGATGAATGCCTGGCCGCCGGCCTGACAGAGCTCGTAGAACGTCGCGCGGCATTCACAGGTCCAGGCCAGGACCCGGACCCGGCTCACCCCGCAGAACGGCGAATGCCAGACCAGTTCCATGTGCTCGTGTTGTGGCACAGGTATGTGCGGCCCCAGGCACGCGTCTGAGTCGATCACGATGAGCCGCCCATAAGCGGTTTCTGGCGGAGTTCCGCGTACCGAAGAGCGACCCGACGAGCAGTGGTCACCGGGTCATCGACCGGAGCAAACGCGTAGACCCATCGCCCGGTGCGCGAGGATTTCCGACCCGACCACCAGCGGTAGCACCAGCCGTCGGTCCAGACCACCAGGTCGACCCATACGGACACCAGAGCGAGCCCATGTCCTTCGTGGATATCGGTCTGGATGCCAAGCCCCGCCAATTCATCACGCAATCGCCTAGCGGCTTGCGACGGCATTACAGGCGATTCTCTATGCGCGTTTAGTGCACGGAATCCCGTAGCAGTGGAATGCATGCTTCAACGCTATGAGCAGGCCCGACAGGCCCGGAAGTGCGACTTCGTGTCACTTCCTCATGGCCGCCAACCGAAGTGACACGAGAGGTGCCACAATTCAGTATTCAAGTCTCACAAAGTCCGCGAGATCGCACATTTCATCGGTGAGAGTACGCCGCCTGCCGATGATCCGCTCCAGGATGTCTCTGGCATAGCGCTGATTCGTCATCCACTCCGGGGCATCGTGCCGAACACCTTGCAAGATCTCAAAGGCCTCATTGTGCCGGTGCATGCGTCGGTGGGCCTCGGCCACGTCAAGGAGATGCCGGTTCCGGTTGTTGGAGGTCGGGCGCAGGTCAGTGACCGGGATCGTCTGTGAGAGCTGGAGGACCTTGTCCGGCCGATCCTCGATCATGGCGTTCTCCACGCGCTTCATCGCGACGGTTACCGGGCCGAACGTCCGAAGGAAGTCTTCGCCCGGCGTCAGGTCGCAGCCCATGGCCACGGCCGCGGTGCGCGCGAGGCGAATCGTGTCGTCCGCTTCTCCGGGCCGGTTGTCGCGAATGGCGGCGGCAGAGGAGCGCAGCAGCAGCCAGCCCCAAGCGGACAGCTGATGCGGCGTCGCGCGGGAGATACGAGGTTCCACCTCATCAGCCCAATGCGTCGCCAGCTGGCGGGCTTCGTCGAGGCGGCCCTGCCGCAGGAGAAGCCAGCAATGCGTACTAATCGTCGCCGCCACGTCCAGGGAGTCGTTCATGTCATCCATGGCCCGCGACAGCGCGAACTCAGCCTCGTCGAACTGACGCGTCTGGGTCATCAACCAGCCGACGAGGTGCAGCAGCCTGCCTCGTACGTTGCGCGCTGACAGGTCTATCTCCATCAACGCGTCCGCGTCCCGGAGCATCACGGGCAGCATCGCGGCAAGCTGCGAGTAGCGATCCTGTTTCCACAGCGGCATCGACGCTGCCAATGCCTCTCCCAGACCTTCTCGCGTTGGCGCCTCTGCGGGCTGACCATCAAGCCCGTAGAGCGCCCGCCGTACCGGCGCCCAAAGGTCTAGCGCCTCCTCGTCCGCCGACTCCGCGTCCAGCCTGATCATCAGCGAAGTCGTCGGCACCTTGAGAGCCACTGCGATCTTGCGCAACGTCTCCAGCCGCACGTCTTTCCGCGCATCCTGTTCCAGCTTGCGGACAAGAGAGACGGACACGCCGGCAAGGTCGGCCAGACCCCGCTGACTCAAGCCCCGGCGCTTCCGGACGCTGCGAAGGCGTTCGCCAATCGTAGCCACGACTCCATGCTAAAGACGGCCCGCCGAATGGTGGCGTGATCGCGAACTCTTCCCGGGCTCACCTGTACTCTCGCCCTCGGCGACCAAGTTGGAGACGATGCCGTACAGCCAGGCCCGCGCGCTAGGGTGACCGACGTCATAGCGCTGATCCGAGTACTGGGAGGTCAGTCCAATGAGTCGTTACCTGTACTCGATTGTTCGCTGTCTCCCCGATCCAAAAACGGGAGAGTTCGTCAACATCGGCGCAATAGCGGGAGATCCCGCGACAGGCGACTGGTCGCTGCGTCAACTCAGCAACTTGCAGCGCGTCCGCCGCTTCGTCGACCGTCCCATCCTGGAAACGGCCACAGGGTGCCTGCTCAAGCTGTACGACGACATCGAACGCAACCAGGCGGCACTCCTGGAAGACGCAGGCGAGCCCCTGGGCGAGGACTGGCTGGACCGACTCCACCGTGATTACCGCAACGTCGTGCAGTTCAGCACTCCGGCACCGGTGATCGCAGATGATGCTCAGGATGCACTCGCGTTCGTCTTCGAGCACCTCATAGTCGATCCAGTCGAGTCACCCAGGCATCGCTCGGTCACTCGTCACGCGCTCCAGAGTCAACTGCGGAAGGCCTACCAAGAGGCGAACATCGCCGATCACCTGGTGCGCTCGAAGGTGCAGCTCCATGTGGGAGCGAGGTTGCAGTCTCCGATGGACTTCGCCATCGCCAACGGCAGAGTCGTACAGCTCACCCAGACCTGGTCGTTCCGCCTCGCCCAAGTCGACGAAGTACCCGACAGGGTGAAGTCATGGGGTTACGCGATCGGGCGCTTCCGAGACGGAGAAGATGCTCGGGTGGTAGACGCGTTCGGAAATGTGAGCAGTATCGCTCCAGATGTAGACCTCGAGGTCGTGATCGCTCCGCCGGAGACACCTGAGGAAACGAAGGCATACGAAGAAGCCGAGCAGGTGTTTGAGAACCTCAGGGCCGAGGTGCACGCCTCTCAGGACGTGGGAGCCATCAGCGCCAAAGCGGCGGAGCTGGCGCGCTCTCTCAGTTAGCGTTTCGACCACGTCTCCTCAAGGAACGCGGCCGCCTGCTTCTCGTCCTCGACGAGCTGGCAGGTGTGCTTCCCTTAGACGGCTACGGCATTCGCTCGGCACTCCGTCACTTCAAGAGCATCTCCCGTGACGGCCGACGGGAAACCAACACATACCGAGAAGGCGTGCCTAGGCTATGGGCGTGGCTGCTGAGCCGCCGCACGAGATCGGGGATGACTCCGCAGAGATCTTGCGTCTCCTGCCGGAGAAATGGCACGAGCAGTTCCTCAGTGACTATCACACTGCATTGGAAGCGGCCCATGAGCTGTGGCGCTTCAAGCAGCTTCAGGAGCTCCTGCACATCTGGCGGTTGCATGCGATTGCGGTCTCCAACCCTGATTTCGACCACGCCGAACGGGCGGTGCGTGAGGGACGGCCTGATGAGTTCGTTTCGATGGAGATGGCGTTTCCGGGCTGGGCCGACCGCCAGTGAACTATCGCGTGGAGCTCCACGTCGCAGCACTGGCCCAGATGAAGGAGTTGCCGAGCAAGGAATTCGACGCGCTCCTCGCCAAGACCGTGGATCTGGTCGAGAAGCCGTGGGATGCCCGCATGCTGTTGTACGCGGATCAGCCCGAGTATCGACAGACGACCTTCGGTGACTTCGGCATCATGTACTTCAAGGTCGACGACGCCGCCGAGTTGATCTGGATCTTCAACGCGGCCTGGACGGGCTGATAGCGCCAGGAACATCAGTCGCGATGGTCGACCGTATGCGTGGGCTCAATTCGTACCGGACAGCGCGCGAAGACCTGAAGGATCCCGCATCCGTGCTAGCCGCGATCCACGCCGCCGCCCCGACGATGTCGGAGGAGGAGTTCCAAGCCAAGAAGGCCAAGCTGTCGTGCTGGATGTGACGGGGCCCAGGCAGGGTCTGGTTAACAGCAGGGGCCGATGGTGAATTCTTTCCGTGCAACCTTGCGTAAAGAAAGAATCCTTTACATGATCTTCCTCGTCACCCCTTGTCTCTCCCAGCAGAAGGAAGACACATGCGCGTGCGTACCACCCTCCTGTCCTTAGGGCTGGCCGCTCTGACGGTCACCGGCATGAGCGCTCCGGCACAGGCCGCCACCTGGACCTACATAGGCGCGTACCCCAGCAAGTCCGCGTGCGTCAACGCCGGCCTGTCGTACCAGCGACAAGGCTGGGACGCGTTCAAGTGCGTGCTGATCGCGGGCAGCGAGGTCGACCTCTACGTCAAATAGGTCCCGGCAGACAGTGGCGGCGCGGTCCGGAATCCGGGCGGCGCCGCCGTTCCATGTTCTGGCCCCGACCACGCCGTGCCGATCAGAGAGAGTCTGTCCGAGTACAGTCGAGGCGTGAGCGACATAGCCGCGGCCATCGAAGAGGGCGCGAAGAAGTCCGACGTTCTCTGGCTCACCCTCGACCGCCCGCGCCTGGCCTGGCACGCCTGGCACGAGGGTGCCATCTACCTCGTCACCGGGGGCGGCGAGCAGCAGTTGCCGGGCCTTGTGGGGCTCGACACCGTCCAGGTCATCCTGCGTAGTAAGGACAACGGCGCCAGGCTGGCCGACTTCGAGGCCGACGTCCAGGTGGTCGACCAGGCGGCGGCGCCCGAGGCCATCGCCGCGCTGGCCAAAGGACGGCTCAACGCCCCCGACAGCGAACACCTGACGGACCGCTGGGCACGCGAGTCGACCGTACTGCGACTCACACCGCGCTAACCCGGCCGCACGAAGACGAACGCCCCGCCGACCAACGGGCTTCCAAAAGTCACACCGCGCCGACCGGCCGCTCGAGCTCGTCCTTGGGGAACTCCCTGCCAGGCTCCGGGCCAGCAAGCGGCGGGCTCGGTTCCGGACGGTGGGCGGTGGCGGTCTGGGCGAGGAGGGCGCCTGTGAGGACGATCAGGCCGCCCACGATCTGGAACACGCCCAGCGTCTCCCCCACCAGCGCCCACGCCACCACCGCGCCGCCGATCACCTCCAGCGAGGCCACCGTCGCGCCCACCGCGGCCGTCAGCCGCCGTACCGCGTTCACGCTCAGGATGTACGCGGCGATGGTGGCGATCAGCACCATCCACAGGTACGCCCCGAGCACCGGCAGCGTGTGGCCGCCCTCCGGGGCGGAGGCGCGGGTGAAGGCGTCCCACGGGATGTTCCACGGCCGGGAGAAGGGCACCAGGATCACGGCCGACCCGACCAGGCCCCAGCCGATCAGCCCGAGGGGGTCGATGTCGTCGCCGAAGCTGTCGCTCATCAGGAAGTAGCCCGCGCAGCATGCTCCGGCGAGCAGGCCGAGCAGCAGGCCCAGGGCGTCGAGGCGCAGGCCCTGCCAGGCCTCCACGACGATGGCGAGGCCCACCACCGCGGTCACGGCGCCGACGTAGGCCGCGCGGTGCAGCCGCACCCGGCGTACGAAACGTACCCAGAGCACCACCATCACCGGCGCCATGAACTCCAGCAGCAGCGCGATCCCCACCGGCAGCCGCGTGATGGCCACGAAGTAGAGCGACTGGACCGCGGCCACCGCCACCAGCGCGTACAGGGCGAAGAACGGCAGCCGGGAACGCGGGATCCGCAACGCTCGCGGCTTCACCAAAGCCAGCACGGCCACCAGGAACAGTCCCGCGCCCGCCATGCGCACCCAGACGGCCTCGATCGGGGCCAGCCCGGCGGCTATCAGGTACTTGGCCATCGGGCCGGAGAAGGCGAAACAGCACGAGGACACGAAAGCCAGCGCAAGCCCTGGGTACTTCACGACCAACCTCAAATCCGTAATTACCGTAAGACGCTTTTGATACTGTCATGGCAGGCGTCGGAAGCGCAACGCACCCGCACTGTTAGCCTGCTGACGTGAAGATCTTCGTGGCCCGCCTGGCGGGGACCCCGGTCTTCGACCCCGCAGGCGATCAGATCGGCCGCATCCGAGACGTCGTGGTCGGGCCGCACGACGGCAATCCGCCGAGCGTTCACGGCATGGTGGTCGAGATCCAGCCGCGGCGGCGGGTGTTCCTGCCCATCACCAGGGTGCGCGGCATCGAAGCGGGCTCCGTGATCTTCACGGGACGGCTGAACATGCGCAGGTTCGAACAGCGCGACACCGAGACACTGGTCATCGGGCAGATGCTCGACCTCACCGTGCGGCTCGACGGCGAGCCGGTGACCGTCTACGACGTGGCGATGGAGGAGACCAGGCCGTCGTTCTGGCAGATCACCAAGGTGGCCGTCTACCGGGGCAGGAGGCGGCGCGAGACGAGGATCGTCGACTGGGGCGAGGTGACGGGGTTCGGCGTGCTGCAGAAGGACCAGGGGGCCGCCGGGCTGATCGCCGCCTTCGAGTCGATGCGGGCCGCCGACCTGGCCAGCGCCCTGCACGACCTGCCGGACAAGCGCCGGATCGAGATCGCCCGCGCCCTGGACGACGACCGGCTCGCCGACATCCTGGAGGAGCTGCCACCCACTGACCAGACCGCCATCCTGCGCGCGCTGGAGGTGGAGCGCGCCGCCGACGTCCTGGAGGCGATGGACCCCGACGACGCCGCCGACCTGCTGCACGACCTGCCCGACGAACAGGCGACCCAGCTGCTCGCGCTCATGGAGCCCCAGGAGGCGGCGCCCGTGCGGCGGCTGCTCACCTACGCCGACGACACCGCGGGCGGCATGATGACCAGCGAACCGGTGATCCTGCCGCCCACCGCCACGGTCGCCGAGGCGCTGGCGCACATGCGGCAGAAGGACCTGACGCCCGCCGTCGCGGCCCAGGTCTACGTGACCAGGCCGCCCACCGAGACGCCGACGGGCGCCTATCTGGGGGTGACCCACTTCCAGCGGCTGCTGCGCGAGCCGCCGTCCACGCTGCTCGGCTCGGTCATCGATCCCTCGATCGACCCGATCAGGCCGGAGCTGACCGTGCACGAGGTCGCCTCCTACCTGGCGAACTACAACCTGCTGGCGGCACCGGTCGTGAACGAGCTGGGCAGGCTCGTCGGCGCGGTGACGGTCGACGACGTACTCGACCACATGCTTCCCGAGGACTGGCGAGAAAGGGCCCATCGTGACGACTGAACGCCTCGACCAGCCACGCGCGCTGCGCCGCTCGCTGCGTCCGCACTACGACCCGGAAGCGTTCGGCCGGCTGTCGGAGCAGATCGCCCGCTTCCTCGGCACGGCCCGGTTCATCGTCTACATGACGGTGTTCGTGGCGATCTGGGTGACCTGGAACATCGCCGCCCCGCCGAACCTGCAGTTCGACTCCTATCCGTTCATCTTCCTCACGCTCATCCTGTCCCTGCAGGCTTCCTACGCCGCGCCGCTCATCCTGCTGGCCCAGAACCGGCAGGACGACCGGGACCGCGTCCAGTACGAGCAGGACCGCGCGGCGGCCGACCGCAACCAGGCCGACGTCGAATACCTGACCCGTGAGATCGCCGGGCTCCGGCTGGCGATCGGCGAGGTGGCCACCCGCGACTACCTGCGCTCGGAGCTGCAGCGGCTGGCCGAGGAGCTCAAGGAGCGTCGGTGATGGCCAGCTTGGCGAGCATCTCGCGGACCAGGCGGATCTCACCTGGCGCCAGCCGGTCGAGGAACTCGGACCTGATCCCGCGCAGGTAGGTGGGGGTGGCCTCGGCCAGCCGGGCCGCGCCCCGGTCCGTCAGCACCGCGAACAACCCCCGCGCGTCGCTCGCGCACGCCTCGCGCGCCACCAGCCCGTCGCGCTGGAGCCGGTCGATGAGCCTGGTCAGACCGCTGCGCGAGAGCAGCACCCGGCCGGCCAGATCGTTCATCCGCAGCCGCCACCCCGGCGCCTCCGACAGCTGGGTCAGCACGTCATAGGAGGCCAGCGGCAGGCAGTGGGCCACGAGCAACTCGGCCTCCAGATGGCGGGTGATGTGCACCTGGGCCCGCTGCAGCATCCGCCAGACCGTCAGCTCCTCGGTGGTCAGGCCCTCGTCACGCTGAAGAGTCACGGAGTAACCTTAGAACGTTGCACGGACACCTAACACAGCTCGGATTATCCGCGCGGGGTCCCTGGTTCATACGATGGAGGGGCATCCTCACCGGCGTGCAGCGCCCGGTCACACATATACGACTAAGGAGGGACGGCACTCCCTCGTGCCGAGACTTCGATGGCACCAACACAGGAACAGGTGACGGCGGCCCTCGCCACCGTCATCGACCCCGAGATCCGTCGCCCGATCACCGATCTCGGCATGGTCAAAAGCATCGACATCGGTGCCGACGGTGTCGTGCGCGTGGGTGTCTATCTCACCGTGGCCGGCTGTCCGATGAAGGACACCATCCGCCGCGACGTCGCCACCTCGGTCACCAAACTGGACGGTGTCACGGGCGTCGAGATCGAACTCGACGTGATGAGCACCGAGCAACGCAAGAAGCTCCAGACCACGCTGCGCGGCGACCGGGGACCCGAGAAGGAGATCCCCTTCAACCAGCCGGGCTCGCTGACCCGTGTCTTCGCGGTCGCCAGCGGCAAGGGCGGCGTCGGCAAGTCGTCCGTCACCGTCAACCTGGCCGCCGCCATGGCCGCCAACGGCCTCAAGGTCGGCATCGTCGACGCCGACATCTACGGCCACAGCGTGCCGCGCATGCTCGGCGCCTCGGAGCGTCCCACCAAGGTCGAAGACATGATCATGCCGCCGGTGGCGCATGACATCAAGGTCATCTCGGTGGGCATGTTCAAGCCCGAGGGCAACAGCGCGGTGGTCTGGCGCGGGCCTATGCTCGACCGCGCGCTCCACCAGTTCCTCGCCGACGTCTACTGGGGCGACCTCGACGTCCTGCTGCTCGACCTGCCGCCGGGCACCGGCGACATCGCCATCTCGGTGGCCCAGCGGCTGCCGTCGGCGGAGATCCTCGTCGTCACCACCCCGCAGATGGCCGCCGCCGAGGTGGCCGAGCGGGCGGGCTCGATCGCCGCGCAGACGCACCAGCAGATCGCCGGTGTCATCGAGAACATGTCCTGGTTGCCGTGCCCGCACTGCGACGAGCGCATCTCGGTCTTCGGCGAGGGCGGCGGCCAGACCGTGGCCGACGCGCTGACCCGGACCCTGGGGACCCGCGTCCCCCTGCTGGGCCAGATCCCCATCGACCTCCGCCTCCGGGAGGGCGGCGACGAGGGCAAGCCGCTCGTGCTGACGGACCCCGACTCTCCGGCCGCCGCCGAACTCCGCACCATCGCCACCGGCCTGAGCAAGCGCTCCAGCAGCCTCAAGGGGCTCCAGCTGGGGCTGTCTCCGAACCGCTGACGCGCGGACTGACATAGCTAGGGCCCGCTCTCAGAGCGGGCCCTACAGTCTTTTCACGCCTTTGTTTACGGCAGGCACGGTCTTTCCAGCATTTTGTTTTACGGCAGGCCCGGTGAGCCCCACCCGCCGTGCGGGGCCGGGCTCTGTCCAGGGGGACGCTCCTCCGGTGGAGGTGGCGGGCCGCCGTGACGAGACGGTGAGACCGCCCGCGTGGGATTCGTGCCTCAGGTGGCTTCCGCGTCATAGGGAGGCAGCTCGCCATAGCCCAGCTCCTCGACCGGCTCCGCAGTGTAGGGAGCGGTGGCCGGTTCGAGCTGCGGGGACTTGTTGGTCCAGTCGTCCTCGTCTTCGAGCAGGTGCTTGCGGACGAAGTTCTTGGGGTTGAGGTCGCTGGGGTCGAAGTTCTGAAACTCCGGGCCCAGGCCCGCACGCAGGTCGTCTCGCGCGCTGTTGGCCATCCGGCGCAGGTTGCGCAGCGTCTTACCGGCCTGCGAGGCCGCCTGAGGCAGCTTGTCGGGACCGAAGACGAGCAGCGCGATGACGACCAGCGCCCCGATCTCCAACCACCCGAGTCCGAACACCGTGAGCTCCTACCGCAGTCCAACCAATCCGGGAACGACCCCGACCCCTCCAGACTAAGGGCAATCACCCTCACCCCGGCCGCCAGCCCCTGACCAAACAACCTCAAAACCACAACATCCCAGAAAAACCGAAACCCAACTGGTCAATCGCAGAGCACGCGGACGGTCTCACCGTCTCGTCACGGCGCCGAACCACCTCCACCGGAGGAGCGTCCCCCTGGACAGAGCCCAGCCCCGCAGGGTGGGTGGGGCCCACCGTGCCTGCCGTAAAGCAAAAAACTGTAAAGAGTTCTTCAAAAATCAGGATGGGGTCGGGGTGGGACCATCATCAGCAGTGACGACGAGGCTGGCGGTGCGTTCCTGGCCGGCGCGTTGGTACTTGATGGTGATCTTGGAGCCGGGAGCCTTGCTGCGGATCAGGGCGATCAGCTCGTTGCCGTCCTGCAGCATCAGCCCGTCGATCTCCAGGATCACGTCGCCCGCCTTGAGACCCGCCTTCGCGGCGGGGCCGTTCTCGTCCACAGGCGCGCGGCCTTCGACGCGGTCCGAGGCGATGCGGACGCCCTGGCCCTTGTAGTCCTTGTCCAGGACGATGCCGATCTTCGGGCGCTTGGCCTTGCCGGTCGTGATGATCTCCTCGGCGACGCGGCGTGCCTGGTTGACCGGGATGGCGAAGCCGAGGCCGATGCTGCCGCCCTGGCTGCTCATGGAGCGGCTCAGTGTGGCGATGGCGGAGTTGACGCCCACGACCTCGCCCTTGCCGTTGACCAGCGGGCCGCCCGAGTTGCCGGGGTTGATCGCGGCGTCGGTCTGGATCGCGCTGATGTAGGCGGGTTCTTCGGTGCTGGTGCCGCTCTCGTCGCCCGCGATGACCGGGCGGTTGAGCGAGCTGACGATGCCGGTGGTCACCGTGCCGGTGAGGCCGAGCGGGGAGCCGATCGCGATGACCGGGTCGCCCACGACCACCTGGTCGGAGTTGCCGAGGGTGATCTCGGGCGTGCCGAACGTCTCTTCCGGCTTGACCACGGCCAGGTCGGAGCCCGGGTCACGGCCGACGATGCGGCCCTTCGTGGTCTTGCGGTTGTTGAACATGATCTGGATGTCGCCGCCCTTGGCGGCCGGGGCCACCACGTGGTTGTTGGTGACCACGTAGCCGTCCTTGATCAGGAAGCCGGAGCCCGACACGCCCTCTGCGCTGCTGGCGTTGACCTCCAGCGAGACCACGCTGGGCCGCACCCGCGCGGACACGCCGGCGACGGAGTCGGGGGCTCGGTTCGTGGCGGCGCTCGGGATCGGGCCGAGGCTGTAGGAAGGGTCGGTGCCGCTGCTGCTCGACCTGGTCATCAGGTAGGTGCCGACGCTGCCCAGCCCCGAGGCGACCAGGGCGATGACGACGGCCAGCACGATCAGGACGCCGGTGCCGGGACCACGCCTGCCCGGCGCTCCCCCGAAGCCGCCCTGCGGACCGCTGGGCGGTGGCGCCCAGCCGGCGCCCATGCCGAGCGCGTTGGGCGGTGGCGGCGGGCGCTTGTCGCCGCCGTAGGGCGGCGCCCCCGCCGAGTTGCCGAAGTAGGGGCTCTCGTAGGCGCGCGTGCTGTTGTGCGGCGTCTCCTCGGCCCTTGCCTGGCCCGGGCCAGGGTAGGAGGGGGTGCCGTACGACGCGGTGTCCGCAGGACGGCCTGAGGGGTCACCCCACCGGCCGCTCTCGAACGAGGCGGTCTCGGACCGCCATCCAGACTGCTCCGCCTGATCATCGGCGGGCAGGAACTCCGGCCGCCCCTGTGGTTCAGGGAAGTCCGACGGCATGCGTCCTTCAGGTGGGCGCGACTCGTCGGTCATCTAGATCTCACCACTCCTTGCCTCGGACACCGCAATCATGGTGTTAACGGCATACGAGAGTTGTAAAGCAATTGTCAGGCAATCCTGCAACATATGTGGACACCTGACAGATTCCCGAACTCAGATCGTATGCCCCTGACGCCATCGACTACGCCACACCGAGTATCCCAGGCAATCCTGGGAGCGGACCTCAAGATCAGGGCGTGGCGGTGGGCAGAGTAGTGGTCGGCGACGACGTGGGCGTGTGCCGCGCCTGCTCGAACATCTCGGCCGGCGGAGCCTGGGCGGTCTGGCCGACGCCGGAGACGGCGAAAAAGGTGCCGAGCGCGACGGCCGCGGAGACCACACCGACCGCCACATAGGTGCTACGCCGCCTAGTCCCGCGCCCAGGGCCCGAAGCGCCACCAGTCGCGTCCCTGCGCGGGCGGTTGTCCAGCGGGGCGATGCTGTGCGGCCCAGGGATGGGGACCCCGCCGAACGTCCGGGTAGGGAAAGGCCGCTCCCTGGGCGGCAGGGGGCCGCCGGGCTCGGACATCCGCAGCAGCGACATGGTGAGATCGGCCGGCATCACCGGACCGTCGAGCGACCGCAGGCGCGACTTCAGCGCCCGCATCGACTCGACCTCCCGCCGGCAGTCGCCACAAAAGGTCAGATGGGCTAGAGCGCGGTCGCGTTCGGTGTGATTCAGCTCACCGTCCACGAGCGCGGAAACACGTTCTCCAAGATGCGACATATCAGACTTCCTCCCCACGGGTTCCCGATGGGAATGATGGCGGGGGGAGTTGGGAATTACGGGGGGCCCGGTGATCGAGCGCCTCCCGCAACTGCGCCCGGCCACGGTGAATACGGCTTCGGACCGTACCCAGCTTGACGCCGAGCGTGGCCGCGATCTCCTCGTACGACAGACCTTCGATGTCACACAGCACGATCGCGGCCCGGAACTCCGGTGCGAGCGCGTCGAGCGCGGCCTGGATGTCCGGCTCAAGGTGAGCGTCATCGAACGCCTGCGCCGGTGACGGCTCGCGCCCGCGCAGCCGTTCGGCCGCGTCGTCGGCGAGCCCCTCGAACCGGATGCGCTGCTTGCGCCGCGCCATGTCGAGGAACAGGTTCGTCGTGATCCGGTGCAGCCAGCCCTCGAACGTTCCGGGGGTGTAACTCGATAGGGACCTGAAGACCCGCACGAAAACCTCTTGGGTGAGGTCTTCGGCATCGTGGACGTTGCCGGTCAGGCGATACGCCAGCCGGTATACGCGTGCGGAATGAGTCCGCACCACTTCCTCCCAGGTGGGAGGAGTCCAGTCAGACACGGGAGTATCGGCCTGGTGGTCACTTTCGTCCACCAGAACTCCTCTCATTGGGACCACCGCTACCGCCATAGTGCCTGGTTTCGTCCCTTCGTGCGTACTGCCTGCCTTCCGGACCGGCAAAGCCCGTTTAAACCTGCAACGCCTCAAGGCCGTCTTGAGTTCCCGTCCCGGCGTGTCTCCCCTAGGCTGCGATCGGTGACCAATCGCACGAAAGTGGGGGGAGGAGGCCGATGACCAGTCCGGTAGAGGCCACTCTGGCCTATGCGGAGCAGTTCCATCACGAAGATGAGATCCTGCACGCGGCGCGGCTGCGCGGCCTGGAGATGGGTGCCACACCCATCCTTCCCGGGGGCGGAGCGGCACTCTGCTTCCTCGCCACGGCCGTCAACGCCAAGTCGGTCGTCGAGATCGGCACCGGCTGCGGCGTCTCAGGCCTCTGGCTGCTCCGCGGCATGCGCCCCGACGGCACGCTGACCAGCGTCGACGTGGAGCAGGAGCACCAGCGGCTGGCCAGGCAGGCGTTCGCGGAGGCCGGGTTCTCCGGTGGGCGGGTGCGGCTGATCGGCGGACGGGCGCTCGACGTGCTGCCCCGGCTCTCCGACGGCGGCTACGACATGGTCTTCGCCGACGGCGCCAAGCAGGAGTACGCCGACTACCTGGCCGAGGCTGTCAGGCTGCTGCGCGTGGGCGGCATCGTCGCCTTCGACAACGTCCTCTGGCACAACCGCGTGGCCGACCCGGCGCAGCGCGACCCCGACACGGTCGCGCTGCGCGAACTGGGCAAGCTCGTGCAGTCCGACGACCGCCTGCGCTCGCTGTTGATGCCGCTGGGCGACGGGCTGCTCGCCGCCGTCAAGACCGCGTCCTAACGCGTCAGCCACTCCAGCAGCACCCGCACCCCGAACCCGGTCGCGCCCTTGGTCAGCACACCGTCGTCCACGGTGCTGCGCCCGACGCCCGCGATGTCGAGGTGCGCCCACGGCCGCTTGCCCGCGAACTCCCTCAGGAACAACGCCGCCGTGATCGACCCGGCCCCAAAGGTGGAACCGCTCTCCACGTTGGCCAGGTCCGCGATGGGCGAGTCCAGTGCCGGCGCGTAGTCGTCGATCAGCGGCATCCGCCACAGCCGGTCGTCACTGACCTGCCCCGCGTCGACCAGCCGCCGGGCCAGGTCGTCGTCGGTGGCGTAGACGGCACCGTAGCCACGGCCCAGCGCGACGGTGATCGCCCCGGTGAGTGTGGCGATGTCGACGACCGCGTCGGGGTCGAGCTCGGCGTCGGCGTAGGCGAGCGCGTCGGCCAGCACCAGCCGCCCCTCAGCGTCCGTGTTGAGCACCTCGACCGTGCGTCCGCCGTAGTGCTTGATGACGTCGCTGGGCCGCTGGGCCGTACCCGAAGGCATGTTCTCGGCCGACGCGATCAGGCCGGTGACCCGCACCGGCGCGCCGAGCCGGGCGAGCGCGGAGATGACGGCGATCACCACGGCGCCGCCCGCCATGTCGGTCTTCTGGGTCTTCATGTTCTCGTTCGGCTTGAGCGACAGGCCGCCCGAGTCGAACGTGATGCCCTTGCCCACCAGCACCACATGCCGGTCGCTCGGCTCGGCCGGGGTGTAGGAGAGCTGGATGAGGCGGGGCGGATTGGCCGAGCCCTGGCCGACGGCCAGGATGCCGCCGAAGCCGCCCGCCTGGAGCTGCTCCTCGTCCCAGACGCGTACCGGCACGTCGTGCTCGGCCGCGCGCTCGGCCAGCCAGGCCGGGTTCTTGACCGACGCGGGCGTGTTGGTCAGGTCGCGGGCCAGCGCCACCGCCTGGGCCACGGTCTGGCCCCGCCGCACCGAGCCCTCGTCGGCGCCCACGAACGTCAGCGCGCGCACGGGCAGCTTGCCCGGCGCGCCGATCTTGAAGGTGTAGGCCGCCAGCAGCGCCGCCTCGGCGAAGGCCGTCACGTCTCCCCGCGGCGGCACCACGGCCAGCGCCTGCTTGCCCTTGGCCTTGCGGGTGAGCGCCGCCGCCGCCTTGCGCAGCGCGCGCGGCGAGCCGTCGCCGACCCCGTACAGCAGCACCCGGCCGACACCACCCTCCCGCGCCACCGGGACCTCGACCACCTCACCCGCCTCGCCCTTGGCGTCGTAGTGCGCCAGCAGGGCCGCCGCCGGCACGTGCAGGTCGAGCTCGATGGCGGGAACAAGATCGGCGTCAAAGGGCACCGCCAGCAGCTCGACGTCCGCTGGGACGTCGGCCACCACCGATGCCGTGGTCTCAATGGGCACGCAAATCCACCTCAAACGTCGGCGGCCCTGGCGCGGATGCACGCCAGGGCCGGGAAACGACCTGTGTCTCGGGAACTCTCAGCCGACGACGTTCTTCAACGCCTCGCCGAGCGCCTTCGCCTCGTCGGCGGAAATCTCCACGACGAGCCGGCCGCCACCCTCCAGGGGGACCCGCATAACAATGCCGCGCCCTTCCTTGGTGACCTCCAGCGGACCATCGCCGGTCCGCGGCTTCATCGCCGCCATGCGTGCATCCCTTCCTGCCTTGGGCTCCCGCGGCCCGCGATTTCGACCGCCCGTGAGGATGGCCGACGCATTCACGTCATCTGTGATGTCCTATTCTCCCGCATCGAGAGCGCTCATGGGTAACGATCTCCTCCCAGAATGCGTTGTCCTGGCTGGCGAAGGCGTCCAAACTGGACTTCGTGCACGCTCGCGCCGCTCTGTTCGACCTCTATGGAGACCACCTGCGCTCGCGCGGTGGGCAGGCGTCCGTGGCCGCGCTGGTACGGCTCATGAAGCCCTTGGAAATCGCCGCTCCAGCCGTACGGACCGCTGTTTCCCGCATGGTGCGGCAGGGCTGGCTGCAGCCCGTCAGGCTGCCCCAAGGCGCTGGTTACGGACTTACCCCGAAGTGCGTCAGACGTCTGGACGAGGCGGCGTTGAGAATTTACCGAGCCGGAACTCTGAGCTGGCGTGGCCGGTGGCACGTGATCGTGTTCGGGCCGGTCAAGGACCGTGCGCGCCGGGAGCGGATCCGCGCCGACCTGACGTTCCTGGGTTACGCCGCGCTGTCGGAGACGACCTGGATCGGCCCGCGTTCGTCGATCGAACTGGACAACCTGCTGGACAGTGAGGGCGTGCGCGCCGACAGATTCGACGCGGCGCTTGAGGGCGACCCGCGCGAACTGGTGGCCCGCGCCTGGGATCTGACCGCCATCGGCGCGGCGTACGAGGACTGGCTGTCAGAAGCTGTCAATCTGGTCGGCGCGCTGCCCGGCGGCGCCCCGGCTGATCAGGTGTTCGCGACCAGGAGCAAACTCGTGCACGGATGGCGCAACTTCCTGTTCCGGGATCCCGGCCTTCCGCCGGAACTGCTGCCGTCCGGCTGGCCGGGAGAGAAGGCCAGGGCCTACTTCGAGCAGGAGGCGAGCCGCCTGCTGCCCGCGGCCGCCGCGTTCGTCGACAGGGAGCTACCTTGATCCGCTATGACGTGACCGATTCCGTCGCCACCATCACTCTCGACCGGCCCGACGCGATGAACTCGCTGACCGCCCAGCTGAAGACGGCCCTGCTCGACTCGCTGCACCGCGCCGCCGCCGACCCCGGGGTCCGCGCGGTGCTGCTCACCGGCTCCGGACGGGCCTTCTGCGCGGGCCAGGACCTGCGTGAGCACGCTGACAACCTGGAGGCGGGCCGCGGCCTGGCCAACACGGTCCGCGAGCACTACAACCCGATTGTGGAGCTGATCACCACCATGGCCAAGCCGGTCGTGGCCGCGGTCAACGGCGTGGCCGCCGGGGCGGGCGCCTCGCTGGCCTTCGCCTGCGACCTGCGGGTGGCCTCGGAGAAGGCCAAGTTCGCGATGGCGTTCACCGGAATCGGCCTGGCACCCGACTCGGGCGCGTCGTGGACGCTGGCCCGCCTGGTCGGCCCGGGGCGGGCGGCCGAACTCCTGCTGCTCGGCGAGCCGCTCAGTGCCGCCCGCGCGCTCGAACTGGGCGTGGTCACGCGCGTGGTGCCCGCCGACGACGTGCTCAAGACCGCCCAGGAGCTGGCCGTACGACTGGCGGCGGGGCCGACCGTCGCGTTCGCGGCCACGAAGCGGGCGCTGGCCTACGCCACGACGCACTCGCTGCCGGAGACACTGGCCTTGGAGGCCGACCTGCAGGACGCGTGCGCGGCCACCCAGGACCACGTCGACGCCACGCGGGCTTTCCTGGCCAAGGAGCAGCCGTCGTTCCACGGCCGCTGATCGCTTTATGCCTGCCGGGCGACGCAGCCCTCGATGTGGTCGTTGACCAGGCCGATGGCCTGCATGAGGGCGTAGGCGGTGGTCGGGCCGACGAACTTGAAGCCGCGCTTCTTGAGGTCCTTGGCCAGTGCCTTGGAGGCCGGGGTGATGGCCGGGACGTCGGCCATCGACCTGGGGACCGGTGACGCGTCGTCGGCGTACTGCCAGACCAGGTCGGACAGGCCGCCGGGGAGGTCGAGCGCGGCCTGCGCGTTGTTGATGGTCGCCTCCACCTTGGCGCGGTTGCGCACGATGCCGGGGTCGCCGAGGAGCCGGGTCACGTCCTCTTCGGTGTAGGCGGCGACCTTGGGGATGGAGAACTGGTCGAAGGCCGCGCGGAAGTTCTCCCGCTTGCGCAGGATCGTCAGCCACGACAGGCCCGACTGGAAGGCTTCCAGGGCGACCCGCTCGAAGACGCCGTCGTCGCCGCGGACCGGACGGCCCCATTCCTCGTCGTGGTACGTGATGTAGATCGGGTCCGCCATGCCCGTCCAGGTGCAGCGGATCACTTCCGTCACTTGCGCTCGTCCCCGTCCTCGCCCGGCGCGACCCGCACCGGCTCTGCCCCGTGCTCCCTGTCTTCCCCCGACAGGGCCCGCACGGGCTCACTCTCGTGCTTCTCCGCGTCCTCGCCGGCCGGGACCAGCACCGGCTCAGCGTCGCGCTCCCGCACGTCCCCGCTTTGCGGGACCGGCACTGGATCGGCGTCGCGTTCCCGCACGTTCTCACCTTGCGGGACCGGCACTGGCTCGGGGTCGCGTTCCTGCCTGTTCTCGGCCGGGCGGGCCTGAAGCGGCTCTGCCTCGCGCCCGTGCTCGCCGGCCGCGGCCGCGGCGTCGAACGCGGCCGTCGCATCGGGGTGAGCCTCCACTCGCACGTCTGCCCCGCCGAAATGGGAGCCGGGCTCGGCGTCAGGCTGGGCGCCGGGATGGGCGCGGACCTCGGCATGCGGCTGGGCGCCAGGTGGCGTGGCGTCGCCTTCCGGCGCTACCGCCGCGCCAGGCTCCGCCGCCGCGCTCGGCGCTACCGCCGCGCTCGGGTCCACCGCCGCGTCCTGCGGCCCGTCCACGTTCTCAGGTCCGTCCGCGTCCTGAGGCTCGTCCTCGTACGGCCAGGCGTGTCGGTCGCCCAGCCCGTGCGGCTCGGCGGCCGAGTCCCCCTTCTGGGAGAAGGCGAAGGGCGCGGCCGGCGGCTCGTGCTCGGTGCGTAGCTCGCCGCCCGGAGCCGCGTAGACCTCCTGGCGGGCGTACAACCGGCTCGACAGCAGCTCGGAGACCCGCTGTTCGAGCACCGCGATCCTGGTGTCACGCGCGCTGATCGCGGTCGCCGCCCTTCGCAGGGTCTCGTCGACGCTCTGCGTGTGATAGCCGACCAGGTTCACCGGCAGCTGCAGCGCCATGAAGTCGACCGCCGTGAGCTGCCCTGGCTCGGGCAGATCGAGAGGCGGGACGTCCGGCGGGAACTCGGTCAGCTCCCCGCCCCTTCCGAGGGAGACCAGGACCACGCAGGCCAGAATGGCGAGCGCGGCAATGGCGAGTACGACCAGCACATTGGCATCGTACTCATACGATCGAGGCACGAGTCTCGCACTTGCCGCGCCTGTTACCTCTTGGGACTCCCCACGGCGGGTCAGCCGGTGGACTCCCCGAGCTCCTCGACGCTGGGCCGCACATGCTTGGCCGTGGCCTCTAGGTGCGCGAACGCCTCTTCGACCGTGCTGGTCCAGGAGATGGCGTCGAAGACGTTGGCGCGCGTGAAGCCCGCCTCGTACATGTTCTCAATGAGCTGCCGCAGCGGCGTGTACAAACCCCATGGGTCGAGGATCACCAGGGGGCGGTCGTGGATGCCGAGCACGCGGGCCGTCCAGATCTCGAAGAGCTCCTCCAGCGTGCCGATGCCGCCGGGCAGCACGAGGAAGGCGTCGGAGCGCTCGTCCATGAGGGCCTTGCGCTCGCGCATGCCGGTGGTGACGATCAGCTCGTCCGAGTCGGTGTCGGCGACCTCGATGTCGACCAGGACCTGCGGGATCACGCCGATGGTCCGGCCGCCGGAGGCGCGGGTGGCCGTGGTGACGGCGCCCATGCACGAGACGGTGGCGCCTCCGCTCACCAGCGTGTGCCCACGCTGGGCGAGCTCGGCGCCGACCTCTGTGGCGAGCTCCAGGTATTTATCCTCAATTTTCAGACTTGAGGCGCAAAAGACGCAGATATTCACGCACTGGAGCTTATTGGGGCTCGGCGGACTGGACGGCGGCGGCCTCCTGCTCCTCCTGGAGCTGCTTGGATCGCGCAAGGTCCGCGTCGGCGATGATGCGTACGGCCTCTTCCACGTCGTCGGTCACGGTGATGAGGTCGAGATCCTGCTCGGCGATCTTGCCGCTGCCGAGCAGCGCGTTCTTGATCCAGTCGAGCATGCCGCCCCAGAACTCCGTGCCCATCAGCACGACGGGGAAGGACGTGACCTTCTGCGTCTGCACCAGGGTGAGCGCCTCGAACAGCTCGTCGAGCGTGCCGAACCCGCCGGGCAGCGCGATGAACCCGCACGAGTATTTGACGAACATCGTCTTGCGCACGAAGAAGTAGCGGAACTCGATGCCGAGGTCCACGTAGTCGTTCATCTTCTGCTCGAAGGGCAGCTCGATGCCGAGCCCCACCGACACGGCGCCGTCGACGTCGGCCGCGCCCCGGTTGGCCGCCTCCATGATCCCGGGGCCGCCGCCGGTGATCACCGCGTAGCCGGCGCGGGCCAGCGCCCGGCCGAGCTCGCGGCCCATGCCGTAGTCCGGAGAGTCTTCGCGAGTGCGTGCCGAGCCGAAGACGGTGACCGCCCGGGGCAGCTCGGCCAGCTGCCCGAACCCCTCCACGAACTCGGCCTGGATGCGCAGCACCCGCCACGGGTCCATGTGCACCCAGTCGGCGGGGCCCTGGCGGTCGAGCAGGCGTTGATCATGGGTGGTGCTGGGTGCGAGCCTGCCACGGATCACAGCCTGCCCCTGACGGCGTTCCGGACGTTTCTGTTTCATGCCGGTCACGCTAGCCCAACGCCCCCCGGCCCTGCGCACAACGAGAGCCGGTCACCGGCCAGACGGTCTTCGCGGCAAATGCCCTGGTAGATGGCCTGAAGAACCCGAGTAAAAAATCTTGTAAGAAGCAGGAACCAGATTTCGACCTGCCTGCGTCTAACTGCCGAGGGTGCTGCTCGGGACTGAAAGTGGCTTTCCCCGCCAAATGGCCGGCGAGGAAAGCCACTTTCACTTTGTCAGCCAGTCCAGCAGGGCCCGCTCGCTCTCCACGATCTTCGTGAGCGACACGTACTCTCCCTGCTGATGCGCCAGGTTCGGGTCACCGGGACCGTAGTTCACGGCCGGAACCCCCAGTGTGGAGAAGCGCGCGACATCCGTCCAGCCCAGCTTCGCCCGCGGCGTGCCGCCGACCGCGGCGGTGAAGGCCGCCGCCACCGGATGGGTGAGGCCGGGCCGCGCGGCCGGGGCGCCGTCGGTGAACTCGACCTCGAACCCGTCGAACACCTCGCGTACGTGCTCCTGTGCCTCGTCGATCGACAGGTCGGGCGCGAACCGGTAGTTGACCGTGACCACGCACTCGTCCGGGATGACGTTCCCGGCCACGCCGCCGCGCACGCCGACCGCGTTGAGCCCCTCGTGGTAGGCGAGGCCGTCGACCACCGGCTGCCGGGCCTCGTAGGCGTTGAGCCTGGCCAGGACCGGCTCGATGCCGTGGATCGCGTTGACCCCGAACCACGACCTGGCACTGTGCGCGCGCTTGCCGGCCACCGTGATCTCGGCCCGCAGGGTGCCCTGGCAGCCGCCCTCGATCACGCCGTCGGTGGGCTCCATGAGCACCGCGAAGTCGGCCGCCAGCCAGTCGGGGTGCTCGCGCGCCACCCTGGTCAGCCCGTTGCGCTCGGCCTCGATCTCCTCGCAGTCGTAGAAGACGTAGGTGACGTCGCGGTTCGGTGCGGGCACGGTCGCGGCCAACTTGAGCGCGACCGCCACCCCCGCCTTCATGTCGGTGGTGCCGCAGCCGAAGAGCAGGTCGCCTTCGACGCGGCTGGGCAGGTTGGCGGCGACCGGCACCGTGTCGAGGTGCCCGGCGATCAGCACCCGCTCGCCGCGCCCCAGCTCCGTACGCGCGACGAGCGTCTCGCCGGATCTGTCGACCTTGAGGTGCGGCAACGCCCCCAGCGCCTGCTCCACCAGGTCGGCCAGCGCCCGCTCGTTGCCGCTCACCGACTCGATGTCCACGATGGCGGCGGTCAGCGTCCGCACGTCCTGCGTCAGGTCCAGCATCAGGTGTTCACTCCGTGTTCGCGCAGCACCTCGTTGAGCGCTGCCTTGTCATGGCGCTGCCCCGGCTCCAGGCGCTTGATCACCAGCACGCAGGGCAGCCCGAACGTGCCGCCGGGGAACTCCTTCTGGCGGGTGCCGCCGACGGCGACGCACCAGTCGGGGATCCGGCCACGGGCCAGCTCCTCGCCGGTCCGTACGTCGATCACCGGGATGGAGGCCGACAGGATCGTGCCCGCCCCGACGACGGCGCCACGCCCCACCCGGGCGCCTTCTACGAGCATCGCACGGCTGCCGATGAGCGCGTCGTCCTCCACCACCACCGGCACGGCGTTGGGCGGCTCAAGCACGCCGCCGATGCCCACGCCGCCCGACAGATGGACGTTCCTCCCGATCTGGGCGCAGGAGCCGACCGTGGCCCAGGTGTCGACCATCGTCCCCTCGTCGACGTACGCGCCGACGTTCGTGAACGACGGCATCAACACCACGCCGGGCGCCAGGTAGGAGCCCCAGCGCGCGATCGCTCCCGGAACCACCCGCACCCCGTCCAACGTGGTCTTGAGCGGATGCCGGTCATGGTGCTGGAAGTCGCCCACCTGCGATCTGGCCATGCCGAGCACCTGGAAGCTGAGCAGGATCGCCCGCTTGGCCCGCTCGTCCACGACCACCTCACCGTCCGACAACCGGGCGGCCCGCGCCTGTCCCCTGTCGAGCAGGTCGATCGCGCTCACCACCACGTTGCGCGCGTCGAGGTCGCGGGGGGACAACTCCCCGCGCCGCTCCCACAGCTCATCCACCGCGGAGTCGATCGGTGACAGACTGCTCACGTGCTTCATGGCCAGGGAGCTTATCTGGCCGGGTAGGTTTTTCAGCGTGCGCCTGCGCTTCTCTCGCGGAGTCATCACCATCGCGGTCATAGTTCTTCTCCTCGCGGTGGCAATCTCCGTAGGTCTCTACCAACTGTTGAAAAAGACGCAGCCGCTGGCCATCCCCGAGGCCTACTGCAGCGTCAAGACTCCCAAAGGAGAGCTGGCTCTCGACATCGAGCAGGCCCAGATATCAGCCACCATCGCGGCCGTCGCGGAGCGCCGCAAGCTGCCCGAACGAGCGGTGGTGATCGCCTACGCGACGGCATTGCAGGAATCGAAGCTGGCCAACCTCGCCTACGGCGACCGCGACTCCGTCGGCGTGTTCCAGCAGCGCGAGTCGCAGGGGTGGGGCAAGCGCAAGCAGCTCCTCGACCCCGTCTACGCGAGCAACAAGTTCTTCGCCGCGCTGGTCAAGGTGAAGCACTACCGGAAGATCCCGCTGGCGGACGCCGCTCAGGCCGTGCAGCGGTCGGCGGGCGGCTACGCCTACGCCCAGCACGAGGAGGACGCCAAGCTCCTCGCGTCGGCGTTCACCGGGCGGGTCCCGAAGTCCGTCCACTGCTGGTACCCGCCCCCCAAGGCGAGCACGCCCGCGCCGAAGGCCAAGACCGCCGAGGCGCGGCGCCAGCTCGCGCGGGCGCTCGGCGATCCGGCCATCTCGACGCCGAAGCGCGGCTGGCTGGTCGCCGCCTGGTCGGTCGCCTACGCGCAGAAGTACGGCCTGCAGCGCGTCGGGTTCAGCGGCGCCACCTGGACCAACGAGTGGCGGGTGGACGGCTGGCAGTCAGGCGGCAAAGCGTCCGACACCCAGGTGGACATCTCCTGAACGGGCGGGGCGGGTCTAAGGCGCGGCGCGGCTGACGATGCTGATCGAGCCGGGCGGCAGCGGCCTGGCATAGCTGGCCGTCCATCTGCTGCCCTGGACCCGCTCGAAGGAGAGCAGCCGCCCGTCGGAGGCGCGGTAGTCGGCGAAGTCGAGCAGCCCCCGCTCGGGGTAGCCGGTGTTGCCTTCCGACCGGAAGGCGGCCGTGCCCCGCTCCAGCGGGTGGAACTCGACGCCCTCCATGATCAGCATGCTCTTGGCGGGGATCATGCCCTCGGTGGGCACCTCGGTCCAGACGAGCACCTCCAGGTGCGACGGCTCGCCCTCGGCCGTGCCCTGAAGCACCTCCACCGACAACCACTGCAGGCGGCGGGAGCCGTCGCGCAGCCGGTATTCGGTCCACTGCATGCCCTGCCACGAGATGTACATGGCGCCGAGCACCCGCGCGGGCGATCCGTGCACCTCTATCCGGTCACCGACCTTGATGGTGCGGGGATCGGCGTAGTCGGATCCGGCGTACCCGGGCATGCTCACCGGTGCCGGCAGCGGGGCCTCGATGGACGCGACCTCGACCGGCGGCGCGGTCGTGCGGCCCTTCCGGTCCTGGCGCATGGTCGCCAGGAAGGCACCCAGCAGCAGGAGGACGGTGGCGACGCTCAGCCCGAGTACGACCACGGAGGTCATGCTCATCGATCAGCTCGCTCCACTCGCGGTCTGCCTCAGCAAACGCCGTTATCAACTTATGCGTGCCCTGCTTCGCGGGGGATCCTACTGGAGGCGGCGCACTGCCGCACTGATGCGTTCATCAGTGGCAGTCACGGCGATACGGATATACCGCCCACCAGCCGATCCGTAGAATTCCCCGGGGGCCACCAAAATACCGATTTCGGAGAGTTTACTGACCTGTTCCCACGAACTTGTCCCATCTGTCGCCCAGAAATACAGGCCCGCGGTCGAGTGCTCGATCCGCCAGCCCGACTTCTCCAGCACCGGCCGCAGCTCGGCGCGGCGTGCGGCATAGCGTTCACGCTGCTCGTCGGCGTGCGCGTCGTCGCCCAGCGCGGCCGTCATCGCGGCCTGTACGGGAGCCGGCATGAGCATCCCCGCGTGCTTGCGGATCTCCAGGAGCCGCTTGACCAGAGCCTGATCGCCGGTCACGAACCCGGCACGGTAACCGGCCAGGTTGGAGCGCTTGGACAGCGAGTGGACCGCGAGCAGCCCCTCGTGGGAGCCCCCGCAGACGTCGGGATGCAGGATGGAGACGGGTCGCTCCTCCCAGCCCAGTTCGATGTAGCACTCGTCGGAGGCGACGACCGTGCCGCGCTCGCGCGCCCAGGCCACCACCTTGCGCAGGTGCTCGACGGGCAGCACCCGGCCCGTGGGATTGCCCGGCGAGTTGACCCAGACGAGGTCCACCTGCTGGGGCCCCAGCGCGAACAGGCCGTCGGAGGCCGTCGCCGCCGCGCCGGCCAGCCGGGCGCCCACGTCATAGGTGGGATAGGCCAGCTCGGGGAAGACGACCGTCTTGGCGCCCAGGTAGGTGGGCAGCCAGGCGACGAACTCCTTCGAACCGATCAGCGGCAGCACGTCACGCGGATCGACGGTGACCTCGTGCCTGCGCCGCAGCCAGCCGGCGGCGGCCTCGCGCAGCGCCTTCGTCCCGTGGGTGAGCGGGTAGCCGGGGCTGTTGGCGGCCTCGACGAGCGCGCTCTGGACGAGCGACGGCACCGGGTCGACGGGCGTGCCGACCGAGAGATCGACGATGCCGTCGGGGTGTGCCATCGCACGCGCCTTGTACGGCTCCAGCCGGTCCCAGGGGAAGTCGGGCAGGTTGTTCACGGTTCTCCAGGTATCGGTTGGGCGCGCCGTACACCCGGCAGCGGGGCGCGCCAATAGAGCGCCCCGGCTGCGGGATGCGACCTAGTGTTCCTCGGCCTGGGGCGGCAGCGCGGCGATGAGGGGGTGATCCTTGTCGATCTTGCCCACCTTTGAGGCACCGCCTGGCGAGCCCAGATCCTCGAAGAAGTCGACGTTCGCCTTGTAGTAGTCCTTCCACTGCTCCGGAAGGTCGTCTTCATAGAAAATCGCTTCGACGGGGCACACTGGCTCGCACGCGCCGCAGTCCACGCACTCGTCGGGGTGGATGTAAAGCATGCGCTCGCCCTCGTAGATGCAATCAACGGGGCACTCCTCGATGCACGCCTTGTCCAGGACGTCCACGCAAGGCTGCGCGATGACGTAGGTCACCTCGAGCTCCTTCTTCTCCGCACCATGGCATGACTCTGACCGCGGTCTGCTAGCCCTAGTATTGCCGTGCTTGCCAACTGGCCGGAACGGAGGGTGGCAAACTCGTGTCGGCTCGCCTGGTAATCGCGATCACAACCGCGGACATCGGAGCCCGGATCACCACCCGCAGACGGGACCCGGAGGGCTTCCGGGACGCCGTCGGGATCCTCGAATCCTGGGACGGCGGCGTGCTGCGCGTCCGCAAGAGGGACGGCACCCTGGTGGAGATCGCCGAAGAGATGCTGGTGGCGGCCAAGGTCGTTCCGGCCGCGCCTCCTCGACCTGGACGGAAGTAACGGTAAGTATTCGTTCTGTGACCGTACGTACCTGCGCCGCCGCAGCCGTCCTTCTCGCCAGCGCCGGATGCGGCGCGTCGCCGCCGCCGGCCGCCAAGCCGCTTTCGCCGGTGAACGTCAAGGCGACCTCCATGAAACAGGGCTTCACGTCCCTGGACCGCCTCGTCGAGTCCGCCAAGGGGGAAGGCGCGCTCACCGTGATCGCGCTTCCCCGGGATTGGGTGAACTACGGCGAGATCATCGACACCTTCACCGACAAGTACGGCATCAAGGTCAACGAGCTCGAACCCGGTGCCAGCAGCCGGCGGGAGATCGACACGGCCGCCCAGCTCAAACCCGACGTGTTCGACCTCACCCTCGACGTGGCGGTGGCCCAGGCCGCCAAGTTCGCGCCGTACAAGGTGCAGGGCTGGCAGGATCTGCCCGATCACATCAAGGACCCCACCGGCGCCTGGTACGGCGCCTACGGCGGCTACATGTCGATCGGGTACGACCCGCGCAAGGTCCCCGCTCCCGCCTCGTTCGCCGATCTGGCCGCCAAGCCCGGCTACCTGGTCGCGCTCGACGGCGATCCGCTGCACTCGGCGGCGGCCTTCGGCGGCGTCATGGCCGCCTCGCTGGTGTCGGGCACGCCGCAGCCGCAGCGTGGCGTCGAGTTGTTCGCCAAACTCAAGCAGGCGGGCCGGCTCACCGATCCCGCCAAGGCCAACACGATCGTGGACTGGGATTACCTCAACGCCGCCCGCGGCGCCCGCGACGCGGAGGGATGGAAGGTGACGATCCCGCGCGACGCGCCGCTCGGCGACTACCACGTACAGGCGATCAGCAAGGACGCGCCGCATCCGGCGGCGGCTCGCCTCTGGGAGGAGTTCCTGCTCTCCGACGAGGGCCAGAACCTGCTGCAGAAGGGCTGGGCCCGCCCCGCCCGCGAGGAGGCGATGCTGATGCGGGGCACCCTCGACAAGGAGCAGGCTGCCAAGCTTCCCGTTGCGCCAGGATCGCCGGTATTGCTCACGATTCCGCAGACAGACGCAGCAAAGTCCTATCTGAAGAAGCGATGGACGCAAAGTGGGCTATGAGACCATTGTGACTTGATATGTCGCGGAGACATTCAGCCTCTAAAGTGAACAGACAGCACGGCCGCAGGGGGCCCGATGTCTGACGAATGAGAGCTGATCGTCTTGCGATACGACACACCGAGCTTGGAACGGTGGAGCAGTCGCGCCTACGACGGCAGTTTCGGCTACGTCTCGACGCAGGGCGCGCCTCTGGTGGACCTGCTCGATCCGCGGCCGGGAGAGCGCGTGCTCGATCTCGGCTGCGGCACCGGAGTGCTGACCGCCCAGATCGCCTCGCGGGGTGCCGACGTCCTCGGGATCGACGGTTCACCCGCGATGATCGAAAAAGCCCTCGCCGAGCATCCGGGCGTCGACTTCATCGTGGGCGACGGGCACGACTTCAGCGTGGCGCTGGCCTATGACGCCGTCTTCTCCAACGCCGCGCTGCACTGGATGAGCCGCGACCCCGTCTCCGTCATCGCCAACGTGCACGAGGCGCTCACGCCCGGTGGCCGGTTCGTGGCCGAGATGGGCGGCGCGGGCAACTGCGCGGAACTCACCGCGGCCATGCTGACCGCCTGGCGGGAGTACGGCCTGCGCGAGCCCGAATTGCCGTGGTACTTCCCCACCCCGGCCGAATACGCCCGGCGACTGGAGCAGGAGGGCTTCGTGGTCCGGCTGCTCGAATACTTCGACCGGCCGACCCCCCTCGCCGAATGCCCGCAGGGGGCCGCCGACTGGGTACGCATGTTCGCTTCCTCGGTGGTCGAAGGGTTGCCGCGGGACATCGTCGAGCCGCTGCTCCAGCGGGTCAACGAACTCGCCGCGCCCGCTCTGCGCAGGGAGACCGGCTGGATGGCCGACTATGTCCGTCTACGCTTTGCCGCTGTCCGGCGCTGATCCGTAGGGGATGATGCGTAGGGGAGTTTTGCCGGACTATGGTCTGTTCCGTGGGGGGCGGAGAGCGTAAGGCTGCACCGCTGACGAAGTTGAGGAGCCTTGCGACGACACGGCGGCGTGAGGGGCTGGTGAACGGAACGGGATGAATTTCTGCCTGAGCGACCTCGTACCACCGTTGAGGTGGAGCGACGCGTCCACGATCACGCTGCTCACCGGGCAGCCGGAGCTTCCGGACGCCTGGTGGCGCAGCCTGCCCATGCCGCGGGTGCTCGCGGCCATCGGCCCCGAGTCGCTCGGGGAGCTGCTCACGGAGATCGCGCTTGAGCACTGGCCGGCCGCCGCCGTGGGCGATGTGCTGCCGGCGCTGCACGTACTGGACCCGGACGAGGCCGACGAGCCGCAGGTGGCGATCGCGCTCGACCGCGCCGGGTCGTGGACGGGGCTGCTCGCGCTGACCGGCCGGGAGCTGGTGGACCAGCCGTTCATCCAGGCGCGTCCGGTGCTCAACACGCTGTTCTCCGCGGTCCTGGTACGGCTCGCGCCCCAGCTCCACCAACGCCCGGCCCCGTTCGCCGAGCAGCCCCTGTTCGCCGCGGAGGCTCCGTTCGCCGTGGCGGCGCCGGTCGCTGAGCAGGCCCCGGTTGCCGAGCAGGTCCCGCCGGTGGAGGTGTCGGCGGGTGGGGAGGCTCCGCCCGCCGAGGAAGTGCCGGAGCCCGCGGAGGAGGTTCCCGAGGAGGCTGCGGCGGCCGAACAAGCGGCCGAGGAGCCGGTGCTGGACGCCGACGCCGAGCCGGTCGTCGAGGAGGTCGCCGAGCCGGAGCCGGAGCCCGAGCCCGTCCTGGACGCCGCCGACGAGCCCGCGCCGGAGCCCGCCGCCGAAGAGGCCGCCGCTCTCGAAGCCGAGGGCGCGGAGCCGGAAGCGGTGCCCGAACCGGAGGCCGTCGAAGCCGTACCGGAGCCCGAACCTGAGCCTGCCGCCGAAGAGGCGAAGCCCAGATACGACACACCGGCGGACTTCGAGGCAGCCGAATCCGAAGACCAGGAGTCCGAGGCCGAGCCGGAGCAGCAGCAGCCAGATGAGCGTGGCGGTCATGAGCTGCCCGAGCTCATCGAGGCCGCGTTCGCCGGTCTGGACGACAAGAGCTGGGCTGTCGCCCAGAACCGGGTCTTCACCGACCAGCCGTCCGCCGTGGACCAGCTCGCCAAGCTGTTCGCCGTGCCCGCCGCCGAGATCTCCGCCACCGAGACCGAGTTCCGGGCCCGCCTCGGCCAATGGCTGGCCAGCGAGGAGGCCGCCCCGTACCGGGCGCATCTCGACGAACTACGCCGGACGATAGGCCCGGCCGCCCCCAAGGAGCGGCTGATCGGCGCGGCCGACTGGCACGCCCTGGAGATCCGCGCGCTGGAGGTCCCCGCCTGGCAGTTCGTGCTGGCCACGCTGCCGTCGGAGGCACCGGCCGCGGCGCAGCCCGCTCCGGAGCCGGTCGCTCCGGCCGTCGAGCGGCCCGCGTCCGCGTTCGCCCAAGTGCCGCCGATACCGTCGCCGCCGCCCGGAACGCCGCAGTTCCAGGCGTTCGCCCCGGCCGTCGAGGTCAAGGCGGGCGAGGGTAACGGGGCCTCGGGCGAGCAGCCCAAGCCGTACCAGCCGCTGAAGGACGTCTCGCAGACCAGGCGCTGCTTCCGCCAGCCGGACGGCCGGTGGTGGCTGCGGATCGACGTGACGGCCGAGCAGCTCACCGGAGGTGAGTGCGCGCTGCCCACGGGGTTCGCCACGTACCTGGGTCTGTCGCCCGGGGAGAGCAGAACCGTGCGGAGCGCGGCCGGCGAGCTGACCATGACCTGGCACGGCCGGCCGGTGCTCGAATCCGTCGAACGGCTGCTGGCGGACGTCGGCGCCAAGGAGGGCGGGCACCTGTTCCTCACGCTGTCGGACGAGGGCGTGTTGCGGGCCAGGCACCTGCCGGTAGCCGCGCAGGGGGCCGAGAAGATCACCAAGGCGCTCCGCCTGGTCGGCTACACCGCCCCCGGCGGGACCCGCGACCAGGCCGCCAGGGTGATCGCCACCAGGATCGGGATGACCGGACCCGTCGGACTGCCCGACCTGCTCACCAGGCTCCGCGAACGCGGGGACCGCGATCTGCTGCAACTCCTGGACTGAGCCGTGCCGCGGCTCGCGATCGCCCCTGACTTCCCCAGGGACCTCAGCGCACTGGCACAGCCGGTGCGCAGGGACGCCGTGGTCGCGCTCCGCCGCCTGCTGCTGAACGTCTCCGGCGCGCCGCACCCCGAGCGGGTCAGGGGCGCCAGGGACGCCCGCGTCGCGACGCTCCGCCTCACTCCGGGCCACCGGGGCGTGGTGGTGCGTCAGCGGGACGTGTACTGGCTGCGTACCGTGCTCCCGAATCCCGAGGCGTGGTCGTACGCGCAGCGGTACAGGTACGGCATCAATCCGGTGATCGGCGTCATCGAGGAGTGGGACGCCGAGGCCCTCGAACGGGTCGAGCCCGCGTTACGCCGATCGGCGGGCACCACGGGGCTGTTCGACCCGGTGTGCGATGGTGATCTGCTCGCGCTGGGCATCGACGTGCGCGCCCTGCCGCTGGTGCGGCTCATCACCAACGAGGCCGACGTGGAGGCGCTCGAACCGCTGCTCCCCCCGACCCAGCACATGCCGCTCGCGGTGCTGGCCCGGGGCGGCTCGCTGTCCGAGGCCTGGCGGGAGCTGGACGCGTGCCGCGCCTCTGATGAGGCCATCGACCGGATCGACGTGGACGACCTCCACGCGGCGCTGCGGCGCAGCCCGGACCGGGCGGTGTTCGCCACCGACAAGGTGGAGCTGGAACGGGTGCTCGCGGCGCCGGAATGGTGCGCGTTCCCGCGTCCTGAACAGCACCGGCTGGCCCACGCCACCCGCTACGAGCACCCGGTGCTGCTGATCGGCGGGGCGGGCACCGGCAAGACGATCATCGCGCTGCACCGGGCGGCTCATCTGGCCGCGCACGGGAGCGGCCCGGTGCTGCTGGTGACGTACTCACAGGGGCTGGGCGAGGACCTGTCCGCCCGGCTCGACCAGCTGATCGACGACGGCGTGACGCGCAAGCGGGTCGACGTGGACAACGCCGAGCGGCTGGCCATGCGCATCGTGGCCAGCGCGGAGGGCCAGCGCCCCGCGCTGATGGGCCCCGGCGCGCGCACCCTGGCCGAGCTGACCGACGAGGCGCTCCGGCTGCTGTCGAGGAGCACGGGCGACCTGCTCGACGACATCGAGCCGGGGCGCAAGCCGTACCGGCACGTCGTGGTGGACGAGGCGCAGGACATCAGCCCGGCGCAGTGGCGGTTGCTGCGCGCGGTGGCGCCCAGGGCGCATGACGACATGTTCATCGTCGGCGACCCGCACCAGCGGATCACCGACACGCGCGTGACGCTCAGCTCGGTGGGCATCCCGGCCCTGCAGCACACGCTCAAGGTGTCCTACCGGCTGCCGCAGGAGGTGCTGTCCTTCGCGGTCCGGCTGCGCGGCGGCGGGCCCGCCGACGGGCTGGTCAAGGGCATGTCCCCGCTGTACGGGTTCCGCGCGCTGCACAACGGCGATCGGCCGGTCGTCAGGATGTACGACTCGCCGGAGGCGGAGCTGGCCGGGCTGGTGGCCACGATCGCCGCCTGGCTGGACGACGGTGTCCCGGCCGGCGAGATCGCCGTCGGCGCGCGTACCACGAAACTGGTCCGTGAGGCACGAAAAGCTCTCGGGCGGGCAGATGTACGGGTGGCGGCATTCCAGAATCTGAAAGGGCTGGAGTTCGAGCGGGTCGCGCTCATCGGCGTGGCGGAGGGCGTGGTGCCCGAACCGCCGCCCGACGATCCGAGCGCTCGGGCGAGAGCTCTGCAGCGGGAGCGGAGCATGCTGTTCGTGGCTTGCACACGGGCCCGATCCATGCTCTATATCTCCCATTCCGGAAGAGGTAGCCCCTTTCTGTCGCTCTGATCACATAGTCTGAACTGCGGATATCTTCCCTTTGCCGGTTGGACCCCAATGAACCTCAGCCTGAGCGACCTAGCGCCACCGCTGCGCTGGACTTCTCCTGTGCAGATCGCGCCGATCTTGGAGGAATCCCAGCTGCCCGAGGCGTGGTGGCAGGCGATCCCACTTGACCGCGCATGCGCCGTGATCACCACACAGACCGTGGCGGGCCATCTCGCCGATCTCGCCGTGACCTGCTGGGGTCACCTGCTGGTCGGCGACATCCTGCCGCTGCTGCGCTTCTCCGACCCGGCCGAGGCCGAGCGGACTCCGGAGATGCTCGGCAAGGACGTGGTGCAGAAGCTGTTCGGCGGGGTGTTCGAGCGGTTGCTCGAACCTCCGTCCGAGACGCTCCCCGCGCCCGCCGCGCGGCCGGACAAGCCGCTGCCCGAATTGATCGACGGCCTGTTCGCGGCGCTGGACGAGCGGCAGCGGGCGATCGCCCGCGACCGGCTCTACGCCTCGCAGCGGGCCACACTCGACGAGCTGGCGCAGCGCTTCTCGGTGACGCGGGAGCGGATCAGGCAGATCGAGCGCGATCTGCGCGACCATGTGGAAGCCTGGCTGGGCGGTCCGGAGGCGGTCGCGCTCGTCGCGCACGTCACCTGGCTGCGCGGCCGGTTGGGCTCGGCCGTACCCGCCGACGATCTGGCCGCGGCGGCGCCGTGGCACCGCGGCGAGCTGCGCACGCTGGGCATCCCCGCCTGGCGCTTCGTGCGCACGCTGCTGACCGGGTACGAGCAGGCCGACGGGTGGTTGATCGCGGGCGGCGCGGACGAGCTGAGGGAGAAGACGCGCCAGCTGTTCACCGACGGGCCACGGCCGCTCGCCGAGGCCGTCGGCATGGTCACGCAGCTCGGCATCCGCGAGGACGTGGCCGAGCGGTGGATCCTGGCCGTGCCGCAGTTGCGGGTGCTGGACCAGCACGTGGTGCCGTGGCCGCGCAGCATCAACGAGAAGGCGGAGGCGGTCCTGGCGGTGGCCGAGCGGCCGTTGACGCCGGAGGAGATCCAGGAGCGCATCGGCGAGGACTACAGCCTGGTCGGCATCCGCAACCAGCTCACCGCCGACGAGCGGTTCCGCCGCGTGGACCGGAACAAGTACGGGCTGACCAGATGGGGCGGCGACGAGTACCTGGGGATCAGGGAGATGATCGCCAGGGAGATCGAACGGGCCGGCGGCGAGGCGTCGGTCAGCACGATCGTCACGAGCCTCACCTCCCGCTACGACGTCAGCGAGAGCTCGGTGCGCGCCTACTCGGGCGGTCCCGGGTTCGAGCGGACGCAGCGGGGCTGGATCCGGGTGGCCGGCACCTCGCCGACCGGGGAGGCCGAGCCGTACCAGCCGCGCAAGGACGTGTCGGAGACCCGGCGCAGCTTCCGCAGCCGCGACGGCCGGTGGTGGCACCGCGTCGACGTCAACGCCGAGCACCTGCGCGGGTCGGGGTCGCCGCTGCCGACGGGCTTCGCGGCGTACCTGGGGATGGCGCCCGGCGGGCAGCTCACGGCCTCGACACCGTCCGGAGACGTGGTGGTCAGCTGGCACAACCAGCCGACGATGGGGTCGATCAGGAACGTGCTGGCGGACTTCAAAGCCGGAGAGGGCGACCACGTCTTCCTCACCGTGTCCGACGGGGGCGAGCTGCTGACCCGCTACCTGCCCGCGGCCGCGCCGGGGATGCCGCCGCTGAACCGCGCGCTCTACCTGATCGGTTACACCGCTCCGGTCACCTCGGAGATCGAGGGGCTGCGGCTGATCGGGGCGCGCATCGGGCTGCCGGACACGGCGATCCGCGAAGAGGTCCTGGCGCGGCTGCGGGAGCGCGGCGACCGGGACATCATCGGCTTCCTGGGCGGCTGACCGTTTCCTGAGCGCTTGGCGCTTTCGGGCTTCCCGGAGTCCGGGGGCTAGGCTCGGGGGATGTTGCGGATCTACGACACGCGCGCCAGGCAGGTCGAGGAGATCGCCCCCGCCCGCGCGATGCGCATGTACTCCTGCGGGCCGACGGTCTATCGTCACGCGCACGTCGGTAACCTGCGCTCACAACTCCTGTCCGACCTGATCCGGCGGGTGCTGGAGCGGCAGCGGGTCCGCATGGTGGTCTGCCAGAACATCACCGACGTGGGCCACCTGGCCGACGACACGGAGACAGGCGGGTCCGGCGAGTCCGGCGAGTCCGGCGAGGACAAGGTGCTCGTGCGGGCGCGGGCCGAGGGACGTTCGGCGCGAGACCTGGCCCGCTATTACGAGGACTCCTTCAAGCGGGACACCGCCGCCCTGAACCTGCGCCCGCCGGAGCACATGCCCCGCGCGAGCGAGTCGATCGACCTGATGATCGAGCTGATCGCCAAGCTGACCGAGCGGGGACACGCGTACGCGCTGCCGGACGGGTCGGTCTACTTCGACGCCACGTCCTTCCCAACTTACGGTGAAATTTCCGGCAACCGGCTCGATGCCCTCCGACCCGACACCACCGACCCCCGCAAGCGCTTCCACGCCGACTGGGCCCTCTGGAAGCCCTCCGACGGCGAACTGTCCTGGGACGCCCCCTGGGGCCGCGGCTTCCCCGGCTGGCACATCGAGTGCTCGGCCATGTCGCTGCGCTACCTCGGCGACCGCATCGACCTCCACACCGCCGGCATCGACCTGCGTTTCCCCCACCATGAGGACGAACGAGCCCAGTCCAACTCGGCGGCCGGCCACGAGGTGGTGCGTCACTGGGTGCATGGGGAGCACCTGCTGTTCGACGGGCGGAAGATGGCCAAGTCCACCGGGAACGTGGTCCTGCTCTCGGACGTGACCGAGGCGGGCCTCGATCCGCTGGCCGTACGGCTGGCGTTCCTGGAGCACCGCTACCGGCAGCAGCTCAACCTCACCTGGGACACCCTGCGCGCCGCCGACAGGACCGTACGGCGGTGGCGGGCCCGGGTGGCGGAGTGGTCGGAGTCGCCCAGCGCGCCGATGGCGGCCGAGCACGTACGGCGGGTGGAGTCGGCCTTCGACGACGACCTCGACACGCCGGCCGCGCTACGGGTGCTGCGCGAGCTGGAGCGGGACGAGTCGGTGGCGCCGGGGGCGAAGTTCGAGTCGTTCCTGCATCTGGATCAGGTGCTGGGGCTGGACCTGGCCATCGAGATCGGGCGGCCTCGGGGGACGGTGCTGCCGCCGGGGGCGGCGGAGTTGCTGTCCGAACGGGAGCGGGCTCGGGAGGCCGGGGACTGGGCGGCGTCGGATCGACTGCGCGATTCGCTCGCCATCATGGGGGTCCGGGTGTCCGACTCGCCTTCCGGGCAGGTGTGGGATTGACTTGCTCTCCGCCCTTAAGGACGGAGGTTCCCGTGCCGCTTGCGCGGCAGCTCATGCCGCTTGTGCGGCGCGTGCTGTGGAACGGGGTGCTTGACGCTTCACCGACCCGGATGGGTCTCCACGCCCTGGGACGACCAGCCCGGCCGCCCGATATCTGGCCAGCGTGTTCTTCGCCCCGACGATGTCGGCGTGCTCGGTGTGCCCGCAGGTGGTGCAGGAGAAGGCCGCTTGGCTCTCGCGGCTCTTGTCATCCACCTTCCCGCAGGCGGGTGCCGGGCACGTTTGTGACGTGTACGGGGCCGGGACCTTCGCGACGACGGTCCCGGTGTAGCGGGCCTTGCTCCGCAGGGCGCTCTCCAGGCCGTTCCAGCCCTTGTCCAGGATCGCCTTGTTCAAGGCGGATTTGGCCGCCGCCCCATTGCGCAGGTATCGGCCCACCTGGTCGGGGTCGGGCCTGGGCCGCACGGCGATGGTCATAGCGCCGATGTTGAGGTTCTCCAGGACCACGACGCCGTAGCGGCGGGTGAGCCGGTGCGCGGTCTGCGCGTGGAAATCCGCGCGACGCCACCGGACGCGGCGCATGATGGCGCCCATCGCCGCGACGACCTGTCGACGCCGCCGGGAGCCCTTCTTCGAGCGGGCAAGCCGCCGCTGGAGCCGTAGATAGCGTTCCGCCTCGCCCGGAGCGAGGAACCCGGGATCGGCCTGCCTGTCCTGTTTGCGCTCGGGGGGCGGTACCAGGCTGGACACGCTGTCGGTTCCGGCGTGGCGGCGGTCGAAGAACTCCCCGTCGGAGGTGACCGCGGCCGTGACGACACCCCGGTCCACCCCGGCGTGCGCGTCGGGATGGCTGTGGGGTTCAACCTGAGCCAGGCCGTCCTCCACCAGGAACGAGATGAACCAGTGCGCGCCGTCGCGGGAGACGGTCGCGGACTTCACCGCCCCACCCAGCGGGCGCGACATCCGGAACCTTACCCACCCGAATTTCGGCAGGAACACCCGGCTCCACCTGCGGTTGATCCGCTCGACGGGGGTGTGTTTCGCGGTGGGGAACCGAAACGACGGCTTCCACTTCGTCCGCGACTTCCAACCGACCTTCCAGGTGCCGTGCTTGCGGCACGCCTGGTCCAGGTCCTTCAGCGTCTGCTGGATGACCTGGGCGGGGGCGTCGGCGAGCCAGTCGCAGTACGGATCTTTCTTCGCCTCGGCGAGCTGCGCGCACTGCTCCTCGTAGCTGAGGTACGCGCCTCGCCGCCGGTATTCGCGGCGCTGTTCGAGGCCGGTGTTCCACACGCTGCGGCAGATCCCGCCCAGCCGCTCGGCGAACACCCGCTGCCCGAAGTCGAACTCCAGCCGGTACTTCCGGCCCGCCAACATGCGCAACACCCCCGCTTCCACGGGACGCCCACAGTCTCACCGACTCGAACACATTATCATCTGGTCTATGAGCCAGGAAGTGGAATATCGGCGAGGCAGACATGTGGTTTCCGCGTTGCATGTCCATCTGGTCTTTGTCACCAAATATCGCAGAAACGTGTTCGACGACGCGATGCTGCGCCGCTGCGAGGACATCATGGTCGAGGTGTGCGACAGCTTCGAGGCCGAACTACGCGAGTTCAACGGCGAACACGACCACGTCCACCTCCTCGTCCACTACCCCCCGAAGATGGCGGTCTCCAAACTCGTCAACTCACTGAAGGGCGTCTCCTCCCACTACCTCCGCAAGGAATTCACCAGCCCGGCCAACACCGCCACCATGCACGGCCTCCTCTGGTCGCCCTCCTACCTCGCCGCCTCCTGCGGCGGAGCACCACTATCGATCATCAAGGCGTACATCGAACAACAACGCCGCCCCACCTGACCGCTCCCGGATCCGCGCCACGCCCCCAGACTGTCCCACCTCCCGTGGGGCCATCCCCGACGGGACCCCGCATTCACCCCCGGCCTGAAGGCCGAGGCTTTCTAGAACGCTTTCTTTCCCTGTCGGTCGCCGGTCGGCGACCGTCTCCTGGCGTGCTGGAATGCCGTGGGCGGCGGGGTTTCCGGTGTTGTTCGCAGGGCGGGAGTAGTGATCGTTGCTGTCAGACTTGAGGGGCTGCGCGAGAGAAGGAGGTATTTGTGAGGTTGCGGCCCTATGCCTGGCTGCCCTGGCCGTTTCGGTGGGTGGCTCGGATACTGACCGTGGTCCTCGTGCTCGCGCTGGTGCTCGCCGGTGTGCTCGTCTACACCGCCCGGCGGTCGTTCCCCCAGGTGGACGGAACCATCCGCCTGCCCGGTTTAGCCGGGAATGTAGAGATTTATCGCGATAAAGCGGGAATACCGCAGATTTACGCGGACAGCTCCGAGGACCTGTTCATGGCGCAGGGGTTCGTTCACGCGCAGGACCGGTTCTGGGAAATGGACTTCCGGCGGCATGTGACCTCCGGGCGGCTGTCGGAGCTGTTCGGCAAGGCGACGCTCGACAACGACAAGGCCATCAGGACCATGGGCTGGCGCAGGGTGGCCGAGCAGGAGCTGCCCGAGCTGAGCGAAAGTACTCGCCGCTACCTCGACTCGTACGCCAAGGGCGTGAACGCCTGGCTCCAGGCCAACCCCAACGCCTCCGACCGGAGCCTCGAATACTCGGTGCTCAAGGTGCAGAACGGCGCCTACCGGCCCGAGCCGTGGACCGCGGCCGACTCCGTGGCCTGGCTCAAGGCCATGGCGTGGGATCTGCGTTCCAACATGGAAGACGAGATCGACCGCGCCCTGGCGCTCACCAAGCTGCCCCGCGAGCGGGTCGAGCAGCTGTACCCGGAGTACCCGTACGACAGCCACGCGCCGATCGTCACCCGGGGCACGATCGCCGACGACCGCTTCGACGAACGCGCCCGGCTGGGCGCGCGCGGCACCACGACCCGCGGCACCACGACCCGCGGCCAGAGCGTGACCGGCGCGCTCGCCCAGGCCGCGAAGACGCTCGACGCGGTGCCCGGCACGATGAGCGCCGCGGACCGCGACGGCATCGGGTCGAACTCGTGGGTGGTCTCGGGTGAGCACACGGCAAGCGGCAAGCCGCTGCTGGCGAACGACCCGCACCTGTCGGCGCAAATGCCGTCCGTCTGGTACCAGGTCGGGCTGCACTGCCGGAAGATCACCGAATCCTGCTCCTATGACGTGACCGGGTTCAGCTTCTCCGGCCTGCCCGGCGTGATCATCGGCCACACGGACAAGATCGCCTGGGGCTTCACCAACCTGGGGCCCGACGTGGCCGACCTGTTCCTGGAGCGGGTGACGGGCGACACGTACCTGTACAAGGGCGAGTCGGTGAAGCTGGAGACCCGACAGGAGAAGATCAAGGTGGCCGGGAGCGGCACGGTCACCCTGAACGTCAGGAGCACCCGGCACGGCCCGCTCATCAACGAGGTGATCGGCGACGTCAAACCGAGCGACGGCGCCAACGCCGTGGCCCTGCAGTGGACCGCCCTGACCCCCGGCACCACCGTCGACGCGATCTTCGCGATGAACGCGGCCACCGACTGGCCGGAGTTCCGCGCCGCGGCCTCGCTCTTCGACGTGCCCGCGCAGAACCTGGTGTACGCCGACACCGAGGGCCACATCGGCTACCAGGCGCCCGGCCGGATCCCCGTACGCGAGAAGGGCGACGGCACGTGGCCGGTGCCCGGCTGGACGGGCGAGTACGACTGGCGCACCGCCCCCATCCCCTACGACCAACTGCCCTCCGTGGAGGACCCCGCCGACGGCTACATCGTGACGGCGAACAACGCCGTCATCGACCCCAAGCGCTACCGGCCGCTCCTGACCAAGGACTGGGCGTACGGCTACCGTTCCCAGCGCATCCTCGACCGGATCAAGCAGGAGATCGCGAAGGGCAAGGTCGACGCCGCGACCATGTCCAAGATCCAGCAGGACACGTACAACGGCCTGGCCAAGGACGTGGTCCCGGCGCTGATGCGGGTGCCTCTGGCCGGGCCCGCCGTACAGGCCAGGAAGCTGTTGCAGGACTGGGACGGCTCGCAGGGCGTCAACTCGACCCCCGCGGCCTACTTCAACGCGGTCTGGCGGCACCTGCTCAAGCTGACCTTCGACGACGATCTGCCCGCCGGGGCCCGGCCGAGCGGCGGCGACCGCTGGTACGAGGTGGTCAAACGCCTGCTCGACGCCCCCGACGACCCGTTCTGGGACGACACCACCACCAAGGGCCGTACCGAGACCCGCGACGACATCCTCCAGCAGGCGCTGGCCGCGGCGTACCAGGAGGTGGCCGACCGGCTCGGCACCGACCTGGCGGCCTGGCGCTGGGGCGACCTGCACCAGCTCACGCTCACCAACGGCTCGCTCGGCACCTCGGGCATCGCGCCCATCGAGGCCCTGTTCAACCGGGGGCCGTTCGAGGTGCCGGGCAGCAAGGACGCGCCGAACGCCACCGGGTGGAACGTGCAGCGCGACTACACGGTGACGTCGGTGCCGTCCATGCGGATGGTCGTCGATCTGGGGGATCTGGACAAGTCAGGGTGGATCAACCTGACGGGGGCTTCGGGGCACGCGTTCCACGACAACTACTGGGACCAGGCGCCGCTGTGGGCGAAGGGGGAACTGCTGCCGATGTACTCGAAGCCGTCGACCGTCCAGAAGGCCGCCGTCCACACCCTGCGCCTCACTCCCTGATCTTCTTGACTACGACCACGGACGTACGTGGATTCCAGACCGTGGGCTGACGCGGACGACCCCTTCCCCGCGTCAGCATGGCGGACATGACTCGCCTCTGGTACTTGATCGGACTGCTCCTGATCGTCTCCGGGCTCGTCCATCTGGGCGTGCTCGTGGTCGTCGGCGGCCCGTGGGACGGCCCTGTGTCGTTCCGCAAGCCGTTCACGTTCGGGGTCTCGTTCGGGCTGAGCGTGCTCTCGCTCACCTGGGTGGCGCAGTTCGTCCGGCTGCGTCGTCGCGACCTGCTGCTGGGCGTCTTCGCCGTGGCGTCGGTCGTGGAGGTCGCGCTCATCACCGTGCAGGCTTGGCGCGGCGTGCCCTCGCACTTCAACATGTCCACCAGCGTGGATGCACTCATCGCCAGGACACTGGCCGCCGGCGGCTTCGCCCTGATCGCCGTCGTGGTCCTCATGACGCTCTCCGCCTTCCGCCGCGACCCCGCCGCGCCGACCAGCATGCGGCTGGCCGTCCAGGCCGGGTTCGGCACGTTCCTGGCCGCGATGGCCTTCGGGGGCATCATGATCGCCCGTGGGGTGGTCGAGGTCATGACCGGCTCCCAGCAGCTCGCCTACACGGTGGCCGGTTCGCTCAAGCCCGCCCACGCCATCCTCATGCACGGTGTGCTGCTCCTGCCCGCCCTGGCCTGGCTCCTCTCCCGCACCCAGCCATCCGAACAGATCCGCCTGCGTGTCGTACGGCTGGCGATCTGGATCTACATCACCGTCTCCGCGATCGTCTCGGGCCTGGCCCTCTTCGGCATCACCGTCGCCAGCCCGTCCACCGCCTCTGTGCTCTGCGCGGGCGCGATCTCGGGCCTGGCCATCGGCGCCCTGACCCTGGGCACGCTCCTCCCCCGCACCCAGCGGCACAGCCTCACGGGCTCATAGACCCACAGCTATCAGGAGAGGAAAGAGCGCGACTCTCCGATCGCCAGGTCCCACAGGCCCTCCCGGGGCAGTCCCCGGGCATGCCAGGCCGACCGTGCGCTCTCGATCGGTGCGAGCAGCGGCTCCCCCGACAGCACGAACGTGCCGTGCCAGGTGACGCTCAGCAGCTCGCGAAACTCGGGAAGGGGCGCGGTGAGGCGGTCTTTGAAGCTGTCCGGCCAGCGGGGAACATCGATCGTCTGCGTCATGCGCGCCCTCTGCCCTATGTAGCGGATCAGTCACCCGGACCGATCGCGACCTGCGCCCCTTCTCCACCACAGAGGTGCGCGCGGATACCCGCCGTCGTCGAGCCCGGCCAGCCGCTCGAAGACGTTGTACGAGGCCTGATGCCCGCAGACCAGTACGGAGACGAGCATGGCCACCAGGTAGAGCGGCAGCATCGGCAGGCCCGCGCACCAGGCCCACTGGGTCGCATGCCGGCCCTCGTGCAGGATGAGCTGGTCATCGAGCGAGTCGCGCCTGGTCAGCACGACGTTCCCGACGGTGAAGGCCCCGGCGATGGGGAAGCGATAGCGGTAGCCGAACGCGAGGACGAGGCCATTGGGCCCGTGCTGCCTGGCGGCACCGCCTAAAACGGAGATCAGCAGACCGAGCGGGGTGGAGAGGTTGACGTAGTTCACCGCCCGCCGGAACCGGTAGCGCTTGTTCATGCGTCTGAGCCTTGACCAATCTTGACAAGACGGAATAATGATCCGGGTCCTGAAATCTCCCCAAGAGCAGGATTATGAGATTCACCATCGTGGGTGCGCTGGTCGGCACCATGGCCTTGGCCGGAGTCGGCGGCGTCGCGATCACCCAGACGTCAGCGTCAGATCCCCTCAACTCAACTGGCCCTCCTCTCCGCGTCGAAGTGGCGTTACCAGCCACCACCCCGACGACGACTCCCACTCCTAATGTCGGGAAGTACACCGCGAAGACGAAGGTCGTCAAGAAGAAGGGCGTCTCGTATCTGGATGTATCCATCAAGTACGACGGCGCGGCCCGGTTCAGCGTGAAGCAGAAGGTCTGCAAGTCCAAGTCGTGCAAGACGACGGCCGCCGACCTCCCCGTGACCACCGGTGCCGGCCAGAGCAGCAAGAAGATCGGCAAAGGCAGCTACAAGGTCAAGGGCAAACCCAGCATCAAGGTCAAGGTCCTGCCCTGGCCCACACGCACCGTGACAGCCTCACCGACAGCGACGGCAACGGCGACGGTCACAGACGCCGCTGACCCCACCAATTCGGCGACCGATACGGCAACCGCGACAGTGACCCAAACAGCCATGGCGACCACCACGGTCACCCAGGCGGCAACGGTCACGGCCACCGAAACCGCCCCGGCGGCGACGGTCACCGCCACGGTCACCTTCACCTGCCAACCAAGCACCGAAGCGCCGGAGCCGGTGGCTCCCACCGCGACCCCATCGACCCCATCGACCCCATCGACCCCATCGACCACGGAAACCCTAGAACCCACCCCGACACCGACGCCGACCGCGACCGCGACCGCGACGGACACCCTCGTTCAGACGCCAGCGGACACAGTGGCACCGACCGAGTCCGCCGTGGCCTCGGTCCCCACCTGCCCGGCACCGTCTGAAACGCCGTCGGAAACCGTCACGGCGACAGGAACACCGACGCCGACGGTCACGACCCCGACTGCCGAGGCGCAGTAACCGCGACCCCGCCGACCCGGCTCCCCCTCCGGCGCCGGGTCGGCGGTCACACCGCGCTCCACCGGCACCGGTCCACGAACGACCACGGCCGGGGTCAAGAATGCGCACGTCACGGCGCCCAGCGATCTCCACCGGAGGAGCGTGTCCCTGGACAGGGCCCAGCCCCGTATGGCGGGTGGGGCCCACCGGGCTGGCCGTAAAAGCTGCTCATAAGGTCTTGTAGCGGCCCTGATGGTAAACAAGCGGACGGCCATCAACCGGCCCGCCGAGAGAAGTCACTCCACCCACCACGATCGAGTGGTCACCGCCCTCATGAACAGCGGTCGTACGGGCCTCCAGGGTCGCCAGGGCGCCGGTGAAGAGCGCCACGCCCGACTCGCCCCGATCATGCGCCCACCGATCCAGCTGCCCGTCGAGCTCCCGCCCCCGATGCGCGAAGAACCGCGACGCGTCCTCCATGGACGCCGGCAGCACCGACACCCCCCACACCCCCGCCTCCAGCACGGCGTCGTGGAACCGGGCCACCTTCTCCGCGCAGAACAGCACCAGCAGCGGATCCAGTGAGACGGACGTGAACGAGTTCACGGTCATCGCGTGATCGATCCCGTCGAGCCTGGTCGTGACGATCGCGACTCCGGTGGCGAACCGGCCGACCACCTCGCGGTAGGCATCCCGCTCAACATGCCGCTCTGTGGAACCATGGTGCACGATCGCTACTTTATGCCGCTACGTCGGGTTCCTTGGCTGCTGGCCGTGCAGCAACCACGAGCCGCTGTTCGACGAGGGCGTCAGGAAGAAGGCCACGATCACTGCCGCCATGCTCCCGTAGAGGTAGACGTACCCGGCTGGATTGCCGGAGATCACCAGGTCGCCCTGCGAGAGCTTGAGCGAGAACGGCATCGACACCAGCAGCCACCCGAGCCCCGTCACCGACACCCCGAGGCGCGCACCCATGAGCTTGCCCGCCCCGAGGCAGACGACGAAGAGCGCGAGCAGCCAGCCGATCGCCGAGCCCGGGATCATCCCGACAAACGGGACAGGACCGACGTGCCACATCGCCTGCGTGAACCCGCCCACGACGCCCATGACCAGCCCCAGCATGAACAGCATGCCGTAGGCGGCTCCACCCAGCGCCGACTCGGCCTGGCTGCGTTGCTCCATGAAGCACGAGGTTAGTGGATGCCCGCGAAGAGATCGTTCTCGCGGTGGTGCGGAGCTCCTATGCCGCCCGACTCGATCGGCGCGCCGGGCATCGCGTGGCCGGGCGCCCCGATCGCCAGGATGTAGTGCTCGACGCCCAGCGCCTCCTGGCCGATGTTGTTCGACAGCGCGAACCAGGGGTCGTCGACGCTGATCTGCGTGGCGTGCGCGCGCATGGCGTCCAGCTTGTTGCCGACCCACGGCCGCGCGTCGATCTCCGTGGTGATGACGTCGTCGGGGCTGCCGAACGGCATGTCATCGACGTCCTCGACGAGAAAGTCGACGTCGGCGGCGCGCAGCGCCTCGGCCGCGCGGCGCATCACCGATTTGGCGACGGCCGTGTGGTAGAACTTCGCGATCCGCCACGGCTCCCCCTCGCCGAAGCGCGGGTCGGAGGCGAGCTCGTACGCCCGACGCGAAACGCGGTGTGCCTGGATGTGGTCGGGATGCCCGTAAAAGCCGTTGTCGTCGTACGTGACGAGGACCTGGGGCCGTACCTCGCGGATGACCTTGACCAGCTCGCCCGCAGCCTCGTCGAGGTCGGCCTGCCAGAACGCGGTGGGCCGGTCGTTGGAGGCGACGCCCATCATGCCCGAATCGCGCCAACGGCCCGGCACACCGAGGAAGCGATGGTCCTCGACGCCGAGCGCCTCGCAGGCCGCCGCGAGTTCGGCGATGCGGTGCTGTCCCAGCGTGTCGTCGCGGTCGGCGGCCAGGTGGGCGAGCTCCTGGGGGATGACCTCCCCCTCCTCGCCGAGCGTGCAGGTCACGAGCGTGACGTGCGCGCCTTCCGTCGCATACTTGGCCATCGTCGCGCCGGTGCCGATCGACTCGTCGTCGGGGTGGGCGTGCACGAGCAGCAGCCGTCGGTCAGTCATGAGTTCGAGCGTACTGGCAGGATTAGAGCCATGAGTGAGAGCTTCCCTCGCCTGTCGGCCAGGA
Source organism: Nonomuraea sp. NPDC049269 (assembly GCF_043197155.1). Lineage (NCBI taxonomy): Bacteria > Bacillati > Actinomycetota > Actinomycetes > Streptosporangiales > Streptosporangiaceae > Nonomuraea > Nonomuraea sp. NPDC049269. The sequence continues at coordinate 90,047 of NZ_JBICSO010000006.1, forward strand.
CCCGCAGGTTCACCCTCGGAGTGCCCAGGGGCTTCACGATCTCCCCCGACGGCGGCAAGGTCGTCTTTTTGCGGACGAAGTCGGGCACCGACCCGGTTACGTGTCTGTGGGAGCTCGACACCGAGACGCACGTCGAGCGCCTCGTGGTCGACCCGCGCACGCTCGACGCCGACGACGGCGACCTCCCGCCCGAGGAGCGCGCCCGGCGCGAGCGCAGCCGTGAGCAGGCGGGTGGCGTCGTCGGCTACACCGCCGACTCCACCGTGTCCAGGGCCGCCTTCGCGCTGTCCGGCAGCCTGTACGTCACCGACCTGCCCGGCGGCGACACGCGGCGGCTGGAGACGCCTGGCGCGGTCATCGACCCCCGCATCTCCCCTGACGGGCAGCAGATCGCCTATGTCAGCGCGGGCGCCCTGCGGGTGCAGGACCTCGTGACGGGTGCCGACCGCGCCCTCGCGGAGCCCGAGTCGGAGACCGTCACGTACGGCCTGGCCGAGTTCATCGCCGCCGAGGAGATGGACCGGATGCGCGGCCACTGGTGGTCGCCGTCGAGCGACGCGCTCCTGGTCGAGCGGGCCGACGAGGCTCCGGTCCACACCTGGCACATCGCCGACCCGGCCAACCCGGACCGGCCCCCGGTGGCTCAGCGCTATCCGGCCGCCGGCACGCCCAACGCGGTGACGCAGTTGTTCGTGCTCGGTCTCGACGGGTCGCGGGTGGCGGTGCCGTACGAGGACGAATACCTCACGACGGCCGCGTGGAGCTCCCACGCGCTGTCGATCGTCACCATGCCGCGTGATCAGAAGCGCCTGCGCCTGTACACGGTCGACCCGGCGACCGGCCGGTCCACGCTGGTCCGCGAGAACACCGATCCGGCCTGGGTCGACATCGTCACCGGCGTGCCCGCGCACCTCGACGACGGCTCGCTGGTCTGGGTGGCCTCCGCCGACGGCGGCAACCGGCTGTTCGTGGGCGACCGCGCCGTCACCCCGCCCACTCTGCAGGTACGCGCGGTGCTCGACGTCGACCACGACAGCGTGCTGTTCAGCGCGAGCGGTGACCCCACCGAGATCCAGCTGTGGACCTGGGACGGCCACTCGCTGCTGCCCGTCTCGACCCGTTCCGGCGTGTTCTCTGGGCGGATGTCCGGCGGCGTCGGCGTACTGACCGAGCAGAGCCTCGACACCGAGGGTGTGTCCACCACCGTCGTACGGCGTGACGGCATGGCGATCCCGATCCCGTCCATGGCCGAGCCCCCCGGCCTCGACCTCCGGGTCTCGCTCGGCCGTTCCGGCCGCCGCGAGCTCTCCACCGCCGTGGTGCTGCCTTCCTGGCACGAGCAGGGCTCCCGGAAACTCCCGGTCCTGATGGATCCCTACGGCGGGCCGCACGCGCAGCGGGTGCTCAACCGTCGCGGCGGCTACCTGGAGAGCCAGTGGTTCGCCGAGCAGGGCTTCGCCGTCATCGTGGCCGACGGCCGCGGTACCCCCGGCAGGGGCCCCGCCTTCGAACGCGCCGTGCTGAACGACCTGGCCACCCCCGCGCTGGAGGACCAGATCGACGCCCTGCAAGGGGTGGCCGAGCAATATCCCAACGACCTCGACCTGACGAAGGTGGCCATCAGGGGCTGGTCGTTCGGCGGCTTCCTGGCGGCGCTGGCCGTGCTGCGCAGGCCCGACGTGTTCCACGCCGCGGTGGCGGGGGCGCCCGTCACGGACTGGCGGTTGTACGACACGTGTTACACCGAGCGCTACCTGGGGCATCCGGACGAGCAGCCCGATGTGTACGACAACTCCTCGCTCTTCGGTGACGCGGCCAAGCTGGAGCGGCCGTTGTTGCTGATCCACGGGCTCGCCGACGACAACGTCGTGGCCGCGCACACGCTGCGCCTGTCGTCCGCGCTCCTGGCGGCCGGACGCCAGCACAGCGTGCTCCCGTTGTCCGGCGTCACCCATATGACGCCGCAGGAGGTGGTGGCGGAGAACCTGCTGCTGCTGCAGGTCGAGTTCTTGAAGCGCTCCCTGGGCGCGTGACGCGGCTTCACCGCCGACGGCGGCTCCTTGGACCCTCAGACGGGTGACGCGACCTTCGCCTACAAACCAGGACTGACAACCGTGAGCTGATTCCCCGCGTGGTAGGTGTCATCAGCCCGTGGCATGACATGCCACGGGCTGATCTGCCTCCCCGCAGACCAGCCCGTGGTCCGATGCGGCCCAAGCCCCCTCCGCGGGATCGTCGTGCCCATGTTCAAACCCACCGTCCTCGCCCTCACCCTCCTCGCCTCCGGCTTCCAGACGCAGCAGGCGGCGCCTGCCCTCGCCGCCCAGCGAACGCCCACCCTCACCTGGGCGGCCACCTGCCCGAACGACAAGGTCGGGATGACCTGCGCCGATCTCCAGGTCCCTGCCGACTGGCAGAAACCCGACGGCCGCAAGATCACTCTCAAACTGGGCCGGCTGAAGGCCACCGGCACCTCCTCCGAAGGATCGGTCCTGATCGCCTACGGCGGCCCGGGCGGCCCGGGCATCGCCTTGACCCAGACCTACGCGGACCTCTGGGCCAAACTCCGCGAACGGATGGACGTCATCACCTGGGACACCCGCGGCTACGGCGAGCAGTTCGGCGGCCTCAGCACCGGCCTGGCCTGCACCTGGACCCGCGTCCCATTGCCGGACTTCCCTGAGGACGACGCCGACTTCGGGCGGCTGTCCGACACCAACCGCGGCTACGCCGAAGCCTGCCGCAACAAGGACCCGGAGCTGTTCGCCAACATGAGCTCGGCCGACAACGCCAGAGACATGGAGGCCATCAGGAAGGCCCTGGGCGAGGCCAAGCTCAACTTCTACGGCGCCTCCTACGCCGGGATCTACGCACAGGACTACGCCCGGCTCTTCCCCGGCCAGGTGCGCACCATGGTGCTCGACGGCACGATCAGCCACAGCGGCACCGACTGGACCGCCGACATAGCCGACATGGCCAGAGACAACGAGACGTCGTTCACCCGCTTCTCCACCTGGTGCGCCGGTGCCGGCAAGTGCCAGGAAGTGCCCGCTCAGTGGCGCGGCCTGGTGGCCAAGGCCGACCGCTCCCCGATCCCCGCCAAGTCGGCCGGCATCGCCTACACGGGCCGCGACCTGCAGTCTCTCGCCCTAGGGTTCGCCCAGCAGGGCGCCCCCGGCTACCCCAAGCTGGCGGACGCCATCCGCAAGGCCGTGCACGGTGACGCCTCCGGCTTCGTCCCTGCCCGCGGCTCCCGCTACCCCGACCAGTCAACGGGCGTCACCGAATGCACCGACTGGCCGCGCCCAGCCAGCCGGGCCGAGCTCAACAAGACGATCGCCCGGCTCCGCAAGATCGCCCCCAACGCGGGCGCGGCCAACACACTAGCGACGGGCACGCTCGGCTGCATCGGCTGGCCGGTATCGGTGACCAACCCGCCCGCACCCCTCCCCAAGGGCCTGCCGCCGATGCTCGGCGCGGGTGCCTGGCGCGAGTCGGACGCGGTCGCCCGCATCCTCACGCAGGTCCCAGGCAGCGCCACCATCCACCACGACGGGCCGGGACACACGCTCTACGCCTTCAACGAATGCGCCCGCACCCACATCATCCGCTACTTCACGGACCGCACCCTGCCCTCTGAATCGACGAAGTGCTGACCTCTGGAAGCCCCTCACCCACTGGAAGCCCCCAACCCACGGTCGAAGTGCTGGCCACCTCACCCACAGCCAGGAGCCAGTGACGACCGGAGCGGCGCACCAACCGCTCCACAAGGCTCCGTACGGCCCGCCCTCACTCGCTCGTCCCCCCTCCTGTCGTCACGAGCGAGTGGCAGCAGGAATCCATGCCAGCTACTCCACAGGGCTGCGTACGAACCACCCATCACCAACTCCTCCCACCTATGGGCCGGAGCGAGTGACAACCGGAGCGCCACACCAGCCACTCCACAAGGCGCGTACGAACCACCCACCTCACCACCAACTGCTCCTCGCTCACAGGTCAGGAGCGAGTGACAACCGGAGCACCATGCCAACTACTCCACAAGGCCGCGTACGAGCCGCCCTCAGCGACCAGCTCGTCGTGCGACCCCAGCTCGCTGATCCGCCCGTCCTCCACCACCGCGACCCGGTCCGCGTCGTGCGCCGTGTAGAGGCGGTGGGCGATGGCGATCACCGTGCGCCCGTCGAGCACCGCCGCCAGCGACCGCTCCAGATGCCGGGCCGCGCGGGGGTCGATGAGCGAGGTGGCCTCGTCCAGCACCAGCGTGTGCGGGTCCGCCAGCACCAGGCGGGCCAGCGCCAGTTGCTGGGCTTGGGCGGGAGAGACGGCCAGCCCGCCGGACCCGACGACCGTGTCGAGTCCGTCGGGCAGGGCGAGCACCCAGTCGAGCGAGTCGACCGCGGCGAGCGCCGTGCGCACGGCGGGGTCGTCGGCGTCCGGGCGGGCGATCAACAGGTTGTCGCGGAGGGTGCCCTTGAAGATGTGGTGCTCCTGGGTGACCAGCGCGACGTGACCGCGCAGGTCGTCGATGGGCAGCTCGACCAGGGGCACGCCGCCCACCGACACCGAGCCGGTGCGCGGGCCGTGGATGCCGGCCAGCAGCCTGCCCAAGGTCGACTTGCCCGCGCCGGAGGGGCCGACCATGGCCAGCCGCTCCCCCGGCCGGACGGTCAGCGATACGCCATGCAGCACATCGCGGCCCTCGCGGTAGGCGTAGCGGACATCGTCGGCCTCCAGCAGTTCGCCCGCGGGCTGGGCGGTGGAGGCCGTCCGGTCGTCGGGCACGTTCGCCACGCCGAGCAGCCGGGCCATGGCGGCGCCGCCCACCTGCAACTCGTCGATCCACATGAGAAACCGGTCGAGCGGGTCGATGAGCTGCTGCGCGTACAGGGTGGCGGCGGTGACCTGGGCCAGCGAGACCCAGCCGTTGGTGTAGAACAGGCCGCCGACCAGCAACGTCGAGACGACCGGGATCACGTAGCCGAGCTCGACCATGGGAAACCAGACCGTGCGCAGCCCCAGCGTGTAGCGTTCGGCGGCCCACGAGCCGCCGATGTCGCGCGCGGTCCGCGCCTCGCGCCGCCGCTGGAGGCCGAGCGCCTCCACGGCCCTGGCGCCCTCGACGGTCTCGGCCAGCCCCTCGGTCATCTCCGCGTAGGCGGCGTTCTCGCGCAGGTAGCCGTCGCGGGCTCGGTTGAGATACCAGCGGGTGGAGATCCAGAGCAGCGGCGCCGCGATCAGCATCGGCAGCATGAGCAGCGGGCTGACCAGCACCACCGCGCCCATGGTGATCGCGAAGGTGACGATCGCGATCAGCGTCTCGGGTACGGCGTGCCGGACGGTCCGGGAGAGGGAGTCGACGTCTCGGGAGGTCCTGGTGATCAGGTCGCCCGAGCCGGCCCGCTCGACCGTAGACAGCGGCAGGCCGAGCACTCGGTCGACGAAGTCCTCACGCAGTTCGGCGAGGACCTTCTCGCCGAGCCTGGCCGAGGCGAGCACCGCGTAACGTACCAGCGCGCCCTGCCCCAACAGGAACACTCCGATGCCGACAGCAACGAGCAGCACATTGACGTGGCCGCCGTCCTGGACGTTCTGCACCAGTTTGCCGAGCTGCCAGGGCACGGCCAGCCCGACGATCGCCGCGAGCCCGTGCAGGGCCAGGGCGATGGCGAGCCGGCGCGGATACTTGAGCGTCAGCCGCCTGGCGTAGGCGCGCACCTGTTTCTGGTCGGCGACCGGCAGGATCTCGCGGGCCATGTCAGTCCTCCCCTCTCGTCACGGTCGCGGTGTATTCCGGCGAGGTCGCCAGCAGGTCGCGGTGCGCGCCTTCGGCGAGCACCCTGCCGTTCTCGACGTAGATCACGTGGTCGGTGCGGTCGAGCACCAGCGGGCTGGTTGTGCAGACCAGGGTGGTCTTGCCGGCGCGGGCCTTGGCCAGCCGCTCGCCGATGCGGGCCTCGCTGTGCGCGTCGACGGCGCTGGTCGGCTCGACCAGGATGAGCACCTCCGGATCGGCGAGCAGTGCCCTGACCAGCCGCAGGCGTTGCTGCTGCCCACCAGAGAACTCCCGGCCCGCCTCGGCGACCAAGGCGTCCAGCCCGTCGGGCAGGGCCTCGATGATGTCCTCGGCGCAGGCGACGTACAGCGCCTGCTGTACCCGCTCGTGGGAGGAGCCGCCACGAACGTCGAGCTCGTCGCGGAGCCTGCCGGCGAACAGGCGGGCGCCGTTGTCGGCGACCAGGATGCGCGTACGGACCTCGGCCATCGGCAGCGTCGCCAGCTCGGCCCCGCCGAAGGTGACGTCGCCGTCGGAGTAGCGGCCCAGCCGGTCGGCGATGGCGATGGCGTCCTCCGGCGCACCGGCCGCGATCGCGGTCAGGACGCCCGGCTGTACGGTGACGCCGCTGTAGGAGTCGCGCAGCACGCCGCCCTCACTGGTGCCGGCGCCCCCTGACACCTCGGGCTCGATGGACAGGATGCGCACCACGCGGCGGGCCGCGACGTGACCCTTGGTCAGCTTGTCGGCGACCTCGGTGAGCGTACGCATCGGGCCGATCAGGAAGACCGCGTAGCCGTAGAAGGCGACGAGCTGTCCAGCGGTGATCTCACCGCCGATCGCGAACGACGCGCCGATCCCGGTGACGACCGCGATGAGTACGCCGGGCAGCAGGATCTGCGCGCCTTCGAGCAGCGACTCGACCTTCGACACGCTGACGCCCGCGTGCCGTACCCGCTGGGACTCTTCGCGGTAGCGCGAGGCGAACACCTGCTCGCCGCCGATGCCGCGCAGCACCCGCAGGCCCGCCACGATGTCGGCCGACCGGGTGGACAGCTCGCCCGCCAGATCGCGCTGGATCTTCTGCCGCTTGTGCAGCGGCCTGAGCAGGGGCCCGACCGCGACGGCCATCAACGGCACCCCGAACATCACCAGCAGGCCCAGCGGCAGCGAGGTGGAGATGAGGATCACGGTGACCGCGATGATCGCCACGACGGCGCCGGTGCCGCGCAGCAGGACGTCCATCGAGTTACCGATGTGGGCGATGTCGGAGTTACCGACGCTGACCACCTCACCGGTCGACACCCGCTTGGGCAGCGTGGCGCCGAGCCGGGTGGCCTGCCTGGTGGTGACCTGTACGGTGCGGTAGGCGGCGGCCAGCCAGTTGTAGACCGCCATCCGGTGCCGCATGATCCCGGTGAACGCCTGCATCAGGCCGAGCCCGAGCATGATCGCCGACCAGATCAGCAGCGCCTGGGTGTCCTTCGCTGTGACGGCATCGATGCCGTTGCCGAGCACGGCGGGGACCAGCGCCTGCACCAGCCACCAGACGGTGGCGAAGCCGATGCCCGTCAGCAGTGCCGGCGTCTGCATGCGCGCGTTCCACCACAGGTACCGGAGCGGACTGCGGATATCGGGCATGCCTGGATCGGCTTCAGGAAGGGAGCGCATAGCTCATCAAGGTTGACAAGGGACCTGCTGACCCGGCAAACCATTTTCCGACTGACAGCCACGCCGACGCCCACCACCCAGGCCCCACTTCGGAAAGATCGCCCGCTCCGCCCCACCTCGCATCCCCCGGCCCCACCCCGGATCGCCCGCTCCGCCCCACCTCGGATCGCCCGTCACCGCTCCCGTTCCCCTTCCGAGCAGGATCGCCCGTCCCTACTTCGGTCGGGATCGCCCGCCTCGCCCCACCTCGCATCGCCCGGCCCCACCTCGCATCGCCGGTCACCGTCGTGGATCGCCCGCCACCGTCGCGGCCGGGACCGGGGGCCGGGACCGCCACCGTCGCGGCGGGGACCGGGGACCGGAGGCCGGGGGCCGGCGTTCCTCCCTCGGACGGGATGGCCATCCCGTCTCCTCCCGGGGTCGATCAGGCCCCTCCATCCGCGATCGGAGGGTTCCGGGGCGATGATCCACTACCCGATCACTCGTTCGGACGGCTTCCTCTTAAATGCCGCAGCCCGAGACACGCCGAAGCGCTTTACAGGGCGCATGTTCGCATCGGGATGACACTTCGTAGTGCTTTCGCCGTTCAGCCGCCCGGTGCCTGCGGTTTCCGCGCCGTTCTACGGCGGGCCCGGTCTTACACCGTGTATCGAGGGTGGCTCAGGTGATTCCGGGGACCTCCGCAGTGCGCCAGAATCGGTCCCTGTGAAGCACGGGTACACCAACAGCACGGTCGGCGACGACACCTGGGTCGTCAAGTGTTACGAGGGTCCTGACGCGGCGATCCGCCTCAGGACCGAGAGCAGGTTCCTGCGCCGGTTGCGCGGGCGACTGCCTGTGCCCGCCGTACATCAGGTGACCCCCACGAGCGTGACCACCCGGTACGTACGCGGCGCGCACGGCCAGGACCTGCTCGACGAAGGCCGCGTGATCGAGGTCCTCGCCGGGTGCGGGCAGACGCTCGCCCGCATCCATCGGCTGGGGATCGTGCACGGCGACTACGGGCCGCAGAACCTGCTGTTCGACCCGGCCACGTTCGAGACGGCGGCGATCCTCGACTGGGAATGGGCGCACCCGGGCGAGCCGATCGAGGACCTCGCCTGGTGCGAATGGATCGTGCGCATGCACCACCCGGAACACGTACCGCGCCTGCCGTCCTTCTTCGACGCGTACGGCGGGCCGGTGCCGTCGTGGCCGGATCGTCACGCGGCCATGCTGGCGCGCTGCCGTGCCCTGCTCGACTTCACCGGCCGGTGGGAGCCGGGCGGTGACGGCGAGAAGCTGTGGCGTGAGCGCCTCGACATCACCGCCTCCTGGACCGCCTGACACACCCGACCCCAGTCAGGGCAGCAGTTGCAATCGCCAGTCGTTGCAGCGCATCGGATGACCGGCCGGATATTCGAAGTCGACTTCCCCGACGAAAGTGAACCCGGCCTTGCGGCAGATCGCATTGGATGCCGGATGTCCCACGGACGGGTAGGCGTGCAGATGCTTGTTCCTGCCCTCCGCCCGAGCCTTGGTCGCCACGGCGATGGCGGCGGCCGTCGCGATGCCCCGCCCCTGGAACTCCGGTAACACTCCCCAGCCCGTCTCATACACGGTCTCGCCCTGCCATTCCCGCTCCCAGTAGCCGATCGAGCCGGCCGACTCCAGCTCAGGCTCGACGACCACGCTGAACATGGCACCCAGTCCCGGCGCATCCAGCTTGAGATAGCGCTCGTGCCGCGCGACCACCTGGTCCTCGGTTTCGGGACCGCCCAGGTGCTCGGTCATCTCGGGGTCGTTGAGGCGGCGCAGTAGCTCGAGGTCACCCTGCGACCAGGGCTCAAGCCGGACAAAAGGTATCTCCATCTCGCGGATGGTACTCAACGAGTCTGACAACCATGATGCTGTTGTCTCGTCCGGGTGAACCTTGCCTGGGCACCGTCGAGCCTCTCGGCGCGGTGCCTGACCCGCGACGGCTGAGCGACCACGTCCCGGACCTACCCGACGCCCAACGTCGTCACCGGCGACTGGCCGGCGAGGGCCTTGGCTGCATGGAGCACTCGGCACCGAACGTCTCAAACCGTTCCCGAAACCCGAGGCCGTACGGCCGACAGCACACCTGCCGAGCGGCTGGACATCCGCGGGTTGGAGCATCAGGAAGCACCAACACCCCGGATCTTGGCGCCCACCAACAAGACCCACCGCATCCACGCATGCCCGTCATCTAGGAAAGAACTCGACCGCAATGGCTTCTACCGTCGATCCCGTTGTCGCGACCCATCGGGAGAAGCATGAGTACCGAGATCTGCCCATTCAAAATCGACATCGTCCAGGCAGATCTGGATGACCTGAACGAGCGCCTGGATCGCATCCGGTGGCCCCAGCAGTTGCCCGGCGAAGGATGGAGCCGTGGTGTCCCCACTGCGTCCCTGCGAGAACTTGCCGGCTACTGGCGCAACGAGTACGACTGGCGCCGACACGAGGCGCGACTGAACGAGTTTCCGCAGTTCATGACCGAGATCGACGGTCAGGACGTCCATTTCCTCCACATACGCTCGGCCGACCCCGCCGCTCTGCCACTCATCCTCACGCATGGCTGGCCGAACTCGTTCGTGGAGTTCACCGAGCTCATCGGCCGCCTCACCGATCCCCGCACGCACGGCGGTGATCCCGCCCAGGCCTTCCACGTCGTCGTGCCCTCTGTGCCAGGCTTCGGATTCTCCGCGCCGCCGCGCGGGACCGGTTGGACCGCGACACGCGTGGCGCGGATCTGGGCAGAACTCATGGGCCGCCTAGGTTACGAGCGATATGGCACGCAAGGCGGAGATTTCGGAGCGTATGTTGCTCCAGAGGTGGCCAAGATTGCCCCAGACCATGTTGTCGGCGTCTATGTCATCGGTGGTCTTGGCTTCCCCACCGAGAAGGATCTTCCGGAGATGACGGAGAAGGAGCAGGCCGCCTTCACCCTTTTGATGGAACAGGACTGGATGAACGGGGTCGACCACCATGCGCTGCTGCGTACGGCCCCGCAGACCTTCGCCTATGGGTGGAACGACTCCCCGCTCGCGGCACTGGCCTGGATGACCCAGAAGTTCCACGAGTTCAACGCCTCCGGCCGGCCCCTGGAGCAGGCGATCGACCGGGACCTGTTCCTGACCAACGTGAGCCTGTACTGGTTCACCGGGACGTTCGGGACGTCGGCCTGGCCGTACTACGAGAGTAGTGGCTTCGGCTGGCCGGAAGGGCAGGACCTCGTGCCGACCGGCGTTTACAGCGGACCGCCCGGCATCCGCCGGCTCGCGGAACGCCACAACACCATCCTCCACTGGCCAACGGACAACCCTGCCGGTCACCATTTCATCGCCATGGACCAACCAGATCATTTTGCCGCTGACATCCGTACCTTCTTCGCCAAACTCCGCTGACCGGGCGCCTCGTCCTCCCCGGGCGAGGCGGCCTCACGCGCTATCCACCGAAGATGCGGTGTACAGGTCCGCTGCCGATGTACGGACCAAGCCCTCAACCCACAGCCCAGCGCGTCACCCGCTGACAGGGTTGAGCCGGAACGGATAGTACCGGCGAAGTTTTCAACGCCCGGATCAAGACTGTCAACCGGGCGTCCGATCAGAGCAGGATGCTCCGGTGACAGCGGTGTCGCCGTAGTGTCAGGATCGGAGTATGTCCCGCGATCTTCGGCTGCGAGCCACCTTCGACAGCGCGGCCGACTCCTATCAGGACGCACGCCCCGACTACCCGGCCGAGCTGTACTCCGACCTGCTCGCCATCACGGCGATCACGCCACCCGCGCACCTGCTCGAAGTCGGATGCGGTCCGGGGAAGGCCACGCTGCCCCTGGCGCGGATGGGATTCCAGATCACCGCGATCGAACTCGGTGCCGCCCTGGCGGCGGAGGCACGGCACCGCCTCGCCGAATTCGGCGACACTTCCGTGATCACGTCGTCATTCGAAGACTGGGAGCCGCCGACAGGGACCCGCTTCGATCTCGCCTATGCGGCCACGGCGTGGAAGTGGGTGGACCCGGAGGTCAAGTACGCGAAAGCCGCCAAGCTCCTCATCCCGGGCGGCCACCTGGCCGTGTGGAACGCCGACCACGCGATGCCGGTCGGCTTCGACCCGTTCTTCACCGAGATCCAGCAGGTCTACGAGGAGATCGGCGAAGTCCATGACGGCCCGTGGCCACCGCCGCCGCCCGAGGACCTGCCCAACCCCGTCGCCGCCGAGTTCGAGGCCTCCGGGCATTTCACGGTGGTCGGGACGAAGCTCTACGTATGGGCTCTGCGCTACACGGCGGACGAATACATCGCCCTGCTCGACACGTTCTCCGGCCACATCGCCATGGAGCCGGCCAAGAACGAGTACCTCTACCAGGAGATACGCCGCCGCCTCGCCGCACGCCCGGACGGACGGCTCACCCGCCACTGGTCGGTCGTCCTCACCATCGGCCGACGCCTTTAGAGCGCATGACGTGGAGAGCGCACTGGACGTCTTGCAGGTCCAGGCAGTACGACAATGCGCTGGATCTTGCCGTTCTCTCCTCAGAAACCGCACATTCCCCTGCTTGGCTCAGATCATGACGACCATCGCGTACCTTGACCAACTCGCCGCCAGCGCCCCCGGTCGCGCATACAAGCGTGACTTGCTGACCATGATGGAGCTGCGGCCCGGCCAAACCGTGCTCGACATCGGTTGCGGGCCCGGCACCGACCTGGCCGACCTCTCCGACGGCGTCGCCTCTTCCGGTACGGTGATCGGCCTCGACCATGATCCGGTCATGGTGGACCAGGCCCGGGTACGGCTCGCCGGCCGTACCAACGTCGAGATCCTCGTCGGCGACGCCCACGCGATGCCGCTCGCCGACGACAGCGTCGACCGGGCTCGCACGGATCGGATGCTGCGACATGTGCCGGATCCGGGGCGAGTGGTGGCGGAGTTCCGCCGCGTGGCCCGACCGGGCGCCGTCATCGCCATGGCCGAACCCGACTGGCACGGCCTGCTGATCGACTCACCGGCAGGCCAGGGCCTCGTCCGGTACATCACCACGGAAGTGATCCGGAACCCGGCCATCGGCCGCAGCCTCGTCCGCCTCGCCGAACAGGCCGGGCTGACGGTGCGGACCGCAGCGGTGTTTTGCCCGGTGATCCGGGACCTGGAGACGGCCGAACAACTCTTCGGCCTCCGCCGGACCCTCTCCAGGGCTGTGGACGCGGGCTACCTGGATCCCGCCGATGTCGGCTCGGCACCGTTCGTGGTCAGTTGCACGCTGTTCATGGTGGTGGCCGACGCCCCTTGACGGCGCCCGCCCTTGACGCCCAGTTCCCCCGACACCACCAGGGACGGCACCTCCATCGGCGACTCCTGCCCCGCGACCGGACGGATGCCCGGACCGGACGGGTGGCCGGACCGGACGGGTGGCCGGACCGGACGGACGGACCGGACGGACGGACCGGACGGACGGACGGACCGGACGGACCGGACGGACCGGACGGACCGGACGGACCGGACGGACCGGACGGACCGGACGGACCGGACGGACGGACGGCTGGACCGGACGGCCGGGCGCCCGAACTGGGCGGGTGCCGGGCAGGTGGACCGGGCGGGGACCGGGCGGGCGGCCCTGGGGACGGAGCGCTCCGCCCCCAGGGTCAGGCGAATCAGCCGGCCGAGTTGGCCTTGAGGTAGTCGCTGTTCATCTGGGCGATCGTGTCCAGCGGAATCCCCTTGGGGCAGACAGCGGTGCACTCACCCGTGTTCGTGCACCCGCCGAACCCCTCAGCGTCCATCTGGTCCACCATCGCCTTGGCCCGCGTCAGCCGTTCCGGCTGTCCCTGGGGAAGGAGCGACAGGTGGGTGATCTTCGCGGCCGTGAAGAGGGACGCCGAGCCGTTGGGGCAGGCCGCCACGCAGGCGCCGCACCCGATGCAGGTGGCGGCGTCGAAGGCGTCGTCGGCGTCCTCCTTGCGGACCGGGATGCTGTGAGCGTCGGGGGCCGAACCCGCCGGGACCGAGACGAAGCCGCCGGCCTGGATGATGCGGTCGAACGCCGACCGGTCCACCACCAGGTCCTTCACCACCGGGAACGGTGCCGCGCGCCACGGTTCGATGGTGATGGTGGCGCCGTCTTCGAAGTGGCGCATGTGGAGCTGGCAGGTGGTGGTGGCGCGCTGCTCGCCGTGGGCGACGCCGTTGATGACCATGCCGCACATGCCGCAGATGCCCTCGCGGCAGTCGTGGTCGAAGGCCACCGGATCGTCGCCGGAGAGGATGAGGCGCTCGTTGAGCACGTCGAGCATCTCCAGGAACGACATATCCGGCGAGACCTCTTCAACCCGATAAGTCACCATCTTTCCGGGAGCTGAGGGGCCGTTCTGGCGCCAGACGCGAAGGGTCAGGTTCACTTGTAGCTCCGCTGGGTCATCTTGACGTACTCGTACTCGAGCGATTCCTTGTGCAGCACCGGTCCGTCCCCGGAGAACTCCCAGGCCGACACGTGGGCGAAGTGCTCGTCATCGCGCAGGGCCTCGCCCTCGGCGTCCTGCGACTCGGCGCGGAAGTGGCCGCCGCACGACTCGGTACGGATCAGCGCGTCGAGGCACATGAGCTCGGCGAGGTCGAAGAAGTCCGCGACCCGCCCCGCCTTCTCCAGGACCTGGTTCAGCTCCTCGGCGGTCCCCGACACCTTGACGTCGCGCCAGAACTCCTCGCGCAGCTCCGGAATGCGCTCCAGCGCCTTGCGCAGCGACTCCTCGGTGCGCTCCATGCCGCAGTAGTCCCACATGAGCTTGCCCAGCTCGCGGTGGAAGGAGTCGGGGGTGCGCGTGCCGTTCACCGCCATCAGCCTGTCGATCTTGGCCCGCACCTTGATCTCGGCCTCGGCCACGGCCTCGTCGGAGACCTCCTCGAACGGCCCGGCCGCCAGGTAGTCGCCGAGCGTCGTGGGCAGCACGAAGTAGCCGTCGGCCAGACCCTGCATCAGCGCGGAGGCGCCGAGGCGGTTGGCGCCGTGGTCGGAGAAGTTGGCCTCGCCGATCACGAACAGGCCGGGGATGGTGGACTGCAGGTCGTAGTCCACCCACAGGCCGCCCATCGTGTAGTGGACGGCCGGGTAGATGCGCATCGGCGTCTCATAGGGGTTCTCGCCCGTGATGCGCTCGTACATCTCGAAGAGGTTGCCGTACTTCTTCTCCACGGCCTCCCGCCCGAGGCGGCCGATCGCGTCGGCGAAGTCCAGGTAGACGCCCAGCCCGCCGGGGCCGACGCCGCGTCCCTCGTCGCAGACGTTCTTGGCGGCGCGGGAGGCGATGTCCCGAGGGACGAGGTTCCCGAAAGCCGGATAAATCCGCTCCAGGTAGTAATCGCGGTCGGCTTCCGGGATCTCCCCGGCGGGCCGCGAGTCACCCCCGACCTTCGGCACCCACACGCGGCCGTCGTTGCGCAGCGACTCCGACATCAGCGTCAGCTTCGACTGGTACTCGCCCGACACCGGAATGCAGGTCGGGTGGATCTGCGTGTAGCAGGGGTTGGCGAAGTACGCGCCGCGCTCGTGCGCCCGCCAGATCGCCGTGGTGTTGCACCCCTTGGCGTTCGTGGACAGGAAGAACACGTTCCCGTAGCCGCCGGAGGCCAGCACGACCGCGTCGGCCACGTGCCGCTCGATCTCGCCCGTGACCATGTCACGGACGATGATCCCGCGCGCCCGGCCGTCGGCGACGATCAGGTCGAGCATCTCGTGCCGGGTGAACATCTCCACGGTCCCGGCCGCGATCTGCCGCTCCAGTGCCTGGTAGGCGCCGAGCAGCAGCTGCTGGCCCGTCTGGCCGCGCGCGTAGAAGGTGCGGGAGACCTGCGCGCCGCCGAAGGAGCGGGTGTCCAGCAGTCCGCCGTACTCGCGGGCGAACGGGACGCCCTGGGCGACCGCCTGGTCGATGATGTTCACGGAGACCTGGGCGAGGCGGTAGACGTTCGACTCGCGGGCCCGGAAGTCCCCGCCCTTCACCGTGTCGTAGAAGAGGCGATAAATCGAGTCACCGTCGCCGCGGTAGTTCTTCGCGGCGTTGATCCCACCCTGCGCGGCGATGGAGTGCGCGCGGCGCGGTGTGTCCTGGTAGCAGAACGACTTGACGTTGTAGCCCAGCTCGCCCAGCGTCGCGGCGGCCGACCCGCCGGCCAGGCCGGTGCCGACCACGATCACGTTGAGCTTGCGCTTGTTGGCCGGGTTGACGAGCTTGGCGGCGAACTTCCGCTTCTCCCACCGGTCCTCGATGGGACCCGAAGGAGCCTTGGTGTCCTGGATCTCGGGGCCTTCGGTGTACTTCACTTGATCACTCCGAACGTGACGGCGAGCGGCGGCGCGAGAAAGCCGATGACCAGGACCGCGGACACCAGCGCCGCGACCGGGCGAAGGGCCTTGAAACGGGCGGCCCAGCCGAGCGTCTGGAACATGCTCCAGATGCCGTGCCGCAGGTGCAGGCCGACCATGACGACGGCCACGACGTAGAAGAGCGTGACCCACCAGCGCGACAGGTCGAACCCGGCGATCATCCGGTCGGCCGGCGCGGAGTCGAACCCCTTGGGGTTCACCACGCCGAAGGTCAGGTCGAGCAGGTGCCAGACCAGGAAGAGCAGGATCGTGACGCCGCCCCACCGCATGATGTGCGTGGTGTAGCCCTGGGCCTGCGACTTCTTGGCCACGTACTTCACCGGCCGGGCGTGGCGAGCCCGCCGCGCGAGCGAGATCGCCGCCCACATGTGCAGGACCACCGACACGACGAGGCCGACCTCCAGGATCGTCAGCACCGTCCGGTACGGCGCGAGCGGCTCCAGCAGCGTGCGGAGCGCCTCGGCGTACTCGTTGAACGAGTCCTTGCCCAAGAAGATCTTGAGGTTGCCCAGCATGTGGAGGACCAGGAAGAGCACCATGGCGGCGCCCGTCACGGCCATGATGACCTTCTTGCCGTTCGACGAGCGCAGGAACCCGCCGCGCTTTCCGGGCGTTGGCTTCTTCGGTGCGGGCTTCGAGACTGGCGCGGTAGCGGCGCCCCGCTCAATCGTGGCTGTCACACCTTAAGACGCTAGATATCCAGCCATGATCCGTCCAAGTCATGACGGGCCTGGTTTCCATAGCCTTCAGCTATGATGCTTGGTTTGTACGGCCGACGTAAGGAAATCCCGTCAGCCGGTGCGAGGAAAATCACATGCAGTTGCAGCAACTCGCCTACTTCGTCGCGGTGGCGGAGACCAGGCACTTCACTCAGGCCGCCGAGCGGATGCGGGTCGCCCAGCCATCACTCAGCAAGCAGATCAAGGCGTTGGAGAGCGACCTCGGCGCCCCGCTGTTCTCCAGGGCGCGCGGCAACGTCACGCTGACCCCGGCGGGAGAGGCGCTGCTGCCGCTCGCCCGCCGGATGCTGGCCGACGCCGGCACCGCCAGGCAGGAGGTGGCCGAGCTCGCCGGGCTGCGCAGGGGCCGGGTACGGCTCGGCGCCACGCCGTCACTCTGCGCCGGGCTGCTGGCCGACGCCCTGGCCCGCTTCCACCGCGCCTACCCGGGCATCGAGCTGCTGGTCGAGGAGGACGGCTCGCGTGACCTGGTCAGGGCGCTGGCCCGCGGGCAGCTCGACCTTTCGCTCATCATCACGCCGCTGCAGGGCGACGACCCGTCGCTGGTGACCGAGGAGATCCTGCGCGAGAACCTGGTCGTAGTGACACCGTCCCACCAGCCGGAACGCAAGCCGTACCTGCGCATCGAGGATCTGCGCGGCCGGGCGATGGTGATGTTCCGGCGTGGCTACGACCTGCGCGAGGCGACGCTGGCGGCGTGCCGGCAGGCCGGGTTCGAGCCCAGGTTCGCGGTGGAGGGCGGGGAGATGGACGCGGTCCTGCGGTTCGTGGAGGCGGGGCTGGGGCTGGCCGTGGTGCCGTCCATGGTGCTCGACGGGCGGCCGGGGCTGACCGGCACTCCGCTGGCGCCGCCGGGGCTCAGCCGGACCATCGCGCTGGCCCACCGCAAGGATGTGGAGCCGACGAGGGCGGCGCAGGCGTTCCGGGCGACGCTGCTCTCCTTCGTCGTCGAGGCCGGTCACGATCACACGCTTCCGCAAGGGGTCGAGCTCATCGCAGAATGAACCAGAACAGGTCCAACATCTATGAAGAGGCGCGTGTGACGGCAACGCTCAACGAAACGCTGACGCTCCTCCTCATCGAGGACGACGACGGTGACGCGTTCCTGGTGGAGGAGCTACTCAAGCAGGCCGAGGCCCCACCTCGGATCACCTGGGTACGCAGTCTGGAGGAGGGCAAGGCCAAGCTCGACTCCCGGATCCAGTGCGTACTCGTCGACCTCTCGCTGCCCGACGCCACCGGCCTGGAGGCGCTGGAGCAGGTGCTGGCGGCGGCACCGCACGCGGCCGTGCTGGTGCTCACCGGGCTGCGCGACGCCCACGTGGGGGTCGCCGCGGTCAAGGCCGGCGCGCAGGACTACCTGGTCAAGCAGGATGTCGACGCGCGGCTGCTGGCCAGGGCCATCCGCTACGCGATGGAACGCAAGCGGGCCGATCTGGCGCAGCTCCGGTTGGTCGCGGCCGAGCTGACCGCCAAGGAGAACGCCCGGCTGGAGAGCGGCCTGTTGCCCGTCGCCCTGCTGCACACCGACGCGCTGGACCACACCACCCGTTACCTGCCGGGCAGCCAGGGGGCGCTGCTGGCCGGCGACTTCCTCGACACCGTGCAGACGCCCGACGGTTCGGTGCACATCGTGATCGGCGACGTCTGCGGGCACGGCCCCGACGAGGCCGCGCTCGGCGTGGCGCTCCGCATCGCCTGGCGCACGCTGGTGCTCGCCGGGCAGACCGGCGAACGGCTGCTGCGCACGCTCGACGCCGTGCTGCGCGCGGAACGCCAGGCCCCGGAGATCTTCACCACGCTCTGCATGGCGACGATCACGCCCGACCTGCGCAACGCCAGGATGCGGGTGGTCGGCCATCCACCGCCGGTCCTGGTACGCGACGGGGTCGTCAGCGTGGTCGACGGCGCGCCCTCGGGGCCGCCGCTCGGCATCTTCTCCGACGCCGAATGGACCGTCCTCGACGTGCCCCTGGGCGACGAATGGTCGATGATGCTCTACACCGACGGCCTGATCGAGGCCGCGGTGGGCGAGCAGAAGGAACTGCTCGGCGTGGAGGGACTGGTCGACCTGGTACGCGAGCACGGCTCGATCGACCTCGACCGGCTCATCAGGCACGTGGGCACGCTCAGCGACGACCTCGCCGCGATACTCGTCAGCAGGAGGCCGGAGTGAGGATCCATCCGCTGCCCCCGCCGAAGCCGGCGACGGGCCTCGGCAAGTTGCCGGTGGCCCGCTGGTTCGTCGCCATCGGCGTGGTGACCGCCGTGGCGTTCGTGATGGGCTCTGTGCTGATCATGATGCTGGTCGCCGACGTACGGGCGCAGGGGCCGCGGCCCAACGTCGCGGCCCAGCTCGACCGGCTGAACGTGGCGCTGATCGTGCTGCTGGCCGTGATGGCCGCGGCGGGGGTCGGGCTGGTGTTCATCGTCCGTTTCGCCGTACTGAAGCCCATCGCCCAGCTCACCGACCAGGTACGCAAGGTCGCGGCGGGCGACTTCGACCATCAGCTCAGCGTGGAGCGGCCGGCGGAGCTGGCCGAGCTGTCGAGCCACGTCGACTCCATGCGCCGGCGTGTCCTGACGGCCTGGCGCCGGGCCGAGGAGCAGGCCGACGAGCTGCGCAGGTCCAACGGGGAGCTGGAGCAGTTCGCCTACGTCGCCAGTCACGACCTGCAGGAGCCGCTCCGCAAGGTCGCCAGCTTCACGCAGATGCTGGAGCAGAGGTACGGGGACAAGCTCGACGACCGGGCCAAGGAGTACATCCGCTACGCCGTCGACGGCGCCAAGCGCATGCAGCTGCTCATCAACGACCTGCTCGACTTCTCCAGGGTCGGCCGGGTCACCGGCGAACGGGTGACCACCGACACGGGCGCCGCGCTCTCCACGGCCCTGGACAACCTCTCGGCCGCGATCGAGGACACCGGGACGGTCGTCACCAACGACGCCATGCCCAAGGTCGTCGGCAACCGGGGCCAGCTCACCCAGCTCTTCCAGAACCTGATCGAGAACGCCGTCAAGTTCCGCTCGGACCTGCCGCCGCGCGTGCACATCGGCGTCGAGCGGGCCGGGGAGATGTGGGAGTTCAGCTGCGCGGACAACGGGATCGGGGTGGAGGCCAAGTACGCGGACCGCATCTTCCTGATATTTCAGCGTTTGCATGCGAGAGACGTGTATCCAGGGACTGGCATCGGGCTCGCGCTCTGCCGCAAGATCGTCGAGTATCACGGTGGGCAGCTCTGGCTCGACGGCGAGGCCGACGGGCCGGGCGCGACGTTCCGCTGGACCCTGCCCGCGGCTGGAGATGAAGATGACGACTGACTGGCGGCCGATCGAGGTGCTCCTCGTCGAGGACGATCAGGGTGACGTGCTCCTCACCAAGGAGGCGTTCGACTTCAACAAGGTCCGCAACCGCCTGCACGTGGTCAACGACGGTGAGCAGGCGATGGCCTTCCTGCGCCGGGAGAACGACTACCACGCAGCCCCCACGCCCGACCTCATTCTGCTCGACCTGAACCTGCCCAGGATGGGCGGCCTGGAAGTGCTCAGCGAGGTCAAGGCCGACGCGGACCTGCGGACGATCCCGGTGGTGATCCTGACGACCTCGGAGGCGGAGGAGGACATCCTGCACAGCTACCGGCTGCACGCCAACGCTTACGTCTCCAAGCCGGTGGATTTTGAGCAATTTATCCGGGTTGTCCGCCAAATAGATGATTTTTTCGTGACTGTGGTTAAGCTGCCGAGCAAAGGGCAGCCCACGTGACAGGGGTACGTGACAGGAATCACAGCGAGTCATCGAAAAAGTGAGTGACCCTCCTCACAAATCCCGAGGCGGTCGTCGTAACGTATCCCCCACCAAATGCGCGCCGCGAGCGGAGGCCCCGCCCCGCCGTGTACGCGCCAACCGAACGACCCGGATTCCCTGTGAGCAGGGTCCGCGGGAGGTGGAGAGGTCCGCGATGACCCAGACGACGCCCGATGCTCCTGTCAGAAGGCAGCGTGCGCAGATCAGGGTGCGCACGTTGCGCACCGACAGATGGTGGCTGGCCCCGCTGCTGACGTTCCTGGCGCTCAGCGCCTTCCTCGTCTACGGCGTGTGGGCGATCATCGACGGCAGCTACTACTTCGACCCGTACATCGCCCCGTTCTCGTCGCCCTGCCTCACCACCTCGTGTGCTGAGGGAGCGCGGCTGTTCGGCTGGGCGCCGATCGGTGACTGGTACACACTGCCGCCCGGCCTGCTGATTCTCGGCCTGCCCGGTGGGTTCCGGCTGACGTGCTACTACTACCGCAAGTCCTACTACCGGTCGTTCTGGCTGTCGCCGCCCGCGTGCGCCGTACAGGAGCCGCACGGCAAGTACAGCGGCGAGACCCGCTTCCCGCTGATCATGCAGAACATCCACCGGTACTTCTTCTACGCGGCCATCGTCATCGGCGCGATCCTGAGCTACGACGCGATCCTCGCGGTCATCCACAAGCCGCTGGGCCTCGGCTCCTGGGTCCTGATCGCCAACGCCGTCCTGATCGTCGCCTACACGCTGTCGTGCCACTCCTGCCGGCACATCACCGCGGGCCGGCTCAACCACTTCTCCCGGCATCCGCTTCGCTACCGGGCCTGGACCTTCGTCTCCAAGCTCAACGCCAAGCACCAGCCCCTCGCGTGGGCCTCGATGTTCTCCGTCATGGGCGCCGACCTGTACGTCCGCCTCGTCGCCAAGGGCATCATCGCCTTCCCGTACGCGTAAGGCCTCTTCTGTTAGGACATTCTGTGGAAATCGAGCGTCACGAATACGACGTCGTCGTCATCGGCGCGGGCGGCGCCGGACTGCGGGCCGCGATCGAGGCCCGCCAGCAGGGCAAGCGGACGGCGATCGTCTGCAAGTCGCTGTTCGGCAAGGCCCACACGGTCATGGCCGAGGGCGGCGCGGCCGCCGCGATGGGCAACGTCAACCCGGACGACAACTGGATGGTGCACTTCCGTGACACCATGCGGGGCGGCAAGTTCCTGAACAACTGGCGGATGGCCGAACTCCACGCCAAAGAGGCCCCCGACCGGGTCTGGGAGCTGGAGGCGTGGGGTGCGCTGTTCGACCGCACCAAGGACGGCAAGATCAGCCAGCGCAACTTCGGCGGGCACGAGTACCCCCGGCTGGCCCATGTCGGCGACCGCACCGGCCTGGAGCTGATCCGCACGCTGCAGCAGCGCGTCGTCGCGCTGCAGCAGGAGGACTTCGAGACACACGGCGATCACGAGGCCTACATCAAGGTCTTCGCGGAATGTACGGTCACCCGCCTGCTCAAGGACGGCGACCGTATCTCGGGTGGCTTCGGCTACTGGCGCGAGACCGGAAATTTCGTGGTCTTCGACGCGCCCGCGGTGGTGCTGGCGACCGGCGGCATCGGCAAGTCCTACGTGGTGACCTCCAACTCCTGGGAGTACACCGGTGACGGCCACGCCCTGGCCCTGCTGGCCGGCGCGAAGCTGATCAACATGGAGTTCATCCAGTTCCACCCCACCGGGATGGTCTGGCCGCCGTCCGTGCGCGGCATCCTCGTCACCGAGTCGGTCCGCGGCGACGGCGGCGTGCTGCGCAACTCCGACGGTGAACGCTTCATGTTCAAGTACATCCCCGAGGTGTTCAAGGACAAGTACGCCACCACCGAGGAGGAGGGCGACCGCTGGTACACCGACCAGGCCAACAACCGCCGTCCCCCGGAGCTGCTGCCGCGTGACGAGGTGGCCCGCGCGATCAACGCCGAGGTGAAGGCGGGCCGTGGCTCGCCCCAGGGCGGCGTCTTCCTCGACGTGTCCACCCGGCTCCCGGCCGAGGAGATCAAGCGGCGGCTCCCGTCGATGCACCACCAGTTCAAGGAACTGGCGGACGTCGACATCACCGCCGAGCCCATGCAGGTGGGCCCGACCTGCCACTACATCATGGGCGGGGTCGAGGTCGACGCCGACACCGGTGCGGCGGCCGTGCCAGGGCTCTTCGCCGCGGGCGAGGTCTCGGGCGGCATGCACGGCTCCAACCGCCTGGGCGGCAACTCGCTGTCCGACCTGCTGGTCTTCGGCCGCCGGGCGGGTGCCGGGGCCGCCGCGTACATCGACGCCCTGCCGGCCAGGCCCAAGGTGGTCCAGGAACTCGTGGAGGAGGCGCACACCGAGGCCCTGGCGCCGCTGGGCCGCTCCGGCGAGAACCCCTACGAGGTGCACCACGAGCTCCAGCGGACGATGAACGACCTGGTCGGCATCATCCGCAAGGCCGAAGAGGTGTCCGAGGCCCTGGAGGTCGTGGAGAAGCTCAAGGAGCGCGTACGGCTGGTCGGCGCGGCCGGCTCGCGCATCTACAACCCCGGCTGGCACCTCGCGATCGACCTGCGCAACATGGTCCTCGTATCGGAGTGCGTGGCGCGGGCCGCGCTGCTGCGCGAGGAGAGCCGTGGCGGACACACCCGTGACGACTTCCCCGGCATGAACCCGGTGTGGCGCCGCAAGCTGCTCGTCTGCTCGACGGAGGACGGCTCGTCCGTCACGGTCGAGGAGAAGGTCCAGCCTTCGATGGCCGACCACCTGATCAAGCTGTTCGACCGGGACGAGCTGACGAAATACCTCACCGACGAAGAGATGACCGAGTTCGACGGGATCGCAAAGTCATGAGTTACAAGGCAAAGTTCAAGGTGTGGCGCGGTGAGGGCGGTGAGGGCAAGCTCGAGGACTTCACCGTCGAGGTGAACGAGGGCGAGGTCGTCCTCGACATCATTCACCGCCTGCAGGCCACGCAGGCACCCGACCTGGCGGTCCGCTGGAACTGCAAGGCCGGCAAGTGCGGCTCCTGCTCGATGGAGATCAACGGGAAGCCGCGGCTGGGCTGTATGACGCGGATGTCCACCTTCACCGAGGACGAGACGATCACCGTCACCCCGATGCGGACTTTCCCCGTCATCAAGGACCTCGTCACCGACGTCTCGTTCAACTACGAAAAAGCGCGGGAAATCCCGTCGTTCACTCCGCCGGAGGGTGTGCGGCCGGGCGAGTACCGGATGAAGCAGGTCGACGTCGAGCGGTCCCAGGAGTTCCGCAAGTGCATCGAATGCTTCATGTGCAACAACATCTGCCACGTCATCCGTGACCACGAGGAGAACAAGCCCGCCTTCGCCGGGCCGCGCTTCCTCATGCGCATCGCGGAGCTCGACATGCACCCGTACGACGTGGCGGACCGGCAGGAGTCGGCCCAGGAGGAACACGGCCTGGGCTACTGCAACATCACCAAGTGCTGCACCGAGGTCTGCCCCGAGCACATCAAGATCACCGACAACGCGCTCATCCCGATGAAGGAGCGCGTGGCGGACCGGAAGTACGACCCGATCGTGTGGCTGGGCAACAAGATCTTCAAGCGCGCCAAGTAACGTCACAGCGAGACCAAGGCCGGTGAGGGCTCCCCTCACCGGCCTTTCTGTCGCCCGGGGGTGTGACTTGTTGACTGGTTTTGCTAAACTGGTCATCAAGTCACCATGGAGGTCGGATGCTGGGAAGACCGAGCGAAGCCGCCGACCGCGCCGACCGGATCCTCGACGCGGCGGCCGAGCTGACCGTGCGCCTCGGCTCCCGCAAGGTGACGATCGACGACATCGCCCAGCGGGCCGACATCGGCAAGGGCACCGTCTACCTGCACTGGCGTACCAAACAGCAGCTCTTCGAGGCCCTGTTCGTGCGCGAGGCCGTCATCTACATCGAGACGCTGCTCGGCGAGCTGCGCCGCGACCCGTCCGTGGTGCTGCCGCACCGCATGATCAGCACGCTGTTCCTGGTCGTCAGCCGCAGGCCGGTGCTGCGCGCGCTCCTCACCGGCAACCTGCCGCTGCTCCAGGGCAGGATGGCGGAGAGCGCGACGCGCGGCAACGAGCTGCTCGCCACCGCGCGCTTCCACGAGGTGATGCTCCGATACGGCCTGTTCCGCGACGACGTCGAGCACCTGATGTACGGCCTGACCGCGACGCAGGCGGGCTTCTACCTCCTCGACACCGTGGCTCCGGTGCCCGATGAGCCGGACCTGGTGGCCAAGGCCGAGGCGCTCGCGCACATCGTCCGGCACGCGTACGAACCGGCCGTGCCGCCAGGCCCGCAGATGATCGCCGCCGCTGCCGCGGAGATCATCGCCCTCTACGACACCCTGATCCCCCCTTATCGGGAGTTGCTCTACGGCGCGTACCCCATCAGACGGGACTGACAGATGCGCACAGAAAAGGTGGAACTCACCGGCGCCAAGGAAACCCTCCTGTACACGCTGTACTTCAGGGCACTCGACAGCCGCTCGGCGCGACCGATCCTCGACGACCCCTGGGCCGCCGACACGCTCGCCCGCCTCGACTACAACCGCTTCAAGATCAAGATGGCGGCCGGCGACCGCTACCTGGGCCTGCTGCGGGCCAGGCGGCTCGACACCTGGACCAGGCA
Organism: Nonomuraea sp. NPDC049269; assembly: GCF_043197155.1. NCBI lineage: Bacteria > Bacillati > Actinomycetota > Actinomycetes > Streptosporangiales > Streptosporangiaceae > Nonomuraea > Nonomuraea sp. NPDC049269. The sequence goes on from NZ_JBICSO010000006.1 coordinate 115,069, forward strand.
GTACCTCGCCGGCCATCCCGACGCCGCCGTACTGCACCTGGGCTGCGGCCTGGACAGCCGGGTCCTGCGCATCGACCCGCCGGCCGGCGTCGAGTGGATCGACGTCGACTTCCCCGAGGTCATCGACCTGCGCGGGCGCCTCTACCCCGAGCGCGACCACTACCGGATGATCGCCTCCTCGGTGACAGAGCCCGGCTGGCTGGAGTCGATCCCCACCGGCCGTCCCGTGCTGGTGATCGCCGAGGGATTGCTGATGTACCTCATGGGACCGGACGTCAGGCAGCTCCTCGTCCGGCTGGCCGAACGCGTCCCGCACGGCGAGCTCGCCTTCGACGCCATCGCCCCCTGGCTCGCCGCCTTCTCCAGGACGCTCGGCTGGAAGCTCTCGTCACTCGCCGATCCGCACGAGCCGGAGCGCTGGACCGGCGGGCTCACCCTGCTCGACCGCGTCCCCGTCCTGTCGGACCTCGAACTGATCGCAGCCCCCCACTACCGCCTGACCCTCCAGGCCCTCACGAGGATGGCCTGGATGCGGAACGCCATGTCGCTGTTCCGCTACCGCATAGGTGACACCTGAGGAAAGGTCGTTCCATGGCAGCCAAGATCTGCCTCGTCACAGGCGCCTCGGCCGGCATCGGCCACGCCACCGCACTCGAACTGCTGCGTGCCGGCCACACGGTCTACGGCGTGGCCCGGCGCGTCGACCGGATGGAGGACATCCGGCAGGCCGGCGGTCACACCCTCGCGATGGACGTCACGAAGGAGGAGGACCTGGAGCGCGTCGTCAGCACCGTCCTCGACGAACAGCCGGGCATCGACGTGCTGGTGAACAACGCCGGCGTCGGCGTGTACGGCGCCGCCGAGGACGTGCCGATCGACAGCGGACGTCACCAGTTCGAGGTCAACCTGTTCGGGCCCGCCCGGCTGATCCAGCTGGTCCTGCCTCGGATGCGCGAGCGCGGCGCCGGCACGATCGTCAACGTCTCCTCGATCGGCGGGGTGATCTCGCTCCCACTCGGCGGCTGGTATCACGCCTCGAAACACGCTCTGGAAGGCTATACCGACACTCTCCGCCAGGAGGTCGGCCGGTTCGGCATCAAGGTGGTGCTCATCGAGCCCGGCCTCATCAAGACGGAATTCGAGTCGAGCACGCCCCTCGACCTGAGAGAGGTCTCCGGCAAGGGGGCTTATGCCGCCGTGGCGAACGCGATGGCGGACCGCGCGGAACAGTCCTTCTCCGGAAGCAAGGCCTCGGACCCGGCCCTGGTCGCCCAGTGCATCCGCGCCGCCATCGAGTCCACGTCCCCGAAGCCGCGCTACGCCGTCGGCTACCTGGCCAAACTCCTCCTGCGAATGAACTGCCTCCTCCCCGACCGCACCTTCGACAAACTCGTCACCCGGACGTGAGTATTCGTCGAACAGCCGTGATCCGATCTCAAGCTTCCACCGAACAACCGTGCACCCGAGCTGACCGCCGAACTCCCGCCGTCCACACGCGCCTCGCCCCGATTTCTGCGCCCCGCAGAGTCTCCGTCGCCCGTGCCTGAGCGCCCGACCCGCCTTTATGCGCCCCGCTGGCGTCGGCGTGCTTCTTTTCATCCTGTACGGCTTCGCATGGGTTACCCGCCCCACCGACGTCGGCGCGCGACATTCCAGCGCCGGTCGTGAACGCTCACGGGGCGCTCACCGTAACGACTCGTTCTCAGCCGCCTTCTTCGGACTCGCGCATGACCGAGTTATGAGCGACGACCCCAACGACGCTTGGGCTCCTGCGGAGGAAGCGGCTGGATGGCGGTCACGTCGTCGGCAGGAGGCGCCTCCGCCGACAGCGTCTCTGCCAGCGGCGTCTCGGCGTGCGGTGCGTCGGCGTGCGGTGCGTCGGCGTGCGGTGCGTCGGCGTGCGGTGCGTCGGCCGGGGTGGCGGGGCCGAAAGCGTCCCACGGCTCGGCGTCGCCGGTCTCGGCGGCCGAGGCGGCGCCCAGGGGCCGCTCAGGCGAGTCGTCGTACGGGCCGGAGCCCCCGGGAGGGATGTCGGCCGGCGGCTGCTCAGCGGGCACCAGAGCCTCGAACGGAGCCCGATACGGCTCCTCCTCGGGGCGGCTGAAGGCATCGAAGTCGGGCTTGGCGGGCTCGTGGCTGAACGAGTCGAACTCATCCGGATGCAGCACCACAGGCTCACTCGGGGCCATGGGCGGCTGCTCGGTGCCGTAGCCGGGCTGCCCGTACATGTTCGGGTCCTGATAGACCGCGCCGTACTGGACCTGTCCGCCCGGATAGGTCTGTACAGGGACAAAGCTGATGATCGGCGCGTACGCCGTGCCACCCGGATAACCGGGCGCCGGGAAGGCTGCCGTGGCATAGCCGGGACCTGCCGGGTAGCCGGTCGGTCCCGGCCCACCAGGGGCACCAGGACCACCGGGGGCTCCCGGGAAGCCGGGCTGACCCGGGCCGAGCTGCGGGCCCGCCTTGCGTACGGCCGCCGCGTGGGCCATCCGGCGCAGGCGGCCCTCGAAGATGAGCACCGCGAACAGCGCGAGCAGCACCAGGATGAGCGCCGGGATGCTGAGCTGCTGGGCCACCGTCCGCTGGTCGTACTCGGGGGCCGCGTTACGCAGTTCGAGCCCGACGGACTCGTCCGTCGGGCTCTCCGCCGAGGTCAGCGATGGCGACGTCGAGGGAGTCGGGGTGGGCGCCGCCACGCTGGGCAGGATGACGGCCGGGTCCGTGTCCTCGGGCGTGGCCGAGGGGGTCACGGACGGCACGTCCACGCTCTGCGACGGGAGCGGCTGCAGCTGCGAGGGCGTGGTCTTCGGGGTGCTGGGAGTGCTGGACGCGCTCGGCTTCTTCGACTGCTTCGGGGTGGACGTCTTCGTCGTCGTCTTCGTGGGCGCGGTGACGGTCTTGGTGATCGTCGTTTCCGGGTCCGGCGTGGGGGTGCCCAGCGTCGTGGTGATGGTGACGGTGGTCTCCGGTGTGGTGTCGCACACTTCCCCGGCATCGCAAGGATCGACGGTGGGGTCGTAGGCCACCGCGGAGGCGCTCGCGCTCTGGATGACGAAGGGGACCACACCGGCGCCGGTCAATCCCAAGGCCAGGATCAGTGCGGACACGGCCGTCGCTCGCGTACGTGCCACCTGTGCCCTCCGCGCAGTCCCGAAACCATGGTCAAGGGAATCCTAGCCGGGTAAAAGTAACAGTAAAGACGGAATTACAACACCTTTCGCCACAATCGCGCGCGTTGTGCCCTGGCGACCAGCCACAGCCCTCCCAGCAGCACCGCGATCCCGCCGGCGGCCCACGGCAGCCCGCGTACGCCTGCCAGGGGATTCACCCGCTCGGCCGGGTGAAAGCGCTTGCCGGAAATGGCGAGAGGCAGTGGCGCCCCGACTTCTTCGGCCGAAGTCATCGCGCCCCATCCAGTCACCGCGCCCGCGCCAAAACCGGGAGTACCAAGTCCCTGGGTGCCTTGTTCTGGGGTGCCGGGTCCCGGAGTAACGCCAGTGCCGAGCCCCGAAGTCCCTGCGGGGCCGACTCCCGGAGTGGCCAACCCTGAGGTGCCGCCAAGGACGGTTCCGGACGTCACGGGGGGAGCGACCTGAGGCAGTCTCAGTGCGGGCTCGCGGTGCGTCTCCGGTGGGAGCACCTGGGCCTGTACGGTCGTGCCGCCCGGGATTCCGCCAGACGCGTGCCCGTGACCGGTCGAGACGGTCCGCAGGTGGGACTTGCCCGGATGGCCGTTTCTGAGACTCTGCCTTTCAGCAGGTGCCTTGCCGGCCGGGTGAGCGTCGTCGACTCCGGGCCTGACACGCACCGCCCGGCCGTTCAGCGCGACGTCACCACGCGGGATCTCGACGAACGTCCCCGTGCGGTCGTCGGCGGACTCCCCGCGGGCCGCCACCTCACCGCGCGTTCTCTTCGAAAGGCCCTCAGCAGTTGCCTTCGTCCTGTTCGAGAGGCCCTCACCAGTCGGCTTCGTCCCGTTCGAGAGGCCCTCAACAGAGGTTTTCGCCCCTTTTGAGAGGTTCGCAAAAGACGCCGCTTTAACAGGCGGTTTGACGGGTGTCGCGGTGGAGCCGACGACGGTCGTGACAACACCGCCCGCCATCTCACGCGCCCGAGCAGCCGCCGTGAGCACGACCTCCTGCGGTCCGCGCGGCACGGTGAGCAGCACGTCCACGGACCGATCCTCCGCCGCGTCACCCAGCGCGCACACCCGAGCCTCAGGAACAACCCTCGGCACAACCCCGCCCGGCACGCCCCCGCCCGGCACGGTCGCTGTCGGCGCGGTCGCGGCTGGCGCGGTGACCACCGACGCGGTCATCATCGACGATGGCCCGGACGCCAGGACACCGACCGATGCCGGCTCGGCCCCGACCAGCCCGAACCCCTGTCCGCCAGTCACCTGCCCACCCGTAGACGCCCCGCCAATCGCCTGTCCACCCGTAGACGCCCGGTCAATCGCCTGTCCACCAGCCGCCTCACCCGCGAGCGCGTTCACCGCCGCGGTCCGGGCCGCCAAGGCACCGTCTAGTGCCGGCTCACCGCCGACCGGCCGCCCGCCTACCTGAAGTCCTCCGACCGGCCGGCCGCCCGCCTGAAGTCCACCCGTCTGAAGTCCGCCTGCCTGAAGCCCGCTTTCACCCAGCCCCGCGCCCGATCCCCCAGGGGTCGCGACGGGCAAGCCAGGACACGTCATCGACGTGAGGGCCCGCGCCGGACTGGTCGCCACCGCGAGCCGGGCGTCATGCCCCAGCCCGTCCAGACTCACCCGGAACCGCAGCGCGTCCCCGGTCCGTACCCACTTCCCGAAGTCGGCCGGATCGCCCAGCCGCTCGAACACCAGCGCCATCCCAGCCGCTCCAGCGGCCCTGAAGACCTGGGCCGCCACGGGCTCGCACTGGATGCCCACCACAACCGACGCCCCGGCGAAGGCCAGTGCCCCCGCCACGATCCAGCCATGTCTGACCACGTCGCCTCCCCCCGGTCGAGTGACATTACTCGCAGTAATCGTTATGTCACTCAGAGGAGACGGTTAATCCTGCCGGAGCAGATCTTCCACGGCGTTCATGAGCGGCAGATCCGCCTGGAGCCACGCCACGTCGTAGTACTCGCCGGGCCCGAGCCACCGCAACGCCAGATGCTCCTTGGCCTCCGGCACCCCCGAGACCACCCTGGCCAGCCAGGCCCGCATCACGTACCCCTCGGACAGCGGCCAGTCACCGCCGACCCGCGCGCCCACGGACACGGTCACCCCGAGTTCCTCGCGGCACTCCCGGATCAGCGCCTCGATCTCAGCCTCGCCGGGATCCACCTTGCCGCCCGGGAACTCCCACCCGCCGGCGAGCGTAGGCGGCTCGGCCCGTTGCGCGGCGAGCACGCGCCCGTCCGACGAAACGATCACTGCGGCTACCACGATCACTGTCATAGTGCGGCATTCTGCAGCTTCTTCAGCTGTTCGAGCACGTCTGGGTTCTGTAACGGTCGGGTGAAACCCACGATATTGTCGCGCGCCTGGTAGCTCGTCACCTTGATCGGCCCGCAGAGCGTGCAGCGCGCCTCCACCATCTTGCCCTTCGACACGACCATCCCGACATGTCCGGGGCTGTCGGGTCCCGTGCCCGGCCCGGCGTTGAAGAACACCAGGTCGCCCGCCTGTTCCTCGCCCTGCGAGATCTTCACGCCGAACGGCCACTGCCCGAACGTGGTCCGCGGGATCAGCAGCCCCGCCGCCCGGTAGGCGGCGTAGATGATGCCGGAGCAGTCGAACGCGTCGGGCCCGGTCCCGCCCCACAGGTACGGCTTGCCGCGCTGGGCCAGCGCGAACTCCAGGATCTTGGCCACCACGTCGCTCGGCGCGGCCTCGACCAGCGGATCGTCGCAGGCGTCGTCGGCCTGCGGCGGCACCTCGACGTCACCGGACTTGGCGTAGCCCTTGGCGATCTGCTCGACCTGGTCGACGTACCACCAGGCGCGGTTGTAGATGAACAGCGCCTGCCGTACCTTCTCCGGAGCGCCGTTGCGCTTGAGCATCTTCGCGGCGCCCAGGATGGCGTCGGCGGGGTCGTAGACGTTGCCGACGCCGTCGCCGTTGCCGTCGGAGGCGTACCCACTGAACTTCGACGACATCGCGATCTGCGCCTTGCCGCCCCACGTGCTGATCAGGAACTGCATCGGCCCGGCCGCGCCCGCGTAGTTGGTGCCGCTCTTGACGCCCGCCATGTTCGAACGGCCGTGGTCGGTCTCGCGTTTGCCGACGGCGGCCAGGATGTTCCACTGGACGCCGATCTTCTTGCCGAACTTCTTGTAGAGCTCCAGGTAGTCGGCCGGGATGTCCGCGGCGCCGGTGTCGGACACCTCCTGTACGGGGGTGCCGCCATCGAGGCAGTCGGTACGGCCGGTGCCTCCGCTGCCGAGGAACGACGGGATCGAGGTCATGAGCATCGGCGACATGATGATGACGGCGAGGAGCAGCACCCCGGCGGCTCCGATCGCCAGGGCGACGTGGGCGCGGGAGCTGTTCACTCCTGGGTGTCTCCGTCCTGGCCGTCGGCGGCGGGTTGCAGGTCGAAGACCCGCCAGTCGGAGCCCATCTGACTCACCGTGACCGCGTAGTCGTCCACGAGTTGCTTGTTGCCGCTCTTGGCGGTGATCTGCTGCGTCCCGGTGACCACGAAGACGACCGACGACTGCTCGACCTGCCTGATCTCCTTCATCTTGGCCGTCCCGGCGGCCACGACCTCGTCGGCTCGGTCATGGTCGACAGTGCCGGGCGAGGTGCGCGTCCTGGCCAGCACGTTGCCGAAATCTGCGGTGGTGAACACCTTGACCCGATTCGCGTAAGCCGACGGCTCCTCGTCGTAGCGGAACGTCCCGTACGCGGCGGTGAACCGCTCAGCCAGGTCGGCCGCCGCGGCGAGTTGCTCCTTCGTCATCGGCAGATAGGAGTAGATGTCGAACGGCTTGCCGCTGGCGGTCGCCAGCGGCTTGCTCGGCGCAGCCGGTGAGACGGTCGTGGTCCGGCCGGCGGACGGCTGCCCGGCGTCCGTGTCACCGGAATCCGGCCACATCGTCAGGTAGATGCCGACGGCGGCGATGACCGCCACGATGGCGGCGAAGGCGACGCCCCGCCTGTCACCCGGCTGCGCCATGATCAGTCCCTGTCCGGATTGCTGGGCTTGAGCCAGAACGGCACGGACGGCTCGTCACCACCGGAGCTGCCGCCGCGGCGGCTGCTCGGCAGCCAGAGCGGCGGCGCCTCGGAAGAGCGGCTCGCCGGCTCGTCGGCCGGGCGACGCGAACCCGAACCACCGCCGCCACCGAACATCCCGCCACCCGACGAACCACGACTCGCCGGCCGGGCCCCGCCCGAACCGCCGGATCCGCCGGAGCCGCCGGAACCACCCGAGCCACCAGAACGACCTGAGCCACCCAGCCAGGACCCGCCCGACCCGGAACCGCCCGATCGAGACCCGCCCGACCCGCCTGATCCGCCGAACCGGGTGCCACCCGACCTGGTGCCACCGGAGCCGCCCGAGCCACCGCGCGAAGCCCAGCCGCCCCCGGAACGCCCGCCGAACCAGCCACCGGAGCCGCCCGCGCCACTCCCGGCGCCGGCCGTGGAACCAGCGGAACCGCCTGACGAGCCGCCCGACGGCCGTGATCCACCGGATGCCGGAGTGCCACGGGTACGGGTCGGCGTGCCGCTCAGGTTGAGCGGTGGCGCGGCCCCGGCACGCGGCGCCGGCACCTGCCTGCCCGCGGCCTTCCCGCCCTGCTGGTCGGTGTTCAGCGGCGCGGCCGTGGCGGGCACCCGGGTGCCGGAGGCGGCCGTGCCCTCCGCGCCCTCCTGCCCGCGGGCCCGGCCCTGGGCGACCGTGGCCGCGGCCGCCGCGGTGCCCGCCGAAGCGCCCATCGCGGCCGCCTGGATGAGGGGCTCGGCCTTGCGCGCGCCCCAGCGGCCGATCCTGGCCGCCGCCACCGGCGGCAGCGCCGAGGACGACCGCTCCAGTACGGAGGAGCTCGCGGCCTCGCCGAGCATCCGCGTGGTCAGCGTGTGCCCGTTCATCGAGGCGAACAGGTGCTGGAACGGCCGCCGGTAGAAGAACACCGCGATCGTCAGCAACGCCATGAACAGGATCTGCAACCCCCACGGCATGGCGGTCGAGATGATCAGCGCGTAGCCGTACACCAGCACGCCGAGCACGAGCGCGAGCACGGCCTGCCGGAGCAGCGTGCCGATCAGCATCTCCACCCACCGCATGGCGATGATCCGCCCGCTGCCCGGATGCACGCCGATCAGCAGGAACACCGGCCCGAGTATGAGCAGCAGCAGGAAGCCGACCTTCAGCACCAGCAGCGAGACCGCCACCAGGAAGATGAGCACCCCGGCGACCAGAGCGGCGATCAGCGCGCCGATGGCCACGCCGAGCCGGCTGGTCCAGTCTCGGCCAGAGAAGATCATATAGCGCGAGTCGTTCTTGAGCTTCTCCGCGATCTCAGCGTATTTTGCCTGGTGAGCGCCGACGTCCGGAGCCGGTTGATTGGCCGTGGCGGCCGGGATCGACTGGGTCTCCAGCATCGTACGGCCGAAGTCGCGCACGATCGGCTGGTTGGGGTCGGCGGTGCCGAACAGGCCCATCAGCCACGGCTTGCAGACCAGCGTGGACCACAGCGCCTCGGCGTTCTGGTCGACCCCCGGTGTGCCGGTCTGGCCGTAGCCGCCCGCCTTGACCTCCGGGTTCGTCTGGCCGGGGCCGGGCAGGCAGGAGGCGCCGCCCGCACCGGGCAGGCCGGAGAAGGCCGAGTTGACCACCTCGCCGGTCTTGTCCGTGACGATCTTGCCGAGGCCGGTGAAGTCGCCGGGCCTGCTGAAGAACCAGGTCGCGACCGTGACCGCGAGCACCATCCAGATGATGCCTTCGGCGGTGGTGGTGGCCCGCTTGCGGATCAGCCCGTACCAGGCCAGCCAGATGGCGCCGATGATGACGAGGGGCCGGAGCAACGGCCAGTACATGGCGTTCGACAGGTTCACCACGATGTCGTCGACCACGTCCTTGATGGACTGGAGCGGCCCTTCCGTGGCGGCGGCCTGGTAGGTGGTGATGGTCACCCGGTCGATCGCCTTGGCCCACAGGAAGATCGTGTTGGCCCAGGTGTTGCCGAGCACCGCGGCGAAGTCGGAGCAGCCCAGGTCGTACGTGTGCCAGAACTGCCCGCTCATGCCGAACTGGGCGTAGTTGGTGGTCGGCGCGGCCGGGCCGCCCTCGGGCACGGGCGGCATCATCATGCCGTCGGAGCCGCTGCCGATCACCTCGGGAGCGAGCGCGCCGGACAGGTCGCAGGGAGCCGCGGCGCTGGCGGGTGAGAGCGCGCCCACCACGATCGGCACCACGAGGATGCTCACGAGCAGAGCCAAAGCGAGCGCGAAACGTCTGGGTAGCCGGAACTTCATGACCGCACCTCCTGCGCTCTGCCGCCTACTCCCCCTTGACGATCATGATGCCCGCTGTCGCTGGGTTTGTCGTGTGTCGGATTCGTATCGAGCCAACGAAGCAGGTCATCGGAGATCAGGTCTACTCCGATGCGCCCCGCCCTGCCATCCAGATCGCGGAAAATGCATTCGCCGTTGCCGAGCGATCTCAGTACGGCCTTGTGCTCTTCCGACGCCTCCACACCGAGCAGTGACATGACGTGATCGACCTCCACCCGCTCGGTGGACCTGAACGCGAAGACCGAGGACAGGCAGTTGGTGACCTGCTCGTTCAGCAGGTCACCGGCGTTCTGAGAGACGAGCACCAGCGCGGTGTTGCGGGAACGACCCATGCGGCTGACCTCCGGCACCAGCTTCGCGCCCTCCGGCGTGGACGTGATCGCCCACGCCTCGTCGAGGAAGATCGCCTTCGGCGCACGGCGGTCCAGGCTGTTCATCAGCCGCCGGGCGAACTGGGAGACCAGGTAGAGCAGCGCGACCGACAGCCGCTGCTCATAGGAGTAGTCATCACGGCCCGTGGCCACGTCGGGCAGCGTCAGACCGCCGAGCGTGAACACGGTCGTCCAGCCTTCGGTGTCGACCTGGTCGCCTCCTGAAGGGTCGAAGCAGAGCTTGGCCAGCCGCATCTCCGACATGGAGCGGAGCACGGCGCCCAGGTTCTTGGAGGCGGCGTCCGCGGACTGCTCCAGGAACTCCACCACCTTGCCGAGCGACGGATCCACACCGTTGGACACCGCCGCGACGGCCTGGATCATCGCCGACTCGCGTTCCTCCGACATCCGGGGCAGCAGCAGCCGCAGCGTCTCCGTGGCCATGGTCTTCTTGGCCGCGATGTCGTCGCCGAACGAGAACGGGTCGAGCAGGCCGGGCGCGGCCGAGCCGAGCGGGATGACGCGGGCCTTGCGGTCGCGCTTCTGCAGTAGCTGGACCAGCGACTCGGCGTCGCCCTTGGGGTCGATCACGGCGACGGTGACGCCGCGCAGCGCCATCTGGTAGATCATCAGCAGCGCGAGCGTGGTCTTGCCGCCGCCGGGCTCGCCGGTGATCGCGATGGCCGTCGGCCGGTTGCGGGTGGCCGCGACGAGCGGGTCGAAGTGCACGATGCTGCGGGCCCTGCCGACGGTCTCGCCGATATAGGGACCGAGCCAGCCTTCGCTGCCGTCGCCCAGCCGGTCGCCCAGGTCCACGGTCGCCGTGGCCATGCCGCCGGCGATCGTCCGCAGCGGCTGCCGCTGGGCGTAGGCGTTGACCCTGACCTTCTCCCCCGGCAGCGCCTCGCAGAACAGCGAGAACTGGTCGCCGGTCGAGTTGACCACGTCGATGCCCATGTCACGGTAGTGCTCGACGACCGCTTCGACCCGCTGGACGCACATCTCCTCAGTCGGGGCCGACACGATCAGCCGGTGCCAGCCGTACACGAAGGGCAGTCGTTCCTTCGTGATGCCGTGCTCCAGCATGCGGGCCGCGTCGATCTGCTCGGCCAGCGCGAGCGGCGCCTCCGCGCCGGCCTCGCGGATGTGGATGTCCATGTCGCGCGCGTGCGCGAGCTTGCGCGCGACGTCCTTCGACGCCTTGACCGGCGGGATGAGCCGCATCCGCGACGAGACCTCGACGGGGAAGGGCAGTTGGTCGGCGAAGTGCAACCACGGCTCGCCGTCCGGGAACGGCATGATGTCCGGGAAACGGGCGAACGACAGCTGCGCGACATAGGAGTCGCCCTGCGGCTGCACGATGCGCAGCAGCGACCTGCCGTTGTGGATCTCACCCTCGACCAGCGACTCGATCTCGCCCTTGCCCCAGCGCCGCTTCGGGCTCGCCGACGGCGGCGGGTCACCGAGCGCGCCTGCGGCCGAGTGCTGGAACAGCCACGCCACCTCTACGGAGGTGGCGTGCCTGGCGTAGAGGGCGCTGGAGGCGAGTGCTCGGCCCAGCCGTTCGGCCTGTTCGGTCCATCTGCCGATCTCGCTGTCCGGCACATGGTCGTCCTCGATCCCGAGCGCCTTCTCCGTACGCTGGTAGAAGCCGAAGAGCTGCGACAGCACGCCTTCGCCCATCTGCTTGCCCCGGGGGCCGAGGCGGACGCCGATGTAGACCTCCTTGGACCAGAAGTCCTTGGCCCAGACGTGCCGGTACATCTCCTCCAGGTAGTCGCGCCAGCCCGACCCCTCGTCGGAGGTGGCGTTGAGCGCCATCGCCCATTCGGCCGCGGGATAGGTGCGGTGCGCGACCCTGAGGTGTACCTCGGCGTCGGGCATCCTGATCGTGGCCAGCGCGATCGTGATGTTGGTGGCCAGCGCCTCACGCTCTTCGGGCGTGACAAACTCATAGCTGACCGTCGGAAGGCGGAAATACGCCCATGCGGAGGTGTTGGTGAGCAGGATGCGGTCGTCGAAATAGCGGACCGCCAGGCGCTGATGCGCTCGGGACGCCCTGCTCATGCCGCCCCCTCGGCGCATGAACAAGTCAGACCTGCTCGCACGTTCACTTATCGCTCACCGATTCTCGTGCCCGGGGGGTCACTCGCCAACTCCTCTTCGCTCGGACGGACCGTCTTTGCCGCAAAGCCCGCGACCACGACTCCGGCGAGGGCGAGATAGGCCCGCCGCCCGGCCGCGCGCAACTGCCCGGGATCGACGACCCCGTCGCCACTCGGCGCCAGGTCGTCTTCCCACGGGACCCTGACGATGGCCCGGCACCTGCCCCTGGCCACCGACTCCGCCTGCTCGACATCGGCCATCGAACGCCTGCTCACGCCGTTGACCACCATGACCGCCCGCCTGCGCAGGTCCGCGCAGCCGTGCCCGTCGAGCCACTCGTACGTCATCGCCACCGCCTCCGCCGCCTCCTCACTCGCGGGGACCACCAAAACCAGCTGGTCGGCGTACGGGAGTACGCGGGCCGCGAGCGCGGCGGCCGGATCCATGACGGCCAGCTTGTAGTGCCGGTCGAGCAGGTGCATGACCTGGCCCAGCCGATGGTCGGAGAACAGCGTCCGGTCGGACAACCGCTGCTCGGCGCCCGCGTCGGTGTCGGCGCCGATCACCTCGAGCCCCGACGAGGTGCGGGTGGTGTAGCCCCGCATGGTCAGGTAGCCGCTGACCCGGTCGAGCCCCGACAGCAGCGAGGCCAGCGTCTCGGGGGTCTCCGGCTCGATCTTGCTGGTCAGGGTGTTGCCGCCGGTGTTGGCGTCGATGGCCACGACCCGGTCGTCCCGATACTGGGCGAACGTGTGGCCCAGCATCAGCGCGGTCGTGCTCTGCCCGGCGCCACCGGTGCAGCCGAGCACCACGACCCGGCGACTGCCGCTGAACACCGCCCGCGCCCTGGCCTCGTCGATCTCCGATCCGTCGGTCCGCACATTGCCGCCACCGACGACCACCTGCGCGATCCGCCGCCAGCCACCGGAGTCCCGGCCCACCACGGACTCGACCCGCCGCACCTTTTCGCCGGGCTTGGGTCCCGGGGCAACCTGCCTGGCCGCAGGCGCCCGCCCGCCCGGCTCCCGCTCAACCGGCCCACTCTCGAACGGCCCGCTCTCGAACGTCCCGCTTCCCGACGGCTCGGCCCCGGACGCGGCGGCGCTACCGGACTCGCTCGCATCCGACTCGGCTCGCCCGCTCTTCGTGGGACCGACGTCTTGACGGGCCCGCTCGGTTTTGGCGGGACCGGTGTCTTGACCGGCCCACCCGCCCCTAGCGGGTCCAGCGTCTTGACCGGCCCGCCCGCCCCTGGCAGGTCCAGCGTCTTGACCGGCCCGCCCGCTCCTAGCGGGTCCGGCATCCTGACCGGCCCGCCCGCCCCTGGCGGGTCCAGCGTCCTGACGGGCCCGATCGCCCCTGGCGGGGCCGACGTCTTGACGAGCTCGCTCGCTCCTGGCCGGGCCGATCTCGTGGACGGACGCGGTGGTCGTGGGCTCGTCATGCCCGACAGGAGCCGTCTCGGTCTCCTGCGCCTCGTCATCGCCCGTCACCGGCCGGATGAACCGCACCGGCTTGCCGTCGGGACTGACCGGCCAGAGCCGTTGCGCGTCCGGCAGCACCAGCGGCGGCCCCTGCCTGGGCGGCTGCCCCTTCCGGTGCTGATCACGCGCCACCTCGTCCGCCCCAACCGCGCGAACCTCCTCAGGACCGTCACTCTCGTCCTGCCGCGATTCCTCACCCCGGCCCACACCTGAGGACTCGCCCGCCTCAGCTCGCTGCCCCTCCTCCACCACTCCGCCAGCCGCGACATCCCGAGACCCCACCCCGCCACCCAGCACCTCAGTGCGCGCCGCCTCCGAGCGGGTCGCCTCCGAGTGCGCTGTCTCCGCGCGGGCCGCCTCAGTACGGGTCGTTTCAGCGCGCGCCGTCTCCGGCCCCGCCGTCTCCAGACTTGCCGTCTTCGAGCCCGCCGTCTCCGGGTCCGCTGTCTCCGGGCGGGTTGCCTCCACGCGGCCCGCTTCTGTGCGCGCGACCTCAGCATGGACCGTTTCTGGACGCGCTGCCTCAGCACGCGTCATCTCTGCGCGGGCAGCATCCGCGCGGGCGACTTCGGCGGGCGCCGGCTCGCTGGACGGTGGGGTGTCGGCGCTCGCGGCGAGCTTGCGGAGCCGCCGTAGTGCCTCCGTGTCGATCGGCTTCCCGGCTGCGGCGGGCCGGTCCTCACGCGACGCGTTCCGAATCTCCGCCGCCCCTTCCGGCGACAGCGACAGCGACTCAACCGACGCTTCCCGTACTTCCCGCGTTCCCCGTACAGCGTCCGCTTCCCGTACGGCCTGCGCCTCGTCAGCGCCCGGCACGAACCCAGCCATACGGGCGATGTCAGAGACGCCCTCCCGAGCCGCGCTCTTCCCGCGCACCACCGAGGACGGCTCGTCGCCCCGCCCCGTGGCGCCCCGGCGCCGCTCGTCCGCCCAGGGGACCTCGCGGCCGCCCTCGACCAGAGGCGTCTCCTCCGGCCGTGTACCTCCCCGCGATCCCAGCCCCGACGTCGACCGAGAGGAGCCCATCGCGAGTGTCTTGTCCGGGCTCGTGGGAGTCTCGGCCAGGTCGGCGCCCAGGGCGGGGGCGGTGCCGCGACGCGGGGCCGAGCCCCAGCCGGGACGGGCGGGCCTGGACTCCGCGACCGGAGCCTGCGCCGCCGCAGCAGCGGCGGCCGCGACCGCTGGGCGGACCTGGCGCGGCCCGGTCACCGGCTCGGCGCCGACAGCCGGCTTGGTGCCGGCGACAGACAGATTGCTACCGGCGGCAGACAGTTTGGCCCCGGCGACGGACTCGGCGGCGATGGCGAGCTCGGCGCGGCGCTTGCGCTGGGGCTGGCGCGCCTTGCGTGGTGCCTTGGCCCGCTTGGGCGTGACCCGCCAGACGCGGCCCGCGAAGGTGATCACCTCCGGCTCGGCCGTCGGCGCCATCCGGCACCAGGCCCGCGGCTCGCCCACGTAACGCAGCTGGGACTGCAGGAGCTCGGTCAGGCGCTTGTTCTCGATCACCGGCCGGGTGGACAGCCAGGTGACGATGCCCGGCGGCACCAGGTAAAGCACGTGCCATGGTGCGTGAAATTGGATGCCCACGAGCATGAGGAGCAGGGACCATGGAGCCAGGACGCCGACGAACACGCCGATCCACACGATGGGAAGCGGCATCGGCAGCCGTAGGTCGTACAGCTTGTAGAGCCGCTTCTCGATTCGCCAAATATTGGTATACGTGGGCAGGTCCACGCGGTCCTCCTCTCCACCCGCTCGTACAATGACCGCCCCTGAGCGGTCTCAACCCTTTACTTGATGCCCAGTGCTCCCGCGATTGCCTTCGCCGTCACCTCAATGATGTTGGGAACGTAGAAGATCACGCCGATGGCGATGGCCAGGATGAGGAACTGGACGAACCTCGTGATCTCCCTCGTGAAGAGGAAAAAGAGGGCGACCACGGACACGACGACGAGGAAGAGCGGAGCGAAGAAGGCCCGCAGGAAGTTGGCGAGCCCCGCGGAGTCGATCCCGGTGGGGGCGGGTGTTGGCGCCAGTTCCATCATGTTGAGCAGTATCGTTTTCAAGATCACTTCTTTGTCCTCCCGGGGTTACCGATCAGCAGTGCGTGAGTGCGTCTACCCAACGGCCCGACCGGCGCCGCGGATGTCATCGACGTACCATTTGTCGCCCTGCTTCTCGACGGTGAGGCGGTATGCCTGCTCCAGGCGGGCACCGGCCGCGTTGAGGTCGGTGTTACTCGTGTCGGCTGACGGGGCCGCGCCACTGGGCACGGTCCACACCACGACCACCTGGATCTCCCTGGTGGCGCCCCCCACAGGCACCACGATCTCCTTGAGCTCGGCGAAGGTGAACGCCCCGCCGAAACTCGCGATGCTCTTGCCCGCGGCGACGTAGCGCTGCAAACCCGTCGTGTCGCCCGAGCCGTAGTTCTTGAAGAAGTCTTCCATCTGCGGCTTGAGCTCCGCGGCGACGGCGTCGTCGTTCTCGGGCTTGGCGAGCTGGGGCAGATCGGCCCGGCCCGGCGCCGGCAGTATCGCGGGCCGGCCGGAGACGACGAACTTGCCGGCCCCGTCAGCCGAGTAGTAGATCGGGACCGACAGCATCATCCGGCGGGAGCCCGTCTGGAAGGCCACGGTGACGACCGCGTCGTTGGCGTCGGTGGCCTCGATGTCGTACGGCTGGATCGCGACGGCGGCCAGCTTGCCGTTGCCGTCCCAGCCCATCTGCTGATCCATGCCGTCGGCCAGGAACGCGGCCAGCTTGCCCGCCCTGCTCTGCGCGTCGGCCGGGCTGAAATTCAGATAGACGCCGGCGAACTGGGCGGCGAACGCCATGCCACGGTCGACCGGGAATCCGTGATTGGCCACGGGCGCCTCATTCGGAGTCGCCGCGCTCCCCTGAGTAAACCTCTCAAATGGGGCACGGACCCCATTAACCACGATAACCGCGATAAGTGCCCAGAGAATGATGCGACCGGTCCACACCAGCCATCGCCCGCCGGCGCCCGACCAACCGCCCCGGCGCGGCCTGCGGGCAGGCGACACGTCGAAATCAGCCATGTCGTGGCGTGCCGAAAGCTCGGGGTCGCCAGGGATCCGAGGACCCTGCTGGACGGTTGACCTACGAGCCATCACGCCTCCGCTCGCGCCGATCCCCCGGGCTGGCGCGGTGTCGTCCGTTGCCGATCCCCATCATCTGCGGTAAAGCAGTCACACTACCTGCCTCCGCCATTGTTCCAGGAAAGCCACGCCCATGCTGCAGGCATCGCCGTCCATGGGCAAACCAGGTGCGCATGACACGCTGGAGCGCCAACCCTTGCAATTTGCCCTGCCAAATGGGCATTTGACCAGGCCAGAGGCCGGTATTGGCATAGCCCGGCGGCCATGGGTTCCTGTCCAAAGCAGCCATGGACTCTCTTTGACCTGCGGAATTGGTATAGCACGCGAACGGCCGCACACCCCCTCAGGGGTCCGCGGCCTGGTGCGTTGCGCGCCCTCAGGCAGGCTCTGAGTCCTGTCCCGGGTCGTGTCGTCTCCTACTCCGCAGATCGACCACCGTGGGCCGTACCGACCGCTCCAGGGAGCCGCGGAGGTCTTCGAGCATGGTGGCGGCGTCCTGGTCACGCATCCGCGTGGCGAGCTCTTCGCGCTCGTCCACTTTCCTGCGCAAGTACGCCTCGCGATTGACGCGCAGGCCGTACATGAGCTCGACCCGCAACAGGGCGAGCTCCTCTTCGAGGCTGATACCCGCGAGTGAAGGTGCTGGACGTCGTTTCCGGATGATGCGACGGATCATGAGGGCCCTCCCGAGTCAGCGTAAACGCTGTGACGATTCGACGCGTAGGGGCCCAAAGTGGTTGACGTCTCACCTATCCGGAAATCAGACGTTAAAGCGGAACTCCACCACGTCGCCGTCGCGCATGACGTAGTCCTTGCCCTCGATGCGGGCCTTGCCCACCGAGCGGGCGCTGGCGATGGAGCCCGCCTCGACCAGGTCGTCGAACGACACGACCTCGGCCTTGATGAAACCGCGCTGGAAGTCAGTGTGGATCACGCCGGCGGCCTCGGGAGCGGTGGCGCCCTTGCGGATCGTCCAGGCCCTGGTCTCCTTGGGCCCGGCCGTCAGGTAGGTCTGCAGGCCGAGCGTCTCGAAGCCCACCCTGGCCAGCTGCGACAGGCCGGACTCCTCCTGGCCCACCGACTGCAGCAGCTCCAGCGCCTCCTCGTCGTCGAGCTCCACCAGCTCCGACTCGATCTTGGCGTCGAGGAAGACCGCCTCGGCCGGGGCGACGAGGGCGGAGAGCTGCTCTCGGAGCGCGGAGTCGATCAGCTCGTCGGCGTCGAGGTTGAACACGTACAGGAACGGCTTGGCCGTCAGCAGGTGGAGCTCACGAAGCTCGTCGCGGTCGAGTCCGCTCTCGAAGATGGTCTTGCCGGTCTCGAGCACGGCCAGGGCGGCCTCAGCGGCCTCCAGCGCGGCCTTCTTGTCCTTGTTGTGCCGCGCCTCCTTCTGCAGGCGCGGGACGGCCTTCTCGACCGTCTGCAGGTCGGCCATGATCAACTCGGTGTTGATGGTCTCGATGTCACGCTTGGGGGAGATCTCGCCGTCGACGTGCGTGACGTCGGGGTCGGTGAAGACCCGGATCACCTGGCAGATCGCGTCGGTGTCGCGGATGTTGGCGAGGAACTGGTTGCCCCGCCCCTGCCCCTCCGACGCACCCTTGACCAGGCCCGCGATGTCGACGAACTCCACCTTGGCGGGCAGCACCTTGGCCGAGGAGAAGATCTCGGCCAGCTTGGGCAGGCGGTCGTCGGGCACGCCCACGATGCCCACGTTGGGCTCGATGGTGGCGAACGGGTAGTTCGCGGCTAGGGCGTTGCCGGTCTTGGTCAACGCGTTGAAGAGCGTGGACTTGCCGACGTTGGGCAGACCGACGATGCCAATGGAGAGACTCACGTTCGCCGAGTTTACTTGCTCACAAGACGCAGACAGGTCACGGGACGATAGGCGCCTCGCGCCTCCAAGTAGCGCTCGGAGCTGTCGGGGCAGCTTTCGGCGGACTCGGTGAAGGCGTCCACCCGCGCCCAGGCCCGCCGCGACGCGCAGGAGACCCGGTCGATCGCCGACCTGGTCACCACGCCGGGGCCCGGCTCGGCCACGCACATTCCCCGGTCGAGCACCTTGCCACCGGCGCCGAGACAGATCACCGCGTCCCCGGTCAGCGTGCCGGGTGCCGCGTGGTCGAAGGTGAGCGTGTCGAGGGTGTTCGCGGGACAGTTCGACGCTGTACGGACGAGCGCGACGGCTCTGCCGTACCAGCCAGACTGAGAACACGGCCGCTCGCGGCCGTCGAGCGCGACGCAGTCGCCCGGCCTGAGCACTCCCCCGCCGCCGCCCGGTGCGCCGGGGTGCGGGTCGAGGAAGTTGCGTACGCAGGCCGCGCGTCCTCCGTCGATGCGCAGGACGTCGTCGACGTCGTCGGGGCAGGCGCCGGGACCCGGCGGATCGGCGGTCACGGCGACCACCTCGGAGTCGCCGCCATTGCACGGCGTCAGGTCGTAGCGCTCCGCGGAACTGCGCACGCACGCCCCGGGCTCCCACCGCAACGCCGGCCCGGGGTCCGGGGCGGCGACGGGGCTCGCGGAGTGGGCGCGGACGACGACCGTCGCCAGCGCGAGCACACCGGCCGTCACCGCGATCGCCGCCACGAGCGGCAGCGCACGCCGCGATCCGGTAATCATACAAGTACTCTGGGTGACGATCGGGGAGCCGCACAAGCGGAACGCCCAAGCGTGTCGGGGAGATCCACGACCGATGTCCTGCAATCATCAATGGAGTGGATAGCGATGGAGTGGATGTCGTCTCGCTTCTCATCGGCCTGGCCGTTGGGTTGGCCATCGGGTTCATGATCGCCCGCACCCGGGCGGCGGTGCGAGTGGCCGAGTCCGACGCCAGGGCCAAATCGGCCGCCGACAAGCTCGTCTACGTCGAGGAGCAGCTCGCCGAGCGCTTCCAGGCCCTGTCCACCCGGGCACTCGACGTCAACAACATCCGCTTCCTGGAGCTGGCCGAGACCAGGCTGGCCGCCAGCCGCGCCGAGGCGAGCGGCGACCTCGACCAGCGCAGGCAGGCGGTCGAGCATCTGGTCGAGCCGCTGAAGGACGCGCTCACGCGGGTCGAGGCGCAGTTGCGCGACACCGAGTCGGGGCAGCGTGCCGGCCGTGCCGAGCTGGCCAAGCAGATGGAGTTCGTCCGGCAGAGCAACCTGGAGCTGCGTTCGCAGACCACGGCGCTGGTCCGGGCGCTGCAACGGCCCGAGGCCCGTGGCCGGTGGGGCGAGCTGCAGCTGCGCAGGGTCGCCGAGATCGCCGGGATGCAGCGCTACTGCGACTTCGACGAGCAGGTCACCGAGGGCGCCATGCGGCCCGACATGATCGTACGGCTGGCCGGCGGCAAGAACATCGTGATCGACTCCAAGGTGTCGCTGGCCGCCTACCTGGAGGCCGCGGAGGCGTCCGACGACTCGCTGGCCTCCGTGCGGCTCGACGCGCACGCCAGGCACGTACGCGAGCACGTCGACCGGCTGGCCGCCAAGGCGTACTGGCAGGGGTTCAACCCGTCGCCGGAGTTCGTGGTGCTGTTCATCCCCGGCGAGGCGTTCCTGGCGCCCGCGCTGGAGCGGGATCCGGCGCTGCTGGAGTACGCGATGACGCGCCGTGTGCACATCGCCACCCCGACCACGCTGATCACCATGCTGCGCACCGCCCAGTACGCCTGGCAGCAGGCCGCGCTGAGCGAGAACGCGCGCGCGGTGTTCGAGCTGGGCAAGGAGCTGTACGAGCGGCTCTCGTCGCTGGGAAGGAATGTCGAGTCCCTGGGCAAGTCCCTGAGCCGGGCCGTCGAGGCGTACAACAAGACTGTGGGATCCCTCGAAAGCCGCGTACTCGTCAGCGCACGCAAGCTGCACGATCTGGGCGTCGTCGACCGCGAGCTCGACTCTCCGGAGATGCTGGAGGGCCTGCCCAGGCCACTGGCCTCGCCCGAACTGCTGGAAACCTCGTCTCTGATCTCGCACGCGAACGGTAAGTTGGCCAACGGGTCGCAGTAGGGGGGCGGGGGCAATGAGTGAGAAAGGCAAGCGATCGGCCGTCAGGCTGACCGCTCGCGGTGCCATCGCGCTCGCCCTGATCGCCACACTGGCGGCCTATGTCGTGGCTGCCCTGATCAACCTGCCGATCGTGGTCGGGCCGGTTTTCGTGGTGGCGAGCCTGCTCGGCGTGCTCCTGGTCAACCCGCGCGAACTGCTGTCGCTGGTGGTCACGCCGCCGCTGGTGTTCTTCGTGGCGACGCTCTTCGTCGAGCTGGGCCGGGCGCTCGGCTCGGTGTCGATCACGCAGTCGCTCTTGCTCGGCCTGATCGCCTCGCTGTCGCAGGGGGCTCCCTGGCTGTTCGCGGGCTCGGCGATCGTGCTCGTCGTCGCCTGGCGGCGCGGGCTGCGCGACAACGTACGCGACCTGCGCGAGGAGCTACGGGCGGGCGCCGAGGCGCCGCGCCCGCGCCAGTCGTTCGTACCGGAGCCGGAGGGCTACTTCGAGCCCAAGGTGTACGGCACACCGCGCACCGAGGACTGACCCGGCCCAGCCGGCGAGCCGCCCATCGAGGACCGACCGGTGCGCACGGCGGGCTGATCCTCGGGAACGCATGGCGGGCTGCCCACCGAGAACCGGCCACGCCGTACAACGGGCCGCCTGTCGAAGACCGGTCAGGCCACACGACGCGCTGCCTGCCAAGGACCGGCCACGCGGCACGACGGGCCGCCCGTCGAGGGCTGACCACGCCGCGCGGCGCGAGGCACCCGGGAGCGCCCGGGGACCGACGCGGCCGCGCAGGCGGGGCTAGGAGACTCGGAGGTCCTTGCGGAGCTCGTGGGGAAGGGCGAAGCGCACGCTCTCGTGGACCGGCTCAACCTCCGCGACGTCGTCGAACCCGTGCGCGGCCAGCCGGGCGAGCACCTCGGCGACCAGCTCTTCCGGCACCGAGGCGCCGCTGGTCACGCCGACCGTGGTCACGCCGTCGAGCCACTCGTCGCGGATGAAGGTGGCGTTGTCGACCAGGTAGGACGCGTCGGCGCCGTAGTCCTTGGCCACCTCGACCAGGCGCTTGGAGTTGGAGGAGTTTTCCGACCCGACCACGATGACCAGCTGCGACTCGGCGGCGATCTCCTTCACCGCGACCTGGCGGTTCTGGGTCGCGTAGCAGATGTCGTCGCTGGGCGGGTCGATCAGCGTGGGGAAGCGCTCCTTGAGCTTGGCCACCGTCTCATTGGTCTCGTCGACCGAGAGCGTGGTCTGCGACAGCCAGACCAGCTTGGACGGGTCCTTCACCTGGATCCGGTCGACGGAGTCGAGGCCGTCGACGAGCTGGATGTGGTCGGGCGCCTCACCGGCAGTGCCTTCGACCTCCTCGTGCCCTTCGTGGCCGATCAGCAGGATGTCGTACTCCTGGCCCGCGAACCTCTTTGCCTCGTTGTGCACCTTTGTGACCAGTGGGCAGGTAGCGTCGATCGTGCGCAACCCGCGCTGCTTGGCCTCGTCGTGCACGGCGGGCGAGACTCCGTGGGCCGAGAACACCACGATCTCGCCCTCGGGCACCTCGTCGGTCTCCTCGACGAAGATCGCGCCTCTGGCCTCCAGAGTCTTGACCACATGCGTGTTGTGCACGATCTGCTTACGCACGTAGACGGGCGCTCCGTATTGCTCCAGGGCTTTCTCGACCGCCACCACGGCTCGATCGACTCCGGCACAGTAGCCGCGTGGCCGGGCTACGAGGACTCGGCGGGAAGTGGGGGTCTGGGGCTCCATACTTCTTATGCTACGTGGAGCGGCCGACAGGCCCGCGCGTGCGTGGTTGCCCGCCGTGCCAGACTGGCCGTCCAATACAGACCTCCCAGGGAGACGTCATGTCCCTCAGCGACGTGATACGCAACATCACGAAGACCATCACCAACAAAGACGAGCTGAAGGAGAAGGCGAAGGACTTTCCGCTCCTCGTCATCCAGACCACTCTGAGCGCGGCCGGTCAGGCACTGCTGGTCGTCGATCGGATGAAGAACTCGATCAAGGGGCTGGGCAACAAGGAGAACAAGGAGGCGGACTACGACTCCCGTCCGTCCGCCGCCGACCAGGTGGCCGCGCCCGCGCCGGCGGATGAGGAGGTGGCGGCGAAGCCCGCTCGCAAGGAGCCGGTCATCTTCGCGCCGCGCCCCACCCCGTCGGACGCCGCCGCGCCCAACGGCTCCGCCAAGACCAAGCCGGACCCGGTCATCTTCAGCCCGGCGGCCAAGCCGAAGCCCGAGGCCACCACCGAAACCGCCGCCGCCCCGGCGACCGCCCCCGAGCCGACCGTCGCTCCGGAGCCCGCCGCCGCCCCTGAGCCCAAGGCCGCCCCCGAGCCCAAGGCCGCCACGGTCGAGCCCGCTGTCGCTCCTGAACCGACCGTCGTCCCCGAGCCTGAGGCCGCTGTCGTCCCCGAGCCCGCCGCCGCGCCTGAGCCCGAGGCCGCCCCTGAGCCCGAGGTCGCTGCCGTTGAGCCCGTCGTCGCTGCCGAGCCGGTGGCCGCGCCGGAACCGGTGGCCGCGCCGGAGGCCGCTGAGGTCAAGCCCAAGCGGGCCGCCAAGCCGCGTACCGCTGCCAAGCCGAGGGCCGCTGCCAAGCCGAGGGCCGCTGCCAAGGCCAAGGCCGCCACGGAGCCGGCGACCGCCGCCGAGACGACCGCCACCAAGGAAACCGCCGCCGCGGCGCCGGCCGCCAACGGCCTGGTCGAGCCGCTGCCCGGCTACTCCGAGCTGACCGTCGCCTCGCTGCGCGCCAGGATGCGCGGCAAGTCGGCCGACCAGATCAGCGCGCTCATCGCGTACGAGCAGGCCACGAGCGCGCGCGCCGAGGTCGTCCGGATGTACGAGAACCGCCTGGCCAAGCTGCAGGCCGGGGAATAAGTCCCCCTGGCACCGTAGTCTTCCGACATGACCTCGAAGACCTCGCCCGAGTCTCCGCTGCCGATCCGCACCGTCCTGCAGATGGTGGGCGGCTGGATCGGCAAGCTGGGGACGGTCTGGGTCGAGGGCCAGATCACCGACCTGAGCGCGCGTGGCGGCACGGTGTTCATGACGCTGCGCGACCCGGTGGCCAACGTGTCGGCCCGGGTCACCGCCCCGCGCGGCGTCTACGAGGCGGCGGTGCCGCGACCGGCCGACGGCGCGAGGGTCGTGGTGCACGTCAAGCCCGACTTCTGGGTCAACAGGGGCTCGTTCGCCTTCACCGCGCTGGAGATCAGGCCGATCGGCGTGGGCGAGCTGCTCGCGCGGCTCGAACGGCTGCGCCAGTTGCTGGCCGCCGAGGGCCTGTTCAACGCCGACAGGAAGCGGCGGCTGCCGTTCCTGCCCGGCACGGTCGGGCTGATCTGCGGCCGTGACTCGGCGGCGGAGCGCGACGTGCTGGAGAACTCCCGGCGCCGCTGGCCCGCCGTGCGCTTCAAGGTCGAGGAGGTCGCCGTCCAGGGCCCGTACGCCGTGGGCGAGGTCACCGAGGCGCTGCGGAAGTTCGACGCGGACTCCGAGGTCGAGGTGATCGTCGTCGCCCGTGGCGGCGGCTCCCTGGAGGACCTGCTGCCGTTCTCCGACGAAACGCTGGTGCGGTCCGTGGCCGCCTGCCGCACGCCCGTGGTGAGCGCGATCGGCCACGAGCAGGACAATCCGCTGCTCGACCTGGTGGCCGACGTGCGGGCCTCGACGCCGACCGACGCCGCCAAGAAGGTGGTGCCCGACGTGGGCGAGCAGCTCACGCTGGTACGCCAGCTGCGCGACAGGGGGCGCAGGGTGCTCGGCGGCTGGCTCGACCGGGAGATGTCCTGGCTGACGTCGGCGCGCTCCCGGCCTTCGCTGGCCGACCCGGTGCGCGAGCTCGAACGCCGGGCCGAGCAGGTCGACGCGCTCCGTGACCGGTCCAGGCGCTCGCTGAGCGGCTCTCTCGACCGCGCGGAGGACTCGCTGTCGCATCTCCGTGCCCGGCTCGTCGCCCTGTCACCCGCCGCCACGCTGGAACGCGGCTACGCCATCGTCCAGGATCCGTCCGGGGAGGTCGTCCGGCTGGCCAAGAACGTGGCCCCCGGCTCCGTGCTGACGATCAGGTTCACAGACGACCGCCTGACCGTCCGTACGGAAGACGGCACGCCAACAGCCACCACCAAACCCCGCAAACCCCGCAAGAAGGCCACTGATGAAACCGACTGAAATCTGGCTCAGGCCCTGATCGCCTGGGTCAGGGCGTCGAATCCGGCCTTGATCTCATCGACCGACATGCCGCGTACGTCCCGCTGATGGCGGAGCAGATGAGCGCTGATCGGCGCCAGCAGCGCGTCGGCCAGGAAGTCCGCGCCTTCTGGACGCACCTGGGCGAGCAGCGCGGCCAGGTGGGTGTGATGCACCCTGTACGGCCCGCTGAGCCGGGCGGCCGGCGGCCCGAGCTCCAGCAGCAGGAACAGGTCCAGCTGCTCGACCACCCGATCGATCAGCGCGTGCAGGAACGCCCTGATCCGCTCGGCAGGAGGCGCCCCCGGCCCGACCGGCGGCGGGCCGTTCAGGAAGGCCGCCTGGAAACGCCGCTCCCGATCGTCGATCAGCGCCAGCACCAGCCCGGCCCGATCCCCGAATCGGCGGTAGACCGTGCCGACCCCCACGCATGCCTCACGGGCGACCTCGTCGAGGGAGAGCTGGTCGAGGGACCCGTCGGCGATCATCTTGGTGGCCACCTCGACGATCTTCTGCCTGTTGCGCGCCGCGTCGGCCCGCTCGGGCTGAGGCTGCCCGAGGATCGGCAGCATTCGGCGCTCACCCACAAGGCGAGCATAATCGTTGTAACCGGAAATTTCTCCGGTTAGGCTGGGCGCCTTAACCGGAGAAATTTCCGATTCAAGGAGCCGAGCATGGCCAACGAGTTCAACGAGAAGATCATCGCCGAGTTCCGTGCCAACGAGGGCAAGGTCGGCGGCATGTTCGAGGGTGCCAATCTGGTACTTCTCACGACCACGGGCGCCAAGAGCGGCAAGCGCACGACGAGCCCGGTGATGTACTTCGAGGACGATGGCCGCTACATCGTCATCGCCTCGTACGCGGGCGCGGACCACCACCCTGCGTGGTACCACAACCTGGTCGCCAACCCGGAGGTGACCGTCGAGATCGGGACGGAGACGTTCGAGGTCACGGCCGAGGTCGTGGGGGACGAGGAGCGCGACAAGCTCTATGCCCGCGTGGTGGAGATCGCTCCGGGTTTCGCGGAGTATCAGCAGAAGACCACCCGCCGCATCCCGGTGGTGGCCCTTCACCGCGCCGCCTGAGCGACAAGCGGCTACTGAACCTGACGCTGTGCGCGGCGGGAATGCCTGACCAGCTGAGTGGCTAGAACGGCGCGTCGTCCGACTGGCCGGCGGTGGGATCGGCGCGGCGGGCCATGGCGGCGGCGAGCTTCACCCTGGCGCCCTGCAACCACTCCTCGCAGATGGCGGCCAGCTTCTCGCCGCGCTCCCACAGCTCGATCGACTGCTCCAGGGTGAGCCCGCCCGT
This sequence comes from Nonomuraea sp. NPDC049269, assembly GCF_043197155.1. Lineage (NCBI taxonomy): Bacteria > Bacillati > Actinomycetota > Actinomycetes > Streptosporangiales > Streptosporangiaceae > Nonomuraea > Nonomuraea sp. NPDC049269. The sequence goes on from NZ_JBICSO010000006.1 coordinate 141,139, forward strand.
CTCCAGGCGGCGCACCACCTCGGTCAGCTCCTCGCGGGCCTGCTCGTATGAGGGTGCCTTCTCGTCTGCCACGCGCACCACCTTAGGGTCAGGAACCGACATCCGCGGACCGGCCCGCCGAGTAGCCCGCCGAGGAGAGCCGCGCCACGGGTCAGCCCGTCGGCTTCGGCCGCTGCCGCAGGCCGGCGGCCAGCTCGCCCAGCTCGGCCCAGTCGGCCGTGCCGGTGACGACCAGCGTGACCTCCGGCAGCACCCGGACCAGGGTGCGCTGGTTCTTGTCCTCGCGGAAGCGCTGCTCCCACGGCTGCCCGGCCACCTGCTGGGTGCCCACGACCCGGTTGGAGTTGGCCATCCGGTCGGCGAACCCGGTGGCCGGCTTCTCGTCGCTCTGCACGAACATGGCGTGCTGATTCTTGGCCGTCGCGTAGCCCAGGTAGAGCACCTGGGCCCCGCCGGAGCCCTTGGCGATCTTGTTGCTGTTGGGGACCCAGCCCGCCGGGTCCTTCTCGGGCGCCCACACCTGGTACGGCACTTCATGGCCGAAGTTGGCGACGGTCATCGAGTAGTCGAGCTTGGGAATGTGCTGCTCCCGGCTCTGCGGCGTGACCAGCAGGAACAGCCCCACCCCCACGAGACAGACGAGCAGGGCTACCGCGTAGCCGTAGAAACCTTCGGTGAACCGTCGCACAACTGGCGAGATTACCCGCTGGTGGGGCCGCCCGCCGAAGCGGCCGGGCGGATCTGGCCGATGATGGCGAGCACGTCCGCGGCCAGCTTGGGGTCGTCCGAGAGCACGACCTCGGAGACGGCGGCCGCGAGGGCGCCGGTGAGGACGACGACCAGCGCTCCCTCGTCGTCCTCGAAGAGCGCGGCGTTGCGTTCGGCCCACTTGCGCAGGCGGGCGCGCATGACCAGCTCGAAGCCGGGCGGCCCGTCGCCGCGCAGGAACAGCGCGGCGAGCTCGCGTTCCTCGATGCAGCCGTCGAGGTAGGCGCGGGCGGCGCGGATGAAGACCCGCATCGGGTCGTTCTCCCCCTCGGCGCGGGCCTCGCGGGCGGCCTGCTTGGTCCGCTGGGCCTGCCTGGCCTGCCACTCCTCGAACAGCGTGAGGTAGAGGTCGGCCTTGCCGGAGAAGTGGTGGTAGAGGCTGCCGACGCTGGCGTCGGCCTTGGCCACCACGTCGGTCACGCCGGCCTCGGCGAAGCCCTTGGAGACGAAGACGTCCCGGGCGGCCTGGAGTAGCGCGCTGCGCGTGGCCGCACCTCGCCCGGAGGTGCGGGCTGTCGCCGGTTGTTCCACATCGCTGCTCATGGCAGGCACATTATCCTCCGCTGACCGGGGATACAGGGACAACTACCATCGAGACAGTTTGTCCACAAGGAGGGCCTTCATCATGTCCGATCAGTCGTCCGTACCCCCAGCGCTGGCCACGGGAGAGCGCGCCCCTGATCGCAACCTGGCTCTGGAACTCGTACGCGTCACCGAGGCGGCCGCGATGGCGGCGGCCCGCTGGGTGGGCAGGGGGGACAAGAACGGCGCGGACGGCGCGGCGGTGAACGCGATGCGCCAGTTGATCAACACCGTGTCGATGAACGGGGTGGTGGTCATCGGGGAGGGCGAGAAGGACCACGCCCCGATGCTGTTCAACGGCGAGCGCGTCGGCGACGGCAGCGGCGCCGACTGCGACGTGGCCGTCGACCCGATCGACGGCACCCGGCTGACCGCGCTCGGCATGCCCGACGCGGTGTCGGTGATCGCGGTGAGCGAGCGTGGCTCGATGTACGACCCGTCCGCCGTGTTCTACATGGAGAAGCTGGTCACCGGCTGCGAGGCCGCCGACGTGGTCGACATCGAGGCTCCGGTGTCGGCGAACATCCAGGCCGTCGCCAGGGCCAAGGGGGTCTCGGCCTCTGACGTGACGGTCGTCGTACTCGACCGCCCGCGGCACGAGCAGATGGTCAAGGAGATCAGGGAGACCGGGGCGCGGATCAAGTTCATCGTCGACGGCGACGTGGCGGGCGCGATCATGGCGGCCCGCGCCGACACCGGCATCGACCTGATGCTGGGCATCGGCGGCACGCCCGAGGGCATCGTGGCCGCGTGCGCGCTCAAGTGCCTGGGCGGCGTGATCCAGGGCAAGCTGTGGCCGCGTGACGACGCCGAGCGGCAGAAGGCGATCGACGCCGGGCACGACCTCGGCCAGGTGCTGACCACGAACGACCTGGTGCGGTCCGAGGACGTGTTCTTCGCGGCGACGGGCATCACGCAGGGCGAGCTCATGCAGGGCGTCCGGTTCAGGGGCGGGGTGGCGCTGACGCACTCGCTGGTGATGCGCGGGCGTTCCGGCACCATCCGCAAGGTGGACAGCGAACACCAGCTCTCGAAGCTGCGCGCCTACAGCGCGATCAACTTCGACACCGCCGGATAGGACAAGGGCTCAGCGGCGGCGCTTGCGGCGCGGTGGTTCCTTGACCTTGACGTCGCCCGCGAAGTTCGTGGTGCGCACCTCGACCACCGGTGCTCCCGGCTCGGTCGGCTGCTTGGTCAGCCGGACCGTGCTGCCCTTCGCGACGCGGATCACCTCGAGACCCTCGGGTACGTGGATCTCGAGGCCGCCGAAGACCAGCGTGGCGTTGATCACGATGCGCCGGTTCTGCAGGATGGCCTCGCGGAGGTCCAGCTTGGTGGTGCCGAACATGGCCGTGACGGTCAGTTCAGCGGGCACCACCCAGCGTCCGCCGCGCTGCTCCTGCTTGAAGAACGCCGACACCGGCCGGCCGTCGAGGTTGAGCGGCTGCTGCTCCGCGGGCAGCAGGTCGGCCGTCACCGCGGCGAGCTCGCCCAGCGTCCGCGCCGAGTAGACGACTCCGAGCCGTTCCTCCAGCTCGTCGAGCATGAGGCGGCCGTCGGCGTGGGCGTCCTGCAGCACCTGGACGAAACGCTCGCGATCGTCGTCGGAGGCCCGTAGTTCGTGCGGGGGAAGTGCGTTTTCATCTTCTTTGGGGCGGCGTGCCGAGACCCATTCCTCGGCCAGCCGTTCTCCGACTTCTTGCAGGCGTGGCAACCAGGATCCCGGGCGTTCATTCACACTTCTGACGATATCCGGCAGCCGGGCGGTTCGCTCGTGCCTCGGACGCCACCTCAGCCAAAAGTACGCGCCGAAAGTCAGCCGATTCGCGCGACCAGGGCCGCGATCTCCTCCGCGAGTGTCTCGTCGACGTCGGCGTGGCGGTTGAGCAAGCGGTACCACATGGCACCGAAGATCAGATCGACCGCGAGCTCAACGTCCACGTCGGCGGGGAGCGCGCCGCGTTCCAGCACCGAGCGCAGGGCCTGCCGGCGCGGGCCGATGAGCCTGGCCCGCAGCTCAGCGCCGAACGCGGGGTCTGACTGGGCCTCGGCCATGAGGCCCACGACTACCCGCCCGGCCACGCCGTGGGCCAGCGCGAAGGTCTCGCGCAGGAACGCGACCAGGTCCGCGCCCGCGTCGCCGCTGACGGGCGGGGGCCGCAGCTCGGCGCCCACCAGGTCGGTCATCGCCTCCATCAGCACCTCACCCTTGGACTGCCACCAGCGGTAGAGGGTCTGCCTGCCGACACCCGCCGCGTCGGCGATGCCCTTCAGGGTGACATTCGGGTATCCGTCGCGCTCGCACAGGTCGAGCGCGGCCTTGAGGATCGCCTTTCTGGCCACCTCGCTGCGTGGTCTGCCTACCATGCCCGTCACTTTACAAGACAGCGTGCCTCGTTTTATAGTTTCGAGGCAAGGTGTATCGAATTAGGAGGAACACGATGCGAGTCGTGATCATTGGCGGCACCACGGGCATCGGGCTGGCGACGGCGGCCCGGCTGGCGGACGACGGCGCCGAGGTCGTCATCACCGGCCGGTCCGCCGAGCGGGTGGCGGCCGCGGTGAAGCAGCTGGGCGACCGGGCCTCCGGCGAGGCCGTGGACGCCCGCGACACCGAGGCGATGCGCGATTTCTTCAGCCGGACGGGTGTCGTCGACCATCTGATCGTCACCGTGACCGGCCGCGGCCCCGCCGGGCCGCTGCGCTCGCTGACGCAGGAGGCGCTGGTCGGGGCCGTACAGGACAAGCTGATCCCGCACCTGCTGACCGCGCAGGCCGCTCTGGACGTGCTCGCCCCCGAGGGTTCGATCACGTTCGTGACGGCGGCGTCGGCGGGCTCGGCCTTCCCCGGCGTCTCCGCTCTGGCGGCGGTGAACGGCGCGATCGAGTCCGCGGTGCCCGGCCTGGCGGTCGAGCTCGGCCCGATCCGGGTGAACGCCGTCTCCCCCGGCGTGATCGACACCGAGTGGTGGTCCGGGCTGCCCGCCGAGGCGCGGGCGGCCGTGTTCGCCGACTTCGCGGGGCGCTCGCCGGTCGGCCGGACAGGCAGGCCGGAGGACGTCGCGGCGACGATCGCCTACGTGGTGGGCAACTCGTTCGTCACCGGAACGGTGCTGACCGTCGACGGAGGAGGCAGGCTGAAGGCATGAGGACGATCCTGATCACCGGCGCGACGGACGGGCTCGGGCGGGAGCTGGCGCGACGGCTCGCCGCCGACGAGCGCGTCATCGTGCACGGTCGCGATCCTGAGCGGGTACGGCAGGCACGGGCCGGCGCGGGCGGCACCACCGAGGGCATCCTGGCCGACCTGGCCGACCTGAGCCAGGTGGACCGGCTGGCAGACGAGGTGCTCGACCGGTTCGACCGGATCGACGTGCTGGTCAACAACGCCGGGATGGGCGGCGGCCCGCCGGGCTCCGGCCGCGAGGAGAGCAAGGACGGCGTCGAGCTCCGCTTCGCGGTCAACTACCTGGCCGGATACCACCTGACCCGGCGGCTGATCCCGCTGCTCGTCAGGTCGGCGCCGTCGCGGGTGGTGAACGTCGCCTCGGCCGGGCAGCAGGCGATCGACTTCGCCGACCCGATGCTGACCCGCGGCTACGGGCGGCAGCGCGCCTACAGCCAGAGCAAGCTGGCGCAGATCATGTTCACCTTCGACCTGGCGGAGGAACTGGCCGGGCAGGGCGTGACGGTCAACGCCCTGCACCCGGCCACGTACATGGACACCACCATGGTCCGCGAGGCGGGGGCGCCGGTGATGAGCACGGTCGACGAGGGCGTGGCGGCGACGCGGCGGCTGATCGACGGGCTCGACGGCGTGAGCGGCCACTATTTCAACGGGCAGCGGGAGAGCCGGGCCGACGCCCAGGCCTACGACCTCGCGGCGCGCAAGCGGCTGCGCGAGCTCAGCGATGACCTCGTACGACGGGCGCTGGGCTGATCCACAAGGAATCCGTGCCCTTTTCCCGCCGTTGTCTCGACAAAGACGGCGGAGAGGGGGCCTCGTGCATCAACCCGCACGATGGGGACTGGGCGCGGTGGCGGCTGGCGCCGCGGTGATCGTCGGTCTCGATGTGACCAGCCTCGGCGAGATCGACCCGCTGCGGCGGACCATCAGCCAGCACGGCCTCGGGCCCGAGGGCTGGATCTTCGGGCTCGGCGTCGCGCTGCTGGCGGCCGGGTCCGCGGCGATCTGCGTGTCGCTGGCCCGCAGGCGGCTGGCCGGGATCGTCGGGACGCTGACGTTGACGCTCTGGAGCGCCGGGCTGTTCGTCGCCGCCTGGTTCCCCAAGCAGGACTGGTCCCTCGCGCCGACCTTGAGCGGCAGCTTCCACCGGGCCGGCAGCTTCGTGGCCTTCCTCAGCCTGCCCATCGCGGCCGTGGTCATCGCGCGGTCCTGGCGGCGCGCGGAGCGGCGGGGGGCCGCGCTGACCGCGTTCGCGTTCGGGCTGGGCTCGGTGCTGTGGGTGGCGGGCATGGCCGCGATGGCGCTGTACGGAGCGCACAACGGGCTGCCGTGGTGGCGGGTCATGCCACTCGGCCTGGTCGAACGTGTGCTGGCGGTCACCGAGGTGGCCGCGCTGATCGCCCTGGGCGTCTGGGCCGCCGCGCACACACCCGCGCTCGCAAGATCACAGGGTGGCGACGAGGTGGCGAAAGAGCTGGCCAAGCGGCTAACCTGACCGCGCCTCACGTTCCCCCCATCTGGAGGCCGCCGTGCCGACTCCTCGTGATCGCCAGGCCCGCATAGCCACGTTCGTCGTGTACGCGGTGCAGGGCCTCTCGTTCATCACGCTGCTCGCCCAGGTCGCGAACCTGCAGACCAAACACCGGCTCGACGAGGGCGCACTGACGATCCTGCTGCTCATCGTGCCGGTCTTCGCCGGGCTGGGCAGCGTGGCGGCCGGCTCGTTCGCCGCGCGCAGGGGCAGCAAGCCGCTGCTCCGCGTCGCGCAGCCGGTCGTGGCCCTCGCCGTGGTGCTCGTCGCCCTCGCGCCGAGCGTGCCGCTGCTGGTGCCCGCACTGCTGCTGTTCGGCCTCGGGGTCGGCGCGGTCGACGCGGGCATCAACATGCAGGGCGTGGCGGTCGAGCGCAAGTACGGCCGGGCCGTACTGAACGGCTTCCACTGCATGTGGAGCGTGTTCAGCACGGCCGGGGCGCTCTGGGCGTCGGCCGCGGCCGAGCTGCCGCTGGCGGTCACGATGGCGATCCCGATGGTCGTGGCGGTGGGCGGCTCCCTGTACGCCGGGCCGCTCCTGTGCACGATCGAGGAGGAGAAGGTCGAGGACACCACCGCGACGGCCGCCGGTGGGTTCCCGTGGAAGCCGATCATCCCGCTCTGCCTGGCGATGGCGTTCCTGTACGTCGGCGACGCCTCGGTCTCCAACTTCAGCACCGTCTACATGCAGCAGGTCCTCGCCGCGAGCCCCGGCGTCATCCCGCTGGCCTACGCCGCCTACCAGGCCACCACGCTGCTGATCAGGCTCGGCGGCGACGTCGCGGTCAGGAAGTATGGGCCGGCGGCGATCGTCAGGATCGGCGGCGCGATCGCCACCCTCGGCTTCCTGGGCATCGTCCTGGCGCCCAACCAGCCGCTGGCCATCCTGGCGTTCGGCCTGACCGGGGTGGGACTGTCGGTGGTCGCGCCGCAGTCGTTCTCGGCTGCGGGACGGCTCGACCCGGCGGGGACCGGGGTGGCCATCGCGCGGGTCAACCTGTTCAACTACGTCGGCTTCATCGTGGGCGCGGCGCTGGTCGGCGGCATCGCCAGCGCCAGCGACATGCAGGTGGCGTTCGCCGCGCCGCTGGTGCTGTCCGCCGTGATCATCGCACTGGCCAGGGGGTTCGAGCCACGACGGGTCAAGGAAGCCGCCTGACCGCGGCGGGCCGGCCCAAGCCCAGCAGTCCCACGCGCATGGCGCCTCCAATGTGGTGGGGATTTCTTTCTAAGCGTGACCTTCTCCATCAGTCAATATTTTGTCCTGACATTCTTACCTTTAAGCCGTGGATGACCTCCGCCGCCCGATGAGCGGGGAGGCGGGCGAAGCCGACCACGACCGCGGGCGGGCCCGGGGTGAGGCGCGTCGGGCCGACCGGATCGGCGGCCAGGCCCAGCTCCCGTGCCGGCCCCACGAAGGCGTCCTCGTCCCAGCCCGGCGGCAGATCCAGGTAGGCGTGCAGGCCCGCCTCGATGCCCCGGACCCGCACCTCGGGCAGGTGCTCGGCCACCGCCTTGACCAGGGCGTCCCTGCGGCGCCGGTACTCCCTGCGCATCCGGCGCAGGTGCTTGTCGTAGCCGCCGGTACGCAGGAAGTGGGCCAGCGCGTACTGGTCGATGACCGGGGAGCCCAGGTCGAGCTCGCCGCGCGCCTGCCGGATGGACTCGGCCAGGTCGGCCGGGGCCGCCACCCAGCCGAGCCGCAGCCCGGGGGCGAGCGCCTTGCTCACACTGCCGGAGAGGATCACCCGGCCGGGGGCCAGGCCCTGCAGGCAGCCGACGGGATCACGGTCGAAGCGGAACTCGGCGTCGTAGTCGTCCTCCAGGACCACACCGTCGCTCTCGGCGGCCCACTCCATCAGGGCGGCCCGCCGGGCCGGGGAGAGCACGACGCCGGTCGGGTACTGATGGGCGGGGGTGACCAGGACCGCGTGCGCGCCGCTGGCCCGCAGCGCCGTCACGTCGAAGCCCTGGTCGTCCACTGGGACGGGCACGAGCTCGGCGCCCGCCCGGCGGAGGAGGGGAACCTGGCGGTGGCTGTTCGGGTCCTCCATGGCCAGCCGCAGGCCGTCGATCCGCTGGGCGAGCACGTGCAGCGCCAGGCTGAGGCCCTGGGCCACGCCCCCGACGATCACCAGGTTGTCGGGGTGCACGTCCGCGGCCCGGACCCGTCTCAGGTAGCCGGCCAGTTCGTCGCGCAACTCCAGGACGCCGCCGGGGTCGCCGTAGTCGAACACGTCGGAGTGCATCGTGGTGAGCACATGGCGTACGGAGGCCAGCCAGCGCTCCCGGGGGAAGCACCCGAGGTCGGGCGAGGTAGGGCGGTGACCGTAGTGCGGGCCGCACGCGGTGACCTCCGGGCGGGCGGCGGCCGCCACCGAGCCTCGGGACGGCGCGGGCGCCACCTGGGTGCCCGCGCCGACGCGGGAGATCAGGAAGCCCTCGGCCACCAGTTGCTCGTAGGCCTCGACCACGACACCGCGCGAGACCTGGAGATCGGTGGCCAGGTCGCGGCTGGCCGGGAGCCGGGTGCCCGGCGTGAGGCGACCCCCCCGGATGGCCTCGCGAAGCTCCGAAGCGATCTGCCCAGCTATGCCCCCCTGATCGCGATTTATCAGGATGTGTAGGTCAGCCACATTGGTCCATCCTTTTAGTGGGACATTGGACTCCTTGCCTGAGCCATTCTGTCCCTAGCCTCCCTTCCATGAGAAACGGAGTCGTCGGGGCGGCCGCCGCCATGTTCCTCGTGGGGACGCTGGCGGGTGTGTCGGGCCTGATCCAGGACTATCCGGTGTACGGCGGGCAAGCGGTGCGCTACCTGGCCGCGGCGGTGATCTGGCTGGTCGTGATCCGGGTGCTCGGGCTGCGGTTCGTCCGGCTGACCAGGCGCGAGACGCTGCTGCTCGTCGCGCTGACGCTGCTCGGGCTGGTGTTCTTCAACATGTGCGTGATCGAGTCGGCCCGTGCCGCGGGCCCCGGACTGGTCGGCACCGTCCTGGGCACAGTGCCACTCGCCCTGGCGCTGCTCAGCGGCCGTCCGGCGCCCCGGCTGCTGGCCGGCGCGGTCGTCGTGGTCGCGGGCGCGACACTGGCCACCGGGCTGGGCAGCGGCAACCTGCCCGGCCTGCTGTGGAGTCTGGGGGCGCTCGTGGGCGAGGTCAGCTTCTCGATGCTGGCGATCCCGCTGCTGCCGAAGCTGGGGGCGATCCGGCTGTCGGCGTACTCGACGATGCTGGCGGTCCCCCTGCTGGCCACGATCGGCCTGGTCAAGGAGGGCACCGGCATGCTCCGGCCACCGACCTCTGCACAGGCCCTCGGCTTCGTCTACCTGGCGGTCGTGGTGACCGTCCTGGCCTTCTTCCTCTGGTACACCGCGCTGCCCAAGCTCGGCCCCGGCCACGCGGGCCTGTTCGCCGGCCTCATCCCGGTCGGGGCGATCACCACCGGCCTCGTCCTGGGCATCGCCACCCCAACGGTCTTCGACCTGCTCGGCGCGTCGCTGGTGATCGCGGGCATCCTGGTCGGGCTGACCACTACGAGGCAGCGGGAGCCGGCTCACGTCCTTTGAAACCACCCAGACGGCCGGCGATACGCACGTCACGGCGGCCGGCCACCTCCACCGGAGGAGCGTGCCCCTGGACAGAGCCCAGCTTGGACGGCGGGTGGGGCCCACCGGGCCGGCCGTAAAGACTGGTAGAAAAGATAGGCTCTGTGCGGCGAATGGGGAGGATCATGGGCGAGTTCGATTACAGCGAGTTGCTCCCGTTGGGCGCCGACGAGACCGAATACCGGCTGATCACGCCGGACGGTGTGCGGCGGGTCGAGGCGGCCGGGCGCAGCTTCCTGGAGGTGGACCCCGAGGCGCTGCGGCTGCTCACCGAGACCGCGATCCACGACATCTCGCACTTCCTCCGCCCCTCCCACCTCGCCCAGCTGCGGAAGATCGTCGACGACCCCGAGTCCAGCGGCAACGACCGGTTCGTCGCGCTCGACCTGCTGAAGAACGCCTCCATCTCGGCCGGCGGCGTGCTGCCCATGTGCCAGGACACCGGCACCGCCATCGTCATGGGCAAGCGTGGCCGCCACGTGCTCACCGACGGGCGCGACGCCGAGCACATCTCGCGCGGCGTCTACGACGCCTACACGCGCCTCAACCTGCGCTACTCGCAGATGGCGCCGCTGAGCATGTGGGAGGAGAAGAACACCGGCAGCAACCTGCCCGCCCAGATCGAGCTCTACGCCGAGGACCCCTACGGCCACGCGGACGAGTACAAACTGCTGTTCATGGCCAAGGGCGGCGGATCGGCCAACAAGTCGTTCCTGTACCAGGAGACCAAGGCCGTGCTGAACGAGAAGCGGATGCTGGCCTTCCTGGAGGAGAAGATCCGCTCGCTCGGCACCGCGGCCTGCCCGCCGTACCATCTGGCGATCGTGGTCGGCGGCACGTCGGCCGAGTACGCGCTGAAGACGGCCAAGTACGCCAGCGCCCGCTACCTCGACTCGATCCCCACCTCGGGCTCCCCCTCGGCGCACGGCTTCCGCGATCTGGACCTGGAGGCCAAGGTCTTCGAGCTGACGCAGAAGCTCGGGATCGGCGCCCAGTTCGGCGGCAAGTACTTCTGCCACGACGTACGCGTCATCCGGCTGCCCCGGCACGGCGCCTCCTGCCCGGTGGCCATCGCCGTGTCCTGCTCGGCCGACCGGCAGGCGCTGGCCAAGATCACGCCGGAGGGCGTCTTCCTGGAGAAGCTGGAGACCGATCCGGCCCGCTTCCTGCCGGAGACCACCGACGAGCACCTCTCGGACGACGTCGTCAACATCGATCTCAACCGACCCATGCCGGACGTCCTTGCCGAGCTGTCGAAATATCCGGTGAAGACGCGGCTCTCGCTGACCGGCCCGCTCGTGGTCGCCCGCGACATCGCGCACGCGAAGATCGCCGACCTGCTCGACGCGGGCGGCGAGATGCCGCAGTACCTGAAGGATCACGCGGTCTACTACGCGGGTCCGGCCAAGACCCCGGAGGGCTACGCGTCGGGCTCGTTCGGCCCCACGACCGCGGGGCGGATGGACTCCTACGTGGAGCGCTTCCAGGCCGCCGGCGGCTCGATGGTGATGCTGGCCAAGGGCAACCGGTCGAAGCAGGTGACCGACGCCTGCAAGGAGCACGGAGGCTTCTACCTGGGGTCCATCGGCGGCCCTGCGGCCAGGCTGGCTCAGGACTGCATCAAGAAGGTGGAGGTCCTGGAATATCCGGAGCTGGGGATGGAGGCGGTGTGGAAGATCGAGGTGGTCGACTTCCCCGCGTTCATCGTCGTCGACGACAAGGGCGACGACTTCTTCACCGATCGCACCGGACCGGTCCTGTCGATAGGCCGCCGCTGACGCTCTCGTCTTGTCTCGTCAATCGGTCGCCGAAGGGTGCCGGGTGGGCCGTTTCGGGCCGCTCGGCACCGGACGGGTGACGCTCAGGCGGCCACGAGACCGCGGTGGGGCGCGACGACGGAGCCGTCGGGAAGGAGCAACCCGGTGTCCTCGAACAGCACCACGCCATTACACAGCAGGCTCCAGCCCTGGTCAGGGTGGGCCGAGATCACGTGGGAAGCCTCACGGTCGGGTGAGTCGGCGGTGGGACAGAGCGGGTAGTGACTGCACATCGTGCACCTCTCGGGTGACGCTCCAGTTGTGTGGGTTTCAAAAGGGCAGCTGTCGCCCCGACGGCGTGCGAAGGTCCAGCGCGGGCACGATCGGCCTCTTCGTCGGTCGGCGACGAACCTGACTGCGGCGCATCCTCATCACGTCCCTCAACGAACTCGTCATGGCTATTCGTTCCGGTAAAGCACCAGGGCCGTATGTTCCCAGTGTGACCGCCGACACTGACAGTTTCGGCCGCCGGTGGGTCCATGAGTTCCCCTTAACTCCACTGTGCCCCAGAGCCCTTACGACACCCTTACAAGTCGCTGACGGCTTCGTCAGACCGCTGTCGGCACAGCCTGCCGGATGCCTGCGAAGTTCTTGCCGGGCATCGCGCGCATTCCTCGCGACCAACCTGGGCCGGGCGCTGTATCGGCAGGTCAGGGGCCTGAGAACGAGCGGCACCGCTACCCCGCCCGTACGCCTGACCCCGAGCCCGGCATCACCGGCGAGACCTTGTCGCCGCACCAGGCCGGGTCCGTCCGCGGCGCCGGCGGCACCCTGGACACGCCGGCCGGGAGCCGACCATCTCGGCATGGTCGAACGTTCCAGCGGGGGCAGACTGGTCATCGGGCCGATTTGCCACCATCATGGGAACACCACGCTTGGGAGCACGCCTACTACTCGCGGTATCGCAATGTCTGTGGAGCCTGATCAACGGGGACCGATGTAGCCGACAGGTTTGCTGACGTCACGAGTCAGACGAGTTGACTTAACTTCGCAACATTTTATCGGCCCCGCCTCTACTGGTCGGTTTACACAAATAGGTAAGCTGCCTGCCATGCGTGCGCCCTCCGGTTACCTACTCGCCGCGCGCTACCGGCTTCTCGAACCGGTCGGTCGCGGCGGCATGGGTACCGTTTGGCGAGCGCACGACGAGCTGCTCGACCGCGACGTGGCGGTCAAGGAGGTCCGGCTGCCGGCCGTGCTCGACGAGGAGTTGCGGGCCGAGCTGTGCGCCCGCACCGAGCGTGAGGGCAGGGCGACCGCGATGGTCGCGCACCCGTCGGTCATCACCGTGTTCGACGTGGTCACCGAGGACGACCGGCCGTGGATCGTCATGGAGCTGCTCCAGGCCAGGTCCCTTGAGCAGCTCATCCTGGAGGGCGGACCGCTCCATCCGCGCAAGGCCGCCGAGATCGGCCGGCAGATCCTCGGCGCGCTGCGGGCCGTACACGCCAAGGGGATCCTGCACCGCGACGTGAAGCCCAGCAACGTGCTGGTGATGGAGGACCGGGCGGTCCTGACCGACTTCGGGCTGGCCGCACTGGAAGGTGACGTTTCCATCACCCAGGCGGGCATCGTGCTGGGTTCCGCCGGATACATCGCTCCAGAGCGGGTGCTGGGCTCGAAGGCCAGTCCGGCCGGTGATCTGTGGTCGCTCGGCGCGACCCTCTACACCGCCGTCGAGGGCAGGGGCCTGCATGGACGCCGTACGGCCGCCGCCGCGCTGGCCGCGCTCACCAGTGGCGAGCCGATCCCGATGACGAAGGCCGGGCCGCTGGCGCCGGTTCTCGACGCGCTGCTCCGCATCGACCCGCAGACCAGGCTCGACTCAGTACGCGCCTCGTTGATGCTGGCCAGGGTGGCCGCGGGCGGCTCCGCGGAGGAGCCGCTGGCCCCCAGCGGATCGGGCCGGCCGACGCCGGTGATCACCGCACCCTCTTTCGCGCGCAGGCCCGCGCACCGCGGGCTGCACCGGGCAGAGGCCACGGCGGCCGCCCTGGCGGTGCCGCCACCACGTCAAGAACGACGGCAGGGCGAAGGCGTCCATCGGAAGAGAGTCGAGCCTCGACCTACTCCGTCCGCTTATGCCCGTTTCAAAGCGACGGTGATAAAGTTGTGCCTTCCTCGACGGTTCTGGCCAAGAGAACTTCGCAAGCGAGGGTAAAGCACTTCCCAAGCGAGAATCGATATCTTCTTCTCATGCCGGAACAGCAGACACGCCTGCTCGCGGAGCGCTACGAGCTCATCGCACCCCTCGGTCGAGGGACAATGGGCACGGTGTGGCGCGCCCGTGATCGCGCGCTCGGGCGCGAGGTGGCGGTCAAGGAAATCCGCCAGGACCAGGGTCTCACCGAGGAACAACGGGCCGAGCTGCGCGAGCGCATGGTCCGCGAGGGGCGTATCGCCGCCCGGATCAACCACCCGTCAGTCGCCGCCATCCACGACGTGCTCATCCACGACAAGAGCCCGTGGATCATCATGGAGCTCATCGAGGCCCGCTCCCTGGAGCAGGTGATCGACGAAGAGGGCCCGCTGCCGCCCCGGCTGGTGGCGGAGATCGGCGTCGACCTGCTCGGCGCGCTGCGCGCGGCGCACGCCCAGGGCATCACGCATCGCGACGTCAAGCCGGGCAACGTGCTCATCACCGAGAACGGCCGGGTGGTGCTGACCGACTTCGGCATCGCCAAGGCCGAGGGCGACTCCCGGCTCACCAAGACCGGCATGGTCATCGGCTCGCCCGGCTACACGGCGCCGGAGCGGGCCAGGGGCGAATACACCGGGCCTGAGTCCGACGTCTGGTCGCTCGGGGCGACGCTGTACTTCGCGGTCGAGGGCCGGCCGGCGTACGAGCGGGCCACGATCGCGGAGACGCTCGCCGCGCTGCTGAGCGAGAACGCCGACCCGCCCACCCAGGCCGGGGCGCTGCTGCCGGTGCTGACCGGGCTGCTGGACAAGGACCACAAGCGGCGCCTGACGGCGGCCAAGGCGGAGACCCTGCTCCGGATGGTCGCCGACACGCCCACGAGCGAGATGCAGGCGATCACGGCCGAGGCCCTGATCGCCCAGGAGGCCGGCGTGCCCGACTCGAACGACACGGCACCCGCCGTACAGGCCCCCAAGGCGGCCGGCCAGTGGGGCACCCCACCCGCCGCGCCCGGCTGGGGAGCGCAGGGCGGGCCGTCGGGACCCGGTCGAGATGCGCAGGCTCCGCACGCGGCGACCGGTCCGAGCGGATCGGCACCGGCCGGGGTAGGCGGTCCGGCCGGTCAAGGCGGACAAGCTGGTCGAGGTGGGCAGGGTGGCCAGAGCGGCTCCGCGGGTCCGGGCGGGCAAGCCGGTCAAGGCTGGCAAGCGGCTCAGAGCGGCCAGAGTGCTCAGGGCGGGCAAGCGAGGGGCGGTCAGGGGCCGATGGGCGGGCCCCAGGGACCGGTAGGCGGGCCGCAGGGGCGTGGGACCGGGTCGCGGCCGAATGCGCCCGGCACATCCCCTCAGGGCCCCGCGACAGGACCGCAGGCAGCACGGGCAGGCGCGGCCCCCGACGCGCGGACCGCCAACCCGATGGGCGGAGCCCAACCGCATGGACCCTCGGGCGCCCCGTCCGGCCCCGTCGGCGCTCCGCAGGGCCCCGGTGGTCAGCAGGGCCCGGGTGGTGCTGGGCGCGGCGTTCCGACCGGGCCTCAGCCCAGCGGTGCGTACGACCCCGAGCGGACCATCAGCGTGGCGCGTCCGAAGGCCCCCAGGCCGCAGGACCCGCCACGACGTGGCTCCGACGAGGAGAGCACCGTCACCACCCGCATCCACCAGGCCCCGGGACAGCAGGTCTACCCGCTGCCCCCACCCCAACAGCACCCCCAGCCAGGACCGCGAGGCCCGCAGATGGGACCGCGGCCCGGACCGCCGACGGGTCCGCAGCAGGCGCCACCCCCGATGGGGCAGGAGCGCCAGGCCGGGCAGGGGCTGGGCACGGATCTGTTCGCCATCGCGAAGGAGCCCGAACAGCGCCCCACCGGCAACCGCAACGGCATGCTGGTCCTGATGGCCGTGGCCGCGGCCGCCGCCGTGGTGATCGCCGTCCTCATCGTGGCACTCCTCTCAAGCTGACCCAGCGTCGGCGGGACGCCCCTTTCGGGGTGATCCGGCAGGCGTGAGCCAGACTGGGAGGCATGAGCGAGTTCCGCATTGAACATGACTCCATGGGTGAGGTGCGCGTTCCGGTCGGAGCCAGATGGCGCGCGCAGACACAGCGGGCGGTGGAGAACTTCCCGGTGTCCGGACGGCCGCTGGAGCCGTCGCACATCGCCGCGCTCGGCCTGATCAAGGCGGTCGCCGCCGAGGTCAACGGAGAGCTCGGCGTACTCGAAAAGGATCTGTCCGAGGCCATCGCGCAGGCCGCGGCCGACGTCGCGGAGAACGAGCACGACGACCACTTCCCGATCGACGTCTTCCAGACCGGTTCCGGCACCTCGTCCAACATGAACGCCAACGAGGTCATCGCGACGCTGGCCCAGGAGCGGCTGGGCCGGCCCGTGCACCCGAACGACCACGTCAACGCCTCGCAGTCGTCCAATGACGTGTTCCCGACCTCGATCCACGTGGCGGCGGCGACGGAGGTGACCTACCACCTGCTGCCCTCGCTGGAACACCTGGCGGCGGCGCTGCGCGCCAAGGCGATCCAGTTCGACCAGGTGGTGAAGTCGGGCCGGACGCATCTCATGGACGCCACGCCCGTGACGCTGGGGCAGGAGTTCGGCGGCTACGCCACGCAGATCGAGCACGGCTCCGTACGGGTGAGGTCGGCGCTCGGGCACGTACTCGAGCTGCCCCTGGGCGGCACGGCGGTGGGCACTGGCATCAACACCCCGCCGGGCTTCGCGAACCTGGCGATCGAGAAGCTGCGTGAGGCGACCGGGATCCCGTTCCGGGAGGCGATGGACCACTTCGAGGCGCAGAGCGCGCAGGACTCCATCGTCGAGCTCTCGGGGCAGCTGAAGGTGGTGGCGGTCTCGCTCAACAAGATCGCCAACGATCTCCGGTGGATGGGCTCCGGGCCGCGCGCCGGGCTCGGTGAGATCAACCTGCCGGACCTGCAGCCGGGGTCGTCCATCATGCCCGGCAAGGTCAACCCGGTGATCCCCGAGGCCACGGCCATGGTCGCGGCGCAGGTCATCGGCAACGACGCGGCGATCACGTTCGCGGGCGCGTCGGGCAGCTTCGAGCTGAACGTGCAGCTGCCGGTCATCGCGCGCAACATCCTGGAGTCGATCCGGCTGCTGGCGAACGTCTCACGGCTGCTGGCCGACCGGTGCGTGGCCGGGATCACGGCGAACGTGCCGCGGCTGCGGGAGTACGCGGAGTCGTCGCCGTCGATCGTCACGCCGCTGAACCGGTATGTGGGCTACGAGGAGGCGGCGAAGATCGCCAAGCAGGCGTTGGCGGAGCGCAAGACGATCCGCGAGGTGGTCATCGAACGCGGCCACGTGGCGGCCGGCCGGCTCACGGAGGAGCAACTCGACGCCCTGCTGGACGTGCTCTCCATGACCCGGCCCGCCAAGTGACGGACAGCTTCAAACCGCCCGGTGGGTGGCGTGGATCCAGCGGGTGAGCAGGGTCGAGGCGGCACCTGAGTCGACGGCGTCACCCGCTCGCTTGTAGGCCTGGGCGAGAGCCGTGGTGAGGCCGTCGGCCGGGGGTGTGCCGTCGGCCGCCACCAGGGCGGCTGCCGCGTTCAGGAGCACGATGTCGCGGACCGGCCCCCGCTCGCCCGCGAGGACCGCCCTGGCCACTGCCGCGTTGTGCGCCGCGTCGCCGCCGACCAGGTCGGACGGGTGTGCTCGCGGGATCGACAGGTCCGCCGGGTCGAAGCGGGTCGGGGTCACGGTGCCCCTGCGTACGAGCCAGACGGCCGAGGGGCCGGAGGTGGTGAGCTCGTCGAGGCCGTCGTCGCCACGGAAGACCAGCGAGGAGCCGCCGCGCTCCGCGAGGACGCCCGCGATGACCGGCGCCAGGTCCGGGTGGAAGACGCCGACCGCCTGCGCGGCCGGCAGGGCGGGGTTGGTGAGGGGGCCGAGGAAGTTGAAGACCGTCGGCACGCCCAGCTCCCGCCGCGCCCCGGAGGTGCGTTTCAGCGCCGGGTGGAAGGTCGGCGCGAAGCAGAACGTGATGCCGACCTCCTCCACGACCCGGGCGACGCCGGCCGGCGGCAGGTCGATGACCAGGCCGAGCTCCTCCAGCAGGTCGGCGGCCCCGGTGCTCGATGAGGCGGCCCGGCCGCCGTGCTTGACGACCTTGGCTCCGGCCGCCGCCGCCACGATGGCCGCCATGGTCGAGACGTTGACCGTGTTGGCCCGGTCGCCGCCGGTGCCGACCAGGTCGACCGGGTCGCCGGGGATCCTGATGGCCGCCGATCTGGCGAGCATGCCGTCGGCCAGGCCGGAGACCTCCGCCACGGTCTCGCCCTTGGCCCGCAGGGCGATGGCGAAGGCAGCGATCTGGGCGTCCGTGGCGGCGCCCGACATGATCTGGTCCATGGCCCAGGCGGCCTGAACGGAGGTGAGCGAGGTGCCGTCGAGGAGTGTGCTGAGCAGCGCTGGCCAGGTTGTCACGGAACGCCCTTTCGTCTGGGGTGCTCGACAAGGGGGTCCGGACATGACGACGGCCGCCTCGTCGAGGCGGCCGGGGTGCGTATGCGCTAGGAGGACCGCCTAGAAGGCGGGCCACCAGGAGTACGAATACGCGTGCATAGGGAAACCGTATCAGGGAGGCGGGCGGCGCGGCCTCCCAGACACACCACATAAGGCGATAACGATCTATGTAGTGGACACCCATGCCATGTTCGCCCCGCGAGCGCTTAGGGTCGGAGACATGGCGAAGGAGCTGACTGGGCGGACGGCGCTGGTCACAGGGGGCGGAGCCGGGATCGGGGCCGCCTGCGCGAGACGGCTGGCCGCCGGCGGGGCGAGGGTGCTGGTCGTCGACCGGAGCGCGGAGTCCGCGGAGAAGGTGGCCGCCGAGCTCGGCGGGGTGCCGGTGGTGGCGGACCTGAGCGATCCGGAGTTCGTCCGCGCCCTGCCGGAGGAGCCCGTCGACATCGTGGTCAACAACGCGGGGTTCCAGCATGTGGCGCCGATCGAGGAGTTCCCGCCCGCGGTGTTCGGGACGATGCTGCGGGTCATGGTCGAGGCACCGTTCCTGATCGCGCGGCAGGTGCTGCCGGGGATGTACGAGCGGGGCTGGGGGCGGTTCGTCAACATCTCGTCGGTGCACGGGCTGCGGGCTTCGCCGTACAAGTCGGCGTACACGGCGGCCAAGCATGGGCTGGAGGGGTTCTCCAAGGTCGTCGCGCTCGAAGGGGCGGCCCACGGGGTGACCTCCACCTGCGTGTGCCCGGCGTACGTACGGACCGGGCTGGTCGAGAGCCAGATCGCCGACCAGGCGAAGGCGCACGACATCGACCCGGGCGAGGTCGTCGAGGACATCATGCTCCAGCCCGCGGCGATCAAGCGGCTGATCGAGCCCGAGGAGGTGGCCGAACTGGTCGCCTACCTCTGCGGCCCGGCCGGGTCGTTCATCACCGGCGTCTCCCTCCCCGTCGACGGCGGCTGGACGGCGCGCTAACAATGAGCAGGCGCTTTCTGGAACTGTTGGCCCGGGAGGCGTCGGCGGTCGAGTTCGAGGGGCCGATCATCCAGGCCAGGGCCGCGGGCGCCGACGCGGCGACGGTCGAGGAGCTGGAGCTGGCCAAGGTCGACGCGCTCAAGGTGCGCGCGCTGCTGAAACGCCGGGCCAGGCGCGAGGCCGAGCTGTCGGCGCTCTACGACACCGCCAACGACCTGGCCGCGCTGCGCGACCTCGATGCGGTGCTGGAGGCGATCGTGCACCGCGCCAGGCAGTTGCTCGCGACCGACACCGCCTACCTCACGCTGCACGATCCCGCCCGCGGCGACACGTACATGCAGGTGACGGACGGTTCGATCTCGGCCAAATTCCGGGCGCTCCGGCTGGCCATGGGCGCGGGGCTGGGCGGGCTGGTCGCGCAGAGCGCCACGCCGTACGCGACCGCCGACTACTTCGCCGACGCCCGCTTCCACCACAAGAACCACATCGACGAAGCCGTCACCGAGGAAGGGCTGGTCGCGATCCTCGGCGTGCCGCTGCGGCTGGGGCAGCGGGTGATCGGCGTGCTGTTCGCCGCCAACCGCAGCGCCAGGCCGTTCCTGCAGGAGGAGGTGTCGCTGCTGGCGAGCCTGGCGGCGCACGCGGCCGTCGCGATCGACAACGCCAGGCTGCTCCAGGAGACCAGGAACGCCCTCGAAGAGCTGTCCACCGCGCACCGCACGGTCAGGGAGCACGGCCAGGCCGTCGAACGCGCCGCGCTGGCCCACGACCGGATGACCTCGCTGGTGCTGCGGGGCGGCGGCATCGAGGACGTGGCCGCCGTGGTGACCGACGTGCTCGGCGGTTCGCTGGCCGTACTCGACGACCTGGGCCGGCCGATCACCGGAGACGTCGGCGAGCTGGATCCGGGCGTGTTCGAGGCCGCGCAGGCGTCCAGGGCGCTGGGCCGTACCGTGCGCCGGGCGGATCTGCTGATCGCGTCGGTGGACGTCGGCGGCGAGCCACTGTGCACGCTGATCCTGCGCAGCGACGACGCCGACGAGCGCATCCTGGAGCGGGCGGCGCTGGTCTGCGCGCTGCTGTTGCTGTTCCGCCGGAGCGTGGCCGAGGCGGAGGGGCGGGTGCGGGGCGAGCTGCTCGATGACCTGATCTCCCGACCCGGCTCTCCTGGGCTGACCGACCGGGCGCGCCGGCTGGGCGTGGACCTGACCGCGCCGCACGTCATGGTGGTGGTCCGGCATGAGGGGCAGCGCGAGCGGGCCGCGTTCTGGGCGTCGTCCCAGGCGGCCGTACGCCATGGGCTGGCGGCCGGGCGAGCCGGAGAGGTCGTCCTGCTGCTGCCCGGCGGCGACGCGGGCGCCATCGCGCAGCGTGTCGCGGCCGAGCTGAGCGCGTCCCTGCACACCCCCGCCACGGCCGGGGCGTCGCGCAAGAGCGACGTCGCCGCGGCCTACCAGGAGGCGCGGCGCTGCGCGGAGGCGCTCATCGCGCTGGGCCGGACGGGTGACGGCGCGAGCGCGAGCGAGCTCGGCTTCGTCGGCCTGCTGATCGGCGACGTCCGCGACGTGCCCGGCTACGTCGGCTCGGTGCTCGGGCCGGTGGTCGAGTACGACGCCCGCAGGGGCACCGTGCTGGCCGACACGCTGACCGCCTATTTCGGCTCGGGCGGCTCGCCCTCCCGTACGGCCGACGCCATGCACATCCACGTCAACACCGTCACCCAGCGGCTCGACCGCATCGGCAAGCTCCTGGGCGACGGCTGGCTGGAGCCGGAGCGAGCGCTGGAGATCCAGCTCGCGCTCCGCCTGCACCGGCTCGGCCACACATCCCCACGACAGACTGTGGGCCCCGACGCCATATGAGTGACGCCGGTCACTCCCTAGCGTGACGGCATGGCCACTTCCATCAAGAAGATCGTCGCCGCGAGCCTGATCGGCACCACCATCGAGTGGTACGACTTCTTCCTGTACGGCTCGGCAGCCGCTCTCGTCTTCAACAAGCTCTTCTTCCCCAACGAGGACCCCCTGACCGGGACGCTTCTCGCGTTCCTCACCTACGCCGTCGGGTTCGTCGCCCGTCCGCTCGGCGGCCTGATCTTCGGCCACTTCGGCGACCGGCTCGGCCGCAAACGGCTGCTGGTGGTCAGCCTGCTGCTGATGGGCGCCGCCACGTTCCTGATCGGCTGCCTGCCGACGTACGCGGGCGTGGGCGCCGCCGCGCCGCTGCTGCTGACCCTGCTCCGGCTGGTGCAGGGCTTCGCGCTGGGCGGCGAGTGGGGCGGCGCGGTGCTGATCGTCTCCGAGCACGGCGACGCGGCGCGGCGCGGCTTCTGGGCCTCCTGGCCGCAGGCGGGCGCGCCGGGCGGCAACCTGCTGGCCACCGGCGTGCTGGCGATACTGGCCGCCTGGCAGTCGGACGAGGCGTTCCTGGCATGGGGCTGGCGGGTGCCGTTCCTGCTGTCGGGCGTGCTGGTGCTGATCGGCCTGTGGATCCGGCTGTCGATCACCGAGTCGCCGGTGTTCCAGCAGGCCGAGCCGGAGGAGACGGCGCCGATCATCGGCGTGCTGCGCCACCACTGGCGGGACGTCGTCACCGCGATCGGCGCCCGGCTGGCGGAGAACATCTCCTTCTACCTGCTCACGGTCTTCGTCATCACCTACGCGAAGGCCAACAAGATCGAGAACTCCACCGTGCTCAACGCCGTGCTGATCGCCTCGGCCATCCACTTCGTCACGATCCCCATGTGGGGCGCGCTGTCGGACCGGATCGGCCGCCGCCCGATGTACCTGGCCGGGGCGGCCGGCATCGGGCTGTGGATCTTCGCGTTCTTCCCGCTCGTCAACACCGGCAACTTCCTGGCCATCACCCTCGCCGTCACCGTGGGCCTGCTCTTCCACGGCATGATGTACGGCCCGCAGGCGGCCTTCTTCGCCGAGCTGTTCGGCACCAGAATGCGCTACACCGGGGTGTCGATCGGCGCCCAGCTGTCGGCGATCGTGGCCGGGGCACTGGCCCCGATCATCGCGGTCGCGCTGCTGAAGAGCTACGGCAGCAGCCTGCCGATCTCCATCTACCTCGGCCTGGCGGCCGTCCTCACCCTGGTCGCGGTCTTCGCCGCCAGGGAGACCCAGGGCCGCGACCTGGCCGAGAAGGTGCGCGTATGAAGGTCACCACGCCGAGGCTCACCCAGCACGTCCTGACCGTGGACGGCAGGGAGACCGGCGAGCCCGTGCTGTTCGTCCACGGCAATGTCTCGTCGAGCGCGTTCTGGCGGGACACCATGGCAGCCCTGCCCGAGGCGTACCGGCCGCTCGCGGTGGACCTGCGCGGGTTCGGCGAGACCGACGCCGAGCCCGTGGACGCCACGCGGGGCCTGCGCGACTACTCCGACGACCTGATCGAGCTGGTCGACCGGCTGGGCCTGGAGCGGGTCCACCTGGTCGGCTGGAGCATGGGCGGCGGCATCGTCCTGCAGCTGCTGCGCGACCGTCCCGCGATGGTCGGGAGCGTCACGCTGGTGAACCCCGTCTCCCCGTACGGCTTCGGTGGCACGGAGGGCGCGGACGGCAGACTCACCCACCCGGACGGCACGGGAGCGGGTGCCGGGGGCGCCAATCCGGACTTCGTGTCCCGCCTGAAGGCGGGCGACATGTCGGACGAATCCCCGACGTCGCCTCGCTCGGTGTTCCGGGCCACGTACGTGAAGAATCCGGTGCCCGATGAGGACTTCTACCTCCGCTCCATGCTCACCACCCGGGTCGGCGAGGCCCATTACCCGGGCGACCCCGTCGGGTCGGCGCGGTGGCCGGGCGTGGCGCCGGGCAAGCACGGCGTGCTCAACGCCTTGGCCCCCACCCACTTCCGGATCGGCGACCTGCACGAGATCGACCCCAAGCCGCCCATCCTGTGGATCAGGGGCACCGACGACGTGATCGTCTCCGACACCTCGCTGTTCGACCTGGCCCACCTCGGCGCGCTGGGCGTGGTGCCCGGCTCGCCCGGCACCACCGCGCAGCCCATGGTGACCCAGACCAGGGTCGTGCTCGACCGCTACGGCCGCTATCGGGAGGCCGTGCTCGACGAGTGCGGCCACAGCCCGCACCTGGAGCGACCCGCCGACTTCCAGCGCCTGCTGGCCGACCATCTCGCGGAGTCCTGATGATCGTCGCGTTAACCCTGGTGGCGAGCCTGCTGACCCCCGGCCAGGGCCCGGCGGTGCCCGGCGCCGAGTACACGGTCAGCGCCCGCCTGGACGACCTGACCACCGCGGGCACCGTCGGGACGGGTCACACCGACCCGGCCGACTGGGCCGGGCTGCACTCTGCGGCCACCGTCAACCCCACCGGCGTCCCCGGCGTCCAGATCGACGGCTACTTCCCCGACACCTCGGCCACCAACACCAACCACGGCTGGAACCACGACTCCCAGTTCGTCATCAGGCTCCCCGAGAACTGGAACGGCGGCCTGGTCGTCACCGGCACCCCGGGCAACAGGGAGCAGTACGCCAACGACTTCACGATCTCCGACTGGGTGCTGTCGAAGGGCTACGCGTTCGCCGCCACGGACAAGGGCAACACCGGCCCGCAGTTCCACACCGACGGCCGCCGCCCCGGAGACGCGATCGCCGAGTGGAACGAGCGCGTCACCCAGCTGACGGTCGCGGCCAAGGCCGTGGTCAGGCAGCGGTACGGCCGGCCGCCCCGGCGCACGTTCATGGCCGGCATCTCCAACGGCGGCTACCTCGTCCGCTGGCAACTGGAGAACCGCGGCCACCTGTACGACGGCGGCGTCGACTGGGAGGGCACGCTCTGGCGGGTCAAGGGCGACAACCTGCTCAACTTCCTGCCCCAGGCGCTGAAGGGGTCTCCGGAACAGGCGGGCTTCGCCGCGGGCTCGGAGTTCCTGTGGCCCTTCCACCGGCAGTACTACTGGGAGCTCACCCAGCAGCTCTACCAGAAGGAGCTCGACCCGTCGTACGAGGGCGCCCCGGCGGACTACGACTACGACGCGCGCAAGCCGTACGCGGCCATCGCCAAGATCGCGCTGACCGGCCGGATCACCAAGCCGCTCATCACCATCCACGGCACGCTCGACTCACTGCTGCCGATCTCCCGCGACTCCGACGTCTACGCCAAGATGGTCGGCCCGCACCGGCCGTTCCGCTACCACCGGGTCGAGGGCGGCAACCACCTCGACGGTCTGGTGGACGTCTACCCCGGCAAGCTGAAGCCGCTCCTGCCGGTCTTCAGGGACTCCTTCACGGAGCTGGAGGACTGGGTCAGTCCCTGAGGTAGCGATGCTTGCCCGCGCGCGCCAGACGCACCATGTGCCGCGCGCCGGGCAGGCGGCGGCCGAGCCGGTGCAGCAGTGTGTCCCCGCCCATCGGCGAGCGCCGCTCGGGATCCATGGCCGCCGACGGCCGCACCTCGATCCTGCCCCTGCGTACCTCCAGCCCGAACCGCAGGCCGGTCTCGTCGTCGGCGGTGCGCAGCGAGGAGAGCCAGGCGCCGGGGCCGAGGCTGTCCTTGCCCGGCAGCATCCGCTTGACCGGCACCTTGGCCACCAGCTGGCCGGCGATCTTGCCCGGCACCCCCGGCTCGACCAGCGCGGGCGCGGACACCTCTCGTGGCCGGCGCGAGGTGTTGCGCAGCACCAGCTCCAGCGCGGGGCCGCCGCTCGGCGGCACGTACGGCACGGGCAGCACGACGTACAGGTGCCCCTCCTGCCGCCTGATGGTCACGCCCGGCGACACCAGCGCGATCGACTCCGAGAACGAGCGCGGCTCGATGGCGAGCCCGAGCTCGCCCGCGTCGCTCCAGCAGGGCAGCACCAGGCGCATCCTGGGCTGCTGGGCGAGCACGCCGAGGCAGTTGAGCGGGCCGTCCGGGCGGCGGACCCGGCTCCTGGCCTGGTGCGCGCCGCCGAACATGCGGACGTGCACCTCCCACTGGCCGGCCTTGAGCGGCTCGCCGAGCGCCGCCGCGGTCACGTCGACCCTGGCCTCGCCGACGATCTGGATCCGGACGTGGCGACGCCCGTCCGGGACCCGTTCGACCCGGTAGGCGACCGGCAGGTAGTGGATGACGCCCGTCTCGCTGTGCCGTACGTACACCTCCATGCGGGCGCGCTCGACGGCGCCGGTGACGTCCGTGACGCTGTCGGGCAGCAGCTTGGCGTCGACCGAGCGGGGCGGCTGCCACAGCAGGCGCTCACCGCTCGTACGGAACCTGGCCGGCCCCCCGTCGCCGCCCAGGACCTCCACGGAGAGCTCGAGCACCAGAACCTGCGCGTCCCAGCGGACCTCGCTCAGGTCCGCGCGCAGCCCGGCCCGCTTGGAGGAGTTGGCCAGGACGACGAGCTGATCCAGCCGCCCGGCGCGGACGAAGGCGGCCACGACCCGCAGCTGGACGGGCAGGTACTGGTCGAGGCGCTCGGGGAAGCTGTCGAGCACGAGCTGCCTGATCAGCCTGAAGTGCATGCCCCGGTCCACGGACGAGGCGGCGAACCGGCTGGTCAGCAGCGGCTTGAGCACGGTGGAGCGGAACCAGTGGCCGTACATGCGGTCACGCTGGCGGCCGTCGCCCACGTAGGCGTCGATGGCGGCGAGCAGCGTCCGGAGCTCGGCCACGGCGGTGCGCGGGTCCTCCGCCGCCTCGTCGCGCTCGCCGATGTGGCAGCAGATCTGGTCGGCCAGCACGGCGACGACCTTGGCCTGCAGGTAGGCCCGGACCGAGAACGCCTGCTCGGCCACCTGCCCGCCGGGCACGGGGAAGCCCAGCTCGTGCTCCTCCAGGAAGGCGCGGCGGTAGAGCTTGTGCGGCGTGAGCAGGCTGAGCAGCCGGTCGCGCAGCAGGTCGGCGCGTCCCCGGTTGCGGACGAACGCGGTCACCGGCGGCCCCGTGTCCCGCACCAGGCGGCCGACCAGGACGTCGGCGTCGGTCTCGACGGCCCGTTCGTACATGCTGAGCAGCGCGTCGCGCTCCAGCCGGTCGCCCTGCTCCATCAGGTACACGTAGTCGCCCTTGGCGGCGGCCATGCCGACGTTGCGTCCCCGCATCGGTGAGCCGGTGTGCGGAAGGTGCAGCACGCGGACGTTCCTGCGGACGGCGGCGACCGTGTCGAGTCGCTCCGCGATCCCGTCCATGGAGCCGTCGTCCACGAAGATCACTTCATAGTCGTCCGAGGGCATGCTCTGCTCCAGGACGGAGCGGATGCACGCGTCCGCACGGCTTCCCGGGTTGTGGACACTGACGATCACACTGACCTTCACACCCATGCGGACAGGGTGCGCCGGGCTGTCTCATCGGGCGTGGCGGCTTGCCGATTGCAGAGGGAAAGATGGGCTGTTAATACCATCCCGTGGACTGCGAGTGCCCCCAGGCGCCGCAGGGCGTGCCGTAGCGGCCCTTGATATAGCCGAGACCCCATTTGATCTGGGTGGCGGCGTTGGTCTGCCAGTCACCGCCCGCGCTGGCCATCTTGCTGCCGGGCAGGGACTGCGGGATGCCGTAGGCGCCGGAGTAGCGGTTCATCGCCCGCTCGTTCCAGCCGCTCTCCTTCTGCCAGAGCCGCTCCAGGCAGCCCCACTGGTCGCTGCCGAAGCCGGCTCCGGACAGCATCTGCTTGGCGACGGCCTTGTTGCTGCCCGGCGAGGGGTCGCTGCCCGGCGGGAAGTTGGCGGGCGGGAACCCGTCGCCGCCCGGACCCTTCTTCTTGACCTCGATCCAGTCGAAGTCGGCCTTGGTGTTCTTACGGCCTTCCTTGAGCTTCTTCGCCTGGTACGCCTTGACTCCCGCCTCCTTGAGCGCGTCGCTGGCGGGGTCGGGCGCGTAGAGGTCGCCGCTGGCGATCCGGCCGAAGTCCTCCGCCGAGATCGGCGTGGGCGGGGTGTTGGCGTTCTGGATCGCTCGGTAGGCGACGAAACCACCGCCACCACAGACGATCACGACGGACAACCCGATGACCGCCACGCGCTTCACCTTCTGCGCGGACGAACGGGCCGGTCGGCGTGCCGAGCGGGAGGTTTCCGACGCGGGACGCTCACTCAACTGCGGACCAGGGCTCACGACCCATGAGCTTGCCCTGTCATGGGGGGTGGTCCGCAACCGAAACGGGACATCTGGTTGGCGCCGCATTTACTAACAGGCTGGTTGGCGGCCAGTTTCCCGAAACATGTGATTTTCCTCACATCACCGGCCCGCCCCTCGGGCGCCCGTAACCGAAGGGAGGGCCGCTTTAAGCGTGCCCGTCGTTGTTTGTAGTCCTGTGCGCGCCATGTCACAGTTTCATGACGGAACGCAAGGACAGTCGGCATGGAAGAATAATGTTCGCGTGGCTGGCATCCTCCTCGTCGAAGACGATCCCTCCGTCCGCACTGCTCTGGAGCTGGCGCTGACCAGGCAGGGGCACTCCGTCACGTCTTACGCGACCGGCGAGGAAGCGCTCGACCACATCAGGTCCCGCCGTCCCGAGATCGCCATCCTCGACGTCATGCTGCCCGGCATCGACGGGGTCGAGGTGTGCCGGCGCATCCGCCGACTCGACCAGCTCCCGGTCATCCTGCTCACCGCGCGCGGCGACGACCTCGACGTGGTGGTCGGGCTGGAGGCGGGCGCTGACGACTACGTGGTCAAGCCGGTCGAGCCGCGGGTCCTGGACGCGCGCATCCGCGCCATCCTGCGCCGGGCCGAGTCCTCCGCCTCCGACCGGATCTCGTTCGGCGACCTCATGATCGACCGGGGCGCGCTGAAGGTCACGCTGGCCAGCAAGGAGATCCACCTGACCCCGACCGAGCTGCGGCTGCTGCTGGAGCTCGTCCGGCATCCCGGCCAGGTGCTCAACCGCCGCTACCTGCTGCGGGCCGTCTGGGACCACACCCACGTGGCCGACTCGCGGCTGGTCGACGCCTGCGTGCAGCGGGTACGCGCGAAAATCGAGCCGAAGCCCGCGGAGCCGGTGTTCATCCACACCGTGCGCGGGTTCGGCTACCGGTTCAGCCCTCCGTGATACCGCTGCCCACCGGGCTGCGCGCGCGCCTGGTCATCACGTTCACCCTGGTCGCCGTCACCGCCTCCTTCCTCGTCGCGACCATCGGCTTCGAGCTGGCCAAGTCGGCGCTCGTCAAGCGGGCCGAGGACACCTCCATCGACCTGGTGACCAGGGAACTGGGCCGCATCACCTTCCCGGTAGGCACGCTCAGGCAGGGCGAGGCCCCGCCCACCACCAAGAACCTGGAGAACGTCGCCCAGTCACTCAACGGACCCGGCCGCAGCGTCGTGGTCGAGTACAAGAACCTGACCTACGCCGAGGGCCCGCTCAACATGAACGACGTGCCCAACGAGCTGTACGGCCGGGCCAAGCGGAACGTCGTCACCCAGCGCAAGCTCATCCACGACGAGCTCTGGCTCGTCGTCGGCGCCGAGGTCTACCGCGAGACCAGCACCGAACCCGAGGCCACCGGCCTGCGGGCCTTCGTGTTCTTCCCGCTGCGCGACGACGAGCGCGAGCTGGCCACGCTGAAGGGCAAGCTCACCCAGGGCGGCGTGGTCATCCTGCTGATCGCCCTGGTCGTGGCCCTGCTGTCGGCCAGGCAGGTGCTGCTGCCCGTCAGGCGGCTCAGCGCCGCCGCGCAGGCGCTCGGCCAGGGCCGCCTCGACACGCGCCTGCCCGTGCACGGTCAGGACGAGCTGGCCGAGCTCACCTCCAGGTTCAACGACGCGGCGGCGGCGCTGGAGCTCAGCGTGTCGGAGCTGCGCTCGCTGGAGGCGCTGTCGCGCCGCTTCGTCGCCGACGTCTCGCACGAGCTGCGCACCCCGCTCACCGCGATGACCGCCGTGGCCGACATGCTCTCTGAGGAGGCCGAGCGCCTGCCCAGCGCGCCCGCGGAGGCGGTACGCCTGGTGCTGCGGGAGATCGAGCGGCTGCGCGGGCTGGTCGAGCACCTCATCGAGATCAGCCGCTTCGACGCGGGCACCGCGACGCTCAACCTGGAGCCGGTCAACGTGGCCGACGCCATCCTCGACTGCCTGGAGGTACGCGGCTGGGGCGAGCAGGTGGAGGTCGCCGCCTCCCACGTGCTGACGGTCAACCTCGACCCCAGGAGGTTCGACGTCATCGTGGCCAACCTCGTCGGCAACGCGCTCAAGCACGGGCTGCCCCCCGTGGTGGTCACCGCCAGGGCCACGAAGAACGGGCTGGAGGTCAAGGTACGCGACCACGGCAAGGGCATCCCGGCCGAGGCGATGGCCCACGTCTTCGACCGCTTCTTCAAGGCCGGCGCGGGCCGGGCGCGCAGCCAGGGCAGCGGTCTCGGCCTGGCCATCGCGCGGGCCAACGTGCACCTGCACGGCGGCACGATCTCGGTGCGCCGGCAGGATCCGGGCACGCTCTTCACGGTCTGGCTGCCCCATGGCTGACCGTCGCGCCCTCGCCGCCGCCCTCCTCGCCCTCCTGACGGTGGCCGCCTGCGGCATCTCCCCCACAGACGTCGAGGTACGGGCCACGCCGCCGGTCATCGAGGTGCCGCCGCCCTCGAAGACGATCTACCTGCTCAAGAACGGCAAGCTGACGCTGGAGCCGGCCGACGTCGACTCCGACACGGTCAGCAGCCTGCTCACCGCCCTGTTCGACGCCTCCGGCCTGCCGCTGGGCGACCGGGACACCGCCCTGCGCGGCTTCACCTTCGAGCGCATCGAGGACTCGCTCAACCCCATTCAGCGCGACGAGGTCCAACTGCCGCGGACCTCGACGCTGACCGTCTTCGTCAGGGGCGAGGGCACGCTCAGCAGGCTGGCCAAGGCCCAGATCGTCTGTACGGCCCAGCAGGACGCGGCGTTCGAGCAGGTCAAGATCATCCACGTATACCCGGAGAACCGCCCCTCCAAGACGGAGGGACGGTTCATCTGCGGCGAACTGAAGTGATCTGTCGAGCTAGAGGGTGATGTCCTCCAGCATCTCCGTCACCAGCGCGGCGATCGGGGACCGCTCCGACCTGGTCAGCGTGACGTGCGCGAACAGCGGATGGCCCTTCAGCTTCTCCACCACCGCCACCACGCCGTCGTGCCTGCCGACCCGCAGGTTGTCACGCTGGGCGATGTCGTGGGTGAGCACCACCCGGGAGTTGGCGCCGATCCTGCTCAGCACGGTCAGCAGCACCCCGCGCTCCAGCGACTGGGCCTCGTCCACGATCACGAACGCGTCGTGCAGCGAGCGGCCGCGGATGTGCGTGAGCGGCAGCACCTCCAGCATGCCGCGGTCGAGCACCTCCTCGATCACCTCGGGAGAGCTGATCGCTCCCAGGGTGTCGAAGACCGCCTGCGCCCACGGCCCCATCTTCTCGCCCTCGGAGCCGGGCAGGTAGCCGAGCTCCTGGCCGCCCACGGCGTACAGCGGGCGGAAGACGACCACCTTGCGGTGCTGACGGCGCTCCAGCACGGCCTCCAGGCCCGCGCAGAGTGCCAGCGCCGACTTGCCGGTGCCCGCGCGCCCGCCCAGCGAGACGATCCCGATCTCCGGGTCCATCAGCAGGTCGAGCGCGATGCGCTGCTCCGCGGACCGGCCGTGCAGGCCGAACACCTCCCGGTCCCCACGCACCAGCCGTACCGACTTGTCCGGCAGCACGCGGCCGAGGGCCGAGCCCTTGGCCGACAGCATCCGCAGGCCGGTGTGCGTCGGCAGGTCTCTGGCCTCCGCCAGGTCGGCCGTGCCGTGCTCGAAGAGCGTCCCCACGTCGTCCGTGGTCACCTGGACCTCGGCCATCCCGGTCCAGCCCGACTCCACGACCAGCTCGGCGCGGTACTCCTCGGCCGCCAGGCCGATCGAGGCGGCCTTGACCCGCATGGGCAGGTCCTTGGAGACCAGCACGACATCGCAGCCTTCGGCGGCGAGCGAGCGCGCCACGGTCAGGATGCGGGTGTCGTTGTCACCTAGTCGGAATCCGACCGGCAGGATGGATGGATCGCTGTGGTTGAGCTCAACCCTGATCGTGCCGTCTCCCGTCGGCATCGGCTCGTCCAGCCGGCCGTACTGAACTCGCAGATCGTCGAGGTAGCGCAGGGCTTTCCTGGCGAAGTAGCCGAGTTCGGGGTGGTGTCGCTTGCCCTCCAGTTCGGTGATCACCACGATTGGGAGGACCACGTCGTGCTCCGCGAACCGGGTCGTGGCCGCCGGGTCCGCTAGCAGGACAGATGTGTCCAGCACGTACGTGCGCTTGGCCGGGTTGGTCGAAGGGTTGCTCGAGGACACTGCCACACGTTCTCCCCCGGGCGCCCATACGAGCGGGCACCCTGCAGACGAGGTGGGAACCGGACCGGACCCGCGTCCCCGACCACGACATGCCGGCGGCGCCGGATTCCGGCCCCCCGCGGCAGATAGTGGTGCAAAGGCGGGCCCTCTCCGGAGTGTCCGGCCTGTGACCGGACACTTCTCACGTTACGTACTGGATACCCAGATGTCCCGTCAGGAACCGTAACGTCGATGCCTCGCGGCGTAGTCGCGCAGCGCCCGCAGGAAATCCACCCTGCGGAAGTCAGGCCAGTACGCCTCATGGAAGTAGAACTCGGAATGAGCGCTCTGCCACAGCATGAAGCCCGACAGGCGCTGCTCGCCTGAAGTCCGGATGAGGAGGTCCGGGTCGGGTTGGCCGCGAGTGTAGAGATGCTCCGCGATGTGCTCGACATCGAGTACCTCGACGAGGTCCTCGATGCTCGCACCCTTGCTGGCGTGCTCCTGGAGGAGTGAGCGCACCGCATCGGCAATCTCACGCCTTCCTCCATACCCAACTGCAACGTTCACAATCAGGCCGGGACGGTGTGATGTGACTTCTTTTGCATTTTTCAGGACATTCGCCGTCCTGTCGGGCAGCAGGTCCAGCGCTCCGACCGGGCTGATCCGCCAGCCCGACTCCACCAGCTCCTGGGTCACGTCCTCGATGATGCGCAGCAGCGGCTCCAGCTCTTCGGCCGGCCGGTTGAGGTTGTCGTTGGACAGCATCCAGATGGTGACCACCTCGACGCCGGTCTCGCGGCACCAGGTGACCAGCTCGGCTATCTTGTCGGCACCCTTACGGTGCCCGCTGGCCACGTCGCGCATCCCCATGGCCCGCGCCCACCGCCGGTTGCCATCGATGATGACCCCGACGTGCCGGGGGACGCTGTCCTTCGACAGCTTGGTCTCCAGCCGGTGCTCGTACAGCCGGTAGACCAGATCGCGCAGGCCCACGGAGTCCTCCCCATCGGTGCCGTGCCTATGGTCGAATGACCCAACAGGCAATTATCACCGCGTTTCACCCCAGCCTGCTCCCTCAACCGGATTCCCGGGGCCCTTCTCCGCCGCCGAGGCAGTCCTCCACCTCGTCGACCAGTCCGTGCACGAACGCGGCCAACTCGGACGATGTCAGAACCGCCCGCATCCCGACTCCGCTGGAGCCCCAGGCTTCCACGAAGGCCCTCCGCGTCACGCGCCACTCACGCTTGCCGGGAAGCCAGATGGGGATCGTCCTGAGCTGGCAGCGTAGCTCCCCGCCGGTCATCGCGCCGGACCTCGCGCGATATTGGAACGAGAACAACTCGCTCCCGCCCTCGCCCACCGGGAATCTGTCGTCGGGATCCGGCCACTTGCCCGCTTCGCCGGGTCCCGCCGGACCCTGCCCCTCGCGTGCCCGGCTCACCCCGAGCGCCAGCCGCGCCAGCAGCCAGCCGCACCTCTCGCCGACGATCCCGTACGGGGTGCCGTCGCGGCGGAGCTCCAGAGTGATCTCGTACGGCGTGCCGACGCTGTCCATGCACGGGATGGGCGTGACGGTCAGGTACGAACCGTCGACACAGCGAAGTCCTCCCATGTCCAGAGAGTATCCGTCGTCAAACTCGGTCAAACCCGTAGAAATACCTAGCTGTGTCACCAAATACCCGGTCCTTGTCGGTACCGCCGAGCAGGGCCGTGGCCACCTCCCAGACCGTCCGGTAGTCGGCCGCCAGCAGGGCGACGGGCCAGTCGCTGCCGTACATCAGCCGCTCGGGCCCGAACGTCTCGACCGCGTGCTCGACGTAGGGCCTGAGGTCCTCCACGGTCCAGGCGCGGTGGTCGGCCTCGGTGACCAGCCCCGAGACCTTGGCGTACACGTTGGGGCAGGCGGCGGCACGGGTGAGCTGGGCGGCCCACGGCTCCCACTCGTGGTCCTTGATCCGCGGCTTGGACAGGTGGTCGATGACGATCTTCAGGCTCGGGTGGCGTTCGGCGAGCGTGACCACGTGGTCGAGGTGCCGCGGCAGCAGCGACGGCACGTCGAGCGTCAGCCCGGCCTCGGCCAGCAGTCCGAGCGACTCCAGCACGGTGTCCTGGACCACCCAGTCGGGGTCGGGTTCGTCGTGGATGAGATGGCGGACACCGGCAAACTTCGGATGTCTCCGGTAGCGGCCGATGGCCTCCGCCGCCTCCTCCGGCCGGTCCAGCGGCACCCAGCCGACGACGGCGGCGATGAAGTCGTGCGCGTCGGCCTGGGCCAGCATGGCGTCGGTGTCGTCGTAGGAGTTGGCGGCCTGGACCAGGACCGTGGCCTCGATGCCGGTGGCGTCGAGCTCCGGCCGCAGATCGTCCGGGGCGTAGGTGCGGTAGAGCGGGCCGAGGTCGGGGGTCAGCCAGGTGTACCAGCCGGTGTCGACATTCCAGAAATGCTGGTGCGCATCAACCATCATCCGACAAAACCTAGGATGTCTGGATATACCAGAGCAAGAGGTCGCGCCGACCGTCACGAAGACGGCCGGCGCGGTCGGTGCCGGTGGATCAGCTCAGGCGGTCGAGCAGATCGTTGTACTCCTCCCACAGCTCCTTGGGCAGGTGCGAGCCGAACGTGTCGAAGTGCGCCGGGATCAGCGCCGCCTCCTCCCGCCACACCTCGCGGTCGACCGAGAGCAGCGTGCGCAGGTCCTCTTCCGGCAGGTCCAGGCCCTCGACGTCGAGCCCCTCCGGCAGCAGGCCGATCGGGGTGGGCACGGCCTTGGCCTCGCCGTTGAGCCGGTCCACGATCCACTTGAGCACGCGGCTGTTCTCGCCGAAGCCGGGCCAGATGAACTTGCCGTCGGCGTTCTTGCGGAACCAGTTCACGTAGTAGATGCGCGGCAGCTTGGCGTTCTTGCGGCGGCCGATCTCCAGCCAGTGGGCGAAGTAGTCGCCCATGTTGTAGCCGCAGAACGGCAGCATCGCGAACGGGTCGTAGCGCAGCTCGCCGACCTTGCCCTCGGCGGCGGCGGTCTTCTCGGAGGCGACGTTGGCTCCGAGGAAGACGCCGTGTTCCCAGCTCAGCGATTCGGTGACCAGCGGCACCGCGGTGGCGCGCCGGCCGCCGAACAGGATCGCCGAGATGGGCACGCCCTTGGGGTCCTGCCATTCGGGGGCGATGGTCGGGCACTGGGCGGCGGGTGTGGTGAAGCGCGCGTTCGGATGGGCGGCGGGCTCATCGGACTCCGGCGTCCACGAGCGGCCCTTCCAGTCGGTCAGGTGCGCGGGGGGCTCGGCGGTGAGCCCCTCCCACCACACGTCGCCGTCGTCGGTCAGCGCGACGTTGGTGAAGATGCTGTTGCCCCAGAGCGTCTTGACCGCGTTGGCGTTGGTGACCTCGCCGGTGCCGGGCGCGACGCCGAAGAAGCCGGCCTCGGGGTTGATGGCGTAGAGGCGGCCGTCGTCGCCGAACCGCATCCAGGCGATGTCGTCACCGACCGTCTCGACTTTCCAGCCGGGGATCGTCGGCTGGAGCATGGCGAGGTTGGTCTTGCCACAGGCGCTCGGGAAGGCGGCCGCGATGTAGCGGGTCTCGCCGGAGGGCGGGGTCAGCTTGAGGATGAGCATGTGCTCGGCCAGCCAGCCCTCGTCGCGGGCCATGACGCTGGCGATGCGCAGGGCGTAGCACTTCTTGCCGAGCAGCGCGTTGCCGCCGTAGCCGGACCCGTAGGACCAGATCTCGCGGGTCTCCGGGAAGTGGCTGATGTACTTGGTCGAGCTGCACGGCCACGGCACGTCCTCCTGGCCGGGCGCCAGCGGCGCGCCGACGGAGTGGACGCACTTGACGAACTCGCTCTGCTCATGGTCGCGCTTGCTGCGGCCTCCGTTGGCTCGTTCCTCGCTCTCTCCGGCCTTTCGCGCCGCTCCGCGCTCCTCGATCAGGCGCAGCGCGCGCTCCCCCATCCTGGTCATGACGCGCATCGACACGGCCACGTACGCCGAGTCGGTGATCTCGACGCCGAGCTGGGAGATCTCGCCGCCCAGCGGGCCCATGCAGAACGGCACGACGTACATGGTCCGGCCGCGCATGCTGCCCTTGAACAGCTCGCCGAACGTCCGGCGCATCTCGGCGGGCGCAACCCAGTTGTTCGTCGGCCCGGCGTCCTCCGAGCGCTCGGAGCAGATGAACGTCCGGTCCTCCACCCGGGCCACGTCGGTCGGGTCGGACTTGGCGTAGAAGCTGTTGGGCCGCTGGGCCAGGCGCGTGAACGTGCCCTGCTCGACGAGCAGGTTGGTCAGGCGCGTCCACTCCTCCTCCGAGCCATCGCACCACTCGATCCGGTCGGGCTGGGTCAATGCGGCGATCTGGTTCACCCAGGCGACCAATTCGGCATTGCTCGTCGGGGCGGGTACTTCCACGGAAACGGACACGGCTACGGCTCCTCCACTCTTCAGGCCCAAACATCATTCACGACGACGGCGGCGAAAAGCCAATTGGCATAGACCTATGCCTGGATTCCACCGTCGCCGCAGGCTGCGGCCTTGATGATTGGGGGAGCCTACCCCGGCGAAGCGGTTTCAAAAGAAATCGACTCACCCACCGTCCCGGCGAATGCGGCTGGTCTAAACCAATTTCGCAAGTGGTTTAGTCCATTCGCCGGGGAGTTTCTCCTGCGCACTCTCAGGAATTGACGTCCGGCCCTGCGGAGCGAACTCGGTCGACGTGTTGCAACGCGTCTCGCAATTCGGACAGCCAGGTGTCGGTGTTCTTTCCGACGAGTCGTACGCACCAGGCCAGCGCGTCGCTGCGACTCCGGGCCACGCCGGCGGCGACGAGCGTGTCGAGCACCTGGCGTTCCTGCTGCCGCAGGCGGGTCATGACGGGCACGGAAAGAGTGGTGAACATCACAGTCGTATCACCGCAGACGACGCCCCAGGAGACCTTCTGCCCGAATCGCCGTTCGGCCTCCTTGGCGATCTCGATGCGGCGCTCGCGGGTCTCTTCCCTGAACCGCCCGATGAGCCCCTCGATCAGGGCCGCCCTCTCAGTGTCCGATCCCTCGAAGTCGGGCTCCGGCAGCGTGCCGAGCACCGCGATCTCCTCGCGGTCTCTGACGATCTCCGGCGCTCCGGTGAACCATCCCTCGGGCAGCCGCCCGGTGAACCAGCCCTTGATCGGGGCCGTTGCTTCATCAGTTGCCATGTAATCACAATTACATGGTTGCGCGGAAAAAGCACGTGCCGAAGGAGGGTCTCTTTCGCGGTAAAGCTTTCGTCAGCGAACGCGCGCCGCGAGCGCCGGGCTGACCCGGACGATTCCGGCCAGGTTCCGGGTGTTGATCGGGGCGATCTTGACCACGTCGCCGGTGCGCGGGGCCACCACCATCTTGCCGCCGCCCCAGTAGATCGCCACATGCGAGATGTAGCCGGGATTGGTCGGGTCGAGGCGCCAGAAGATCAGGTCGCCCGGCTGGATCTGGGCGAGCGGCACCTGCGGCCCGGCCAGCCACTGCTGGTGCGTCACCCGCGGCACGCGCACCCCCGCCTGCGCGAAGGCCCACTGGACCAGGCCCGAGCAGTCGAAGGTGTCAGGGCCTTCCGCGCCCCACACGTACGGCCTGCCCAGCTTGGAGGCGGCGGCCCTGAGCGCGACGGTGATCTGCTCGCCGCTCATGAACGAGCCGGCCGCATAGGTGCGGACCTTGGCCTGCGCCGGGGGCAGCACCGGGTTGACCATGGCCACCTGGGTGCCCTTGCCCAGCACCTTGAGCAGGGCCTTGCGCAGCTTGTCGGAGTTGGTCTTCGGCGCGCTCACGATCAGCGCGTTGTCGTGCGGCAGGCCGAGCGTCCGCCCGACCTCGCGGGAGACGACGGCGTCGACCGCCCCGAAACCGGTCGTGGCGTAGGCCCCGATGCGCAGCGACCCCGCGGGCCCGCTCACCCGGCTGTGCAGGCTCAGCCCGCCGTCGTTGCCGAGCACGAACGAGACCGCCACGTCACCGGCGGCCACGTTGTTCCACAGCGCGTCGGAGGCCGCCGTCACCTTGGGGGTGTAGGCGCGGAAGGTCGAGGGGTCGACCGCCAGGGTCTGCACCCGCTTCCCGTCGAGCGTGATCGAGGCGGCGTCGGCCAGCTCCAGCGCGGTCACCCCGCTCACCCGCGCGACCTTGCGCAGCAGTTCGTTGGTCAGCGGCTTACGGGTGACCACGAAGAGGTTGGGCTTGTGTAACTGGCCCAGCGGCTTCACCGGCTGCGGGGTGTTGCCCTGCTTGTTCTCCTCGGCCGCCAGGGTCTTCTGGGGCTCCGGACGGTGCTGCTGCTGCCGCACGGCGGCCGCGGGCTGCTGCCCGACCGCCTGCCGTTCGCTCGCCTGCACGAGCAGCATCAGGTCGGCGGTCAGCACCGCGACGAGCGACACCACGATGAACGGGACCAGCTTGTGGTGGTCACGCCGCTTCCTGGAGCGGACCAGGAAGCTGAGGTCCTGCCGAATACCGGAGGAACGCGAAAAATCCGCCGGGCCGACGTTGGCCCGGCGGGTCGTCTCTTCTGAAGTCAGTTGCCGATGTACGGAACGGCCTCGAGG
Organism: Nonomuraea sp. NPDC049269; assembly: GCF_043197155.1. Lineage (NCBI taxonomy): Bacteria > Bacillati > Actinomycetota > Actinomycetes > Streptosporangiales > Streptosporangiaceae > Nonomuraea > Nonomuraea sp. NPDC049269. The sequence goes on from NZ_JBICSO010000006.1 coordinate 179,041, forward strand.
ATCTCGACGGTGTTCTGGCGACCGTTGGGCATGGAATAGGTCGCCTTCTCGCCGATCTTCTTACCATTGATCGCCGCCCCAAGGGGCGATTTCGGCGAATACACGTCGATCGGAGCGCCGCTCTCCTCCCGGGACGCGAGCAGGAAGGTCACCTCGTCGTCGTCGCGGACGAACCGGATCGTCACGGTCATGCCGGGGCCGACGACCCCTTCGGTCTTCGGTGCCTCTCCCACCTTGGCGTTGTCGATGATCTGCCGGAGGTGGAAGATGCGGGCCTCCATCTTGCCCTGCTCATCCTTGGCCGCGTGATAGCCGCCGTTCTCCTTCAGGTCACCTTCCTCACGGGCGGCCTCGATCTTCTTGGCGATGTCGACGCGCCCTGGGCCCGAGAGGTATTCGTACTCCGCCTTGAGACGGTCGTACGCCTCCTGCGTCAGCCATGTGACGTTCTCATCGCGAGAGTCGGCCACGGGTTCTCCTTGCTTGCCTAGGGGGCCCTGAGATCACTCGAGGTTGCGTACGGTTGAATTGCGAAAGGCTAACAACTCAACAGCTCGAACGCTTCCTCAAACGTCTCATTATACGAGATTGCAGTACTGGATGTGGACGGATGCGGCCTGGGCACTCGTGTCCAAGCGCTCTTTGAGCTGCTTACTACCCGCACCGGCCGGAATTCTTACTTCCCTGCTGCCCACTTCTGCGTGGTTGACATCGACTGCCCTGATACGGCATATGGCCGCCCGGTCGTCCGGCTTGCTCACCTCGAAGATGATCTCGGCCTCGTTCGGACGGTCTACCACGAACGACACCACCTGCGGGACGGCCCCGGTGTTGCCGCCGGTCATCGACCACATCACGTAGCCCCAGCCACCTGCGATGATGGCCACCAGCACGCCGATGACGACGTGCACGACGAAACGGCCCCGTCGCTCGGGACGGTCGGGGAAGTCGTCGGGTGTGCCGAGAACTGGACGGTTCTCGACATCTTCGGTGGCCATGGCGGAATCTCCCTGCACTCCCTCAGCGTTATCCGAGACAATTGTCGCCCGAGGGGGTCACGCCCTCGCGACCGCCCAGCAGAACCTAACCTGTCTGGGCAAGTGATCGGTCCAACTGAGGAGACATCGAGCCCGTGAGTGCACCGTTGAGGCTGATGGCCGTCCACGCCCATCCTGACGACGAGTCGAGCAAGGGCGCCGCCACCATGGCGCGCTACGTCCGCGAAGGCGTGGAAGTGCTGGTCTGTACGCTCACCGGCGGTGAGCGCGGCTCGGTGCTCAACCCCAAGATGGACCGGCCGGAGATCGTCGACAACATCGGCGAGGTCCGCAAGGCCGAGATGGCCCGCGCGCGCGAGATCCTCGGCGTCCGGCAGGAGTTCATGGGCTTCGTCGACTCCGGTCTGCCGGAGAGCGAGGAGGAGGAGCTGCCCGAGGGCTGCTTCGCGCTGCAGAAGCTCGAAGACGCCTCCGCGCCCCTTGTCGCCGCGGTGCGTGAGTTCAGGCCGCACGTGATCCTGACCTACGACGACGACGGCGGCTACCCGCACCCCGACCACATCATGACGAACAAGGTCTCCGTGGAGGCGTTCGAGGCGGCCGGCGACCCCGACCGCTACCCGGGCACGGGCGACCCGTGGCAGCCGCTGAAGCTTTACTACCAGATGGGCTTCACCAAGGAGCGGTTCGAGGCGCTGCACGAGGCGATGACCACGCGCGGCATGGGCTCCCCCTACTCCGACTGGATCTCCCGCTGGGAGGACCGGCCCGCCAAGTGGCCGGTGACGACCCGGGTGCCCTGCGGCGACTACTTCGAGCTGCGGGACGAGGCGCTGCTCGCGCACGCCACCCAGGTGGATCCCGACGGCTTCTGGTTCGTCTGCCCGCGTGACCTCCAGCGCGAGATCTGGCCGACCGAGGACTATCACCTGGCGCGCTCGCTGGTCGACACCGAGCTGCCGGAGGACGATCTGTTCACGGGCATCCACGCAGAAGAGGTCTCCCCCGCCTGCCACTGACCGGAGCATGACCCCTCGGTGGCAGACTGAAGGGGTGACAACTCTCGTAGCGGGTGATGTGAGTCCGGGCCTGCTCGGCTTCGTCGTCGTCGCCCTCATCGGTGTCGCCCTGTACATCCTGATCAAATCGATGAACAAGCAGATGTCGAAGATCCAGGTACCCAGGGCGGCCGATATCGACGACAAGAAGGCCGAATAGATGCCGGTCGAAATAGTCGACAACACCGAGCACAGCCGGTTCGAGATCCTCGTGGACGGCACGGTCGCCGGGTTCGCCGACTACCGGCTGCTGCCCACGAAGATCGTCTTCACGCACACCGAGGTGCGGCCCGAGTACGAGGGCCAGGGCCTGGCCGGCAAGCTGGTCGGGCACGCGCTCGACGCGAGCAGGGACACCGGCCTGCGAGTGGTGCCACTCTGCCCTTACGTGGCCAAGTACATCGAGCGTCATCCCCCGTACAAGGACCTGGTCGACGACTCAGTCGGAGGGTGACCAGGCGCGTTCGAGCGCCTTCGGCAGCCCCCACCAGCCCAGCGGGGTGAGCACCTCCTCGGTGTCGACGATGCCCAGGTAGCCCCACAGGCTCACCACCGGCACGAACAGGCGCTCGGTGGCGTCGAGGTCGTCGGCGTCCTGGTCGTCGATGTCGATGTCCTCCGACTCGGCGATGAGGCGGGCCAGCCGCTCGGGCGAGGCGAGCACTCCGGGACCGAGCCTGGTCAGGGCCGCCACCGCGGCCAGCCAGTCGGCGTGCTGGATGGCGCAGAGGTTGGCCAGCACGGAGTCCTCGTGACTGAGGTCGCCGTCGAGGTCCGCGAACTCCTCCAGGCTGTCTCCGGCCTCCGACAGATCGGCGATGGGCCCGGCGATGCCGGCCGCCACCGACAGCCAGAGCTCACCGTCGTCGTCGGGCATCGGCCGGTCGTCGAGCCCGGCGCAGGCCCGCAGCACGTTCGCCGGATAGCCGGGCAGGCCGATCAGCTCGCGCAGCCGCATCCCGGCCCGCCGCAGCTCGACGGCGGGCAGCTCGGGCGGCTTGGGCAGCTCGGCGACGATCCGCCGCAGCTCGGCCAGCGCGAACGCCTCCTCCTCGTCCCAGGCCGCGAACAGCTCCTCGTCCTGCTCGTCACTGACCGCGAACCCGGGCACCCGGCCGTCGGGCTGCGGCGCGCTCAGCCAGCGTTCCTGCAGGTCCTCGTACGTTCTGCGGGCCTCAGGATCGCCCACGACCAGCGCGTCGGGGTCGATCTCACCCGCGCTGACGCGTTCCTCCAGATACGCCACGAGCAGCGAGAACATCTCCTCGGCCACCGGCCCGCGCTCGTCCTCCTCCGGCCAGACGAAGTAGCCGGGCGTCATCAGCATCGGCTCGGTGCCGGTCGACTCGACCCAGCGCTGCACGTCGCCGACCGTGGCGGCGCCCGATTCGATCATGCCGAGCGTCGACCGGGCCGAGTCCCAGAACGCCAGCGAGAGCGGGTTGCCCGCGGCCATCAACGAGCGCCGCAGGTCGGGCAGCGCCACCAGCGCCACCCCTGAGGGCACGGCGAGCAGCGCGCGGGCCACATCCCTGCGGGTGAGGGCGGCGGCGGGGCGCCCCGCATGCGTGCACACGAAGTCCAGATCCACGCTCCGTAACCTACGCCCCCGCCGTCCCCACCACACGTGTTGCCGCCCACCCCGTGTCCGCCGGGCGTGGTCGTAGAGTGCACAAGGGAGGACCTGATGAACCGCTTGAAGGACGCGACGAGCCCTTATCTGCTGCAACACGCGGACAACCCCGTCGATTGGCACCCCTGGGGCGAGGAGGCCTTCGCCGAGGCGCGCCGGCGCGATGTGCCGCTGCTGATCAGCGTTGGTTACTCAGCGTGTCACTGGTGTCACGTAATGGCACACGAGAGCTTCGAGGACGCCGGCACCGCGCGGCTGATGAACGAGCACTTCGTCAACGTCAAAGTGGACCGCGAGGAGCGGCCCGACGTCGACGCCGTCTACATGACCGCCACCCAGGCCATGATCCACCAGGGCGGCTGGCCGATGACGGTGTTCGCGACGCCTGAGGGTCACCCGTTCTACTGCGGCACCTACTTCCCGCGAGCCCAGTTCCAGCGGCTGCTGCGAGGCGTGCACGACGCGTGGACCGGCGACCGGGCGACCGTGACGGAGCAGGGGTCGAAGGTGGTCGAGGCGCTCAACGCGCACACGACACTGCCCAGCGGGCCGCTGCCCGGCGAGGAGACGCTGGCGCTGGCCGTGGCGAACCTGCGGGAGTCGTTCGACAAGGAGCGCGGCGGGTTCGGCGGGGCGCCCAAGTTCCCGCCGTCGATGGTGCTGGAGTTCCTGCTGCGCTCCGGGGAGAGCGAGATGAGCGGCCGCACGCTGGACGCGATGGCGCGCGGCGGGATGTACGACCAGCTCGGCGGCGGTTTCGCCCGCTACAGCGTCGACGCGGGCTGGGTGGTGCCGCACTTCGAGAAGATGCTGTACGACAACGCGCTGCTGCTGCGCGTCTACACGCACTGGTGGAAGGCGAGCCGGGAGCCCCTCGCCCGGCGGGTCGCCCTGGAGACGGCCGACTGGCTGCTGCGCGAGATGCGCACCGCGGAGGGCGGCTTCGCCTCGGCGCTCGACGCCGACAGCGAGGGCGAGGAGGGCAGGTTCTACGTCTGGACGCCGGAGCAGCTGGGCGAGGTGCTCGGCGACGACGACGGGGAATGGGCCACCCGGCTCTTCGAGGTGCGGGGCACGTTCGAGCACGGCACGTCCGTGCTGCAACTGCTCGCCGACCCGGACGACGCCGCGCGGTTCGACGACGTCCGGGCCCGGCTGCTCGCCGCCCGGGGCGGGCGGGTCCGCCCGGGACGTGACGACAAGGTCGTGGCCTCGTGGAACGGGCTGGCCATCGCCGCGCTGGCCGAGACCGGCACGGTGTTCGACCGGCCGGACCTGGTGGACGCCGCCCGGCAGGCGGCGGAGTTGCTCGAAGACGTGCACATGGACGGCGGCAGACTGCTGCGGACCTCACGCGACGGACGGGCCGGCCGCAACGCCGGCGTGCTGGAGGACTACGCGAACCTGGCCGAGGGGCTGATCGCCCTCTACGGCGTGACCGGCGAGACGCGCTGGCACCGGCTGGCGGGCTCGCTGCTCGACACCGTGCTCGACCGGTTCGGCGACGACGTGGGCGGGTTCTACGACACGGCCGACGACGCCGAACGCCTGTTCCAGCGACCGCAGGATCCCACCGACAACGCGACCCCGTCGGGCCAGTACGCGGCGGCCGGGGCGCTGCTCGCCTACTCGGCGCTGACCGGGTCCACGCGGCACCGTGAGGCCGCCTACGCGGCGCTGGGCACGGTGTCCGTGCTGGCCACCGGGCACGCGAGGTTCGCCGGCTGGGGGCTGGCCGTGGCGCGGGCGGCGCTCGACGGTCCGGTCGAGGTGGCGGTCGTCGGGCCGCCGGACGACCCGCGTACGCGGGCGCTGCACCGCGAGGCGCTGCTGGCGGACGTTCCCGGCCTGGTCGTCGCGCTGGGAGACGGCGAGGGAGCGCCGCCGGACGGCCCCGCGCTGCTGGAGGGCCGCGGGACGGTCGGCGGATCCCCTGCCGCGTACGTGTGCCGGGACTTCACCTGCCGGATGCCCGTCACCACCCCCGAGGAGCTGCGGGCCGAGCTAGCCGACCGGTGACCGGCCGTCGTTCCCGTCGGGCCCGGCCGTGGGAACGGCCGGGTCGCCGGTGGGCTGGCCGGTGTCGTTCTGCTGCGGCGGATCCTGGGTCTCGGGCTCCTGCGTGGTGGGCGCCTCCGTGACCGACGGCTCGGGGGTGTCGGGGGTGGGCGTGGCCCACGGGTCGGGCTGCTGGGTCTGCGGCGTGTCCTGCGGCGTGTCCTGCTGCTGGTCGGGCCGGCCCCATTCGGAGCCGTAGCCGTAGTCGGACGGCTCCGGGAACTCCATGACGGGCTTGTTCGCCATGGCCTCGGTCATGAACGCCCGCCAGACCTGCGCGGGCAGCTGGCCACCGAACTGCACCCCGTAGCCGGGGATCTCGACCGGCTTGTTGTCGTCGCGGAACATGTCGACCGCGACGGCGAGCTGCGGCGTGAAGCCGTTGAACCAGACCGCCTTGGAGCTGTCCGTCGTGCCGGTCTTGCCGGCCACCGGGCGGTCGTACAGCCTGGCCGCGGTGCCCGTGCCGTACTTGACGACCTGCTGCATGGCGTACGTGGTGTCGGCGGCGGCCTGCTCGCTGACCACCTGGGTCGAGGTGGGATCGACCACGTTCTTCTTGCTGTTGGGACGGGCCACCGACTTCACGACGTGCGCCTCCATGTGGACGCCGCCGTTGGCGAAGGTGGAGAAGCCGGAGGCGTTCTGCACGGCGCTCACCGAGGCGACGCCGAGCGGGAACGTGGCGGCCGCCTCGTGCTGCTTGAGCTGCGCCTCCGGGATGCCGGCCGCCTCCGCGGTGGCGGCCACCTTGTCGAGGCCGACCTTCTGGCCGAGGTCGACGAACGCGGTGTTGACGGAGTTCTGGGTGGCGCTGATCAGGTTGATCTCGCCGTACGAGCGGTCGCTGTCGTTCGGGATGGGCTTGGTCGCCGAGGCCACGCGCATCGGCGAGTTGCCGTTGACCCGGGTGGACAGGTCGAAGCCGTTGTTGAGCGCGGCGGCCAGCGTGTACGGCTTGAAGGTGGAGCCGGCCATCACCTTGGCCGAGAAGGCGTTGTCGTACTCGGAGCGGTCGGGACGGCCACCGTAGAAGGCGACCACCTCGCCGGTGGCCGGATCGACGGCGGCCAGCCCGGTGCGCACCTTCTTGGGCGTCGCTTCGGGCAGCGTGTTCTTGACCGCGCTCTCGGCCGCCTGCATGAGCTTCTTGTCGAACGTGGTGACGACCCTGAGCCCGCCGCCGTTGATGTCCTCGTCGGTGTAGCCGCGCCGGTTCAGCTCGGCGGTGACCTGGTCGAGCATGTACTGGGCCTGGCCCTTGAGCTCGAAAGGCCGCTTCGGCGCCTTGAGCGGCGGGAACGTCTGGGCGGCGGCCTGCTCGGCGGTGAGCGAGCCGGTCTGGCGCATGGCGTCGATCACGGCCCGCCAGCGAGCCTCGGCGGCGGCGAGATCGGCGCCCTTGGGGTCGGCGAAGCGGCTGGGCTGCTGGATCACCGCGGCCAGGTAGGCGCCCTCGGCCACGCTCAGCTTGTCGACGTTCTTGCCGAAGTACGCCTGCGCGGCCGCCTGGACACCGTTGGCGCCGCGGCCGAAGTAGATCGTGTTGAGGTACTGCTCAAGGACCCAGTCCTTGGACTTGGACTGGTCGACCTTGATGGAGATCATGATCTCCTTGAACTTGCGGGCGATGGACCGCTCCTGGCTGAGACCGCTGTAGTAGTTGCGGACCAGCTGCTGGGTGATCGTCGAGCCACCCTGGAGCTGCTGCCCGGAGACGGTGGACCACACGGCCCGCACGGTGCCCTTGACGGAGACGCCGCCGTCCTCGTAGAACGAGCGGTTCTCGGCCGCTATCACCGCGTCGCGTACGTGCTGGGGCACCTTGGCCAGCGGCACGGTCCTGCGGTCGATGCCCTTCTTCGCGAGCACGGTCTTGCCGTCGCGGTAGTAGATCACCGACCCCTGGGCCGTGGCCTCTTTCTGCGTGCTGTCGGGGATCGGGGTCATCGCCCACGCGACGGCGAACAGGCCTATGGCCAAGACGATCCCGGCGCCGAATACGATCAACAGGCGTCGAAGGATCCGGCGCTTCCCCATGCCTTTCTCACCACCACTCCGCACCCACGACCCCCGATCACACCCCCGTTAGCTGGGAGAATGTCAAGGCTAAGCGATCGGTACCGGTGCCTCATCCCCTCCCGCGATAGTACGACTAGCGCGTAACACGCTGCGGAACATTCGCCACCAATGGCAATACGCGGTAGGGAACAGGAGTGTCGAGGGCGATGATCGAAGAAGTCCTGAGAACACCCTGAACCTCGACGATCCGATCGATCACCCGCTGCAGATCGGCGTTCGTCCGGGCCACCACCCGGCAGAGCAGGTCGCTGCCGCCCGTGATCGTGTGGACCTCCAGCACCTCGGGAATGTGGGCCAGCCGGTGCGCCACCGGGTCGTGCCCGGCGACCTGCCTGATCTCCATCGTCACGAACGCGGTGACGTCGTAGCCGAGCGCCTCGGGCGATATGTCCGGCCCGAACCCGGTGATCACTCCCCTGTCGATCAGCCGGTCGAGCCGGGCCTGCACGGTGCCGCGGGCCACGCCGAGCCGGCGCGAGCACTCCAACACGCCCAGGCGCGGCTCGGCGGCCAGCAGCGCGATCAGCCGGGCGTCCAGTTGGTCGATCGTCATGGTGTACAGATCTCCCGATCATTCGCGGTTAAGACTATGCAGATTGTCCAGCCTACGAAGCTTCTGTTGCACAACTCGTCGAGGAAATTCGAGGATTGGTGCTATGAGCGATGTTTTTCCGGTCAATGGGATGGACGCCGTGGTGTTCGCCGTGGGCAACGCCAGGCAGGCGGCTCACTACTACTCGACCGCGTTCGGCATGCGGTTGACGGCCTATCGCGGGCCGGAGAACGGCAGCCGCGACGAGGTGGCCTACGTGCTGACCTCGGGGGGCGCCAGGTTCGAGTTCAGGGCCTCGATCCGGCCGGGGACCGACCTGGCCGGGCACGTCGCCGAGCACGGTGACGGGGTGATCGACCTGGCCCTCGAGGTGCCGGACGTGGAAGGCGCCTACCGGCACGCCGTCGAGCAGGGGGCGCGCGGGCTGGCGGAGCCGTACACGCTGGAGGACGAGCGGGGCAAGGTGGTGCTCGCGGCGATCGCCACCTACGGGGAGACGCGGCACACGCTCGTCGACAGGTCCAACTACAGCGGCGCCTACCTGCCCGGCTACGTGCCCGCCGAGCCGCTCGTCGCCCCGCCCGCGACCAGGACCGGGCGGCTGTTCCAGGCCATCGACCACTGTGTGGGCAACGTCGAGCTGGGCCGGATGGACGAGTGGGTGGAGTTCTACAAGAACGTGATGGGCTTCACCAACATGGCGGAGTTCGTCGGCGACGACATCGCCACCGAGTATTCGGCGCTGATGTCCAAGGTCGTGGCCGACGGGACCCGCAAGGTCAAGTTCCCGCTGAACGAGCCGGCCGTGAGCCGCAAGAAGTCGCAGATCGACGAGTATCTGGAGTTCTATCGCGGGCCGGGCGTGCAGCACGTCGCGCTGGCCACCAACGACATCCTGACCACGGTCGACCACATGCGCGCGGCCGGCGTGAGCTTCCTCGACACGCCCGACTCCTACTACGACGACCCTGAGCTGCGGAGCCGTATCGGGCAGGTCAGGGCACCGATCGAGGAGCTGAAGAAGCGCAGGATCCTGGTCGACCGGGACGAGGACGGTTACCTGCTGCAGATCTTCACCAAGCCGGTGCAGGACCGGCCCACCGTCTTCTTCGAGCTCATCGAGCGGCACGGCTCGCTCGGCTTCGGCAAGGGCAACTTCAAGGCGCTGTTCGAGGCGATCGAGCGGGAGCAGGAGCGCAGGGGCAATCTTTAACCCGCGCACGCACCTCCTCGACCTAGGCTGGATTCTGTTCGACCCCCGCGAGCAGGCTTTGCCCGGCAAAGCCGCGAAGACGGTCTGGTCGACGCCTGACTCCGCGTAGAATTCCGGTCACTTAGCGAAGGGGAGAGCGCAGCCTATGGGGTTTGACCAGCGCGTGGTCGCTTCGCTCGTGGCGCTTCTGAGCATGCTCGCCTGCGCGCCGTCCGAGGGGGCCATCGTCCCCGCGGCCTCAGGCAGCCGGCAGCCGAACGCGAGCATGGGCGCGCCCGGCATCGGCGACCCCGACTTCCCCTTCGACGGCAACGGCGGCTACGACGTCTCCCACTACGGCCTGGCGATCGGCTACACGCCGAGCAGCAAGCACCTCGACGGCGTGGCGACGATCAACGCCACGACCACGCAGCCGCTCTCGCGCTTCAACCTCGACCTGTCCGGTCTCGAGGTGAGCGATGTCACGGTCAACGGGGAGAAGGCCATCTTCTCGCGCACCGGCAGCGAGCTGAGCGTGCTGCCCGCGACGCCGCTCGGCGACAAGGCCGCGTTCGCCGTCAAGGTGACCTACGCCGGGGTGCCCAAACCGGTGAAGGACTCCTCCAACCTGGGCACGTTCGGCTTCATCCCGACGCCCGACGGCGCGTTCGTGGCCTGCGAGCCCGACGGTGCCAAGACCTGGTACCCAGCCAACGACCACCCCGCCGACAAGGCGTCCTACGACTTCACCATCACCGTGCCCGAGGGCGTGACCGCGCTGGCCAACGGCGAGCAGGTCGGCGAGCCCACGACCGCGGACGGCAAGACCACGTTCCGGTGGCGCGAGAAGCACCCGATGGTGAGCTATCTCGCCACCGCCACGATCGGCAAGTTCGAGCTGCACAAGGGCCGCACGCCGGGTGGCATCCCCAACTTCGCGGCGGTCGATCCCAAGCACCGCGGCTCGCTCAACAACCTCTTCAACGTGTCGGGCGAGGTCACCGACTACTGGAGCAAGATCTTCGGGCCTTACCCGTTCTCCTCCACCGGCGGCATGATCGACGACTTCGCGGCCGGCTACGCCCTGGAGAACCAGACCAAGCCGCTCTACGGCGGCTTCGCCCCCGACCAGAGCATCATCGCGCACGAGCTGGCCCACCAGTGGTTCGGCGACAGCCTGAGCATCAAGCGCTGGCGGGACCTCTGGCTCAACGAGGGCTTCGCCACCTATGCCGAGTGGCTCTGGGCCGAGCACAAGGGCACCAACACCGCCGACCAGCTCTTCCAGACCTTCCACGCCCGCCCCGCGAGCGACCCGATCTGGAAATACCCCCCCGGTCGCGCCCAAGCCCGTGACCTGTTCAATGACTCGGTCTACACCCGGGGCGGGATGACCCTCCACGCCCTGCGCAAGGCCATCGGCGACGAGACCTTCTTCAAGCTGCTGAAGACGTGGACGGCCGACCACAAATACGGCTCGGTCACCACCGAGGAGTTCATCGCGCTGGCCGAGAAGCTCTCGGGCAAGGACCTGACCTCGCTGTTCAACGCCTGGCTCTTCACCGCGGCCAAGCCCGACTGACGGATCACGGGCTGCCCGCCCCGCCCGAGGGCGTGGAGAAGATCAGGACGGACGCCGTGAAGCCGTGCACGTGGTTCTGGCCACCGACCGGGCCGACCTCGCCCGCGGCGAAGAAGCCCGCGACCCCGATCGGCCCGAGCGTGTCGCGCAGCGCCACCGGATCGTGGTCGGCGGTGCCGAACATCGCCGAGCCCCGGCCGTTGCAGGAGAACAGCAGCGCGCCGTCGATCCGGCCGAGCTCCTCCCGGTGCGCGTCGAGCAGGTCGTAGAGGTCCTCGTCGGCCGTGGCCGCGTCGCGCACGTGGAAGCGCACGGTCCTGCCGACGTCCACGACGTCGCCGATGGCCACGCCCTCGCGTTCCGGGTCGATGCCGATCACGCCTCTGATGAGGAAGTCGCCTCGTTCGTGCCGTTCGGCGTACTCGTTCATGGCCACGCCGATCTGCAGGCCGGCGGCGACCAGCTCGCGGTCGTCCTCGTCGAGCTCGCTGACGATGTCCTCCAGCCGGGCCAGGGCGGGCTGGCCGGCCAGCTCCAGCAGCAGGTTCTCCTCGGAGCGGGTGACGACCATGGTCGGGCCGATCGGCCGGCAGCCCTGGCTGACCACCGTGCTGACCTGTACGGCGCCGCTGAGCAGCACGCCGATCGCGCCCTCGGTGTAGACCTCGCCGTCGGCGAAGAGCCGGACGGAGCCGCGGCCCCGTATCCCGTTGGCCAGCCCGCCGATCAACGGCAGGTTGCCCAGCACGTCCGCCGAACGCTCCACGAACGCGTCCGTGGGGAAGGTGTACGGGTCGGCCAGCAGGATCGCCACGTGATCGTCCGACGTCCGCTCGGGCAGCCCCACCACCACGAACCGGTCCTCGGCGGTCAGCGTCTCCAGCGCGAACGTGGTCAGCTCGGCCCCGTCCAGCGTGGCCGCCCACGCGCTCACGGCGGACGTCAGCTCGACCCCCTGCCCGTCACCGATCACGCCGGTGGCGCTGCATCCGATCACGTGGGCCTCGGGGGCCAGCCTCATCGCGCGCTCCCCCGCCCTGGCCACGTCGTCGGGGTCGTCGCCGCAGATGAAAAAGCACACCAGGTCCGCCTCGCCGCTGAGCCTCGACAGGGCCTGACCGACAGCACGCTCCGCGGCCTCCACCAGGTCGGACCCCACGGCGAGACCGTCGGCGAAACGGCTCGTCATCACAGCCACAGATCTCGCCTCCTCGGCGGGTCGAAGTTCCCTAGGAACGGATTCTCCCCAGTAAAGGGACAAGCACGCGCACGAACCGTCACGCAATAGTCAAGATCCGAAATCTCCGCCAGATGGGAAACTGTCTGCCGCAGTGGTCCCGGGGGACGTAGTCTCGATCCCGTGCATCAGCCTCTAAATCTCCGCGAGCTGCGAGAGAGCGGTCACGTTCATCGCACCGTGAAAGCAGAGGTCCGCGAAAATCTGCTGGCCAAGCTGCGAGCAGGTGAGCCCCGTTTTCCAGGCATCGTGGGCTTCGACGACTCCGTCCTGCCCCATTTGGAGCGGGCGCTACTCGCCGGGCACGACCTCGTCCTGCTCGGTGAGCGGGGCCAGGGCAAGACCCGACTCATCCGCACAGTTACCGGCCTGCTCGACGAGTGGACGCCGGTGGTCGACGGGTGCGAGATCAACGACCATCCGTACGCGCCGGCCTGTACGCGCTGCCTCGCGCTCGCCCGGGAGCTGGGCGACGAGCTGCCCGTGGCGTGGAAGCATCGCGACGAGCGCTACGGCGAGAAGCTCGCGACGCCCGACACCTCCGTCGGCGACCTGATCGGCGACGTCGACCCGATCAAGATCGCCGAAGGCCGGACGCTCGGCGACCCGGAGACCGTCCACTACGGGCTGGTGCCGCGCACCAACCGGGGTGTGTTCTCCGTCAACGAGCTGCCCGACCTGGCGGAGCGCATCCAGGTGTCGCTGCTCAACGTGCTGGAGGAGCGCGACATCCAGGTGCGCGGCTACAACCTGCGCCTGCCGCTCGACATCCTGCTCATCGCCAGCGCCAACCCCGAGGACTACACCAACAGGGGCCGGATCATCACCCCGCTGAAGGACCGCTTCGGCGCCGAGATCCGCACCCACTACCCGCTGACGGTCGAGGACGAGCTGGTACTCATCCGCCAGGAGTCCATGCCGGACATCGGGGCCGACATTCCCGAGCACCTGGTCGAAGTGATCGCCCGGTTCACCCGCCTGGTCCGCGAGTCCACGGCGGTCGACGCCCGCTCGGGCGTCTCGGCGCGGTTCTCGATCGCGGCCGCCGAGACCGCCATGGCCTCCGCCGTACGCAGAGCGGCGATCGCCGGCGAGGAGCAGGCCGTCGCCCGCGTCTGCGACCTGGCCAGCGTCGTCCACAGCCTGCGCGGCAAGGTGGAGTTCGAGGTCAGCGAGGAGGGCAGGGAGACCGAGATCCTCGCCCACCTGCTCCGCCGGGCCACGGCCGAGACGTTCAGGAGCCGGTTGGGCGGGATGGATCTGTCAGCGCTGACGGACAAGTTCGCCGAGGGCAACCAGGTGGAGTCCGGCGAGCTGATCCCGGCCGCCGAGCTGCTGCGCCGCATCGGCCCGGTCAGCGGCCTGGCGAAGGTCATGTCGCGGCTGAGCATGGGCGCGGGCGAGGAGTCGCCCGGACACGCGGCGGCCGCGCTGGAGTTCGCCCTGGAGGGCCTGTACCTCATGCGCCGCCTGTCCAAGGAGGACCTGGACGGAGTCACCGTCTACCGGACGTGAACATTGGGGCGGTCTCGCGCGTCGAACGTGATGTTTTGATCACGCCGTCGGGGGAGACCGCCCATGCGTCCGCTCGTCTTTGCCATCGCCTTGTCCTTGAGCGCTTTCGCCGTACCCGCTGAGGCCGCCGAGGCCACTGGGACCACTGGGACCACTGCCACGAAGGCCGTGTACGGCTGGGCCTGGTCCACCGGCGGGACCGGGATCCGCATCACCCCCATGGCCGCCACGTACCGCAAGCCGCTCCACACGTTCAAGGCCATTCCCGGCGCCAGGGAGCTGCGGCTCGACTACGCCAAGGCCGCGTTCCGTCGGGTGACCGTCGCCTGCGACCTCAAGGAGACCGAAGGACGGGTGGCCCTCGACCGCAAGGGCCTGGGCAGCACCGTCTGCGGGCCGGGCGACCTGACCGCCGACCTGGCGTTCGGGCCCAGTGCCGTCCGCGTGGAGTACCGCGGCACCACGGCCGTCAAGATCAACGAAGTGCTCGCCAACCGGCCCGACCCGCGCACCGCCCGCGGTACGGTCAAGCGGATCGACGACACCACGGTCCTGTTCACCGGGGCGGGCAGGACGCTCAAGTTCGGCTACACCAACCTGATGACGTTCGGCAGGACCACCAGGCGCTGCGGCGACGGCTGGCTGGCCGGCAAGCCGGTCAACGCCGACAGGCACGGGCTCGGCAAGAAGCCGTGCCAGAGCCGCGACTTCACCAAAGCCCTCAAATCGGTCGGGCACCCGGTGCTCGTCCAGGTCGATTACGCGCCCCAGGTCAACGAACTCTCCGGGGTGCGTGAGGTATTTGGGGACGCGTAGGCCCGTATATCGGGTTAGCGTGTGTTCGTGATGGCCTACCGCTATGGCGAGTTCAACGATGGCCCCGACCCCCTCGCCCCGCCGTACGACGTGCGCGCCGCGCTCGACGAGATGGGCGACGCCATCCTGTCCGGCTCCACCCCCGTACACGCCCTGCGCGACCTGCTCAAGCGCGGGCTGCCCGGCGCCCAGGACCGCCGGGGTCTCGACGACATGCTCAGAGAGGTACGGCGCCGCCGCCGGGACCTGCGCGAGAGCGGCCGCCTCGACGGCACGCTGGAGAAGGCGCGGGCACTCCTCGACAAGGCCATCGGCCAGGAGCGGGCCGAGCTGTTCCCCGACCCGTCCGACGACGCGCGACTGCGCGAGAGCGAGCTCGACTCGCTTCCCGACGACACGGCCAGCGCGATCCAGCAGCTGACCTCGTACGAGTGGCGCTCCGCCGCCGCCCGGCAGACCTTCGAGGAGCTGCGCGACCTGCTGCGCCGCGAAGTGCTCGACAGCCAGTTCAGAGGGATGCGCGACGCGCTGGCCCAGCCGGACCCGGCGGCCATGGAACGCGTCCGGCAGATGATGTCGGATCTCAACGACATGCTCGACAAGGACGCCAAAGGTCAGCACACCCAGGCGGACTTCGAGGCGTTCATGAAGAACTACGGCGATCTGTTCCCGGAGAAGCCGCGCAACCTCGAGGAACTCGTCGACGTCCTGGCCCGGCGGGCCGCCGCGACCCAGCGCATGCTCGCCTCGATGACCCCACGCCAGCGCGAGGAGCTGGCCAACCTGATCAACCAGACGCTCGACCAGGCCGGGCTCTCCGACCAGATGCGCCGTCTCGGCGAGGCGCTCCAGGCCCGCCGTCCCGACCTGGCCTGGGACACCCCCGACCGGCTCACCGGCGAGGAGCCGCTGGGCATGGGCGACGCCGTCACCGCCCTGGAGGAGCTGGCCGACCTCTCCCAGCTGGAGACCTCGCTCCGGCAGGACTACCCGGGCGCCAGGCTCGACGACATCGACGAGTCCGCGGTCCGCCGCGCGCTCGGCCGGTCGGCGGTCGACGACCTGGAGGCACTCAAGCGGATCGAACGTGAACTGGAGGAGCAGGGCTACCTCCTGCGCCGCCGGGGCAAGCTGGAGCTCACTCCCAAGGCCGTCAGGCGGCTCGGCGAGACCGCGCTGCGCCGGGTGTTCTCCTCGCTCGACGCGGGCCGGCGCGGCGACCACGACCAGCACGACGCGGGCTCGGCCGGCGAGCTGACCGGCTCGTCGCGGCCCTGGCGGTTCGGCGACGAGCAGCCGATCGACGTGGTCCGCACGCTGGTCAACGGCGTCCGCAACGGCGGCGTCCAGACGGAGTCGGGCGCGGTCCGGCTCTCCGTCGACGACTTCGAGGTGGCCGAGACCGAGCGGCGCAGCGCGGCGGCCGTCTGCCTGCTGGTCGACCTGTCGTACTCGATGGCCCTGCGCGGGACCTGGGCGGCGGCCAAGCAGACCGCGCTCGCCCTTCAGGCGCTGGTCGCCTCGAAGTTCCCGCAGGACGCCGTGCAGATCATCGGGTTCTCCAACTACGCGCGGGTACTGCAGCCGGACGAGCTGGCCGGTCTCGACTGGGACATGGTCCAGGGGACGAACCTGCACCACGCGCTGCTCATCGCGGGCCGGCACCTGGATCGCCATCCCGACTTCGAGCCGGTCGTGCTCGTGGTCACCGACGGCGAGCCGACGGCTCACCTGATGCGCAACGGGCAGTCGGCCTTCGAGTGGCCGCCGTCGAACGAGACGCTGGAGCTCACGCTGGCCGAGGTGGACAAGATGACGCGGCGGCGGGCGACGCTCAACATCTTCATGCTGGCGGGTGACGATCGGCTCAAGGAGTTCGTCGACGAGGTGGCGCGGCGGAACGGCGGGCGGGTGTTCTCCCCCAGCGCGGAGCGGCTGGGCGAGTACGTGGTGAGCGACTTCCTGCGGGTGCGCCGGTCCCGCTGACCCTCGGCGTCTTCAGGCGGTCAGGTGGTCACGCCTCGACGAGGGGGGCGTAGAAGTCGAGCGCGACGTCGAAGCCGTCGCGGCAGTTGCGGTGGGAGCGGTAGCAGGGGCGCCACGCGGAGCTGGCGCCCACACCCACGCGGGCGTCGCTCAGCGCCGACGGCACGCGCTCGGGCCGGGGCAGCAGCCCGCCGCCCAGATAGCGGACGCCGTCGAGCTGGGTGTGCTCGCCGCGACCACCGGAGACGAAGCTCCCGAGCCGCCACCCGCTCTCCTCGTCCCACACCAGCGCGCTGCCGTCCGTCAGGCGGACGGTCGCGTCACGCGGCTCGCAGGGGCCTTCCCACCAGTCGGCGACCTCGGCTCCGAGCAGGTCGACGACCCGCTGCACATAGCCGGTCGGCTGCTGCAGCCACTCGTCGGTATACGGCTCGACATGCCTGACGGCCACGGACGGCACCCCCTTGTGCCCAGAAGGTAAGGAAAAAGCGACGGTTAGCAACCATACCCGCGCTGAACTTATTCCGTTGCCAGAGCGTCTAGTCATTACGGACGATATTTACGTCCCACACGGGGAAGGAGGGGTGTCTCATGATTGCCATGATTCTTCTGATCGTGCTGATGGTGGTCGCCATCGCGGCCACCGAGCTGATCATGCGTTGCTCCTCGGAAGGTAAACAGAGTGTCGAGTCCACGGGCGAGATCGTCGGGGACTAGTCTCCTTCGCATGTCGTCCCTGCTTCTCTGGCTGCACATCGGCTTCGCGATCTTCACGATCGGCCCGCTCACGGCGGCCACCATGGCGGCACCGCGCGCCATCCGAGGTAAGAACGTGCCCGTCCTGCAGAACATCCAGCGGACCACCCGGATCTACAGCATCGGTTCGCTGGGGGTGCTGATCTTCGGACTGGCCCTGGGCCTGTCCATCGGGGCCGGCGTGCTCGGCAAGTGGTACATGACGGCCTCGATGACGCTGTTCATCGTGGCCATCGTGCTGCTCGTCATCATCGACCGCGACCTGCGCACCGCCGTCCGGGTCCTCGAGACCGAGAACCCGGACGACGACGCCAAGGTGCAGAACGGCCGGATCGCCGCCATCAGCGGGCTGCTGTCCGTGATCTGGCTGGTGATCCTGTTCCTGATGGTCGTACCCGGTTAGCCGAGCGCCTGCTTGAGGTCGGCGAGCAGGTCGTCGACCGTCTCGATGCCGACCGACAGCCGCACCAGATCGCCCGGCACCTCCAGCGGCGAGCCGGCCGCCGAGGCGTGCGTCATCCTGCCCGGGTGCTCGATGAGCGACTCGACGCCGCCCAGCGACTCGCCCAGGGTGAACAGCTTCGCCCGGTTGCACACCGCGACGGCCTCTTCCTCGCCGCCCGCGACGCGGAACGACACCATGCCGCCGAACCGCTTCATCTGCTTGGCGGCCACCTCGTGCCCGGGGTGCTCGCCCATCCCCGGGTAGAGCACCTGCGTCACGCGCGGGTGCGCGAGCAGCAGATCGACGACCCGCTCGGCGTTGTCGCAGTGGCGGTCCATCCGGACGCCCAAGGTCTTGAGCCCGCGCAGCGTCAGCCAGGCGTCGAATGGGCCGGCCACCGCGCCCATCGCGTTCTGGTGGTAGGCCAGCTCGTCGCCGACCGCCTGGTCGGCCGCGATCAGCGCGCCGCCGACGACGTCGGAATGCCCGCCGACGTATTTGGTGGTGGAGTGCACGACCACGTCCGCGCCCAGCGCGAGCGGCTGCTGCAGGTAGGGAGAGGCGAAGGTGTTGTCGACGACCAGCAGCGCCCCGTTGTCGTGGGCGAGCTGGGCGAGTGCGGCGATGTCGGCGATGCCGAGCAGCGGGTTCGTCGGCGTCTCTACCCAGACGATCCGCGTCTTCTGCGTCATGGCCGCGGCCACGGCGTCCAGATCGCCGAGCGGCACCGGGTCGTAGTGCAGGCCCCAGCGCTCGTTGACCTTCGCGAACAGCCGGTACGTGCCGCCGTACGCGTCGTTGGGGATGATGACGTGGTCCTGCGGCCTGCAGACGGTACGCAGCAGGGCGTCCTCGGCCGCCAGGCCCGACGCGAACGCCAGCCCGCGCGCGCCGCCCTCGACCGCGGCCAGCGCCTCTTCGAGCGCGGTCCTGGTGGGGTTGGCCGAGCGGCTGTACTCGTATCCGGAACGCAGGCCCCCCACGCCGTCCTGCTTGTAGGTGGACGTCGCGTAAATCGGCGGCACGACCGCGCCGGTCAGCGGGTCAGGCTCCTGACCTGCGTGGATCGCCAGAGTTTCGAAACCGTTCGTCATAGGCCCACGGTAACGGAAGCGGCCCGCGATCCGTTCCCCAACGGATCGCGGGCCGAGGCGGGCGCCGTCCCCAAAGCGCGCCCGCGTGACTCGCACGCCATGCCCGCACGAGCCAGGTCTGTCGTGTTTTTCATTTCTGTTGTGCGGCAGGCCTGTTGTGCGTCAGGGCTCAGGCCGCTTGGGGCTCGTGCCTGTCGCCGCCCGCTCGGGGCGTCAGGCGCACCACGTCGGCGTTCGGCGCGGGCACCTCGATGTGGCGGCCGCTGCCGCCCTCCGCTTCCTCCCCGTTGATGCGGGAGAGCAGTACGGGGTCGGCCACCGCCAGCAACAGCCCGATGACCAGCCCGACACCCAGTAGTACGAACCCAATGAGAACCATTTCCCGTCCCCCTTCCGGACATGTACCAGCATCGTCGACGGCCCCCCGCCACCGCCTCCGCTGAAGGGCTGGTCCTCGGCGCTCCCCATCGGCCGAACGGTCGATACTCGCCGTCCGACTTCCGGCTTAGGCTTCCAGGAGTGGGGGAATCCAAGCGCGTCGTCTACTGGATCCGCCGGCTGAGCGAGATCGCCGCGATCGGCTGGCTGGCCATGATGCTTCTCGTGGACTTCGCCGTGGCCGCCACCAGGGGCGGCGTCCAGTGGGCGGTGGCGATCTGCGGGGTCGCGGGCATCGCGGCCGTCATCCTGCGGCGCCGTTTGCGGGTCGAGACGTTCGTCGCCGTGCTGGCCCTGTCGTTCGTCGTGTCGATGGTGATCGGCGTGACCGGGTTCGCCGGCGTGCCCGGCTCCGCGGAGACCGGCGCGCTGATCATCCTGACCATCGGCGTGCTCCGCCACGTCGAGCCGGTCAAGAGGGCCGCCGTGTTCGGGGGCGCCGCACTGGTCGCCCTCATGGCGGAGGGCATCGCGCGTGATCCCCGCAACGAGCTGGTCTTCTCGTTCATGCTCTTCACCGCCTGGACGATGACCGCCGCCGTCGGCGGCTACCTCCGCTTCCAGCAGGAGCGCCGCAAGGAGGCCGTCCATTCCGTACGGCGGGCCGAACGCCTGGAGCTGGCCAGGGAGCTGCACGACCTGGTCGCCCACCACATCACCGGCATCGTCGTACAGGCCCAGGCCGCCCGTACGGTCGCCGACATGAAGCCCGACGCCGTGCTGCCCGCCCTCGACGCCATCGCCGCCGCCGGCACGGAGGCGCTCACCTCGATGCGGCGCCTGGTCACCGTGCTGAGGACCGAGGACGAGGCCGACAGGCGGCCCGGCACGTCGCTGGCCGATCTGCGCCTGCTGACGGAACGGTTCTCGGCGAACGGGCCGCGCGTCGCGTTCGAGATCGGGTCGGGCATCGACGACCGCACCCTGCCGCCGGAGGTCATGACGACGATCCACCGGGTGCTACGGGAGGCGCTCACCAACATCCGCAAGCACGCGCCGGGGGCCAGCTGGGTGGAGGCCGAGCTGCGGCGGTTCGACCAGCGCGTGCTGTTGCGCATCCGCAACTTCGGCTCAGCCGCCGACCCCAGGCTCTCCCGTCTGGGAGGCGGGTTCGGCCTGGTCGGAATGGCCGAACGGGTGGAGGCCCTGGGCGGCCGCCTCCACGCCGGGCCCGGCGCCGACGGCGCCTGGGAAGTGGTCGCGGAGTTTCCCGCGGCCTGAGGCGCGGGCCGCGTCGAACGCCTCCTCCCCCATCGCCCCGCGCAACCTGGCGGCGATCCGGTCGACGTCGGCGCGCTCGGGAACGGGCAGAGGCACACCTACCGCCTCTCTGAGCGCGCCCGCCACCCCGACCAATCCGGCCGCCTCCCGGTACTGCTCGGTCTGGTCGGCCTGCTCGCCCTGCTTGGCCTGCCTGCCCTGCTTGGCCTGTCCGTGCTGCTCGCCTTGCTCGGCCATGAGTGACAGTGCGCCTGCCAGGCCCTCCAGGGCGAGCGCGATCGCTCTGGGGTCTCCGGTGGTCTGGGCCGCCTCGTAACCCTCCCGCTGCCTGGCGAGCGCCGTTCCGGCGTCGCCGCGCTGCTCGGCGGCGAAACCCAGTTCGGCCATGAGGAACGCGATGCCGGGCGTCCCCCGCACCTCCCGCAACCAGCCGAGCCACGGCATCAGGAGCCCCTCCGCCCGCTCGTACCTGCCCTGGCGCCTGGCGCTCAGTGCCAGCCCGAGCACGGCATGCTCCTCCGCGGCCTTGTAGGACTGTTCCACGGCCAGCCGCCTGGCCCGCTCGTGGTAGTGGTCGGCCCGCTCGTACTGGCCCGCCAGGAGCGCCACACGGCCCAGTCCGGCCAGTTTGAACGCGACCTCGAACCCGAGCTCCTCCGCCAGCCGCAACTGCTCCACGCGCAATCTGGCGGCCTCGGCATAGTCACCACGTATCTCAGCCAGCCGGTCGAGCGCGTCCATGGCCTCCAGCTGCCCCCACCCGTCCCCCAGCTGACTGAACAACTCCAGACTCCGCCGACCGTCCCGCTCCATCGCGGTCAGATCCGCCCGGCCCACCGCCAGCTTCGCCCGCAGACTGAGCGCGGCGGCGATCCCCCACCGATCGCCAAGCACCTCGAACGCGGCCAACGCCCGGCTCACCGCCGCCTGATGCGCCGCCTGATCGCCGTACGCCCAGCGCACGTGGGTCAGAAACCAGTCGGCCAGTGCCCGCCCCTCAACATCGAGCCCCGCCTCCCGCACCGGCGGCGCCACCTCCCCAACCGCCAACGCCATCCCCGCCAGCCACACAGACGCGACCGCCGCCTCACCGACGGGTCGGTCGACAGCGGGGGCGCTGGTGACAAGCGGACCACTCACAGACGGATCGGCCGCAAACGCGACGCCGACGGGCCGACCCGCCGCGAACGAACTGGCGGCGGGCACGCCGATGGCAAGCGGGCCGGTCATAGGCAGGCCACTCGCGGACGCATCGGTCACGGACGCGTCCGTGGAGGGCCGGTCCATGGTGAGCGAGGTGGTGGCGGGGCGGTCCGGCGGGCGTGGGGTTGGTGTCGGGGTGGTTCTGGAAAGGGCGGTGGCCAAGGAGCGGCGAGCCTCACCCATGCGGCCGCGTAGGAACCAGTACCAGGCGAGGGCGTTGACCAGGCGTAGCGGTTCCGGGCCCGACAGGGCGAGTCGGAGGTTGGCGGTCTCGGTGTCCAGGCGTTCGAGCCACTGCCTCTGTCCTGGGCCGCGCAGGTCCGCCCGTTCGGCCAGCGACGTGTAGTAGCGGGCGTGACGAGCGGCGATCCGCCCGTGCTCTCCCGCCTCAGCCAGGCGTTCGGCGCAGTAGGCCGCGACCGATTCCAGCAGCCGGTACCTGGGGCCGGTGGTCACCACCACCAGCGAGCGGTCGACCAGCCGAGCCAGTACGTCCACCACGTCCACGCCGGGCTCGGCACAGATCGTCTCGGCCGCCTCCAGCGTGCACCCGTCCGCGTGTACGGCAAGCCGCCGCAGCACGACCCGCTCGTGGCCGGACAGCAGGTCCCAGCTCCAGTCGATCACTGCCCGGAGCGTCCGCTGCCTCGACGGGGCGTCCCGCATGCCGGAGCTGAGCAGGCGGAACCTGTCGTCCAGCCGCTCGGCCACCTCCCGTACGCCCAGCGCACGCACCCGAGTCGCGGCCAGCTCCAACGCCAGCGGGATGCCGTCGAGCCGCCTGCAGATGGTCGCGACCGCCTCGCCCACCTCGTCCCGGCCGTCCAGCTCGTTCGCCCTGCTCGGCCAACTGGTCGCGTCAGTCGCGGCAGGCCCCGTCGTCGCGGTGGTCGCGGTGGTCGCGGTGGTCTCGGTGGTCTCGGTGGTCGTGTCAAGCGTGGTGGTCGGGTCCGCCGCAGTGGTCGCGTGTGGTTCGTTCGGTTTGAGGTCGGCGCGGGCCGTGAAGAGGCGTACGGCGTCGGGCTCGGTCAGTGGTGGCACCACGTGGACGCGTTCGCCGGTGACGCAGAGCGGTTCCCTGCTCGTCGTCAGGACCCGTAGCCCCGGGGCGGCCCGCAGCAGCGCCGACACGAGCGCGGCCGCCTCCTCCACCAGGTGCTCGCAGTTGTCGATCACGAGCAGCGCCCGTTTGGCCGCCAGGGCGGTCGCCAGCCTCGGTGCCAGGGGCGCGGCGTCGTCGTCGCGTACGCCGAGGACGTCCGCGACCGCCTCAGCCACGTCGGCGATCCCGCCCAGCTCCACCAGCCACACCCCGTCGGGGAAGGCGGGGCTTTCGTCGAGGAGGGAGCGGGCGGTTTCCAGGGCGAGGCGGGTCTTGCCGACGCCGCCGGGGCCCGTGAGCGTCACCAGGCGGGCGGTGTTCAGCAGGTCGCGGAGCTGGGCGAGCTCGGCGTCTCTGCCGATCAGCTCCGTGAGGGGGGTCGGCAGGTTGGAGTGGGGCGGCCGGGCGGTGAGTGAGGGGTCCTGGCGGAGGATGGCCTCCTGGAGCGCGGCCAGCTCGGGTGTGGGGTCCAGGCCCAGTTCTCCTGCGAGCCGCTCGCGTAGATCGTCGTAGCTGGCCAGGGCCTCGCCTTGGCGGCCGCCCCGGTACAGGGCTGTCATGTGCTGGGCTCGGAGGCGTTCGCGTAGCGGGTGCTGGGCGACCAGGTCGGCCAGGTCTACGTCCTCGCCCAGCGCCAGCCGTACCTCTGCCTGCTCTTCGAGCGCGGACAGGCGCGCCTCCTCCAGGCGCGCGATCTCCGGGCGGAGGAACTCCTCGTCGGCGAGATCGGCGTACGCGGGGCCGCGCCACAAGGTCAGAGCCTCGTGGAGCTGAGCGGCCCGCTCATGCGGGTCGGCGGAACGGCGGCCGGCGAGCTCGAGGAAGCGGTCCGCGTCGACCGCGATACGGAAGCGACCAGCATCACCACCCGCCCCGAAACGGCCCAAAGCGTGCCGACCCTCGGAGCGGTCCGCGTCGCGCCACCGGTCCCGAAAAGGGTCCGGCCCGACGTGGAAGGCGTCCGCCCCGGCGTGGAGGGCGTCCGGCTCAGCCGGTGAGGGGTTCGCGACGGTAGCCAGGCGGTAGCCGGCCGGGGTGTGGACGATCGAGCCGGAGCCGCCGAGCACGCGGCGGAGCTGGGAGACGCGGGCCTGAAGAGTGCCGACGGGGTTGCGGGAGGGCCGGTCCCCCCACAGGTCGTCGATCAGCCGGTCCATCGAGACCGGGCCGCCCCCGTGCGCCAGGAGGTCGGCCAGCAGCGCCCGCATCCTGGGCTCCGTCACCTCGATCCGCCGGCCGTCGTCCGTCCAGACGGCCAGCGGCCCGAGTACCCCGAAACTCACCACGCCAGGGACAACCCGTAGCGAGGCGGAAGGATTTCCGTAGGGGGACATCCGAGGCTGTGGGTCATGAGTCGAGTGACAGTGATCGGAATGGGCCCGATGGGGTCGAAGATGGCGGAGACGTTCCTCGCGGCGGGCCACGAGGTGACCGTGTGGAACCGTACGGCGAGCAAGACAGAGCCCCTGGTGAACAAGGGCGCAAGGCGGGCGGCCGAGGCGGCCGAAGGTGAGTTGCTGGTCATCAGCCAGGTCAGCTACCAGGCCATGTACGACAGCCTGGGCGACGCGCGGCTGGACGGGAAGGTGCTGGTCAACCTCAGCTCCGGCACCCCGGAGGAGCTGCGTGCGGCGGCGGGGTGGGTGGCCGGGCGGGGCGGCACGCTCGTCACCGGAGGGATCATGGTGCCGCCGCCCGGCATCGGCCTGCCCATGGCGTACACCTTCTACAGCGGCCCCAAGGACGCCGTCGACCGGCACGCGGAGACGCTCAAGTCGCTGGCCACGATCACCTACGTGGGCGAGGACCAGGGCCTGGCGATGATGTACTACCAGGCGCAGTTGCTGATCTTCTGGTCCAGCCTGACCAGCTACATGCACGCGCTCGCGCTGCTCGGCACGGCAGGAGTGGCGCCCGGGGACTTCCTGCCGTTCGCCAGGGAGACCTTCACGCAGCTCGGGGGTGACGGGCCGATGGGGTTCGCCAAGATCCTGGCCGAGGAGGTCGAGGCCGGGGTGTACCCGGGCGAGCTGAACTCCCTGCGCATGCAGGCGGTCGGCCTGGGCCACGCCGTCCACGCGCTGAAGGACGCCGGGCTGGAGATCACGGTGCCGAACGCGCTCAAGGAGCTGTTCGAGCGCGCCGACGCCGAGGGGCGCGGCCTGGAGGGGCTCGGCACCGTGATCGAGTCGATCAGGAAGCCCTAGTGGTTGGCGAGGAAGGCGAGCAGGTCCTGGCGGGTCAGTAGCCCGGCGGGCTTGCCGTCTTCGAGCACCACGGCGGCGTCCGCCTTCTCCAGCGCCTCCACCGCGCGCGCCACCGATTCGCCGCTGCCGATCATCGGCAGCGGCGACGACATGTGCTCGGCGATCGTGTCCTCGGAGGAGAGCCGGCCGCGGTAGAGGGCTTCGAGCAGGTCGCGCTCGACGATGGAGCCGACCACCTCGGCCGCCATGACCGGCGGCTCCTCCTTCATCACCGGGAGCTGCGACACGGAGTATTCGCGCATGATGGCGATGGCCGTGCCGACCGACTCGTGCGGGTGCACATGCACGAACTCCGGCAGGCCCGCCCCCTTGCGGTCCAGTACGTCACGTACCAGGCCCTCCTCGGACGGGGTGATCAGGAAGCCGTAGTCGGCCATCCAGTCGTCGTTGAAGATCTTGGACAGGTAGCCGCGCCCGCCGTCGGGCAGGAGGACGACCACCACGTCGTCGGGCCCCGCCTTGGCCGCCACCTCCAGCGCCGCCACCACGGCCATCCCGCATGAGCCGCCGACCAGCAGGCCCTCTTCGCGGGCGAGCCTCCGGGTCATGTTGAACGAGTCCTTGTCGGACACCGCGATGATCTCGTCGCAGATCTTCGTGTCGTAGGTGGCGGGCCAGATGTCCTCGCCGACGCCCTCCACGAGATACGGCCGGCCGGAACCGCCCGAGTAGACGGAGCCCTCCGGGTCGGCCCCGATGATCTTCACGCGGCCCTGGGAGATCTCCTTGAGGTAGCGTCCGGTGCCGCTGATCGTGCCCCCGGTGCCGATGCCCGCCACGAAGTGGGTGATCCGGCCCTCGGTCTGCTCCCACACCTCGGGTCCTGTCGAGTAGTAGTGGGAGTCGGGGTTGTTGACGTTGGAGTACTGGTCGGGCTTCCAGGCGTTGGGCACCTCGCGGGCCAGCCGGTCGGAAACCGAGTAGTAGGAGTCGGGGTGGTCGGGCGACACGGCGGTCGGGCAGACCACGACGTCGGCGCCATAGGCGCGCAGCACCGCGATCTTGTCCTGGGCCACCTTGTCGGGCACCACGAACAAGCACTTGTAGCCCCGCTGCTGGGCCACGAGGGCCAGGCCCACACCGGTGTTGCCGGACGTCGGCTCGACGATCACGCCACCGGGACGGAGCTCCCCCGACGCCTCCGCCGCGTCGATCATGCGGACCGCGATGCGGTCCTTGACCGAGCCGCCCGGGTTGAAGTACTCGACTTTGGCGAGCACCTGGGCGGTCAGGCCAGCGGAGACCTTGTGCATCCTGACGAGCGGCGTATTGCCCATCAACTCGACCAGGGAATCGTAAACGCGCACCGAGGTGTTCACCTTCTTTGCCGAAGCTTGGTCAGCTTGCCGAAGGCCGAGATCCCGTGGGGGTGGCGAGCGCTCGGCTAGTTTTCAAGCAAACGCTACCGCCGAGTTCAGTCGAAGGGAGCAACGTAGGTGGTCTGGGCACCGGGCACGGCGCGCGCGGCGCGCAAGATCGCGACGGCGGCGGCGCTCGGAGGCGGCGGTCTGACCGCTCTCGGCGCCACCGCGTACGCCCTCCTGATCGCCGAGAGCTTGCTGGCCAGGAAGGCGATCGGACGGCCGCACGGCATGGAGGGACCGCCTTCCGACGGCGTCTACGGCGACTTCTCCGGCACCCCGATCTCCATGGTCCTGCTGGGCGATTCCCTCTCCGTCGGCCTGGGGATGACCGACCCGGCCTTGACGCCGGGGGTGCTCCTCGCGCACGGCCTGGCCTCCGTGTCCGAACGCCCGGTACGCCTCCACGTGGTCGGCAAGTCGGGAGCCCCGTCGGCCGAACTCTCCGGCCAGGTCGACCGGGCGCTCAAAGCGGAACCCGACCTGGCCGTCATCTTCGTCGGCGCGAACGACGTCACCACCCAGACCCCGCCGGCGGCGGCCGTACGACACCTGAGCAA
The DNA here is from genome assembly GCF_043197155.1 of Nonomuraea sp. NPDC049269. Classification (NCBI taxonomy): domain Bacteria; kingdom Bacillati; phylum Actinomycetota; class Actinomycetes; order Streptosporangiales; family Streptosporangiaceae; genus Nonomuraea; species Nonomuraea sp. NPDC049269. The sequence continues at coordinate 206,198 of NZ_JBICSO010000006.1, forward strand.
GGCCGTGCGACGGCTGCGCGAGGCGGGCGCCGAGGTGGTCGTGGGCACCTGTCCCGATCTCGGCACGGTACGGCCCATCGCGCAGCCGCTGCGCTGGGTGACGCGGCGCTGGAGCCGCCAGCTGGCCGCGGCGCAGACGGTCGCGGTGGTCGACGCGGGCGGGCGTACGGTCGCGTTCGCCGACGTCCTGGGACCGGAATTCGCGACAAACCCCGGCGAAATGTTCGGACCGGATCGTTTCCATCCATCTGCCCGAGGTTACGCACAGGCAGCTTACGCAGTGCTACCTTCTGTATGCGCTGCGTTGAGGTTGTGGCCCGAGCCGAGACCCGCGCGCGGCGAAGGATTGCAACCGATTTACCTTGCGGCGGCTACGGCCGCGGAGGAGTCCGGCACCGAGGTCTCCGCGACCCGGGTCGCCGGGCGGGCGACGGGTCCCCACGGCAAGTGGGTGACGTTGTTCCGCCGCCGGCTGGGGGAGACGCTCAACGACGCCTGACCCCGGTCACCCTCCGAGCCGAAGCCGTCACTCCTCGTCCCTTTGGAGTGGATTGCTCGTGCTCCGGCCCCTCGCGAACGCCGCCCTCACACTCGCCGGAATCCTGGCCCTGGCCGGCTGTTCCGATGACAGCGGCGCGGCCACGGCCGACTTCCCGACCTGGCACAACTCCGAGATCGACGCGGTCAGCCGGATGGCGGCCGCAGGCGGGGTCGTCGCGACCACCTCCATGAAGCCCGACGGCACGCTGGAGACCGTCGCCGTCGACCTCGCCCACGGCAACAAGCTCTGGGCCCAGCCGGCCACCATGGCGGGCAGACTGCCCGGCATGGGCGTCTCCGCGCCCGCCATCGTGGAGACGGCCCCCGGCCAGGCCGTCGTCGTGGCGATCGACCCGGCCAAGAAGGGCCGCTGGAACGCCGCCCTCGTCGCCCGCGACGCGCGCACCGGCACGCAGAAGTGGACGCGGCCCGTGCATTCCACGTTCGGCCCCCAGCGCTGCGGCACCTACATCTGCCTGTCGGAGCACACCGCGCTCGCCAGCGCCCGCGTGGTGGTGCTCGACCCGGCCACCGGCAAGCAGCTGTGGAAGCTGCCCGGCATCGCCGAGGTCGAGTGGTCCGACGCCGACCGGGTGCTGCTGCTCCGCCTGGCCGCCCACCCCATGATCGAGTCGTACGAGCTCAAGACCGGCAAGCTGCAGTGGCAGCAGCCGATCGAGCAGGCGCTCGGTCCCGGCATCGACATGTCGGGCGGATGGGCCTTCGGCTCGACGAGCGACAACCTGATCGGCTACGTCGCCCCCTACACGAACCCGCAGACGAAGAAGGTCTCCACGTTCGGCCTGTTCTCCGTCAAGATCGGCGACGGCACGATCAACTGGATGCGTCCCTCGGTCGTCCGCGTCTACCCCAGCGGCAGCCCCGGATACGCCCCCGTAGTGCGCCCGGTCGACCAGCAGGGCACCTACGGCGGCTTCGCCCGGCTCGACTCGGAGAGCGGCCGGGTCGTCGGCCAGATCGCCGCCTCCGAGGTGCCCGGCTCCGGCTGGTGGCTGGCCTTCCCCGACCACATGGAGAGGCTGGGCTTCCTCAAGCACGACGCCAAGGGCGCCGCCTTCGACCTGACGACGGGCACCTCGGTCCCGGTCGACAACCAGCGCGGCTGGTCCTTCTGCGTCACCGACCCCAAGCCGCTCCCGCTCCGCGCCCAGGCCCCCGGCTTCTACTCGATAGCGGCCATCTGCGAGTACGACCTGTCGACCGGCAAACGGCTCGGGACCTCGGCGGCACCGCCCCCCTGGTTCACCGGCAGCCAGGACGGCTGGCGCCTCTGGCGGGACGAGAAGGGCGGCGTCCACGCGGTCAACGACGGCGCGGCCACGGCTCCGGGCATGTACGGCTAGCAACCCGGGCCGGGGCCACCGTGCCCTGCCGATAGGACTGGAATATAGTTCTAAAGGCCGGACACAGGAGGATGAAGATGGCTGAAGCTGTGATCGTCGCTACCGCGCGCTCACCCATTGGGCGGGCTTTCAAGGGTTCGATGAAGGACATCCGTCCCGACGACCTCACCGTGCAGATGATCAAGGCCGCGCTGGCCAAGGTGCCCCAGCTCGACCCCACCACGATCGACGACCTCATGCTCGGCTGCGGCCTGCCCGGCGGCGAGCAGGGCTTCAACATGGCCCGCGTCGTGTCGGTGATGCTCGGCCTCGACAGCGTGCCGGGCACCACCGTCACCCGCTACTGCTCGTCGTCGCTGCAGACCACCAGGATGGCCTTCCACGCGATCAAGGCGGGCGAGGGCGACGTGTTCGTGTCCGCGGGCGTGGAGATGGTGTCGCGGTTCGTCAAGGGCAACTCCGACTCGCTGCCCGACACCCAGAACCCGATCTTCCACGACGCCATCGGGCGCAGCAAGGCGTTCGCCGAGGGCGGGCGGACCTGGCACGACCCGCGCGAGGACGACACGATCCCCGACATCTACATCGCGATGGGCCAGACCGCCGAGAACCTCGCCCAGATCAAGGGCGTCACCCGGCGCGACCAGGACGAGTTCGGCGTACGCTCGCAAAACCTCGCCGAGAAGGCGCTGGCCGACGGCTTCTGGCAGAAGGACATCACCCCGGCGACGCTCCCCGACGGCACCGTGGTCAGCAAGGACGACGGCCCGCGGGCCGGGACCACGTACGAGGGGGTGGCGGGGCTGAAGCCGGTCTTCCGCCCCGACGGCACGGTCACGGCCGGCAACTGCTGCCCGCTCAACGACGGCGCCGCCGCCGTCATCGTGATGAGCGACACGCGGGCGGCCGAACTGGGCATCACGCCGCTGGCGCGGATCGTCTCCACCGGCGTCACGGGCCTGTCCCCCGAGATCATGGGCCTCGGCCCGGTCGAGGCCTCGAAGCAGGCGCTCGCCCGCGCGGGGATGGCGATCGACGACGTCGACCTGGTGGAGATCAACGAGGCGTTCGCCGCGCAGGTCATCCCTTCCTACCGGGATCTGGGCATCGACCTCGACCGGCTCAACGTCAACGGCGGCGCGATCGCCGTCGGGCACCCGTTCGGCATGACGGGCGCGCGCATCACCTCCACGCTGATCAACAGCCTCCGGCATCACGACAAGTCGATCGGCCTGGAGACCATGTGCGTGGGCGGCGGGCAGGGCATGGCGATGGTCCTGGAACGCCTTTCCTAGCTTTTACGGCCGGCCCGGTGGGCGCCAACCGCCATACGGGGTTGGCGCCCGTCCAGGGGAACGCTCCTCCGGCGATGCGGGCCGCCCGCCGTGACGTGCGCGTCCTTGGCCGTCTTCTTCGGACTTCCCCTACCCGTGGCGGTCCGGCCCGGCCTGAACCGGAGTCACCCGGACGATGACCCTCTTGTCGCGGACCATCGCCGCCTCGTAGTCCGGCCAGTCCGGATGTTCGCCCGAGATGCCGCGGTAGTAGGCGATCAGGTGATCCATGGCATCCGGGAGGGAGATGATCTCCGCCTCGCCCTCTACCTGGATCCAGTTCCCGTAGAAGGCGTCCGTGAAGGCACAGATCGCCACCCTGTTGTCGCGGCGGATGTTGCGGGTCTTCGCGGCCGTCTCCCTGGTGCTGATGACGAGGTAGCCCTCGGCGTCCACGCCCACCGCCACCGGGGACATCTGCGGACGGCCGTCGCCGTGCCTGGTGAGGAGGATGGCGCGGTGGTTGTGCCGCAGGAAGTCACGTGCGTCGTCTAGGTCCATGCACCCATGATTACGCGCCCGTGCCAACGGCACGGGCGCGGATCGGAGTGCGGGCCTACAGGAAGCCCGTGCGGTTATGGCGGAACCGCTCGTGTTCGTGCACGATCGCGGCGGCGTAGCCATGGGTCAGCCCGTGCTCGTCGGCGAGCCAGTTGGCCCGCTCGTCACACCTCAGGAAGGACGGGCCGTTGTCGATGGCTTGAAACCACTCTGGGAGTTCGCGTCCCGTTATCGTTGGGACCCTGGCGATGAGCTTCGTGTGCGTCTCCGGTGAGTGGTTCAAGGACATGGGCACCTCCACGGATTAAGGTCCTTTGCTCGACACTGCAACACGTCCCCCGGATTGACAAGCCCCAACCTCCGACCATTTTGTGACGGCGGGTAGATTTTCGGTCGCGCAAAGCGAAGGACCCCGCCGGTTCGACGGGGTCCAGGAGGCGAACGGTCAGTCGCTGCGAGTGAAAATGCTGATGAACCGCAGGACCTCGAGGTAGATCCACACGAGGGTCAGCGTGAGCCCGAAGGCGCACTGCCAGGCGAACTTCTCCGGCGCGCCCTGCCGGACGCCTTCCTCGACCGAGTTGAAGTCGAGCAGCAGGAAGAAGCAGCCGAGCAGGATCATCGCGACACTGAAGATCCAGCCGAGCGGGGAGTCGGTACGCAGGCCGATGCCGCCCGCGACGAAGAAGCCGGCGATCAGGTTGACGAGCATCAGCCCGATGGCCGCGATGCCGGCGGCGACCACGAACCGGATGAACTTCGGCGTCACCCTGACGATGCGCAACGCGTAGACGGTCAGGACTCCGCCGAAAGCGAACGCGGTGCCGAGCACCGCCTGGAGCACGATCCCGTTGTAGAGATTCTCGTAGGCGCTGCTGATCGCGCCGAGGAAGATTCCTTCGAACGCGGCGTAGCTGAGGATCAACACCGGGTTGGTGCTCATCCTGAACGAGGCGATCAACCCCAGGACGAGCGCGACGATGGCCGCGCCGATGGCCACACCCAGGGAGACGTTCAGATACCAGGCCGCGGCCGCGGCCACGACGAGCGTGCCCAGGGTCATGAATCCGCGGACCACGACGTCGTCGATCGTCATCGTCCGGTAGGCGGGCGGGGCCGAAGGGGCGTACGACGGCGAGTCGTACATGTTCTGCAGGTCGCCGGGCGTCGGCGTCGTGCCCTGCCACCCGGCCGACTGCCTTGACCTGTTGAAAACGGGGTTCTTGCTCTCCATCGCTGCCTCCTGTGCGCCGAGCTTATTGGACCCGGCGTCGCCTAGGTCAACCGGCGCTCAGATCTATGTGGTTTCGAGACTTCAGCGTGGTGGACAACGAACGAGTGCGTTCCTGAGTTCCCGCGGTTACTGTGGGTTGTTTAATGGGGCATTTCCTATGGTAGACGCGGGTGCCCCCGGCGGGATTCGAACCCGCACTACAACCCTTTTAAGGGGTTTGCCTCTGCCTTTGGGCTACGGGGGCGCCGCAATCATACGAAACGGACCATGCTCCCGAGGAGCACAACTTCGTATCAGGCGTCACAACTGTGAAGTCTGCGGTGAAGTGATAGGGCTCCTGGCACTCTGTCCAGGAACAGAACGCCGTCGAGATGGTCCAGTTGATGCTGAATGCACCTAGCTTCGAATGCATCCGCCTCGATGGTGACGGGATCTCCCGTCCCAGGCAAGCTGCCGAACACTGTGATACGGGTCGCTCGCCGTACGTCACCGGTAAGATCCGCGATCGAGACGCACCCCTCGCGCCCCGCGCTCCAGCGGGACGCCTCAGCGAGGCGTGGATTGACCACCACGAGCTCGCCGGCCCAGGACCGACCCCTTGGGTGCCCCGCGGCGTCGAAGGCGATCAGCCGCCAGCTCAGCCCGATCTGGGGGGCAGCCAGGCCCGCCGTCCTCGGCTCGCTGCGCAGGGTGGCGAGGAGGTCGGCCGCCGCGGCCACCACGCGGGGGTCTGTTGGGTCCACCTGCTGGGCCCGGGCGGACAGGAGCGGGTGCGGAGCGTCGAGGACGCCGCGGACGATCCCGTCCGGCCAGGTCACAGCAGGTCCGGTTCAACGGGGCGGAAGGTGATCTCGGACTCGAGACCCGAGCCGACCGTGGCCAGCCGGCGCATCAGCCCGGCTACATCGACCTCCTCGGGCAACTCGACGTCGGCGATCAGGACGTAGAGCCGGCCGGTGAGCCGAGTGCTCATGCCGGTGATGTTGCCGCCCACCGAGGCGAGCACGGCGCTGATGGCCGAGATGATGCCCGGCCGGTCGGGGCCGTGAACGGTCAGGACGTAGCCGAGACCGGTCGGCCGCCTGCCGAAATAACGGCGGGCCTCGACGGCCGAGGCGGTCACCACCAGCTCCGGCGCGCAGAGGTGCTTGCAGAGCTCCTCGGCGCTCAGATCGCCCGAGACCAGCAGCATCATCGCGACATGGCCGCCGAGCAGCGTCATGGTCGAGTCCTGGATGTTCGCCCCGCAGTCGGCGAGCGAGCCGGTGACCGCGGCGATCACGCCGGGCCGGTCCACGCCGAGCACCGTCACCGCTGAGAGCCCCACTCGTGGGTCCCCTCTCTATCGAGGCCGAGGATGCCGGAACGCCCCGACGCGGCCGCACCGGGGCGCTGCTGTACACGAGCTGGCGGCTAGCGGCGGGTCGTCGCCACGGCGGCCCTGAACCCGTCGCGCGGGTGCTCCATCTCGCCCAGTGAGATGGTCTCCCGCTTGAAGAACAAGGCCAGCGTCCAGTCGACGACGACACGGACCTTGCGGTTCAGCGTCGGCACCCGCGACAGATGGTAAGTGCGGTGCATGAACCACGCAGGGAATCCGCGAAGCTTGACGCCATAGACGTTCGCGACCCCCTGATGCAGACCGAGACCGGCGACCGATCCGACATACTTGTGGCGGTAGTCGACCAGTTCCTGCCCCCGCAGATGGCGGACCAGGTTGTCGGCCAGCACCTTGGCCTGACGTACGGCGTGCTGGGCGTTGGGCGCGCAATACTGGCCGGGGTTCGTCACGTCGGGCACGCCCGCCGCGTCACCGGCGGCGAAGGCGTCCGTGACGCCCGCGACGGTCAGCCTGGTCGTGGTCTTGATCCGGCCGCGCTCGTCGAGCGGCAGACCGCCGTCGTTGACCACCGGGCTGGGCTTGACGCCCGCGGTCCACACGAGGGTCTCGGCGTCGAACTCGGTGCCGTCGGAGAGCACCACGTGGCCGCCCTCGCACGACTCCAGGCGCGTGTCGAGCTTCACCTCGATGCCGCGCTCGCGCAGCTGCTCCAGCGTCCACTTGCCCATCTCTGGGCCGACCTCGGGCAGCACCCGGTTCGTGGCCTCCACCAGCACCCAGCGGATGTCGGCCGGCTTGATGTTGCGGTAGTAGCGGGTCGAGTGCTTGGCCATGTCCTCGAGCTCGGCCAGCGCCTCGACGCCCGCGAAGCCCGCGCCGACGACGACGAACGTGAGCGCCCGGCGGCGCGCCTCCACGTCCTCGGTCGACTCGGCGACATCGAGCAGGTGCAGGACCCGGTTGCGCAGCGCGATGGCCTCGCCCACGGTCTTGAACCCGATGCCGATGTCGGTCAGCCCCGGGATCGGCAGCGTACGCGAGATCGAGCCGGCGGCCATCACGATCACGTCGTAGGCGATCTGGCGGGGCTCGCCCTTGGCCGGCTGGAAGGTGACGGACCGCTCTCCGTGGTCGATCGCGGTGACCGTGCCGTTGAGCACGCTCACCTTGGGCAGCACCCGGCGCAGCGGGGCGACCACGTGCCGCGGGGAGAGGTTGCCGGCCGCCGCCTCAGGCAGGAACGGCTGGTAGGTCATGTAGGAGTGGGGGTCGATGATCGTGATGCGCACTTCGCCGTCGCGCAGCTCCGTGCGGAGCTTGTGCTGCAGTCGCAATGCCGTGTAGAGGCCGACGTAACCGCCGCCGACGATCAGAATGTGCTTGTTCATCCTCTGGTCCCATCCCTTGCGGGGGAGCTTGTGAAACTATTCACAAGGTTACGTCAAAGACATCCCCAAAAGCCAATCCCCAGGTCGTGCGACACGTCACACCCCCAGCTCCCTGGCTCTGGCGAAGACGTCGTCGAGCATCCGGGCGGTCACCCTGCCGGTGAAGGTGTTCTGCTGGCTGGGGTGATAGCAGCCCAGCAGGGTCACCGGCGCCTGGCCGTAGGAGACCTGGACCTCGACGCCGTGCCCGAACGGCGGCCTACTGCGCGGCAGCGAGTAACCGGCCTCCTTGAGCGCGGGCCACATGGCCTGCCAGGCGAACCCGCCCAGCGCCACGACCACCCGCACGCTCGGCGCGGTCAGCGCGAGCTCACGGGACATCCACGGCAGGCAGGTGGCCCGCTCCTCGGGCGTGGGCTTGTTCGCGGGCGGCGCGCACCGCACCGAGGCCAGCATCCGGGCGCCGATCAGCCTCTGCCCGTCACCGGCGTGCGTGCTCGTCTCCTGTACGGCGAGGCCGACGCGGTACAGCGAAGCGAACAGCCAGTCGCCGCTGCGGTCACCCGTGAAGATCCGCCCGGTCCTGTTGCCCCCATGCGCGGCCGGAGCGAGGCCGACGAGCAGGACACGCGGCTCGTCGTCGCCCCACCCGGCGACCGGCCGCCCCCAGTACGTCTCGTCCATGAACGCGCGCCGCTTCACCTCGGCCACGTCCTCGCGCCATTCCACCAGGCGCGGGCAGGCCCGGCACACGGACTGCGCGGCGGTGAGCTCCGCCAGAGTGCCGCCGGCGGCGGCCAGACGGCGCACGTCGGCGGGGTCGTGGGCGACCGGGGTGTCAGCGGTCGCCGGGTCGCCGGGCCAGCCGGTGCCGGGAGGTACGAAGCTCACGTCGCAACGGTAGCGACAACGAAAAACCGGGTGGCGCCGGAGGGCACCACCCGGTTCGGTTCAACCGATCAGACGCTGGGCTTCGGGCAGGTCACCGAGAAGGCGGTGGCCGAAGACGCGGCGTCGGGGCTGACGACCACGAGCGAGACAGAGCCCTTGGTCTCGTTGGCGCTCTGCGCGCCGGCGATGCCCCAGGTCACGTCGACACTGCCGCTGACCTGACGCTCAAGGTCCGGGTTCTCCCGCTTGCCGTCGATCACCCAGTAGTACTTGACGGTGGTCGGAGCGGAGCTGGAGATCGTGGCCTTGAAGTCGACGCCCGGGCCGCGCTTGTCGGCACAGAAGTCGTTGCGCTGGCCGACCGTGATGCTCGAAACCGTGATCTTCGGCTTCGGCGCCACGCACGCGGCGTAGGACTGCGTGATCGAGTCGTTGTTGCTCGGACCGGAGACGGTCAGGGTGACCTTTCCACCCTTGGTCGCGTCACCGGACAGAACGCGGTCCGACAGGTCGACGGTACGCGAGCCCTCGCGGCCGAAGTAGACCGCGTCCTTGTCGACGGGCCTGCCGTTGACCGACCACACGTACTCGACCCGCGCACGGCCGGTCGAGTTGATGGTGGCGTGCGCGCCGACCTTGCAGCCGTCGTTGTTGGTGGCGGTCACCAGGTTGGTGGCCGTGACCTTCACCGAGGGAGCCGGGTCTTCACACGTGACCTTGTAGTAGGCCCGGTCGGACGAGCGACCGTCGTTACCGACGACCTGCAGCAGGGCGTAGCCGCGCTCGCTGACCCGCGGCGAGTACCCGAAGGAGACGGTCCGCGAGTGGCGCACCCTGGCGTTGCCGGAGTCGACGACGCGGCCGTCCAGCACCCAGCGGTACCTGACCCACGACGGGTCGCTGACCTTGATCCGGCCAACAAAGTTGATCTTGTCGCCGGGGGTACAGGGGCCGGTGTACGAGCTCGGGTCGGCCCAGGCGCTGACCGAGACCTTCTTGTCGTCACCGTTGTCGTCGATGACGACTTCCTTCTGGCAACTGACCGAGAAGTAGCCCTTCTTGGACGTCACCTTGCGGGGGCTGAGGACCTGCACGGCCTCCCAGCCCTTGACGTCCTCGTCGAAGGACAGCGTCTGGCCGATCTTGACCGACTTGGTGCCGTGGCCCTTGAGCTTCAGGACCTTGACCTTGCCCTTGGAGCCGTCACCGTGGAGCCAGCGGTAGGCGAGGTCGGTCTTGCCGTCGAGCTTGACGTTGACCTTGGCCGTGATGCCGACCTTGACCGGGCAGGCACCGTCGTAGTCGCGGGTCGACGCCTTGGGCGTGGACACCGAGACCTTGGGCCGGGCCTTGGAGGAGGTGGCCGCGGTGCTGGCCTTACCCGCGGTGGCCTGGGTGGACGCCTGCGCGGGAGCGGCTGCCAGCCCCGCGATCATGGCGCCCAGCACGGCGGTGGAGGCGCCGAACGCCGCCGCCTTCCGCGCTAAAGGAGAGGACTTCATCTGAGAGTGCTCCATTCCGTTAGGGAAAAGACGCGCTCGGGAACGGTTGCCACGCCGACACCATCCGTGTCCGGCGATATGGCAAAGCCCCCGCAATGCTGCCCATACCTAAGCACAAAACTGATTGCACGCTCAACACAACTGAAAACCCCGTATGTCCGGGTTTCGTCGAAATATCAGGCTATGGAGTAGGCGATTCCATCAAGGATGTCGTGTTCACTCACGACTACCTGCGGAAACGCGAAACGCCGTACGAGGCGGTCCAGAATCAGCGCTCCGGCACAAATCACGTCAACTCTTCCGGGATGCATCACCGGAATCCGGGCCCGCTCACTATGGGTCATCGCGAGCAGTCGCCGGGTGACGTCGTGAACCTGCTGGGCGGTGATCCGGGAGTGATGGATCCGCTCCGGAACGTACGCGGGAAGGTCGAGCGCGATGCCCGCCACCGTCGTGACGGAGCCGGCCAGACCGACCAGTGTGTGCGCCTCCCGAACCGGCACCGCCTCGGCCACCCGATCGAGCGCGGCCTCGATGTCGGCCACCATGGCCTCCAGCGCGCGCACCGACGGCGGTTCTTCCGGGGCGGCCCCCGCTGTGCGCAGGTGACGCTCCGTCAGCCGTACGCAGCCGATGTCGACCGACAGCGCGCCGATGACGTGCTCGGAGCCGACCACGAACTCGGTCGAGCCGCCGCCGATGTCGACGACCAGGTAGGGCGGGAGCGGCCCCTGCGGCATCCCGGTCTCGCGCGACAAGCGGACCAGCCCTCTGGTCGCGCCGACGAACGACAGCTCGGCCTCCTCCGCGCCCGTCACCACCTCGGGCTCGACCCCGAAGATCTCGCGCACCCCGTCGACGAACTCCTGCCTGTTGGCGGCGTCACGCGTCGCGCTGGTCGCCACCACCCGGGTCGCCGTGGCGCCGTGCTGGTCGATGAGCTTGCGGTAGATCCGCATCGCGGCGAACGTCCGCTCCAGCGCCTCGGGAGCCAGTCGCCCCGTCTTGTCGACCCCCTCGCCCAGCCGGACGATCTCCATCCGCCGCTCGACGTCGACCGGCCCGCCGTGGGCCCGCGTGCCGTCGGAAACCTCATGGCCGGTGTCGGCGATGTCGGCGATCAGCAGGCGTACGGAGTTGGTGCCGCAGTCAACGGCGGCTACACGCATGGTCCGTCACTCCACCAATCGGGGAGGGCATCCAGCGCCTCCCGGCCGAACGGGTTGGATCCGGGCACCGCCAGCTCGTGCGCGACGAGCGCGTGCAGGCATTTCACCCTCAGCGGCATGCCGCCGGTGCTCTGCATGTCGCGCGGCAGCGGCTCCAGGCCCTGATCCTCCGCCGCCTTGTCGCGCCTGGCCACGTAGTCGTCGTGAGCGGCCTGGTAGGCGGCGGCCAGCTCGGGATCGGTGGCCAGCCTGGCCTGCATCTCCCGCATCAGCCCCGAGCCCTCCAGGGTGCCGATCGCGGAGGCCGCCTTGGGGCAGGTCAGGTAGTAGAGGGTGGGGAACGGTGAGCCGTCGGGCAGCCTCGGCGCGGTCTCCACCACGTCGGGGTTGCCGCACGGGCAGCGGTGCGCCACCTCGCGCGGCCCTCTCGGCGGGCGCCCCAGTTGCCGCTGCACCGCTTCGACGTCACTGCTGTCCAACGCTCTCCCCGTCTTATCCGGCCTTGCGGCCATGGCCCGTGTCGACGGCCTCGACCGATTCCCACAGCGTCTGGTACCACGGCGGCCGCGTCGCGGGCTGCTTGACCGTCTTCTCGGTCTTGTCCGGCTCGGCGTCCATGACCACGTAGCACTTCTCGCCCGGCCCGCAGTAGTGCAGCCGTTCCTTGGCCGTCCGCTTGATCCAGTTGGGATCGCGGATCTGCTCCGCCTGAGCGGCCAGCGCCTGGCGGTCGGCCTCGACCCGCGCCTTCTCCGCCTGCAACTCCGCGATGCCGCGGCGCTGCGCGATGTACTCGCGCACAGGATAGGCCAGGCTCATGGCGATCGCGCACACCACGATCGCGAGGATGGCGGCCCGTCCGGTCAGTTGTGGCCTCTTCGCCAACGCTCCATACCCCCTCAGTGCCCGGCCCGGCGTGGCGACCGGCCCAGGCCTGGGCGGACAGTCGTGTTCGCCGATTCTGAGCGGCTCGCGGCACACCCGCCATGCCGCGAGCCGTACCCGAAACTAGCGCCGGAAGCGCGGAAAAGCCGCGCGACCCGCGTAGCGAGCGGCGTCGTCGAGAATTTCCTCGATGCGCAGGAGCTGGTTGTACTTGGCCACCCGGTCCGAGCGGGCGGGGGCGCCGGTCTTGATCTGGCCGCAGTTGACCGCCACGGCCAGGTCGGCGATCGTCGTGTCCTCGGTCTCGCCGGAACGGTGGCTCATCATGCACCGGTAGCCGCTGCGGTGGGCCAGGTCTACCGCGTCGAGGGTCTCGGACAGGGTGCCGATCTGGTTGACCTTGACCAGCAGCGCGTTGGCGGTGCCTTCGGCGATGCCGCGCCCGAGCCGCTCCGGGTTGGTCACGAACAGGTCGTCGCCGACGAGCTGGACCTTGTCGCCGATGGCCTCGGTGATGGCCTTCCAGCCGGCCCAGTCCTCCTCGTCGAGCGGGTCCTCGATCGACACGAGCGGGTAGTTGTCGACCAGGTCCGCGTAGAAGGCGATGAGCTCCTGGGCCGACACGCCCTTGCCGTCGATCGTGTAGACGCCGTCCTTGTGGAACTCGGACGCGGCCACGTCGAGCGCCAGCGCGACGTCCTCGCCCGGCGTGTAGCCGGCCCGCTCGATCGCGACCAGGATCAGGTCGAGCGCGTCGCGGTTGGACGGCAGGTTGGGCGCGAAGCCGCCCTCGTCGCCCAGCCCCGTGGCGTAGCCCTTCTCCTTCAGCACGCCCTTGAGCGCGTGGTAGACCTCGGTGCCCATGCGCACGGCCTCGCGGAACGTGGGCGCCCCGATCGGCGCGATCATGAACTCCTGGATGTCGACGTTGGTGTCGGCGTGGGCGCCGCCGTTGAGGATGTTCATCATCGGCACGGGCAGCACGTGGGCGTTGGGGCCGCCCAGGTAACGGAACAGCGGCAGCTCGGCGCTGTCGGCGGCGGCCTTGGCCACGGCCAGCGAGACGCCCAGGATGGCGTTGGCGCCCAGCTTGGACTTGTTGGGCGTCGCGTCGAGGTCGATCATGATCTGGTCGATGATGCGCTGGTCCTCGGCCTCGATGCCGTTGATCTCTTCGAAGATCTCGTCGGTGACGGCGAGCACGGCCTTCTCCACGCCCTTGCCGCCGTAACGCTCGTCTCCGTCACGCAGCTCCACGGCCTCGAACTGGCCGGTCGACGCGCCGCTGGGCACCGCCGCGCGTCCCCTGCCGCCGTCGTCGAGGATCACCTCGACCTCGACGGTCGGGTTGCCCCTGGAGTCGAGGATCTCGCGAGCGTATACGACCTCGATGGTAGCCACGGGTAGCGCTCCTAAATCGAAAGGCAAATATGCCTTCAGAGCCTATCGGTCGGCCGGGACCAGGCAGCAGCCGGAAGCATGACACTCCGCCAAATCCCCGGAGAACCCGCGTGGCGGCGGGGTTACGGCGACTCGCGCCCGGACTCCCAGCGGAGCACGCGGTCACGGTAGTAGCGGGCGGCGGCGCGGAGCTCGGCTTCGGCGTCGAGGCCCGCGTCCTGGGCGCGGCGGACGAGGTCGAACAGCTCGCGCCCCACCCCCTGCCCGATCGCGGCAGCCAGCCCATCGGGGGCGCCTGCGCGCTCGGCCCGGCGCACCAACTGGGCCGCCAGCGACAGCGCGGGTTGCCCCATCGGCACCCCGTCGAGCACCGACGGGGCGTCGCCCTTCGACGCGCGCTCGGCCGCCTTGATCGCCTCCCAGTTGTCGTTCACCTCGTCGGCGGTCTCCGCCCGCACCGAGCCGAACACGTGCGGATGGCGCCGCACCAGCTTCTCGACGATCCCCTCGGCCACGTCGTCCATGTCGAACCCGTCGGCCACCCGCGCGTGGAAGGCCACCTGGAGCAACAGGTCGCCCAGCTCCTCGCGGAGCGCCGGGTAGTCGCCCTGCTCGATCGTCTCCAGCACCTCGTATGCCTCTTCGAGCAGGTACGGCACCAAGGTCTCGTGCGTCTGCTTGCGGTCCCACGGGCACTCGGTGCGCAGCCGGTCCATCACCGCGACCAGGTCGAGCACCCGCGCGCCCGGCAGATCGTACGAGCCCGGCACCACCTCGATCAGCGGCGGCTCGGCCATCGCGACGGCGGCGTGGCCGACCGAGCGCATGAAGTCCTCGGAGTCGGCGGCGGCCAGCCAGACCACCGTCTCCGTCACCGCCCGCCGCGCCAGCGCGGCGGGGTCGGGCGTGACGACGGCCACCTCGACCCCGGCCTCGGCCAGGTAGGGCAGCTGCGGATGATCCTCGGACCCGGTCAGCACGGGGCCCGAACCGAACGCCTGCCACGCCTGGTGGCTCAGCAGACCGGGCGCGACCCGCGGCGAGGTGGTGACGACGATCAGCGGCACGACTAGCCCTGCGACTGCTGCTGCTGTTGCTGCTGGGCCTGGTCGGTCTGCTCGGTGGTCTCCGACGGCTTGCCGAAGCGGCCGGCGTCGACGAAGCCCTGCTGCCCGATCTTGCCGTAGCGGGGGCTGAAGACCGGGGCGAGCGCGTTGTACTCGACCTTGAACTTCTCCACGGCCTGCTGGTTCTGCGAACCGCCGAACTTCTCGATCACCTTGTTCACGCCGATCATCGCCCGCAGGTAGCCGCGCGGGTCGGTCGGGTCGACGGCCTTGGACAGCAGGTTCATCTCGGGCGTCTGCTGCTCACCCTTGTCCTGGGCGGCGGTGTCGATCTCCGTGTCGCTGACCTGCACCCCGAACTTGTCGGCCAGCTGCTGCTGCCGGCTCTGCTCGGCCATCCTGGACAGGACGAACTGGTTGACCGACACACCGAGCTGCGACGGCTCGATGTTGACCTTCCGCAGCGCGGCCTCGTACGCCTGGACGTTCTTGTTCAGGTCGCGCGCCGAGATCCGCTCATGCCCCACCACGGCCACGGCACCGGCCTCCATGGGCGAGGAGCAGGCGGTCAGCGCGACACCCACCACTGCAGCGGCCACTGCCACTCGAATCGACTTCACGTGCGTCCTTTCCGACAAAACCGCGGCTAGCTTACCCTCGCCGGCTCAAGGAACATCGCCTCGACCAGGTCCCCGCACCATTTGAGCAGGTTGAGGTCGCGAAGCGGCTGCCCGCCCAGCGGCTTGGTCTTCGGCGCCGGGACCAGCAGCGTCTCCGCCGCCTGCTTGTAGATGGCCTTCTTGTACAGCCGGTCGAGGCGTACCTGCTGCGACTCCCGCAACCTGACCGGGCCGAACTTGATGTTCTGGCCCATCAGCGTGACATCGGTGAGCCCGGCCTGGCGGGCCCGGATGCGGAAACGCGCGACGGCCAGCAAGTTCTCCACCTCGACGGGCGGCTTGCCGTATCTGTCCGTCAGCTCGGCGCGGACCTCGTCGATGTGGATGTCGGCCGAGATGGCGGCGATCCGCTTGTACGCCTCCAGGCGCAGCCGTTCGGAGGTCACGTAGTCATGCGGGATGTGCGCGTTGATCGGCAGCTCGACCTTGACGTCGTGGTGCTCCTCCGCCACCTCCACGCCGGACAGCTTGGCCTTCTGCTCCTGCACGGCCTCGGCCATGAGCCGAACGTACAGGTCGAAGCCGACACCCGCGATGAAGCCCGACTGCTCGGCGCCGAGCACGTTGCCCGCGCCGCGGATCTCCAGGTCCTTCATCGCGACGTACATGCCCGCGCCCATCTCGGTGTGCTGCGAGATCGTCGCCAGCCGCTCGTGGGCGGTCTCGGTGAGCGGCTTCTCCGGCGGGTAGAGGAAGTAGGCGTAACCCCGCTCCCTGCCTCGCCCGACCCGGCCCCTCAGCTGGTGCAGCTGCGAGAGGCCGTAGTTGTCCGCCCGGTCGACGATCAGCGTGTTGGCGTTGGGCACGTCGAGGCCGGACTCCACGATCGTGGTGCAGACCAGCAGGTCGTACTCGCGCTCCCAGAAGCCGACCATGATCTTCTCCAGCTGGTGCTCGTTGAGCTGCCCGTGCGCCACCGCGATGCGCGCCTCGGGCACCAGCTCCCTGATCCGGGCGGCCACCCGGTTGATCGAGGCCACCCGGTTGTGCACGAAGAAGATCTGACCGTCACGCATCAGCTCGCGCCTGATGGCGGCCGCGATCTGCTTCTCGTCGTACGGTCCGACGAAGGTGAGGATCGGGTGCCGCTCCTCCGGCGGGGTGAGGATGGTCGACATCTCCCTGATGCCGGTCAGGCCCATCTCCAGCGTGCGCGGGATAGGCGTGGCCGACATGGCCAGCACGTCCACCTGGGTGCGCAGGTGCTTCATGGCCTCCTTGTGCTCGACGCCGAACCGCTGCTCCTCGTCGATGATGATCAGCCCCAGGTCCTTGAACCTGACCTCGGGGCTGAGCAGCCGGTGGGTGCCGATCACCAGGTCCACGGCGCCGCTGCGGAGCCCCTCCAGGGTGCCCTTGACCTCGCCGTCGGTCTGGAAGCGGGAGACCGGCCTGAGCGCGACGGGAAAGCTGGAGAACCGCTCGGTAAACGTCGACATGTGCTGCTGCACCAGCAGCGTGGTCGGCACCAGCACAGCCACCTGCTTGCCGTCCTGGACCGCCTTGAACGCCGCCCGCACCGCGATCTCGGTCTTGCCGTAGCCGACGTCGCCGCAGATCAGCCGGTCCATCGGGACGCCGCGCTCCATGTCGCGCTTGACCTCGTCGATGGCCTCCAACTGGTCGCCGGTCTCGGCGTACGGGAAGGCGTCCTCCATCTCACGCTGCCACGGGGAGTCGGCGGCGAAGGCGTGGCCGGGCGAGGCCATGCGCGCGGAGTAGAGGCGGATGAGCTCGCCCGCGATCTCCTTGACCGCCTTCTTCGCCCGGGACTTGGCCTTGGCCCAGTCGGCGCCGCCCATCCGGTTGAGCGTCGGGGCCTCGCCGCCGACGTAGCGGGTGACCTCGTCCAGCTGGTCCGTCGGCACGTACAGGCGGTCGCCCTTGGCGTACTCGATGACCAGGTATTCGCGCGTCGCGCCCTGGACCGTCCGCTGCACCATCTCGACGTAGCGGCCGACGCCGTGCTGCTCGTGCACCACGTGGTCGCCGACCTTGAGCTGGAGCGGGTCGACCATGTTGCGGCGGCGGGACGGCAGGCGGCGCATGTCCTTGGTGGACGCCTTCTGGCCGACGAGGTCGAGGTGGGTGAGCACCGCGAGGTTGGGGGTGATGAACCCGTGCTCGATCAACCCCGTCGAGACATGGACAACCTTCGGATCTGGCGACTTATCCAGATATTTCACCAACCGGGCGGGAACGTCCACGCCCTTGAGGACCTCGACCATGCGCTCGGCCGGGCCGTGCCCCTCGCTGAGCAGCACGACCGCCTTGTCCTCGGCCAGCCAGCCCTTGACGTCGTCGAGCGCCTTCCTGGTGTCGCCCCGGTACGCCTCGGAGTCCTGCGCGTCGAGCTCGACCCCGGCCCCGAACGGCGCCATCGTCCACCACGGCTGCCCCAGCACGTCGGCGTGCCCGCGGATCTCCTCGAGCGAGCGGAACGCCGCCGCGCCGAGATCGATCGGCGCCTCGCCCCCGGCCGCGGCGTTGATCCACGACGCCTCCAGGAACTCCTGCGAGGTGCGGACGAGCTCCTCGGCCCGGCTCCTGATCCGCTCGGGGTCGCAGACGAACACCGCGGCGTTGGCGGGCAGGTGGTCGACCAGCAGGTCCATCTCCCCCGCCAGCACGGGCGCGAACGCCTCCATGCCCTCGACCGGCGTCCCCTCGGCGAGCTGGTCGAGCACGTCGGCCAGCGCCGGGTGCTCCCGGCCCAGCTCGCGCGCCCGCTCCCTGACCTCGGCGGTGAGCAGCAGCTCACGGCAGGGCGGCGCGAACAACCCGCCGTCCGCGGCCTCCAGCGACCGCTGGTCGGCCACCTTGAACCAGCGGATCTCCTCGACGGTGTCGCCCCAGAACTCCAGCCGCAGCGGATGCTCCTCGGTCGGCGGGAACACGTCGAGCAGCCCGCCGCGGACCGCCACCTCGCCCCGCTTCTCCACCATGTCGACCCGGTGATAGCCGTTCTCGACCAGGCGCCGCACGACCTCGTCGAGGTCGGCGTCGTCACCCGCGCGCAGGCGGGTCGGCTCCAGGTCGCCCAGACCCTTCATGATCGGCTGGAGCAGCGCCCTGATCGGGGCCACGACCACGCTGAGCGGCCCGGCCGACGGGTCGTCCTTGACCGGGTGCGAGAGCCTCCTGAGCACCGCCAGCCGCTGTCCCACGGTGTCGCTGCGCGGGGAGAGCCGCTCGTGCGGCAGCGTCTCCCAGGCGGGGAAGACGGCCACGGAGCTGGGCTCGATCAGGCTGGTCAGCGCGCTCGCCAGGTCCTCCGCCTCGCGGCCGGTGGCGGTGATCGCCAGCACGGCCCGCTGATCGTGCCCGGCCAGCGCGGCCACCCCGAACGGCCGCAGCGCGGACGGCGCCACCAGTGAGATGTCTCCGCCCTCTTCCAGAGCGGCGGTCAGCTTGGGGTCGGAGATGACAAGATCAAGAAGCCCGGACAGACTCATTTTTCGATAGCCCCACGACGATTACCCCCAGCCGGCGGGCGTGGGGGTGCCTCTACTCTATTCGCATCTGCCCCACGCCCCCGTCCTGCTCGGCGACCTTGTAGCCCGGGACGGACGGCCAGCGGACCGTCAGGACCACCGACTCCTCCTCCGCGCGCCAGGAGTGGTCCACGCCCTTGCCCCAGACCACGTAGTCGCCTCGCTCGGCGAGCAGCACGCTTCTCCCCGGTAGTTCGACGCGGAAGCGGCCCGAGATGAGGATCAGCAGCGCCGTACGTTCTTCGCCTTTCACCCACTCGGCGCGCTCGTCGCCCGGAAGGTGGGTGCCCCATTTGATTTCCACGTCATTGCTGTGTCTCGGGTCCCCGTAGGGTTTGAAATGACCCAGGAGCCAGCCATGGTCCATCGCGGCGTCGACGTTCGCGTTGCCCACGTACACGAGATCACTCACGGCGCAGAAGCTAGCAGGGAAATGCCTTACTAATTGGCGTCGATTGATTACTCTGGGTGACATGTCTGAGGTGCGGTCGGTAGCCCCGAGGGGCGATCTCTTTGGTCAGCGGATCCGCGAACAGTGGGCCGGACAGCTCGGCAGGCGGCTCGACGTGCTCGTCGCCGGATGCGCGCACGACGAGCCACTGGTCCTGGACCGGATCGACACCAGGATCACCGGTGTCGACGAGGACCTGCCCCCGATCAGGACGGCGGTCGCCGAGCGAGCCGATCTCGTCAGGTGGTCGCTGGGCGATCTGCGCTGCGTGCCCCTGCCCCCGAGGTCCGTGGACGTGATCCAGCTCTCATTCCTGCTGGAGCGCATCCAGCACGCCGAGCTGGTCTTCGACCGGCTGCTCCAGGCGCTGCGCCCCGGCGGGCTGATCCTGCTGCGCATGCGCGACCGGAAGTCCGCCTACGGCCTGCTCGACCGGATCACCCCGTCCTGGCTGCGGCGGCTGCTCTGGCGGCACCTGGTGGCCGCCAGCACGCCGGGCCCGCTGCCGGCCGTCTACGGGCCGGTGACCTCGCGCGACGGGATACACGCCTTCTGCCTGACGCGCGGCCTCATGATCACCGATGACCAGGAGGCGACCAGCGGCCCGGCCATGGGCCGCATCGGGCGCGCGGCCGTCACACTGACGGCCAAACTGACCCGTGACCGCTTCCCGTCCTCACACGACGAGATCGCCATGGTCATCAGAAAGCCACAGAACCACTTCGCACGCCTCATCTAGCGACACACTTGTAGCAAAGGATAGACTCCTTTCCTACCAATTCAATCGGAATAGTTGGGATGGCAGAACGTGGAGTGGACCCCCGGCGTGTACGAGCTGGCCGATCTGGAGCTGCTGCTCTCGGGCGCGTTCCAGCCGTTGAACGGGTACCTCGGCCACGACGACCTGCACGCGGTGCACGAGCGCGGCACGCTCGCCGACGGCACCCCGTGGCCCGCGCCCATCACGCTCCACCTGCCCGAAGCGGCCGCCCCCGGTGACGAGGTCACGCTGCTCGACCCCGAGGGCGTGCCGCTGGCCGTGCTCACCGTCGCCGAGCGCGAGCCCGACGGCCTGACCTCCGGCCCGGTGAAGGGCTTGGGCGCCCCGGAGCACGGCCCGTTCGCCCGGCTCCGCCGTACTCCGGCACAGGTACGCGACGAGCTCGACGGGCGGGAAGCCCTCGCCGTCACCATGCGGGGACCGCTCGACGACCTCACCGAGATCGTCGCCACCGCCAAAGAGCTCGACGCGGTGATCCTGCTGCTCCCCCTCTCCTACGGCGAGACGGGCCCGGCCGTCGTACGAGCCGCGCTGCGCGCCAAGGAGCAGCTGCCCGAGGGCACGCTGGTGGTCTCGGTGCCCCTGGCGCCGCGCGCGGAGCCCGAGATCGACCTGGAGCTGCGCGAGCACGTCGCCACCGCCTACGGAGCCACCGAGCACCTGGCCGGCCCCGAGCCGGTGCGCATCCCCGGACCGCCGCACCGGCGCGGGCTCGTGGTCTTCTTCACCGGCCTGTCCGGCTCCGGCAAGTCCACGATCGCCCGCGGCCTGCGCGACTCGCTGCTGGAGCTGGGCAGCCGCACGGTCACCTACCTCGACGGCGACGTGGTCCGCCACCTGCTGTCCAAGGGCCTGACGTTCTCCAAGGACGATCGCGACCTCAACATCCGGCGCATCGGCTTCGTCGCCGCCGAGGCCGCGCGCCACGGCGGGCTGGCGATCTGCGCCCCCATCGCCCCCTACGCGGACACCCGCGAGGAGGTGCGCGAGATGGTCGAGTCGGTCGGGGCCGACTTCCTGCTCGTGCACGTGGCCACCCCGCTGGAGGAATGCGAGCGCCGCGACCGCAAGGGCCTGTACGCCAAGGCCCGCGCCGGGCTCATCCCCGAGTTCACCGGCGTCTCCGACCCTTACGAGGAGCCGGACGACGCCGATCTGGTCATCGACACGACACACATTTCCATCGAGGCGGCCGTCTCCCAGGTGCTGGGGGCGCTGCGCAGCGGAGGCTGGGTTCGTTGATCGACTTCCCCCTGATCTTCGGTTCCTTTGTGGTGGCCATCGTCGTCGGGCTCACCGGCATGGGCGGCGGCGCGCTCATGACGCCGATGATGATGCTGTTCTTCCACGTCTCGCCGCTGGCGGCGGTCTCCAGCGACCTGGTCGCCTCGGCCGTGATGAAACCGGTCGGCAGCGCGGTCCACCTGCGCAGGGGCACGGTCAACCTGCGCCTGGTGGGCTGGCTCTGCGTGGGGTCGGTGCCGGCGGCGTTCTGCGGGGTGTTCGTGGCGCGGGCGTTCGCGGTCGGCGACGGGGTGAAGTACGCGCTCGGCGTGGCGCTGCTGCTCGCCGTCGCGGGCCTGGTCGCCAAGACGTGGCTGGGCGGGAAGGGCGGTTCGTCGAGCGCCCACGATATTGTCGTGCGCCCAATCCCGACCGTACTGGTCGGTACGGTAGGCGGTCTCGTGGTCGGGATCTCCTCGGTCGGCTCGGGTTCCCTGATCATCGTGGCCCTGCTCGCCCTCTATCCGGCGCTCAAGGCCAACCAGCTCGTCGGCACCGACCTGGTGCAGGCGGTGCCGCTCGTCGCCTCGGCCGCGCTCGGCCACCTGCTCTTCGGCGACTTCCAGCTCCAGCTGACGCTCTCGCTGCTCATCGGCTCCATCCCGGGTGTCTACCTCGGTGCCCGGATCTCCTCCAGGGCGCCGGGCGGGCTCATCAGGGCGATGCTCGGGATCGTCCTGCTCGCCTCCGCGCTCAAGCTGCTCGACGCGAGCAACACCCTGACCGTGTGGGTGCTCGCGGGCGCCGTGGTCGTGACCGTCGCGGGCTGGCGCTGGCGCGTCAGGGCCGCGGCACGGGCGTCGAGTGAAAGTACGGATCTCGCGCGAGTTCGCTGAACGCCCGCCCGGCGGCGGGGTCGGAGTCGAAGCTGGTGTCGCCGCGCGGCGCGTGCGGTGAGTCGAAGTAGATCAGTGCCTTGATCTGCGGGTAGTGCTGGATCTGCGTGCGCACCGACTCGAAGAACGAGCGCTTGGCCGTACGGTCGCCGGACCGCTCGAACACGCCCCACTCCGCGACCATGACCGGCTTGCCGGGAAAGCGCCACTGCATCCAGCGGTAGAACCCCGGCCACTGGCCGAAGTCGGGCCGGGTCTTGTTGACCAGGCCGTCGAAGTCGTCGACCCGGTGATCGGCATAGGGGTCGAGGGCCACCCAGTCGACCACGTCGTCACCCGGGTAGAGCTGCTCGAACCAGGGCTTGGCCGCCCAGTTCGGGGCACCCATGTAGGTCATGACCGTGACCGCGTTCTTGACGCCCTTGTCGCGCAGCCTGAGCACGACGTGGCGGTACATGGCGGCGTAGTCGGTGGCCTGCATGCCCGAGCCGGGGGTGGCGTCGACATCGTTCTCCGGCTCGTGGTGCAGGGTGAGGAAGAACCGCTCGGGGAAGGTGCGCCTGATGTAGTCGGCCAGCCGGTCGATCCTTCGGTCGATGGCTCCGTCGGCGATCTGCGCCCAGGTGCGGTCCAGCGACGGCTTCCAGTTGATGAGCAGCAGCCTGGGCCGGACCGGGTCACGGGCCAGCCCGACCTCCTCCTCGGTGGGGAATTCCTCCTTGCCCCGGTGATAGACGTGCAGCACGTCGGCGGTGCCGCCGATGCGGGTCTCGGCGCTCTGGAGCGACCTTTCGACGCCCGTGCCGGTGAAGACCTCTGGGGCGATCCCCCACCAGGCACCGCATGACGGGATGAGCCGGGCGGTGACCGCACAGGACGGCGAGCTCTCCGCGTTCGGCCTGACGCTCGGCTCCCGCGCCGGCCTCTCCAGGCCCTCCGGCTGCCCCGAGCAGCCCGCGAGCACGGCGACGACCAACAGCGCGACACCTTTGATGCCGATATTTACCGCTATACGAGAAATTCCTCGCCGGTTCAAGGCCGTTCAACCCCCTCGCCCAAGGACCCCCGTCCTATCAAACCTGAACCATGCCATGCCATTCCCAGAACTTCAGCAGGAGCTGGTGTATCGCCAGGTCATCGACCATCCAGCCCGTCCCCAATTTCGCATTATTTCGGGTTATTGGAGGGTGAATTACTGGCCGCTCCAGAGAAATCTCCCAAGATTCGTCCTGGGCAAAAGCGGTTCCACCTATAGTGGGCGGATGCCCGCGACTCGTGACGCACAGTCGCCGATCGGCGACTCCGCGCACATACTCCAAGGGAGATCCGCCCCAATGAGCCTGTCGCCGGACTACCTGGGCCGCCGCCCCGGCACCGACCTGGCGGAGCACCTCTCGCTGTTGCGCAGACGCTGGCTGCCGTTCCTGGGGCTCCTGCTGGCCGGCGGCACGGCGGGGCTGGCGCTGCTGCGGGTCACCCCGCCCGCCTACACCGCCACCACCCAGGTCCTGGTCGCGCCCGTGGGCATCCAGGACCAGAGCAACCAGGTGACCAACCGGCAGCGCGAACCACTCAACCTCGACACCGAGGCGCAGATCGCGCAGTCGTCCGTGGTGGCGGCCAAGGCCGCGAAGGAGCTCAAGACCAGCACGCCCGAGCCCGTCGAGGTCTCGGTGCCGCCCAACTCGGCCGTGCTGTGGATCTCCGTCACCGCCGCCGACCCCGCCGTCGCGGCGGCCCAGTCGCAGGCGTACGCGCAGGCGTACCTGACCAACCGCACCGAGAGCGCGCAGGCGACGATGACCGCGCAGCAGCGGGCAATGCTGGTCAAACTCCGGCAGGTCAACACCGCGCTCGACACCGTGATCAAGGAGCTCGCCCGGCTGGGCAAGGGCACCATCGAGCACACGATCGCCGCGCACCGGCAGAGCGTGCTCAACCGGCAGGCCTACAGCCTCACGCTCAAGTACGACGCGCTGAAGACCGTCGCCGTCACTCCCGGCTCGATCATCAGCCAGGCCACGCCGCCGACCGTGCCGAGCTCGCCCAGCCTGCCGCTCTACCTCGGCACCGGGCTCATGATCGGCCTGCTCCTCGGCACGGCCGCCGCCTACGTCCGCGACCGGCTCGACACCCGGCTGCGCACCGCCGCCGACGTCGAGCGGCTGACCGGGCTGCCCGTCCTCGGCGACCTGTCGGACCCGCCGGCCCGGGGCGTGCCGAATGACCTGGCCGCCGCCGTGGTCGCCGCCTGCCCCGGCAAGCGGCTGCTGATCAGGGCGATCCCGTCCGAGCTCGGCGCGAAATCAGTGCTCGGGCCGCTGGCCCGCACCGCGCCGCTGTCGCTGCTGACCGGCTCCGACGTGGGCGACCTGGCCCGGGCCGACGCGGCCTTGCTGCTGGTCGGGGTCGGCCGGGCCACCTCGGTGCAGGCGGACGCCGCCGTACGCCATCTGGGCAGGCACAACGTACCGATCATCGGTGTGGTGACGACGGCGGACCCGGCCCCCAGGCACGGTTCGCGGGCCGGCGCCTCGCTCGGCAAGCTGGTCGCCAGCGGCGAGCTGGAGCCCGGCCTGTCCCCTGAGACGGATCCCATGACGGCGTTCCCCCAGCCACCGGGCACCTCGCCATGAGAGGCCCCGCGTGGCCGATCGGCGCGCTCCTGCTCGGCTATCCCGTGTGGTGGGCGCTCGGCTTCGGGGGCCTGTCGGTGATCGTCCTGGCGGCGCCCATGGCCGTCATCCTCTGGCGGCGCCGGCCGATCCGGGTGCCACGCGGGTTCGGCCTGTGGCTGCTGCTCCTGGCCGGATACACGGTGAGCGCGCTGATGCTGGCCGACATGCCGCCCGACACCTACGGCGGCTTCAACGCCGGGCGGGTGATCGGCTACCTCATGCGGTTCGCGCTCTACACGGCACTGTTGATCATGGTTCTCTACCTGGGCAACCTGACCGAGCGGGAGCTGCCGCAGCTCAGACTCGTCCGGATGCTCGGCGTGCTGTTCGTCACGACCGTGGTGGGCGGGCTGCTCGGGGTGTTCTTCCCCAGGCTGGAGTTCACCTCGCCGGTGGAGCGGGTGCTGCCGGGCTGGATCAGCGACAACGCCTTCGTCCAGAACCTCATCCACCCCACCGCCGCCCAGACCCAGAAGGTGCTGGGCTACGCCTCACCCCGCCCCGAGGCGCCGTTCGAGTGGGCCAACGCGTGGGGCAGCAACGTGTCGGTGCTGCTGATCTGGTTCGTGGTCGGCTGGTGGGTGTACGGCGGAGGCGGGCGCAAGGCGGCGGCCATCGCCTTGACGGCCGTGGCCGCCATCCCGATCGTCTACTCGCTCAACCGCGGCCTCTGGATCGGCCTGGGGCTGGCCGGGCTCTACCTGATCGTCCGGGTCGGCGGACGCACCAGGCTGGCCCTGTGCGCCACGGCGGTGGCGGCGACGCTGGCGTTCGCGCTCAGCCCGCTCGCCTCGCTGGTCGGCCAGCGCCTGGACAACCCGCACTCCAACGACATCAGGGCCTTCACCGTGTCGGCGACCATCGCGGCGGCCGCCCACTCCCCGATCATCGGCTACGGCAACACCCGCAACGCCATGGGCAACCACCGCACGATCACCACCGGCAAGACCGAGTGGTGCGGCGGCTGCGGCCATCCGCCGCTGGGCAGCGACGGGCAGCTCTGGCTGCTGATCATCACCCAGGGCTTCGTGGGGGCGGCGCTCTACGTGGCGTTCTTCCTGGGCGCGATCCGGCGCCACTGGCCCGACCGCAGCCCGATCGGGCTCGCGGGCGTGCTCGTCATGATCCTCGTGCTGCTCTACATGTTCGTGTACGACGGCCTGGTCACGCCGCTCAGCCTCTATCTCATCTCGTTCGCCCTCCTGTGGCGCAACGCCAAGGAGGCCTCGTGAACGACGCGAACCGGCGGCTGCGCTATCTCGATCAGACGCTGCGGTCGCTCTACCCCGGCCCCGGCTCACCGCGCCCCTACAGCGTGCTGCCGCACCGGCTGGTGCCACGCCGCCTGGCCCCCCGGCGCCGATGGCACGCGCTGCTGGGGCGCCGGGTCATGGTGCACATCGAGGAGTCGATCGAGACCCATCTGAGCGACGTCCTCGGCGTCCCCGTCGAGACCGCCCTCCACGTACGCCCGGCCAGGCGGGCCAATCGCAAGCCCGTTCTGGAGGCGCGCCGCGAGGGCTCTCTGCTGGCGTTCGTGAAGGTCGGCGACACCGCGCGCACCCGCGAGCTGGTCGACGGCGAGGCCGCCGCGCTCAGGAAAATGGGCGAGCTGGCGCTGAAGACGGTCGTCGTGCCGGCCGTGCTCCACCACGGGCAATGGGGGGAGTTCTCGGTTCTGGCCCTGTCGCCGCTGCCGGTCCGGCGCGGCCGGGTCCCCGCCGCGCTGCTCACCGACGCCGTCAGGGAGATCGCGGACACCGGCGGCCCTGAGGGAGCCGCCTGGCACGGCGACCTGTCGCCCTGGAACATCGCACCGTCCGGCGACGGGCGGCTGCTCGTGTGGGACTGGGAGCGCTACGCGGTCGGCGTGCCCTACGGGTTCGACGCCGTGCACCACTTCTTCCAGCGCGCCCTGCGGCGGATGAACCCGCCCACGGCAGCGCGGGCCTGCCTGGCGCAGGCTCTGCCGGTGCTCGCACCGCTCGGGCTGTCGGCCCCGCAGGCCAGGCGGACGGCCCTGCACTACCTCATCGCGCTGGCCGACCGGCACGCCGCCGACGACCACGAACCCCTCGGGCCGCCGGACACCTGGCTCAACCCCCTCATCGATCAGCAGGAGTCAGTCACGTGAACACCATGAAGCAGTCGGTGCTGTCCGTCTCCCGGACCACCGGGAAGTTCACGTCGAGCGTGCGGATGCTGCCGTCGTTCCTGATCGCCGGGGCGCAGCGGTGCGGCACCACGTCGCTCTACCGGGCGCTGGCCCGGCACCCGCTGCTGCTCAAACCGGTGCTGCACAAAGGCGTCCACTACTTCGACGCCAGCTACGGGCGAGGTCTGTCCTGGTATCAGGGGCATTTCCCGCTCCGGGCGGCCGCCGCGCGGCTCGCCCGCCGCCACGGCACGCACCCGCTGGCGTTCGAGTCGTCGCCCTACTACCTGTTCCATCCGCTGGCCGGCGAGCGCATCGCCGCCGACCTGCCCGAGGTCAAGCTCATCGTGCTGGTCCGCGACCCGGTCGAGCGGGCGTGCTCGGCGCACGCCCACGAGCTCGCCAGGGGGTACGAGACCGAGTCCGGCTTCGAGCGGGCCGTGGAGCTGGAGGTGCCACGGCTGGCCGGCGCCGAGCAGAGCCTGCGGGCCCGCCCCTACTCCGTCCACCACTCGCACCGCCACCACGCCTACCTGGCGCGCGGGCGATACGCCGAGCAGCTCGACCGGCTGGAGCCGCTGTTCGGCCGCGAACGCATCCTGGTGCTCGACAGCCACCGCTTCTTCACCGAGCCCGAACGCATGTACGACCGGGTGCTGGACTTCCTCGGCCTGCCGCATCTGGGCTACCCGGCGTTCGAGCGGCACAACGGGCGGCCACTGCCCCGGCCGCTGCCCGACTCGGTCAGGCGAGCACTCAGGGACCACTTCGAGGTGTACGACACGCGGCTCACCCGCTGGCTGGGGGGTGACCCGTCGTGGCGCCGCTGACCGCACGCCTGGCGGGCCCGCTCGGGCAGGTGGCCAAGGGTGGCATCGCGGGCATCACCGGGGCCGCCATCAGCGCGGCGGCGCAGTTCCTGCTGGTGGTGGTCGTCACCAGGGCCTTCAGCGCGCACCAGGCGGGCACCTTCTTCACCGCCACCGCCCTGGCCCTCATGATCGCCGGAGTGGCCAAGCTCGACGCGGGCAACGGCCTCATCTACTTCATCGCCCGCGCCAAGACCTACGACTACCACGGCATTTCCGGATATATCCGGGCAGCTCTCGTCCCGGCGGTCCTGGTCGCCACCGCCTTCGGAGCGGTCCTCTACCCGCGGCTCGGTCTCCTGGCCGTGGCTCTGCCGGTGATGGTCGTCGCCGACGTCCTGCTCGCCGCCACCCGCGGCTTCGGCGCCATGCGTCCCACGGTGCTGCTCGACGGGATGGCGCTGCCCGCGCTCCAGTTCCTGCTGGTCGCCGCCGCGGCCGTCGCCGTCAGGCCGCAGTGGCTGCCGTTGGCGTGGGCGCTGCCGTACCTGCCGGTGGCGCTGCTCGCCGCGATCCAGCTACGCGGACGCCTGCCGCGTACGCCGTACCTGCCGGGAACCGGCCGCGACCTGTGGCGCTACACGGCGCCGCGCTCGATGGCGGGCGCCATCCAGGCGGTGTTCCAGCGACTCGACATCGTGATCGTCGCGGTGCTCGGCGGCCCGGTCCAGGCGGCCGTCTACACCGCCGCCACCCGGTTCAAGGTCGTCGGCCAGCTCGCCAACCAGGGCCTGGCGCAGGCCGTACAACCGAGGCTGGTCAGGGCGATGGCCGACGGCGAACTGGCGCGGGCGCGGGAGCTGTACCAGGCGGCGACGGTCTGGCTGGTGCTGCTCACCTGGCCGGTCTGGCTCGGGTACGCCGCGCTGGCGCCGTGGCTGCTGCGGCTGTTCGGTGCGGGGTACGACGCCGCCGTGCCGGTGGCGCTGGTCCTGGCGGGCACGATGATGCTGGCGACGGCGTGCGGCATGGTCGACGTCGTCCTGACCGCCGCCGGGCACACCACGGCCAGCCTGCTCAACCTGGTGGCCGCGATCGCCTGCACGGTCGTGCTGGACGTGGCGCTCATCCCGGCCCACGGCGCCTTCGGCGCGGTGCTCGGCTGGTCGGGCGGGATGGTCGTGAAGAACCTGCTCCCCCTCTGGCAACTGCACCACCGCTACGGCCTCCACCCCTTCGGCCGCCACAGCCTCCCGGCACTCCGCGTCCGCTCCTGGGCCACCGCATGACCGCTCCCATCCTGGTGACGGGCCTGCCCAGGAGCGGCACGAGCTGGACGGGCAAGATGCTGGCGGCCGGGGGCGACCTCGTCTACGTCAACGAGCCGCTGAACCCCCAGCATCCGCCCGGCCGCTGTCCCGGTGTCCTGCGGGCGCACGTCACCCACCGCTTCCAGTACATCTGCGATGACAACGCCGCCGACTGGCTGCCCGCCTTCCGCGACACGGTGGCGCTGCGCTACCGCTACCTGGCCGAACTCCGCGCCAACCGCTCGCCGTACGATCTCGCCCGCATGGCGCGCTACGGCACGGCCTTCACACTGGGCCGCCTGCTGGGCCGGCGCGCACTGCTCGACGACCCGTTCGCGGTGCTGTCGGCGGGCTGGTTCGCCGCGCGCCTGGGCTGCAAGGTGATCGCGCTGACCCGCGACCCGGTGGCGTTCGTAGCCAGCTGGCAGCGCCTCGGCTGGACCGTCTACTTCCACGAACTCCTCGAACAGCCCCTGCTCATCCGCGACCACCCCGAACTCCTGGCACTACGCGCCCTCGTCGGCTCCCAGGACCGCATCGCCAAGGCGGCGGCCCTGTGGCGGGTCACCCGGTCGATCCTCGCCCGTACTCCGGACATCCTGCTGACCTCCTACGACGCCTTGGCCGCCGCACCGGTCCAGGGCTTCCGTGAGTTGTACGCCTACGCGGGCCTCGCCTGGTCACCCACCGCAGAACGCCGCATCACCAGAGCCTGCACGGCCCCCGCCGGCAGTGGCAGCGCGTTCGCCTGGTCGGGCCTGACCCTGTCCCGCACGGCCTTCCGCCCCATGAACTCGCGCCGCGCCCTCGAAACGGCCACCCGCGGCCTGACCTCCGCGGAAGCGTCTCGCGTACGGGCGCTCACTTCCGCAGATTTCCCGGCCTGAGGTGCATGGGCAGGTCCACGGCCACCCCGCGGCCACGCAGCAGGACCCACACCAGCCTGGTCTGCACGATCGCCGCGATCACGAACGCGTAGATGTAGAGAAAGAGGTTCCCCACGAGCAGGGCGGGGACCGACAGCGGCAGCAGCGCGTAGATCAGCACCGGGCTCACCACGCCTGTCATGTCTCCGGCCATGTCGAACACCCCCGCCGCGATGGCCCCCATGCAGAACACGCCATAGCCCGTGGTCACCCAGAAGGCCAGGCGGCCGCGCGAATACCGGCCGGTGAACTCGGTGATCGTCTCGTCTCTGGCCCACGCGTTACCGCCGGCGGCACGGGGTCTGCCCCTGCTGAACCACCACAACGGCACCGCCTGCACCAGCCCGAGCCCGGTAAACAGGGCGACCGTCACCAGGTCTTCGAAACGGAGATCGGGCAGCAGGAACATCACCAGGCTGGCCGGGAACGCGATGATCGAGAGCAGCCTCGCGAACGTACTCGCGGCCGGGCTCACCATCACGAGGACGGCCAGCAGAACCAGCAGAACGCAGTAGACGAGCATCAGCAGGCCGACGAACCGGGCCCGGGTGGGTAATTTCACTGCGACACCCTATGGGCCCGCGAACCGGCGGCAGAAGGCCTATTCCCGAGTGGACCTGATGCTTCCTGAAGAGGCCCTTTTGCGCAGGCAGCCACCCAGCAGCCGGGCCGCGAACGGCAGGTCGTCGATCAGATAGCGCCTGGCCAGCCGTCCGGGCTCGGTCGCCAACCGGAACGCCCACTCCAGCCCCGCCCCCTGCATCCAGCCGGGCGCCCTGGGGACCGTCCCGGCGGCGAACGCGATCGCCGACCCGCACCCCACGAACCACGACCCCGGCAGATCCTGGCTCAGGCGCGCGATCAGCCGGTCCTGCCGCGGAAACCCGAGCCCGACGAACACCAGTCTCGGCCCCGCTCCCACGACCCTCCGCCGCACCCGTTCACGCCCTCCATCCCCGTTCTCGAACCGGAACGGCGGCGCGTCCACGCCGCAGACCTGCAGCCTGGGATAACAGGCGGTGAGCTCACGAGCGGCTGACACGGCCGCACCCGGCGGGCCGCCCAGGAGATAGATCGGCCACCCTCGGCGCGCGGCCAGCTTGCTCAACGACCAGATCAGGTCGGCCCCGGTGACCCGCTCGGGTATCGGCGTGCCGAGCAGCCGCGCCGCCCACACCAGCGGCATCCCATCGGCCACGACCAGGTCCGCGGAGTTGACGAGGTGACGTAGTTTGTCGTCCTTCTCGACGGCCCGGCAGATGTCGACGTTCGGCGTCACGATCCGGCCGCCCCGCCCGGCCTCCAGCTCCCCGTCCACGTGCTCGACGACCTGCCGCTCGGTCAGCGGATCGACGGCCACGCCCCCGACCACCACCCGCCCCGGCCTCTCCTTCTCCCCAGCCATCCCCCGCCCCTCTCCCGACGCCCCCATGAGCCCCTCTCATGTCGCTCCCCGGATCAGGACTCCTCGCGACGGGGGCAGGATGTGACGGTCCCGCCGGAGTACGGAAGAGCGCCATACCTCGATCCGCCCGCTCAGGCCGGACGCGAGACCACGGCATTGCCCTTCCCGCCTGCTCGCTCTGACGGCGGGACGGCGACACGGCCGGGTCGGGGCGCTCGGCCGGGCCACGAGGGGGCGACACCGCTGGCTCCGGCTGCTCGGTATGGCCGTGGGAAGGAGGTCTGGGGTAGGTCAAATGCCGTGCCCCCGATCGTGGAGCAGGGCGAGCACTGCCCGTGCCGAGATGAGGCCGGCGGCGACGGCGAGGGCGATCGGCGCGCGAGGTTCGCCGATGCGGGAGGCGAATGTACGGAGGGCCCAGCGTCCGGCCTCACGGCGCCGGCCCAACGCGGCGTGGTGGAAGGCGAGTTGGCCGTAGACCCGCGCTGCGCCTCGCGGATCCACGGCCAGTTCGGGGTGACGGGCGAGCATCCATTCCAGCCCGGCGATGCGGTCGGCCCAGCCGGCGACATAGTGGGAATTGCCCCAACGGATACGTACAAGTGGGCGATCGACGTTCGCGATCGGATGCCGCTTGGCGGCGCGCAGGGCCAGATCCCAGTCCTCGTTCTGCCCGGCCGGAGCGCTCTCGTCCACCCACACGGCGCCACGCCTGAACAGGAACGTCGACGAGTGCACCATCACCATGCGCGAACGCACCAGGTCGGCCACCGTGACCGTGTCGGTGCCCGCGAGCCTCGGCACCCGGCGCCGGCCGTACTCGACCTCGATGCCGCAGCTCACGAACTCGGCGCCGCCCTCGATGGCCCGCGCCTGCGCGGCGAGCTTGCCCGGCAGCCATACGTCGTCGTCGTCGCAGAACGCGATCAGCTCGGTGTGGCAGGCGGCGATCCCGGTGTTGCGCGCGCCCGGCAGACCGGCGCTGAGGACGTTGGGCAGGACGAGCACACGATGGTGGACGCCCGTGCCGTTCCGCTGCGCGGCCACGTCGGCCACCTGCTCGGCGACGGCGGCGGGATCACCACCGTCGACGACGATGGCCAGCGAGATCCGCCCGGGGTAGTCCTGCGTCAGGACGGCTCGGGTGGCCGTCCGCAGTTGTTCGGGCCGGTCTCCCCGGGTCGGGATCACCACACCGACGGACGGGCTCATGCGGCCCCCACTTCGAGAGGTACGGCCCACGCCACGACGTCGGCAACCGATCCACAAGGCACAGCTCGCACCCCGGCGTCGGCAACCGACCCACGAGGCACGACTCGCGCCCCGGTATCGGCAGCCGGTCCATGAGGTACGGCTCGCGGTCCGGTATCGCAGGTCCGAGGCGCGTTCATGCCATCGCCTCCCCGTAGCCGTACCTCAGCCGGAGCGGCCAGGTGAGGGCGGCGACCAGCCGCCGGTGGTGGCGCGACAGGCCGGATCTCCATGAGTCGTCCCGTCGAAGGTGGACCGGGCCGACGGTGAAGCGCATGGGGTTGCCCGAGGCGGTGTGGGCGGTGGTCAACCGGGCGGTCGTGCCGGTGAGGAACGGCAGCGCCGTGGTCAGGCCCAGGGTGTCGGCCAATGTCGCCAGGGCGGCCGCTGGGTCGGCCAGGAGGTCCTCGTAGCGGAGCCTCGTCACCTGGACACCGCGAGCGGAGAGGAGGTCCAGGGCGAGGTTCTGGGCCGTCCAGTGGGCCGCTGTGCGGGCGGGGCCCCAGCGGGTCATCGGGCGGCCGTCCTCGGGGCGTTCGACGGTCTTGCGCCAGGAGTGGGCGACGGCCCGCGGGTCTCTGACCACGTGGACCACGTGCACGTCCACCCCGGCCGCCGCCAGGCAGAAGGCCAGGGAGGCGTGTTTGCCGGAGTCGACGACGGCCGTCGCGCCGGCGGTGACGGCCGCGGCGTCGTAGAGGCGCTGGTAGGTGGCGGCGTACTCCGCCAGATCCGGGTGGGTGATGTGCGGGATCCTGCGCGTGCGGTCGACGCGGTGCCGCAGGGCGAGGACGCGTTCGGCCAGAGCCGGTGTCCATCCGCCGAACGCGGTCTCGCCGACTTCGCGCCAGAACGGGCAGGCCGGGAAGGGGGCGCCACATCCGCACGGCTCGCCGGCCAGCACACCTCTGGCCCAGAGGTGGACGACCTCGCCCAGGGGCGTAACGCCCGGGATCTCGCCGAGCAGTCTTTCGAGCAGCGTGGTGCCGCTACGGCCGAGGCCGCCCAGGTAGATCACTCTGGAAGCGGTCGAACGGTGAGTCACGGGGGAACGGCTTTCGCGCGAAGAATACGGAACGTGGAGAGGCTAGCGCGGAGAGTAATCATTCCATCCGTGAAACGGTAAAGGATCTACCTAAGTCCCACCGCGATCCCTGGTCAGCGCCACCTGCCGCCAAGCCACACAGAACACGCAAAAGCGGGCGCCCGGCCCACCGGACGCCCGCCTCGAACGACGTGACTACCGCACGTCCATGATCATGCCGGCCCCCACCGTCCCGTTCGTGGCCTCGTCCACCAGGATGAACCCACCGGTCAGCCGGTTACGCGAGTAGTCGTCCACGAACAACGGCTGGGTGATCCGCAACGACACCCGCCCGATCTCGTTGAGCGACAGCGAGGTCGCCGTCTCGTCCCGGTGCAGTGTGTTGACGTCGAGCCGATAGTGCAGGTCGCGGACGAGCGCCCGGGCAGTGCGCGTCGTGTGCTTGATCATGAGCTTGGAGCGCGGCGCCAGTTTGGTGGTGTCGGCCATCCAGCAGACCATGGCCTCGATCTCCTGCGCCACCTGCGGCTGGTTGTTGGGCCGGGCGATCAGGTCACCGCGCGAGATGTCGATGTCGTCCTCGAAGCGGAGCGTCACCGACATCGGCGGGAACGCCTCCTCCACCGGCCCGTCGAAGGTGTCGATCGAGGCGATCCGGGTGACCAGGCCCGAGGGAAGGTGGACGACCTCGTCGCCGGGCTTGAGCACGCCGCCCGCCACCTGGCCCGCGTAGCCGCGGTAGTCGTGGAAGGCGTGGTCGGTGGCCCGCTGCGGGCGGATCACGTATTGGACGGGGAAGCGCACGTCGACCAGGTTGCGGTCGGAGGCGATGTGGACGTTCTCCAGGTGGTGCAGCAGCGACGAGCCGTGGTACCAGGGCATGTTCTCGGACCTGGAGACCACGTTGTCGCCGTTGAGCGCCGAGATGGGGATGAACGTCAGGTCGGCCACGTTCAGCTTCGAGGCGAAGGCGGTGAACTCCTCGCGGATCTCCTCGAAGCGCTCCTCGGAGTAGTCGACCAGGTCCATCTTGTTCACGGCCAGGACCAGGTGGGGCACCCGCAGGAGCGTGGTCAGGAAGGCGTGCCGCCTCGACTGCTCCAGGACGCCCTTGCGCGCGTCGATGAGGATGATCGCCAGGTCGGCGGTGGAGGCGCCGGTGACCATGTTGCGGGTGTATTGGATGTGCCCGGGCGTGTCGGCGATGATGAACTTGCGGCGCGGCGTCGCGAAGTAGCGGTAGGCCACGTCGATCGTGATGCCCTGCTCCCGCTCGGCCCGCAGGCCGTCGGTGAGCAGCGACAGGTCGGTGTATTCGGTGCCGCGGTCGCGCGAGGTGCGCTCGACCGCCTCCAGCTGGTCTTCGAAGATCGCCTTGGAGTCGAAGAGCAGGCGGCCGATCAGGGTGGACTTGCCGTCATCGACGCTTCCGGCCGTGGCGAAACGCAGGATGTCCATAGGTTTAGAAGTAGCCTTCCCGCTTGCGATCCTCCATGGCGGCCTCCGAGGCGCGGTCGTCGGCCCTGGTGGCCCCGCGCTCGGTGATCCGGGTGACCGCGATCTCCTCGATGATCTCCTCCACCGTGGCGGCCGTGGACTGCACGGCCCCGGTGCAGGTCATGTCACCCACCGTGCGATAGCGCACCACCGCCTCGAACAGCGGCTCATCGTCGCCCCGCTTGACGACCTCGGAGTCGGGCAGCAGCATGCCGTCGCGCTCGAAGACCTTGCGGGTGTGGGAGAAGTAGATGGACGGGATCTCGATGCCCTCGCGCCGGATGTAGTCCCAGACGTCGAGCTCGGTCCAGTTGGACAGCGGGAACACCCGGATGTGCTCGCCCTTGCGGATCCGCGCGTTGTAGAGGTTCCACAGCTCGGGGCGCTGGTTCTTCGGGTCCCACTGGCCGAAGTCGTCGCGGAAGGAGAACACCCGCTCCTTGGCGCGGGCCTTCTCCTCATCGCGGCGGGCACCGCCGAAGACGGCGTCGAACTCCTGCTCCTCGATCGCGTCGAGCAGCGTGGTGGTCTGCAGGCGGTTGCGCGAGGCGCGCCGCCCCGTCTCCTCGACCACGCGCCCGGCGTCGATCGAGTCCTGCACGCTGGCCACGATCAGGCGGGCGGCCAGTTCCTCGGAACGGCGGTCACGGAACTCGATGACCTCCTCGAAGTTGTGGCCCGTGTCGACATGCATCAGCGGAAAGGGGATCGGGGCCGGCCAGAACGCCTTCTCGGCGATCCGCAGCATGACGATGGAGTCCTTGCCGCCCGAGAAGAGCAGACAGGGACGCTCGAACTCCGCCGCCACTTCACGCATGATGTGAATGGCCTCGGCTTCGAGTACGTCGAGCTGCGACGTCGTATAGTCGCGCTGGAGCATGGGGACTTCCTCCGGCCTTCAGCGGTGCAGATCCCGAATCCCGGCGAGCAGAGCAGACGCCAAGTCAGGTAGGGAAACAAGGATATCCGGTAGTGAGGGGTCAACCTGGTTGTAGGTCAGCGGCGAGCCGTCGATGCGACTGGCGTGGGCCCCGGCCGCCTGCGCGACGGCGACGGGCGCGGCTGAGTCCCACTCGAACTGGCCTCCGGCGTGCACGTACGCCTCGACCTCGCCGGTGAGCACGGCGGAGATCTTCGCCCCGGCCGACCCGATCGGCACGAGGTCGGCGCCGACCAGGTAGGCCAGCTTCTGCACGAACTCAGGCGGCCTCGTGCGGCTCACCGCGATGCGAAACCGGCCATTGTTGGCGGCGGGGTCGAAGGCGGGCAGCGTGGGCGGCTCGGCGGTGGTGAGCGTGCGGCCCTGCGCGGGCAGCGCCACCGCGCCGGCGGCCAGCGCGCCCCGGTCCCAGAGGGCCACGTGGACGGCCCAGTCGGCCCGGCCCTCCTCGGAGAACTCGCGGGTGCCGTCGAGGGGGTCGACGATCCACACCCGTGAGGCGCTCTGCCTGCGCGGGTCCAGCCGTTCCTCGCGGGTGGCCTCCTCGGAGAGCACGCAGTCGCTCGGCCGCAGCCGGGCCAGCGACTCCATCAGGAAGACGTGCGCGCTGCGGTCGCCCTCGGCCCGCAGCGCGGCCGCGTCACCGAAGCCGGTGCGTCGCCGAGTCTCCAGCAACCGCTCGCCCGCCTCCGTCGCCAGATCGGCGGCGAGGGCATGGTCGTCCCGAATCGTCATCAATAAGCTCCTTGCCCGCGGGCGACGGCCGACCAGGTCTTCCAGAGGATCTGAAGATCCAACATGAGAGACCAGTTCTCCACGTAACGCAGGTCGAGACGGACGGATTCCTCCCACGATAGGTCGGATCGCCCACTAACCTGCCACAGCCCGGTCAGTCCGGGCCGGACCAGCAGTCTTCTGCGCACGTCGTCGCCATAGCGGGCGACCTCTTCCGGCAGCGGCGGGCGCGGTCCGACCAGCGACATGTGCCCGAGCACCACGTTGATGAGCTGCGGCAGCTCGTCGAGCGAGTGGCGCCGCATCAGCGTGCCGAGCGGCGTCACCCGGGGATCGTTGCGGACCTTGAACAGCACGCCGTCGCCATCGCTGACGAGAGTGATCTTCTGCTGCTCGGCGCCGCGCCGCATCGTGCGGAACTTCACAATCATGAACAGCTTGCCGTCCTTGCCGACCCGGATCTGCCGGAACAGCGCCGCCCCGGGACTGGTCACGCGTACGGCCAGCGCCAGCCCGCCCAGCAGCGGCGCCAGGCACACCAGCAGCAGGGCGGCCACCACCCGGTCGAAGCCGTTCTTGACCAGTTGCCTGGCCCCCGCCAGCTCGGGGTGCTCGACGTGCAGCAGCGGCAGTCCGGCGGCCGGCCGGATCATCGTGCGCGGCCCGGCCACGTCCATCAGCGCCGGGGCGACCACCAGGTCGGTCCGGGTGCGCTCCAGCCGCCAGGCCAGCCGGCGCAGCGCCTGGCCGTCCATCTCGGGGCAGGCCAGCACGGCCACGGTGTCGGCGCCGGACTGGTCGACCACGATCGACACGTCGCTGAAACCGCCCGCGACGGGCACGTCCGCGATCCGCTCTTCGGGCGCGTCGTCGGGCAGGCAGGCGGCCACGACCTCCATGCCGTGGTAGGGCTCCCTGCGGAACAGCTGGACCAGCTCGGCGATCGCCGAGGCGTGCCCGACGGCCACCACCTTGCGCATGCACGCGCCCGCCGCCCGGCGCCGGTGCAGCGAGCGGCGCAGGCCATACCTGCAGAAAAGGGTGAAGAGTGTGACGAGCGGCAGGGCGAGGACCACGTAGCCGCGGGCGATGTCCGTCTTGGTCACGTAGGAGCCGATGGCCGTCGCGGCGGTCAGCGCGACGCCGCACTGCACGACGCGGCGGAACTCCTCGGAGCCGATGCCGATCATGCGCGGCTCGTAGGCCCGGTTGAACGCGACCGTGCAGATCCACAGCAGCGGCAGCGCCACGCTGACCGCGAAGTATGGCGCGGAGTAGGCGGTGAAGCCGCCGAACCTGACGTAGAACGCGGAGCCGGACGCCATGCCCGCGCACAGGAAGTCGCTGAACATGGCACGGATGCGATAGGCGCGTATCCAGGTAGGCAGGTAGGGGCTGACCCTCCTGGACCTGGCGTGGCCGGACCGGACTAGGGTCATCAGCCCCTCGCCGTCGCGCACGAATCCTCCACGTGACCGGTGATCTACAGACAGTCACCAGATCGTAGCGTCGGTGGAGGCATGGGAACCTACGAACGACCCAATGCGATGGTCAGCGAGGAGGGCCGGAAATGTGCAGATCAGCGCGGTGGAACTCGTTCTGCGTGACTTCGAGGCCGCGCTCCATCAGCGACTCCACCACGTCGGCCGCCCGGTCGACCAGGAAGGCCAGGTCCTTGCGCTCAGCCGTGGCGAAGTCCTTCAGAACGTAGGCTGCGGGATCCATCCGGCCGGGCGGGCGCCCGATGCCGAAGCGTACTCGCAGGTAGTCGCGGGTGCCGAGCACCTTGGTGATCGACTTCAGCCCGTTGTGGCCGTTGTCGCCGCCGCCGAGCTTGGCGCGCAGCGCGCCGTACGGGACGTCGAGCTCGTCGTGGACCACGATCAGCCGGTCGGGGGCGAGCTTGTAGAAGTCGGACAGTGCTTTGACCGGCCCGCCCGAAAGGTTCATGTACGTCAGCGGCTTGGCCAGCACCGCGCGGCTGGACTCCAGCACCTCGGACCGGCTCCGGTGCGCCTTGAACCGCCCGCCGGCCCTGGCGGCCAGCTCGTCGAGCACCATGAAGCCCGCGTTGTGCCTGTTGCCGGCGTACTCGGAACCTGGATTGCCCAGCCCGACGATCAACCAGCGGTCCATGTGTCTCCCTCACGCGAAACGGGGCAGCCATCGGCTGCCCCGTCGCCGAACAGCGGCGTGTTACTCGGCGGCTTCGTCGCTGAGCGTGGCGGCCGCGGCGGCCTCCTCGGCCTCGGCCGCGGTGGGCTCCTCGACCGGCTTGGAGATGACCTGGAGGATGACGGTCTCGGGCTCGGCGATCAGCGTGGTGCCCTTGGCCAGCTTGAGGTCGGCGGCGGTGATCACCGTGCCGATCGTCAGGCCCTCGACGTCGACCTCGACGCCGGTCGGGATGTGGGTGGCCTCGGCCTCGACCGAGACGGAGACGAGCTGCTGGTCGAGCAGGCCCTCGGAGTTGACGTCGCCGACCGTGGTGACCGGGATGTCGACCGTGACCTTCTCGCCCCGCCGGACCAGGAGCAGGTCGACGTGCTCGACGAAGCCCTTGATCGGGTCGCGCTGAACGCCCTTGGGCAGCGCGAGCTCGTCGACGCCGTCGCCCTTGAGGTGGATCAGCACGTTGGCGGTGCGGAGCGCGAGCAGCACCTCGTGGCCGGGCAGCGTCAGGTGCTTGGTGTCGGTGCCGTGGCCGTAGAGGACGGCCGGCACCTTGTTGTCACGGCGGATCTTGCGAGCGGCGCCCTTGCCGAACACGGTGCGCGGCTCGGCGGCGATACGTACTTCAGACACGACATCTCCTAGGGATGCAGTTCAGGATTTTGCGCTCCCCCTCACCCGCCCTAGCGGAAGGCGTTACGAACGCAACCCTCCAAGTCTACCGGCTCAGGTGTCACCCTCGAACAAGCTGGTCACCGAGCCGTCGGTGAACACCTCGGTGATCGCGCGGGCGATCAGCGGCGCTATCGACAGGACGGTGAGCTTGTCGAACCTGTTGGCCTGCGACAACGGCAGGGTGTTGGTGACGATGACCTCGGAGATCCGGGAGTTCTTCAGCCGGTCGACCGCGGGATCGGAGAACACCGCGTGGGTGGCGGCGGTGATCACGTTGGTGGCGCCCTGCTCGTAGAGGGCGTCGGCGGCCTTGCAGATGGTGCCCGCGGTGTCGATCATGTCGTCGATCAGCACGCAGGTGCGTCCGCGTACCTTGCCGACGACCTCGCTGACCTTCACCGAGTTGGCCACGTCGAGGTCGCGGCGCTTGTGGATGAAGGCCAGCGGCGTGCCGAGCGTGTCGGCCCAGCGCTCCGACAGCCGGACCCGGCCGGTGTCGGGCGAGACGATCGTGGTGGTCGCCAGGTCGAGCCGGTTCTTCAGGTAGCTCTCGAGCACCGGCATGGCGAACAGGTGGTCGACCGGGCCGTCGAAGAAGCCCTGGATCTGCGAGGTGTGCAGGTCTATCGACATGAGCCGGTCGGCGCCCGCGGTCTTGAACATGTCGGCCATCAGCCTGGCCGTGATCGGCTCGCGGCCGCGGCTCTTCTTGTCCTGTCTGGCGTAGCCGAAGAACGGCATGACCACGGTGATGCGCTTGGCGGAGGCCCGCTTCAGCGCGTCGACCATGATGAGCTGCTCCATGATCCACTGGTTGATGGGCCAGGTGTGGCTCTGGATCACGAAGGCATCGCAGCCGCGGACGGATTCGAGGTAGCGGGCGTAGATCTCGCCGTTGGCGAAGTCGATCAGCTTGGTGGGCGTGAGTGAGACGCCGACGTGCTCGGCGACCTCCTCGGCGAGCTCGGGGTAGGCGCGGCCGGAGAAGAGCATGAGGTTCTTCTCGCCGGGCTGCTTGATGCTGGTCATGAGATCTCCTTCGTCGGTCCCATGACCACGGTGCGGTTGTTACTGATGACCTCGACAAGCTCGGTCATTTGCCACTCTCCTGCTGTTCTTGCTTGGCCAGCGCCTTTTCCGCCGCCGCCGCCGATTTCGTACCCGCGCGCCGGCGCAAGACCCATTTCTCGATGTTGCGCTGTCGCGCCCTGGCCACGCCGATCGCCCCCGGGGGGACGTCGCCGTCGATGACCGAACCGGCCGCGGTGTAAGCGCCGTCGCCCACGGTCACGGGGGCGACGAGCATGGAGTCGCAGCCGACGAACGCGCCGTCGCGCACCGTGCTGCGGTGTTTGTTGACGCCGTCGTAGTTGACGAAGATCACGGCTGCGCCGATGTTGACGTCGTCGCCGATCGTGGCGTCGCCCGCGTACGACAGGTGTGGCACCTTCGACCGCTCGCCGACCTGCGTGTTCTTCATCTCGACGAACGTGCCCGCCTTGGACTTGTGGCCGAGCACAGTGCCGGGGCGCAGGTAGGCATAGGGACCGACGCTCGCCTCCGGGCCGATCTCGGCGTGGTCGCAGACCGCGTTGCGTACGACCGCGCCCGCGCCGACCTTGGTGTCGGTCAGCGTGGTGGCCGGCCCGACCTCCGCTCCGGCTTCGATGACGGTGTGACCGTGCAGCTGCGTGCCGGGGTGGACGACCACGTCGGGCTCGATCTCGACGCCGACGTCGATCCAGGTGCTGGCCGGGTCGATGATCGTGACTCCGGCCCGCATGTGGCCGTCGAGCAGCCGCTGGTTGAGCACCTTGCGGGCGGAGGCGAGTTGTACGCGGTCGTTGACACCCTCGACCTCGACGAAGTCGGCGGCGATGTGCGCGCCGACCCGGTGGCCCTCCTCCCGCAGGATGGACAGCACGTCGGTGAGGTATTCCTCGCCCTGGGCGTTGTCGGTGGAGACCCGTTTGACCGCATCGGCGAGCAGCAGCCCGTCGAAGGCGTAGATGCCGGAGTTCATCTCTTTGATGACGCGCTGCTCGGGCGTGGCGTCCTTCTCCTCGACGATCTCCAGCACGGCGCCGCCGGGGTCGCGGATGATGCGCCCGTATCCGGTCGGGTCGGGCACCTCGGCCGTCAGCACGGTGACCGCGTTGCCGTCACCAGTATGGCGTTCGAGCAGCCCGGCGAGGGTCTGCGTACGGAGCAGCGGCACGTCTCCGTAGGTGACGAGGACGGTGCCGGCGATCGTGCCGAGCTCTTCGAGCACGGTGCGGACGGCGTGGCCGGTGCCGCGCTGCTCCCGCTGGACGACGGCGCGCGCGTCGGGGCTCGACTCGGCCAGGTGCGCGCCGACCCGTTCGGAGGCGTGGCCGATGACGACGATGAGCCGTTCGGGACCTAGGTCGCGAGCGGCGGTGAGCATGTGATCGACCAAGGCACGGCCGCACATCTCATGCAGGACTTTGGGGGTTCGGCTCTTCATCCGGGTGCCCTCGCCTGCGGCGAGGACGATGACTGCGGCCGGGCGCGGCACACTCACGGACTGGGGCTCCCTGTGGCTGGGCGGTTCAGGGTCGCGGCTCTCGCACCGCCACCCTCCCGACACCGTGAGGATACCCAACGGACACTCACGCTTACTCGGCGGGAGAGCCTCCAAGCTCCCGGAAGAGGACTCGAACCCCTACAAAGTGGACCAAAACCACTTGTCCTGCCGATTAGACGATCCGGGACTAAATCGGGCACCGCAGTGCCCGACGCACTCCTACGATACCGATCCTTGGCCCACGCGCGCGCCACATAACAGACCACCCGAAAAGCCGCAAGGTAAAGAACCTACTCCTCTTCCGGGCAGAGAGTCGCCTTCGCCACACTCGCGGCTTAGGTCTTACTAACTTACGATGGCGTAGGTTACGGTGGCGTAGCCAGGACATTCGTTCTCATATATGTCGTGAGAGGTAGCCCATGACCGTTATCGCCGAGCGCACGTCCCCCGGACCGAAGCCCGACGTCGAACCCGAACCCCGGACCAAAGCCGAGCTCGTCACCTTCGCCCTCGTCGTGGGGCTCCCCCTCATCGCGATCGTGGCCGCGGTGCCGTTCGCGTGGGGTTGGGGGCTCGGCTGGACCGACATCGTCATCGCCTTCGTCTTCTATGTCGTGACCGGCCTCGGCGTCACCGTCGGTCTGCACCGATACTTCACGCACGGCTCGTTCAAGGCCAAGCGCCCCCTGAAGATCGCGCTGGGCATCGCGGGCAGCCTCTCGCTGGAGATGTCCGTGCTCGACTGGGTGGCCACCCACCGCAAGCACCACAAGTTCTCCGACAAGGAGGGCGACCCGCACTCGCCGTGGCGCTTCGGCCCCGGCTTCAAGTCGCTGTCCAAGGGTCTGCTGTACGCGCACATGGGCTGGATGTTCGACGCCGACCGGACCAACCGCGAGAAGTACGCCCCCGACCTGGTCAAGGACGACGACGTCGTCAAGCTGCACAAGTGGTTCGGCCCGCTGGCCCTCACCTCACTGTTGCTGCCCGGCATCCTCGGCGGCCTGCTCACCTGGTCCTGGCAGGGCGCGCTGACCGCGCTGTTCTGGGGCTCGCTGATCCGCATCGGCCTGCTGCACCACGTGACCTGGTCGATCAACTCGATCTGCCACGTGTTCGGCGAGGAGGACTTCCAGGTCCGCGACAAGTCGCGCAACGTGTGGTGGCTGGCCATCCCCTCGTTCGGCGAGTCGTGGCACAACCTGCACCACTCCGACCCCACCTGCGCCAGGCACGGCGCGTTGAAGGGCCAGATCGACCTCAGCGCCGAAGTCATCCGGATCTTCGAACGGCTCGGCTGGGTGTACGACGTACGTTGGCCGACCCCCGAACGCCTGGCGGCGAAGCGCATTGGATGACCCCGGCTCCTTGATGACCGGCCCTTTGATGACCGGTCAATCATCGAGCACCGCCATTATGGAAACCGTGACCGAACCCCGATCTCGCAGGCGCATGACTGGCAGGGAACGAAGAGAGCAGCTGATCCAGATCAGCCGTACGCTCTTCGCCGAGAAGGGGTTCGACGGGACCTCCATCGAGGAGATAGCGGCAACGGCCCAGGTCTCGAAGCCGGTGGTGTACGAACACTTCGGCGGCAAGGAAGGCGTCTACGCGGTCGTGGTCGACCGGGAGATGCAGAAGCTGCTCAGCATGATCACCGAGGCGCTGTCCGCCTCCCACTCGCTGATCAAGCTGGAGCGGGCCGCCCTGGCCCTGCTCCACTACATAGAGGAGAGCAGCGAGGGTTTCCGCATCCTGGTGCGCGACTCGCACGCCGCCTCGGGCACGGGCACGTTCGCGAGCCTGATCAGCGAGATCGCCAGCCAGGTCGAGGACGTTCTGGCCGACGAGTTCGTCTCTCGCAACTACGACCCCAAGCTGGCGCCGATGTACGCGCAGATGCTCGTCGGCATGGTGGCGCTGACCGGCCAGTGGTGGCTCGACGTGCGCAAGCCGGGCCGCGAGGAGGTCGCCGCCCATGTGGTCAACCTGGCCTGGAACGGCCTGACCGGGCTGAACCCGCAGC
The DNA here is from genome assembly GCF_043197155.1 of Nonomuraea sp. NPDC049269. NCBI lineage: Bacteria > Bacillati > Actinomycetota > Actinomycetes > Streptosporangiales > Streptosporangiaceae > Nonomuraea > Nonomuraea sp. NPDC049269. The sequence continues at coordinate 250,514 of NZ_JBICSO010000006.1, forward strand.
CGGCCATCACCGCGACCGGGCGCGCCCACCCGCCCGTCGCCGTGCCGCGCACCAGCGAGAAGGAGCTGCGCGAGCTGGAGAAGGCCCGCGACAAGGAGCTCAAGGAGGCCGAGAAGGCCCGCCAGCGGGAGCTCAAGGAGGCCGAGAAGATCCGGGTCCGCGAGCTGAAGGAGCGCGAGAAGCTGCTGAAGGACGCCGAGAAGGCCCGCGAGCGCGAGGAGAAGCTGCGCCAGCGGGAGGCTCGCCTGGCCGAACGCGCCGCCAGGCTGGAGCAGATTGACCAGGCAGAATAAGCCGTTGCCGGGTCGTTCACGTTCTGTTCAACCAAATGGGGCATATTTCTCATATGTCCGCGGAACCACTTCGTCCTGAGAGCGATCTCCCCCTGCCACAAGAGAGGTTCCTCAACCGCGAGGAGAGCTGGCTGCAGTTCAACGAGCGGGTGCTGGAACTGGCTGAAGACTCGGCCCTGCCCCTACTTGAACGCGTCCGCTTCCTGGCGATCTTCGCCAGCAACCTGGATGAGTTCTTCCGGGTACGGGTGGCCGGGCTGAAGCGGCGGATGGCCACCGGGCTGCTGCTCAGGACGAAGAGTGGGCTGAAACCGCGCGAGGAGCTGGCCCGGATCTCGGCGATCTCCGACGAGCTGGCCAAGCGGCACGCGGCGGTCTTCCACCAGCAGGTCTGCCCGCAGCTGGCCGCCGAGGGCATCGAGATCGTCAGGTGGGACGACCTGGGCCGCGAGGAGCGTACGGAGCTGCGCAAACTGTTCAGGGAGCGGATCCGGCCGGTGCTGACGCCGCTGGCCGTCGACCCCGCACACCCATTTCCGTATATTTCGGGACTCAGCCTGAATCTGGCGGTCCTGGTGAGGAATCCGGCGAACGATCACACCGTGTTCGCGCGGGTCAAGGTTCCTTCGCAGCTGCCCAGGTTCGTCACCGCGTCCAAGGACAGGTTCGTGCCGATGGAGGACGTCATCGCGGCACATCTGGGGCAGCTCTTCAAGGGCATGGAGATCGTCCAGCACCACGCCTTCAGGGTGACCCGCAACGAGGACCTCGACGTGGACGAGGACATCACCGAGAACCTCATGCAGGCGTTGGAGCGGGAGCTGAAGAACCGCCGCTTCGGCCCGGCCGTACGGCTGGAGGTCGAGGACACCATCACGCCCGAGGTGCTCGATCTGCTGGTCGAGGAGCTCGAAGTCGCGCCGCACGAGATCTACCGGCTGGCCGGTCCGCTCGACCTGACCGGGCTGCACGCCCTCGCCGATCTGGACCGGGCCGAGCTGAGCTACCGGCCGTTCGTCCCAAGGGAGGCCGTGCTGGCGGATGACGACATCTTCGCGGCGCTGCGCGAGCGGGACGTGCTCCTGCACCACCCCTACGACTCGTTCGCCACCAGCGTGCAGCGCTTCATCGAGGCGGCGGCCGAGGACCCGAACGTCCTGGCGATCAAGCAGACCCTCTACCGGACCAGCGGCGAGTCCCCCATCGTCGACGCGCTGATCGAGGCGGCCGAGTCGGGCAAGCAGGTCGTCGTGGTGGTGGAGATCAAGGCCCGCTTCGACGAGCACGCCAACATCGAATGGGCGCGCAAGCTGGAGAAGGCCGGCTGCCACGTGGTCTACGGCGTGGTCGGGCTGAAGACGCACTGCAAGCTGGCCCTGGTCGTACGGCAGGAGCCGTCCGGCGAGCTGCGCCGCTACTGCCACATCGGAACGGGCAACTACAACCCCAAGACGGCCAGGCAGTACGAGGATCTCGGCCTGCTCACCGCGGACCCGCTGGTCGGCGAGGACGTCACGGACCTGTTCATCCACCTGACCGGCTACTCCAACCACTCGGCCTACCGCAGGCTGCTCGTCGCCCCGCACTCGCTGCGCGGCGGCCTGATGGCCAGGATCGAGCGGGAGATCGCCCACCAGGAGGCGGGCCGTCCCGCGCGCATCAGGATCAAGACGAACTCTCTGGTGGACGAGCCGCTCATCGACGCCCTCTACCGGGCGTCGCGGGCTGGCGTGCAGGTGGACCTGTGGGTGCGGGGCATCTGCACCCTCCGCCCAGGCATTCCGGATCTGTCGGAGAACATCCGCGTACGGTCGATACTCGGCCGTTTCCTGGAGCACTCCCGGATCTACGAGTTCGGCCTGGGCCGGCGGCCCGAGGTGTGGATCGGCAGCGCCGACCTGATGCGCCGCAACCTCGAACGCCGGGTCGAGTCCCTGGTCAAGGTGACCAGCCAGCAGCACAGGGCGTACCTCATCGAGCTGATGGACTTCGCCACCGCTGACACGACGAGCGCGTGGCAGCTGAACTCCGACGGAACCTGGGTGCGACATCCGGGCGAGGACCTGCAGAGCCATCTGATCGGCACCCGCCGCTGGAGGACCGTTGATGACTGACCCGCTCCGTGCCGCCGGAGCCGTGGTGTGGCGTGGTGACGAGCGCCGCCCCGAGGTGGCCGTCATCCACCGCCCGGCCTACGACGACTGGACCTTCCCCAAGGGCAAGCTGAAACACGGCGAGCACGTGATCACCGCCGCGCTGCGCGAGGTACGCGAGGAGACGGGCCTGGTCACGGCGCTCGGCCGCGCCCTGCCGCCGGTCCATTACCTGATCACGGACCGGCTCAAGCGGGTCGACTACTGGGCGGCCCAGGCCACGCCCGAGAGCGTGGCGTTCACCCCCGGCGACGAGGTGGACGAGTTGCGCTGGCTGTCGCTCGACCGCGCCCGCGAGCTCCTGACCTGGGAGTGGGACGCGGGCCTGCTCCACTCGCTGGAGGCGGCGCCGCTGGAGACCGTCCCGCTCGTCCTGATACGTCATGGCTCCGCGGGCTCCAGGCAGGCGTGGAAGGGCGATGACGCGCTGCGCCCCCTCGACACGGACGGCAGGGCGCAGGCCGAGACCATCGCCCGAGTGCTGCCCGCCTACCGTCCCGAGGTCCTGGTGAGCTCGCCCAGCCTCAGGTGCGTTCAGACGCTCCAGCCGTACAGCGCGGACATCAGGACCGAGCCGCTGCTCAGCGAGGAGCACCACGACCCGGACAAGACGACCGCGCTGGTCGAGGAGCTCAGGACGGCGGCGGCCGTGTGCAGCCACGGCAAGGTGCTGCCCGACCTGATCCAGTCGCTCAGCGGCAAGGACGTGAACCTGCGCAAGGGGGCGTTCGCCGTCCTGCACCGGCTGGGCGAGCGGGTCGTCAGCGTGGAGCGCTACCCGACGTGACCGGTCACCAGGTGACGGGCAGTTCGGCGACCCCTTCGGTGATCCGGCCCTCGTTGCGCCGCAGCTCGTCGAACGGCACGGCCACCCGCAGGTCGGGGAAGCGCCGGTAGAGCCGGCTGAACACCGCCTCCAGCTCGACCCTGGCCAGGCTGGCGCCGATGCAGTAGCGCGGGCCGTACCCGAAGCTCAGGTGCGGGTCACTGGACGTCCTGCCCACGTCGAAGGTGTCGGGGTCGGGGTAGATCCGCTCGTCCCTGTTGGCCGCGCCGGGCATGATCAGCACGGCCTCGCCCCTGTGGATCGTGACGCCGCCGATCTCGATGTCGTCGTGGGCGTAGCGGGGCAGGCCGTGCAGGCTGGGCGAGGCCATGCGGAGGATCTCCTCGACGGCGGCGGGCGCCCGCCCGGGGTCGGCCTTGAGCAGCGCGAGCTGGTCGGGATTGGCCTCTAGGAACAGCACGCCGTAGTCGATGCGGTTCACCGTGGTCTCATGTCCGGCGAACAGCAGCCCGCCGGCCAGCTGGGCGATCCTGCCGTCGTCGTCCAGCACGTCGGCCAGGTCGGACAGGACGTCCTCGCCGGGATCGTGCCGCTTGCGCTCGATGAGCCCGGCCATGTACGCGCTCAGCTCCTCGCGCGCCGCTATGCCCTTGGCCTCGTCCGTGACGTCACCCATGCGGGCGGAGACGCCGCTGAAGTAGTCCCGGTCCTCGAAGGGGACGCCGAGCAGCTGGCAGATGACCAGTACGGGGAGCGGGAAGGACAGCTCGGCGTGCAGGTCGGCGGGCGGCGTCAGGCCGGCCAGGTGCTCCAGCCGCTCGTCGACCAGGGCGCCCACGTGGTCGCCGAGCGCCTTCATCCGGCGGGCGGAGAACGAGGGCATGAACAGCTTGCGCATCCGCTCGTTGTCGGCCTTCTCGGTCGCGCTCTCGCCCTGGGGGCCGCCGAGCAGCGCGGAGCCGGAGACGCGGGCGGCCTTCTCCGGTTCGGGGTGCGAGCGCCCGAGCCGGGAGTCGGCGAACAGCTTGCGGGCGTCCTCGTAGCCGCTGACGAGCCAGACCTCACCGCCCACCCGGGTCCGTACCCGGGTGATGCCCTTCTCGGCCCGCAGCTCCCGATAGGCCGCGGGGACCTCGAGCGCGTCATGTCGGTCGAAAGGTATGACTGGTAAGTCACTCATAGTAGTTTCCCGATGGCTTGCACTGTTTCGGCCCAGACTCTGGGGAAGTCCGCGTGTGCTCGCTCCGCCGTGCCGCGTTCGAGGCCGATGAGCAGGCCGTAGGTGAAGGTGTCCTCGCCTGCCTGCCGCGCGGTCTCCGCCTCCTTGGCCAGCGTCTCCTGCGCCACCACACCGTCCTGGTGCGCTCCGAGCACCTCCTGCACGGCCGCGGCGTGCTTGGCCAGCTTGGCCATGCTCTTGCCGAGCGTGGGCTGGAGGGCCTCGGCGGTGTAGCGGGCGCGTTTGGCCGCCTTGCGTACGTCGTGCATGGCGATCTCGCGGCGCTCGAGGTCGGAGATCGCCTGGGCGGTGTCGTAGGCCTTGGTCACCCGGTCCCAGTTGCCGGCGGCCACGTCACTGAGCTTGTCCTGTGCCGGTTTCGCCGCGGCCTTGGTCAGCCTCGGCGTGGCCGTCATCGTGTCGAGGGCGTCGAGCAGCGCGTAGTAGCGCTCGCCGCTGAGGGTCTCCTTGATGCGCTCGTACGCCTCGTGCTCGCGCGCGAGCAGGTCCTCGCCGAGCCTGGCCACGATGGGGCCGGTGACCAGTTCGGGGGCCAGCACCGCCAGCTCGCGGGCGAACCTGGCTCTGATCACCTCCAGGTCCCGGGCCTCGCCGAGCACGGCGCCCAGCCAGCGCAGCTCGTCCTGGACTCGCTTCGTGCCGGTGATGACGGTGTCGAACGCCTTGAGCGCGCTCCGCAGCCTGCGGGCGGCGACGCGCATCTGGTGGACGGCGTCCTCTTCCGCTCTGCGTACTCGGGGATCTTGTGAGAGGAGGGCTGTTACCTGGCTTGCCAGGTAGTTCACGATGACTTGGCCTGCCGTGCCGTCTTTTGTCAGGGCCTGGGCGGGGGGTGGGGGTTCGAGGAGTCTGGCGAGCTTGCTGGCCGCCACTGCCGGGGTGGCGCCGGCCTTCATGAGCCGCTTGCCGATCTTGGCGAGCAGGGCCTGGTCACCTTCGAGCAGCTCCGCCTCGACCTCGCGCCACCGCACGACGTCCGTTTTTTCTGACGCGACCGGCTCGTCTGGCTTCTTGGTGTAGACCGTGCCCTTGACCCGGTCGTCGGCGATCTCGACCAGCGGGGTCGGGCCGTCGTGCAGCAGTGAGACGGTCCTGCGGGTGTCGAGCTCGGCCACCACCTGGAGTTCGGCGCCGCGGGTGTAGGCGCGGACGAGTTCGGCCAGTTCGGGGGGCACGACCTTGGTGCTCCGGGTGAGCGGGTGGGTGATCTCCTGACGGACGCCCTTGGCCTTGGGCAGCTTCAGATGCCAGCCCGCGTCGTCACCGCCGCGTCTTCGGCGGAGGGTGATGCCCCGGGTCGCCAGCCGCAGATCGGGCGTGTCGTAGTAGAGCGCCACGAGCTGATAGCTCTTCGGGCCCGAGATCTCCCCAAGCTTGCTCAGGTCGGGTACCGCGTAGTCGGGGGGAACGTCGAACTTGTCCTCGATTTCGATGCCCACAGCACCTCACAGCCTTGGCCGATTTGGACAATCATGCCACCACTGGATGAACTTCACACTTCTTGCAATAGCTCGATTCTGTTCCCCACCGGGTCCGTGAGGTAGATCCGGCGGTAGCCCGGGAGCAGGTCGTCGGGGGGTTCGGTGCTGAACGCGTTGAGGTCGTCCACCAGGAACGCCGGGTGCGCCTTGCTGGCGGGCCGGAAGTCGTCCTCGATGCCGAGATGCACCTCGACGCCCTCGCCACGGAACCAGACGCCACCGCGTTTGGCCAGATCAGGCGGTTTGGGGACCTCCTGGAGCCCGAGGACTCCTCCGTAGAACTCCCTCAGCATCGGCTCGCTCCCCGCGGGCGCGGCGAGCTGGACATGGTGCAGGCCCTTGATCACTGCTGCTGACGTTTCTGCGCCACCACGAAGATGCGCCGGAACGGGAACGGCGTGCCGTACGGCTTGGCCGGATAGACCTCGTCGAGCCGCTGCGCCAGCTCGGCCGTGAACTTCTTCTGCTCGTCGGCCTCCAGCCGGTCGAAGATCGGGCGCAGGGCGGTGCCGGAGATCCAGTTCAGCACCGCGTTGTCGCCCTCCAGTAGGTGGACGTACGTCGTCTCCCAGGCGTCGACCCGGCAGCCGCTCAGGAAGTCGACGTAGCCGGCGGCGTCGTCGACCGGGCTGCCCCGGTCGAAGTCGCCGAGCCGATCGGACCACGCGGGCGTGGCGCAGAGCTCGCGGATCGCCACGTGGCTGGGGGCGTCGAAGTTGCCCGGCACCTGGAAGGCCAGCCAGCCGTCCGGGCTCAGCGAGTCGATCCAGTGCTCCAGCACGTCGCGGTGCGAGGGCACCCATTGCAGGACGGCGTTGGAGACCAGCACGTCCACCGGCCGGTCGGGGCGCCACGTGGTGACATCGGCGACCGTGGACCTGATCTGCTGGTGCCGGCGGGCCTCGGTGATCATGGCTGGGGAGGCGTCGAAGCCGTCCACGGTAGCCTGGGGCCAGCGGCGGGCGAGTTCGACGGTGAGTTCGCCGGTGCCACAGCCGGCGTCCACGACATAATCGGGGCTGTCGGCGCCGATTCTGGCGGTCAGCTCGAAGAACGGGCGTGCTCGCTCGTCGGTGTACCTGGCGTACGTTGTGGGATCCCAGATATCTCTCGACATAGAGATTATTGATATCGAGATATGTATCTCGATGTCAAGACAGTACAATCTGACCATGACACAGGACGCGCTCCCCCCGATCTGGCGATCTGGTGTCGCGAACGAGGAGCCGCAGGACGCGCTCTTCCCGATCTGGCGATCTCATAGCAAGGCGGTGTCGTGAACGAGGAGCCGCAGGACGAGGTCGACCGGCTGGTGGCGGCCTGGCGGACGGAGCGCCCGGACCTCGACGTCGAGCCGCTTCAGGTGCTGTCGCGGGTTTCGCGCCTGGCCAAGCATCTCGACCGGGCCAGGCGGGCCGCGTTCGCCGAGCACGATCTCGAGCCGTGGGAGTTCGATGTGCTGACGGCGCTGCGGCGGGCGGGCAAGCCCTACGAGCTGAGCCCGGGGGCGCTGATCCGGGCCACGTTGGTCACGTCGGGCACGATGACGAACCGCATCGACCGCCTCGCCCAGGCGTCCCTGGTCCGGCGACGGCCGGATCCGGAGGATCGGCGGGGGGTGCTGGTGTCGCTTACCGAGAGCGGGGTGGCGCGGGTGGATGCCGCGTTCGCGGACCTGCTGCGACGCGAACACGCCCTACTCGCCGCCCTGGCCCCCAACGACCAACGCACCCTGTCCGCTCTGCTCCGCACCATGCTCGCGCCGTTCGACTCCTAGCCGCTCGCGTTCCGCAGACGGCGAACGGCGCAATTCCACGGTCGGTCTCAAGATTTGAGACGCTTGTTTTCTGTACGGCTTCGCATGGGTTGCCCGCGCCGCCGTCGTTGGCGCGCGACCGTCAGGCGCCGGTCGTGAAGGCTCACGGGGTGCTCGCCGTAACGACTCGTTCTTGGCCGCCTTCTTCGGAAGCCCGTCACCGCTCGTTCGTCGGGCGTCTGCTTCAGAAGCCAGACGCCCGCATGCATGCCAACCGCTTACCGCTACGGCGCGTACTTGGGCCCCTGCTTCCGAGTCAGTCGCTCAGTCGGTCGGCGAGTTCGAGCCACTCGGCTTCGACTGTGTCCTTCTGGTCGAGGATGTCTCTGAGCTGGGCATCCAGGGAGCCTAGTTTGGCGTAGTCGCTGGCCGCGTCCGCCATCGCGGCGTGGAGCTTGGCCTCCTGGTCGCCCAGTCGGTCGAGTTGGCGTTCGAGGCGGTTCAGCTCCTTGCGGAGCTCTCGTTCCTCCTTGGCCGACATGCCCTCTTGGAGGGCTGCGGGCTGGGTCTGGGCGGGAATGGGCTGGGGTGAGGTCGTTCGCGCTGTCAGGGCGGTGCCCTGGGCTCGGCGGGCCAGGTATTCGTCCACGCCCCCCGGAAGGAACGAGAGCTTGCCGTTGCCCAGGAGGGCTACGCACTTGTCTGTGACGCGCTCCAGGAAGTAGCGGTCGTGGCTCACCAGGATGAGCGTGCCGGGCCAGCCGTCGAGGAGGTCTTCGAGCTCGTTCAGCGTCTCGATGTCGAGATCGTTGGTCGGCTCGTCGAGCAGCAGCACGTTGGGGTCGTCCATGAGCAGCCTGAGCAGTTGCAGCCGCCGCCGCTCACCACCCGACAGGTCACCGACGACCTTCCACTGCGCCTCGCCCTTGAAGCCCAGGCGTTCGAGCAGCTGGGATGCGGACCACTCCTTCTTGCCGACCTGGATGTACTTGCGGATCTCCTCGACCGTCTCCAGCACCCGGCGGGTGGGGTCGAGTTCGGCCAGTTCCTGGGACAGGTGCGCCAGCCGTACCGTCTTGCCCCTGGCCATCCGGCCCGAGTCGGGCTGGACCGTGTCGGCGAGCAACCGGAGCACGGACGACTTGCCGGAACCGTTGACGCCGATCAGCCCGACGCGGTCGCCCGGCCCGAACTGCCAGGTGCAGTCGTCGAGCACCAGCGGGCCGCTGCCCGGGCCACCGGCGTGCAGGGTGACGTCTTCGAGGTCGTACACGGTCTTGCCGAGCCGGACCGCCGCGAACCGCAGTAGTTCCACGCTCTCGCGAGCCGGCGGCTCGTCGGCGATCAGCGCCTGGGCGGCCTCCACCCGGAACTTGGGCTTCGACGTACGCGCGGGCGGGCCGCGCCGCAGCCAGGCGATCTCCTTGCGCATGAGGTTCTGGCGGCGTTCTTCGGCGGCCTGGGCGATGCGCGCCCGCTCCGCCTTCGCGAGCACGTACGCGGCGTAACCGCCCTCATACCGCTCGACTCGCCCGTCCACGACCTCCCACGTCCTGGTGGAGACCGCGTCGAGGAACCACCGGTCGTGTGTCACGACCACCAACGCGCTCTTACGTCCGGCCAGATGACCGGCGAGCCAGGCGATGGCTTCAATGTCGAGATGGTTCGTGGGCTCGTCGAGCATGATCAGGTCGTGCTCTTCGATGAGCAACTGGGCCAGCGCGGTGCGCCGCCGCTCACCACCAGACAGATCCCCCGCCTTGGCCTCAAGATCGAGATCGCCGATGAGATTACTGAGAATCTCGCGGACGCCCTGATCCCCCGCCCATTCGTGCTCGGCCTTCTCACCCAGCACGATCTCCCGGATGGGCATCGCCGGGTCGAGCGCGTCATGCTGCGTCAGCATGCCCACCCGCAGCCCCCGGGTATGGGTAACCCGGCCGCTGTCCGGCCGGACATCCGCCGCGATCACCGACAGAAGTGTGGTCTTACCGCCGCCGTTACGTCCGACGACACCTATGCGCTCTCCGACCTCGACGCCGAGGGAGACGTCGCTGAGCAGCGGCTTGGGCCCGTAGGCATGGGAAACAGACTCGAGATTTACCAGATTCATGGCCTTACCAGGGTATCGGCCCGCGCGACGCTGTGGTGACGACGCCAAGCCGCCACCGCACCGGGGGTGTCCCCCAATCGGCGAGCGGGCGAGCAACCGGGCGGGCGAGCGGCCAGATGGACAAACAGGCGGACGGGGAAGGAGGACGTGACAAGCGGCCGGACAGACGAACGGGGAAAGAGACGTGACAAGCGGCCGAACAGGCGAACGGGCGGGGGGCCATCCAAGCGGCCCCGCGCTGCCCGCTCCCCCCGTCTGGCAGCGCTTCCATCCTCCTCTGAACAGTCGCATCGCACCCTAGAGGGGGCGTACGACAGAGGGGGCGTACGGCAGAGGGGGCGTACGGCAGAGGGGGCGTACGGCGCTGACGGCCTTAGACCACTATCGCGCCCGGGACAGGGCCGTGGGCGGGGATGGCGGTGCGGGTGATGTTGGTGGTGGAGAGGGCGGTGGCCAGTTGGTCGGCGTGGGCGGCGTCGGTCGCGAGGAAGGCGCAGGTGGGACCGGAACCGGAGACGATCGCGCCGAGTGCGCCGTACTCACGGCCGGCTTCGAGGGTGCGGGCCAGTTGAGGACGGAGTGTCAGGGCGGCGGGCTGGAGGTCGTTCGTCAGGTACGCGCCCAGTTTGCGGGCGTCTCCGGCGCCGAGCGCCTCCAGCAGGGGGTCGCTCAACTGCGGCCAGGGGATTTCGGCACTGGTCGCGGCGCGGAGCCGATCGCATTCGGCGTAGACAGCGGCGGTGGACAGCCCACCCTCCGCCACCGCGAACACCCAGTGAAACTGGCCACCGGTCGGCAACTCGCTGAGCTGTTCGCCCCGGCCGATCCCCACTGCCGTGCCCCCGAGCATCGAGAAGGGCACGTCACTACCTAGATCACCGGCGATCTCCATGAGATCTTCGAACGGCAGGCCAAGCCCCCACAGCTCGTTGCACGCCACCAGGGCCCCCGCCGCGTCGGCGCTCCCCCCGGCCATGCCACCGGCCACGGGAATGGCCTTATTGATGATCAGCGCCACACCATAAGTGCGGCCCGCGTGCTTGGCCAGGGCTCTCGCGGCCTGAATCGCGAGGTTCTCGTCATCGAGCGGGACACGGTCCGCCCAGTTTCCCCCCACCGTGACGGTGATCGACTCGGACTCCTTGGCGACCACTTCGTCGAAGATCGATACCGCGTGGAAAACGTTGACCAGGTCGTGATAGCCGTCTTCGCGGAGCGGTCCGACGGATAGCTGCACGTTGACCTTCGCGGGCACCCGTACGGTAACCGAACTCATCGATCTTCTGTCACTTTCGTCGCTTGGCGGGGTCGAGGACTCATGAGCTTATAGTGGCTCGCTTCCTGGTCACGTGATTCTCGGCAGAAGTGGTGAAGCCCTGTATGGGACCCGAGCCAACGCGCGTACCCCTGGAGGCCGGTGACATACACAGAGGTTAAGGCGCTTGACGGACCAAACGACCGGACGGCCGGTACAACCGAATCGTCTCACTCACTGGAACTGCGGGTCCCTGATCCACCGGCGCTGCGGCCCCAGAGCACTGAGGGCCACGAACCCTGCGGGGCTGCGGGGCTGCGGGGCTGCGGGGCTGCGGGGCTGCGGGGCTGCGGGGCTGCGGGGCTGCGGGGCGGACGGTACTGCCCGGAGTGCCGGAGTGCCCAGAGCCTGGTGGCTGGTGGCTGGTGGCTGGACGTGGGTAGGTCGCTGCAGTAGGGGAAATATGGGCTTTTGAGAGGAAGAGAGTGTTTTGTTGGAAGTGACGGTTGTTGAGGTGCCGCAGTGGCGGGGGTCGGGGTCCAGGACGGCGGAGCGGCTGCGGGAGGGGGCTCGGCTGGTGGCCGAGATGGTGCCTGCGGAGCGGCGGCTGCGGGTTGATGTGGATGATGATGATCTGATCGTCACGGCTTCTCGGGTGCGGGCGGTGATGTCGCAGTTGGGCGATGGGCTCGTGGTCACTGCCGGGGGTGATTGCGGAGTTGAGTTGGAGCCGGTGGCGACGGCTCGGCGGAAGTACGGGGATCGGCTGGTGGTCCTCTGGTTCGATGCTCATGGGGATCTCAACACGCAGGCCAGTTCACCTTCTGGGGCGTTTCACGGCATGGTGCTGCGGGCTCTCACCGGTGAAGGGCCGGAGGGGTTGGTGCCTGAGGAGCCGATCCGTCCGTGGCAGATCGTGCTTGCCGGGGTGCGGGATCTCGATCAGGCCGAGGTCGCGTTCGTTGAGGCGAGCGGGGTGCGCCATCTGGGTGTGACGGACTCCGTGGCGCTGGTCGACGCTGTTGCTTCGGCTGGCCTCGATCGGGGACAGGGTGGTCGCTCGGAGAACCCGGACCATGGGCTGGGGCTTGGGACTGATGACTCCGGTCGTGGGTCGGGGCTTGGGACTGATGACTCCGGTCGTGGGTCGGGGCTTCGGACTGAAGGGTCCAGTCGTGGGTCGGGGCTTCGGACTGAAGAGTCCAGTCGTGGGTTGGGGCTTGGGGCTGAAGAGTCCAGTCGTGGATCGGCGATTGGGGTGGAGAAGTCCAGCCGTAGGCAGGGGGGCGGGATCGAGGAGAAGGTCGTTTACCTTCATATCGATCTTGATGTGTTGGATCCGGAGATGTTCGGGAGCGTCGGGACGCCGGCGCCGGGTGGGTTGCGTCCTGATCAGCTGCTTGAGTTGGTCGGTGCGCTGGCGGAGCGGTTTGAGGTGGCCGGGCTGGGGATCGTGGAGTATGAGCCGGCCAGGCAGGAGGATCAGGAGCTGCTTGCGCCGCTGGTCGACAGGCTGGTCAGAATTTGCGCCCGTACTTGAGTAGCCGGACCGCACCCGGCGAAATGGGGGATCGGGTGCGGTCCGAGTGTGCGGAGCCCTGCTACGGGCTGTGGGTCAGCCTGGGCGTACGGCGCCTCGGTAGAGGGGGCGATAGTAGGTGGAGGTCAGGAACGGGGTTCTTCTGACTACGTCGCCGGTTTTGGGGGCGTGGATCATTACGCCTCCGCCCAGGTTGAGGCCGACGTGGGTGGGGTCACCGGTGCCGCCGCCGAAGAAGACCAGGTCGCCCTTGCGTAGGTCGTCGAGCGTGACTCTGCGGCCCTGGCGGAACTGGGTGCCTGTGTAGTGGCCGAGCCTTATGCCAGCTTTGGACCAGGCGTAGAGGGTGAGACCGCTGCAGTCGAAGCCCTTGGTGTGGGCTCCTCTGCCTATGCCTGTGGTGGCGCCGGATGGTGCGCCGCCGCCCCATGAGAATGGGGTGCCCAGCTGGTCGATGGCGGCTGCTGTTGCTATGTCGCCCTTGGTCAGGGGCTTGGTGGGTCTCGGCTTGGTAGGAGTATTTCGGGGGGCCTGGGCCGGGGGGTTGGGGGCGGGGCAGGACTCTGGGGGCAGGGGGATGAGGACGTAGATGGGCTGGTTGTTGTGTGCCAGCGCATCAGGAGGTAGGGCGAAGAACGGCTCTGGTGGAACGGGGATGTCCTGAGGGTGCTTCGTCTCGCGGTCGTTGGCTGCGGGTGGGTTGGTGGGGAGGGCGATCAGGCGGAAGCACGGGGTGGTCGGCGGTTCGGGTGAGGTGGTGGTCGCGGCGGCCACCGCGCTGGGGGATGCGATGAGGGCCGCGAGGGTGCCGCCGCCGATCGCGAGCCAGGTAAGAGCAGAGCAAGTGGTCAGGGCAGAGCGAGTGGTCAGGGCAGAGCGAGTGGCCGGGGCGGGATGGATGTCCAGGACGGGGGCTGTGTCCGGGACGGGGGCTGTGTCCGGGACGGGGGCTGTGTCCGGGACGGGGGCTGTGTCCGGGACAGGGCGGGTGTCCAGAGCAGGACTGGGGGTCAGGTAGGAGCGGGTGTCCAGAGCGGGGCTGGGAGTCGGGTCGGGGTGAGGGGTCAGGGCGGGGCGGGGGGTCATGGTGGGCCTCCTGCGACGTGCGGAATGGAGGCCCCAGGATCTTGCGATTGGTCAGGGCGGCGGGGAGCCGAACGGGGTTCTGTGGATAGCCGGGGATACGGGGGCAGGCTCTGTGGATATCCAGGGGTGCCGGACAACGCAGGACTCGGTGGATAGCGGGCGCGCCGGACAACGCAGGTCTCTGTGGATATCCAGGGGTGCCAGACAGCGCAGGACTCGGTGGATAGCGGGCGCGCCGGGCGAAGCGGCTCTTTGGAGGTCGTGGGGGCCAGGTAAGGCAGGTTTCAGTGGATAGCGGGGCGATCTAGGGTTTGACTTCGGCGATCCGGGCGAAAGCCGTCACGTCCAACTGCTCTCCCCTCTCCGAGGGGTCCACCCCGGCGGCCCGCAGCGCGGCCTCGGCCTGGGCGGGGCTTCCGGCCCACGAGGCCAGCGCGGCCCGCAACGTCTTACGCCGCTGCGCGAACGCGGCGTCGATCACCGCGAACACCTCCTCCCGCGACGCGGACGTCTCAGGCGGGTCCCGCCGGACCATGGAGACGAGGCCGGAGTCCACGTTAGGGGCGGGCCAGAACACCGTCCGTCCCACCGGCCCGGCCCGTCGTACGTCCGCGTACCAGGCGGCCTTCACCGACGGCACCCCGTACACCTTGGAGCCGGGCCCCGCCGCGAGGCGGTCGGCCACCTCCGACTGGACCATCACGAGGCCCTTGTGCAGTGACGGCAGCGCCTGCAGCAGGTGCAGGACCACCGGGACCGCGACGTTGTAGGGGAGGTTCGCGACCAGGGCGGTGGGGGTGTGGCCCAGCAGGTCGGCGGAGGTGATGCGCATGGCGTCGGCCTCCACGACCGTGAGCTTGTCGCCGAGGCCGCGGTCCGCGACGGTTACCGGGAGCTGGGCGGCCAGTACGGGGTCGATCTCGACGGCCACCACGTGCTGGGCCGCGGGGAGCAGCGCGAGGGTGAGCGAGCCGAGGCCGGGCCCGACCTCTATGACCACGTCTTCTGGGGCGAGTGCGGCGACTCTGACGATGCGCCGCACGGTTCCCGCGTCGATCACGAAGTTTTGGCCTAGCTTTTTCGTCGGACGAAGATTTAGCTTATCCGCCAAAATACGTATTTCTGTAGGGCCCAACAGGCTCATCATCCAACCAGTCTCCCGCATCGAAGAACCTGCGATGGCGGATGGGGGCACCACAGGGGAGGATGGCCGTGGAACAGGAAGGGACGTCCTTGATGGAGCCAACGGGCGCCGCGCCGCTCCGCCCGACGGATCTGCGAGAAATCGGGCCATACCGACTGCTCGGCCGGCTCGGCGAGGGTGGAATGGGTACGGTGTTCCTGGCCAGGGCACCGACGGGGCGGTTCGTCGCGGTCAAAGTGGTGAAGGCGGAGTTCGCCAACCAGCAGGGGTTCGCCGACCGCTTTCACTCCGAGGTGGAGAACGCGCGGCGGGTGGCGTCGTTCTGCACGGCACAGGTGCTCGACAACGGCAACACCGGCGACGGCCGGCCGTACATGGTGACCGAGTACATCGGCGGCACCCCGCTGTCGGACCAGATCGCCAAGTACGGCGCGCTGGACCCGGGGCCGCTGCACGGCGTCGCGCTGGGAGTCGCGGCGGCGCTGGCGGCGATCCACGTCGCCGGGCTGGTGCACCGGGATCTCAAGCCGGCCAATGTCATCTTGTCGCTGTCCGGGCCGCGAGTGATCGACTTCGGCATCGCCAGGGCGCTCGACAGGGAGACCGGGTTCACGATGTCCGGTGAGCTGCTGGGCAGTCCGGGCTGGTGGGCGCCCGAGCAGGTGCGGGGGGAGACGGTCACTCCCGCCGCCGACATCTTCGCCTGGGGCTGCCTGATCGCGTACGCCGGTAATGGGCGCCACCCGTTCGGACGCGGCGACCCCATCACGCTCGCGACGCGCGTCCTGAACACGCCGCCCGACCTGGGCGCGCTGCCCGCGCCTCTCGACGAGTTGGTACGGCGGGCGACCGACATGGAGCCCGCCCAGCGGCCCACGGCCCAGGACCTGCTGATCGCCCTGGTCGGCGGCAGCGCGCCCAAGCCTGCGGCGGCGACGGTGGACAATCCGCCGACCCTGGTGGCGCCCGGGCTGCTCAACGACTGGGAGCCGCCGCAGAACGTGGTGAACGAACCTGACATCACGGCCACGTTCGCCACGCCGCCGCCCAGTGACACGACGGCCAAGGGGCCGGCCGTGGCCACCGACGTACCCCCACAGGAGTCGAAGCAGGCCGATCTGCAGGAGCTGGCCCGCCGGGAGGAGCAGGCGGCCCGCGAGGAGCTGGCGCGTTGGGAGGTTCCGGCCCCCGAGCAGCCGACTCCGAAGAAGCCCAAGAAGCCCAAAAAGGAGCGCTTAGCCGAGCAGGCCCCTCAGCCCGACGACGAGCTGAGCGTGCAGGCCCGAAACACGGACCCGGGACGCCAGGCCGAGGAACTGTCCACGGACGACACCCAGACCCCCCTCCCCGGCCGCTCCCTCAGCACCCGCTGGCTCATCGCGGCCGCCGCGGCCGTGGCGGCCATCGCCGTCACCGTCGGCGTCCTCATCGTCACCTCCAGCCGCAACATCACCCCGCCCGCCCGGACGCAGACCCAGTCGGCGACCTCCTCGGCGCGGCCCAACGACGTCGGTCACCGGTTCGCGCTCGGCAAGTCCTTCGACGACCCGCAGCTCATCGTCGTCGCGGCCCCGCAGTGCGGCCTGAAGGAGTTCGAGGGCAAGACGCAGACCCAGGGCCAGCTGTGCGTGGTTCGCTGGACGATGCTGAACCCCGGAGGCGAACGCCAGGAGATCGGCGACCCGATCGTCTCGCTGCTCGACGACAGAGGCGGGCGCCACGACCCGGTGGAGGCCACGTTCCCGGCGGTGATCACCGCGGGCAGCCGGATCGACAACGCGTTCGTGTTCGACATGCCGCTTTACCGCAAACCCGTAGAGCTGTCCGCCACCAGACTCAAGAACGGCAACCAGATCGAGGTCCGGCTGTGAAGACGATCGGTGCGGCGCTCCTGGCGCTCGCGCTCGCCGTGGGCGGCACGCTCGCCACCGGCACCCCCGCGACAGCCGCCACGAGCACCACCAAGCAGGCCGCCTGCTCGGGTACGAGTGACTTCGACGGCGACGGCCTGGAGGACGTGGCGGTCGGCGACCCGTTCGCCGACGGCGGCAAGGGCGCCGTGCACATCCTCTCCGGGGACAAGGTGATCCCGATTTCGGTGCCCGGCCTCCAGCAGGGTGACGCGCTCGGCTGGTCGGTGACGCTGGCCAAGGTCGATCCCGGCAACCCCTGCGCCGACCTGGTGGTGGGGGCGCCGTACACGGACGTCGACGGCGTCAAGGACGCGGGTGCGGTCTATGTCGTGTACGGCGGGGGCAGCCCGGCACCGCAACAACTGGTGGCGCCCGAGCCGCAGCGCGATGCCCACTTCGGCTGGTCCCTGGCGTCCCGGGGCAGCCTGGTGGCGATCGGCGCGCCGTACGAGGACCAGGCCCAGATCGCCGACGCGGGCTCCGTCTACGTGCGCGAGGGCACCGGTCGGCTGATCAGGATAAATCAGGACTCGGCGGAGGTGCCGGGCAACGGCGAGGTCGGCGACCAGTTCGGCTGGTCACTGGCCGTCGGGCCGGGCAACAGCCTGCTCGTCGGCGTCCCGTACGAGAACGACGACGGCGCCGGCCGCCAGGTCGACGCGGGCAAGTCCGACTCGGGGGCCGCGGTCCGCATCGACAACGTGCTGGCGCCGACGCTCGCGGGGGTCAAGCTCGACTCGCCCACCAAGGCCGCCGGAGACAGGTACGGCTACGCGGTGGCGTACGCCGAGGGGGCCGGGTTCGCGGTGACCGCGCCGGGCCACGGCTATGTCCAGCTCTACGACCCGGCCATGCGCCCGACGAGGCGGGTGGGGCAGGGGGCGGGGTTCGGGTTCTCGATGGCCGCCTCGGCCGACGGCAAGGTGGCCGTCGGCGCGCCCTATGAGGGAGGCGTACGGGTGCTGTCGTTCAAGAACGCGGCCGAGGACAAGAGGCTCCCGGCGTCGGACGGCCTGTTCGGGTGGTCGCTGACCTACAGCGGCAACAAGCTCTACATCGGCCAGCCCGACGCCGTGCCGGCCGGCAAGGTCCTGGTGCTGGCCCGCAACTCCGATGAGCTGCGGCCGCTCCAACCACCCGCCGGCGCCGACTTCGGTAGCTCGATCGCCGGTTGACCCAGCCGGCCGCGGACTTACATCATGATCGCCTCCGGGCCGAACAGCTGCTTGACGTCCGCGGCGAAGCTGGGTTCGGCATTGACGGAGAACTCCGGCAGAGCACACACCATGATCTTCCCGGTCAGCCGCTGCACATTGATCCGCAGCGGCACGTTGCCCTGGTGCAGCTTCAGCACGTTACGGAGTTCTTCCACGGCTTCCTGCGTGAGGCGTTCCTCGCGCACCTGGATGGTGATGGGATGCCCGGAATCGCTGGTGATGCCGGACACGTCGAGTGGGGTGAGGTCTTCCGCGAAGATGCTGATGGCGCCGTCACGGTTGTTGACCTTGCCGCCGACCGACACCACGGCATCTCCGCGCAGCTCCGGCGCGTACAGCTCGTAGCTCCTGGGGAAGAACAGGCACTCGATGGCCGCGTCCATGTCCTCGACGGTGACGATCGCCCACACGTTGCCGGCCTTGTTGACCCGCTTGTCGACCTTGGTGATCAGGCCGCACACCCGGACGTCCCCGCGGTCGTCACGGCCGCTTTCGAGCAGTTCGGCGATCGTGGTGTCCCGGTGGCGGGCCAGGAGCCGCTCCGTGCCCGCCAAGGGGTGATCCGACACGTACAGGCCGAGCATCTCCCGCTCGAAGTCCAGTCGCGTCTTCTTGTCCCACTCCATGTCGGGAATCTGTACGGAGAACGCCGCCGTGCCCGCGTCGTCGCTCGGGCCGCCGAACAGCGAGTCCTGGCCGTGGGCCTCGTTCTTCTTGATGTCGATGACCGAATCGACCGCCGGCTCGTGCACCATGAGCAGCGCCTTGCGCTGGTGGTCGAGCGAGTCGAACGCGCCCGCCTTGATCAGCGATTCGATGACCCGCTTGTTGCAGACCGTCAACGGCACCTTGCCGAGGAAGTCGTTGAAGTTCTCGTAACTGCCCTTCTCGGCGCGGGCCTTCACGATGCCTTCGACGACGTTCTCACCGACGTTGCGGACCGCGCCCAGGCCGAACCTGACCTTGTCGTCGCCGACCGCGACGAAGTCGAGCTGGGAGTCGTTCACGTCCGGGGCGAGCACCTGGATGCCCATCTTGCGGCACTCGGCCAGATAAACGGCGGCCTTGTCCTTGTCGTCCCCCACGGAGGTCAGCAGGGCGGCCATGTACTCGGCGGGGTAGTTGGCCTTGAGGTAGGCGGTCCAGTAGGCGACGAGGCCGTAGCCGGCGGTGTGGGACTTGTTGAAGGCGTATCCGGAGAACGGCAGCATGACGTCCCACAGCGCCTGGGTGGCCTCGGCGGTGTAGCCGTTGCCGTGCATGCCGGCCTGGAAGTTGGCGAACTCGGCGTCCAGGATCTCTTTCTTCTTCTTGCCCATGGCGCGACGCAGCAGGTCGGCGCCGCCCAGGGTGTAGCCGGCCAGCTCGCGGGCGACGGCCATGATCTGCTCTTGGTAGACGAGCAGGTGGAAGGTCGGCCCGAGGATCGGTTCGAGCGCTTCCTTCAGCTCGGGGTGGATGGGGTCGATGTCCTGACGGCCGTTCTTGCGGTGCGCGTAGTTGGTGTGCGCGTTGGCCGCCATCGGGCCCGGCCGGTATAGAGCGAGCACGGCGGCGATGTCCTCGAATCGGCTCGGTTCCATCAGCTTCAGGAGCTGCCGCATCGGGCCGCCGTCAAGCTGGAACACGCCCAGGGTGTCGCCGCGGGCCAGCAGCTTGTACGTGGGCACGTCGTCGAGGGGAAGGGTCAGGGTGTCGAGTTTGACGCCCCGGTTCTGCTCGATGATCTTGATGGCGTGGTCGATGATGCCCAGGTTTCGTAGCCCCAGGAAGTCCATCTTGACCAGGCCCATGTCTTCACAGGACGGGTAGTCGAACCCGGTGATGATCACGCCGTCCTTGTCCCGCATGTGCATGGGGATCAGGTCCAGCAGGGGCTCCGAGGACAGGATGACCGCGGCCGCGTGCACGCCGGTGCCGCGGATCAGGCCCTCGATGCCGCGGCCGGTGTCGATGACCTTGCGTACGTCCGAGTCGTTCTCGTACAGGGCGCGGAGCTCACCGCCCTCGTTGTAGCGGGGGTGGTCCTCGTTGAAGATGTCGGCGAGCGGGACGCCCTTGCCCATGACGTCCGGCGGCATCGCCTTGGTGATCTTGTCGCCCATGGCGAACGGGTAGCCGAGAATCCGGCTCGCGTCCTTGACGGCGGCCTTGGCCTTGATCGTGCCGAACGTGTTGACCTGGGCGGTCGCTTCGCTGCCGTACTTCTGCGTCACATACTGGACCATCCGGTCCCGCTGGCGGTCGTCGAAGTCGAGGTCGACGTCCGGCGGGTTGATGCGCTCGGGGTTCAGGAAGCGCTCGAACAGCAGACCGTGCTCCAGCGGGTCGAGCTCGGTGATGCGGGTGGCGTAGGCGACGATCGAGCCGGTGGCGCTGCCTCGGCCCGGACCCACGGCGATGCCGTTGTCGCGGGCGTACTTGCAGATGTCGGCGACCACGAGGAAGTAGGAGGAGAACCCCATGGGACCGATGACCTTCATCTCGGTCTCATACCGCTCCATCACCTCGGCGGGGATGGGTGTGCCGTAGCGCAGCTCCAGGCCGCGCTCCACTTCCTGGCGCAGCCAGGATTCCTGCGTCTCCCCCTCGGGCACGTCGGGGAACTGCGGCATCCGGTCGACGTGCTGGAACACGTCGCCGTAGTCGCCCACCATCTCGGCCACGAGCAGCGTGTTGTCACACGCTTCCGGCATTTCGGCGAACAGCTTGCGCATCTCGTCGGCGGACTTGAGGTAGTAGCCCGACCCGTTGAACCGGAAACGGTTGGGGTCGTCCTTGTTCTTGCCCACGCCGACGCACAGGAGGCTGTCGTGCGCGTCGGCCTGGTCCTCCGTCACGTAGTGGGAGTCGTTGGTGACCAGGAGCGGGATGTTGAGCTGCTTGGCCAGGCGGAGCAGGTCGGCGCGGACCTCCCGCTCGATGCTGATGCCGTGGTCCATCAGCTCCAGGAAGTAGCTGTCCTTGCCGAAGATCTCTTGGTATTCGCCGGCGACTCTGACCGCCTCGTCGTACTGGCCGAGCCGGATCCGGGTCTGCACCGCGCCGGACGGGCAGCCGGTGGTGGCGATGATCCCGTTCGCGTGCTTGGAGATCAGGTCCTGGTCCATGCGGGGCTTGGAGTAGTAGCCCTCGAACGACGCCAAGGAGGACAGCCGGAACAGGTTGCGCAACCCGTCCGCGTTCTTGGCCCACATGGTCATATGGGTGAACCGGCCGCCGCCGGAGACGTCCTTGCCGCCCTCACCGTCGGCCACGCCGGTCTCGGCGCGCTGCCCCCAGAAGACCGGCTTCTTCACGAACCGGTTCTCGGGGGCCACATAGGCCTCGATGCCGACGATCGGCTTGACCGGGCTGCCCTTCGCCACCTTCTGGAACTCGTACGCACCGAACATGTTGCCGTGGTCGGACATCGCGATGGCGGGCATCTGGAGCCGCTCGGCTTCCTTGAACAGCGGCTTCATCTTGGCCGCTCCGTCAAGCATGCTGTACTCGGTGTGCACGTGCAGATGCACGAAAGACTCGCTCACCCGTTCCCCTTACCTCGGCGCCAGCCCGTCCTCTCGGATGAGCTTATTCCGTCTCATGAGGCTGTTGGGGCATCAGGCGTGAGGGGCCGACACCTTGTTGTGAGCCTGTTGCAGGCTGGCAAGCGGCTAGCCGAAAAGCCGTGATCCACACTCCCGCCACTGGCCCTGCCACCGGCCGCCGACCAGCTGGTAGAGGAGCTGTGCCCGATAGGTCTGCTCCTCCGCCGGCCAGGTATGCGGCAGCCCGGTGCCGCCGACGGCCGCCCACATGGGCAGGCTGAATCCGTACATCCCGTAATAGGGCCCGGCGGGGTTGACCGCCAGCGGGTCGCCGTTCGACATGCACTGGGCCAGCGCCGCCCAGTCGAGCCCCGCCACGGTCGCCGGCACGATCACGGTGTGCGGCGGCGGGGGCGGGCTGACCCTGATGACGGTCCCCTGCGCCGGGAAGCTGTCGAGCGGCGGCCGTACCCGGTAGCCGCGGTGCAGCGGGACGTGGCGCTGCCTGAGCACCTCGCGGACGGTACGGCCGGTGGTCGTGGTCGCCGTCCGGACGCCGCCCGTCTCGACGTACACCTCACGCCGCGTGTACATCGAGAGCGAGAGGCCGGACAGCGGCACGTTCCGGCCCGGCGGGACCGACAGTCTGCCGCCGGCGGGGCTGATGTCGAGCTCGGCCAGCGCGTCGCCGACGTTCGTGGCGGTCACCAGGTGCTGGGTGGTGCGCCCGTCGACGGTCAGGGTGATGGGACGGGCGTGGCGCACCTCGATCCACGTGCCGTCGACGAGCTTCTCCTGCCCGGCCGGTCGTACGGAGTCGCCGGAGCCCACCGGCACCCCGGCCTCGCCGAGGACCTCCCGCACCGAGCCGGCGAAGCTGCGCAGCGCGATCTGTTCGCCGTCGACGACCAGAACCACGCTCTTGACCAGGGTCGCGACGGTCACGATCCCGCCCACGGCCACGACCGCGAGCAGGCAGAACACCGGTGTCCACGGCGAGCGCCAGGCAATCCGAGGGCGTGGGGCGCGCCTCTTTCCTCGCACGGTCGACCTCCGGTAGCGGCTTCGGGCGGCTCGACGTTAGTGGCGCCCGCGCCGTCGCCTCCACCGGTTCACGGAAAGATGGTCACCACTCTCCGAAGACCGTGACTCCGTTGACGCTGATGGCCTCGCACAGCTCATCCGGATGGACTCCCTTGACCTCCGCCAGGCAGCGCAGGGTGAGCGGGATGAGGTAGGGCGCGTTGGGCTTGCCCCGGTACGGCACGGGCGGCAGGTAAGGAGCGTCGGTCTCGACCAGCATGAGCTCCATCGGCGCGACCTGGGCCGCCTCCCGGAGGTAGGAGGCGTTCTTGTAGGTCACCGGCCCAGAAAAAGACATGAAATATCCGGCTTCGGTGCACTTTTTCGCCATTTCAGCATCGCCCGAGAAGCTGTGGAACACCACCACCGGCGGCGCGCCCTCGGCGGCCAGCACCTTCAGCACGTCGTCGTGCGCGTCGCGGTCGTGGATGACCAGCGCCTTGCCGGTGCGCTTGGCGATCTCGATGTGCGCCCGGAAGCTCGCGTGCTGGTCGTCCTTGGCCGCCCAGTCACGGTAGTAGTCCAGCCCCGTCTCCCCCACCGCCCGCACCTCGTCGCGCCCGGCCAGCGCCTCGATCTCGGCCAGCGTCTCGGGCGTGGCCGCGTGAGCCTCGTTGGGATGGATCGCGACGCCAGCGTAGATCCCCTCGTGCTCCGCCGCCGCCTCAGCGTTCCACCGGGAGGACGGCAGGTCGTAGCCGATCGTGACAAGCCGGGTCACACCAACGGCGCGCGAGTCGTCGAGGATGCTCCGTACGCTCGCCGACGCCGCCTGTGCCGCCTGCGCCACCGGATCGCCCGAGGACGCCTGCCGGTTTCCGACCATGATGTCCAGATGGCAATGGCTGTCGAACACCGGCGCGGACAGCGGCTCCGGCGGGCTGGGAATCTTGCTCACGCCCTCTAAAGTAACCTCCATGCGCTTCGGCATCCTCGGCAGCACCCGTGCCTGGCGCGCGGACGGCGGCGAGGTGCCACTCGGCGGCCGGGCCCGGCGGGCCCTGCTGGCGCTCCTGCTCATCCGGCCCGGCGAGGTCGTCACCTACGACCGGCTCATCGATGTCCTGTACGGCGAGCAGCCGCCCAAGAACGCCCAGCACGCCCTGCACTCCCAGGTGTCGAGGCTGCGCGGCGACGGCATCATGGTCGAGCGGGCGGCCACGGGTTACCGGCTGGCCGTCGATCCCGGCGACGTCGACGCGCACCGGTTCCTGCGGCTGGCCGAGGCCGGGCGGCAGGCTCTCGACGCCGACCCGGACCGGGCCGCCGCGTTGCTGGGCGAGGCGCTGTCCCTGTGGCGCGGCACCGCGCTCGCCGATCTCGACCCGGCGCATGCCGTGCCCCTCGAAGAGCGGCGTGTGGCCGCCCAGGAGGACCGGATCGAGGCCGACCTGCGGCGAGGAGCGTACCGGGCGGCGATCCCGGAGCTCGGCGAGCTGATCGAACGTCACCCGCTGCGCGAGCGGCTGCGCGGCCAGCTCATGCGGGCCCTGAGCGCGGACGGCCGCCAGGCCGAGGCGCTGGTCGTCTACGAGCAGGTAAGGCGGCTACTGGCCGACGAGCTGGGCGCCGACCCCTCACCCGAACTGACCGTCCTGCACCAGAACCTGCTACGCGGCGAACTGGCTCGCCTGACACCACAGCCCACCCCCGCCCCGGCCACCGCCGGACCGACCGGACAGATCGTGGTCGCATCCGGTGATTCCGGGCGGTCGCGGATGCCGACTCGGCTCACTAGCCTGGTTGGCCGGGCTTACGATCTGGCCGCGGTCGGCGCGCTCATCGACTCGGCCCGGCTGGTGACGCTGCTGGGACCGGGCGGCGCGGGCAAGACGCGGCTGGCGGTCGAGGTCGCCGGGCGGCGTCCCGACGCCTGCCTCGCCGAGCTGGCCTCCCTGACAGAGGGCACCGGCCTGCCACAGGCGGTGCTCGACGCGCTGGGCGTGCGTGAGGGCGGCCTGCTGAGCGGCTCGGCCGAGCCCTTGCCCGGTCGGCCCGCAGGCACGGGCGCGGGCGCTGGCACGGGCGCTGGCGCTGGCGCTGGCGCGGGCACGGCTGAGTCCGCGGCCCTGTCGCGGTTGATCGCCGCCCTCGCCGAGCGCCCGCTGCTGCTCGTGCTCGACAACTGCGAGCACCTGATCGAGGACGTCGCCGCCTTCGCGGAGCGGTTACTGGCCGCCTGCCCTCAGTTGCGCATCCTGGCGACCAGCCGCGAGCCGCTCGGCATCACGGCCGAGCACCTCTGGCCGGTACGCCCGCTCGCCCCCGCCGACGCCGTCCGCCTCTTCACCGACCGGGCGGCGGCGGTCCGCCCGGGGTTCACGCCGGACGAGACGGTCGAGCGGATCTGTTCCGCACTGGACGGCCTGCCGCTGGCGATCGAGCTGGCCGCTGCCCGCATGCGTACGCACGAGGCCCCCGAGCTGGCCGAACGCCTCGCCGGCACCGACCGCTTCCGGCTGCTGTCACGCGGCAGCCGTACCGCCGACGCGCGACATCAGACGCTCCGCGCGGTCGTCGCGTGGAGCTGGGAGCTGCTGACCGAGCCCGAACGCGCGATGGCGGCCCGCCTCACGGTCTTCTCCGGCGGCGCCACCGCGACGGCCGCCGCCGAGGTGTGCGGCCTGCCCGACGCCGAGGAACTGCTCGACTCGCTGGCCGACAAGTCGCTGGTGAACGTGGCCGCCGGCCGCTACCGCATGCTGGAGACCATCCGCGCCTTCTGCGCCGAGCAGCTCGCCGACAAGGCATCCGTACAGCGGGCGCATGCGACGTACTTCTTCGGCCTGGCGCAGCGGGCCGACCCGCACCTGCGCGCGGCCGAGCAGCTCGACTGGCTGGAGTCGCTGTCCGCCGAGCACGACAACCTTCGTACGGCCCTGCGCTGGGCGGCCGAGGCGGGCGAGGTGCGGCTCGGCATGCGGCTGCTGGCGGCGCAGTCCGCCTACCTGTGGATGCGCGGGATGCGCGGCACCGCCAGAGCCTCGGCCGTCGCCCTGCTGGAGGCGGCCGGGCCGGCGCCGGATCCGGAGCTCGGCGACGCGTACGTGCTCTGCCTGCTGACCGTGGCCGGCGGCGAGGGGGCCGGGGAGCTGTGGGCCCGCCACTCCGCCGTGGCCGACGCGATCGTGTCGGCTGGAGAGGGGACGCGGGACTACCCGGTTCTCACGTTCCTGTGGCCGATGATCACGGCGGCCATGCACGCCCCCGAGCCGACTCTCGCGGTGCTGGCCAGGGCCACGACGAGTCCCGACCCGTGGGAGCGCGCCATGGCCCGGATGATGTGGGCCTATTCGCTGATGGCTCGCGGCGAGTACGCCCAGGCACAGGCCGACCTGATCTCGGCGCTCGACGCCCTGCGCGCGCTCGGCGACCGGTGGGGGTCGATGATCTCGCTCGACGCACTGGCCTGGCTGGCGGGCATCCACGGCGACCGGGACACCGCGCTGGCCCGCACTGACGAGGCGATCGTGCTGGCCGAGGAGCTGGACGCGACCGAGGACCTGGCCGATCTGCTGTGCAACCGGGGCGATCACCACCTGCACGCCGACCCCGCCGCCGCCAGGGCCGACTACGAGCGCGCCGCCGAACTGGCCCGGCGCGTGGGCGTGCCGACGAACGTGGCGTCGGCGCTGCGCGGGCTCGGCGACGTGGCCCTGGAGGAGGGCGACCTGGTCAGGGCGCGGGAGCTGTACGAGGAGGCGCTGCGGCGGTCGGATCCCCGGTGGCTCAGGAGTGCGGGCAGCAGGATCCGGCTCCTGGTCGGTCTGGGACGCCTCGCGGAGGCTGACGGAGACCCGCACGCGGCCGGGGCCTGGCACCGGCGGGCGATCGAGGCCGCGCTCGCGACGGGCGCGATGCCGGAGAGCGCCCGGGCGTTCGCGTCACTCGCCCGGCTCGCGCTCCTCGAAGACGGCGGTGCTCGGCCGGCCGCCAAGTTGCTGGGGGCCGCCACCGCGGTGCTCAGCGGGATCCGGCTCGACACGCCGGTAAGCGCGGACGTCTCCGCCCGGGTGCGGGCCGTCCTGGGCGACGAGGCGTACGAGCGGGCCTGGACCGAAGGCGCGGCACTCACCCACTTCCAGGCGGCCCTCCTGGCGGGTGTGTCCGATGCGGCGATCGACTCCTCACCACTGCGCCTGATCGCCACCCTGCCCGGTGAGCTCGGGGTGAGACCGCGGTGAGCGCGCCCCGCGATGCTCGGCCGCATGGACATTCTGCTCTCCGGCGCCAGCGTCGCCGGTCCCGCCCTGGCCTACTGGCTCAACCGCTCCGGACACTCCACCACGATCGTCGAACGGGCGCCCGCCCTGCGTGACGGCGGCTACTCGGTCGACTTCCGCGGCGACGTCCACCTCACTGTGCTCCGCAAGATGGGCATATTCCAGGAAATTCAGCGACGGCAGACCCACATGGGTGCCATGTGGAACGTCAACGAGGCAGGCAAGAAGCTGAGCGCCCTGCCGGCCGACCTGTTCGCCGGCGACGTCGAGATCCTGCGCGGCGACCTCGCCGAGATCCTCTACGACCTCACCAAGGACCGCACCGAGTACATCTTCGACGACTCCGTCGCCGCGCTCGACGAGGACACCGACGGGGTCACGGTCACGTTCGAGCGGGGGCCGAGCAGGCGCTTCGACCTGGTGGTCGGCGCCGACGGCCTGCACTCGAAAGTGCGTGAGCTGGCCTTCGGTCCCGAACGGCAGTTCCTGTCGTACCTGGGCCTGTACTGCGCGATCTTCACGACGGAGAACTACCTCGGCCTCGACTACAGCGGCCAGGCCTACGGCACACCGGGCAGGATGGTCGCCCTCTACAGCGCCAGGCAGAACACCGAGGCCAAGGCCATGTTCTGGTTCGGCTCGCCGGAGCTGACCTATGACCGCCGCGACACCCGCCGGCAGCAGGACCTGCTGGAGCAGGCGATGGCGGGCGTCGGCTGGGAGGCTCCCCGGCTGCTGCGCGACATGCGGCGGGCCGGCGACTTCTACTTCGACGCCATCGCCCAGGTGCGGATGGACCGCTGGTCACGCGGCCGGGTCGTGCTGCTCGGCGACGCCGCCTGGTGCCCCTCGCCGCTGTCGGGCATGGGCACCGGGCTCGCCATGGTGGGCGCGTACGTGCTGGCGGGCGAGCTGGCGGCAACCGGCGACCACCGGACCGCCTTCGCCGGGTACGAGGCGGCCATGCGCGACTACGTGCTCGCCTGCCAGAAGATGGGCGAGGGCGTCAGTAAGTTCATGGTGCCGGAGAACAGGTTCATGCTCTGGTTCATGAACCAGAACTACAAGCTGATGCCGTACCTGCCGTGGAAGGGCCTGATGGCGCGGTCCGCGCGGAAGACGGCCGCCGCCATCAGGCTCAAGGACTACGAGATCAGTCGGCCAGCCGGGCCAGCTCCTCGTCCACGACCTTCGGGTCGAGCTTCTTGAACAGCGGCACCGGCGGCGCGAGCGGGGTGCCGGGCTTGATCTGCCGGTGCTCCCACTGGGCCGCGCCCTGGTAGTCGCCGGTGATCACCGGGTAGGGGGTGCCACCGTCCTCGTCGACGTCGTGCATCTCCGGCATGCCGGACCAGACGCCCTCGCCGCCGAGCATCGCGTGGACCTTGTTGGACGAGCCGGGCAGGAACGGCGTGAGCATCGTCTTGGCGTCGTCGACCACCTGGAGGGCGACGTGCAGGATCGACTTCTGCCGCTCCGCGTCGTCCTTGAGCTTCCACGGCTCCTGCTCGGCCAGGTAGCGGTTGGCGTCGCGGACCACGTCGAACGCCTCGGTGATGGCGTTCTTGAACCGTGAACGGTTGAGCTCGGCGCCCACCGGTCCGAAGGCGTTGCGCGAGCGCTCAAGCAGCGCCCGGTCGGCGTCGGTCAGCTCACCGGCCTCGGGAATCGCGCCGAAGTTCTTGGCCGCCATGGAGATCGACCGGTTGACCAGGTTGCCCCAGGCCGCGACGAGCTCGCCGTTGTTGCGGTTGACGAACTCCTGCCAGGTGAAGTCGGTGTCCTGGTTTTCCGGACCGGCCACGGAGATGTAGTAGCGCAGCGCGTCGGCGTCGTAGCGGGCCAGGAAGTCGCGGACGTAGATGACGACCTGCCGGGAGGAGGAGAACTTCTTGCCCTCCATGGTCAAAAACTCGCTGGAGACCACCTCGGACGGCACGTTGAGCGCGCCCAGCGACCCCGGGGAGCCGCCCCTGGCGCCCTGACCGTTGTAGCCGAACAGCATCGCGGGCCAGATCTCGGCGTGGAAGACGATGTTGTCCTTGCCCATGAAGTAGTAGCCACGGGCGTCGGGGTTCTGCCACCACTGGCGCCACGCGTCGGGGTCGCCGGAGCGCTTGGCCCACTCGATGGAGGCGGACAGGTAGCCGATGACGGCGTCGAACCAGACGTAGAGCCGCTTGTTGGGCTGGTCGCGCCAGCCGTCGAGCGGGATCGGCACGCCCCAGTCGAGGTCGCGGCTGATCGCCCGCGGCTGCAGGTCGCCGAGCAGGTTGAGGGCGAACTTGAGCACGTTGGGCCGCCACTCGCCCTGCTTGGACTGCAGGTAGGAGCCGAGCACCTCGGCGAAGGCGGGCAGGTCGAGCATGAAGTGCTCGGTCTCGACGAAGATCGGCGTCTCGCCGTTGATGCGGCTCTTGGGGTTGATGAGCTGGATCGGGTCGAGCTGGTTGCCGCAGTTGTCGCACTGGTCGCCGCGGGCACCGTCGTAGCCGCAGATGGGGCAGGTGCCCTCGACGTAACGGTCGGGCAGGGTGCGTCCGGTGGACGGGGAGATCGCGCCCATCGTGGTCTTGGGGAAGATGTAGCCGTTGTCGTAGAGGCCCTTGAAGATCGCCTGCGCGACGGCGTAGTGGTTCTTCGTCGTCGTGCGGGTGAACAGGTCGTAGGACAGCCCCAGGCCGGTCAGGTCTTCGGCGATCACCCGGTTGTAGCGGTCGGCGAGCTCGCGGGCGGTCACGCCCTCCTTGTCGGCCTGCACCTGGATGGGCGTGCCGTGCTCGTCGGTGCCGGACACCATCAGCACCTTGTTGCCCGCCATCCGCTGGTAGCGGCTGAAGACGTCGGACGGCACGCCGAATCCGGATACGTGCCCGATGTGGCGAGGGCCGTTAGCGTACGGCCACGCTACGGCGGTCAAGATGTGCTGGGACATAGGCCAAGCCTACGGTGCGACCGCGGTCGCCTCGTACCGAATCCCGGCACGAGGCGAATGATCAACGCGTCGTGGACTCCTCGCGGGACACGGCCTCGGCCGCCTCCTCGGCCACCTTGGCGGCGACGTCTATCGAGCTCTCGCGGGTGCGGCGGATGCCCAGGATGCTGATGAACAGCGCCGCGAAAATGGTCTGGAAACTCATGATGAGCGCCGTGGCCGACGGCACGACGATGCGCAGCGACTCACGCGGGTCGAGCGAGCCGAAGCTGCGGACCTGCCAGTGCACCAGCGACATCACCAGGCCGACGAGACCGGCCAGGGCCAGCAACCCGCCGACCACCAGGCCCTTCTCCAGCGTGACGATGTCGATGAGCTTGCGCACGCGTTGCGACTCGGGCAGGAAGCCCTCCTCGGCCGCGTAGACCTTGGTGAACAGCGCGAACAGCGCGGCCTGGAAGCCGATCACCACCGCCGCCGACGCCCCGACCAGGGTGTCGACGTCGAAGGCCAGCTCGCCGATCTCGACGGGGCCGAACGTCAGCGCCGTGCCCGCGACCAGCCCGAGCACCATCAGCAGCAGGCCGGGGTAGAAGAACAGCCACTTGGGGCTGTACAGCATGAGGAAGCGCAGGTGGCGCCAGCCGTCACGCCAGGAGCGCAGGTGCGGCGGCCGGGAGCGGCCGTCGGGTGACAGCGTCGTGGGCACCTCGCGCACGTCGAGGCCCGACAGCGTGGAGCGGACCACCATCTCGGAGGCGAACTCCATGCCGCCCGTCTGCAGCTGGAGCCGCAGGATCGAGTCGCGCCGGAAGCCGCGCAGGCCGCAGTGGAAGTCGCCGATGGCCGACGGGAAGAACAGCCGGCCGATGAACGACAGCACCGGGTTGCCCAGGTAGCGGTGGAGCGGCGGCATGGCGCCAGGCGCGATGCCCCCCTTGAACCGGTTGCCCATCACGAGATCGGCACCGTCGCGCAGTTGCTCGACGAACGGGAGCAACGAGGTGAAGTCGTAGGAGTCGTCGGCATCGCCCATGATGACGTATTTGCCACGTGCGGCACGGATGCCGCCCATGAGCGCGTTGCCGTAACCCTTCTCATCGACGTGGACGACGCGAGCACCGGCGTCACGGGCGAGCTGCTGCGAGCCGTCCGTGCTGCCGTTGTCGGCGATCAGGACTTCGCCCTCGATGCCGTGCTCTTCCATGCACGCCAGTGCCTTGCGTACACAGACTTCCACGGTCTCCGCCTCGTTGAGGCAGGGCATGACCACCGTCAGTTCCACGTCTCAACCCTTCAGTTAAGGCTCTTCCAGCCCACCATCATGCCCTGTGCCCCAGGGTGGTCGGGTCAAGTCCTAAAAACGACTGGCATTCTTTACAGCATGGTGAGCGCTGCGGAGATTACCCCTGTGGACCCCTCCGCTCCTGGCCGGCCGGCGCGCGCGCTGGCGTTCCTGGGCCGTCATCGGGTGTTCGCCGCCGCATTCGCCTTGGGCGGGGTGCTGCGGCTCGTCACCATGCTCGGGTACGGCCCGGCGATGTGGTTCAACGACTCCTACGAGTACGTCTCCGTCGCGCTGCACCCCAGGCCACACCCCATCCGGCCCGACGGTTACGGGTTCTGGCTGCTGCTGCTCAAGCCGTTCCACAGCTTCTCCTTGGTGACCCTGTCCCAGCACCTGATGGGCCTGGCCACGGGCGCGCTCATCTACGCGTTGCTGCGCCGGAAATTCGGCCTGCCGAAATGGGGGGCGACGCTCGCGGCCGTCCCGGTGCTGTTCGACGCCTACCAGATCCAGCTCGAACAGCTCGTCATGTCCGACACGCTGTTCACACTGCTGGTCGTGGGCGTGGTCACGATGGTCCTGTGGAACCGGCGGATGTCGTGGAAGCTGGGCGTGGTCGTCGGGCTGCTGCTCGCGCTGACCGCGCTGACCCGCTCGATCGGCCTGCCGATCCTCGTCCTGGTCGTCGCCTACCTGCTGATCAAGCGGACCGGGTGGAAGGCGATCGTGTCCGTGATCATGGCCTGCGCGGTTCCGGTCCTGGCCTACATGGGTTGGTTCTCCACAAACTTCGGCAAATTCGCGATGACCAACAGCGACGGGCTCATCCTCTACATGCGCACGGCGATCTTCGCCGACTGCAACAAGATGCACATCGACAAATACCGGGAGCTCCAGATGCTCCTGCTGTGCATCAACGATCCGGTCAATCAGCGCAAGGACTACGCGCAGTGGTACCTGTGGGGCCAGGGCAACGGTGACGGCCAGGGCACCGGCGAGGTGCTGCACCGCTGGGGCGCGGGCAAGAAGTTCACCGACATCACCAACGAGGCCGCCAGCGCGTTCGCCACACGGGCGATCGTCTCGCAGCCCGGCGACTATCTGAAGGTGGTCGCGCGCGACTTCTTCCGCGCCTTCAACTGGGGCAGGCCGCGCTTCCCTGATGAGAAGACGTACAACATGTATCGCTTCATCCCGTTCTACGAGCTCGATGACAGCGGCAATCCCAAGCGCCTGCCCCAGTGGCCCTCCTTCCAGGGCAGGACCGACACCGACGCCTACACATACGAGCAGGGCCCGCCGGAGACGAGGATCGTCGCGCCATGGGCGCAGATCATGAGCGGCTACCAGCAGGTGGTCTACCTGCCCGGCATCGTGCTGGGCGGCGTGATGCTGATCGGCCTGTACGGCACGGTGGTCCGCTGGCGCAAGTTCGGCGGCCCGGTGATCCTGCCCTGGCTCGGCGCGTTCGGCCTGCTGCTCGCGCCCGCCGCGACGGCGGAGTTCGACTACCGCTATGTTCTGCCGGCGGTCCCTCTGGCCTGCATCGCGGCGGCGGTCACCCTGCGCCGCGGCGTCACTTGGGTGCGCGCTCGACCCAAGAACGCGTCAGCATCCGAGCCCACCACTGTGCCTGCGTGAGCGTCTCGGCCACCAGCACCGGATAGAGCCACCAGAAGTTGATCAGCACGATCAGCGTGAACGCCCCCACGGCCGCGGCCCCCACCGCCCGCCGTGCGGGTGAGGCGCTCTCCTTCCCGATCACCAGCCCCGCGACCAGGACGAGCGCCAGGACCATGAACGGCACCACGGGGATCATGTAGAAGAGGTACATCGTCCGCTTGTCGGCGATGGCGTAGTAGAACCAGGGCAGCCAGCCGGCGGCGTAGGCCAGCAGCACCGCCCCGGCTCGCCAGTCGCGCGTGGCGACGTACCAGGCGATGAGTCCCAGCAGGGCCAGCGCGGCGGCGTACCAGAGCGCGGGCGTGCCCGCCCCCACCACGGCCTGCGAGCACTTGTCGGCCCCGCACGCCGAGCCCGGCAGGTCCGTCGGGTAGAAGAAGGAGACCGGCCGCAGCAGCATCGGCCAGGTCCACGGATCCGACTTGTACGGGTGGTAGTCGTGCAGGCCGGTGTGATAGCCGAGCACCTGCACCTGATACTGCAGCCACGACCGCACCGAGTCGACGACGAAGAACATCGGCCCCGACGACGTCGCCTGGTCCCAGTTACGCCCGTAGCCGCCCGCGGTGACGAACCACCCCGTCCACGAGGCCACGAAGGTCAGCGCGGGCACCAGCCCGAGCGCGGCCAGCCACGACGGCGCGTCCAGCGAGAGCGCCCCCTGGTACGGCCGGCGCAACCCGACGGCCCGCCTGGCCCCCATGTCCCACAGCAGGCTCATGACCGCGAACGCGACCAGGAAGAACAGCCCCGACCACTTCACCGCGCAGGCCGCGCCCAGGCAGACCCCGGCGGCCAGCCGCCACGGCCGCAGGCCCAGCCGCGGCCCGGCCGGGGTGAGCGGCGAGCTGTCGTACCAGTCGGCCAGGCGCCGCCGTGACCAGTCGCGGTCGGCCACCAGGCAGGCGAACCCGGCCAGCACCCAGAACATCAGGAAGATGTCCAGCAGCGCCGTCCGCGACAGCACCAGATGCAGCCCGTCCAGCGAGAGCAGCAGCCCGCCCAGGCAGCCGAGCAGCGTCGAGCGGGTCATCCGGCGGGCCACGCGGGCCAGGATGAGGATCGACAGCGTCCCCACGACCGCCGCGGCGAACCGCCAGCCGAACGGGTTCACGCCGAACAGCCACTCCCCCAGCCCGATCATCCACTTGC
Source organism: Nonomuraea sp. NPDC049269 (assembly GCF_043197155.1). Classification (NCBI taxonomy): domain Bacteria; kingdom Bacillati; phylum Actinomycetota; class Actinomycetes; order Streptosporangiales; family Streptosporangiaceae; genus Nonomuraea; species Nonomuraea sp. NPDC049269. Next base: position 284,386 of record NZ_JBICSO010000006.1, read on the forward strand.
CCAGCGGCGGATGGGCGACGAACGAGGCGCAGTCCGTCGTATTGGGGCAGTGCTTGAAGATGTCGAGGTCGCCGGTCATCAGCCGGCGGTCGGCCACCGGGTTCTTGTTGTCGCCGAGCGTGAGCCGCTCCACCCCGAACCTGAGCAGCGAGTAGGCGTCCTTGAGGTAGTACGTCTCGTCGAAGACGACGGCCCGCGGCTCGCTCAGCCTGACGAACCTGAGTATCCCGCCGAACAGGGCGACCGCGATCGGGCCCAGCCACCCCCACAGGGCGGTTCCCTGCATCGGCGGCACCAGCCTGTGGGCGGAAGACCCCCAATTCTTCACGATGTGCACCCTATGGCGTGGGTGATCTCCTGTGAACCGCGTCGTAGAGCTCCCGCTTGGGCAGACCCGCCTCCTTGGCCACGTCGGCGACGGCCACCTTGCGCAGATCCCCACCGGCCACCCGGCGGTCCACCTCCGCGACCAGCGACTCGATGTCGGGCTCGGTGTCGTCCATGACGTGACCGGCGACGACCACGGTGATCTCGCCCTTGACGCCCGCCGCCGCCCAGGCGGCCAGCTCGCCCAGACCGCCGCGCCGTACCTCCTCGTAGGTCTTGGTGAGCTCGCGGCAGACCGCGGCCCTCCTCTCCTGACCGAACGCCTCCGCCATCGCCTCCAGCGAGCTCTGGAGCCGGTGGGGCGCCTCGAAGAACACCATCGTGCGCTCCTCCTTGGCCAGCGCCGCCAGACGGCGGCCACGCTCGCCCGATTTGCGCGGTGGGAAGCCCTCGAAGCAGAACCGGTCGCTCGCCAGGCCGGAGACGGCCAGCGCGGTGGTGACGGCGCTCGGGCCCGGCAGCGCGGTGACCGTGATGCCCTCCTCGACCGCCAGGTGCGTGAGGCGGTATCCGGGGTCCGACACGCCCGGCATGCCGGCGTCGGTGATGACCACCACCGTCTGCCCCTGCTTGAGGATCTCGACGAGCTCCGCCGCGCGTCCGGCCTCGTTGGCGTCGTAGTAGGAGACCACCCGCCCGCCGATCTCCACGCCGAGCTCGTTGGCCAGCCTCCGCAGCCGTCTGGTGTCCTCCGCCGCCACCACGTCCGCCTTCTCGAGCACCTCGCGCAGCCGTGGCGAAACGTCACCCGCCTGTCCGATGGGGGCCCCTGCCAGCACCAACTTGCCCTCTACTGTCACCCGGCCATTGTGGCAGGGCATGCCGATAAGACCCTGTTTCCTGGGTAAGCACTGGCTTGAGGCCCGTACGATGTCCGAATGGCGGTGACCGATTTCCCGTACCAAACCTTTGGCCAGTCGGATGGCCAACCGGCGGCGGACGAGAGCAGTCCCGGGACGCGATCCATCCGAGATCGCCTGGTCCCGCCGATGCGCGGCAGCGTGCTGTGGGGCTGGCTGGGGCCGCTGTTCGTCACCGTCTTCGGCGGGGTGCTGCGCTTCATGGGGCTCGGCCACCCCAACGCCGTGGTCTTCGACGAGACCTACTACGCCAAGGACGGCTATTCGCTGATCACGTGGCTCGTGGAACGGGTCACGATCAAGGACGCCGACAAGGCGCTCATCGCCGGCAACACCGACATCTGGCAGAAGTGCACCGAGGCGACACTCGACAAGTGCGCTTCCTATGTCGTCCACCCGCCGCTGGGCAAGTGGATGATCGGCGCTGGCGAGTGGCTGTTCGGCATGAACCCCTACGGCTGGCGGTTCGCCGCGGCGGTCATCGGGACGCTGTCGATCCTGGTCCTGGCCCGGGTGGCCCGCCGGATGACCCGCTCGACGCTGCTCGGCTGCTTCGCCGGGCTCCTGCTCGCCCTCGACGGGCTGCACTTCGTGCTGTCGCGCACGGCGCTGCTGGACATCTTCCTGATGTTCTGGGTGCTGGCCGGGTTCGCCTGCCTGGTGGTCGACCGCGACCGGGCGCGCGAGCGGCTGATCGACTGGTACGAGACGTCGCCGCTGTCGCCGCAGGGGCCCTGGCTGGGGCTGCGGCCGTGGCGGATCGCCGCGGGCGTCTGCCTCGGGGCAGCCATGGCGGTCAAGTGGTCGGGGCTGTTCTTCGCGGTGGCCTTCGCCGTCATGTCGCTGCTGTGGGACTTCGGCGCGCGGCGGGCCGTCGGCCTGCGCCAGCCCTATGCCGGCGCCCTCGCCAAGGACGTGCCGACCGGTCTGGCCGCCTTCGCGCTGGTCCCGTTCGTGACGTACATGGCCACCTGGGTCGGCTGGTTCGCCACCGCGACCGGCTACGGCCGCAACTGGGACCAGGCCACCTCGTCGGGCCCGATCTACTTCGTCTTCGACTCGATGCGGTCGTGGGTCCAGTACCAGTGGCAGGTCTTCTCCTTCCACAACGGGCTGGCGACCTCGCATCCGTACATGTCGGATCCGTGGCAGTGGCCGCTGCTGCTGCGCCCGGTCGCCTTCTACTACGAGGGCAAACAGACCGGCTGCGGCGCCAAGGACTGCTCCGAGGCCGTGCTCGGCGTGGGCACCCCGGTGATCTGGTTCGGCGCGCTGGCCGCGCTGATCGGCCTGATCGCCTGGTACGTCGCCACGCGTGACTGGCGGGCCGGCGCGGTGCTGCTGGCCTACGCGATGGGCTGGCTGCCCTGGTTCTACTTCGCCATCGCCCAGAACCGCACGATGTTCCTGTTCTACGCGGTGCCGATGGTGCCGTTCATGGTGCTGGCCATCACGCTGTGCGCGGGTTTGCTGATAGGCCCCTCAGCGAAGACGGCGGGTGGGGCTGTACCGTTGAGGCGAACGCTCGGGGCTGCGGCCGTCGGCGCGTTCGCGCTTCTGGCACTGATCAACTTCTGGTGGCTGCATCCGGTTTTGTCCGCCGAGCTGATCCCCTACACCGAGTGGAAGGCAAGGATGCTCTTCGACAAGCGGTGGATATGACCCGGTTACAGTTCCATATTTACTAATTTCATAGGGTAGTCGCAGTGCAAGACCCAATACGCACCGGTTTCGGTCATCGTCAGGCCCGGGGTCGATACGGCAAACTTCGAGGCATGAGTGCACCAGACGTCACCGCCCTGCTCGCCGAGTTGGAGCGCTCCGAGCCGGATCTGGCCGAAGAGGCCAGGACCGCCGTGGAGTGGTTGACCGGCGGGGAGCCGCTGGAGACGGTTACTCAGCTCGACGTCTGCGAGTTCCTCTGGTACACGTTGCCGCTCAAGGTCGGCGGCGACCACGTGCGGCTGGCCCATTCCCTCGGCCGGCTGCTGCAGCTCGGCGGGCTCGAACGCTACGCCGCGCTCTGTGAGTCGACGACCACGACGCAGATCCTGCGTACCTACGCCCGCGAGGGCGAGGACGCGGGCACGAGCGCTTACCAGGTGGCGCTCGAAGCCACCGGCGTGCTCCCACCCGACGTACCCGATCTGCAGTGGAGCATGATCATGGGCCCCGAGGAGCTGGGCGCGCACGTCGCCTGCTCCGCGGCGCTGGAGCTGGCGATCATCTCGGGCGAGAGCGTCGATCCCGGCGCCCTCACCAAGCGCTGGCTGACCGAGCCACGGACCGAGCTCGGCGGCGACAGCTGGCTGCACCGCGTACACGGTGAGCGGCTCAACCGCTGGGTGCTCGGCCGCGGTCCGGCCCGGCGGGAGCTGGCCCAGCCGTTCGAGGTGCGACTGCACGCTCCGGTGTCGGTCCAGCCGCTGCCCGGGCTCCACGGCCTGCTGTCGCTGGCCGCCTCGGAAGGGAGCCTGCCCATGCGGCTGGCCCCGTCGGCGGAGGCGCTCCGGCTGCGCGAGCTGGCCGAACGGGACCTGGGTGCGATCAGCCGCGACGGCGCCCGGCTGTCGATCACCGAACACGGCAGGCGGCTGCTCGACTCGCCCGAGGCCATGTGGGACGCGGTCGCCCGGCTGCTCCTGGCCAGGGGCGAGCACGAGTTCGAGGTCTCGGCGCGTGAGGCCGCGCTCATGCTGCTCGCCGACGGCGCGCTGATGTCGCCGGCCGAGCTGCGCGAGCGGGTGGCGGAGGTGGTCGGCGGCGAGGGCTGGCATCCGGCGACGAACCTTGAGGACATCGCCACACCGGTCATCGAGCTGGTCGGGCAGCTGACCGCGCTCGGCCTGGCGTTCGCCGACGATCTCGCCGTACGGGTGACCCGGCCCGGTCAGCTCGCGGCCCTGGCCGCGCTCCGCGCCCACGCGCTGCGGCCGAGGCAGTATGTGAGCGCGGCCTGACACCCGGTCCTTCTAAGGGGCGCTGACGCGGCGGATGGCCTGCTTGAAGGCGGGGCATTCGACGAGCGGGTCGTGGTCGCAGACCGCCGCGTGACGCAGGCTGTCACGCAGCCGGGTGAGTTGCGCGATCCGCTCGTCCACCGCGCGCTCCTTGGCGGCCATCCCCTCACGCAGCACGGCGTCGGACGGCCCGGCGCGCAGGAACGCGGCGATCTCGGCGAGCGTGAACCCGGCGTCGCGCGCGCAGGTGACCAGCGCCAGCCGTTCGAGTGTCGCGGGCAGGTACGTGCGGCGCAGGCCGTTGCGTCCGACGGCCGTGATGAGCCCCTTGCGCTCGTAGAACCGCAGGGCCGACGGCGCCAGACCGGACTGCCGCGCCACCTCTCCGATGTCCAGCAACGTCTCGTCCACACTCGCTCCTTGACTTGAACCGCGCTTCAAGTAGGAGTCTAGGACACATGAAAATTCATCACCTCAACCTCGGCTCGATGCGCGAGATCGATTCGACCGAGTCCCTGCCCTCCGCGCCCGCCGTCTGCCACGCCCTGCTCGTCGAGACCCCCGACTCGGGGCTCGTGCTGGTGGAGGCGGGGCTGGGGCTGGGCGACGTGACACGGCCCGGCGAGACGCTCGAAACCGAGTGGGTCGAGCTGGTCGGGCCCGCGCTCCTGCCTGCGGAGACCGCCGTCCGGCAGATCGCCGCGCTCGGCCACGACCCGGCGGACGTACGCCACATCCTGCTGACCCACCTGGACGTCGACCACAGCGGCGGGCTGCCCGACTTCCCGCAGGCCGAGGTGCACGTCATGGCGGCCGAGCTGCAGGCGGCGCTCACGGAGGCGCCGAACCGCCGCTACCGCCCCAGCCACTGGGCGCACGGCCCGCGCTGGGTCACCTATCCCGGCACCGGTGACACCTGGTACGGGGTGGAGGGCGTACGGCCTTCGACGTTCTCCACGGACTTCCTGATGGTGCCGCTCGGCGGGCACACCCTGGGCCACGCGGGTGTGGCGGTCAGGGACGGCGACCGGTGGCTGCTGCACGCCGGTGACGCCTACTTCTACCACCGCGAGCTGTCACCCGACGAGCCGCTCTCGCATCCGCTGATGGACATCGTGCAGCTCGACTCGCAGGTGGACGAGGAGTCGCGGCTGACGAGCCAGGCCCGGCTGCGGGACCTGGCGAACCTGCACGGAGTGGCGGTGTTCTCCGCGCACGACCCCTGGGAGCTAAGCCGTATGGCTTGAGGTCTGGTCAGTTTCCGTTGGGCGCGTTCTACTGGGCATGAACCGGTTATCGCCCGCGCACGTATCTCTGGCTGCCCGGCCACCGCGGCGCGCAGAACGCGGTGGCCGGGCCCGGAGCCTACAGCTCGCAGTTGATCTCGCTTTCGCCGTTGCAACTGTCGGTGTCGCCACCGCCGTCGATCCGGTCGATCCCGGCGCCACCGCTCAGCCGGTCGTTGCCGGCCAGACCACGGATCTGGTCGTCGCCCGCACCCCCGTTGATCACGTCGTCACCGAAGCCCCCCGCGAGCAGGTCGGCCTTGGAGCCGCCGTTGACCGTGTCGGCGCCGTTGTCGCCGGACAGCGTGCTCGGCAGGGTGGTGTTGTTGCGGATCGCGTCGTTACCGGCCCCCGCGAACACGTCGACGCGAGTGATCCCGCTCGCCGGGCAGCGCACCCCTGCCCCCAGTTGCTGGCAGCCGGGGCCGGCGGCGACCGATCCCAGCGTGTTGCCGACGGTGATGAAACCGCCGAGGGAGCTGACGTCGATCCCGTCGGCCACCGCGCTGCCGTTGACGAGGATCCTGGTCCCGTCCACCTGCGCGTTGACCGTCGCCGCCGACGCCGGACCGGCCAGCGCTGTGGCGCCGGCGAACAGCACGGTGACGAACCCCAGGGCCATGCCCGTGTTGCGGAGCAGAGTGTTTCTGCTGAACATCTGTGTTTCCCCTCGATGTGTGTTCCGAGCCCCGCATCACTGTGATGCACCCGCCGGTGGCGCTCCGCGCAGAACGACGCAGTGGCGTCGCGTACTCGTTCGTTGACTACCCCTCCCGCCGCTTGGCGCTGAATCATTCTGAATCATCGGACTTGCGGCGGCGACGCCTGGACCAGGGATCCTCGCTACGACCAGGGCAACGCAGCAGCGCGCCCTGGTTTGACGTATGCGACATTAGCTGATTTAGTGCTTCATCAATTGGCATCAAACTGGTTCGTAGGGAATGGGTGCGCCGGATGCTGTCGAGGGTGCTGAGCGGATGAACACAGTCGCGAGTGACGGCGCCGAACACCGCACCAAGCGCGAGCGTCTCGCGACGGAGCTGCGGCGCCTGCGCGACCAGGCCGGGATCTCCGGGCGAGACCTGGCGCACCGGGTCGGCATCAGCCAGTCCAAGGTGTCACGCATCGAGTCCGGGACCGTGATCCCTTCACTGCCGGAAGTGACGGCATGGGGCGCGGCGGTGGAGGCCTCGACGCAGACCAGGGAATGGCTGACCGATCTCACCGAAGCGGCGTTCACCGAGATGCACACCTGGCGGGCCGCGCTACAGCGGCAGGCGCACCTGCAGGACGAGATCCGGGAGCAGGAAGACCAGGCGCAACTGATACGCGGATTCCAGCCCACCCTCGTCCCGGGGCTGTTGCAGACCGCCGAGTACGCCCGGCGCGTCTTCTCGCTGTTCGACCCGCCGTACTCCGAGAGCGCACTGTCCATGGCCGTCTCGGCTCGTTTGCAACGACAGCTCGCACTCTATGAGGAAAGCCGGAGTTTCGAATTCCTCATTACCGAGGCGGCCCTGAGGTGCCGCCCGGGACCGCCCAAACTCCTCCTGGCCCAATTGGACCGGATAGCCTCACTCAGCACCCTGGAGAACGTCAGCATCGGGTTGATACCGCACAACACAGAAGCACTTGTCTGCCCACCGCATGGTTTCACCGTCTACGAGAGCGACGGCAGCGCGGCGGATACTTTTGTGGAGATAGAGACGGCGCATGTGAGATTGACCGCCGGACACGCCGACGACATCGCGGTCTATCAGCGGCAGTGGTCCCTGCTGAGCGAGATGGCCATCTTCGACGACGAGGCGCGGGAGTTCCTCGCCGGGGTCAGCGCCGACGTCCGCGCCACGGCCCGGTGACCCGTGCCTCGCCGCGTCCGCCGCGGAGCTCGGCCCTCACCTCAGGTCGAACTCGCCGGCGTGCACCCCGGCGAGAAACGCGCCCCACTCCGCGCCACTGAAGTAGAGGACGGGCCCCTCGGGGTCCTTGGAATCGCGGACCGCGACCTCGTCTTCACCCAAAGCGACCTCCACGCAGCCGCCGCCGTTGTCACTGAAGGTCGCCTTGAACCATGCGGTGCGCGCCGACCGGATTTCCTTGGCAGTGCCCATTATTTCTCCCCTGTTCGTTTCGGGGAGCCTTGGGCCCCCCAGGGCTGCCAGAGGAATTCTATGAATGCTTTTAGTCATATCCAATACGCGCACGACGAAGGAGTTGGGCGATGCAGTTTCGATTGTTGAACGGTGTGGAGGCGTACCGGGACGGTGTGCGGGTTTATGTCGGGGACCGAAAACAACGTTTGATGCTGGCTTTACTCCTGCTGGCGGGGGCGCGGCCGGTCACCATGGAGGAGCTGATCGACAAGATCTGGGGCGCGGAGCCGATAAGCAGCGCGCGCAAGGTCATCCAGCACTATGCGAGTGACCTGCGTGCTCATCTGGGCCATTCCAGCGGGCCGGGGTTGGGTGACATGCTGCCCAAGTACCAGGGCGGTTACCGGTTGCTGGCCGACCGGAACCAGGTCGACGTGTACCGCTTCCGCGATCTGGTGAACGACGCCCAGCCGCTGATCTGCCGGGACGACGAGCAGGCCGTACGGATCCTGCGTGACGCCCTTCGGCAGTGGGGCACCCGCGGCCTGCGGGCCGGCGAGCCGCTCAGCGGCCTGACCGGTCAGTCCGCGGCGAACGCCCGGACCAAGCTGCAGGCGGAACACCGCGCCGCGGTGATCGACTGCCTGGAGGCCGAGCTACGGCTCGGGCACCACGCGCGGCTCGTCCCGGAAATCCTGGATCTCGCCAGCGCCGGGGCGCCCGACGAGCAGCTCACCGGCCTGCTCATGCTGGCCTGTCATCGAGCCGGCCGGTCGGCCGAAGCCCTCGGCGCGTTCGCCGAACTGCGGAAACGGCTGGCCGACGAGCTCGGGGCCGACCCGGGCCCGGACATCGAGGACCTCCACCAGCGCATCCTCCAGCAGGACCCGGGCCTCAGCGATGCGCACCGATTCACCCCCTCCGGAGCGGAGGCGCGATCCGCTCGTGAGACCGCGAAGAGCGCCGTCCTCCGGGTGGCCGAGGCCGCCAGGAAGGGCGAGGTGAAGACGAGCGAGTAGCCGGCCCGCCGGTCAGGCAGCCGCTCACCCGATCCCCCGGCGGCACGTGGGGCGCGCCGGGTCCGGGTCCATGTAGATAATCCAGAACGAAACTAATTGGTAGACTAGGGGCATGACTGCCATGGCCCCTACCCGCTCAGCGCCGGACCTGTCGTACCTGCTGGACCACACCAGCCACGTCCTGAGAACCCGGATGGCGGCGGCGCTGGCCGAGATCGGGCTGACGGCGCGGATGCACTGCGTGCTCGTGCACGCCCTGCAGGAGGAGCGCACGCAGATCCAGCTCGCGGAGCTCGGCGACATGGACAAGACCACGATGGTGGTCACCGTCGACGCCCTGGAGAAGGCGGGCCTCGCCGAGCGCCGCCCCTCCAGCACGGACCGGCGTGCCCGGATCATCGCGATCACCGAGAAGGGCGCCGAGGTCGCCAAGCAGAGCCAGGCGATCGTCGACAGCGTGCACCGGACGGCCCTGGACGCGCTGCCCAAGGATGAGGCCGAGGTGCTCCTGCGAGCCCTGAACCGCCTGGTGACGGAGCATCTGGCCGCCCCCGCCGAGGCCCCGCAAGGCGTCAGGCGGGCCCGACAGAAGTCCTGAAGCAGATCGTCTCTAACAAAACTATCTGCTATGGTCTCTCTTGTTGTCCCTTTGAGCAGGAGATGGCCATGTCAAATACCACCCCTTCCCGCTGGCTGGCACTCGCGGTGCTGTCCGCCGCGATGCTGATGACGGTCCTGGACGGCAGCATCGTGACCGTCGCGATGCCGGCCATCCAACGGGATCTGGGCTTCTCGCCCGCCGGGCTGAGCTGGATCGTCAACGCGTACGGGATCGCCTTCGGCGGGCTGCTCCTCCTGGCCGGCCGGTTGGGCGACCTCATCGGCCGCAAAACCATGTTCCTGGCCGGAAACGCGGTCTTCACCGCCGCGTCGCTGCTGGCCGGCGCCGCGACCGGGCCCGGCATGCTGATCGGCGCCCGATTCCTTCAGGGCATCGGCAGCGCCATGGCCTCCGCGGTCGTGCTGGGCATCCTGGTGACGTTGTTCACCGTGCCCAGGGAGCGGGCCAAGGCGATCGGCGTCTTCAGCTTCACCGGCGCCGCCGGCGCCGCGATCGGCCAGGTCCTGGGCGGGGTCATCACCGACGCGCTCAGCTGGCACTGGATCTTCTTCATCAACCTGCCGATCGGCCTGGCCACGATCGGGCTGGCGATCTGGGCGCTGCCGGGCGAGCGCGGGGCCGGACTGGCCGCCGGGGCCGACGTCATCGGCGCCGTGCTGGTCACCAGCGGCCTGATGCTGGGCATCTACACGGTGGTCAAGATCGAGCAGTACGGCTGGCTCGCGGCACACACCCTCGGTCTCGGCGCGGTGTCACTCGCCCTGCTGGCCGCGTTCGTCGTCCGTCAGTCGACCGCCAGAACCCCGCTCATGCCGCTGCGGATCTTCCACTCGCGCAATGTGTCCGGCGCCAACCTGGTCCAGATGCTGGCGCTGTCGGCCATGTTCTCCTTCCAGATCATCGTCGCGCTCTTCATGCAGAAGGTCCTCGGCTACAGCGCGCTCCAGACCGGCCTGGCGATGCTCCCCGCGGCGGTGGCCATCGGCGGCATCTCCCTGTTCGTCTCCGCCCGGCTCAACACCCGCTTCGGCGAGCGCCCCGTCCTGCTGGCGGGCCTGGCGCTCCTGCTCGGCGCGATGGGCTGGCTCACCCGCGTACCGGTGAGCGCGGACTACGTCACCGACCTGCTCCCGGTCATGCTGCTCATCGCGGGTGGCGGCCTGGTGCTCCCGGCGCTGACCACGCTCGGCATGTCCGGCGCCAAGGCCGACGACGCGGGCCTGGCCTCCGGGCTGTTCAACACCACCCAGCAGGTCGGCATGGCCATCGGCGTCGCGGTGCTGTCCACGCTGGCCGCCTCGCGCACCGAGGACCTGCTGTCCGCCGGCCAGAGCCAGGCGGTCGCGCTGACCGGTGGCTACACCGTGGCCTTCACCATCTCCGCCGCGCTGCTCGTGGCCGCCTTCATCGTCGCGCTCACCGTACTGCGGCAGCCCGCCGCCAAGGAGAACGAAGCGGTGCTCACCCCCGCTTAACTTCTGTGATCTGGGTAGCTGCTCCTGAGAACCACAAGGGGGCTGAACATGAGCAAGGCAGACAAGATCAAGGCCAAGGCGCAGGAAGTGAAGGGCACGGCCAAAGAGCGTGTCGGAGACGCCGCCGACGATACATCGCTGCAGGCCAGGGGGAAGACCGAGAAGGCCAAGGGCAACCTCAAGCAGGCGGGCGAAAAGGTGAAGGACGCCTTCAAGAAGTGAGCTGAACAGCGGAAGCCAGCCGGCTTCCGCTGTCTCATTCTGGGGGAAGCAGCGTCCCCAGTGGTCCGAGGTCGAGATTGAGATCGGATGGGGAAAGGCCGAAACGGTCGCACAGCTCGGTCATCGCTTCTTCCAGGCGCATCAAGGTCAGGCCCAGCGCCTCGATCTGTTCGTCCGACAGGTCTCCTTGCTCCATCCGTCGTACGCATTGACGCTCGACGAGCTGGCGTACCAGCTCGACTAGGGTGAGCACGAGGCGCGACAGGTCGCGTTCCACCGCCTCGGCGTCGGTCTCGATGCGTAGCCGTCTCGACGGCACCTTCTGCTCCGATGAAGCGGGCCTATTCTTCATCGGCGCCCCGTACCGACATGATCAGTGCGCGTATCGAGATGCGCACCAGGTCGATGTCCGCGATGGACAGGACGAGGTCGCCGCTCACGACGACCCCGCCCGCCAGCAGCCGGTCCAGGAGGTCCACCAGCGCCACCCGCTCGGGCGGCAGCCGGCCCTCCTCGGCGAGCACGGCACCGCGGGGCTGGTCAAGCGTCATCGCCTGTCTCCCCTCTGGACGGCTCGGCGAAGGCGGCGAAGGAGTACGGCGCCCATGGGCCGGTGAGCTGCACATCGATTCCCGGGCCGCGCAGCCCGCTGACGAGCCGCGCGAATTCCGCACCGCGGTCGAGATCGACGAGGTAGGCGCCGTTGAGAACCATCCACTCCGCACGACCCGAAAGCTGAGGGTCCTGGGGGCGATGGCGCTGGCTCGCGACCGCCACGGACTTGAGGACGTCATGGATGTGTTCGCCGCGTACGGCGGCTTGGCGCCAGTTCTCCTCGCGGCTACGCAGACTCGCCTGACGTTTCTTGAGGTAGGCCAGTCCCGGACTGGTCGCCCCCTCGTCTTTCTCGCCGCCTTCGCCGGAAGGCGGAGCAGTCGGATCGACGTACGCCTTCACCCCCCATTCCTGCCGGCCGGTGATCCGCGCGAGTGTCGCGGTGAAATCGTCATGGCGCCGGTCCAGGAGTTCCCGGATCTGGTCTTCGCCGCTGTAGACCGTGACCAGCCGTACCGGGGCCGTCGGGGTCGTCCGCGCGACCGCCTCGACCACGTGATGGTGCGCGCGGGCGGTCTCACTCAGCCAGTCCAGGTCTTCCATGGACCGCCGCAGCGGCTCTTCGCCGAACCGATCCAGCGGGACCGTGCTCACGTAGGCGACGAGACCGGCATGCGTGATCGCGCGGACCGCCTCGCCGGCCACACCCTTCAGGTTTTCAGCAGGTGCGGAGCCCTCGGCGCCCGTGACGGCGTACAGATAGGTGCCCGCGTTATTCATCTTGCTCTTCCACTTCAGCTTCAACTGTTCGCCTGCGCGCGGGCTCGACCTCGGCGGTCCGCCCGCGGGGCAGGGCGGTGCCCTCCTCCACCGCGGCGAGGCGGGCTCGGAGCCTGCGGTTCTCCTCGACCAGCTCCTGGTCCTTGCCGGAGAGCCAGGGATCGTGCTCCCACCAGTCGATACCCATCTCCCTGGCGGTGTCGACCGAGGCGATGATCAATCGGAGTTTGATGGTCAGCAGCTCGATGTCCAGGAGGTTCACGCGGATGTCTCCCGCGATGATGATGCCTCGGTCCAGGACCCGTTCCAGGATGTCGCCGAGGTTCGCCGGCTCGTGGCCGGAGGACAGGGAAGAGGTGGGCTGGCGTACGACGCCACCCGGCTCGGTCATCGCGGACCGCCCTCCTCGGTGGGGCCGCTGCCCCGCCTGTAACGCTGGAGCCTCCGGTAGGACAGCAGTTTTCCCTCCGGATCCAACTCCGCCTCGTACAGCGCGAGGATGTCGCCAGAGGATGGAATGCGGTGATCTTCCAATACCTCGACATTCACCACCCAGCCACCCTCGACCGGCTCCACCAGTGTGATGCCTTCCGGGTCCCCCCCGGCCAGATCGGCGATGTGACGCAGCCCCGCTTCGCCGGCCGCCGGCACCGACAGCCCGCGTGAACGGCGTTTGGGACGCGGCTCCGTCCGCCTCTCGTCGTTGACGTCGTCGCTTTCTTCCCGCGAGCCTTTCTCCGCCCGGATGTCGGCCGCCCGCTCTTCGCGGGCAGTGCGCCTGACAGGCACACGATCACCCCCCTTGTTCGTCATCCGGCGGCGTGGCGGCCTCGACCTAGTCGGGTCCGCCGGTCAACGGCTCAAGAGTCTCCTGCATCTCCTGAGCCTCTTCCTCTTCGGAGATCAGGCCGGCGGCTCTGGACCGCTCGACCTCCTCCAGCCGACGCCGGATCGCCGCCGGGTCGTGCAATTCCTGCTCCGCCTGCTCCTGGATCAGCTCGCCGAGCCTGATCACCGCCTTGACCGGTGCGAGCGGCCAGCCGAAAATGAGGCCGATCAGTCCCATCCCTCATCACTCCCCGGTCCGCGCGGTGATGAAGTCGTACGGTGCCAGCGGACCGAGCAGGCGCATCTCGACCCGGTCGGCCCATTGATCGGCGAACCCGTTCACGACCTCCTCCAGCTCGCCCTGCCGGTCCGTCTCCATGAGCACGGCCACATGAACGGCGTCCTGTTCATGCGATGGCTCCCGGATGACGGTGAAGACGGCGAGGGGAGCCACGGCCTCGACCAGGGTCTGCGTGTCGGCTTCGCGTTTGGCCGCGACCGCCTGGTTCACCAGCTCCCCGAGCCGGATCCGCGCATCCCGCGTCAGGTCCTCGGGCTTTCCCTGGATCTCCTCACGCAACTGGGCGACCTCTGGGAGCTCTCTCAGCACCTCGCGGAACAGCGTCTGCTCGACGTAGCGCCCTTTGACGACGTATTCGGCCCGCCCCTCCAGTTCGTCCAGCGCGCTGCGGAACTCATCGTGGTGGGGCGTCAACAGCTCGTCGACGACGGCTTCCGTGTTCGTCATCACCGCACCGAAGCGGATCGGAAGCACCGGAACCTCGGCGGCGGTGGCGTCGAGCAGGGCCTCGTGCCGGAACAGGTCGTCGGGGGTGCCCAGCGGGCGATCGAGCGCGACCTCGCTCACCAGAGCAGCGATCTCGCCATGCCGGACCAGCTTGATCTCTCCAGGTTCGTCCCCTACGCCCCGCGCGTCGCTGGACACCTCGACGTCCTCGGGTACGAGACCGTAGATGTAGACACCGGTGGTCTGGGCACGCTGCTCGGGCCCAGCGGCATCCGCGGCTTTCGCAGATTGCGCCATTTCAGCGCTCCTCTCGGTCGTGCCGCCGACTGCGCTTCTCTTCGCTTTTCTCGCCACGGTCACCGCCGACGAAGTCACCCAGCTTCTCCCCCGCCGCTTCCAGCACCCCTTGGGCGACGTCCTTGCTCTTACCGCTGATCTGGCCCTGCGACATGTCCTTCATGAGCTCGGGCAGGCCCTCCCCGCCGGACTCCGAAAGATCCGTCCGATTCACGGCCTCGGCGAAGCGCAAGTAGGTATCGACACTGGCCACGACGATCCGGGCATCGATCGTCAGGAGCTCGATGCCGACGAGTGAGACCCGGACGTACGCGTCGATGACAAGCCCCTTGTCGAGGATCGTGTCGATGACATCGGCCAAGCCTGACGGAGATGGACCGGCGGCTACTCCGCCTGACGCGGGTTGGACGGTCATTACTGTTCCCCTCGATCTTCGTGACGTGGCCCCGCGTCACGCACTCCGGCCACTGGTCCTGCGGCGAACCGGCCGCTCCTTGGCGGGAGCCTGCGGTGCTCTCCTCGGACGCCTTTGGGCGGCACGCGGCTTCTCTTCCGGCTCTTCCTCTTCCTCCGGCTCCTCTTCCTCTTCTTCTTCCTCCTCCTCTGGTTCCTCTTCTTCTAGCTCGTCTTCTTCTTCCTCCGGCGCTTCTTCTTCCTCTTCCGGCTCTTCCTCTTCCTCTTCCGCTTCCGCGCGCTCGCCCTCTTCCGGCTCCTCCTCTTCCGCTTCCGCGCGCTCGCCCTCTTCTGGTTCCTCTTCCTTTGCGGCCCGTTCCTCCTCGAGAGCCGTCTCGTGGTCCTTGACGACTTCGCCGTCGTGGATCACGCCGCGCCAACCGGCCTCCTCGATCTCCTCGGGATGCAGCATGGTCTGCGTCATGACATGCCGCCTGAAGTGCTTGAACTCCAGTCGTACCCGCCTGCCCTGCGCGCGCCAGATATTGCCGACGTGCTCCACCAGCCCCTTCGGGTGGTACTCGAGTACGAGCAGGACCCGGGTCAGGTTGGGTGTGAGGGCGTGGAAGCTGACGGCGCCGTCGACGTAGCCCTTGGGCCCCTTAGACCGCCAGATGATCCGTTCGTCGGGCACCTGCTCGACGATCTGCGACTCCCAGTTCCGATGGGACCAGAAAATCTGCGCCTTCCAGTCGAGCTTCTCCTCGGACTCGTTCCCTACGTGCTCCACCTTCTTCATGAAGGTGGGAAACTCCTGGAACTGCGTCCATTGGTTGTAGACGACCCGCACAGGAGCGCCGATGTCGAGCGCTTCACTGATGTTGACGAACCGCAGCTTCTTGTTCCCCTTGGTCAGGCCGCCCATCAGGCCCGAGAAGGCGCCTTTGACAGCACCCAGGCCGGCAGAGCCCAGGATCGAACCTTTGGAGGGCGAGCCATCCGACTTCTTCGATCCGGTGATCGCGCTTATCAGTCCGCCTCCGCCGTCGCCCGCCGCGTACTCGGTAAGCCGGCCGGTCATCCCTTCGACTCTGTCGGCCAGGGACTGCAGGCCTCGCTCAGCCAAGGCTTGGCCGAGGTTCTTGAGCTCTTGGGTGAGCTCGTTCGTCGGCAGCGCCTCCGTGACCTTCTTGAGGGGCTGAGTCTTCGGTGCTTGAGCCATCGAGCTCACCCCCGTGCTCTGCGGACGGGCCGCGTGGCCCGTGCGGGTTCGGCCTTGGGCCTTCTTCTTCGCGGCGCCGGCTTCGGGGGCGGCTCTTCCTCTTCAGGCTCTTCCTCCTCGTACTCGTCCTCCTCGTAGTCCTCTTCTTCGTCCGTGTCCTTGGGCGCGGTCGGCAGGCGCAACCCCTCGGCCCGCTCGTGCAGTCTCGTGGTCAGCGATTCGATCTGCCTGCTCGTCATGGCCACCGCCGCGGCCTTGCCGACCTCCATCAGCTCGCCGCGCAGGCGGCCGGTGATCTTCTCCAGCTCGGGCGACGTACCGAGCGCCTTGATCCCCTGCTGTAGCAGGCCCCCCTGGCCCCGCAGTCGACTGGCCAGTCCGGCGGCCGCCAGTGTGGTCGCCCAACGTAGCTTGTGGCGTCGGCCGAGGTAGTACCCCGCGGCGATAGCCAGCCCTATCTGGATTTTGTCTTTCATGACCAGCGCTCCTTGCGCTCGAACAACCGGTCTCCACCTGCCCGGAAACCGACAAACAAACACATGATCGGAAAAAACCGACAGATTTGACGTAAAGGGCGGCCCGAAATGGGCCGGCCAGGTATTCGCGTGGAGGGATGTGGCGTTTGACACCTCTTGTGGCTAACCGCTATCTATTGGCTAACCGTTAGGGGGGAGGGTGCATGGCCGAGTCGAGTGCTGTGGTGCGGGTCCGCAGCCTGGTAAAGGAGCATGGTCAGGGGCAGAGCCGGGTCCGCGCGGTTGACGAGGTCGACCTGGACGTACCCGATGGGGAGATGCTGGCGGTGATGGGGCCCAGCGGCTGCGGGAAATCCACCCTGCTGCATCTGCTGGGCGGGCTGGAGCGGCCCAACGGTGGGCAGATCTGGCTGGCCGGCCGACGCATCGACACCCTGAGCGAGCGGGCTCTGGCTCAACTGCGGCGCCGGTCGGTGGGATTCATCTTCCAGGCCTTCCATCTGATGGAGGAGCTGTCGGCGGCGGAGAACGTGGAGCTGCCCGCGCTGCTGGCCGGGAGTTCACCACGCGAGGCCAGGCGGCGCGGGCGCCTCCTGCTGGACCGGGTCGGGCTCGCCGGCCGCGCCCGGCATCTGCCTTCGGAGCTGTCCGGCGGGCAGCGTCAGCGTGTCGCCATCGCCCGCGCCCTGATCAACGAGCCGCTGCTCATGCTGGCCGACGAGCCGACCGGCAACCTCGACACCGCGGCGACCCGCGACATGCTGAGCATCTTCGACGAACTGCGCTCCGCCGGGCAGACTCTCGTGATCGTCACGCACGACGAGCGGGTCGCGGCCATCGCGGATCGGCTGATCTCCATGCGCGACGGGATGTTCGTCGATGACACCCGGATGGCCGGTGGCACCACGGGGTGGCTCGGCGGCCTGATCGGGCTGGAGGGCTGACCGCCGTGGGCCGCGCCGTACTCGTCGCCCGCCTCGTCATCGCCGACATCCGCCGGCACGGGGTCCAGTCCGCGATGCTCCTGCTCTCGATAACCGCCGCCACCGCGGCTCTGGCCCTGGGGCTGTCGCTGAGCGGGGTGACCGAGGCGATGTACCACCAGACTCGGCAGGCCACGGGCGGCCCGGACCTGGTGGCGGTGTCCGCAGGCTCCGACCTCTCGGCTCTGGCGTCGTTGAAGGACGATCCCGAGGTCTCCGCCCGCAACGGGCCGTACCGCATCGTGTACGCGTCGCTCACCGCGGGTGACGTCAAGGCGGGTGCGGTAGTGCACGTCGCCAGCGCGAAACCGGGGCCGGTGAACCGCCCGTTGGTGACCTCGGGCGGTTGGGTACACGGCGGAGCCGTGGTGGTCGAACGCGGCTTCGCCGCCGCTCTCGGCGTCCACGTCGGTGACCGCGTCACCATCTCCGGCCGGACGTTCACCATCGCCGGGATCGCCGTCACCGCGGCCGTCCCCGTCTATCCGTGGGCGCAGTTGAACGGCCCGGGCGGCGGGCCGACCGACTACAGCGGTCTGGTCTGGCTGGCCGAACGTGATGCCCGGGCAGTGGCATCACGAGACCTCCCGGTGACCACCGCCCTGGACCTGAAGCTACGCGACCCCGAGGCGACCTCGGCGTTCGTGGACTCCTACCGGGACCCGGCTTTCCCGGTGAACTTCTTCACCTGGCAGTTCATGATCGAGCAGGATTCGCACATGCTCAGGACCAGCCAGCCGATCCTGGTCGTCGGCAGTTGGCTGCTCGGCTTCCTGGCCATCACCGGTGTGGCCGCACTGGCGGCCGGACGTGCCGCCAAGCAGACGCGGCGGGTCGGACTGCTCAAAGCCGTCGGCGCCACGCCAGGACTGGTCGCCGTCGTCCTGTTCGCCGAATATCTGACCCTGGCGCTCCTGGCCGACGCCCTGGGACTCGTGGTCGCCCGCCTGGCCGCACCCGCCGTCTCCAACCCCACCGCCAGCCTGATCTCCGCCGCCTCCGGGCCGACCCGCGGCACGATCATCGCGACGACCGTCTTCGCCCTGCTGGTGGCGGCGCTGTCCACGCTCGGTCCCACCGTACGGGCCCTGCGCACCGCGACCGTCCCCGCGCTGGCCGACATCGCCCAGCGTCCGCGCCGCCGGGCCCTGTCGACCCCACTGTCCGCGTGGCTGCCCACTCCGGTCATGCTCGGGCTGCGCCTGATCGCCCGCCGACCGGGCCGCGCCGTGCTGCACGCGTGCGGCACCGCCACCACCGTCACCATGCTCACTGCGGGGCTGACCTTGAATGCCCAGCCCTCGAAGGGGTACGGCCCCACGCTGAGCAACCTGCGAGACGATCAAGCGCGCGAGCTGCTGCTGGCGGTCACCGCCGTCCTGATCGCACTCGCCGCGGTGAACATCATCACGCTCACCTGGACCCTGGCGGTGGAGGCCAGGGTGAACATGGCGATCACTCGTGCGCTCGGCGCCACCCCCGGGCAGGTCTCAGCCGGGCTGGCCGTCGCCCAGCTGCTGCCCGCCCTGCCCGGCGCTGTCGTCGGAGCGCCCATGGGCATCGTCCTGTACTGGGCCTTCAGCGTCGGAGAGCTGGTCCTGCCGTCCATCGGGTGGGTCCTCGCGGCCGCACTCGCGACCCTCCTGGCGACGGTGGCCCTCGCCTCCGTACCCGCACGTTTCGCGGCCCGCCGTCCCGTGGCACATACCCTCAGCGCCGACGCGGCCTGACCGGCCGGCCGGCCCTGTTCAGCGAAAGTCGCCGGCGTGGTCGGTGGCCCATTCGCGGAACGTACGTGCCGGCGCTCCGGTGATCTCTTCCACCGTGGAGGTGATCAATCCGGAGTGAGGTCGCGTTTCGGCGCTGGCCAGCAGGGCCTCTACCAGGGCAGGAGGCCGACCGTCCGCGAGCAGCTGCTTTCGCGCGGCTTCCAGGGGCACCTCCTCGAAGCGCAACGGGCGGCCGATCGCCTCCCCGATCGCGTGTACCTGCTGGGCCCTGCTCACCACCTGTGGACCGGTCAGCACGTACGTCGCACGCTCATGTCCCTCGTCGATCAGCACCCGTGCCGCCACCGCCGCGATGTCCCTCGGGTCGATCACCGCGGTGGCGGCGATGTCGGGACCCCGGACGACTCCCACGCTCCGGATCTGTTCGGCCCAGCCGCGCGCGTTGGAGGCGATCGTGTTCGACCGCAGGGTGGTCCACCGCAGGCCGGACTGCTCGATCAGGCGCTCCATATCGGCGTGGAGCTGGTTGATCGGGTCGGTCTGCCGTTCGGCCTCGTCATTCACGCCCGACGACGACAGGTAGACGACGCGGCGGGCATGGGCGGCGATCACGTCGAGGACGGCCGGGGCGCCTTCGGTGGTGAGGAAGGGCCAGATCAGGAACACCGTCTCGATCTCCGCCAGCGCGCGCTCCAGTGTGCCCGGCCTGGCCAGGTCTCCTTCGACTGCCTCGGCCCGTTCGGGGGGTCGCTGGGCGTCTCTCACCAGCGCGCGCACAGGGGTGCCGGTGGACACGAGCTGGGCAACAACCTGCCGACCGACATTGCCGGTCGCGCCGGTCACAAGGATCCTGTTCACGCCCAGGCCAGCCTGATCGTGTACGGAAATATTCCGATCTTTATCTGAGTCAGTCATCCAACTAACTATCGACAAGCGTCGCGCGGACCCGCTATGGTTCTTCTCAGTCAGCCAACTAACTGACTAACTTTCTGAGGAGCAATCATGATCGTTGTCACCGGCGCCACGGGTAACGTCGGGCGCGAGCTCGTCAACACGCTCGCCGCCGCAGGGGAACAGGTCACGGCAGTGTCCCGCCAGCCGGCCGAGTTCGCCGAGGGAGTACGGCACAGCCAGGGCGACCTGAACGACCCCGCGAGCCTCCGCCCCGCGCTGGACGGCGCCGACGCGCTCTTCCTGCTCGTCGCCGGAGACGACCCGCACGGGATCCTGAAGGAGGCCGCGAACGTCAAGCGGATCGTCCTGCTGTCCTCGCAGGGAGCGGGCACCCGTCCCGAGGTCTACCGGCACCCGGCCCTGTTCGAGCAGGTCGTACGCGAGTCGGGGCTGGACTTCACGATCCTGCGGCCGGGCGGCTTCGCCTCCAACGCCTATGCCTGGGCCGAATCCGTCCGTACCCGGCGTACCGCCGCCGCGCCCTTCGGGGACGTCGGGCTGCCGACCATCGACCCGGCCGACATCGCCGAGGTCGCGGCCGCGGTTCTGCGTGAGTCCGGGCACTCCGGGCGTACCTATGAACTGACCGGACCCGTGCTCGTCACCCCGCGCGAGCGGGCGGCGGCGATCGGCCGGGCACTCGGCGAGCCCGTGCGGTTCGTGGAGCAGACCCGCGATGAGGCGCGCGCGCAGATGCTCCAGGTGATGCCCGAGCCCGTCGTCGAGGGCACGCTGGCCATCCTCGGCGCGCCGACCGCGGGTGAGCAGGCCGTCAGCCCCGACGTCGAGCGCATCCTCGGGCGTGCGCCGCGCACCTTCGACGAGTGGGCCGCGCGCAACCTCCCCGCCTTCCGGTGAACCCGATCCTTGAGCGCTTCCTCGCCGAGCCTCAGGTGGCCACCCTGACCACCTTGCGTCCCGACGGCTCGCCTCATGTGGTCGCGGTGCGCTTCACCTGGGACGGCGAGGCGGGGCTGGCCCGGGTCCTGACCATCGGCACCACCAGAAAGGCCAGAAACCTCATCGCCGGGCCGGGCGGGCGCGTGGCGCTCTGCCAACCGGTGGGGTTCCGGTGGGTGACGCTCGAGGGCGTCGCCACCGTGCACGACGACACCAAGCGGGTGGCCGAGGGCGTACGTCATTACCTCGCGCGCTATGGGACGCCGCCCCCGAATCCGCCCGGTCGCGTGGTCATCGAGATCGCGGTCGACCGCATCACCCAGCTCAACCTTCGATAAGGAGTAGATCATGCCTGTTCAGCACGTTCTTGACTCGACCATGTACTACCGGGAGTCCGGCGCCGGGGCGCCGATCGTCTTCCTGCACGGCAACCCGACCTCGTCCTACCTGTGGCGTGATGTGATGCCGGGCGTGGGACCCGGACGGCTCCTGGCCCCCGACCTCATCGGCATGGGCGACTCGGGCAAACCGGATATCGCCTACACCTTCGCCGACCAGGCGCGCTACCTGGACGCCTGGTTCGACGCGCTGGACCTCCAGGACGTGGTGCTGGTGGGGCATGACTGGGGTGGCGCCCTGGCCTTCGACTGGGCCACGCGCCACCCGGATCGGGTGCGCGGCATCGCGTTCACCGAGACCATCGTCAAGCCGATGGCCTGGGAGGAGTTCCCGGAGGGCGGCCGTGAGCTGTTCCGGGCGATCAAGACCGAGGGGGTCGGCGAGGGCATGATCCTCGATGACAACGCCTTCATCGAGCAGGGCCTGCCGGGCACCACGGCCACCCCGATCTCCCAGGGGGACCTCGACGTCTACCGCAAGCCGTATCCGACGCGCGAAAGCAGGCTGCCGCTCCTGCAGTGGCCGCGCGCCATGCCGCTGGGCGGCGAGCCCGCCGACGTCGTGGCCAGGATCGAGGCGTACGACCGGTGGCTGGCGGCCAGTGCGGACGTGCCCAAGCTGCTGCTCACGTTCGCCCCCGGTCCGGGGGCGATGATGCACGAAGGCCTCGTAGCGTGGTGCGCGGCCAACATGGCCGGCCTGGAGATCGAACACTCCGAGGCCGTCGCCGGGCACCACACACCAGAGGACCACCCCGTCGCGATCGCCACGGCCATCTCGGCGTGGGCGGACAGACACCACCTTCGTTGACGTCAGTCAGGCAGGAGTGCGGCGGCCAGAAGGTAGAACGCGAGCAACGAGGCGACGGACAGGACGAGCGTTGGCCGGGCGATTCGGGTCCCGGCCAACCAGGCCGCAGCCGGATACGAGATCACGCCGCTGAAAAAGATGAGAAGGACGGAGTCGCCGAACGAGGTACGCAACCGCGCTTCGGCGAACTGCCAGATCGCCATCAGGAGGAGCGCGGCCAGAGCGGCGGCGGGCAAGGACGGTCGTACGCGCAGGAGGTACAGCAACGGCCAGGCCAGGACGATCACGACCCAGCGCCCGACCTCCCACGCGTGCACGAGCAGGCCGAGACACCCGGTGTACTCCCCGCAATACGGGGAGTCAGGGAAGAGCGTGATCGTCAGCACGGTCCCCGCGATGAGACCGACAGTGAGGATGATCCCCACCGCCCAGGCCAAGACCATCTGCCTACCAGGTCTCTCACCTGGCAGGGATAAATCCGGTAGTGATTCGATCATCTGCGAATGGTGACACGCGGGGCGCCACCTGGCCACACCAGGGCTTCCGCAGCAGAACGAGTTGGGAACCCGTCTAGCCTGGATCGGGCGCGCGGTCACGCGGTGGGGCCGCGTTCGGCGAATGAGGGAGACGATGTCGGCGACGCGACTGCTGGTCCTGGGCGTGGTACGGCGGCTCAGCCAGGCACACGGCTATCTCGTCGGCGCCGAACTGGAGTCGTGGGAGGCCGGGCAGTGGGCAGGGCTCAGGTCGGGATCGATCTACCACGCCCTCCGCCAACTGGCCAAGGACGGACTGCTGGACGCCACCGAGGTGCACGAATGGCCGGGCCGTGTCGACTACGCCATCAACGACAAGGGTGAGTCGGAGTTCCTGCGGCTGCTTCGGACCGCTTTGAGCGTGCCCGACCGGCGTCCGGAGATGTTCGACGCGGCCATCGCGCTGCTGCCGGCGCTGCCGAAAGAGGAAGCGATCGCGCTGCTCAAGGAGCGGTTGCGCGCCATGGAAGACGAGCGGGCGCGGATCGAGGCCGTGATGCGCGAGAGTCCGAGGCCGGGACACCTGACGGAGCTGTTCGACCTGCGCGCGAAGCAGGCCGCGGGCGACGCGACATGGACTCGGGGGCTGATCGTCCGGCTCGAACGGGGTGAGGTGCCGGCCTGACCGGTCGCCCGCCGGTTTGACGGTGAGAGGGCGGGTGGGCCATAGTTCGATACCCAAATTTGGTTAACCAAATTTGGTTATCCCTCTGCGAAGGAGCCCGATGAGCCAGGAGCCGATCGACAGCCCGACCAAGTGGGTCGCCGGCCACGTCAAGAAATACGTCGAGTCCGGGGGCGCCCGTGGCCACCTCTTTCATGGCGCGCCGACCCTGCTGATCACCACGACCGGCCGCCGCTCGGGACTCCCCCGCCGTACCGCGCTCATCTACGGCCGCGACGGCGAGCACTACCTCGTGGTCGCCTCCAACGGCGGCGCCGCCGACCATCCGCTCTGGTTCCACAACCTGCTCGCGGAACCGCGGGTCCGGGTGCAGGTCGGCGCCGACGTGTTCGACGCGGTGGCCCGCCCGGCGACCGCCGACGAGCGACCCCGCCTGTGGGAGACCATGACCGGAGTATGGCCGCAGTACGCGGGCTATCAGCGGAAGGCGCCGAGGGAGATCCCGGTCGTGGTCATCGAGTCCAGCCCGTGACGATCTTCACCAAGCGGCGCGTGGCGGATCACCCTCACCCGGGTGCTCCTTCACCGTGATGGGCACCGAGGTGGTCGAGCCATCGTTGAGATCCACTCGAAAGGCTCGCCATTGGTGGACGTACATCAGGTATCGGCCGGTTCCGTCGAGGCTGAAATGGAGGCTCAGCGACGCGTCGGAGGGCAGCGTCAATCGCGCGAGGACCCGCGGCTCCTGCCGGCCGTCGACCGGCACTCGCTCGATGGTGTGCGCGGCCGAGTAGATCAAGGCGCTGCCATCGGGTGTGTACGCCACGGAGTCCAGCAGTGGCAGGCCTTCCTTTTGCTTGACGAAACTGGTGGCGGCCATCAGGTCGGATTCCGGCCTGGCGAGGTCGAGGATGCCGATGATCTTCATACCGCCCACCCAGGCGAGCCGTCGGCCATCCGGCGCCCAGGCCAGGCCGCCCACCATTGACTGCGCGCGAGCGCTCCAGTCGCGGCGCCGCCCGGTGGCGAGATCGAGGATGGAGATCTTGGCCCCACCGCCGATGAGCGCAGTGGCATAGGCCAGCCTGGTGGCGTCCGCGCTCAGGGCGGCAGCGTCGATCGCGACCGCGTCCTCGATCTCAAGCTTCGGAACGGGTATCGGATCGCCCGGTTGCCCATCATCGGCAAGGCGGACGCGGAAGAACCGGAAGGGCTCGTCGTCCTCCCCGGTCCAGCCGGCCAGCACGAACGTCCGGTTGTCCGGTGCGGCGGCCACGACGTGCCAGGAGGAACGCACTCCCTGCGGAAGCGGGATGGTCGCCACGAATGCTCCGGTGGTGGCGTCGTGTACGGCGGGCCGTACCGGAGTCATGATCGCCGTCTTGGACCTGTCCGGGAAGTACGCGAGCGGGGTTCTCGCGGTGACGAAGAGGCGCGGTGAACCGGTCGCGGGCAGGGGCGCAGCGGTCGCCATGGGGGCGGCCAGGGAGGTCGCCATCGGACGCGGCGACGGAAGGGCCGCGGTGAGCGATGGCGGCGCGATCGGACCTGAGGGCATGGAAGGGGAGGGCCCCGACAGTGAGGGTACGGCTGTCGTCTCGCCCTTGAGCGAGACCCGATCGGCGGCCGGATCTCCGCAGGCGCCGACCAGTGCGAGCACGAGCAGGGCCGTCATGGTGACGCGCGGGCGTAAGTGCATGAAGTGATCTTCTTACCATTTGCCGAGGCCACGCCAGAGGTCAGGTCGGTCGCCGGCGCGCCTGGTTCTTCTCGTGGATGACCGCGTGGGCGTCCGCGACGGGGCCCAGGTGCCCGAGCTTGTCGGGGTTGATCACCGAGCGGATGGTCTGGACGCGTCCATCGATGATGTCGAGCGTCCAGGCGTTGACCACCCTGCCATCGCGGTCGCGAACGATCGCGCCCGGCTGGCCGTTCACCTCGTGTGCCTCCAGCACGGCACCGATCCGGGTGAGCGGAGGGATGTTGGCGGCCAGTACGCGGGCCACCCTCTCGACGCCGTAGACGGGGATCGTACCCCCGACCTTGCCGCCGCCGTCACTGACCAGTTGAGCGTCGGCGGCGAGGAGCTCGCGCAGCCCGTCGACGTCCCCTTCCTTGAGCGCGTCGAGGAACCGCCCGGCGAGTTCCTCGCGTTTCCCGCGGTCGGTCTCGAACCGGGGCCGGTCATCCCGCATGTGGCGGCGTGCCCGTGACGCGAGCTGGCGGCAGGCCGCCTCCGAACGCCCCACCGCCGACGCGACCTCGGGAAAGCCGAAGTCGAACACCTCTCGGAGCACGAAGACGGCGCGTTCGAGCGGGCTGAGTCGCTCCAGCAGCAGGAGTGCCGCCATCGACAGCGACTCGGTCAGCTCCGCGGCGCGTTCCGGGTCCTGGTAGGGGTCGGCGAGCAGCGGTTCGGGGAACCACGGCCCGATGTACTCCTCCCGGCGAACCCGGGCGGAGCGCAGCACGTCGATCGAGATCCTGGTGACCGTCGTCGAGAGGAAGGGCCTGGTGGATCGCGGTTGCGTCGAGGCCGTCGCGTAACGCAGCCAGGTCTCCTGGACGGCGTCCTCGGCCTCGGTCACGCTGCCCAGGATCCGGTAGGAGATCGAGAACAGCAGCGGCCGCAGTGCCTCGAATTCCTGCTCTCGCGTCATCCCCACCCGTCCTTGAAGCCCCGGCGGCACGAGGGTAGCGCAGCCGCACCGTGTCACAACCGAACGGGGCACCTCGTCATAGAGAGCATGACAAACGCGGAACAGACCTCGGTGCTGATCACCGGAGGCAACAAGGGACTCGGCTTCGAGGCGGCGCGGCGGCTCGGGGAACAGGGTTGGACGATCTTTCTCGGCTCGCGCGACGAAGGTCGAGGCCGGGCGGCTGCCGACAAATTGGCCGACGGCGGCGCGAACGTGGTCATGGTCCCGCTGGACGTGACCTCGGACGAGTCCGTGAGCGAGGCCGTACGGCTCGTCCGGAAGCACACAGACCGGCTGGATGTGTTGATCAACAACGCCGGCGCGCCAGGAAAGGCCGTCGCGCCGGCAGAGGCGACGGTCGATGACATTCATTCCGTCTACGACACCAACGTGTACGGACCGATCAGGGTCACGCACGCGTTCCTCCCCTTGCTGCAGGCGGCGGACAATCCGCGGGTGGTGATGGTGTCCAGCGCGGTCGGCACCTTCGCGGTCGTGACCGATCCGGAGCAGCCGGCCTCGAAAATGCACGAACTCGCCTACAGCTCATCGAAAGCGGCGCTGAACATGATCACCGTTCGGTACGCCCAGGCGCTCCCGAAGATCAAATTCAATCTCGTCACTCCCGGAGAAGTCGCCAACCGCACCTTCGCCGCCACCGACATGAACCATCACACCGGCCAGCTGACGGTCACCGAGGGCACCGACCCGATCGTCAAACTCGCGATGATCGACGCCGACGGGCCGAGCGGGATCTTCCTCGATCGCCTTGGCCCCATTGCGTGGTGATCGGCTGAGCAGGAGGCCGTCAGCCAAGAGCGTCGAGCAGTTCGCGCTCGCGCTCGGCGCTCAGCCCGGCGCGTCTTGGCCGGTCGAGACCCTGCTCTCGTTCCCAGAGCAGGGTGTCGGCCAGCAGCTCCGCCCGCGGCCGATGACGCAGCCCCGCCGCGCGCGCCGCAGCGCCGCTCCGGGCCGACCACCCTTCCCAACCCGGCTCGACCAACCACATCGGCAGTGACTCGGCCCCCATGTACTCGGCCACACCGTTCGCGAGCAGCCATGCCGAGTCGGCGGTGACCATCGAACCGGTGTGCCCACCGATGCCCCGGGACAGCTCGATCCACTCCCCGAACGACACGACCGGACCGACGGCGTCGTACGTGCCGATGGTCCCCGCCTCCGCGGCGTCGAGCAGCCAGGCGGCGAGGTCCCGGACGTCGACCGCCTGCGTCGGCCTGGCCGGCACGTCGGGAACCAGCATCGGCCCGTGCGGATCGCGTGCGGCACGGGCCACCCAGTAACCGGAGCGTCCGCTGTGATCGCCCGGGCCGCCGATGAGACCCGCGCGTGCGATGAGGAGCCGGTCGCCCACGACGGCCGCCGACGCCTGCTCGCAGGCGACCTTCGCCTCGCCGTACGTCTCCCGGTCGACCTCGCTCCGGTCGGTCGGAGCCAGCAGGGCCGTGGACTCGTCCGCGTCCAGCACGGCATGAGAGGCGTAGGCGCTGACGGAGGAGACATAAGCCCAGTGCCTGGCCCTGCCGCCCAGTGCGTCAAGCGCCTCCCGGACGAATCCCGGCTGCCAGGACACCTCTATGACCGCATCCCATTCGCGGTCGAGCAGCGGTCCGTACGCCGAAGGATCGCGCCGGTCGGCGGCCACCAGCGTCGCTCCGTCCGCGACTTCCCCGCTTTCGCCGCGAGCCAGGCACGTCACCCGATGGCCACGCTCGATCGCCTGCCGCGACAGCTCCCTGCCCACCCAAGCCGTTCCGCCCAGAACCAATATCTCCATCCCGACACCCAAGCACCACGAACACCGATCGCCCAGACGGGTTCACCGACAGCGGACCCGGTTCACTGACAGCGGACCGGAGCACTCGTCAATAAGATCGTTGCTGTTTGTGATGATCTGGCGATCGGGAGCCTCGATGACCGACCCCGGCGGCTTCGGCCCCCTGACGATGGACGAGTGCGAGGCGATCGGCCCCTACCGGATCGTGGGCCGGATGGGCGCCGGGGGCATGGGGGTGGTCTACGCGGGGATCGCGGACGACGGCGCCCAGGTCGCGGTCAAGGTCATCCATCCGGGGTTAGCCGCCGATCCGCAGTTCCGCGACCGCTTCGTCCGGGAGGTCGATCTCCTGTCCAGGGTACGCGGGCGCTGCACGGTCTCGGTGCTGGCCTCCGACACCTCCGCGATGCCTCCCTGGCTGGCCACCGAGTTCGTCCCCGGCCCGACGCTCAGCACGTACGTACGGGACAACGCGCCGCTGGGGGCGGACGAGCTGCTCTCGTTCGGCGTGGACATCGCCGAGGCGCTCACCGACATCCACCGGGCCGGCATCGTGCACCGCGACCTCAAGCCCGGGAACGTGATCCTCTCCGCCTCCGGCGCGAAGGTCCTGGACTTCGGCATCGCCCGGGCCCTCGACGAGAGCGGGCTCACGGGCACCGGAGCGCTGATCGGGACGCCCGGCTGGATCAGTCCCGAGCAGTACCGGGGCGACCAGGCGGACGCCGCCGCCGACGTCTTCGCCTGGGGCGCGCTGATGGCGTACGCCTCGACGGGCCGCCCGCCGTTCGGCACCGGAGCCCCCGACGTCCTCGCCTACCGCGTCATGAGCGTCGATCCCGACCTGTCCGGGGTTCCCGCGAGGATCCGCGACCTCGTACGGAGCGCGCTCGCCAAGGATCGGGCGGCCCGGCCCGCCACGAGCGAGTTGCTCGCCCGCGTCACCGCGCTCAGGGCGGGCGCCACGATCCCCCTGCCGCCGCCCGACAAGCGCCTGGTGGTGCCGCTGTGGTCGGCCGCGGCCGTCATAGCGGCGGTCGTCGCCGTCGGCGCGGTCTTCGTGGCGAACTCGGCCGGAACGCCAGAGGCACTCCAGAGCCCGAGCGACTCTCCCTCGTCCACGCACACGGAAACCCAGACGAGCGAGGACCCGGACGAGGCGACAACGGAGAGCGATACCCCCGAGGCAACACCCAGCACCCCCGACGAAAGGCCGAGCACGAAGAAGACCCCAAAGGAGACGCCCACCACGAAGAAGGCGAGCGCGCGCCCGAGCCCGCGCCGCTCCGCCACCGGCGTGCCGTGCGCGTCCGAGGCCTCGATCCTTCGGCAGGCCGCGGCACTGAACCAGGGCGGCCTGCCGGAGGACGCGGTGGTCGCGCGCAAACGGTGCGTGGGCTACTGGGTCGCGGCCAAGCTCGACTCCCCGAGTGTCGGCGGCGTCGACCTGATCGCGAAGCGGAACGCGGACCGATTCGTCAACGCCGAGATCGGCAGCAACTTCTGCTCACTGGAGAACGGCTCGGCACTCCTCGCGAACGCACCGGCCAGCATCAGAACCTTCCTCTGCCCCAACGGCTTCAGCTGAGTGGCTGAGGCTGCCCAAGCGACCCCTGTTCACCCTCGCTGCTGGATCAGGTGATCACACTCCTCGGTGGCGTCTTCGTAGCTGCTCAGCAGGAACGTGTGGATCGTCGCCAGCTGCTCGCCGGAGAAGGTGGCCATCAATCGGCGGCTGCGGGCATCGAGCCCCTCGTAGAACGAAGCGATTCGTTCGAGCCCCGGGGCCGAAGCCTCGACGAGTACGCGGCGGCGGTCCCGCGGGTCAGGTTGGCGCCGGACGTAGCCCGCCTTCTCCAGGCGGTCGATCATGTGCGTGACCGCGCCGGTAGTCCGCCCGAGCTGCGAACTGAGCGCGCCGGCCGTGGAGGCTCCCGCGCGGTTGAGTGCGTGCAGGCAGAGCAGGTCGGTCTGGGCGATGCCGAGGTGCTGGGCGATCAGGTCGTTCAGACGTCCGAGGGCACCGGCGAGGTCCGTCATGGAGGCGACGATCCGGTCCGCGAGGTCGTCGTGCGGTTTGACGGGCATGCGGGACTCCATTTACCTTCGCGGATCAGATACTTAGCGATGCAGCTAGATTACGACGAGCTCCCGAGTTTCCGCAGTGCCTGCTCAGATGCCGAGCCCGGCTCGGCGGCGAACAGGTCCAGCCCGCAGCACGCTGGCTCGTCGGGCAGCGCGACGAGCTCGCCGTGCAGGGTCAGCTCGCCCACGACCGGGTGGTGCAGCACGTACACCCGGGACCGGACCTGCGCGACCGGGTGCTCCGCCCATATCCGGGCGAAGTCCGCACTCAGCTCCCGCAGGTGGTCGATGTGCGCCGCGAGTCCGGGGTCCCCGCGATAGCGCCCGAGCAGGACGCGTAGATGCGCCACGTGCTCGCGTGCCGCCCGCTCCCAGCCGGTACGGTGCAGCTCACGCAGATAGGGCTCGGTGAACAGCAGGTGCGAGAGCGTGCGGCGGCCCTCCGGCAGCCGGGGGAAGTCGCCGAACACCGCCACGGCGAGCTGGTTCCAGCCGACGATCTGGGTGTGCCGGCCGACCACCAGCGCCGGCGTCATCACGAACGACTCCAGCAGGTAGCGCAGGCCCACGGGCACACCCGACGAAGCCGCGGCCCCCGCGCACGCCTGGGGACGTCGTGCGATGCGATGCAGGTAAGCCAGTTCGTCCGTGTCCAGGCGCAGCGCCACGCCGATGGCGTCCAAGACCTCGTCGGAGACGCTGTCGCCCTTGCCCTGTTCCAGCCGCGTGTAGTGGGCGATGCTCACGCCCGCCAGCCGGGCCAGTTCCTCACGCCTCAGACCCGCGACCCGGCGCATTCCGCCGTAGTCGCGCAGCCCGACGTCCTCCGGGCGCAGGCGGGCACGGCGTGACTTGAGGAACCCGCTCAGCTCGGTCCTGTCGTCCACGCGCCAACCCTAGTGATCACGCCGTGAGTACGCAGAGCAGGGGCCTGTTCGGGCGACCGCGACGGCTCCACGCTGTCAGGCGAGCCACCCACGAACGGAGAAAAGCCATGCCCCTAACACTCGGACTCATCGGCAGCGGAATGATCGGTTCTTCCGTTGCCCGCCTGGCCGTCGCGGCCGGCCTCAAGGTTGTCCTCAGTAATTCGCGCGGCCCCGAGACGCTCGCCGATCTCGTCACCGACCTGGGCGAGCAGGCCCGAGCGGCCACCCCGGCGGAAGCGGCACGCGCCGGAGACCTGGTGGTGGCGGCCATCCCGCTGAACGCCTGCGGACACCTCCCCGCCGAAGCGCTGGCCGGCAAGACGGTGCTGGACACGGCGAACTACTACCCCGAGCGGGACGGCCACCTGGCCGAACTCGACACGGGCGAACTGACCTCCAGCGCTCTGCTGCAACGCCACCTCGCGGCCTCCCGGGTGGTCAAGGCGTTCAACAACATCACCCCGCACCAGCTGTTCTCCCTCGCCCGGCCCACGGGCGCGCCGGACCGCAGCGCCCTGCCCATCGCCGGCGACGACCCGGAGGCCAAGGCAGCGGCCACCCGGCTGCTGGACGTCCTCGGTTATGACGCGGTGGACATCGGCCCGCTCGCCGAAAGCTGGCGCAGCGAGCCGAACACTCCGGTATACGTCCAGCCCTATCTCGGCGAAATGCCCGCCATGAGCGTTGAGGCGTTCTTCGAGTGGACTCTCCAGACACCCGGCATCGTCGTTCCGGCGGCGCAGGTCGGCAAGCTCATCGAGACCGCGGTCCGCCGACCGGCAGGCGAGGCCAGGATCCCGAACGACGACTGAGCCTGGAACCCGGCCGGGTCACGCTTGCCGGCCGCGGGCGTCCCACCGGCCGCGACTCCCCAGCCAGAGCGCCGCGATGACGGACAGAAGGAGGACCGCGAGGACGACGTGGTAAGCCTGCGTACTCGACCGCGTATAGACGGCGGCGGTGACCTGGATCGGCAGCACGTACATCGCGGCGGCCATGATCCAGCGCGGGCTGCGGGCGACGGCCGTGGCCCACACCGCCACGAGCAGGAGACCGGCTTCCAGCCCCGCCCGCACGAGCGACCACAGCTCGCCGTACGGCCCGTCGAAAACGTAGGCGACGAGTACGGCGGCGGCCGGGATCGCGGGCCAGAACCACGAGCGTCGCCGGAGGCCGCGCGGCCGGCGGACGGCGAGGACGGCCGCACCGGCCGCCAGCAGCCCGTACGGGATCAAGGACACCCAGTTGCCGTAGGACGGGCCGAGCAGGCCGGAGCCCCACGCGGTCACGTCCCCGCCGAACAGCATGACGCGGCCCGTCGACACCGCGACGGCCACGGCGAGCAGCAGGGACACCCGTGCCCAGCCGCGCATCAGGGTCAGCATCAGCGCCGTGGAGACGGCGATCCACGCCGGGCCGGCGCGATCCATGAGGGCGTAGGTCAGGTTCGCCACGGCGATGACCGTGACGCCGAGGTGCACGCCATCGGCCCACCACGGCACGCGATCCGCGGCCGCCCCCCTCGCGCGCTCGGCCACACCCTCCCGGATCAGGACAACCGTCTCCCTGATGGAGGGAAGCCGGCGGGCCTCCATGAGCGCCCCCATGATGTCGGCGCCGTACTCCGCGCGATAGCCCTTGGGGTACGTCAGCAGGACGAGCTCATACCAGCGCTCCGCGAGCGAGCGGCTCATGCCTGCGCCGTCCTGGCCCAGGGCGCCGCGCGGTGGGTGACGACTCTGGCCGCCCGTTCCATCCGCGCCGCCTCCTCAGCCAGGGCCCGGTGGCCCTCCTCGGTGAGGCGGTAGTAGCGGCGGGGTCGTCCCTGTACGGTCTCCTCCCGGTCCACGGCGACAAGCTGGTTGCCCGACATGCGGTTGAGCGCGCCGTAGAGGGTGCCGACGGCGAGTCGCACCCTCCCGTCGGACAACTCCTTGGTCCGTTTGATGATCCCGTAGCCATGCAGGGGACCATCGAGCAGCGCGGCCAGCACGAAGTAGGCCGGCTCGCTCATCACAGGTGCGTCTTTGACCATACGCGGCACGATATATCGAGTGGCGAGCTATTGTCACCACCACCGAGTCCCGTGAAGACAAATCGGGCTTACGCCGAACTAGTCATGTCCGGAAACGTAAGCCGCAAAGGATCTGCCTGCATGCCAGCTCCCCCACAAGATTCGGCGCCGCCGATCGAGGTGACCGACGCCTGCCTGATAGAGCAGTCCTGGCGCCACCCCGAACGGTTCGGCGCCGTCTTCGACCGCTACTTCGACACCATCCACCGCTACGTCCACCTGCGCCTGGACGAGTCGGCCGCCGACGACATCGCGGCGGAAACATTTCTGCGCGCCTTCCGCTCCCGCAAGCGGTACGACACCGCCCGCCCCAGCGCCCGCGCGTGGCTCTACGGCATCGCCGCCAACCTGGTCGCCGACCACACCCGCGCCCAGGCCCGCTGGTACCGGGCCCTCACCAGGAGCGTGCCGCCCACGCACGTCGCCAGCCATGACGAGCGCGTCGTGCAGCGGGTCTCGGCGGCCGTCATGCAGCCCCAATTGGCCGCCGGCCTGGCACGGCTGTTGCCGGGTGACCGCGACGTACTGCTGCTGGTCGCCTGCGCGCAACTGAGCTACGAGGAGGTCGCCGAGGCCCTCGGCATCCCCACCGGAACGGTCGGCTCCCGGCTCAACCGCGCCCGCACCAAGCTCCGCGAAAACATCGGCCCCTACGAGGAAACGCTGCAATGAACCTCTTCGAAACGCTCAAGACGCACCACGACAACCTCCCCGCCCCCACCTCCCAGGCGAACGCGCGGGCCCGGACCCTGCTGGCCGAGGCGGTCGAGGCGGAGGCGGCGGCGTCCCTGCCCAGTGCACCGCGGCGGTCCAGGGCCGCCTTCAGGGGCGGCCTCGTGGTCGCTCTCGCCGCCGCGATGACCGCCGGTGTGATCGTCCTGCGACAGGACGACGCCTCGTACCCGCTCGGCACGCCGCCCGCGAGCGCCGCCGAGCTGCTTCGGAACGCGGCCGCGGCGTCGGCCCGGACCGACGAACCGCGCCAGGGCCAGTTCACGTACGTCCGCCGCATCGATTACCTCTACCGCTTTGGCATGAGCCGCGGCGGAAACGAGTGGGTAAACAGTCAGGAGGTCCGCCGCGAGGTCTGGATCCCCGCGGCCGATCCAGGTAAGGCGCTGGCGCGGTCCACGTTCGCCAAGCTCGTCCCGATCAGCGGAGACAGCGGACAAATGAGCCTGCCGGCTGAGGGAACGGTGGAATACCAGCGTGCCGGCCAATGCCCTTCGGGGGACGACGCACTACGTGTGCCCGCACAGGATCTCGGTGCTCTCCCCACCGACCCCGATGGGCTCCTGAGAAAAGTCCGCGCGGACGCGGAGGCGGCCGTCCACGGGGACGACCGAGCCACTGGGGCTACCCCGCCGAGCGACGACGAGATCAACCGCATGATCGAGCGGACCGTCGTCACGCGGCTCTTCCTGCTGGCGGACACCCCGCTGATCGATGCCGACACGCGCGCCACGGTGTTCAACGCCCTGTCCAGGATGCCGACCGCGACCGTGGTTCCCGGCCTCAGCGACCCGACCGGCCGGCGGGGCGTGGGCGCCTCGATCCGGTATCAGGGGCCCGACGGCTGGGAGCACGAGGAGCTGATCTTCGAGCCGAAGACGTACGCGTTCCTCGGCTGGCGGAGTTGGATAGAGGACAAGCAGGCGGACGGGACCATGAAGCAGATCATGACCAACGCCACGGCGGTGCTGGAGACCAAGGTCGTGGACTCCATGCCGGAGGTCCCGCAGGACGCGAAGAGGCCCACATCCTGCTGAGGCCGTCACTGACAGGGGCGGTCGATCGCCGGGTCCGCGAGCCGCGAGCCGACGTCGGGAAACGAGCCGTCACCGAACAGGACGCGCGCCGCCAGAGCACGACCGGCACGACCACGTAGCACGGTCACCGCCGCCTCCGCCGCGGCCGGGGATCGGATGCCGGCGAACACGCGGCGCAGCAACAGCCGTCCTCGGAACCGGATCCGCAACGCCTTCCCGTCGTACTGACGCAATATGCGCTGGTCACCAGTACGCAGGTACCTGGCGGCGAGCGCCGCGGCCAGTTCGGACATGCGTAAGCAGGGGTCCAGCCCGCCGGCCGTCAGCGGCGACACCGCGCCCGCCGCGTCGCCGACGAGCAGCCCGGCGGGGCACGCCAACCGTCGCAGCACACCGCCGACCGGGATCGGACCCCCTCGACGCTCGACCGGCCCGGTCGGCACCGCGCGGCCGGGCGCGTCCGCGGCGAAAGCGTCCAGCAGATGGCGGATGCCGGTGCGCATCGCGCCCGGATATCCCGCGACGCCGACATGCGCATGCCGGCCGTCGTCGATGACCCACCCCAGGTACCCCGGAGCGACCCGGGGATCCAGCACGCAGTGGAACACCGGGGTGGTCGTGCCCGACGCGACCGGATGGACGATCTCGGCACCGACCAGGAAGCGCCGGTTGACGTCGAGGCCGAGATCACGGGCCACGTGGGAGCGGGCGCCATCCGCGCCGACGATGAACCGGGCCCTCACCGGTTCCGCCCCCGAGAACCGCACCAAACCCATCGACGCGCCGACATACCGTACGCCCAAGAGGACCTGTGCCCCGGCCGACTCCGCCGCGCGGTGCGCGTGCTCGTAGACGGCCGCCATGTCCGCCACGCGATACTCGTCCCGGTCACTGGTGAGCCGGATCGGCGCCCGCCGCGACGGCGGATACAGCAGCACGTCCCGAATACCGGGCCCGAGCAGGTGGTCCGGCAACTCGAAGTCGTCGAGCGTGCGCCGCACGAAGATGCCCGTCGTCCGGATGCCCGTCGACAGCGACCTGCGGCGGTCGACGACCAGCACCTCCAGCTCCCGTTCGGCGAGCAGGCGGGCTGTGCGCAGGCCGGCCAGGCCCGCACCCACGACCAGTACATCCACGGTCCGCATACTCTCCGACGGTAGGAGCGGCACCCCACCCACGCGACCGTCTGCACGGTACCCGCCCGTTATCTCTACACCGTTGCCACACTCGGGACCGCCGGCCGCCTTCAGTCGCCGCCCACGATCGTGCTGGGCAGCCTCGGGCGTGCGTCCGTCCAGCCGGACGCGGTCACAGCGGTCCACGAGGTCAGCGTTCCCGTACGGTCATAGGAGCGTTCTTGTACGGCGAGCAGCCGGCCTGAGTACTCATCGATGATGATCTGCTGTGTCCCAGCGAATTCGATCCCGCTTCCGACCCGCCCCAGGGGATCAGCGATGGTCCCGATGTTCTTGACTCGCGAAAGACTCGCGAGCACGCGGTAGAGCGCGGCGCGCACTTGAGGAGTCGTCGGCAGTTGGGTGAGCAGGCTGGTGACCCCGGCGTACAGAAATTCCTCATCGGCCCGGTAACCACCTCGCCGAGCCCACTCCTGGAGGACTTCCCTGAGTCGCACCGGGTCCGCAGGCAAGGCCATGACCTCTTCTGTCGTGACGTGCACAGGTCCCACCTGGGGATACGAAACCTCGGCGGCATGCTGGTCGTCGATTCGCAAGGCGAACGGCGGTTGCGGCACCACACCACCGATGCCGGGAACGCCAGGCCCCTCACAGGCGCCGAGCCGGTAAGCACCCTGTTGGCGCCAGATCACCGCATCGGCCTCGGCGAACGGCCTGCCTGACTGAGCGGTGACCAGAAGCCAGCTCGGCTCCCGCTCCGACTTGGCCATCCACACTTCATGCGTGCAGGTCACCTGATATTCGATCAGCTTGGATGTCATGCCGGTGGGTGCGCGTCCTTCCTTTCCCGTCGCCATGCTCCGGCCGACAGAGTGCCAGTAGCGACCCGTCGTCGCGCTGGTGGTCTCGATCCGATCCGCGGCGGCAAGGAGGACGGTACGAGCGGATACCGGGTGAGACTCCAGGGGCTCAGTGCCCGTGCTCCGGACCAGCATGGCCGTCACGACCGTGACGGCCATCGCGACGGCGGCGAGGCGAATGACGGTTATGACGTTCGATCTCGGCCGTGCCGGCCGGCGAGCCGGTCTGCTCTCCGGCTCGTCGCCGGCCTTGATCAGCAGGTCATCGGCGGAAAGGCGCGATCCGCGATCCAAGGAGTCCGGACGAGCCATGGCGAGTAGGCGCATCGCGTCGGGCTTGCGGCTCATCGAAGTTTCCCTCCGGGGACGATCACGGGCTTCGGAGACGGGGCGGTGTCCGCGGTGTCGATGAACGCTTGCAGCCGACGGCGTGCGCGATGCAGCCGGACGAAGAAGGTGGCCTTCGTACAGCCCAGCACTTCGGCCGCTTCCGCGGCGGACAGGCCGTGCCAGGTGGTGAGGGTCAGAATCTCTTTGTCGTCTTCGGAAAGGGTGGCCAGCGCGCGAAGTATGGTGAGTCGTTCGGTGGCGTGTTCGCCCACGTCGGCGACGGCCTGCTCCATCCACGTACGCAGGTCGGCCGCCAAGGATTCACGACGGGCGAGCTGCCGGAAGTTGTCCCGCAGGATGTTCCGGGCGACGCGGAAGAGCCACTGGACCTGCGCTTCGTCGGGGATGTCGTCGAGTCGACGCCAGGCGACGAGGAAGGTCTCGCTGACCACTTCCTCCGCGAGTTGATGTCCGGCTCGACTCACCGCATAGCCGTACACCCGCGCTTGGTAGGTGTTGTAGAGCGTGGTGAAGCGCTCGTGGGGGTTGGGCAAGCCGGTTCCTTCGGTCGGGAGGCACGTTGTCCATGGAGCATGTGGTCCGAAGGAGGGCTTTCTTACATCTCAATTCCGATCGCGGGCTCAGCGTGCCGCGTCGGGCATGCGGACCGTTATGTACGGATGTGGTCGCTCCAGCCACTCGCTTGCCGCGAAGCTCAGCCGGTTGTGGGAGTTGACGTTCCACCAGGCGCTGTAGACCCGGGCAGCGAGCTGGTTCACGCACAGCCCTTTTACTCGGCGGGAACGGATTCGCAGGTTGTGTGATCCTTTGTGAGATGCGTAAGGCTACATGTGTGCTCGCTGCCCTGGTCCTTGCCGGCGCGTGCGTGCTGGCTGCCGATACGGCCCTGGGCAGGGTTGGGCGGACGGCTGATGACGCTGTCGAGTCGGCGTCGCGCTGGACGGTGAGATACACCGCCCAAGGCGGTCTACGGGTGGTCCCGACGGCGGGCGGCGGGGCGTTGCTGTTCACCACGGAGGGGCGACGGCCTGGCTGGTCGATGTTGCGCTGGGATGGGAGCTCCTGGAAAAGCGCCGAGCTGCCCACACAGTTCGACAAGGTTTCGCGGCTCGAGGTCGGCGGCTCCCCCTCCGGCGAGACGATCTGGGCGGTCGGTCCGGCCTGGGCGGACGGTGGCAGCCCGATCGTGCTGCACTGGGACCGTACCCAATGGAAGCAGGTGAGCCTGAACGTGGTGCGGACCGGCTTGACCGCGGTGCGCACCGACCCGGCGAGCGGCCTGTGGATCGCCGCCAACCCCAGCTCCGGCGCGCCCTATGTGCTCAACCTTCGCGACGGCAGCTGGACCAGATCGACCTTGCCGGGGGCCGGCCCGGCGGACCGCATCATCGACATCGCCCCCGCGCCGGGCACGACACGGCTCTGGGTCCGAACCGAACACCAGCGTGACGACAAGATCACTTCGCTGGTGTACGAGCTCCGGTAAGCCTGACCCGGCTGGTCATCCCGGGGAACCCGCGTGCAGGGCTTCCCGCGTCCACTGGTCTCGTGGCTGCGTGTGCAGCTGCCAGTAGTGCTCGGCGATGTCGTCCGGGTCGAAGTCGGTACCTGGGGCGACAGGACCGGCCACAGTGACGCTCGCCACGTGCACCCCGGCAGGGCCGTACTCCTGGTCGAGCAGCGTGACCAGGGTGCGGACGCCTGCCTTGCCCAGGGAGAGGCTCACGTACTGCGGCTTGGGCTCGGGCATGCCGCCCGTGATGAGGATCGTGCCATGGCCGCGGGCCGCCATGGCGGGCGCGACGTGGGCCGCGGCGTTGAGCGCGCCGACCACGTTCACCGCCCAGGCCTCCATGTGACCGCGTACCGACAGCTCGCCCGGCGCGTCCGCCTGGATGATCGCGGCGTTGTACACCACGACGTCCGGTACGCCGTGCTCGCGGACAGCCGCGTCGAGCGCGGCGTTCAGCCCGGCCTGGTCTGTACTGTCGGCCTCCAACGTGACAACCGGGACGCCGCTGGGAGCAACCGCCTCGGCCGCGGCACGCAACGTCTGGTCGCTCCGGGCGATCAGCGCTATGGGCAGCCCCTCCCTGGCGAACCTCCGAGCCACCGCCTGCCCGATCCCCGGACCTGCACCAATGATCACAGCACCCGGCATTGACGTACTCCTTACTTCTGGATCAGCGATACTCGCGACGGTAAGGCATCACATCCATGTGAAGGTCAAGGGAAGGAACCGGATGCGGATCGGCGACCTGGCTCACGAGACCGGGGTGAACAGGCGACTGCTGCGCTACTACGAGGAGCAGGGTCTCCTCAAGCCGGTCCGCCTGGACAACGGCTACCGCGAGTACACCAAGGCGGACATCGCGGCAGTGCGTCATATCCGCGCCCTGCTCGCCGCCGGGCTTTCCACCACTGTCATCGCCCGGGTCCTGCACTGCGTGCACGGAGATGACGGACTGATGGTGCCTTCCGGCTGTCCGACCTTCATCGACGACTTACGGCGCGAACGCGCTCACATCGCCAAGATGATCGCTCAGCTCCAGAGTTCGCAGGGGATCCTGGACTCGATCCTCGACGCGGCGCTACACACGAACTAGCAGGCAGCCAAGGTGTTGCGCCACACCTCGTCCAGGGCCAGCTGGATCGCGCCGGTGAGCACGGTGTTCTCGGCCAGCTCCGACAGTTCCACGCCTGGCGGGGTGAGGGTCAGGTCTTCGAGGTGCCGTGCGATCGCGTCCAGCAGGACCGCGCCGGCTCGGGCGATGCCACCACCGATCACGATCGCGTGCGGCGACAGTACGAGGACGACGGGCGCGATCGCCTCGGCGAAGATGGCGGCGACCTGGTCCACGACCTCGGCGGCGATCGGATCATCCCCGGCGGCCGCGAAGACGGCGGCCGCGTCCGTCGCACCGGCGAGCCTGGACCCCGGATGCGCCGCGGCCCTGCGGCGGGCGAGCTCGACGATCGCCTCAGCGCCGATCGCACGCTCCAACGGCCCGCGGCCGTCCCCGGCCGCGTCGGGAAGGCCACCGGCCGCACGGATGAAGCCGATCTCCCCGGCCTGTCCCGCGCCCCGATGCAGTCGCCCGTCGATGACGACACCGGCTCCGAGCCGCTCGCCCCACTGAACCGCGAGCAGGGTGCCCGAGCCGGTGCGCTGATGGGCCGCCGCCAGGGCGGCCAGGTTCGCATCGTTCTCCACCGTGACCGGACACCTGAAATGGGCCCGCAGGTGGCCGACAAGGTCGATCTCCGACCAGCCCGGCATGCTCGGGGCGAACAGCACCCGGCCGGTGGTCGCCTCAACGATGCCCGGGGTCCCCGCGGTGACGGCCGAGATCTGCTCAGCGGTCAGGCCGGCCGTCGCCAGCGCCTCACCCGCTGTCTCGTCGACGGCGTCGAGCAGGTGCTGGGCGTCGCGACGACGGACCGCCCGGCGGATCACCGCGAGGTGCGCACCGGCGAGGTCGGCGATCCCCGCCGTCACGGTGTGCGGCCCGACGTCCAGGGCGAGCACTGGTGCGGCCCGGCCGTTCAGTGAGAACCGCGTCGCCGGTCTGCCCACCGTGGCCGGCTGGGGTGCGTGCTGCCGCAGCCAGTCGGCGGCCAGCAGATCCTCTACAGCTTGGGTGACCGTCGGGCGGGTGAGCTCGGTCAGCCGGGCGAGTTCGGCCAACCGCACCGGCTCGGGCGCGCACTGCCGGACGGCGTCGAGCACCGCGGCCCGGTTCATCCTGCGCAGCACCGGCGTGCCCGCCGGCCGTTCCTCATTCATCGGCGCTCCCTCATGCCGTCCGAGATCTTGACCTCCTGGCACCTGTGGCTGAGTATATTTCGCAGCGAGCTTACGAAAAGTCGCTGCATAAATGGTCTGCTCGCCCCCTCCGGAGGTGGCCACCCGATGACCCGTTCCCGCGACCCGCGCGCCGCCCAATTATCGCGACGACGGCGACCGCGCCTGATGGTGCTCGCCGTCCTGCTCACGACGCTCGCCGCGCCGTTCGTCTCCCAGCCCACGGCGGTGGCCGACGTACCCGCACAGCCGGCGCCCGCCCGGCCCGACAGCCCGGCGGCGCAGGCTCTGGAACGGCTGATCGGGACATCCCGCGCCAAGCAGGTCACCCTGCGCACGATCGACAAGGGCACGGGCCGGGACCGGTTCCAGGTACAGGCCGACAACGGTCGCCTTGTCGTCGCCGGTACGACACCCGCGGCCCAGCTGACCGGCTTCGGCTACTACCTGCGCCAGGTGGCACACGCCGACATCTCGATCAACGGCTCCCAGGTCGACCTGCCCCAGCGCCTTCCACTACCCGCGGCCCCCATCGCCAAGACCTCCTCAGTGGATCATCGCTTCGCCCTCAACGACACCAACCAGGGCTACGCGGGCGCGTACCTGAGCTGGCAAGAGTGGCAGCGGCGGATCGACGTCCTGGCGCTGCGCGGCATCAACGAGGTGCTCGTCTACGAGGGCCAGGAGGCGGTCTACCAGCGCACTCTCAAGGAGTTCGGCTACTCCGACCAGGAGACGCGCCAGTGGATCCCGCAGCCGGGCCACCAGTCCTGGTGGCTGCTGCAGAACATGTGCTGCACTGACAGCCCGATCTCCCAGCGACTCATCGATCAACGGATCGAACTCGGCCGCAGGATGGCCGACCGCCTACGGTCATTGGGCATGGTCCCCGTGCTGCCCGGCTATTTCGGCACCGTGCCGACCGACTTCAAGGTCCGCAACCCGGAAGCCAACACGGTCCCGCAGGGCACCTGGAACCAGCTCGAACGCCCACACTGGCTCGACCCGACAAACCCCATCTTCGACCGCGTCGCGGCCACGTTCTATCGGGTGCAGACCGAACTGTTCGGTGCCAGCACGATGTACAAGATGGACCTGCTGCACGAGGGTGGCACAGCAGGAAAGGTCAATGTCGCGCAGGCCTCCCAAGCGGTGCAGCGGGCGTTGAACACCGCCCATCCCGATGCGCTGTGGACGATCCTGGGCTGGCAGAGCAACCCGCTGCCGGCGACGCTCCAGGCCATCGACCGCACCAAGATGTTCATCGTCGACGGCATCAGCGAGGAATCCGGCATCACCGACCGGGACAAGGACTTCTTGGGCACCGGATACGCGTTCGGCACCATCTGGAACTTCGGCGGACATTTCAACCTCGGCGCCCGGTTGACGCTGTGGAACGAAAAGTTCCACGCATGGCGCGGCAAGCCCGGCACGGCGATGAACGGCATCGCGCTGATGCCCGAGGCCATCGACAACAACCCGGCCGCGGTCGCGTTCTTCGCCGACCTGCCGTGGCAGGACGGCCCGGTCGACATGCGGCAGTGGTTCAGCGACTACGCCACCGCCCGATACGGCGGCGAGGATCCGCACGCCAAGGCGGCCTGGCAGATCCTCCTCGACACCGTCTACAGCTGGCCCGCCGGCGCCGACTCCCGGCACGTCACCGGCCTGTACGACGACGAGCCCGGCCTGGCGAACACCGGCTACCCCCTGCAGTACGACATCGCCACCTTCGACAAAGCGCTCGACGAGCTGCTCCAGATCGACCGGCGCCTACGCGGTTCCGGCGCCTACCGCTACGACCTTGTCGACGTCGCCCGGCAGGTGCTGGCCAACCACAGCCGGCTGCAGCTGCCCAAGATCCGCGCCGCCTACCGCGCCAAGAATCTCGAACGCTTCGAGCGCCTCACCGGCCAGTGGACGGACCAGATGCGGCTGATGGATCGGCTGCTCGGCACCGATGAGAACTTCCTGCTCGGGGCGTGGCAGAAGGAGGCCCGCCGCCAGGCCGCCACACCGGCCGAAGCGGCGACCCTGGACTACAACCTCAAGTCGCTGGTCACGCTCTGGGCCACCGGCGCCCGGCTGCAGGACTACGCCCGCAGGGAGATGAACGGCCTCGTCGGGCAGTACTACGTCAAGCGGTGGCAGCTCTTCTTCGACAGCCTGAAGACCGCGCTGCGCTCGGGCAAGGAGTACCCCGAGCCGATCGACTGGCTGTCCGTCGCCCAGGACTGGGCCAGAGCCGGCACCCAGCTGACCGCCGAGCCACGCGGCAACTCCTACCTCGAAGCGAGCCGGGTGGCCGCGCTGCCGGACGGCGCGGTGACCGTCGGGGTCGACCGCAAGGGCGTCAAGCCGGGTGAGACAGTGCAGATCACCGCCGTGTTCACCAACGACAACGCCCTGCGGCCCACCGGCAAGGCCACGCTCCAGCTCGATGCCCCACGC
Source organism: Nonomuraea sp. NPDC049269 (assembly GCF_043197155.1). Taxonomy (NCBI): domain Bacteria; kingdom Bacillati; phylum Actinomycetota; class Actinomycetes; order Streptosporangiales; family Streptosporangiaceae; genus Nonomuraea; species Nonomuraea sp. NPDC049269. The sequence goes on from NZ_JBICSO010000006.1 coordinate 327,503, forward strand.
GGATACCAGGTGCGGGCGACCTCCCCGACCCGCGCCGACCACATCGCCCCGCGCGAGAAGCTCACCGCGACGTGGACGGTGACCGTTCCCGCCGGCAGCGCCCCAGGCAGTACGCCGGCACTGGACATCACCGCCTCCTGGCGATCCGACGACGTCGCCCGGCAGGACCGGGCCTCGACCCGCCTGCTGATCGCCGGAGCCGTGCCCGCGTCGTACCAGACGATGAGCAACACGCAGGCCGAATTCGCCCCCATCGACGGCGGGATCGCGATCGCGGCGAGTGGTGCGGACCTGTGGCGGGAGACCAACGAACTGGCCACCGCCTACCGCAAGGGCGCCCTGGCCGACGGGCAGCAGCTCGCGAGCACGGTGCTGCGGCAGGACGGCTCGTCGGACTACACCCGGGCCGGGCTGGTGGTGAGCAACGACCTGGCCACCCCCGGTTCCACCGGCTACGCGAACATCGCCATCACGCCCGGTCACGGCTGCCTGTTCAGCTGGGATTCCGACGGCAACGGGCAGCTCGACTCGTACACGGAAGTGGGCGGGTTCAGTCCACCCGTGCGGGTGCGCATCGGCAGGTCCGGTGACCGGCTCACCGGCTCATGCAGCAGCGACGGCAAGAACTGGTCGCTGATCGGGTCGGCCGGCGTCCCGGGCACCGGCGCCACGCTCGACGTCGGCCTGTTCGTCAGCGCGGCCAACCGCAACACCGGCCAGCAGGCGATCGCCATGCTGACCGATCCCGTATCGACCCCGTCGACCGCCCGCGACGGCGCGCAGGACACGCTGCAAAGCCTCCGCAAACCGGTCACCGCACTGAGCTGGGAGCAGAGCCGCGGCCCGGAACACGCGAACGACGGCAACCGCGCCAACTCGCCGTACTTCGCCAGCCAGCTGACCTGGGACACCACCTGGTGGCAGGTCGACCTGGGTACGGTCAACGACATCTCCCGCGTCAATGTCCGCAACTATGTCGGGGGCGGGCGCTACTACGAGTACCGGCTGGAGGGAAGCCTCGACGGCACCACCTGGTACACCCTCGGCGGCCGCCGCGGCACCCGGGCCACGACCGACGCCGGAGACACCATGACCACTGAGGCGAAGGCCCGGTACGTCCGGGTGGTCGGCACCCACAACAGCGCCAACCTGTCGTTCCATCTCACGGAGGTCAGCGTGTACGGCACTCCACAGCAATGACCCCGCATCCGGCGAAAACCCCGTTTGTCGAGATTCCGTGCACTTAGCGGTTACGGCACCGCGGTGCTGTCATGATCTCGGAGGCACCTCACCGATGGGATCCGCGATGCCTCCTCGCTCACTCGTGCTGCTGGCCGCCTCGCTCTGTGCGGGCGGCCTCGCGGCTCTGGTGTATTTCCACGACTCCGACCTGGTGCTGTTGAGGGAACATCTGAACCATCCGTTCGCGCTCGGTGTGGTGGCCTGCGTCCTGGTGGCGTTGGCCGCCGTCGGGCTGCGGTGGATGTGGCTACGTGTCGTGATCGTCGTCGTTGCCGGGCTGGGCGCGAGTGTCGCGCTGTTCGGGGGGTTGCTCACCGTTGCGTTCTCCTCTACCGAGGAAATCGGCTTCGTCGACGGACCGGCCCCGTACAGTATCCGGCTCCAGCAGTCGATGGCGGGTCTCGGGCCGGACATGGTGACGTGGCTCAGTGTCCACAGGGACGGCGGGTTGCTCAGCAGGGAGTGGGATCTCGGCTGCTTCAACGACGACGTCCCCGACGACACCTTCGACTCGGTCAAGTGGACGGGGCCGAGTTCGGTGGAGATCCGGGTGGCCGACGGCCGAACGTTCCCCGTGGCCTTGGACCCCGCCTCGGGCCGACCCCGGACCACCGCCACCCTTAATTGTTAGAAGCGACGGAGAGAGGCGAAGAAGGAGACGGTCAGCCGGTCGGCGAGCGGCAGCATCTCCACGAAGCTGCTCGGCCAGCCGTGGGTGAGGATCAGCGGCAGAGGCGCGGGCGCACCAGCTCGCGCAGGTAAGCGGGATCGGCCCCGGCGGCCCAGTAGACGCTGTCGGACGGCGTGGGATGGTCGAGTGACGGACACTCCTGAGCCGCGGTCAGACGAACGCGACGGCCAGGAGTGCCCGGACGCTACCACCACCGGGCAAAGCGCCGAATTGGGTCAATCGTTGCGGGGTCTGCTGAATTCTTCGATCAGTACGGGATACTGCTCCCCACCGTGTCCGGCGGCGATCGAGCGGTCGGCCATCGCCTTGATCAACTTCGGCAGTTCGGCGTTGACTCCCACCGCCTCGCTCGCCTCGATCAGGTGTGCCATCGCCCGCGCGTCGGTCTCCAGCGCCGACACCTCGGCCGGGAAGGAGCCGCTGTCGATCTGCTCGGCGTACCCAGGCAGCCATTCGGCCACCCCGGCAGCGATCTGCCGCGCGAACGGCGCATACGTCGCGGCGTCCACACCGGCCGTCCGGAGCAGGGCGGTGCCCTGGAGCCAGGCGTTCAGGACGCTCCACATCATGGCGAGGCCGGCCACGTCGTACAGCGACGCCAGCCCATGGTCAGCACCCAGGTAGGTGACGGTGCCGAGCGCGTCGAGCGTTGACTTGTGCGCCTCGAAGTCCGGCTGCGGCCCGCTGTGCAGAATCACCGCTTCGGCGGTCCCGATCCCCGACGGGATGGCCATGATGGCGCCGTCCAGGTAACGGGCGCCGCGCTGCTCGGCCCATCGGGCGGCTTCCCGGGCCTGGGCCGAGTCGCCCGAGGTCAGGTTGATCAACGTCTTGCCGTCCAACTCGCCGTCGCTCGCGCCGAGCAGCTCGCGCATGGCCTGGTAATCGGTGACGCAGATGATCGTCAGGGGACTTGCCTTGAGCGCGTCGCCAACCGTTGGCGCCGGCCGTGCGCCCTCGGCCACCAGCTCGTCGGCCTTGGAGATCGTACGATTCCACACGGTTGTGGGATGTCCGGCTTTCAGGAACGCGCCGGCGAGCGCCCGGCCCATCAGTCCGAGTCCGATGACTGTCACAGGTGTGTCGGTTTTGCGGTTCATGGCAGCATCGTCAACGTTGATACCGGTATGAAGGTCAAGTGAGGTTCCGATGCTGATCGGGGAACTGAGTCGTCGGACGGGCGTGAACGCCCACCAGTTGCGCTACTACGAAGCCCAGGGCCTGCTGGAGGCAGAGCGCGGCACGAACGGTTACCGCGAGTACGACGAAAACGCCGTGCTGCGGGTGAAGCAGATCCGGCACCTGCTTGGTGCGGGTCTGTCCTCTGAGGACATCGCGTACCTGCTGCCCTGTGCGGTCGGAGAGGCCCCGGAACTGCTCGGATGTCCCGAGTTGCTGGCCGCGATGCGGTCACGGCTGCGGCGACTGGACGATCAGATGGACCGGCTCGCCCGATCCCGCGACGCTCTCGCCGACTACATCGACGCGGCCGATCGAGTGGCCGCCGAGAGCTATCCGCCCTTTGACGCTACTGATGACACTACTGACGCCGCATGCTCAAGCTTCGTAGGCGCTCGTCAGGCGTGACCGCGACGCCTCGAGGTGGGCGGTCATGGCACTCGCCGCCGCCTCGGGATCCTTGCGGCAGATGGCGTCGAGCACCGCGCGGTGCTCATCGGCGGCGTGCGTGGCGATCCCGTGGCGGAAGTAGAGGCGATAACCATGGGTGTGCGCGCGGAACCTGCGCAGCGTGTCGGCGATGAGCGGGCTGCGGCTGGCCTCGGCGATCGCGTTGTGAAACAGGGCGTCCAGCTCCGCGAAGCCGCGGTACGCCTCGTAGGTGTCGCCCAGCAGCGGTGACATCATCTGCTCCAGCGACTCCCGCATGGCGCTCACCTCGGCGGCCGTGGCATACCGTGCGGCACGCGCGGCGGCGGACGGTTCGAGGAGCAAGCGGACGTCGTACAGGTCATCAAGGGCGGCCCGGTCGAGCAGGGGGGCCACCAGATAGCCGGTGTTCGGCCGGCGGACGACGAGCCCCTCCGACTCGCAGCGCGCGAGCGCTTCGCGGACCGGCGTCTGCGACACGTCGAGTTCGCGGGAGAGCCCGTCGATCGACAGCTTCGCCCCGGGCTCCAGGTCGTGATCCATGAGCCGGGCCTTCAGCGCCTGGAAGACCGATTCGCGGACGCTGATCTTGACCGGCTCGCCGGAACCCGAGCCGCCGGACGTGCCTGCCTCGCTCATCGTCCCTCCATCTGAGGCCACCACGAACACATTGTGGTTGACACATGCCCAAAACTCCCTGCATTCTCATGCAAATCGTATCGTATCCGATCTGGGCAAGCCCGCCCGACGCAGAAGGATGAGCTCGTGACCTTTCCCGGCTGGTTCGGTGACGCGGGTTTCGGCCTGTTCGTGCACTGGGACCATGCGAGTCAGCAAGGCGTGGAGATCGGCTGGCCCCTGGTCGGCCATTCGATCCTTCCGGGCCGGACAGAACCCGAAGCCGACATGTCGAGCACGCAGTACCAGTCGAGCGCGGCCACGTTCGACCCGCGCCGCTGGGATCCGCGAGGCGTCGCGCGGCTCGCCCGCGACGCGGGTGCCCGCTATGTGGTCTTCACCGTCCGCCATCACGCCGGGTACTCGATGTACCACACGAGGCAGTCCGAGTTCTCCGTCGCGGCATCGCCGTACGGGCGGGACATCACCCGCGAGTTCTTCGACGCGCTGCGCGCCGAGGGCCTGCGCGTCGGCGTCTACTACTCGCTGCTCGACTGGAACCATCCCGACTACCCGGCGTTCACGGACGCCGATCGTCCCTACTCGCAGGACCATCACCGGCGGCCCTCCCCGGAACAGTGGGCGCGATACCTCGACTACGTCAAGGGACAGCTCACCGAACTGCTCACCGAGTACGGGACCATCGACCTGCTGTGGTTCGACGGGGAGTGGGAACGCACCGCCGAGGAATGGCACGCCGCCGAGCTCCGTGAGCTGATCAAGTCCCTGCAGCCGGACGTGATCATCAATGACCGGCTGCCGGGCCAGGGCGACTACGCGACCCCCGAGCAGGGCATGCCGCGCCGGCCACCGGGCGGACCGTGGGAGCTGTGTCTCACGATGAGTGAGAGCTGGGCCTACCGCCCCGACGACCTCGACTACAAGAGCCCGCGGCTGCTCGCCTCCTACCTGAGCGAGGTCGTCTCCCGAGGCGGCAACCTCCTGCTCAACATCGGGCCGCGGGGTGACGGGTCGCTGGTGCCGACCGAGGTCGCCACGCTCAAGCAGCTCGGCGGCTGGCTGGCCGGCCACGGCGAGAGCATCGTCGGGGCCACGCCCGCGCCGGAACGCCTCGACTTCTACGGCCCGGCCACGCAGCGCGGCAACACCATCTACCTGCACCTGCTGCTGCGGCCACAGGACGTGCTCGTCGTCAGGAACGTTCCCATCGGCTCGGTCGTCGGCGTTCGCCTGCTCGGCACCGAGCAACCGCTGCCGTACAGCGTCAACGAGGAAGTGCACAAGGCGAACGGCGCGGACGACGAGCCACTCGGCGAACTGTTCATCACCGTGCCACCACCGACCGGCGCCCTCATCGACGTGATCGCCATAGAGCTGTCAGCCCCCTGGAAGGACGTCCCCCATGCGACTCTCTAGAACTCTCGGAGCGGCCAGGCCGGCCCTCGCCGGCGTCCTGCTCGCGGCCGCCGTCGTCGCGTGCGGCACCGGTACCGGACCAGGCGGCGGCGACGGCAAGACGCTCCGGATCCAGATCCCCACCGGACCGCTGGCCAGCGCCATGCAGCAGGTCGGCAAGGACTTCGAGAAGGCCAATCCCGGCACGGTGGTCACCTTCGAAGGCGTTGACTCCGGCAGCTCCCGCGGCCCCAATGTGGCACTGCTCAGCTCGACCGGCACCCCGGACATCGGCTACCTCCAGCGCAGCACGGGTGTCTGGTCGGCACTGCTGAAGAACAAGCAGCTGACCCCGCTGGACGATGTCTGGAAGGCCGCCGGCCTGGCGGACAAGTACTCCAAGAGCCAGGTCGACTACTACACGACCAACGGGCAGCACTACGGCGTCCTCTACGAGCAACTGCTGATCAACCCCGTCTACTACAACAAGGCGGCCTTCGCGAAGGCCGGCATCCCCGACCCGGCCGACCACCAGGTCGCCTCCGTCGCCGACTTCGAGTCGATGGTGGGCAAGGTCAAGGCCGCCGGTTACCAAGGATTCGGCGTGGGCGGTTCGAGCCCGTACGACCTGGGGCACACGCTGGACGCGCTGCTGCCCACCGCGGTGTCGGCCGACGACTACGCCGCCCTGCTCACCAACTTCAAGCCCGGATCCCCCACGAACGTCAAGTACACCGACCCCGGCTTCGTGAAGGTGCTCCAGACGATCCAGGACTGGCAGAAGAAGGGCATCTACCAGAACGGGATGCTCGGCATGGACACCGACCAGGCCCAGGGGCTGTTCACCAGCGGAAAACTCGCGATGCTGCAGGGCGGCAACTACTCCTACGCGAGCCTGAAGGAGGCCAAGCCGTCGTTCGAGATGGGTTGGTTCCTGCTGCCGCCGCTCACCCCGGGCCGGAAGACGCCGTTCGACGCCTTCAACGGTGACACCCTGGTGGTCCCGGTCAAGGCGGCGAACCCGGAGCTGGCCAAGAAGTTCCTTCAGTTCTTCATGACCGACAAGTACCAGGTCAGCGTCGTGGCCGCCACCGGGTCGCTGCCGGTGTTCAGCTCGATCCCCGCATCGAGCCTGTCGAACCTCGGCGACCTGGTGCAGCAGCAGTTCGAGCTGTCGCAGTCCGTCGGATTGGTCAACATCTGGGACTCCACCGTGCCGTCCACCCTCGGGCAGGCGTTCTCGGTACCGGTGCTGCAGAAGCTCGTGGCCGGCAAGCTGACCCCGCAGCAGGCGGCGCAGCAGTTCCAGTCCGCGCTGGAGGACCTGCAGTCCGGCAAGGTGTCGGGGGCGTCGGACTGATGACCGCCGACAAAGCCGTAGTGGCGCGGCCGCCCCGCCAGAGGGCACGGGTCTTCCCGATCGCGGTGATGCTCCCGGCCTTGGTGCTGCTGCTCGTGCTCGTCGCCTACCCGATCGCCGGATCCGTGCGCATCAGCCTCGGTACCTGGGACGGCATCGGCGCGGTCGCCTACCACGGCCTGGACAACTACCGGCGGCTGCTGCACGATGCGCTGGTCTGGGAGTCCATCGGGACCAGCCTGCAGTTCTTCATCGGGACTGTGGTGTTCACGGTGACCTTCGGCGTTCTCCTGGCCAACGCGATCAGCCGGAAGGTCCCGGGTGCCCGGATCTTCAAGGTCGTCTGGTTCCTGCCGGTGATCATCCCGGTCAGCATCGCCGGCATCTTCTGGTCGAACGCGTTCCAGCCGACGACCGGCGTGGTGAACTCACTGCTCGGCCTGATCGGGCTCGGGGACGATCACGCCTGGCTGGCGTCGTCCTCGACGGCACTGTACGCCGCCATCTTCGTAGCGGTGTGGACACAGACGGGGTACGCGATGCTCATCCTTCTCGGCGCCATGGAGGCCATCCCCCAGGAGGTGCACGAGGCGGCCACGCTCGACGGCGTCGGCGCGGCCGGCCGGCTGTTCCGGATCACCTTGCCGAACATCGTGCCGATGCTGGGCACGATCACAACGTTGACCTCGGTGTTCTCGTTCAACGCCTTCGGCATCATCTACGCGATGACCCGAGGCGGCCCGGGCAACTCCACGAGCATCCTCCCGGTGCTGGTCTACAAACAGTCCTTCGTCGACCAGGACTACGGCTACGGCTCGGCCACCGCGGTCATCACGACGCTGATCGTCGCCGTCATCGGGATCATGGTCATGCGGATCTTCCGCCAGCAGACCCTGGACGCGCGATGAGGGCGCGGGGCGGAACGCGCCCGGCCGTACGACGACGATCGGTCTGGCGACACGGCCCGCTCTGGTACGTCGGCTACACACTCCTGCTGGTCTGGACGGCGATCACGGTCGTGCCGTTCGTGTCGATGCTGCTGCTGTCGCTGCACTCGACCAGCGACATCTACGCCCACCCGTTGGGGCTGGGCGGCCAGTGGGTGCTGTCGAACTACGCCGACGCCTGGCGGGGCGTGGTCGGTGGCGCGCCGCTATCGACATACATCATCAACAGCCTGCTGGTGGCGCTCTGCAGCCTGGCCATCGGCGTGACCTGCGGCAGCCTCGCCGGTTACGGCCTGGCCCGCGCGACCAGGGGGCTGTCGAACGCGGTCAGCCGCGTCATGGTCCTCGCCCTGAGCGTCCCGCTGGTCGTCGCGCTGATCCCGACGTTCGAGCTGCTGGGCAGGTATCAGATGCTCAACAGCGTGGCGGGCGTCTCGCTGGTCTACGCGGCGTTCATGACGCCCACCATCGCCCTCATCATGCGGTCGGTGTTCGCCGCCGTACCGAGGGAACTGCTCGAAGCAGCCAAGATCGACGGTTATGGGGAGTTGGCCGCGCTGCTCCGCGTGGTCCTGCCGATCAGCAAGGGTGGTTTCGTCTCGGTCACGTTGCTCGGGCTCATCTTCGTGTGGAGCGAGGTCCAGTTCGGCGTCGTCCTGCTGACCCGCCCGCAGAACCGCACGCTGTCGGTCGGCCTGCTCTCCTTCCAGGGCCAGTTCGTCAGCGACCAGGGAGCCTTCTTCGCCGGCCTCGTCATCGCGACGTTCCCGATCGTCATCCTCTTCCTGATCTTCCAGCGGTATGTCACGAGCGGCATCACTCTGGGTGCGCTCAAGTAAACCCGACTAACATCCGTCTCCATTTCCCCAGCGGTTAGTCACCCGGAACGGGGATGGAACGGAGCGGAACGCCTCAAAGGCAGGACTGCGTCGCGGGGGATGCGCCGCAATTCGCCGGGGGTTTTCATGTCTGAGTTTCGCGTCATGTTGATTTCGGGGAGCCTTCGCCAGGGGTCATTCAATTCGGCCATGATCCGCGCCGCGGGGACGCTCATCGAACGCCGGGGCCTTCACGTGTCGACCCTTGGGCTGCGGGAGTTCCCGCCGTATGACAGCGATGTGGAGATCGCCGGAATTCCGGCGGCGGTGCGTGCCGCCAAAAAGGCAGTGGCCGCGGTGGATGCGGTCGTGGTCAGCACGCCGGAATACAACGGCGGTCCGTCGGGGGTGCTCAAGAACGCGCTCGATTGGCTGTCCCGGCCGTACCGCCACAGCGTACTCACGGACAAGGCCGTCGGCATCGCGAGTGTGGCGCCCGGGGATCATGGCGGGCGGCTGGCTCTGACGCGGCTGCGCGAGACGCTGGTGCATTGTGGCGCGCACGTGCTGAACCCCGACCTCGCGCTGGCTTTCGACGCCGACGACCATCTCGACGACGCGGGCGAGATCACCCATCCAGCTGTCGTCGCAGAGGTCGATGGGTGGATCTCGGCCCTGTTCGGACCCGTCACCGCTGACAGCGGGACCAGGACCTGTTCGCCACCGCTCCTGGCGAACCAGACCCCCGTACCAAGAGCTGGGAGGAGGTGAGGGCTCATGTTCCGCAAGCCGGTTCGCAGGTTCGCCCGTCCGATCAACTAACTCTCCGGTTCCGCGCCGGCCCGGTCGTGGCTGGGCCGGCGCGGAACTCCCCTCAGCGAACGACATCGTGGATCGGATCCGCGTGGAAGCGAGATCTGCTCAGAAGCGAAAGGAAGCCCGTCAAATGGAGATCACCAATCGACTCGTGCGGGTGCTGTACGTCGATGGTGTCGGTTTAGTGGTGAGCGATCTCGTCGGCAGGGTCCACCTCTTCGACGATGACCTCAACATCGTCCGTTCGTCACCCGTTGTGGGTGACTCGACCCAGACCAGCGGTCGTCCGCTCCTGACGCTGGCGGTCGCCGACCGCTGGATCATCGGGAAGGACAAGCTGGGCAACATCAGCCGGTGGGACCTCGACACTCTCGACGTCCTCGACGTCCTGCCCGCCGCGGCCTACCGCGATCCCGACCCCCTGCTTGAGGATGAGCAGCCGTCGCAGACCGCCAGCCGCGGCATCGCCGTGTTCGACGGCAAGGTGTACGTCAACAACGGCTTCCGGCAGTTGGCGATCATCGACCTGGAGACGTTCAAGGTCGAGCGGGTCGTCGAATCGTTCAGCGGGGACGACCCGCTCGACTGGATCTGCGCCGAGCACCCGACCGTACACGCCGCGTCGGACAAGACGGGCCGGGTCTACATCGGCTCGCTGGCGACCCTCGAATTCCCCACCGCACTGCAGCTGGACAGCAGCAACGTGCACCGGATCCGGTACGACGTCCGGCACGATCGCTTCTGGGCGATCCAGGACCGCGGTACGGGCGCCAGCGACGGCATCGCCAACGGCGTGATGCTGCTCGGACTGGACGGAGCGGAGCTGCAGAGCATCGCGTTCGCCCGCAATGACGTCGAGATGCTGACGTTCTCGCCGGACTACGACCGGGCGTACGCCGGCGGGTTCGACGGTGAGTTGCAGATCTTCGACAACACCGAGTCGAAGGCTCGGATCATCGCGACCGTGTCAGGCTTCACCCACCAGCTCGTCGACGCGACCGTCGGCGTTGACGGGTCGGTTTATCTGCTGTCCCAGGACGGCGAGCTGGTCAAGGTCGACCGGGACGGCGCCTTCCTGGCCAGGGCGGACTTCCGGCGCCAGTGCGTCTGGGACATCCAGCACTCGCTGGAGCGGAGCGAACGGCTCTACGTCGCGACCGACGACGGGGTGACGGTCGTCGACTTCACCGAGACCGCGGGCGACCTCACTCTCGACGTCGTCGCGCATCACGTCGCCGGGTTCGGCTTCACCCGCCGGGTCGTCGCGCTTCCGCACGGCTTCGCCGCGGTCACCTGGGACCGGAAGGTGTACGTGGCCGACGCGGACGGACGGCAGCGCTGGGTGCGCGACCTCCCGGCGTTCGGGCACGCCCTCGCCGTCTCCCCCGATCACCGCCGGGTACTGGTGGCGAGCAACGCGGGCGGGCTGGAGTTCGATCTCGCCTCCGGCGAGCTGGTGGACCGGATCGAGGTCGAGGGCACACTCGGCTGGGCGTGCACCTACCTCGCCGGCGGCGAGCGGGTCCTGGCCAGCCGGGACGGACGGATCCGGGTGCACGCGGCGGACTCGCACGAGATCCGGTGGGGCCTCGACATGGGCAGCGACTACTACCCGAAGCGCATGTGGGCGACGGACACGGCCCTGTACGTGAGCGGCGGCTGGGGAGTCAAGGAGATCCCGTTCGAGTCGCGGAAGATCGCGCGGCAGTGGTACGAGCTGCTGGACAACACCGTCGAGAACGGCCTGCTCGTCGACAACCTCATGGTCGCCGTCTGCTACGGCATGCAGATGGCCGCCTACGACTACCTCACCGGGGAGATCGTCGGGCTCGTCGAAGATCTCGCCGACTTCCCCAAGGGACTGGCGAGCCTGCGGACCGCGGACGGCCGGCCTTTGGTGATCGTCGGCGGGCGCGGCGGCTACCTCGGGCTGTACCGGCTCGACATGGGCCCGAGCAAGGGCACCTTCGCCAAGGTCAAGGACGTGTACCTGCCCCGGTCCGGGGTCGGCGACATCGTGCTGCGACCACTGGACATCGAACGGGCTGACGCGCTGTGAGCCCGCCGGGCACCCGCCAGGCCGGTCAGGATGGCGCGTCCGTCCAGGAGCCGTCACCCTGGCGGTCCCGGCGGTTCGTCTTGTTCGCCACCGGCAACACCGTCAACAACGTCGGCGAGGGCGTCTACACCGCGGCGCTGCCGCTGCTGGCGTTCGACCTGACCGGCTCAGTGGTGTTGATGTCGCTGCTGGCCGCGTTGGTCCCGATCGGCTTGCTGCTCGGGCCGTTGTTCGGCGTCGTGGTCGACCGGTGGGGTCCGCGGGTGCTGGTCGTGCCGGGTCTTGTGGTGCAGATCATGGCCGCATCGGCACTCAACGTGTTCGCGCTCGCCGACGGCGCGCCGATCGTCCTGCTGTTCGTCCTGGGCGGCATCATCCAGCTCGCCGGTGCCGCGTACCGGGCCGGCTGGATGGCCGGCGTGCCGACCATGTTCCCGGAGTGCCCGGTCCGGTCGCGGGGAACGCTGAAGAGCCTGTTCCTCGCCACTCTGGTGATCGGTCCGCTGCTGGTCGGGCTCCTGCTGCCGGTGGTCGGCTACCTGGGGCTGCTGTGGTTCAACGTCGTGACCTGCGTGGTGCCCATCCTCGTGTGGGCGATGCGGATCAAGCCTCCGCGATTGGTACGGCAGGCGCCGGCCGGGGTGCGGGCGCTCGGCGCGGATCTGGTGGACGGCTGGCGGATCTTCCGCGCCGACCGCGCGGTCATGATCGCCACGGTGATCAAGTTCCCGCTGGTGTTCATCGGGTCGTCCGGCACGATGACGCTGGCGCTGTTCATCCTCCAGGACCGCTGGAAGATCCCGGCCGACAAGGTCGGACTTATCATGACCGGCTGTGCGGTCGGCGGTCTGGCCGGCTCGCTCGCCCTGTCGCAGCGGCGCGAGTTCCGGCTCTACCCGAGCCTGATCGCCGGCGCGGCCGGGCTCACCGTCGCGCTGTTCGCGATGGCGGTGCCGGTCCTGGCCGCCCTCATCGCGGCCATGGTGCTGCTGACCGCGGTGAACGGGATGCTCGCCGCCTCGCTGGAGATGATGATCGTCAAGCATGTGCCTCAGGCGGGCATCGGCCGGGTCAGCGGGATCCTCCGGCTCTTGGGGGGCATTCCGGCGTTCGTCGCACCCTTGCTCGTCCCCGTCGGCGTCGCCGCGATCGGCGCTCAGCCGACGTTCGCGCTGCTGGGTGCGATCGGCCTGGCGGCGGCCGTGTGGCTGCACCGCACCCGCCTCATGTGGCGTGAGACAGCCCCTGACGCGGGCGAACGGGTGACCGTGCGGAGCAGCGTCCTGGTCCCGCTGGCGGCGACGGAGAACGTGGCGCTCGACACCACCATGGTCACCTTCAGCGGGCTGGTCGACGGGTTGGAGCACCTCGCGGTCCTCTTCGGCGACCCGGCCGCCCAGGACTCGCCACTCGTACGACTGCACTCCGAATGCCTGACCGGGGACGTGTTCGGCTCAGCCAGGTGCGACTGCGGTCCGCAGCTGCGCCATTCGATCGACCTCATGCGCTCGGCCGGCGGCATCATCCTCTACCTGCGTCAGGAAGGCCGCGGCATCGGGCTGTACAACAAGATCGACGCCTACCGGCTCCAGGAACTCGGCTACGACACGTTCGAGGCCAACCGGAAGCTCGGCTTCCCTGCTGACCTGCGCAACTTCGGCGTCGCGGCGCAGATGCTGACGGCCATCGGCGTGAGCGAGATCCGCCTGCTCTCCAACAGCCCGGACAAAGCCGCGCAGCTGGCCGCCAACGGCATCACGGTTCGCAACGTCACACCGACCACCGCATTCGTGACCGAGGCGAATCGCGAGTACCTCCGCACCAAGATCCGGTACGCCGGACATCTGATCGATCTCGACGAGAACCTCAGGAGAAACGCGTGATCACGCACACAGCGCCTATCAGTGGAATCGCGGCCTTCCAGGACCAGATGATCGCCACCGCGGGCTACGACAACCAGATCGTGCTGTGGGAGCTGCCGCAGCGCACGCCGATCAGCCGCGCGTTCCATGACCATCTGGTCAATCAGTGCTCGTTCAGCCCGGACGGCACCCGCCTGGTCACGTCGTCCAGCGACTACAGCGCCCGGCTCTGGTCCATACCCGACCTTCGGCTGACCGCGGTGCTCGGCGATCACGACGACGACGTGGAGATGGCGGTCTTCCATCCGACCAGGCAACTGGTCGCGACCGCGTCCCGGGACAGCCTTGTGCGGGTGTTCGACTTCGACGGCCGCCTGCGGCACCGGTTCGCCGGCCACACCGCTGACGTGATCTCCGTCGAATGGGCCCGCGACGGCGACGGGTTGGTGACGTCCAGCGACGACGGCACGGTCAAGCGGTGGTCCATGGCGCACGAGGGACTGGTGGACGACATCGATCTCGGTGGGGTGGAGACCGACACGATCGTGGTCGGTGAGGACGAGATCATTTTCGCTGGCAACGACTCCGGCGAGATCCTGATGGTCGGCAACGGCACGCGGACCGTGACCAGCGCGCACAAGGCGGGCGTGAAACGACTGGTGCTCAACACCGAGCTCGGGCTGCTGGCCAGCCTGAGTTACGACCGCACGATGGCGCTGTGGCGCATCGGTGACACCGGCGAGCTGACCCGCCTGAGCACCGCCGACCTCCCGACTGACGTGTGGCCGCGGTCCGCCGCGTTCACCGGCTCGTCGCGCCTGGTGTTCGGCACCTTCGGCGCGTCGTACCGTACCTACGACTACCAGGAGCACCGGTGGCTCGACGAGGTCGTGCCGACCACCCGCGGCGTCAACGCGGCGTGCGCCCACGGGGACGCGGTGCTCTCGGTCGGCGATGCCGGCATCGTCTGGCGGACGCTCGGCGGGGTCCACGACGAGCAGTCCCGGCCCGGCAGCCTGTGCAACTTCCTCACGCCGGCCACCAGCGTCGTCATCACCGGCGGGCAGCTCGGCACGGTCTTCGACGCGCTCAGCGGGCGCCGGCTCCACCAGCATCACTCGCCGCTGAACACCGCCACGATCCTCCACCGCGACGGCGCGGAGCACGTGCTGGTCGGCGCCTACACGGGCGAGGGCATCCTGCTGCGCACCGGCACCGAGGGCTGGGCCGAGCAGGTCAGCACGTTTCCGATGCACGCCAACGCGATCAAGGGAGTGGCCGCGTCCGACGACGTGATCTTCTCAGTGTGTGCCGACGGCAGCGCCGCCTGGCATTCGGTCGCCACTCTCGAACTGATCCACCATCAGCCCAAAGCGCACAGCAAGATCGCCAACGGCTGTGTCCATCTGGGACGATCCAGGTTCGCCAGTATCAGCAGAGATCTCATCCTGCGGATCTGGGACGCCGACCGCACCGTCACCGTGGTGAAGACCCCGCATCGCCACTCGATCAAGTGCGTGTCCGCCGACGGGACCGGACGGTTCGTCGCGACCGGCAGCTACGACGGTTCGATCGCGGTGTACGACCTGCTGACGGGCACGTGGCCCGTGACCGTCCGTCCGACCGCGTCGGGGATATCCTCCATGGCCTTCGACGTCAAGCGGGATGTCTTCCTCGCCGGCTCCTATGACGGCGCCGTCTATGAGGTGCCCGCACCGTGACGGCGGATCTGGTGCGCAATCCCAACCACATGTCCGATCGCGAGGCCATGGGCCTACCGGGCGGGTTCGTCGACGGGCTGCCCGCCGACCTGTTCACGGCCAATGCCGCTCTGGTCGGCGCGGCACCGGCGACGCTCGTCGAGCTCGCGCACGACCACGAGGTTCCGTTGCCGCGGCGGGTCGCCGCGGCGACGATCCTCGGGCTGGTCGGTGATCCCAGAATCAGCACGTTCGAGCCGCTCATGATCGACATCCCGGACGGCCGGGTGCGCCTCGGATTGCGACCAGATCGGGTCAGCGCCGTTGTGGACACATGGCGCGCGGTCGGAGTCCGTGCCGAGTGGATCGAGAAGGAGTGCCCGGACCATGAGACGTACGTCGCCGCGTTCCGGCTGGCCCGCTTTCCCGTCACCAACCAGGAATACCGTGAATTCCTGGTGGACACCGGAGCCCGCTGGCTGCCGACGTCCTGGCGCTTCGGGACCTATCCACACCACCACGCCAACCATCCGGTGTGGACGGTGCCACCGGCGGCCGCTGACGCGTACGCGACCTGGCTCGCGCATCGGACCGGCCGCGCGTTCCGCCTGCCCACCGAGGCCGAATGGGAGTACGCCGCCGCCGGCCAGGACGGGCGGGAGTTCCCGTGGGGCGACGACTTCGACCCGACCCGGCTCAACACGATCGAAGGCGGCATTCTCGACACCACCCCGGTCGGCGTCTTCCCCCACGGCAGATCACCGTTCGGCGTGGACGACATGGGGGGCAATGTCGAGGAGTACGTGTCAGACCTGTACCGCCCGTACCCCGGCGGCAACGTGGTCCTGGATGACCTGACGACAGCGGCCCCTCAATACCGCATCGCCCGCGGCGGAAGCTTCACGAGATACGGAGACCTGGCCAGGACCCGGCGCCGCCACGGCTGGTTCGAAAGACCGATCTACGCGATGGGCTTCCGATTGGCGTGTTGACCCAGGTGATACAGGATCAGGCGCATGACGATCAACACGTTCTTCGAGGCGGGATCGACAGTGGTGCGCCGCCACGTGTGGCAGGGCAAGGTCTGGTCAGCGGCGCCCTACCGCGTTCTCCACGACACGGAAGACTGCCTGGAGGTGGTCAACTGGCCCGGGCTGCGCAGCCTGATGTCGACCACATGGATCACTTCCTATGTCAACGGCCGAACCCACCGCGACAGGACCATCCGCGAACTGGCCTCGGGCCAGTGGGAACTGGGCTGGTGGGACTGGCGGGACACCACAGTGCGCAGTTGGTACGGCATCGACGCCTACTTCACCGTGCGGCAATACTTTGATGCCCAGCAACAGCCCCTGGCCTGGTACGTCGACTTCGACCTGCCGAAACAGCGCACCCACCTGGGTATCGACACGTTCGACCTGTTGCTGGACCTCGTCGCCGAACCCAACCTTTCCCACTACCAGTGGAAAGACGAGGACGAATATCAGCAAGGCAGGCGTCTTGGCTTGATCGATGACCAGGTGCACCAGCACGTGACCGCGGCCAGAGAGGCAGTCATCGGGCTCATCGAGACGCGCCAGGGACCGTTCGCGCACGACTGGTCACCGCCACCGCACGAGTCTTGGCCGATGCCGGTGTTGCCCGAGGACGTGGAGAACTGTGTCAGAGAGTAGGTGGGACGATCCGGAAAGCGAGTGCCGCGAGGACCGCCAGAGTGGCCGCCAACCCCAGGGCACCGGGAAGTGACCAGGTGGCGATCGGCCCCGCGGCGGCCGCCCCCAGGGCGAAGCCGGTGATCTTCAGGCTGGCGCCGGTGGTGAAGATCTGGCCGCGCAGGTTTTCCGGTGCCTCCCGATGGCGCACCGCGAACAAGGCGGTGAGCTGAGGTCCCTGGCCGATTCCGGCGATGAGCATGGCGACGACGAGTACGGCCGGTTGACCCATCGCGGCCAGCGCCAACGCGGCAGCCTGGACCAGGGCACCGACCCAGATGATCGTGTCGGGGGTGGCGGAACGGGGCAACCGGGCGAGCACCGCATTGGCCACCAAGGCGGAGATCGCCGCACACGAAAGCAGCAACGCGCCGCGGCCGGCACCACCGAGGACACGTTCGCCGAGGAGCGGGATACAGGCCGTCAGCATTCCTTGGGCAACGCAGGAGATGACCGAGGTAAGTGTCGCGCGGGCCAGACCCGCGTTTCTGACGATGACCCGCACTCCGGCGGCGAGGTCGCCGACCATCGAGTTCGGTTGCGAGTCTCGCGCTGAACCGGAACGTGCGGGCAGCGTCCACGCGGCGGCCACTGCCAGGCCGATGAGCACCACGGAGACCGTCACAGCCATCGGCGCCCCCAGTAGCTCGGCGACGCCGCCGGCCAGAGCCGGTCCGGCCAGGCTCGCGATGCTGAACGTCATCGCATCGAGTGCGTTCGCCCGGGGCAGCTCGGCGCGCGACACCACCCGAGGCAATTGAGCCGTCCACCCACCCGACAGCGCAGGTCCCAGCAGCCCGGTGAACACCGCGATCAAGACGTTGACAGCGATCGGAAGGTGGCCGAGCCCCACCAGGATCATCCCCAGACCCGCCGCGTAGAGCACGAGCGCGCCGGCCAGCAGCCGACCCGGTCGCGCCGCTCTGTCGAGAAGCGCACCCAGCACAGGCCCACCGGCTGCCGCAGCGACCGTGATACCCGCGAGCAGCGATGAGGCTTCCGTGGTCGATCCGGCAAGAGCGAATCCCGCCAGCATCAGCGCCGGTCCCGACATTTCATCCCCGGCACGAGCTGCCACAGCGCCGGCGAGATAGGGCCTCAGTCTTTTCACCCGGGAGACGTTACGGAAGTAACGCAAAACACTGCAATATGCGTTACATTTCGTGGATGCCCTCCACCGCCGACGACTGGTCCACCCGGCACTCCGTGCTGACCACGGCGCGACGCACCGCCGCCCTCATCAACGCCGTCGCCGACGACCACGCCGACCCCGGCGCCGTCGCCGAGGTACTCCGCGCGTACGGCGAGATGGACCCCATCGACCTGACCCCCCGGGACGTCGCCGCGATGCGCTCGGCCGCCGCTCAGCTGCGGGAGGTCTTCGCCGCCGACAGCGCCACCGAAGCCGCCACCACCCTCAACCACCTCCTGCGGGAGCACACCGGACCGCTCCGCCTCACCTCGCACGGCGGCAGCACCCCCTGGCACCCACACCTCGATCATGAGGACGACGCCCCCTGGGAAGAATGGCTCCTGGCCTCGTCCTGCATGGCGCTGACGGTCCTCCTCTGGGACCACCAACGCCCGCCCGGCAGAATCTGCGCATCACCCGACTGCCAGAACGTCTTCATCTCCCACGGCAGCGGCCCAGAACGCCATTACTGCTCACGCCGCTGCGCGACCCGCGAACGGGTCAAAGCGCATCGACGCTCCCGCTCAGCCGAGCAACATCAAGAAGCGCGCCCAGGATCCGATACGACGTGACTCCGCCGTATCTGTCCGCCGCGTTTACACTGGGCTTCCTCTGCGCCGCGTCATGATCCCGCACGGGGGCTCGCGTGTCCGATGAAATCGCTGAATCACACTCGTTGCCCCCTCTCCCGGGAACCGCGCAACAAGTGGCGCTCGAGCACCGGAAGCGTCACCGGGCGTTCATGGTGGGCCCGTTGATCGGCCTCACAATCGCTGGGATCAAAGGGACATTGCAGTTGGGCTGGCTGGGCCCCGTATGCATACTCGGCATCGGTGTGATCGTGCTCTCGGTCACCGCGGCTACCCGGAAGATCTCCGCTGATCGGATGCGTGCCGCCTTCCGCGATCCTTCAGCCTTCGCGGTCGCGTTCTGGCCGCTCAATCCCGGCGACTACCGGCGTTTCGGCTCCCTCCCGCTGACAGGCATCCACACCATCGTCCTGAGCCGCCGCGGCGGCCTCCGCCCGGGCGCGTTGGCCTTCGTCGGGCTGGACAGTGGTCATGTGCTTCACTTCCACGTTCTCGACCGCGTCATACCGTTCATCGCGGCCCTGCGTGTGGTCGGCGTCACGGTGCTCGAAGAACATCACGGCACGCCAAGTGGATGATCGGAAGCCGAAAAGGCCGCTCCCCACAACTGGGAACGGCCTTTGATCAGGCGAGGTCGAGAACCGGTACCAGTTGCTCCTCCTCATACGTCAGGTGAGCCTCAAGCTCATCGACGAGCCGTTCGATCTCGGCCCGTACCTTCAGCGGATCCCCACCGGAAAGGGCCTGCGTCAGCTCTTCCAGGAGTACGGTGATGCGCTCGTGCTCCTCGGCCAGCCGCTCCAAGGTCGGAGCGAGCGAGGGATGCCGCTCGGCCAGGCCGGGGAACATCATGGTGTCCTCGCCCGTGTGGTGATGGTGCAGTCCCTGGCAGACGGTCAAGCAGTTGATCCTGAGCTGCACGCCCAGGCCCGGCCGTCCTGAATCGGACAGCTCCTTGCGGATCAGCGCGAGTTCGCGGCGGAAGCCGTCGTGCACCAGCTTGAGGTACGCACCGACCGACGGTGCGCTGTCCCGGGGCGGACCGGTCACGCGAAGTGCGACGACCGGGATGGTGCGCGCCGTCTTGGCCTGGTAGTCGGCCCAGCCAGGGTCGCCCTCCATCGCGCGGGCGAACGCCGCCTCACGCTCGGCGCCCTCCAGGACCTCCGCCTCGACATCGAAGATGAGCACGCCGGTCTCGACCGTGGCGCGCGGGTCGGCCTTCAGATTGTGGTACCAGGCAGGGTTGTCCGGCGCTCCCCCGGCGGAGGCGATGACCAGCATGCGCTCGGCGCCGTCGGGCAGGTAGGCGAGCGGGGTCGTGTGTGACTTGCCCGAACGGGCGCCGGTGGTGGTGAGCAGGAGCAGCCTCGCTCCCTCGAAATAGCCATTGATTTGGCCGTTGTTGGCGCGGAACTCGTCGATGACCTGCTTGTTGAAATCCATTCTTCTCCATTGGTGGGTTCCTGCTGTGCCGTACTGAATGGAGAAGAAGACGGCGGACCGCGGGCCCGCCCGGCGATCAAGCGTCAGCCGGGCTGCTCTCTGGTGCGTGGCCCAAGGCCGACCCGGCAGTCACGCAGGTCACGCTACTTCATCACGATATTCTCCGCAAAAACGGCGGAAGGCCGCCTCCCATGACCAGGAAGCGGCCCTTAACCTGGGGTTCGCCGCGGATGGACTGCTCACCTCTTCGCGACGTCGTACACGAGATGCGTCACGCGGTCCCCGCGGATGACCTGCGAAGGATTGTCGAGCAGGATCGGATCGGCCAGCGGACCCGTCGCGAAGAACGGGCGGCCCGAGCCGAGCACCACGGGCACGACGTTGACGACGATCTGGTCGATGAGGCCGAGCCGTAGTGCCTGGGCTCCGATCTCGCCGGCTGCCACGTCGACGATCCGATCGCCGGCGTAGTCCTGAGCGGCGCTGATGGCCGCCTCGACGCCGTCGACGAACGTGAATGGCGCCGTGTCGGCATGCTCCCAGTTCTTCGGTGGTTCGTGGGTGACCACGAAGACGTGTTCGCCTGCGGCGGGTTTGCCGTTCCAGCCGTTCGTCAGGTCGAACAGCCGCCGGCCCATGACGACGACGGCGATGTCCGGGTATTGGGCGCGCATGAAATCGGCCGTCGCCTGCGTGGTCCGGAACTTGTCGTCACCGTCGGCAAAGGACCAGCTGACGTCTCCGTTGCCGTAGCAGTCGAAGAGCGGCCCGACCGCGTCATGGTCGTCGGCGATGTAACCGTCCAGCGAGACCGCTGCGCAGCCCATGATTGTCTTGCCCATGTCGGATCTCCTTTGTCAGTGAACTGGGCGCAGAAGGGCCTTGATCTGGGTTCGGCGTGCCCAGGCGATCAGCGCGCTCATCACCAGCAAGCCGATGGGCAGCCACGGCGGGGCAGCGAGAAGGAAGATGTTGGTGATGGTCGCGCCGGTCATCAGGCCTGCCACGCCGAGTGCGGCCGCCCCGCAAAGCCTGGGAGTCAGGAGGCCGAGTGCGGCGGCGATCTCCAGGACGCCCACGGCGTATCGGAGCCACTGTCCGGCGCCGACAGCGGTGAACATCTCCACCATCGCCGGATCGCTCGTGACCTTGAGGAAGCCGGCGGGGCCGAGCTGGACGGCCAGGACGGCCTGCGCCACCCATAGGCCGGCCGTTGCAACGTATTCGCGGATCCGTGTCCGGGCCGGCGAGGCGGCTACGGGCTGTGTGTGACTCATGGAGTCCTCCCATCAAAAGGGGTTGTGGATGAGTTCATCGCTGACGGTCCGCGCGGATCCGGTCGTACAGGAGACAGATCGCGCCGGTGGTGGTCGTGCTGGTGGCGGTGAGCGACCAGGAGGACCCGGCCGGGCCATCGGTGAACAGGTGAGCCCCGCCGCCGACGAGCTCCGGGCACAGGGTGATGCTGAGCCGATCCACTTCGCCCGCGTCAAGCAGTTGTCGAATGACGCTGCTGCTGGCCAGGACGATGATGTCGCCCCCTGGCCGCTCCCGCAGCTGCTTGACGACGGTGGCTGGGTCAGCGGTGGCCAGGCGCGCGTTGTCCCAGTCCACCCGCTCCAGGCTGCTGGAGAAAACGATCTTCTCGACGTCGTTGAGCCAGCGGGCGAACGCGCGGTCGTTCGGGTCGGCGCTGTCGTCGTCGGCCACAGCGGGCCAGAAGCCGGCGAAGCCCTGGTAGTTCTTGCGGCCGAGCAGCGCCGTGGTGGCCGTGCGGGTGACGTCCACCATGTGCGCGCGGGCGCCGTCGCTGACGGCGTGGGGGACGATCCAGCTCATGTCGTACTCGCCGCCTGGGCCGACGACGCGTCCGTCGAGGGAGAGGGAGATGTTGGCCACGACGGTACGCTGCTGAGTGGTCATTTTTGCTTCCTTCCGGAGTGTTCGGGACACACGACCCAGGGTGTCGTCCAGGGCGGGAGGCTGTCGTCGTCAGACTTGGTGAGATCGCGTCCGGGTTTGGAGGGCGGGTAGGTGATGGTGGGGTCGGCCGTCAGCCCGGTGATGGTCGGCCGGGCGGACGAGATCGCCGCGCTGCGGGCGGCCTACGCACAAGCCCGGTCGGCGCGGCCCGTCACGGCGTTGGTCTCCGGTGAGGCGGGCATCGGCAAATCCCGGCTGGTCACCACCGTGGTGCGGGCGCTTCCCGATGACCCGCTGGTCCTGTCGGGCGGTTGCCTCGAACTCGGCTCGGAGGGCGCCCCGTATGTGCCGTTCGTCGCCATCCTGCGCGACCTCGTACGCCGGCTCGGCCGCGACCGGGTGGCGGCACTCCTGCCGGCGGCCGGATCCACGCTCGGCGACTGGCTGCCGGACCTCGGCCCCGCCCCCGTCCGGTACACGCGGACCAGGCTGCTCGAGGAGATGCTGGCCCTGATCAGCCAGGTCGCGCAGGCACAGCCGGTCGTCCTGGTCGTGGAGGATCTGCACTGGGCCGACGCGTCCAGCCGTGAGCTGTTCGCCTACCTGGTCCGCAACCTGGCCGATGCCAGCGTCCTGTTGATCGGCACCGTCCGCACCGGCGAGCTCGCCACCGGCCATCCGAACCGGCGGCTGCTCGCCGAGCTGGGTCGCGGCCGAGACCTGGTACGCCTCGGTCTCGGCCCGCTGGAGCACCGGGACGTGGCCGAGCTCCTGGAAGCCATCGACGGCCGGCCGCCGGACCGCTCCCGCAGCGGCGCCATTCACCGGCGCAGCGGCGGCAATCCGCTGTTCGTCGAGGCGCTGAGCACCACGGACGAGGCGTCGGCGGCCGACCTGCGGACCCTGCTGCTCGACCGGATCACCGACCTGCCCGATCTGACTCACCAGGTGCTGTCGGCCCTGGCCGTCTCCGGCATCAGGCTGACCGACGAGGTCTTGGGCGAGGTCACTGGCCTGCCGGAGACGCAGCTCCTGCTCGCCCTCAAAGATCTGGCCGGGCGGGATCTCGTGGTGGCCGGCGACGAAGGGTACGCGATCCGGCACGACCTGATCCGCGAAGCCGTCTACGCCTCGCTGCCGCCGGCACAGCGGCGGCGTACCCACGCTCGATACGCCGCCGGGCTCGCCGCCCGCACCCCCGACAGCACGGCCCTGGCCGACCACTGGACGGCCGCCGGCGAGTTCGAGCAGGCGTTGCCCGCAGCGTGGCGCGCAGCCGACCGTGCCGGCCGGCAGAACGCCTACGACGAGCAACTCCACCTGCTCGAACTGGTCCTGGCACGATGGACTCAGGTCGCCGCCCCCTCCCTCCTCATCCACGCCGACCGCACGACCGTTCTGGAACGGGCCGCGGCGGCAGCCTTCGCGGCCGGCAAATCCGCCGCGGGCGTCGCGCACGCCACCGCTGCCCTGGCCGAGCTCGATCCGGAGAGCCAACCGCTGCGCACGGCCCGGCTGCTCGGCCTGCGCGGCCAGTCGCAGAGCCGCGTCAACGGCAACGGATGGGACGACCTGGAACACGCGGTCGCGCTCGTGCCTCCCGGCTCGTCGGACGCGCTGCGCAGCCGCCTGCTGTCCGCGCTGGGCTTCATCGGAGTCGCCGCGCACCGCCTGGAGCGGAGCCGGCAGTACGCGGCCGAGGCACTGACCCTGGCCGAACGGCTCGGCGACGACGGCCTGCGAGCTCCCGCGCTGCTGGTACTGGCCGCGCTCGACGGCATGGACGGCATCTTCGAGCCGGCCAGGCGCACCTACGCCGAGGCCCGGCGAGCGGCGGAGTCGGCCGGGGACGAGCACACGTTCCTGACCACGTTCCAGTGGGAGGCCGGACTCATGGAGGCCGTCGGCCTCTACGAACAGGCCGCCGAACTCGCCCATATCGGGCAGCTGGCCGCCGAGCGACTCGGCCGGACCCGCTCACGCGGCAGCATGCTCGCCAACGCCCGCGCCATCCACCTGCGCTTTCTCGGCCGGTGGGACGAGGCCGTAGCGGTCGTCGACGACGCCCTGGCCGACGGGCCGCCGCCACTGTACGCCGCGTTCCTGCGCCTGGCGGCAGCCGACATCGCCCGCTGCCGGGGCGAGACCGACCGGTTGGAGCTGCTGTTCCGCCAGGTGAGCGAGTTCGCGCGGCATGCCGCCGGGGCCGCCGAGGCGAAGGCCGAGTTCGCCGTCCAGCGCATCTCCTGGGCATTGGAGCAGGGCGAGGCAGACCTGGCCGACCGGATCCTCGGCGAGCTCCTGTCGGTGGCACCGGCCACCTGGCCGACACACGAGGTATTGCGGCTGGCGGTGCTCGGAGCCCGGGTCCAGCGCGCCCGGCGGACCGCCGCCCCGCGGAACCGGCGAGTCGCCGCCGAAAGCGCCGACCGACTCGCAGAGCTGGCCCGCATGACCGACACGGTACGCGCCGCCACTCCCGCGCTCACCGCCTACCGGCTCACTTTCCAGGCCGAGGCCGGCTCCGGCGACCTGCCCTCCTGGGACGCGGCCGTGACGGCCTGGCGCGACCTCGGCAACCGGTACGAGACCGCACTTGCCCTGACCGGCGCCGCCCGCATCGCGCTCGCCTCGAACAACCGGCCCGGCGCCCGCTCCCGGCTACGCGAGGCCCGCGCCCTCGCCGCCGAACTGGCCGCCGAGCCGCTGCTGGCCCGCATCGACGACGTCATCGCCCACGGCCGACTCGGCGACGCTGCGACGGTCCCGGTGCGCAACGACTTCGGCCTGACCCGCCGCGAGCTCGAGGTGCTGCGGGTGCTCGCCCGCGGCCGGTCGAATCCGCAGATCGCCACGGAGCTGTTCATCACGGCCAACACCGTGGCCACACACGTGGCACGGATCCTCGTCAAACTCGGCGTCGCCACCCGAACCGAGGCCGTCGCCCGCGCCCACGACACCGGACTCCTTGACCCGTGACGCACGAACAGCACCCGGCCGGCACCAGCAGTGCCCTCCACTGGAGTCACTCGCGTTCCACGCCGCTGAACTGGGCTGGAACGAGTTCGCAGGACCAGCAGCCGACGCGCGACGACCCGTTCGACGGCGCGGGCCTCGCGCTCGCTGCGGCGTCGTCGGGTCGACAGCACGTTGCGCGCCACCCCGTACAGCCATCCGGTCTCGCTGCCCCATCCCGGCTGGTGGGTGTGCCGGGAGCGCAGCGCCGCGAGGAATATCTCCGCCGTCAGGTCGGCAACCGCGTGCGGGTCGGCCACCCGTCGTGCGACGAACCGTGTCATCACCTCGAAATGCCGCAGGTAAAAGACCTCGAAAGCCTGCGCCCCGGTACTCGTCACGTGCGGCGAGGGGTACCGGGGTGTTCTGGATGGGCGGTCAGGCGGCGGATCCCAGCATGAGGGCGGCGGCAACCGGCACGAGGTACAGCAGCGGGTAGACGACAGTCGCGTAAGAGCGTGCCCGGAGCACAGTGATGACGGCCCCGACGAAGTACAGAACCAGGCCGATTCCGGCCAGGGTGCCGACCACGGGCACGAACAGGCCGACCAGCAGGCCCGCCGCCCCCGCAGCCTTGGCGGCACCGAGCCAGGGCCACCAGGAGCTCGGGACACCGTACGCCGCCAGCGGTTGGACGACCCACGCGGCGCGAGTGAGGATGGCGTAGGCGGAGAAAGCCACCCAGGCGGCGGCGAGAATAGTGACGATAACGTGCACCATTTGGGGCGCTCCTTGCTTCGGTGACACTGGGCCGGGGCCGCAGCGGCGTGATCGGTGAGTCCGTCACTGCCTTGACCCGGCGTCATACGGCGATGCGACCGCCGGCGAATGTGACCTGCGTCATATGCGAGGGGTCGGCGGTTGGGAGGTGAATCCAAGCGATCCCACCTCCCAACCCCTCAGTCGAGGACTGCCAGATTGAGTCGATCGAGACGATCGGATTCCGCGATGACGTCGATGGCGATGATGAGGCCGTCGACGATGCTGAACGTGAGCGCCACACGCAGGTGGCTGTGAGGAGCCATCACGAGGCCAACGGCGCCGTCGATGAGGGCGAGTCCGGTGAACTGGGCCCGCTGCATGGCGGCCATCGCGCCCTTGGCGACGGGCTCGGCTCCGTGGACCACGACGGGCTCCGCGGTCAGCATGACGGCCTTGTCCGCCCGAAGCATGACATCGGGGTGGAGCAGCGTGATCAGAGCTTGGAAATCCTGGCCGCGAGTGGCGGACAGGAAGGCTTCGACGATTCCCCGCTGGCGAGTCAGATCGACGTGCGGCGCGGGTGCGGCACCCTTGACGCGGCGGCGGGCACGACTGGCCAGTTGCCGGGTCGCCTCCGGTGATCGCTCCAGCATGGGGGCGATCTCCTCGAAGGGCACGGCGAACAGATCGTGCAACACGAAGGCGAGCCGCTCAGCCGGACTCAGGGTGTCGAGCACCACCAGCAGCGCCACCCCGACCGAGTCGGCCATCACCACCTCTTGTTCGGGATTCCCGGTGGACGCGGGGCCCAGCAGCGGATCAGCCGCCTGGATGTCCAGCGGTTCCTCGTGGCGACTACCGCGCGAGCGCAGCATGTTCAGGCACACCCGAGCCACCACCGTGGTCAGCCATCCGGCGATGTTCTGCACCTGGCTGACATCGGCGCGGCTGGCACGCAGCCAGGCGTCCTGAAGTGCGTCGTCAGCCTCGCTCAGCGATCCCAGCATCCGAAAAGCCACCGCGCGGAGATGCGAGCGATGCTCAGCGAACCGCTCTGTCAGCCAATGATGTTCGTCCACGTCACATACCTCCGTCAGCAGAACGATACTTATCGACATAGCGGCCCATGGAGCAGCGGTCCGGATGAGTTGCCCCGGCTTCCACCACGGCATTTCCTTCCCTACGATCAGCCGTGTGCCTGGCACCTGGACCCGATTAGCACGCCGCGCGCGTCGCGGCCGAATAGGCCGCCTCGCCGCGGCCTCCCTACTCATCGTCGGCTACAGCGTCTACACCCTGTGGCCGCAGGCCCTCACGACTGAGCCGATCCTGTACGGAGATCCCAGCGACGACCAGGGCTGGGCACTTCATCTGCGATCCGGGCAGACGCTCACGCTCAACGACATCCAGGCAGACGACCCCCTCATCGTCAGCGGCGACGGTCACACGATCGTCTACGTTCAGGACGGCCGTATTCGAGCACGCGACCTGCGGGACGAAACGGTGCACGACCTCGCCGACGCGGGCCGGATCACCGCCCTGCACACCTCCTTCGACGGCCGGGCCGTCACGATCTCCTATCGGGATCGCACGCTGATCGCGAACCTCCGGACCGGCGAGCGGCGCACGATCACCGATATCTGCAAGGTGAACGGACTGTCCGACACCGTCGTTTGGGGCGTGCCCGGCTGCGCACGCCATCTGGAGGAAGCCCGGCTCGTGACCGTTCGGCGCGATGGTACGGGCGCGTTCGTTGGCAAACTAACCGGCGGGCTGCTTTCGCCCGATCTTCGGCTGGTGGCCTCATACGACTTCGACGGAGTCCTCATCAGCGACGCCACGTCCGGCAAGAAGATCAAATTGATCAGGAGAAACGATCCCCGCATCTTCGCCTGGTTCAATGATCACGAGGTCATCGTCGAGGGTTCGCCGTACCAACTCGTTGACGTGAGGACGGGCGACACGCGCCGCGACCCGGCGTTGCCAGACGAGTGGATCTCTCACATCGCGTGGCGGGGGGCGGGTAATGGCTGGCTTGGCTGAACGGCAGGCACGGGCCGCTTCCCTACTCGCCGGTCAATCGGCGGCGAGACTCGCCACGGGCAGCGGCACCCCTGCCGCCTATTTCCGGATGTTTCGCCGCTTCCTGTCTCCGCTGCGCGTCTGGGATGCGCCCACCTGGGGTCAGGGCTTGTCCCGGCGGCAGCGGGCAGTGCTGGTAGCGACGCTGCATGAGGGATGGGACGAGCAGGACACGGCCGAGTTGTGCGGATTGAGCCAGGCCGAGGTCCGAGCGCTTGCCGTACCGGAGCAGGAAAGGGCGGCGCTCACCGCCCGGCTTCGGGAGGCAGCCACGACACCGGGACCGGCGCCGACGCGCTTCCCGAAACTCGTCGCCTGCCTCTGCCTGCTCGGCGTGGCCGGCTCAGCCGCCGTGGTCCCGCTCACAGCTCGAAAGCCACCGCTGCTGCCGGTTCTGCCTGCCGCGGCAGCCGAGCCCATCCGGTACGGCATGCGTGTGCGGGACGAGCTGTTTCCCGATCGGATCGAGCCGTTCGCCTCAGCGGATCCGTCCGAAGGATGGCTCGTGGTCGACACGTCGGGACGGCGCTGGCGGCTACCGGACGCGCTGCCGCAGACCGACGTGCAGGTGAGCCCGGATGGCCGCAAACTCGCCTATTACAGCTTCGCCCGGATGCAGGTGGTGATCCACGACGTCACGACCGGTGCGATCCTTCCCGTTCCGACCGCCTTCTACGAGGTCCGCCTGTCTTTCTCTCCCGACAGCCGCTATCTGGCCATGGAACAACCACAAGCAGAGGAAGTGGCCATCACCGACACGCGGTCGGGCACCGTCATACGCATCGAGGACGACGAGCCTCTTCGGGGATGGGCGGGCGGCCATCTGGTGATGGACCACTCCTACAACGGGGTCAAGATCGTGGCGTTGGACGGCTCAGTGATCGCCAAAGCACAGGGCGCGGAACTGGAATCCGACCGGCGGCCGGCCATATCGCCGGATGGCAAGGAGATCGCCGTAGCCTCCGGCCGGAGTGTCCTGGTCCTCGGCCAGAACGGCCGGGTGCTGCGCAAGGTCGACGCGCAGTTGCCACCGACCGCCGAGCTCAGGCGCATCTACCGGTGGACGGGGCCTGGCGAGGTGCTGCTGTACGCGCCTGGATACCGTTCAGCCGCCGTCTACCTCATGAACGTGCTCAGCGGCGCGACCCGGCCGGTGCCCTACGCTCCGGAGGTAGCCGGGGACGACATCACGATCGGGGCGGTATGAAGGTCCCACTCGCCCTGGCGGCACTCCTGCTGACGGCTTGCTCCTCCCCCGCTCCCGAGGGGCCGCGCCCGTTCGCGCCCACTCAATCCCCCGTCCGCTGGATCAGCACATCAGGTATCGCCCGTCTCGCATCCAGCCAGGACGTGGCGATCCAGAATGTCAGGAAGATCGTGGGCGTGAGCCGCGATGGCCACCGCGTCGTCTACGTCGACGACGCCTCCGGCCACTACGTCGCGCTCGACCTGCGTACCGGCCAGATCCGGCAGCTCACCGCGAAGCCGGTAGGCCGGGTCCGCGAGGGTGAGCCGCATCTGGCCATCTCGGGCGACGGCACGTTCTTCGCCACCTCTCCAGTGGCGGTGGCGGAAACCACGATCACCAATTTCGACACCGGCGAAACCAGGATCATCAAGAACGTCTGCCGCCTCTACGGCTTGACCTCTTCCGGAGTACTCGGGACACGACACTGCGAGGGCGACAGTGACCTGCGCTGGGTCTCTCCAGGCAAGAAGCCGCGCGTCTTCGAGGGCCTCAACCGCAACGACGAACCTTCGCTCTCGCCCGACGGCAAGTTCATCGCGGTCCAAGGCTTCACGCTCATCGACTTCGCAACCGGTAAAGCGGTGCGAAACTTCCCGATCCCGGCAACCGAGCAATGGCTCGACGCCGATCACCTCCTGGCCAGGACCGACAACGGCTACTACGCCGCCGATATCAGAACCGGCTCGCTCACCAAACTCCCCGTCGTCGCTCCCCCCTACCAGAGGGTCCTGTTAGGCCGCTGGCGGTAGTTGTCGGGGAATGACGATGTGCACCTATCCAGTCACCCCAGCCAGCGTTGGATCGCCGTCCTGAGCGATGCGCGGGACTCCGCGTCCGGCTGCGGGACGTCGGTGGCCCATGCCACGTATCCGTCGGGCCGCAGCAACAGCGCCGTGCACGGTACGGCGGAGCCGGGCAGCCCCGCGGTCGCGGGGTATCCCCAGTCCCCGCCGGTGAAATCGATCAGGTGCGGGCGGCCGTCCCTGGTCAGCTCGGCGAGCCGGACACCGTCTTCGAGGTCCAGGTCGGGAGCCCACCGACCGGCCAGCGGATGGTCGTTGCCCACCTCGTAGCGGATGTCGGCGCCTGACATCAGGTCGGCGATACGGCGGACGTTGCGCGGGTCGCCGAGCAGTTCGGTGAACAGCGCGCGCAGGCCGGTGACCTCGCTGCCAGGGGCGATCAGTGCGGATTGGGCGCGCGAGGACATCACCACCCGCTCAGCGACCGGGCGTCGTTCGGACTCGTAGGTGTCGAGGAGACCGGCGGGGGCCGTGCCGCGCACGTCGGCCGCGAGTTTCCAGCCAAGGTTGACCGCGTCCTGGAGGCCAAGGTTGAGCCCGGGCCCGCCGATCGCCGAGTGCACGTGAGCGGCATCGCCGACCAGCAGCACCCGCCCGTCTCGGAAACGCTCGGCCAGGCGGGTGTTGCCCCCGTTGAGCTTGCGCATCAAGTGCGGCCCTGGGCCGTCGGGCGGGCCGACAACAATGTTCACACCGAGCACGCGGCGGGCGCTGGCCTGCAGTTCCGCGAGCGTGAGCGGCCCCTCGGCGTCCTGTCCGTTCCACTCCGTGGTGGAGATCAACGGTGCGGGGGTGCCCGGCAGGGGCGCGTACACGAACAACCCGCGCTCAGTCCGGTGGTGCAGGAACTGCGGGATGGGTCCGTACCCGGGAATGTCGAGGCCGCCGGTGGCCGGATCGACGAACTCGGCCGGCACGACGGCGTGCGCGGTGCGCGCGATCGTGTGGTCGGTCGTCACACCGGGGAAGGTGATGCCGGCCAGCTTGCGTACGATGCTGTGCCCGCCGTCGGCACCGATCAGGTAGCGCGTTTCGATCGTGTACGGCCCAGCCGGCCCGCTGACCTGGAGGGTCACGCCATCCGCGTCCTGGGTGAATCCGGTGAGCTCGTGGCCGCGCCGGATCTCGACGGCGAGTTCGACGGCCCGTTCCTCCAGCATCTGCTCGATCCTGCGCTGCGGAACCTGGAGGATGTAGAAGGGGTTGTCGTCCAGCACACTCAGGTCGATGGGCAGCGCGCCGAAGACGAATCCGGGAGTGGGCCGCGGTGGGTCCTGGTTACCAGCGAGCCGCTCGTACAGACCTCGCCGGTCCAGCATCCGCACCACCTGGCCGACCAGGCCGTTGGCGCGGTTTTCCTGGGTGCGCTCCGGCAGGCGCTCCAGGACCAGGGGACGGATTCCGGCCAGGCTCAGCTCGCAGGCCAGCATCAGGCCGTTGGGCCCGGCTCCGGCTATGACGACATCGGTGATCATGGTGGTCCTTCCGGGCATGACGGATCGACCGGCGGCAGCCCGGCTGATCTTCTCTAGGAAAGATGGAAAGGGTCAGGGCGTGGGCAGGCCGGCGGCGACCTGACCGAGGGCGTCACGCAGCAGTTCCTCGAACGGCGCCGACGCATCGCCGTGGAGCCGCAGCTGGATGGCCGCGAGTATGGCGGCGCCGACCGTCCCGGCGACCAGGTGCGGATACAGATCTCGATCGGCATTGGTGCCGGTGCGCTCGGCGATCGCCGCGGCCAGCGCATCCTGCGCGGCCGCATGGGCCTTGAGGAACTCGCCCCGATGCTCCGGATGCTGGCTCATCAGCTTGACACCGGCGATCCAGCGCTCGTCGGTCGGACGCTCGGCCTCTTGCATGCCAAGCGCGAACCGGGCGAACACGGCGTTAGTGATGGCCTCCCACAGGGGTTCGCCGTCCGGCCTGGACCTCAGCTCGTCGGCGATCTGCACCGCTCGGTCGAAGTGCCTGGCCGCGATCGCCTCGCCCTTGCTGGAGAAATAGTTGTTGAACGTGCGGTGCGAGACACCCGCCTCGGCGGCGATCTCCTCCACCTTGACGTTGTCGAAGCCACGCTCGACGGTCAGCTTGATCGCCGCCCAGCTCAGCGCGATCCGGAGTTCTTCCTTCTTGCGCTCTCTCAGCCCCATATGAACACTCTACACAAATTTGCGAGCCGCGCAAATATGCGAGCCGCGTAAAGATGCGTGGCTCGCATGCATGCGGCGGGCCGGAGCCGGCTACCGGGCCTCCCCAGGCACCTGCCCCACAGCTCCCAAACCAGGACGAACCCAATTCGGAAACCCCCGAAACGACAAGATCCCGCCTGATCGCGATGATCAGACGGGATCCCGTCAACTTCAATCCAGCCGTCTTAAGAACGGCCCTGGGCGGGGAGTTCACGAGTGCAGTTGAGCTTGGAGAATGCGAGGCCTTGAAGATCGTTTCCCAGCGGGGAAGTGATCGTTTCCCGCAGGGGCTGTGGCCGGAGATTGGAGGGAGGCCGGACTACCGCTAGCAGCCCGGCGAGCGTCGGCGTCCCTCACTCTGCCGGGAGTGCCCGTCGGAGCGGCTCGTCCGGCAGCGCCGTGCGGTCGGTACCGGTGGTGGTGCCGAGGGCCTGAACGTCCGGCCCGGTCGAGCCCCCGTACGTGGCGATCTTGTATTCGACCGCCGTGAGGGAAAGGGTCAGCTCACGGATCCGGCGGCGGATGGTGTCGCGATGTTCGACCAGCGCATCGAGCCGCGCCGGCACCGTGTGCCCTCCGGCATCGACGAGCGAGATGTAGTGCTGCAGGTCACGCTCGGCATACCGGACAGCCACATCCGGGTGAGGAACACCAGGCGCCGAACCGCTTCGGCGTCGTAGACGCGATGACCATTACCGTCGCGGGCCACCTCGACCAGCCCGGCCCGCTCGTAATAGCGAAGCGTGTGGGGCGAGACGTCGAGGAAACCTCGGCGATCGTCATCGTCTCGGGCAGATCGGCCAGGTCGGCGAGGCGGTGGATCGCCTCGACCGACAGCGGACCGTCGTCGTCCCCAAGCGCTTCGAGCGCCCTGGTCACCAGATCGTCGGTGGCCATCACCACGAGCCTAGATGGGCCGTACCGATGCGGAGACACCCTCGAAGTCGGCGCTGCGGGCGGTCTCGGCCCACTGCTCGACCTCGTCCAGGCCGCGCCGGTAGGCACGCGAGATACGCTCGACCGCCTCGCGCCCGAGCGGCAGCCGCAGCGGCACCTCGTCGCCGTGCGCGAGCGACACGATGATCTCGGCCGCCCGCGCCGGGTCACCTTCCTGGCGGCCGTCGGTCCCGGCCATGTCCGCACGGACGTTGGCGAGCAAGTCACGGTAGGTCGCGGACGGCTCGACGAACTCGAGCACGTCGCCCCCGTTGAAGCCAGTCCTGAACCGGCTGGGCTCGACGAGCATCACCCGGATCCCGAACGGCGCGACCTCCCCGGCCAGGGCCTCGGACCAGCCTTCGAGGGCGAACTTCGACGCGGAGTACGCCGACACGCCGGGGAACGACGTCCGCCCACCCTGGCTGCTCATCTGCACGATCGTCCCGGTGCCCCGCTCACGCATCGTGGGCAGCGCCGCCCGGACGAGCGCGGCGGGGCCGAACAGGTGCAGATCCATCAACTCGCGCAACTGCGCGTCGCTGACCTCCTCGACCGCTCCAACCACGGCCCGGCCCGCGTTGTTGACCAGCACATCGAGCTGACCGAAGCGGTCGAGGGTGTCGCGCACGAGGTCCGCGGCCGCGGCGATGTCCCGGGCATCGAACTTCGCGATCAGGCAGTTGTCCGGGTACTTGGCCTCCAGATCGGCCACACTCTCGGGCCGGCGCACCGCCGCCACCACGTGGTCGCCCGCCGCGAGCGCCGACTCCGCCAGTGCGCGTCCGAACCCGCGGGACGCGCCAGTGATGATCCAGGTCTGTGTCGTCATGGCGGGGACGCTATGCCTTCGAGCGCGCTCGAACGCAAACCCGGCGTGACCATCAAAACGGAAGATCGTGACCGGAAGCGCAAAGGAACGTGGACCGCCACCTGCCCGCTCCGGCGCTTGAGGGTGAGTCTGCCTTTGTTCTTGCCCTGGACGGGCAGTCGCTCGCTTATACCGGCCCCCACGGCCAATCCGGGGTGTTCACGAGAGGCGGCGACCTGGCGAGAAAGGGGCCGCCTGAAGATCGCTTCCCAGATGATCGTTTCCCGAGTTGGCCGGCTTACATATCCAAGGCGAGCGGTTCGCTCGGCAACCCCTTCCCGCTCAGGACGTCAGCGAGCAGAAGAGGCAGCCCTGGAGGCCGGAGGGTGTGACTGATCTGTGCGGTGACCAGGTCGGCGAGCGACCACCATCGGTGTTCGGCGATCGCTTCGTGTTCTCCGGGTTCTAGATGGTTTCTGCTGATGTCTTGACTGTTACGGACTCGGGCGAGGAAGTAGCTCTCGTGCATGTGCAGCGGGTAGCCGGCCCAGAAGGCGTCCAAGTCGAGGGTCCACAGGCATGGCCCCCAGTCGACGTCGGTCAGGCCGGTCTCCTCGAAAAGCTCTCTACGGGCGGCCTGAAGGAGGCTCTCAGCGGGCTCAACGCCGCCGCCGGGCAGGATCCAGAACAGCTCCGGCACGGGATGACCGGGGACGACGATGTTGCCATCATTGCGGACCTGCATCATGAGGAGCCGGTCATCGTGATCTAACAATACGACGCGAGCACCTCGTCGGATCTTCATCTGGTTGCTCCTTGTCCTGTTCGGCGCATGGAGGTCGCGACAGGGTTCAAGATCTTGCCAGCCCTGCACTCCGACGAGCGTCCCAGTTTGGGTGGAGGATCACCCACACAGGTGTTGATCTTGGTTGTGGTGGTGACTGCCAGCACTTCTCCGCTTACAGTGTGGAGTTTTCGGACCACATGGCGTGAAGCGGATCGGGTGGGCGCATCTGTGTCTGCGTGGAGGCGGATGTGACGTCGCTGCTGGAACGCGGCCTTGGCTGAGGCGGCTGCCGCCGAGAGGACGGCCGAGCTGCGCGAACGACTCATTGCAGCGGAGGAAGAGCTCCGCCGCTTGTCCATTACCCGCGAAACGCTGCTGGCTCTGTCGGCCCAGGATGACGAGCATGAGGCTGAGTCTCTTGGGGGCGAATACGAGGCACCCCATCGGAAGAACTCACCGCGCTCATCAGCGCGCGAGAGCCGTACTTGCTGCGCCTCAAACAGAGCCCGAACGCAGGCGGCACCGTCTGCTTCCACTGCCCGGCAGCAGGCCCATCGCTGCCTTGCCCCCGCTTCGACCGCCTCGACCAGCGCGGACCCAACCGGCCCACCGCGGTCGACCTCACCGACACCCGGCAACGAGCCGCCCACCCCGCGGCCAAACCTCGCGTCCTTCCCCCACAGCCCGACCACAAGACCGGCGAACTGCCGACGATCTGCCACCAGCACACCATCACCGTCCACAAGGACGACCTCGGCCACCTCGACAAGCATCTGCCGACGTCCCCGAGATCCCAGCAGAGCACAGCGACCGCACGCCGCTCGCGGGCCGGAGCAGGCCGCCACCCGTCCCATAACGCACATTTCAGATCACCGTGTCGCAGCACTCAGCCCGGCGTCGGCTTCGCTATGCCCAACGACGCGAACTCGGACCTCCATCAGCGGCCTGACACCACCCGGGCCTTCCCAGACACCCGCCCTGCTGTCCCCAAACCAGGACGAACCAGATTCGGAAACCCCTGAAACGACAATATCCCGCCCGATCTCGATGATCAGACGGGATCCCGTCAACTTCAGTCCAGCCGTTTCAAGGGTGCGGCGTTCACGAGTGGGTGTGACTTGGGATGCAGAAGGGGCCTGGAAGATCGCTTCCCGAGATCGACGTGATCATGCCCAGGTTGGATGGGGCGCTTGTCTTGGCGCAGCAGGCTCGACGGTGGTTACGAGGTCCGAAGTCGATCTTCTTGAGGGTCGAAGTAGTTCAGGCCGAGTTGGGCGGCAACTTGGACGGCGTACGCTGAGGTCTCCTCCGCGCGGCTCCACGCCATCGCGACGTGGATGTAGGGGCCTGCTGCCCCCATGATCAGCGGAGATGCTGCCCACGGGACATCATCCTCCTCCGCCTCTCCCTCTTCTGGCCAGCGCTGCAGGAGCCGCTCCACGAACTCCACGATCAGAGGCGTCGGCGGAATCTTCACCTCTGCTTCGAGGTATAGGTCGTACAGGGTGGTATGCGCCTCTCCCGCTTCTCGATCGTTTGCGGGACGCTCGCCCTCCCAGACCGCAAGGTCGTAGCTCATGCGGAGATGATGTCACTTTCGGCGCAGATCACTTCGAGATGGCCGAAGGTGCCGGCGCCTTCGTTCGTGACCCAAAGGCCCTCGTGATGGCCGCTCAAGGCACCCCTTCGGCCATGCCTTGCGCCGCAGAAGCCATGGGAGACGTGGTGATCCTCATCCCGTGTGGTGCAGGGCATGTCATCTTCGTGCGGTTCCGTTGCCGGCCAGCTCCGACAGGTCGCTGCGGGCACGGCTCAAGCGGCTGGTGGACGATGGCTGGCTGGCCGAGTTGAAGGCTCGCGCCTTCTGAACGTAACGCGCCAGGTGATCGCTTGGAGGTCGGAAACCCCTGAAACGACAAGATCCCGCCTGATCGCGATGATCAGACGTTGGCCTGGGGGTAAGCGGGAGTTGAGAAGATCGCTTCCCAACGCCCATGGTTGCTGGGACCGCCTCATGATCTCGTTCATGAGCGAAACGATCTTCCGGTCTACCGCTCGTGTGCTGCTGGTAGATGCCGCCGATCGGCTCCTGGTCTACCGCAGGCTGTTGCTTCAGGTTGAGGAGCCTTTCTATGCCTGGTTCACGCCGGGGGCGCCGTTGATCCTGGCGAAAACCTGCATCAGGCCGCCGCACGCGAGCTTCGAGAGGAACTGGGGCATGTCATCGCCCCCTCGGCTCTCGGGCCGGTCGTCGCGATCAGTTCGGGAACATGGGCACTAGGCGGTGAGACGTTCAGCTCAGTGGATTCCTACTTCTTCCTTCGCGTCAGCGGACTGGAGGTGGATACCTCCGGCATGGACGATGAGGAACGGCGGGTGACTGACCGTTTCGAGTGGTGGACAGTTTCGCAGCTCAGCCGATCACGCTGCCGTGGCATCTGCCAGGTGCGGGTGCGGCGGCAACGTCTGAAAGAGCGTGACCTCCCGTCCCTCACCGTCCTACCGCAGCTGGCTGCGGAACATGCGCGCGACGCCGGCCTGGCTGGAACGCGGCGAGCAGGTGCCGCCGCCGACGAAGCCCCCAAGAAGGTCAGCCCGCCATACTCGCCGGCCCAGCTCGGCCGCCTTCGCGGCTAGGCCGAACGCCTGGTCGGCCAGGCCCGAGACGACGCGCTGGCATTGATGGCACTCGCCCGCCGCGGACCAGACTGTGCGCAGGGCCGTCGTACTGACCGCCGGACGGTGGCTGCCGGCGACGCGGAGAGCTCGGCGGGTGGTCAGATCTGGTTGAGGCCGCCGTCGACATACAGCTCGATGCCAGTGATGAAGCTGCTTTGGTCGGAGGCGAGGAAGAGGGCGGCGGAGGCGGCCTCGTCGGGATGGCCCATGCGGCCCAGGGGCACCTGGCTCGCGAGGTGGCCCTTGAGCTGGGCGGCCTGC
This sequence comes from Nonomuraea sp. NPDC049269, assembly GCF_043197155.1. Classification (NCBI taxonomy): domain Bacteria; kingdom Bacillati; phylum Actinomycetota; class Actinomycetes; order Streptosporangiales; family Streptosporangiaceae; genus Nonomuraea; species Nonomuraea sp. NPDC049269. The sequence goes on from NZ_JBICSO010000006.1 coordinate 365,017, forward strand.
TCCTGGTCGGCGGCCAGGCCGGTGATGCCGGGGGTGTCGATGGGTCCGGGCGTGAGGGTGTTGACCCTGATCGCCCGGCTCCTCAGCTCGTTGGCCCAGGTGCGGGCGAAGGAGCGGACGGCGGCCTTGGAAGCGGCGTAGACGCCGAACGCCTCCTCGCCCTTGGCGGCGGCGGTGGACCCGGTGAGGATCACCGAGGCGCCGCCGTTGAGTAGTGGCAGCGCCTTCTGGACGGTGAACAACATTCCCTTGACGTTGGTGTCGAAGGTCTGGTCGTAGTGCTGCTCGGTTACCTGTTCCAGGGTGGAGAACGCGCCGCCGCCGGCGTTGGCGAACAGTACGTCGATGCGGCGGCCCCGCTGGGCGACGGCCTCATAGAGCCGGTCGAGATCGGCGAGGTCGGCGATGTCGCCGCGGACGCCGACGGCGTTCGCGCCGATCTCGGCCACCGCGGCGTCGAGCGCCTCCTGGCGGCGGCCGGTGATGAACACATGCGCACCCTCGGCCGCGAATCGCCGCGCGGATGCCAGGCCGATCCCGCTGTTGGCGCCAGTGACAACAGCAGTCTTGCCATCAAGCTGTCCCATGATCATTTCCTCTTCGTCGATTGAAGTAACTTTTTTGGTTACAACTAAGCCGAGAGACGTCGCGTCGGCATGGTTACTGAGGGGATGTTGTTGTAACCATAGCAGTTACAATTGCGTGGCAAACCAACCACCCGCAGGTCAAGAGATGTAACATGAAGGGTTACAGCAGAGGAAAGGGCCGGGAGGCAGATGAGCGCGAACAGCAGGATGAGCATCGCCGTGCACGTCCTGACATGGATGACGCTCGACCGACGCAACGGTCAAGAGATCGCCACCTCGCAGCGTATCGCCGGCAGCGTCAACACCAACCCCGTCGTCATCCGCCGCTGCCTGGGCGACCTCCGTAAGGCCGGCCTCGTCCAGGCCAAGCGCGGCGCCGGAGCCGGGTGGAGCCTCGCCCGCGAGCCCCAGACGATCAGTTTGCTGGACGTCTACCACGCGGTCGAGGACCAGAACCAGACCCTGTTCGCTATGCACCAGACCCCACCCAACAGCTCCTGCCCCGTGGGCTTCGGCATCCAGCCAACTCTGCATCGTGTCTATGGCCGACTGGACGACGTAGTGCAGCAGGAACTCGCCACAACCACGATCGCCGACGTGCTGCGCGATACCCTGGCCGAACAACGGTCCACCTGACCGCGTATCCCCGACTTCGTGCCGACCAACGACTCGAAGCCCCTGAAACGACAAGATCCCGCCCGATCACCACGATCAGCCGGGATCCCGTCAACTTCAGTTCAGCCGTGGTGGAGGTCTGCGCCGCACTTCAGGGCGCCCCCTTTTCGGGCCGACAACCCTACGTGCGGCCGAGATGGCCCGGCTCAGGCAAGGAGCGGGGCGAGGTGGTTGGTTCGCGTTCCCTCGGCGGAGGTCAGGTAGCCGCGTAGCCGCGCCGCGATGGTGCCCAGTTCGCCGGACAGCGCGTACGCCGGGCCGTACAGGGCGGGTGGCCGGATCGCGGCGACCTGTGTGTTGAGGTTGGTGACCAGGCCGGCGCTGGTGCCACCGTTGGGCACGATGCGGATCGTGTAGTCCAGAATGCTGTTCGCCTCCCCACCGGTGATGTGGGCGCCGGGCAGGATGCCGATGCCGGTGTCCCAGTCCATCGAGTTGCGCACGTTCTCGAACACGGCCGAGGTGGCGTACTTCGTGCCTGCGTTCTTGGAGAAGACCACGGCCACGTTGGGCGTGGTCCGGTGCGCGCCTTCCTTGTAGACCATGGCATAGCCGCTGGTGCCGCCGGTCGGTGTCCACGGGTAATAAGGGATGTTGTCGCCGGCCCGATACCACTCGCTTGGGTCGCCGTTGGCGTCGAGCCGCAGGGCCAGGGCGGTGAAGGCGTCGGCGGAGCGCAGGAACGGCAGCCAGTTCTCCAGGTAGAACTCGACGTTGGCGACCGTCGCCCCGGCGTTGACGACCTTGGGCAACCGGATGACGCGGCGGATCTCCAGCGCACCGTTGGACAGCCTCGTGTAACGGGTGAGCTGCGGGACGGCGTCCGATCCCGCGAAGTCGGCGACGAGTTCGGCGTACCACTGCCTGTCGGCGATGGTCCACACGTCGGTGGTGGTGGAGTTGGTCCGCTCGACGCGCACCGTGCGCTGGTAGGCGCCGGGACGGGTGCCCGCCTGGTTGACGTTCCAGCGCCGGTCGAGGACGTTGGTCGCGGCCTCGACGTTCAGGCCCCACAGGACGGCCTGCATGACCCGGTCGGTCTCCTCGCCCTCGTAGGTGGGCGAGAGCAACGGCCGGTAGCCGGTCGGGCAGTGCCGCATCTGCGGGATGGAGCCACCACCACCGAGCCGGAAGTCGAACTGCTCCCCGCCGTTCCAGTAGTTGCGCTGCCACACGTCGGTGCCGTCGGACAGCAGCTTCCACGACCAGCCCTTGGCCTTCGCCTGGGCGGGCGTCGCCGCGATCAGGGGTAGCGCGGCGGCGGTCGCCAGGACGGCCCGCCTGCTCGGGCCGGTGCTCCGCTTGTCGCTCATGTCGGTTTATCTCCTTTGTGGGGGGTTTCAGGAGGAGTAGGGTTCCAGCCCGGCCGGTACGGACGTGCGCTCCCATTCGGCCTCGTATCCGATGCCGGGCGCCGTTCCCGCGTGAACGAGCCCTTCGGCGTCGACCGCTTCCTCCCTCGTCACAGGGTTGGCGGGGACGAACGACTCGTAGTAGGTGGTGTTCGGGATGGCCATGCACAGATGGGTGTGCACGATGCCGCCGCCGTGGACCTCGGCGCGCATCCGGTAGGCGTCGGCCAGATGCGCGATGCGCATGGCCCCGGTGATGCCGCCACGCAGACCCGCGCTGGTGCGTACCGCGGTGGCGGAGCCGTTGGCGATGAAGTCGGCGGTGTTCATGTGGGCGCCGTCGCTGGTCTCGGCGACGATCAGCGGCACATCCACCTTCTCGGCCAGGCGCTGGTAGGCGGTCGCGCTGAACTCGCGCATCGGCTCCTCGTACCAGAGATATTTCGCCTCGGACAGAACCCTGCCCAGCTTGATCGAGTCGAGCAGGTCGAACCCGGCGGATCCGTCGTACATCAGCGGCACCGAGTCCCCGACGTGCTCACGCAGGGCCGCGCACAGGGCGATGTCGCGGTCGACGTCTCCCCAGGCGTGCAGCTTGATGGCCGGATAGCCCAGCTCCAGGCACTGGTCGGCGACATCCAGGTACTCACTGATGGTGGCGAAGGTCGCGGTGGAGGCGTACGCGGGGATGGCGGAGCGGTACCCGCCGAGCAGTTCGTGCACCGGGAGCCCGGCCGCCTTGCCCGCGATGTCCCACAGCGCCACATCCACCAGGCCGTGGATGTAGAGCGGCATCTCCTCGATGCGGTCCAGTTCCCAGACGCGGTGCCACAGCCATTCGCGCCGCAGCGGGTCGGCGCCCAGCAGTTCGGAACGCAACCGCCGGTCGGCGATGTCGGCCAGGATGGTGCCGCGCTGGCTGTAGGCGTAGCCGGTGTGCCCGTCGTCTGTGGACAGCACGAGCCAGCCGCCGGTGTGCGCGGGCTCGGACCCCGGCAGGCCGTCGCGCCAGCGGAAGACAGGCGTGACGGCGGGCTGCGCGCACAGGACGACGTCGACAGCGGTGATCTTCACATTCACTCCGTTGCGGTTCAGTTCTTGACGGCGCCGTCGAGCAGCCCGCGCACCAGGTGGCGCTGGGCGAACAGGAAGACGAGCGCCACGGGCACCACGGTGAGCACACCTGTGATCGCCGCTTCCGGCCGGTGGATGGGGAGATCGCTGCCTCCCAGTGCCGGATTGAGCGCCGGTGAGCCGGAGATGAGCACGCCGAGCCCGACCGGGAGGTTGAAGGTCTCGTCGTCGCCGAGCATCACGAACGGCAGGAAGTAGTTGTTCCAGTTGCCGATGAAGGCGAAGAAGGTCAGCAGCGCGATCAGCGGCTTGCCCAGCGGCAGGGCGACCCTGCCGAACAACGCGGCCTCCGAGCAGCCGTCGATCCTGGCCGCCTCCAGCACCTCGCGCGGCAGCATGGTGGAGAAGTAGATGAAGGCGAGGTAGACCCCGAACGGATAGAGACTGGCGGGCAGGATCACCGACCAAGCGGTGCCGGTGAGCTGGACCGCGTTCACCTCCAGGAAGAGCGGGAGCACAAGCGCGGCGGGTGGCACGATCATCGCCAGCAGCGTGGCGATGAGGATGACTCGCCGCCCGGCGATCCTCGTCGCCGCCAGCGCGTACCCGGCCAGCAGGGAGGTGGTCACCGACAACAGCACCGCGCCGCCGGTGTAGAGCGCCGAGTTGACGATCCACTGGTAGATGACGCCGTCGTTGAAGGTGATCAGGTTCCGCCAGGCGGTCAGGTAGCCGCCGAGCGAGCCGAAGGACAAGGGGTGCCCGCCGGTGATCTGGGCGTCGGACTTGGTCGGCGCCAGCACCAGCCACACCAGCGGCAGCGCGCAGGCCAGGGCCACCAGGCCGAGGACGACGGCCACGGACATCCGCCAGACCCACGCCCCGCCGAGCCGCTCGGTCATCGGTCGACCTCCGTCTCGAAGAACTTGGCCTTGAACACCAGGAAGCAAGCGGCGACGGTGCAGACGGCCAGCAGCATCAGGCACAGCGCGGCGGCCGCGGCGAAGTCTCCGTTGTCGAAGGCGAACAGCAGGCCGAGCTGGTTCAGCGACCACGACTTGGAGCCGGTGAAGGCGACGCCGTACAGCAGTTGCGGCTCGATGAAGATCTGCAGCCCGGCGGTGAAGGCCAGGATGACCATGTAGACCACGTACTTGGAGATGAGCGGCAGCTTGATCCGCACTGCCGTCTGCCACCAGGAGCAGCCGTCCATCCTGGACGCCTCCAGCACGTCGCGCGGCACTCCCTGCAGGGCGCCGTACATGATGACCACCCACTGGCCGAACCCGGTGGCGAAGGCCATCAACGCGAAGATCACCACCAGGTACGACGGTTTCAGCACGTCGTTGCCGGTCCGCATGCCCAGGCCGTGCAGCAGTGGGGCGAAGGGGCTGAGCGCGGGCTGGAGCATGACGTACCAGAGCAGCACGCTGGCCGAGCCGGTGACCGCGCCCGGCAGCATGTAGACCAGGCGCAGCGCCGTGCCGTACAGGGGACGCTGGTCCTGGACGAACAGCGCCAGCAGCAGCACGCCGATCACCATGACCGGCAGGTACAGCGCCATGAACAGCGACACGTTGCCGACCGCGGGCAGGAAGCGGAAGTCGGCGACCGCGTGTACGTAGGCACGGGGGTCGCTCAGGGACTCGTAGAGGGCGTACAGAACGGGGCCGATCCCGAAAACCGCGAGCAGGACCAGGTACGGGGCCACACACAGCCAGCCGAAAAACTTACCCGACGTCATAGCCTTGGGCCTTTGCCAGGTTCACCAGCTCGGTCTGCAGCGCGTCCAGGCTGGCGGCGACGGTGCCGCCGGAGCGGATCGCCGGCACCACCGTCTGGGTGAACGCCCCCTCGACGTCGTAGCGGGTGGGCTGCTGCACGGGGTTGACCTTGGCCGCCTGCTCCCGCATCACCGGGAACGGATCTTCGGCGTAGAACGGGTCACCGGCCAGCCGCTTGGCCCACGCGTCGGCCGAGGGGCCGTAGGCAGGGTAGGTCGGCGCGTCCTTCTGGTAGCCGGCGTCAGTGGTCATCCACTGGATGATCTCGGCGGCGCCCTTCATGTTCTTGGAGTGGCGCGAGAGCAGGTAGACGCCGCCGCCCGCGCTGCCGGACCAGTTGGTCGTCTCGCCGTCCCACGTTGGGTACGCCGCCGCGGCGATCTGCCCGTTGGGCGTGGCGAACAGGTCCTTGGGCTTGAACAGGTAATCGCCGAGCCAGGAGGCACCGGGCAGCATGAGAACCTTGCCCTCTTTGCCCAGCTTGGCCATCTCCGGGTCGAAGAGTCCCGCCTTGGTGACCGAGCCGTTCTTGATCAGAGGGTCGAGTACGTCCGCGACCCGGGTGCACTTGGCGTCCTTCAGGTCGATGTGCGCCTTGTCCGGCCCGGTCACCTGCTGGATCGGGCAGCCGCTGGACCAGAAGTAGTCGTAGTAGGTGAAGAAGCTGCCCGCGCTGCCGATGACGTACCCGGGGTGCTCCTTGGCCACTCGCTCACCCAACGCCCGGTAGTCGTTCCAGGTCTTGGGAAGCTGGTAGCCGAAGCGCTCCATGAGCGGCTTGTTGTACCACAGCACGGTCTGGGCCAGATCGTTGCGCAGGCAGTACAGCTTGCCGCCGACCTCGCAGGGCGCGTTGGCCGTACCGAAGCCCTTCCGGATCTGCTGTGGCACCAGCGAGTCGAGGGGCTGCGCGTAGTTCAGCTTCCCGGCGAACTGCGAGACCACGTTGGGCTGCCCCGCGAAGATGACGTCCGGCCAGCCCTTGCCCGTGCGGTTGAACAGCTGAATCTTCGTCAGCAGGCTTTGCCCGTCGTAGGTCTCGACCTTCGTCTTGAGGTTGGGATGCGCCTTCTTGAACTGCTCGAACCCGGCCAGCCGGGTGGGGTCACTCCACACCAGCAACGTCGCGTCGCGGTCCTCGGTAATGGCCCCGCTGACGGCTGTGGGCGTGTTGGACGAACATGCGACGAGGAGGGCGCCTGCGAGGCACGCCGTCAGGGGGATGCGAAATCTGATCACAGCTGCCTCGGCAAAATCGTGTACGATGTCTTCAGTCAGATGTTGCATGCACGTTACGAAGACGTCAACCCCCACTTGCCGCTATGTTGTGAACACAGGAGGTTTGGATGACCGACACCCCCGCGCCGGCACCGGCGCTCCCCCGGCGGCAGGTGCTGGCCGACGACGTGTACGACGTGTTGCGGGAAATGCTGCTCAGCGGTCACATCCCACACGGCAGCCGGGTCAAGATCGACGCTCTGGCGGCGCAGCTGAAGATCTCCAACACACCGATCCGCCAGGCCCTGGGGCGGCTGGAGGCCGACGGCCTGGTCAGCAAGCATCCCTACCGCGGCTTCGTCGCCGCCGACCTGCCCGACCGCAAAACGATCTCCGACCTGTACGAGTGCAGGTTGCTGCTCGAACCTCCCACGGCCGCCCGCGCCGCCCAGGAGTTCCGCACGGAGGACGGGGCGTTCCTGCGCCAGCAGGTCGACGTGCCCGGCGGCGATCTCACCCTGCTGGCCAAGGCCGACGAGCTGCTGCACGGCGAACTCGCCAAGATGTCCGGGAACCTGATCGTGGCCGAAACGCTGGAGCGGTTGTTCGTCCGTTCACGCGCTTTCCGGATCTTCTACACCCGGGAAGGCGCCGCCGAACTCACCCGGGACGAGCACGAAGCCATCGTGCGGGCAGTCGTGGCGGGCGACGGCCCGGCCGCGGCGGACGCGATGACCGCCCACTTGCGGGCGGCGGGAGAGCGCATGCTCGCGGCACTTCCGTAACGCCGCCCTCCACCAAGCGGCCTCAAGCCCCGGAAAACACGGCATCCGGTCCGACCAAGATGATCGGACGGGATCCCGTCAACTTCCTTCAGGCCGTTTCAAGAACGGCCCTTGGTGTGGGGTGTTCACGAGCTGGTCTGACCCAGAACGGAGTTCCAGCCACATGCGGCCGGCCAGGCGTGGCAGTCGGGCGCGAGTAGCTGGAAGGCCAGCGAGATGAGCGCCGACACCACCGAGACCACCGGGAAAAGAACAAGGCGGCTCACCATCCAGATGGACCCGGCGAAGTTCTCTCCCGCACTCAGGTCACCAGCGCAGTAGACGACGGAAGCGGTCTACCGGCACCAGCTCAGGCCAGTGATCACATCATCTTCGGCGACAGCCGACACGGGTAGAGAGTCCGAGTGAGATGGCTCCCCGATTGGCTCCCATCGACTCCCAGACGAGGGAAAAGGGGCTTCGGATCAACTCCGAAACCCCTTGTCACCTGCAACTATCCTGGTGGGGTGTTCACGAATGTGTCCGGCCTGGGACGAAGTGATGGGCAGGAAGATCGCTTCCAGAATGAAAGAGATCGTTTCCCAGGCTGGAAGGCGTCGCGACGATGGGACTCGAGCGACAGGCGTTACAACATGCCCAGCAGAATGGGGGCGGCGTTCATGGCGCCGTGGACAACGAGGATGGGCCACATCAGTCGGTATCGGCTCCACAGATAGCCGAAAACCCCTGCACTCCTTGATTGACGATGGCCGAGGAGAGGTCTGTGGGAAGGTGTCCCGTGCCTTGGATGCCGACATGCCAGGCCGCCCAGAGCATGGATCCCCAGCCTCAAGACCTGGCATCCGGTGACGGAGGTGGGATTTCAGCACAAGAAGTTACCCATCTACGTATGGCGTGCCGACCGAGAAGGAGGGGACACCAAGACACGCAAGTCGCGTCGCACGCTGGAACTGCCCAAGCTGGCGGCACCGGGCCAGCGCCTTCGTCGACGCCGCCCACGACAGCGAGGATCAGCAGGACGGCCGGCACATCAAGGCCCCTACCCTGGCGATCTGGCAGGACCCCGGCGACATGGTGCTGCCGTTTGACCCCTCGGCGGTCTGGCACGGATGGGCGCCGGATGTCCGCACCTTGATGCTGCCGGGTGGGCACTTTCTGCCGGAGACTCAGCCCGACGCCGTCACTGCGGCGATCAGAAACTTGATCAGTTAATCCATAGGAGCGATCGAACGGCGGCAGGAGCGTCCGCTACATCGCTGAGCCGGGAGGTTCGGTCCGATCCTTCGAGGTGCAGGACGCTTGCCGGGAGCACCAGATGGCGGGACGGCCGCGCCCGCGTACCCGCAGGGACCTGTGGCCGCACTCCTCATGACCACCGGCCACCCACTTCGACAAATCATGAAATGGGCAAAGAGGCGAGTCTCCCCCGTTATGGTGCGGCGAATGAACGCTGACCAGTTGCATGAATACGCGAACCAGTTGCGTGACAATTTCTTGCGGCTGCAGGATCAATCCCTGGAACTGCACCAACGTTCCCGAGCCCTGCAGGTCACCCACACCTCGCCCGACGGTCTTGTCACCGTCACCGTGGGCGCCCGTGGTGACCTGATCCGGCTCCAGCTCGACCCCCGGGTCTCCCGACTGAGCGACAGCGGCAAGCTGGCCGACATCATTACCGCCACAGCGCATCAGGCGGCGGTGATGGCCCAGGACGAGATCCTGCGGATGTTCGAACCCCTCATCCCGCCCGAGCAGATGCGGGCCCACCTGAACGGCGACCTGGACAGTGTGCTGGGGCACGTGGACGACCAGCTGCGCGAAATCGGCTAGCGGATGGCCGAGCACGTATGGATGGAACGTTCTGAGGTCGAGGCCGGATTGAAGGGGTGGCAAGGCCACACCGCCGTACTCGGTGACGCCCTGCGCGAGGCCACCGCCCGCATCGAGCGGCTGAACGCCGCCGCCCCCTGGGGTGGCGACTCGGCCGGGCAGGAGTTCTACCGGGCCTACTCGGCCGGGGGCGGGCCAGACACGCTCATCGCCTGGGCCAGGCAGCTCATGAGGACCCACGAGGCCGCCGGCGACGGCGTACGACAGACAGTGGAGACCACGAGCCAGGCTGCCTCGGTGCCGAAGAGCGACCAGGTATGAGCATCCATTCGGGGGCGGAGCACAACCGCAGCACACCGGTCACCAGAGCGCCGGGCGGCGACGACGACACGATCGGCAGCAGCGGCTACGCGAGCGACGTCACGCCGGCCTGGGGGGAAGGCGCGCCCGAGTGGGTGAACGTCCTGATCTCGATGGTGGCGGCCGGGCAAATGTGGCCCGAGGGCAGCGAGAAGGGCCTGGCGGAACTCGCCGTGGCCTTCGACGACGTGGCGCGAGCGGCGCTGGCCGGCCAGGACGTGAGCGGGTCGTTGCAGGCCGGGATACTGGACGGGTGGTCGGGCGCGTCCGCCGACGCCTTCCGAGGACACACCGACAGACTCGCCTCAGGGCAGACGGGGCTGGCAGGGCTGGCACAAGCCGCTGGGGCGTACGCGCTGCAGCAGGACTCCTACGCGCGCGCGACGCAGTACGGCAAACTGTCCATCAATGTCGGCTACTGGATCACGGTCAGCGCGGCCGCCGTCGGGCTCATGTCGAGCTTCCTCACCGCGGGCGCGACCACGCCGCTGCTCGCCGCGTACGCGCAGCGGCTGCGTACCTTCCTCAACGGGGTGTTCGGCACCCTGGAACGGGCAGCGAGCGCCGGGCGCGGGCTCACCGCCGTCGCGCCGAAGCTCGCCGCCGTCCAGACCGCGCAGCTCAGCGGGCGGCAACTGGGCCAGGGACTGCTGGCCAGGGCGGTCACCAGCCATATGCTGCGCGAACTGCCCGAGGAGGTGGGTGAAGGCCTGCTGATGGACGGGCTCGCCCAGCAACGGCAAAAGGATCTCGGCACCCGCACACGCTGGGACACCCGCATGACGGCCGCGAACGTGCTGGGCGACGCCACCGGCGCCCTGCTGGCGACCCGGATCGCGCCCGCGGTCTCCAGGTACGTCTCCGGCCTGCCCGGCCTGCGGCGGCTCGACGCCGCGGCCGGGGACGCCGGCGGTGTGGCGAACGCGCTCTTGCGGTACCCGACCAAGGCCGTGAGCGCGGCGGCAACCAACGCGGTCGTCTCGGCCCCGGCCGGGATGATCGCCAACGGGGTCGTGTACGGCAAATGGGAGCTGCCCACCATGGAAGGGCTGGTGGGCAGCATGGCGGCGGGCGCAGGAAGAGTGGGCACCATCAGCCCGCTCAGCACCGACGTCCTGTCCGCCGTCGCCGACCCGGCGACCGCACTCGCCCGCGCGGAGACCACGGCGCTCGCCCGCACCCCCGACCCCTCATCCACCCCCTCATCCACCCCCTCATCCACCCTGCCGCCGTCCCCCTCGGCCCCGGCCCTCACAGGCGCCGGCGCCCAAGAAGCCGGGGGGGCCGCGCAGACAACGGCCGCTTCCCCCGCACCGGTCGGCGACGGAACCGGACACGGGAACAACCCGACAGGTACGCCCCCACGCAACGGCCCCGCCCCGGCACAGAGCGCCCCCGCAAACGCCCCCACCGCGTCGGCGCAGCCCCGAGCGGTGCCGAATGCTCCGGCACCGAGCACAGCACCCGGCGGGACGGTGCATCCCAGTGCGGTACCGAGCGGCCAACCGGCGCACGCCAACCCGATCGGCGCGGCCCCTGCCACCCCGGTCGCCCCGGCCACCCCGGCCACCCCGGCCACCCCGGCCACAGCGACGAGCGGCCCCGCCGCTCCGGCCGCTGCCGCGACCGGTCCCACCACCGCGGCCCCGCCGACCGCTGCCAGCGGCCCTGCGCCGGCGTCTCCGGCCACCCCAGCGACCAGTCTCACCGCCGCTGCCAACGGTCTCCCCACCGCGGCCGCTCCGATGAACAGTCCTACAACTGCGGTTGCCGGGGTGAACGCGACGGCCACTGCCTTACCGGGACCTGGAGTGACCACCGCCCCTGTACCTGAGGCGGGCCTCACTGGTCAGACCGCCACCAGCGGGACGGCGCCCACTGTGCCGAACCTGACAGGACATGAGGCGGCCGCAGGAAGGCGAGATCTGGTTCCCTCCAAAGAGGCGCTGGCTCTGGCGCTCAGCGGACCAGTCACACCCTCCGTACCGGCGCTCGAGGGCATCGAGCCCGACGTCGCCCGGGACATCCATCAGACGATGCGGGAGCTGGCTCATGACTACCCGGACCTGACGCGTACCCTCGGCACCGTCAGTACGACAGACCCCCACGGGAACTTCGCCACCCAGCCGAACCTGGTCGCCTATGCGGTCATGGACGCTGACGAGCGGGGCATCCACCTCAACCCCGCCGCCATGGTCGATCAGGCGCGCGCCGGACAGGTGGAAGAGGCGACCGGCTGGACGGTGCCGGGCGGCGGCTCGGTGCGCGGCGTGCTCTATCACGAGGTGGGCGAGCACATCGCCGACGGCATCATGCGCGACCCGGACGCACGCACCATCCTGAACGCCACCGTCTCCACCGTGCTCGGCCGCCCGTACGACATCATGGGCGTACACGACCCCGAAACCATGACCGCCGTCGAATCCCGGCTGTCCACCTACGGGGCCAGCACTCCCCGCGAACTGATCTCCGAGGCGTTCACCGAGTACAGGGCCTCGGCGCAGCCCCGCCCCCTGGCCAGGGCGGTCGGCGAGCTGATCAACCGGCTCTATAGCGCCCGAGCACAAGAGACCACGCCGACTACACGCCCTCGTGAGGAGGCCACGCCGACTACACGCCCTCGTGAGGAGGCCACGGCGCGTACGCGCGAGGAGGTGTACGCCCGCAGGCGCGGCCCCGCAGACGACCCGGAAGCCGATCCCGACCTGTGGGCACTGCGGGCCATGGACAAGCGGATGAGCGAATCCCGCTATCGGGATGAGGACGCCGAACGCCAAGCCGGCAAGATCCTTCAGCGCATCGCGAACACCTGGGGCCGCGATGGTGCCCAGTGGCTGCTGGACAGGTTCCAGGCGCGTTCCCCGTACGTACGCGACGGCATCGCCTGGGCAGCCCGCCAGCACGGCGTGGGAGAGCCGGCCGGTGACCGGCAGACATCCCGGACCCCGAGCCAGGCCGGCCAGGAACAGGAGGCCGCCTACCAGGCCGAGAGCCTCTACGATTCCCAGGCCGACCGGAGCCACTGGAGGGAGGTCATGCGGGAGGCCGACCATCTCGCCCACGAGTACACCGCCGCCGACCGCAACCAGGACGCCGACGCGTTCCAGGACGCCATCGACAACGCCCAGGCGTTCGTCCGCCGTCACGGCCTGGCCGACGCGGACCGGACGCCTTGGTACAAGTTCAAGGGCGCGGCGCAGATGGACGACTGGATGGCCTTCCGCGAGACGCAGGACACCAGCACCGGCATCGGCTTCATGAGCGAGATCCTGCTGTACGACTTCGACCTCGAGCCAGACGACCTGAACGGCACAGGAGCCACCGGTCAGAGTGGAACAAAGGGGTACGAGCCCCCCATTCTTGACCACGACGACTTCGGCAAGGTCAACGTCGAGCGCCGGGTCAAGGTGCCCCTCGCCGGACTGCGCCCGCAACAGGTCGAGGACTACCCCAACGCCTCCAACCCCCTCAGCGAGGAGCACAAGGAGGCCATGCGGCAGGCCTACGAGGAACTGCGGAAGTTCATCGAGAACCTCGGCGCCAGGCAGGTCAGGTTCGGCGACCTGCTCGCGATCATCAACAAGGTCAACCCCACCGGGCACAACAGGAACTGCCCCGAGACCAGCCTGGCCATCGACGACATCCTGCGCGGCAAACCGGCCGTGGCCGGGCCGCTCAACGCCGCGCCGGTCCCGGTCATCCGCGGTACGCTGGGCAAACGCGCGATCGAGAAGTACATGCGGCTCAGCAACCTCAAGAAGGTGGCGAAGATCCTCCTCGACGAGGGGCCAGGATCACGCGGCGTGGTGATCGGCTACAGCGGCTCCGGCATCGGGCACGTGTGCAACGTCCTCAACGTCAACGGCCACATCTACTACGCGGACGGCCAGCACCAGCGGGTATACATCGACCGGCACCCCATGGAAGGCCGATACCGCGAGTACGACTTCTTCCAGACCCGCTGAGAAAGGACGGACCGCAACATGATCGGCAAGGAGGAGGCCGAGCAGCTCGTGCGCGCGTACATCAAGGAGGAACTGAGCGCCGTGGGGGAGAGCCTGGTCGTGCACAACGCGGAGACGGTGGAACGGCCGTACGGGTGGTTCTTCACGATCACCACGGCTGAGTTCGTCGAGACGGGCGACCCCGGCACCGCGTACGCCGGGCTGGGGCCGGTACTGGTGCGGCGGGCCGACAGCGGACTGATGGAGTTCGACTCCATGTACACCGGCGAGGCTGCGGCGGAAGCTTACGAGGCGGGGCTGTGACGCGGCGGCGACCCGGGATCTGCGACGCGTGTGCCAGGCTCCGGCAACGGGTGGATCCGCAGGCGCCCGGCCGGTACGTCCCCTTCTGCGAGGCCTTCCCTGACGGCATCCCGGCGCAGATCTATGGGGGCGGCTTCGACCACCGGCACGAATACCCCGGAGACCGCGGCGTCCACTTCACGCCGCGGCCTGGAGCCGAGGGGGCGCTACGGGCGTTCGAGCTGCGCTCGCCGTAGGGTGAAGGCTGCTGAGGTGGCCTTCCAGCGGGTTTGGCAAGGGGTGCCCCCCTTGCTGTGGAAGGATCACGGCGGTGGCGTGATCTGACGAGACGATCTCCTCCGACGCGGTGCATCTGGAGCAGGGCACCCGCCCCGCAGGCCCCGAACCCACACGAACGCGACTCGGAACCCCCTGAAACGACGAGATCCCGCCCGATCGCGATGATCAGACGGGATCTCGTCAACTTCAGTCCAGCCGTTTCAAGAACGGCCCCTGGTGGGGTGTTCACGAGTGGGGTTGAGCAGCGCGAAGAAGAAGGACAGATAGACCGCTTCCCACGCGACTCTTGATCGTTTCCCTGATCGTTCAGCGTATGGCGTCAGGCACATGAACCATGACGTACGGGTGCGTCTGGTCGAACCACGCGCTCGTCAGTTTTGCGCCAGTGGTTTGGTCGATGAGGGCAAGCCAGGCCGCCCTCCAGTCGTAGTCGTCGTCGCGTTCTTCGAAATCGACGAAGAAATCTTGCATCGCTTCCAGCTGTGGCCACCGGTCAATGCCGGGGTGGTCTTCGGGGCGGCCGGGAAAGAGCGCGTCGATCTGCAGGATGAGCTCGCCGTCGGCGGCGAAACTCAGCTGGTTGTGGGCGTTGACGTTCCACCAGGCGCTGTAGACCCGGGCTCCGTGACTCAGGCGCCGAAGGACAGCGGGCATGGCTCCGAGATAGTCGTACTCCCAGAGCGCGATAGTGGAGCCGTGTTGGTCGATGAGCACGGGATATGCGTCGCTGGCGAAGGGCACCAGGGCGCTGAGTGGGGCTGGGGGATGGAGTCGGCCGGGGGTGTCTCCGCCCAGGCGGGTGGCGATCTGCTGAAGGTTAAGGGGTTTTGCGTTGTGCGGGATGACGACCGTCCAGCACATGGCCACGTCCAGTCCTCGTGAACGGGCGAGGTGCCCGTAGTGCTCGCGCAGGTTGGTAGTCGTTGGCTGTCCAGCGTCCACGCGTGACCCTTCGATTAATGGCGAACAGATATTCGAGATCCTCGCAGGGAGGGCGCGGACAGCGGTAGATCGTCGAAGCTGTAATGCACGAGTTCGGCGTGGGGTGTTCACGGACGCGCCCTGGTGGGACTGATGGGACGAAAAGGGGTAATGGCGGCTCAGGGATGGCTGAGATACCGGCCGCCGAATACCTCATGCAGGGTCCGCGGTGGCACGTCCCGGCTGGTCGGCGCTGGTCGATCGGCTCAGCGACGGACACGGTAGCGGATGTGGGTGGCCTCCGGCGTATCGATCACCCGGACGATCTCCAACTCGATCTCCGACGGCAAGACATCGAACAGCCGGCGGCCACGACCGAGCAGCACCGGGATCAGATGGATCTGCACCTCGTCCAGCACCCCAGCCTCGAGCGCCCGTTGCCCCGTGTAGGCGCCACGCACCTGCACGTCCCGGTCCCCGGCGGCAGCCTTCGCCTGCGCCATCGCGCTTTCGATCCCGTCGGTCACGTACGTCACCAACGGATAGCCCCAGCGAGCGGCCGGGCCGGGCGGCCGGTGGCTGGGTACGAAGATCGGGAGACCGTTGTGATCACCACCCCAATGATCCATGAGCTCGGCAGTCCGCCGTCCCGCGAGGACCGCACCAGCAGCCTTCCATTCGTCCTGGAATTGCCCGACCGGCACGGACGGCTGGCCGGACTCCCCCTTCACGTCCGCCCACTTGTGCAACCGCTCGCCGTCGTCGCCGCCGAGGAAATCGTCGGTATCGGCGATGTACCCGTCGAGGGACACTGACATGTCGAGCACTGATATGGACACTTCGGTCTCCTGTGGTCTCGATCCAAACTGGTTTCGGCGAAAGCGGCTGCCCGGCCCCCATGCTCATGAGCCTGACCCGAGCGGCGGGGCCGACGAGCCCGTCCAGCGACATGCCTCATAACGAAGATCACATGCCGACGGGGCTCCTCGGTGGATCACGCTCGCGCGAGATGATCGCCAGTTTGGCGGACCCCGGGTGGCAAAGTGGTGTCAGTCCGGTGGCACTCACCGTAGGACCCGGGCGGGCGAGAGGGGGTGATGCGCGTGCTGGCCGTCGAGTTGCTCGGGCCGCTGCGCGTTTCCGTGGCCGGGAGGCCGGTCGAACTGCCCCCGGGGCGGCAGCGCGTGTTGATGGCGGTGCTGGCGATGTCAGCGGGCCGTACCGTCCCGACGGACAGGCTGGCGACCGCGGTGTGGGGCACCGATCCGCGCGGCGACCCGCGGGTCAACCTCCGTACCACCGTCAAGCGCGTACGCCGCGCCCTGGGAACCGTCGAGCTGATCGTGTCCCGGTCGGGCGGCTACCTGCTGGCGGCCGAGCCGGACCAGGTCGACGCCCTGTGCTTCGGCCTCCTGCTCGATGGGGCCGCGGCGGCGCCGGACCCGGCGGCCGAGCGGTCCCGGCTGGCCGAGGCGCTGGCGCTGTGGCGCGGCACCCCCTTCGACGGGATCCGATCGGACTGGCTGGAGCACTTCGTGGCCCCGGCGCTGCAGGATCGGTACCTGACCGCGCTGGAGCGCCGGGTCGACCTGGACCTGGCACACGGAGCGCAGCCGGACCCGGCCCAACTGGCCAAGGCCGCCGAGCGGCATCCGCTGCGGGAATCGCTGTGGGCGCGGCTGCTGCGGGTGCTGGAGTCGGCCGGTCGTCCTGCCGAGGCGCTGGAGCGGTACGAGACGATCCGGCGCCGGCTCGCCGAGGAGCTCGGCGCCGATCCCAGCCCTGAGCTGCGGCAGGTTCATGCCGATCTGCTCGTCGTCGGCGCCCCGCCGGCCGGGCGCGCGGTGCCCAGGCAGTTGCCCGCCACCGTCAACGGGTTCGCCGGGCGGGAGACCGAGCTGGCGGCGCTGGACGCGCTGCTCGTCCCGCCGGACGAGATCCGGCCGGACGAGACGAGGTCCCGGTCGCCGCTGATCACGGTAATCTCCGGCACGGCCGGCGTCGGGAAGACCACACTCGCGGTGCACTGGGCGCACCGGGTCGCCGGGCGCTTCCCGGACGGCCAGCTCTACGTCAACCTGCGCGGATACGACCCCTCGGGGGAGGCCGTACGACCGGCGGCGGCCATTCGCGAGTTCCTCGGCGCGCTGGAAGTGCCGCCGCACCGGATCCCGGACGGCCTGGACGCGCAAGCCGGGCTCTACCGCAGCCTGCTGGCCGGACGGCGCATGCTGGTGCTACTCGACAACGCCCGCGACGCCGACCAGGTCGCCCCACTGCTGCCCGGAGCGCCCGGCTGCCTGGTGGTGGTCACCAGCCGGGATCATCTCACCAGGCTGGTCATGACGTACGGTGCGCATCCGCTCCCCATCGGCCTGCTGCCGCCGGACGAGGCAAAGCGGCTGCTGGCCGCCCGGCTCGGCCAGGACAGGATGGCTGCCCAGCCCGCCGCCGTCGAAGAGATCGTCCGCCGCTGCGCCGGGCTACCGCTGGCGCTGGCGATCGTCGCCGCCCGCGCCGCGATCCATCCCACGCATCCGCTCGGCACGCTCGCCGCCGAGCTCCGGGACGCCCTCGGTGCGCTGGACCGTGCCGTCAACGTACGGGCGATCTTCTCGTGGTCGTACGAGTCGCTCGGCAACGAGGCGGCGGCGCGGCTGTTCCGGCTGGTCGCCGGGCTACATCCCGGCCCGGACAGCACGGTCACCGCCGCCGCCAGCCTGGCGGGCGTCCCGGTCCCCCAGGTACGGGCGCCGCTGGCCGAGCTGACCCGCGCCAACCTGCTCACCGAACACGCCCCGGGCCGCTACTCCTGCCACGACCTGCTACGCGCCTACGCCTCCGAACTCTGCCAGGCCCGCGACCCGGACCGGGACGCCGCTCGGCGCCGCATCGTGGACCACTACGTCCATACCGCGTACGCCGCCCAGCGGCTGCTTGGCGGCGACATGGAGGGGGACGTCGAGACCGTCGCCTCCGCCGCGCCGGGCCCGGGCGTCTGCGTCACCGACCTCGCCGGACGCGACGCGCCGATGGCCTGGTTCGCGGCCGAGCGTCCTGCCCTGCTCGCCGCCCTGGAGCTCGCCGCCGATCTGGGCCTCGACCGGCAGGTCTGCTACCTGGCGCGGGCGTTGTTCGTCTTCCTGCATGGGCAGGGCTTCTGGCACGACCGGGCCGAGACCCAGCAGGCCGCTGTGGCCGCCGCCCGGCGGCTGGGCGACCCGGTGGAAGAGTCTCGCGCGTACCGCAACCTGGCCTTCGCGCTGGCCGACCTGGGCCGCTTCGACGACGCCCACCGCAACCTCGACGCCGCCCTGGAACGAGCACATGACGACCCCGCAGGTCAGGCGTGGACGCACTACCACCGCGACATCGTGTACGCCCTCCAGGGCCGGGAGGCCGACGCACTCGACGCCGCCCGCCGCGCCCACGACCTGTTCGACCAACTGGGCGACCAGGTCGGCCGGGCCATCGCGCTCACCGACCTCGGCTTTCACCACGGCCGCTTGGGAAACCACGCCCAGGCCCTTGAGTTGTGCGAGCAGGCCCTGATCCTGCACCAGAAGCTCGGCAACCGCCCCCACGAGGCCCATACCTGGTCGTGCCTGGCCGACACCCGCCTCCAACTGGGCGATCCGGCCGGGGCCGTCCCCTGCTACCGCCGGGCCCTGGACCTGTTCCGGGAATTCGGCGATCCATACGCCGAGGCCAGCACCCTAGCCCACCTGGGCGCCTGCCATTACCTCGCCGGAGATCACGCGGCCGCCCACGAGCAGTGGCGCCACGCCCACACCCTCCTCGGCGACCACGACCCCTCCACTAACCAGATCCACACCCAGCTGGCGATCATCGACAAGTCCACCGCCGACGCCTTCCGTCGCCGACGCTGACTCGGCGAACGGCGCTGCACGTCGGCCTGCTCCTCGGCGGGCTGGCGACTATAGGGAAGTGTCCAGGAGTGCCAGAGCTCGAGGGGCTCAAGGCGGCGAGGCATGGCAAGATCACAACCTGGTGTTCTTGAACCAGCGTCGGAACCCAACTGGACTGCGCCAACGTGCGGCGAGCGTTCCGCAAGATCACCAAGGAAGCGGAGATCGAACCGCCTGGAGTCCCCGCGAACTGCGGCACTCGTTCGTCTCCATCATGAGTGACCAGGGCGTACCCATCGAGACCATCGCCGATCTCGTCGGGCACGCGGGCACCAGCGTCACGGAAGCGGTCTACCGGCACCAGCTCAGACCGGTGATCACCAAAGGCGCCCAAACGATGAACACCATCTTCGGCGAGAGCCGACACGGGCAGAGAGTCCGAGTGAGATGGCTCCCCGATTGGCTCCCATCGACTCCCAGACAAGGGAAAAGGGGCTCCGGATCAACTCCGAAACCCCTTGTCACCTGCAACTATCCTGGTGGGGTGTTCACGAGTGGGTGTGACCTGCGGCGGCAGAGGGGGTGTATTGATCGCTTCCCGTCCAGAACGTGATCGTTTCCCGGGTGTCGCGCTGGGACCTGGTGGCGGAGATACCGATGGTGTTCGGCAGCCTTGCCGCCCCGGGTTACGGATCCTAAGCGCTGCCTGCAAGTGGAGGGCCACAGGTCCGCTGCGGGAGGTAGACACGCTCAAGGCGGCCTATCAACATCTCCGCGAGACGGATGCAAGGCCGGTTCAATGATGGCGAGCAGTTCAAGCATGGGTTCTTGTGTCTGTTCAGCAAAAGTCGCCTCCACGGCTGCGGCAGCGGGCCCGCCTGTGAGCCAGGCAAGTACCTGCTGGTAAGCAGGGCTTCGGCGGTTCCAGAAGGCGTTGGTCAGGCGCTCGCCCGACAAGCCGGTCAGGACGAAGTCGTGTAGGTGCCTGATTGCGGCGTCGGTGTCGAGCTTGCTCCAAGCGCTGAGGCAGGGTGTCAGATCCATGCCTGTGGCGCCCAGAGCGCACAGCACAGTGGAGACCGAGGGGTGGACCGGATAGTTGCGCAGCGTTTCGCGCCACCATTCACTCAGGAACGCTGCTATGGCATCTCGCTCGTCGATCGGCCAGGTCCACCACTCGGCCGAGGCGAGCTTGCCAAAAACGATCTCGGGGTCTGGATAGGTGAAGGCGTCCGCTGCCGCGCATTCGAGCAGGCGCGGTAGAAAGTAGCGGAACTCAGCGACGCCACCCCACGTGGTAAGGGCCTTAGCGGCGTAGCGGGCCAGCAACTCAGCCTTCACCGACCTGACTGGCCCAACCAGAATGCACAGTTCCTCACCTGGCTCGACGCAATGCGGGCAACCGACCATGCGCTCGGGTCGCGGAACGTGTCCGAAGACTTCGTACATCCGCCGCTTGGCGGCTTCCCATTCCGGCATTGACCGATTATCAGCGGTGCAGTGCGGAACCCGCACCTCGCTTTGCCGCCGGGATGGCGATGATCAGAACGCGTAGTCACTCAGCAGCCGGAAAGGCCGCTCCCCATAACTGGAAAACGGCCTCTGACCTGGAGTGGAGCGTTCTTGAGTGGGTCGGATCAGGGACGATCGGGTGATGTCTGTGATCGCTTCCCAAGTTCGCAATGATCGTTTCCCAGGCTCGGCGATGTTCAAGAAATCTCCACAGCGATGACTACCACACAGCTCCACGGTCTCTGGGAAACACCGCATACGTTGGGGATATAGGTCATGACGGATGCACCGTCGAGCGTAGGGAGCGGCGATGAACTTGGAGGCCGTCGATCGGCTGCGGGCGGAGGCGTCCCGCGAGGACTACGCGTCGATGGCCCGGCTGGCACGGGTGCTGTACGAGACTGGGCTCGGCCCGCGCGAGGTGCTGCGCGAATGCTACGGCGTCATGTTTCCTGAGGAGCTCTTCGTTGTCGTCGACGCCGGGTTGTGGTCCCTGGACCTGCTGGCGTACTTCACCAACCAGCCCTGGGAGTTGGCCGTCCCACCCGACCGGGGCGGCCCGGCGGAGACGCCTGACGCTATGGCCGACACCGAGTCGCTCATTTTGGCGCGCGACCCCGATCTGGTGCCGCTCCTGCAGATTCCCGCTGCTAGGGCTGGCGGGAACGACCGTATCGTGTGCTATCGGCTGAAGGAGCTCCGGGCGGGCCGTCCGACGGTCTTCTGCCTTGGCGCAGAGCCCTACCCCAGCGTGGAGGTGTGTGGGGGTGAGGCGGTGCGCTGCGGCGAGTCCATGCTCGCGGTCCTGTACGAGGAACACGTCACCGACCTCCGCTCGCTTGAGGAGGAGTTGCACAGTACGTGGAACCGGGGTGCGGGCTCGGTCTCTGGAGACGAGGCCAAGCAGGCACGCGCGTCCCTGGAGATGGTCGTGGAACTGCAACGGCAAGCAGACGGCACCAGAGCGTCCGCGCCAAGGGCGAGCATAGGCGCTGTCACATAGTCTCCACCAAGCCCGGAACGGTTCATGTTTACCGCCCTCAGCTGACGAGGTGACCGGATTCGTCTGGCTCACCGCCACCACGGCCGAGGCAAACGAACCCGGTCGGAAACCTCTGAAACGACAAGATCCCGCCTGATTCCGATGATCAGACGGGATCCCGTCAACTTCAGTCCAGCCGTCTCAGGTGAGGCGTTCACGAATAGCGCTCGCCTGGGGTGAAGTAGGTATATAGAAGATCGCTTCCCGAGCCGGGAGTGATCGTTTCCCGTGCGAGGTCGGCCCGGCTGAGGACCGCGAGGCGGCCCGCGGGTTGTGGTGATGGTGATTCAGCACTGGAAGATCAGCACCATGCCGCTGCCGTCCTCGCCCCCGCTGACGCCGGCCGACAGGCACTTGGGTACTCCCTGTCACATCGGTTCGTTGTCTGGGCTCATAGGTACGAATGCAACACGCGAGGAGGACACAATGCAGTTCGTAGAAGCCGCCGAGGCTGCCGACGAAGCGACGATGCGGTCGATGCTGGCCACCGATCCTGGGCTGCGCGATCGGTACGCAGACCTGGTTGCGCGGATGGCCGAGGCACGCAACTGGTCAACGGTCCGGCTGCTGATCGATCTTGGCTTCGGCGTCAACGATGTCACCGCCGCGGGCGCTACCGCCTTGCACTATGCGGCGGCAGCTGGTGAGCTGCCGATCGCGCGCCTGCTGGTCGAGCACGGTGCCGACCACACCGCCCGCGAACCCGGATTCAACGCGCAGCCGGCAGGCTGGGCGCAGTACTTCAAGAAGCGGGAAACCCAGAAATATCTCGAATCCCTGGCCTGATGCCGCGCCGTCCGGTTACGCGGCATCCGGCCCTCAGCTCGTCGAAGTAGGGCTCGCCGTGTTCGCTATGTCCGGTTGAGGAGGGCGGACGCGAGGCGGTGGACGCGGTCGGGGTCGCGGACAATGTCGATCCTGACGATCTTGTCGCCCGCGACGGTGAAGGCCATAACGGAGAACGGCCGCCCGTCGCGGGTGATCAACGTTCCGATCGCGCCGTTGACCAGGGCGGGGCGCAGTTGGCCACCACGTGGGGCGTGGGCCTGCTTGGCCACGGCCGGCGCGCCGCGGACGACGGTTGGCGGCCGGGTGGTGCCGAAGTCGGTGCGCAGGACGACGTCGGGGTCGAGGACCTGGACGAGGGCGTCGAAGTCGCCGTTCCACGCGGCCGCGTAGAAGGCGCGGACGACCTGCCGCTGGCGCGCTAGATCCGGATCGTGTGATGGGATCTTGGCGTCGTGCACCCGGCGTCGTGCCCGGCTGGCCAGTTGCCGTGCGGCGGCCGGGGTGCGGCCGACGATGCCGGCGATCTCCTCGAAGGGCAGTTTGAACAGGTCGTGCAGTACGAACGCCAACCGCTCAGCAGGAGTGAGCTGGTCGAGCACGACGAGCAGGGCCAAGCTCACCGAGTCGGCCAGCAACGCCTCCTGCTCGGGGTCGAGGTCCCCGTCTGGGATGACAACCAGGTCGGGCAGGTGGGAGGCGAAGGGATCCTCCCGGCGGCGTCGGCGGGAGCGCAACATATGCAGGCACTCCCTGGCGACGACGGTGGTCAACCATCCGTCGAGGTTGTCGATCCGCTCCGCGTCGGACCGGCTCAGCCGCAGCCAGGCATCCTGAACAGCGTCGTCGGCGTCAGCCAGCGAGCCGAGCATTCGATAGGCCACCGCCCGCAGCCGGGGTCGGTGCTGCTCGAAGCGCGCGGCCAGCCACTCGTTCTCGTCCATCTGTCACACCATCCCATCGCCAGAGCTCACAGAGGTGAACCCTCAGACACGGCGAATGTGACACTGAACTGCGTTCCATCCTCGTCCGCTCGATCTCAAGGGCTCAGGCCCGCGACAAGGTGAAGCGCAACGTCGTGCTCCTGTGCGAGATCCCGAAGGGCAAGGAGGGCCGCAGTGGCTGCCTGGGCGAACATGCGTATCAGGTCGGCGACCAGCATGACGTTGCGTCGAGAGAAGCGGTCGCCGAGGGCGCCGCCGAAAAGGGGGTCTGTCCAGCGATCGGCTCTGTCCCGTAATCGGTGGTGGCGTTGAGTGCGCACCTGCCAGGCTGGGCCGTGCTGAAGATCGACGATCTTATGGGTGTCGTGTTTGGGGGGCTGTCTGCCCTGATCATCGAGGATGTCAGGGACGAGTACGACCTCATTCGTGTGATGGCTCGTACTCGTGACAAGCCGGTGCCGTGCCCGGTGTGCGGGGTGCCGACGGGTCGGGTGCACGGCTATTGCAGCCGGACGGTCGCGGATGTTCCGGTCGACGGGCGGCGGGTGGTGGTGTCGCTGCAGGTGCGGCGTTTGGTTTGCCCGGCGTGGGGATGCCCTCGGCAGACGTTCCGTGAGCAGGTGCCCGGGCTGCTCGAGCGTTACCAGCGTCGAACGAGCAGGCTCGCCGGTCAACTGGGCGCGGTGATTAAGGAACTGGCTGGCCGGGCGGGTGCGCGGCTCTCGGCGGTCCTGGCCGTCGCGGTGTCCAGATCGACGGCACTGCGCCTGCTCATGCGGCTGCCGCTGCCACCATTGCGGGTTCCCAGAGTGCTGGGCGTCGATGATTTCGCTCTCAAGCGCCGTCACCGTTATGCCACCATCCTCATCGACGCCGAGACCGGCGAGCGGATCGACGTCCTGCCCGGCCGCAGTGCCGACGTGCTGGAGACGTGGCTGCGATCCCACTGCGGGGTGGAGATCGTCTGCCGCGACGGGTCTGGCGCCTACGGTGAGGCGATTCGACGCGCCCTGCCGGATGCGGTGCAGGTCAGTGACAGGTGGCACTTGTGGGCGAACCTGTGCGACAAGACCCTCGCTGAGGTTCGTTCCCACAGCGCCTGCTGGGCCACGGTCAACCCGCCCCGGCCCGCCGGCGTCCGCGAACAGACCACCCGCGAGCGTTGGCGGCAGATCCACGACCTGCTGAACAAGGGCGTCGGCCTCCTGGAATGCGCCCGCCGCCTGAACCTGTCCCTCAACACCGTCAAGCGCTACGCCCGCAACCGCGAACCCGACACCCTGCGCCGCGCTCCCCGCTACCGGCCCACTCTCGTCGATCCCTACCGCGATCACCTGCGCGAACGGCGCGCCGCCGACCCGGCCGTTGCCGTCCTGCAGTTGTTCCGCGAGATCAAAGAGCTCGGCTACACCGGCAGCCTCAACCTGCTCTATCGCTACATCACCCAAGGCAGAGCCGAAGGAGAGCGACCCGTCATCACCCCGCGCCGACTGGCACGCCTCCTGCTCACCCACCCCGACCGGCTACGCGACAGCGACACCCAACTGTTGCAGGAGCTCACGACCGCCTGCCCCGAACTGGCCGAACTCGCCCGCCATGTCCGCAGCTTCGCCGAACTCCTCACCCCGGCCGAAGGCAACGACGCCAAGCTCACCGCCTGGATCACCACGCTCCGCGCCGCTGACCTGCCCCACCTGCACGGCTACGCCAACGGCCTCGAACTCGACCGTGGCGCGGTGAACGCCGCCCTCACTCTTCCGCACCACAACGGCCGAACCGAAGGCGTCAACACCCTCACAAAGAGGATCATGCGCCAGATGCACGGCCGTGCCGGATTCGACCTGCTACTTATTGACTGAACTACGAGGGGTGTTTTAGCAGTTCAGGAGACAGATCGAAGCTTGTGGGTCTACGGTCGCTGCCCGTGGTCTCAGATGAGGAAGCGCAGCGGGATTTAGCGTCTCTGAGTGTTCCGGCGGTGGGGGCGCTGGTGGCGACCGGCAGCCAGTGGGAGCCGTATCGCTTGATCGATCCCGACGGGATGCCGGTCGAGGCGGTGGCTTCGTATTTCCGCGACTTGCAGGCGGCCGGACGCAGCCAGGCAACCGTTCGCTCCTACGGGCTGGACCTTCTGCGCTGGTTTCGGTTTCTGTGGGCGATCGACGTGTCCTGGGAGCGGGCCACGCGGGTGGAGGCGCGGGATTTCTGTCGCTGGCTGCTGGTCGCTGGGAAGCCGACACGCCCGCACTGGCGGAGTGGGGACTCCTCGTCGCAGACCTCGTCGGAGGAGCCGTACGCGGCGTCGGTGCGGGCACATAGCGAGACGGTGTTGCGCTGCTTCTATGGCTTCCACCTGGGCATCGATGGCAGCCGGATTCTGATGAACCCGTTTCCGCTGGATCGTTCACAGCGCGGCGGCCGGGCCAATGCGCACCACAACCCGATGGAGCCGTTCCCCAACGAGCGGACCGGGCTTTATCGGCCGCGGGTTCCGAAGCGGGTCCCGCGCTCCATCCCGGATGAGGAGTTCAACGAGATCTTCGCTCGGCTGCCGTCGCATCGGGATCGGGCGCTGGTCGCGTTCTACGTCTCAACCGGGGCAAGGGCGTCGGAGCTGCTGTCGACGATGCAGGGCGGTGTCGATCCAGGACGGCAGCTGATCTCGGTGGTTCGCAAGGGCACCGGCGAGGTCCAGGCGCTGCCGGCTTCCACGGATGCGTTCGTGTGGTTGCGGCTCTACCAGGTCGAGATGGATGGCCTGACCCCGAAGGGGAGACGGCTGCCATTGTGGTGGACGCTGCGCCGGCCGTTCCGCCCGTTGGCCTACCACGCGGCGCACCGCATGTTCGAGCGGGTCAACGATGCGGCGGGGACCTCGGCGACACTCCACGCCCTGCGGCATACCGCGGCCTATCGGATGGCCGAGGACCCGGGACTGCCGCTGACCGACGTCCAGTTCGTCCTGGGACACGCTCACTTGACGACCACACAGATCTACCTGACGCCCCGCAAGGAGGATGTGATCCGCAGGGTGCTGGCCCATCACGCCGAGCAAACCCGGCAGGCGGCAGCGCGCACGCTGGCGCCTCCCGCGCCGGGCTATCGGCCCGAGTCCCTGGACGTGCTGTTCGGCTCCAGGGCATGGTGACCGCGGCCGCGACCGTCTCGGCGTCACCGACGCGCTCAACCGGGCCGAGGCTGGGCCGTGAGGCGATGCGCACGCGATTCCCGCCCCGTCCCATCGACGCAACCTGGCTGACCACGCAATGCGACCGCGAGACGGCGATTCGGTGGGCGACTGCTGCGCCGTTCGTGATCAGCAACCCAGTGGTCCAGGCCAAGCGTGTCCGGGGCCTGCGGCACCTGCTGGACTGGCTCGCCGACCAGCCCGGCGACACCTGGCAGCAGCGGTGGACCAACAGCGGCGCCGAGACTCTGGGCCCGGGGTGGAGGCAGAAGCCCGTTACCTGGCTGGCAGAACGGGGGCAGCGATCGGGCTGGCTGCCATCGGAGCTGTCCTCGGCGCTGCTGGCGTTGATCTTCGCCGATGTGGTGCGACCAGCGCTGCGCTGGCTCGTCTGCGTGCCCTCGATCAAATCCGAACTGGCCGACGGCTTGGCCCTGGAACGTGATTCCGGCGGATTCGCTCGGCTGCGCGAGCACTGCCAGACACACTCGGGGATCACCCAGCAGGCAGCGCGACTCACAACACAGCGCGCGGCGGTGATCGTCGCTGCTAAAGGCGAAACCCTGGCCGACATAACCGTTGGTGACGTACTGGAGTTGGTGGACACCGAGACCGAGATGCTGGCGGCCTGGCCGCGCGCCGTTCCGGTGTTCTATCAAGTGCTTCGCGACCTCGGGATTTTTGGTGAGCACGCTCCGCTGCGGTTCCGGCAACTGCGCACCGGCGGCCAGCTCACGCCTGAGCAGTTGGTTGACCGCTACGGGCTCCAGTGCCGTCCGATCCGGGACCTGCTGGTCGCCTATCTCCGCGAACGCCAGCCGAGCCTGGATTACAACAGCTTGAGAGACCTGGCTTACTTCCTGGCCCGGCGCTTCTGGCGAGATCTCGAAGTGCACCATCCGGGTATCGACTCGCTGCGCCTGGCGCCGGAGGTCGCCGCCGCCTGGCGGGAGCGGCTGCTGACCAAGCCGCCGCCCGGCAGCGACGCCGGTGAGCCGATCCCCCGGATCTCCTACCGCGAATGCCTGGTCAAGGTCCGGGCGTTCTACCTCGATCTGTCCCAGTGGGCGCTGGAGGATCCTGCGCGCTGGGCGCCGTGGGTCGCGCCGTGTCCGGTCGGACGAGACGACGTCGAGCATCGCAAGGCCAAGCGCCGCCATAAGGCACGCATGGACGCCCGCACCCGTGAGCGTCTGCCTGTTCTGCCGGTGCTGGTCGCCACGGTCGAGCAGCGACGACTGGCGTCCGCGGAGCTGCTGGCGGCGGCACAGAGGACAGAGCCGGGACAGAGCTTCGCCGTCGCCGGTCAGCAGCTGACCCGCCTGCGGCCCTGGGCGGGAAAGCTGCTGGTGGCAGACACTGCCGACCACCGGCGCGACCTGCGACGCGAGGAGGAATACGCCTTCTGGGCATGGGCCGCCGCCGTCAATGTGCTACGCCTGACCGGGATCCGGATTGAAGAATTGATGGAGGCCACCCATCACAGCCTGCTCCAATACCGCCTGCCCACGACCGGCGAGCTCGTGCCGCTGCTGCAGATCGCGCCGTCCAAGACCGACGCCGAACGGCTGCTGGTCGTCAGCCCTGAGCTGGCCGACGTGCTGTCCGCCATCATCGTCCGCGTCCGCGACGAGACTGGCACCGTTCCACTGGTCCCGGCCTACGACTGGCACGAGTGCGTCTGGAGGCCACCCGCCCCAGTGCTGTTCCAGCGCAGATTCGGCACCGAAAACCGGGCGATCAGCCACGGCACGATCCGCAAGATGATCCAGGCAGCACTGGCCGACACCGGCCTGACCGACCCGATCGATGGCGGGCCACTCAACTACACGCCCCACGACTTCCGCAGACTGTTCATCACCGACGCCATCCTCAACGGCCTGCCACCGCATATCGCCCAAGTCATCGCCGGGCACCGCGACATCAACGTCACGATGGGCTATAAGGCGATCTATCCCGAGGAATCGATCCAAGCGCACCTGGCATTCCTGGCCCGGCGCCGCAGCCTACGCCCCAGCGAGGAGTATCGAGTCCCTACCGACGAGGAATGGGCCGAATTCCTCGGCCACTTCGAGCGACGCAAGGTCTCCACCGGCATCTGCGCCCGAGCCTACTCAACACCCTGCGTCCATGAACACGCCTGCTTGCGCTGCCCCATGCACTGGCCGGACCCCGCACAGCGACCACGCATCGTCGACATCCGCGACAACCTCATCGCCCGGATCACCGAAGCCGAGCGAGAAGGATGGCTCGGCGAAGTCGAAGGACTCCGCATCAGCCTGGCCGGCGCCAACGACAAGCTCGCCCAGATCGACCGCCGCCGCGCATCCGCCGTCGTGGACCTTCCAACCCCCACCATCCGGCGCGAGAACTGACTCCTAGAAGCCGCCCCATCAAGATCAACAAAAAGTTCAGAGAATCCGCCACCGCATCCTGCTGCAATGAAGATCACTCAACGCCACCACCGATTACGGGACAGAGCCCATCGCTGTATGGCGGTCAGTCAGAGCAGGAGGCGACACCAAAACCAAGAAATCACGACGCACCCTCGCCGTACCCATGCGGGCTGTGGAAGCGCTCCAGCAGCAAAAACGCCAGCAAGCCAACGAACGCAAGGCGGCCGGCCAGCGCTGGAAGGAACACGGGCTCGTCTTCACCAGTCGCATCGGCACACCGCTTGACGCTCACAACGTACGGCGTGAGTTCCGCAATGCCATCAGAGGTATCAAGGGCATCTACGCCGACGCGTGGACGCCACGTGAGCTACGACACAGCTTCGTATCACTGCTCTCCGACGACGGCGGCCTATCCATAGACGAGATCGCAAAACTGTGCGGACACGCCAGCACAACCGTGACCGAGACCGTCTACCGACACCAGATCCGGCCCGTCATCCAAACCGGCGCTCTAGCCATGGATCGCATCTTCGACGACCTCACGGACGTCTAGCGGCTCGTCAGCATGTCACTCAGTTTGTCACTCAGAAGATCAAAAAGGCCACTTCCGAACTCTGGAAGTGGCCTTTGACCTGGGTGGAGATGAGGGGATTCGAACCCCTGACCCCTTCGATGCGAACGAAGTGCGCTACCGGACTGCGCTACATCCCCGTGGACTCGACCAGATTAGCAAACTCCTGGCAGTCCTCGCGCCATCCATTCACTCCCCGCTCAGTCCCCGACCGCCCGCCGAGGCGGCTCCGCGTACTGATCGAACAGCACATCCCCCTGCCGAGCCGCGAGGTCGATGATCTCGGCCTGGGCTTGTTCGGCGGCCAGCTCCGCCACCCGTCGCTGCTCGCGCAGCCGTCGGGCGCGGTCCGCGCGAGCCTGGAGCACGCGATCGCGCCGTTCGCGGTCGACCTGCACCGCGATCCGGAGGAACGTCATGTAGGCCAGCATGATGACTCCGGCGGGCGCGACGCTCCACCACGGGATCACCTTGACCGCGGCGGTGACCACCGAGGCGATCACGAGCAGGGCGGTGAAGAAGAGGAGCCGCCGGCGCCGGGCCACGATGATCGCGCGGCGCCTGGCCCGGAACTGCCGTGGATCGACCCGCTCGAACTCAGGCGCGTCCTCGTCGGTCTGCTCCTCCGGATCGGCGGGCTGCTGCGAGAGGTCCGGCAGCTGGTGTTCGCCGGTGTAGTACTCCTCGAGCTCGACCAGCTCGGCGAGGTTCGTCTTGTCCCTGCGCAACCACATCGGGACCAGGACACACAGCCACATGACGACGATGGCCAAGTAGAGGAGGATGCTCACGGCGACCTCCGGGCACCACAAAAACGCCTGGGTGCTGCTGGCGTCTTCGATGTGCTCACGTCACGCACCGTAAGACCGCGTGTCACTAATTGACGAGCATTCGGTGCGGTGTGTCGCGAGATCGTCAAACCTCTTCTACTGGAGACCCACCATGAGCAGCTGCCTCACGCGCGCGACGCCACTGTACGAGCAGCCCGCCGGGTGCGTCCTCGACGGTCAACGCGTAGCAAATGTGGTCGCGCCAGGCTCCATCGATGTGAAGTTGACGACGCCGAATACCTTCTTCCCGGAATCCGAGCTTCTCAACCACCCTGCGGCTGGCTTGATTCTCGGGGCGGATGTTCGCCTCCAGGCGGTGCAGGCCGGTGGTGAAGAAGCAGTGGTCGACGGCCATCGCGAGTGCGGTCGGGGTGATGCCCTGGCCGGCCAGCGCGCCGTCGATCCAGTAGCCCACCTGTGCGGAGCGGGCCGAGCCCCAGACGATCGCGCCGATGGTGAGCTGCCCCGCGAAGCGGCCACCGTACGTGACGACCCAGGGCAGTGCGAGGCCCTGCCTGGCCTCGCGGCGCAGGGTGCCGACCATGGAGATGTACGGGCCGAGACCCGTTCTGAACAGGGGAGTCTCCGGATTACTGGGCTCCCAGGGACGCAGCCACTCGGCGTTGCGCAACCGCGTCTCTCGCCACACACGTACGTCGGCCAGCCGCAGCGGTCGCAGGCCTACCGGGCCCTCGTTGAGAACCGCCGGCCAGCCACGAAGTCGATCCACATCTCTTATCATCCCCCTATCGGGCACGATGTCGCCACGGATCAGTAGTGGTGACTCTCCGCACGCTAAGAGCGCGGGTGATCGCCGCCGCGAATCTGGTCGACCGCGTGCTGGAGG
This sequence comes from Nonomuraea sp. NPDC049269, assembly GCF_043197155.1. NCBI lineage: Bacteria > Bacillati > Actinomycetota > Actinomycetes > Streptosporangiales > Streptosporangiaceae > Nonomuraea > Nonomuraea sp. NPDC049269. Next base: position 396,134 of record NZ_JBICSO010000006.1, read on the forward strand.
ACAGGAGCCAGTACGGCCACGCCATCCCGTACGCCCCCGGAGGATCCGGGCAGATTGACGATCAACGTGTCACCGGCCTGGCCCGCGAGACCACGGGACAGGATCGAGGTGGGGACTTTGTCGCGGTTCGCCTGCCGGATGGCCTCCGCGATTCCGGGAACCTCGCGGGTGATCACCCGGGCCGTCATCTCCGGCGTCAGATCGGTCGGCGTCAGCCCGGTCCCCCCGGTCGTCACAATCACCGCGTACCCCTCCGAAACGCCGTCACGGAGCGCGGCCTCGACCGGCTCCCCATCGGGCACCACGACGGGCCCCTCCACGGCGCACCCGGCCGCCGAGAGCAACGAAACCAGGAGCGGTCCCGATTTATCGGCGTAAATCCCGGCTGATGCGCGGTTGGACACGGTCACCACGAGCGCGCGGATCACCGCGTCCACAACCCGGTCTTGCCGCCCACCTTCTCCTCCACCCGCACATCAGTGATCACCGCGGCGGGATCGACCGCCTTGACCATGTCGATCAACGCGAGCGCCGCCACGGACACCGCCGTCAACGCCTCCATCTCGACGCCGGTACGGTCGGCCGTCTTCACCCGGCAGGTGATGGCGACCCCCCAATCCTCGACATCGAGCGACACCTTGACCCCGTGCAACGCGATCGGATGGCAGAGCGGGATCAGGTCGGGCGTCCGCTTGGCGCCCATGATGCCGGCGATCCTCGCCACCCCGAGCGCGTCGCCCTTGGGCACCTCTCCCGACCGCAGCAGCTCCACCACCGCGGACGACAGCAGCACCCGCCCGGTGGCCGTGGCCGAACGCGCCCCGACCTCCTTGCCGGACACGTCGACCATGCGCGCGGCGCCGGTCTCGTCAAGATGGGTGAACTCGCTCAAAGCCGGATCACCTCCACAACAGCCCCGGAAGGCACCTCGGTCACGTCCTCCGGTACGACGATCAACGCGTTGGCCGAGGCCAGCGCGGCCAGCTGGTGCGAGCCCTGCCCGCGCACCGGCGAGACCGTTCCGTCGGACGACAACACGCCACGCAGGAACGACCGCCGCCCAGCCGGTGACCGCAACGGCGCGGCGACCTGGGCGGACAACGTTTCCGGCGGTCCCGCGGGCAGGCCGCGCATCTTCGCCAGCGCCGGGCGTACGAAGAGCATGAACGAGACGAACGACGAGACCGGATTGCCGGGCAGCGCGAAGATCGGCACCTGGTCCTCGCCCACGACGCCGAAGCCCTGCGGCATGCCGGGCTGCATCGCGACCTTCTCGAAGTCGACCGTGCCGAGCGGCGTGAGCGCCTCCTTGACCGGCTCGTAGGCGCCCATCGAGACGCCACCGCTGGTGACGATCGCGTCGGCGCGTACGAGCTGCGCGTCGAGCTGGTCGAGGAAGGCGGCGGGATCGTCGCCGACGGTGGGCGCGCGGAAGCCCTCGGCGCCGGACTCGCGTACGGCGGCGGTCAGGGTCACGCTGTTGGAATCCCAGATCTGTCCCGGTCCGAGGGGCAGGCCGGGTTCGACCAGTTCGGCGCCGGTCGAGAGCACCACGACGCGCGGACGCGGACGTACCAGGACGCGGCGGCGGCCCACTCCGGCGATGATGCCGAGCTGCGCGGGCCCGATGACCGTGCCCGGTTTGAGGACGATTTCACCGGCTTGGACGTCTTCGCCCGCCCGGCGGATGGCGTTGCCGAGGACGGCGGCGCGGTCGATCGTGACGGAGACGGTCCCGCCGTTCGTCCACTCCACCGGCACCACGGCGTCGGCGCCGGCGGGCAGGGGCGCCCCTGTCATGATGCGTACGGCATGTCCGGGACCGACCGCCCGCAGCTCGCTCGATCCGGCGGCCACGTCGTCGATCACCGCCAGCGTGACCGGGACATCGACGACATCACGCGCCCGTACGGCATAGCCATCCATGGCCGAGTTGTCGAACGGCGGCAGCGGCACCGGCGAGGAGACCTCCTCGGCCAGCGTCGTGCCCAGGGCCTGTTCCAGGTCGAGTTCGAGGGGAGCTAGTGGACGCACGGTGGCCAGGATCTGGGCCAGATGCGCGTCAACTGATTTCATCGAGGAACTCCCGCAACCACGGCACGAACTCAGGCGCGAGGTCGGGCCGGTCGGCCGCGAACTTCACGACCGTACGCAGATAGTCGAGTTTGTCGCCGGTGTCGTAGCGGCGGCCGCGGAACAGCAGGCCATGGACCGGCCCGCCCTCCTCGGAGCCACGCGCGGCGAGCGTGCGGAGCGCGTCGGTGAGCTGGATCTCGTCGCCGCGGCCCGGCGGGGTGTTCTCGAGGACCTCGAAGACGGCCGGGTCGATCACGTAGCGGCCGATGATCGCCCAGTTGGAGGGCGCCTCGTCCACCGGCGGCTTCTCGACGAGGTCGGTCACCCGTACGACGTCCGCCTCGGAGGTGGGCTCGATCGTGGCCACGCCGTACTGCGAGACCTGCTCCTTGGGCACCTCCATCAGCGCGATCACGCTGCCGCCGTAGGTTTGGCGCACCTGGATCATGCGTTCGAGCAGCTTGTCACGGTAGTCGATGAGGTCGTCGCCGAGCAGGCAGGCGAACGGGTGGTCGCCGACGTGCTGCTTGGCGCAGAGCACCGCGTGCCCGAGCCCCTTCGGCTCGCCCTGCCGTACGTAATGCAGGGTCGCGAGGGAGGCCGGGTCGCGGACCTGGGACAGCCGATGTTCGTCGCCCTTCGCCTCCAGTGCCTCCTCCAGCTCGAAGGCACGGTCGAAGTGGTCCTCGATCGACCGTTTGTTCTTGCCGGTGACCATGAGGAGGTCGAGGAGCCCGGCGGAGGCCGCCTCCTCGACGACATACTGGATCGCGGGCTTGTCGACGATGGGCAACATCTCCTTGGGTGTCGCCTTGGTCGCCGGAAGGAATCGGGTGCCCAGACCTGCGGCGGGCACGACGGCTTTCGTCACAGGGTCGAAGTCAGCCATGAGTAGACCCTAGTGGAGGTATCTGTGGACAAGATGAAACTGCGCCGCGAGCTGCTATCGGCACGTGGGAATCTCTCCCCCGAGCAATTGCGGGCAAACGCCGTGAAGGTTCGCGAAACGCTGCTCGATCAGCCGTGGGTGCAGATGGCCGGCCTGGTGGCCTGCTACTGGTCCACGGGGGCGGAGCCGGAGACGCACGGGCTGGTGTTCGCGCTCTGGAAGCACGGCGCGACCGTGATCCTGCCCGTGCTGCGGGAGGACAACGACCTCGACTGGGCGGTTTACGACGGTCCCGACACACTGGCGCCGGGCCGCTTCGGGATCATGGAGCCGGTCGACACCCGGCGCGGCGTCGACGCGATCCGCACAGCCGCCCTCGTGATCATCCCCGCTCTCGCCGTGGACAGAAAGTCAGGGGTACGGCTCGGCCGCGGCGGCGGCTCGTACGACCGCGCCCTGGCCAGGGTGGGACCGAACGTCCCCACGGTCGCCCTCCTCCACGACGGCGAGCTGATCGACGACGTCCCGGCCGAACCACACGATCAACGGGTGCGCTGGGCGGTTACACCCAGAGAACTCACTAGGCTTATGTGAACGAAACACACAGGAGGGGGCCAGATGACACTGGATGTCTGGCTTCTTCTGGGTGCCGCCATCGTCATCGCGGCCATCGCCTCCGTCCGCATCGCGCATCGCACCGGTCTACCCAGCCTCCTGCTGTTCCTCGGTCTGGGCCTGGTCCTGGGCGATTCCGGGGTCGGCATCCTGTTCAACAACCCGGAGCTGGCCCAGCAGATCGGCCTGAGCGCGCTGGCGGTGATCCTGGCGGAAGGCGGTCTGACCACCAACTGGAGCCATGTGCGCCGCTCGGTGCCGCTGGCCCTGATCCTGGCCACCCTGGGCGTGGCGGTCAGCATCGTGGTGGTGGCGCTGGCCGTACAAGGGCTGCTGGGGCTCGACCAGAACGCCGCGCTGATCCTCGGCGCGGTGCTGGCCTCCACCGACGCCGCCGCCGTGTTCTCGGTGCTGCGGCGGTTGCCGCTGCCATCACGCCTGGCCGGTGTGCTGGAGGCGGAGTCGGGCTTCAACGACGCGCCCACGGTGATCGCGGTCATGCTGCTGAGCAGCGCCACGCACTCGTCGCCGACGATCGGCTCGTTCCTGCTGCGGACCGGGACGGAGCTGCTCATCGGCGCGGCGGTCGGCCTGGCCATCGGGCCCGCCGGCGCGTACGCCCTGCGCCGCGTCGCCCTGCCCGCCTCGGGCCTGTACCCGATCGCGGTCCTGGCGCTGACCTTCGTCTCGTACGGCGGTGCGGTGCTGCTGCACGGCTCGGGCTTCCTGGCCGTTTACCTGACGGCACTGATCCTGGGCAATTCGCGGCTGCCGCACCGGGCGGCGACCAGGGGCTTCGCGGAAGGGGCCGCCTGGCTGGCGCAGATCGGGCTGTTCGTGATGCTCGGGCTGCTGGCCAGCCCCAAGGAGCTGCCGTCGGCGATCGTGCCGGGCCTCATCGCGGGAACGGTCCTGGTGCTCCTGGCCAGGCCGCTGTCGGTGATGATCAGCGCGCAGGCGGCCCGGCTGCTGCGCCTCGGCCGGACGAACTGGCGCGAGCAGACGTTCCTGTCCTGGGCCGGCCTGCGGGGAGCGGTCCCCATCGTGCTGGCGACCATCCCGTGGGCGGCCGGCGTCGAGGGCTCGAAGGAGATCTTCAACGAGGTCTTCGTGATCGTGATGGTGTTCACGCTGGTACAGGGGCCGACGCTGCCGTTCATGGCCAGGCTCCTCGGCGTGGCCACCCCCGGAGAGGCGCACGACCTGGAGGTGGAGTCGGCACCGCTGGAAGAGCTGAAGGCCGACCTGCTGCAGATCAAGGTGCCGCCCAGCTCCAAGCTGCACGGCGTCGAGATCTTCGAACTGCGCCTGCCGGCCGGGGCCGCCGTCACACTGATCGTCCGCGACGGCAAATCGTTCGTCCCCGCGGGCACCACCCGGGTCAGGGCCGACGACCAGCTCCTCGTGGTCGCCACGGCGGCCTGCCGCGACGAGGTCGAACGCCGCATGCGGGCCGTCAGCCGCCGGGGCAAGCTCGCTGGGTGGTACGGAGAACGCGGTTCGGAATAGACGTTTGACCCAATCGGTTACCATTAGCAGTCGCATCGCTCGAGTGCCAGAACTTGAAGGAGGAGCGCGTGCCGACCTACCAGTACGCCTGCAACGACTGCGGTGACCAGCTCGAGGTCGTTCAGAAATTTACCGACGATGCGCTGACCGTGTGCCCGGCCTGCCAGGGGAACCTGCGTAAGGTGTTCTCCGCCGTCGGGATCGTGTTCAAGGGCTCGGGCTTCTACCGCACGGACAACCGGGCCTCGTCGACCGCTTCTTCTTCGTCCTCCAACGGGAAGTCGAGCGAGAGCAAGTCCGCCGACTCGAAGCCGTCCGAGTCCGCCAAGTCGTCGGAGTCGAAGTCCACGACGTCTCCCGCCCCCGCGGCCGCATCCGCCACCACGTAGCACTCGCCGTCAGGCCCTACCCTGTGGAGCTCTGCGCTGCCCTGCCTCTCGCGGGCAGTCGGTGTTGGCGCCGAGCAGGGCCGAGGCGACCCTTTCGACGAGTTGCTCCAGTTGAGAGTTTGGGCCCCAGTCTGCGACGAGCCTGCTCAAGCCCTCGGACGAGCACCGCAACATCCTCAGCGCGGCCCGCTGCCCCGCCTCCGTCAGCCGGAGCGAATCCCCGTCCGGCGACCGTTCGACGAGGCCGCGGGCTATCAGCTGGTCAGCGAAGGGGCGGCCCTGCTCCCTGCTGACGTTCGCGCGCGCCGCCAGGTCGGCGGCCTTTACCCAGCCCTCCCCGCCGAGCCGCGCCACGATCCAGACGCCTTGCGGCGGCACGTCGGTCAATCCGGCCAAGTCGCCCAATCGATCGTAGAAGCCCCTGCGCAGGTCGGCGTCCGCCAGTCGTACGAGACCTCTCTCGACCTCCGCCAGCGATGACCGCTCCGCCGAGGTGGCCCCCATGACCTCGCCCAGGTCCGTCGCCTTGGTCGTCTCCCTGAGGCGTTGCTGCGGGATCAGCCAGCTGATCAAGAACGCGACGAACATGACCGGCGCCGCCACCCGGAAGACAGCGGCGATCGCGTCGGCGTACACGTGCAGGAAGTCAGCCACGAGCACCGGCGGCAACCGCTGGATGGTCGTGGGATCCTGCTGGACCCGCGCCGGATCGAAGCCCGCCGGCAACCGGGTCGTGGCCAGCAGCGCCCGCAGGTCGGAGTCGAGCCGCGCGGTGAAGACCGAGCCGAGCGTGGCGACGCCGAACGACCCGCCGATCATCCGGAAGAACGTGGCGCCCGAGGTGGCCACGCCGAGATCCTTGAAGCGCACCGCGTTCTGCACGATGATCACCAGCACCTGCATGGTCATCCCCAGCCCCACACCCAGGACCAGCAGGAACAGCCCCAGCCTCAGCAGGGTGGTGTGCTCGGTCAGCGTGGAGAGCAGGACCAACCCGACCGTGGCGACACCCGTGCCCGCGATGGGCAGGAAGCGGTATTTGCCGGTCCTGGCGATGATCTGACCGCTCACGATGGACATCGTGAACATGCCAGCCATCATCGGCAGCAGATAGACCCCGGACAGTGTCGCACTGACCCCGTGAACCACCTGCAAATACAGCGGCAGGTAGATAAGGGCCCCGAACATCCCGAACCCCACCACGAACGCGACGAGCGACGACATCGAGAACGCCCTGAGCCCGAACAGCCCGAGCGGCAGCACCGGCTCTACCGCTCGTCGTTCAGCGAACCACCACCCGGCGAGCAGGGCGACGGCCGCCACCCCGAGCCCGATGATCAACGGGTCCGCCCACGGATAGATGGTGCCGCCCCAAGTGGCGATCAGGACCAGGCAGGACGTGGCACCGCCGAGCAGCACGATGCCCACATAGTCGATCTTGTGCTTGGTCCGCGTACTGTCTCCGGGCAGCACGGCGGCGATCACGAACAGCGCGACCGCCCCGAGGGGCAGGTTGATGTAGAAGACCCAGTGCCAGCTGAGATGGTCGACGAACAGGCCGCCGAGCAGCGGCCCCACGATGCTGGCGAGCGCGAAGACCCCGCCGAAGAACCCCTGATATTTCCCCCTGTCGCGGGGCGAAACGACATCGCCGACGATCGCCTGGGCCAGCACCATGAGGCCACCGCCGCCCAGACCCTGGATCGAGCGGAACAGGATGAGCTCGCCCATGTTCTGGCTCAGACCGCAGAGCGCCGATCCGATGAGAAAGATGACGATCGCCGCGAGGAACAGCCTTTTACGGCCGAACTGGTCGCCCAGCTTCCCCCAGAGGGGCGTGGAGACCGTCGAAGCGAGCAGGTAGCCCGTCACCACCCACGAAAGCTGCTCAAGGCCGCCGAGGTCACTGACGATCCGCGGCAGGGCGGTGGACACGATCGTCTGGTCGAGCGCCGCCAGCAGCATGCCGAGCATGAGCGCGACGATGATCAGCCCGAGGCCCCGTTGCCGCATGCGAAGATACTACTCTTCGCACACGTGTACTAACGCAGTGAAGCAAGTTATCCACAGAACGCCATTCAGGCCCTGCTCCCCCTCAATCGATGCCGCTAATCTCTGCGCCATGGTCACTCGTGCAGACATCGGCGTCATCGGCGGTTCGGGCTTTTACTCCCTGCTCGACGACGCGGAGGAGATAGAGGTCGCCACCCCCTATGGGCCACCCAGCGACGCGGTCACGGTCGGACGCATCGGCGCGCGCACCGTGGCGTTCATCCCCAGGCACGGGCGGGATCACCGCTTCCCGCCCCATCGCATCCCCTACCGAGCCAACCTCTGGGCATTGCGCTCACTCGGCGTCCGCCAGGTGCTCGCGCCCAGCGCTGTGGGCTCGCTCCGGCTCGAGCACGGACCTGGGGCGATCGTGATCCCCGATCAGCTCGTCGACCGTACGTCAGGACGAGTCCAGACGTACTACGACATCGACGGCGCGGTCCACGTGTCGTTCGCCGACCCCTACTGCCCTTCGGGCCGCTCCGTGGCCGTGACGGCCGCGCAGGAGGGCGGCTGGGACACCGTCGACGGCGGCACACTCGTGGTGATCGAGGGCCCCCGCTTCTCCACCCGGGCGGAGTCACGATGGTTCGCGGACAACGGATGGACGATCGTCGGCATGACCGGCTTCCCGGAGGCCGTGCTGGCCCGCGAGCTGGCGCTCTGCTACACGTCGCTGTCCCTGGTGACCGACCACGACGCCGGGGTCGAGGCCGGGGAGGGCGTGACGCACGAGGAGGTGATGGAGTTCTTCGCGCAGAATGTGACACGGATGCGGACTCTGGTGGCCGAGGCTGTTCAGGCACTGCCGGGGGAGCGAACGTGCGCGTGCGGGTCGGCACTCGACGGCATCAAGCTTCCGTTCGAACTGCCATGACCGGGAACGGCGCGGACGCCGCTGCGGCCGGAGCCGGGTGGACGCGGCTCGCCCGTCGCCAACCGCCGGGGTGGTCCGGACAGCCTGGCCAACTAGGCCTCTTTGGGGGGCTCGGGCGACTCGGGCGTCGTCGTCGGCTGGTCGCCGCAGTCGTCGCAGGCGTCGGCGTCCTATCCGCATATCTCGCCCTACGCCCCACCCACTCCCCCTCAGTACTGGTCGCGACCCACGACCTCTCCCCCGGCGTCCTCAAGCCCGGCGACCTCCGCCCAGCCGCCCTCAACCCACCCCCAGCCGGCGCGGTCCGTTCGGGCGCAGTCGGCCGCGTGCTGGCCGGCGCCATGCGCCGAGGCGAGCCCCTCACCGACGTACGCCTCCTCCACTCTCTCCCCCTGCCACCCGGCACGGTGGCCACCCCAGTACGCCTCGCCGACCCCGACACCGCCCAGCTGATCACCCCAGGCTCGACGATCGGTGTCCTGGCGGCCTGGGAAGGCCAGCCGGCCCAGCTGATAGCCGACAACGTCACCGTCGTGACCATCCCCAAGGCCGACAACGACCACGGCGCCCTGATCGTCCTGGCCACCACCCCGTCCCAAGCAACCCAGCTGGCCGCCGCCCAGGCAGGGGGCCGGCTGTCCATCACCATCAACCATCACTCGTAGTAATCGCTCAACTACACTTTCAGACCATGAGTGGATTCAAGAAGTTCCTCATGCAGGGGAACGTCATCGACCTGGCCGTAGCAGTGGTCATCGGCGCGGCCTTCAACTCCATCGTGAGTTCCTTCGTGAGCCACCTGCTCACCCCGCTGATCTCCGCCTTCGGCGGGCTACCCGACTTCTCAACCCTGAAGGTCACCGTCGGCCACGCCAACTTCATGTACGGCGAGTTCATCAATGCCGTGATCTCGTTCCTGCTGATCGCGGCAGTCGTCTTCTTCCTGGTCGTCAAGCCGTACAACCACCACAGAAACCGCGCCGCCACCAGAGCGGAGATCACCCATCGGGACTGCCCCGAGTGCCTATCCGAGATCCCGAGCGCCGCCACTCGCTGCGCCCACTGCTGCGCCGAGATCGCCCCCGCCTAAAGAACCGAGTCCATCTTCGGGTCGTACTCCCAATGCCACGGCTCGAACGGACTGCTGTACGCCCACGACGGATGGAACCACCCATACTTCTTGGAGTTGGTCTCCATCCACACGAACTCCACCGACTTGAACCGCTCCACCCCGCCACAGAGGTCAACGGCCAGCCCGAGACCGTGGTTGCTCCGCCCCGGCACCGCCGCGAACCCCGGCCGCCGATAGTAAACAGACTGCTGCTCAGCCAGGCTGCGGTACGCGTCAGTCACGCACATCTGCTTACCGAACCGCCGCCGGTAGGCCTCATTCAAGCTGACGAAGGCGATCGTCGCATCAGCCCTGAGGCTCATCCCCTTCTGCTGCAACGGACACAACATCGCCTTCGGGATCAACCCATTCGGATACGAGTTGGCTGTAGCCGCCCGCAAGGGATTGCACCCCAGCGCCGCCCGCCCTACCTTGTCAACCTTGATGCCCAACTTCACCAGCGCCGCGGTCAACGACTTCACGATCTTGTCGGACCGCTGCCTGAGCGTGTCGATCTCCACCGCCATCTGCGCCTCAGCCAGCAGATTCGACGCCCGCAGCTCCTGCGCCTCGCCGGCCAGCCGCTCGGTCTCCTTGTAGAGCGTGCTGGTCTGCTCAACCACCTGCTGCCGATTCGCCACGATATGAGAAGTGCTGGCCATGGCCCGCAACGTCCCCGCATCAGCATCACCAGACAGAAACGGCGCGATCCCATCGCCCCCGACCGGCTGCTCATACAGCGACTCGGCCATCTGCGACACCGGCTGCCGAATCACGGCAAGCTTCCTCTCCGCCTCCTGCAGGGCGTTCAGCTTGCCCGTCAGTGTCTTCTCAGAGGTGGCGATGTCATTACGACGCTTCTCCAGCGCCTTGGTCGCGTCCTCAAGCTCCTTGGCCGACTTCTCGGCCTCCTTACGGAGCTCGGTAAGGCCCGCCGGATCCCGCCGATCAGCGTGTGCGGGAGTGGCCACAGGTAGCACGACCAGGGAAGTCATGGCCATGACAACCGCGATCAGACCCGCTGACCGAGGGGATGGCACCGTCGACTCCTCCGTTTGCAACTCTGTTACCAGGGTCCGGCACGCACGTTACTACAGCCCCTGGAGTGCCCGGACCGAACTCCGAAGAGCTGTTATGACGTGTAAGAACCACTTTGTACGCCCACCACCCCTCCCGCCTGCCTTCATACGCTTGTCACCCCAGGTACGACAGGTACATCTCAGACAGACAACCACACCCTTCCGCCAGACCCATCTGAACGGACATTCAACCCATACGGCGGGCGCCGGGACGCGTGATCTACCGTGGAGCGCCCGTTCGACATCCAGACGGACGCTGCGGCAGTCCCCCAGGCAAGCAACTACCGCACAACTCACACCCGCATCAACGCGCACTCGACTTCGTAGGCACGCCTCATAGACGGCAGCCGGACCTGACAAGCACCATCGTCAGCGAACACATCAAGCAGGCCACCCCTCCCACGGGCCCGCATCTCCTCCCTCAATTACCTCCTGCCTCCCGGCCATCTCCTCCCCCTCATCCATCTCCCGCCCGGGCCGCCGCTTATGCTCCCGACACACCTCCCAAAGCCACGTATCCACCCACTCCCCCGCACACACCCGCTCCTTATGCACAGGCTCGGCCGCACGCCGCTCCACAACAACAGGCGCAGAAGGCACCACCACCTCCGCCTGCTTCGGCGGCTCCGGCGCAGGCGCGACAACCCGTACAACCGCCGGCACCACCCCCTCGTACCACCGCTGAGGCCGAGCAGGCGCAGGCACCAAAACCGGCTCAAACGCCATCCGAGCCACGACATCAACCGTCATCCCCTGCTGCGCCGCCGCCCGCTCGTACCCGGTGAGCTCCCCCGCCAACAACCCCCCAGCGAGGATCCCCGGCGCCGACACAGCCGCAATCAACACAACAGGCCGCCTACGCACCTGACTACGTCGCCTTCTGGTCACGGACCTGACGCTATCCACGCGGGACGAGCAACAACCTGATCGCTTGCCACGCCTTTACTGCAGCTCAGAGCACCCATGACCAACCCCACCAAACTCACCCCCGCCCGACGTCCCACGCACTGCCGTAGTTTCGCTAGGCTTACGGAGTCCGCCTCCGTAGCTCAGGGGATAGAGCACCGCTCTCCTAAAGCGGGTGCCGCAGGTTCGAATCCTGCCGGGGGCACTCTTCTCCACCAGGCTTTTCGCCCTCTGACCTGTGGTTTCTTAGCCGCAGGTCTTCTGCTTTCCAGGCCCTTGCTAGGCCGCCGAGGGCACCCACGTGCAGCCGTAGGACCATGATCCAGGGATATGGCCGGGATGATCTTGGAGACGTTTCCTCAGTTCAGACAGAGATACGAGGCCATCTAAGGGCCGCGACGCTCACGGTCACTCCTTGACCGGCCGCCTGCGGTGGAACGGGCACACAGGTAGACCGTAATCGGAAGCACTATCGGGTTGAACCGCCCCCAGGGCGATGTGCGTACATATCATCGAACCCCCGCCCATATCCGTCGGGCAGGACACCTCCGGGTTGAGCCGGACGGAAGATAGCCTGCGCATGTCCTCGGAAGATGCCGGAGGCCGCTCATGACCGAGCCGCCCCTTGAGCTCCAACCCAAGCCGTTCGACAGCCAGTACTCCGGAATCAACCCGGACGTAATGGACCGGTTCGAGCTTCTGTTCTCCCGAGCCGGTGACGTGCTGCGGCGGAACGAGCCTGCGGTGCGGCGCGCCCTGGAGAAGCTGGAGCTGGACGCCTCCGGACTGAGCGCGATGCGGGAGGCGGACATCTGGACCCGCGGCAAGGAGCCTGAGCTGCGGCGGCGCAACGACACGATCAAGGCGATGAACGAGACGTGGAGGGTGTCGTCCGGGAGCGGTCTGATCGGATTCGACGAGGAGTTGCACAAGAAGGTCTCCCACGACCCGGATGCGTACGCGGCGGCGATCTACCTTCGGGAATCAGCGAAAGGTTCCCCGGTAAACAAGCAGGCTCTCGCCCAGCTTGAGAAACAGGCGAAGGACCCCCAGTTCGCCCTCAAGCTCTTGAACGCGCTGGGGCCGGAGAAGTTCAAGGAAGTAGCCGCTGCGGCCGTGCTCAATGAGGGCGACAAAGACGCACAGCGCCTGCTGGCCGCCCTCGGCACGGCGCTGGGTGCGGCCAGCGCACAACTCGGCTCCGACTGGCGGCAACGGCTGAGCGCGAACCAGCAACTGGGCCCGCATCGGGGACTCGCCCGGGTGCTCACCCACGGGACCTACAACAGCACGTTCCTACTGGAGGTGGCCAGGAAACTGGACGCCGCTGAACGGGGTTCCATCCACTCTGGCGCTCACCGGCCGCACCCGATGGCGGACGTGATGGAGGCACTGCGCAAGAACCCAGCGGCCGCCCAGGACTTCTTCAGCAGCGGCGACACTCTGAAGTACTACACGACCGTGCACGACCTGGGCGACGGCGGCAAGGCGGTGGGCAAGGCGCTGGAGGCGGCCACGATCACGTTCCGGGACCACAGCGGGTCAGAGACGCGCCCGTCCTCGGGATATGTGTCGGCCAAACTGGCCTCGTATCTCATCCATCACGAATACGAGCGCATCAAGGCAGGCCAACCCGCGAAATCACTGGTGGATCCCTTCTCCTTAGGGCGCATCTTGGCTGCTTACATTCCCGACGTGTCGCGAGTCGCAGCGATGCCGGGCATCGAGAAACCAGGCGTGTACATGGAGGACAATCCCAACCTGCCCGGCCGGGAGGAGTGGGGCGCACAATTCTCTAAGGAAGAGCTACGCCTCGTCATGACTGAGGCGTTCAAAGCCGACAGCAAGTCCCTCGCGATCGTCACCGCGGCTCAGACGGCTTGGGCGTCCAGGCTGCTCGACCGTGGCGTCGGCGTGCTGGCGGCCAAGCATGGCACCGGAAGCCTGACTAACGCAGCCCAAGAGGCCGGCGCCGGCTTTGGCCTCATCATGGACGCGGGCAACATCGCCAAAATCGACCTGGCCAAGGAAATGGACGAGACACAGAAGCGCAATGTGCAGGCCCTCCTGGCCGTCGTCAACACCGGACTCGCCTTCCCGCAACGTGCGGCCTGGCCGATCGGGTCAACGATCCTCGGATCGTGGACAGGCATGATCGAGGACAGCGTCAAGGGCACCGCCGAGAAAACCGCTGTGTTCGAGGCCAACACCGCCCTGGAGCAAACTCGATCACTCCTTCATCAGCTCGGCGCTCAGGCCATGCTCGACCACGGTATGTTCGGCTCATCCGACCCTCCCGCCAAAACCCATCCGTGGGCCTCGCTCAGCGACCTCCAACCCGGAGATGACCCGCTCAAGGCCCCCAACAACTTCCTAAAGGAAGACGGCCGACTGATGACCCCGGATGAGATGAGCGAAGGCACCGGGAAACGGTTGAACGCCTATCAGAGCTGGCTTTACCGGCAGACGAAAAACAACCCGTGGCTGGAGCTGGGGGTTCAGAGCCGGCTCAATGAGGGCTACGATCTCGGCATATCGAAATACGGGTGACCATGAGGAGCTTATTCTTCTGGACGATGGTGACCGTGATCGCGGTGACCGGGATGAGCGCCTGCGCCGGAAAGGCTGCCGAGAAGGTCGACACATCCCCGCTTTCGACGGCATACGCACCCCCCTTCATCTGCAACTACGTTCCCAAGGCGGCCGTGGAGCAAATGACCGGCGTCCGTGATCCGCTGATAACCGGCTCACTGAATCTGGCAGCAAAGGACCGACCTGCCATCGGCGCCTGCTCCATCTTCCAGAACAGCGGCGACAAGCCTTCCATCCTTCGGATCATGCTCGATACTGCCGGATCTCGTGGGCAGATCGACGAACAACTCCGGGACGGCTCAAAACAGCTGCCCGCGATAGTTCCCGACGGATTCGGTTACTACGTGAAGGACACCAACATGGAGACCCGAGTGGGTTCCGTGCTGGTACGCGGCAAGGTGCGGCTAGGCATAGAACTCGTGCGCGGCGTCAAGGGCCGCGACAACGAGGCCGACGTAGTGGCGTTGATGAAACTGATCGCCCCCAAGCTCATCATGGGCACAGGCACCCCTCCCCCCGACACGAAAGACTGAGCCATGGCCGACGACATGGTCCCCAACCCCCTGCTCCCCGCCTTACAGCAAACCCTGCGCATGATCGAGCCGCTGATCCACGACATGCAGCAGGCGCTCACCAACCGCGCCAAGGACTTCCACTCCGGCCGCATCTGGACCGGCCCGGTGGCCAAGGACTTCGATGGCGAACTCGACCGGCACACCGGCCGCGTCGTACATGCCGGCGAAGCCATCCTGAACGACCTCCGCCTGCAGATCACCCGCACCGCCGACATGGTCACTGAGAAGAACGCCTTGCAACTGATCCGCCGCTACGACCTGTGAAGGTGCGCAAGGCGCATACCCACAAGCTCGGCCTTCGGGGTGGGTATCCCGTACAGGCATTGCCCAGCCGGGTACGTGAGGAGCATAAGCCGGACTCCCAACACCGTCCGCGAGAGCGCCGCACGCCAACCGAGCGGTATTTACTCACTGAGGCTCAGGCGAACTGGCAGCGACGGACTCCGATGATCATCGGCGCTCGACATCAAACACATGTGCCGTACGGACCGGGCCGCCTGCTTGGGATTGCCGGAGCATACGGGCGTCCCCACAGCTTCCTTCTGATGCAGGCCATCCCAACTGGATCAAGGCATTAAGAACTCGCCCACACCTGCATCATGTGGTCGCGTCGAGATGCCGGAGCCGGCAGGCGAACGAACGCATCGCCGTCACACTTCGCAGGGCACTGCAAGCCAGCTAGTGGGGTGGCGAAGCCCATTTAGCCTGATCTTTGCGCATAAGACCGACAATTACGCTAGAAATGCGTCATAGGGGGTGGTTCGTGCACTCAGAGCTACGACTTCGATGTGTTGGTCAGCAGCACGGTTGACATACCGCTCGCATCTCCCCGCTCTTCCCTGTCCGCGTCTGCCGGCTCATCGTCAGAGTCGGTTCGAAGGAGTGCTTCCGTGGGGTTGCAGTGTCTCTACCAGGGCAGTGTCGGCGCGTTAGCTGCAGCGATCGCTCGCGACGACTTCATCGACGAGCTGAAGAAACGCTTCCGGGACGCTCATTGGCAAGATCCGGATGAGCGGGAAGTCCGTTCCTGGAAAAACAGCATCCCCACCGTCATTCAGCTGCTTGTCGAGGCAGGCCTCGAAGAGGTGCAGGTGCTGTTGGAGCTGAAGGCTCCCATCACCGACGTACGCATGGACATGGTTCTCGTCGGCACCTTCCCCGGGACGGATCTCGGGTCGGTCGTGGTCGTGGAGAACAAGCAGTGGTCCTGGTTGAAGCCGGACGGAAAGATGGTGCGGCTCAGCCGTGACGGGATACCTCGACTGCATCCGGCTAACCAGTTATGGGGCTATCTACAAGTATTACGCGGCTACGTGCCCATGATGCTTGATGAGAAATTATGCGGCGTCGTCAACCTGCACAACGCCCCCGCCCACATGGTCCAGGCCGTAAGGCCGAAGGATCAGGGCTTGGAGAAGCTGGTGCAGGAGTGGGTGGCGATGTACGGCGCAGAGGCTCACCGCGAGGAATTCAAGGACGTGCTTCGCCGGCGATTGTCTGGCAAGAACGCCGCACAGCAGGCCGAGATGTTACTGCAAGCACCGGTCAAGCCCGGCCAAGGCCTGATGACGCGTGTCGCCGAGTGCGTACGCGAACGCACAGTCTTCCCACTGCTGGACGAGCAGCGCGAAGCCTACGACTACGTCCGCCACCTGGTGAGTGCGAGCAAGCAAGGTGCGCGCAAGGAGATCGTCGCCATCCTCGGCGGTCCCGGCACCGGCAAGAGCGTGATCGCCGTCGAACTGCTCGGCACGCTGGCCCGCCAGAAGATCAATGCCGTCCATGCGACCGGCAGCCGATCCTTCACGCGGACCTTGTGGAAGTACGCGGGTCTGCCCGGTAAGCAGCGAGGACTTTTCACCTACTTCAACAGCTTCTCTGACGCCACCCCAAACGACCTCGACGTGATCATCGCAGACGAGGCGCACCGCATACGGAAGACCTCGCACAACCGAAGGGACAAGAAAGATCTGCGGGAGCCGCCACCGCAGATCGACGAGTTGATCCACGCCGCTCGCGTTCCGGTGTTCCTGCTGGACGAGCATCAAGTCGTGCGCCGCGGTGAAGTGGGATCGCTTGACCTCATTCGCAACAGGGCCGAACAACTCGGCTATGGGATCCGCGAGATCAACCTACGTCGCCAGTTCCGATGTGCTGGCTCTCCGGAGTACATCGACTGGGTCGAACGGTTGCTCATGCTCCGCCGCGGCAACGGGCGACCGGACTGGCAGCCACTGGAGAACTTCACCCTCTACGTCGCCCGTACTCCGCTGGCGATGGAGAACTACCTCAAGGCCCGGGTAGAGGAGGATTGCACGGCCCGGATCGCTGCGGGATTCTGCTGGCCATGGGGTGAGCCGAACGACGACGGCACCCTCCCGAACGATGTAGGCATCGGTGACTGGCACCGCCCATGGAACTCACAAGCCGACGACTACCTGGGAAACATTCCACCGTCTCCGCTGTGGGCCACCGACCCGGCCGGTTTCGGCCAGATTGGCTGCATCTACAGCGCCCAAGGCTTCGAGTACGCGTACGCCGGCGTCATCATTGGCCCCGACCTGGTGTGGCGGAACGGCTGGCAGAGCGAACGCAGCTGCAACGTGGACCGCGACCAGAAGCTAGCCCCGCAGTTCAGCACGGTGATCCGCAATACCTATCGAGTTCTGGCCACCCGTGGCATGCGCGGTGCGGTCCTGTACGCGACCGATCCGGCCACCAACCAGTTGCTGATCGATCTCGGCGTCCCGGTCCTCGAAGAGTGATGTACACCGACTCCAGCCCCACCAGTGAGAAGCGTGCCTCTCTCGGTCCGAAAGCCGTACGGTTCCGAAGCCGACGCGCCCCCGCTACGCTTTTCGCGACCATGTGGTGCGGCCCGACGGGCTTTCGCGGTTGTATGACTCCGGTCGGAGCGGATAGGCCCCCACCCGCACGAGTTCATTCGTGCTGCCTGGGGGTCAATCCGTGACGGCTCTGCGGCTGTCTGTCGACAACCTGCTCACCTCGCCCAACGAGGCCGCTCTGGCGGAAGCCATCGCCGAACACGTGCACGCGACCACCGGACGCCGCTCCTCCCCTGCCGAGGTCAGGTCCTGGCAGCGCAGCTTGCCCGTGCTCGCTCGCGACCTGGCCGACGCCGGGTTGCACAGGGTCGAGATGCTCGTGGAGTACAAACTTCCGCTGACCAGCCGACGGGCCGACGTAGTCCTCGCCGGCGTACATCCGCGGACCGGCGAAGACTCGTACGTCGTCATTGAGCTCAAGCAGTGGAGCCGTGCGGAGCCGTCCGAGTCAGGCGAGCAGTTGGTCATCGTGGACGGCATGCCGGGCGGCGAGATGCTGCACCCGACTGAGCAGGTGCGCCGGTACTGCGAGTACATGTCCGACTTTCTCGGGGTGCTCAAAGGCAAGGCGAACGCCGTTTACGGAGCCGCGTACCTGCACAACGCCATGGACCTGGACATCGACGGCCTGGCGGAGCAGGTCCGCGACGAACGCAGCCGCCTGTTCACCAAGCAACGGCGCGGCGAGTTCCTCCGATACCTGAGCGAACGGCTATCCGACAAGCCAGGCGCCGACGCCGCAGACCGGCTCCTGTCCAGCGCAGTCGCTCCCAGCAAACAGCTCATGGCCTACGCCTCGAAAGAGATTCGCGAGCGCGAGCAGTTCACGTTGCTGGACGAGCAGCAGGTCGCGTACGAACTGGTCATGGGAGCCGTCGACAGGGCTCGGCGGGCGGACTTCAAGCAGGTGGTCATCGTCACCGGCGGTCCCGGCAGCGGCAAGAGCGTCATCGCCCTGTCGCTCCTCGGCGAGTTGTTCAGGCAGGGTCGTTCGGCGCTCCACGCCACCGGCTCGCAGTCCTTCACCCAGACCATGCGTCGTTACCCCGGTCGCGGCAGCACTCGGATCAAGAACCTCTTCATGTACTTCAACAGCTTCACCGACGCCGAGCAAAACGGCATGGACGTGCTGATCTGCGACGAAGCACACCGCATCCGCGAGACGTCCACCAACCGCTTCACCCCGGCGGTCAAAAGGACCGGACGCAGCCAGCTCGACGAGCTGCTGGCCGCAGCGCGGGTCCCGGTCTTCCTCCTCGACCAGCATCAGGTGGTACGGCCCGGCGAACTCGGCACTGTGGCCGGCATCGAGCACTACGCCCGTACCAAGGGCTACGACGTGCGGTTCGTGTCGCTCGACGAGCAGTTCCGCTGCGGCGGCAGCCGGAAGTACGAGCAATGGGTCCTTCGTCTGCTCGGCCTGGCGGACGGCGGGCCGATGGAGTGGGACGGAGATGAGGACTTCGAGGTCCAACTGGCCGACTCGCCACATGAGCTCGAGGCGTTCCTGCGAGCCAAGCCCGGCACCGCCCGCATGACCGCTGGCTACTGCTGGCCATGGAGTGACCCACGCCCCGATGACACTCTCGTCAACGACGTCGTCATCGGCGACTGGGCACGACCGTGGAACGTCAAGAAAGACCGCGCCGTCGGGGACTATCCGCCGAGCATGCTGTGGGCCAGCGAGCCGAACGGGTTCGGACAGGTTGGCTGCGTCTACACCGCCCAGGGGTTCGAGTACGACTGGAACGGCGTCATCCTGGGGCCCGATCTGACCGTCCGTGACGGGCAACTGGCCACCGTGCGCGAAGAGAACCGAGACCCCGCTTTCAGGAGCCGCAAGTCCGTCCCCGACAGCGACTTCGACCAGCTCGTGCGCAACGTGTACAAGGTCCTGCTGACACGGGGAATGCGAGGAACGGTGATCTACGCCGTGAACCCTGAGCTGCGGGATCACCTCGCCAACTTGATGCGGCCAGTGAGGACGTAAGCGTCGTCTCAGGCATGCGGGCCAGAGTGTGCAAGGCGAACCGGCCCTGGAACAGCCAGGGCCGGAGATGGATGAATGTGGGCTATAGGTCCAAGGCGTTGTTGATTTTGCTGTTGACCTGCTCTTGCTGGCCGTCGATGCACTTGGCGTAGACCCGCAGCAGGACGTCAACGCTGTGACCGGCCCGCTTGGCGACCTCGGGAGCCGGGACCCCCACATTCAGCCAGAGCGAGACCGCCGCGTGGCGAAGGTCGTAGGGTCGAGCAGCCAGCGATGAGACGACCTGCGCTGGGGTGAGGGCGAGCTTGCGGGCTTCCTGCCAGACGTAGGAGTGTGCCGAGCTGGAGTAGCTGCCACCGGTGCCTGTGCTGAAGATTCTGCCGTCCTTGGCTGCGCCGAACTCTGCGATGTGCTCTCGGAGCATGGCGACCAGGACGGGTGGGATCGGGATCTCTCGTGTCTCTTTGTCTGCGCGGTGCTTCAGGCTGCGCGACTCGTGGGTCTCGCCGGAGTTGGTCCAGCGCTTCGTTGCCTGGGGCCGCGCCTTTTCCAGGACGATCAGGCCCCAGCCCGTCTCAGGCAAGGTGCAGTTCCTCAGCCGCAGGTCCGCGGCCTCCTCCGGCCGGAGCGCGGCGTAGTAGATGCAGGCGAACAGCGCCTTGAGCCGGGGACCGCGCTTGCGACCCACCTTGGGCACGGCGTCGAGGAGCTGCCGCGCTTGGGCCGGATTGACTACCGTCCGCGGATCGACGACCGTGACAGCCCTTGGCACCGTCCATTTGATCTCGTCCAGCGGGTTACTGCTGAACACCTTTTGCTCTACCGCGTGCTCCAGCATGTGATGGAAGACGGCGCGCTTACGCCGTACCGTGTTCGCGCCGGCCGGAGCACCGGCAAAAGTGACCGAGATGGCGTCGAGAGCCGTACGCAGGACATGCGCCTCTCCCAGGACCGACAGCGGAAGGGATGCCCTCTCCAACCAGCTCAACGCCGCGGCTTGAGCCGTCGTCAGGTCGGCACGCCTGCTCTCTGGGAGCAGAACGTGAATCTTGAGGATCTCGCGCAGGTCCTCCGTAGTGGGACGACGGGGCGCGTCGGCCACCAAGGCAGGCACCAACGTCAGGAGCGCGTACGCGTCCGTTTCGCGGGTCCGGGCCGCCGAGGTGTTCCAACGCCGGAGAACGTACGCCTGAGCGAACTCCAGGAACGACGGTCCGGAGGACTCACGCGCGAGCATCGACACCGGCAGGCCAGTGGCGATGTCGAACTCCTCCCCCATCTTGGTCGCCTGGCGCAGGTCGGACATAAAGGCGTTGGCCAGCCCTTTGGTCCGGAAGGTCTTGGACTTGTCCTTGCCGGCCACTCGCCAGCGGGCGATGTAGGCGGGCGTGCCGCGGTTGGAGCGCTGCTGGATCTGGCCGAGCTGCACGTAGTAGGTGGTGTTCACGCTGCCTCCCGTCGCGAGTTGAGCCAGGCCATGAAGTCGCTCCGCCAGACGCGGAGTTCGAGGTTCGGCAACTGGACGCAGACCGGCGCACGGCCGAGCTCGCGCCAGCGGTAGAAGGTGCGGCGGGAGACTCCGCCCAGTTCGGCGAGGACCTGTGGAACGGTCAGCAGTTCGTCCTTCCTGCTCATCGATGATCACCATCCACACCTGCAAGACGGGTGCCGGTGAGCGCCGCCGCGAGGACCTGTTCTCCGATAGAGAGCCCCTGACCGGCGTACTGCCAGTGGGCGATAACGAGGACGGTGTCCTCGTCGAACAGTGGCAAGCGGCCGGTGGTGATCTCCTCAGCGCGCATGTGTTCTTCGCGGGCGGCTCGCAGGGCGCCGAGGGTGGTGGAGTAACGACGACTCTTGGTGGAGAAGTGGCCACGGAAGCCCAGCATGTGGGCCCACTGGATCAGCCGGAGATCGGTCAGGGCGTCGAGGGCACCCAGGCGCATGCACTCGGCGATCAGGCGCCGAGCGTGTTCACGAATCGGCAGGGCGGCCAGGTCGTCGAGAGGTTGGATGCGGCGGTCCAGGGTGCCGACGCACTCGGCGGCCTTGGTCGCGTACTTGGCGATATACGCCGCTACAGCTTGCTCAGTCAGCTCGCCGTCCATGGTGATGCGGCGAACGTCGAGTTGCGTGCCCCACCGGAAGGTACGGCTCAGCGGTTTGACCTCTGCAGTCACCACGGCCGCCGCGTGGTGGACGGCTTGGCCCAGGGCGTCGGCGGTCGCCCAGGACGGAGGCGGTGAGGTAGGGCCGTCCGGTCCGTCGAGACGGATCACGGCGTGAAAGTGGACGACTCCGCGCCGCTGGTACTCGGCGACCTTGGCGAAGGAGATCGTGGCCTGCTCACGCAGGGCCTTGAGGGTGAGGCCGGAGAGTTTGGCGAAGCGCCGACGAAGGGCCTCGGTGAACCGCCGCCAAAGCTCCGGGCTGATGGCGTTGAACAAGACCGAGCCCTCGTAGTCGTAGCAGTCCGGGCACAGCGGCTCCCCCAACCGTGGATCGTCGACGCTGTGCCGGTCAGTGCAGGACATGACTTGTCCGTGTGGGCAGGTGGTGGCGTCGCGGCGGGCGTGGCAGGGCAGGACCTTGCCGTTCTTCTCCCGCCGAACATGTACAGCTCCGAACGAGGGTGCGGTCAGGGTGACGAACAGGCACGGATGCGAGCTGACCGTCTCGGGCACGCCCTTGCCGCCGACCAGGCCCGCGCGGACGAGCTGGTAAGTGTCGGCGCGGTAGACCTCGGCACAGGCCGGGCAACGGGTGGCACGGCGGGTCTTGCAGGGCACGCGCAGGATGCCGTCTGGCTCTCTGATCGTGCTGTAACGGTGGAGAAGTTGGCCGGTGGCCTGGTCGTAGTGCTCGACCTTGCCGCGCAGGTGGATGGGCTGTCGGCAGCCGCCAGCGCGCTTGATCTGGCAGGCCCAGCGGTTGTAGTTCGGGTCGTGGAGTCGGGCGATCATCCCGGCTATTGCGTGTGGGTGATGCAAGATGGGATCCGTCCTATCCGGATGTGATCTGGGGTGGGATGGCCCCTCACCTGGCGCGGAACTTGGCGGTTGTGTGGCCAGGTGAGGGGATCTCGGCTATGCGCCGTGGTTGTCGATGCCGGTGCCGTCGCAGTCGCGGCAGGTCCGGCTGTCTGCGTCGAGGCCCGTGCCGTTGCAGGTGCAGCAGCGGCCGTGAGCAAACGGGACGGCGGCGAGGATGGCGGGCCAGTCGGCCCAGGACTCTTCGGCGGTCATGGTCAGTGGCCCTTGCGCGGCGTGATCGTGACGTAGAGCCGGTAGTTGCGGGGCCGGTTCCGGTCGGGGAAGGCCTGCGACATCGAGGTGACGGTGAAGATCTGGCGTAGGTGGATCATGCCGAGCGTGAGTTCGGCGCGGTTGCCTTCGAGGCGGATACGCATGGTGGGACCTCCTAGGTGTTGTTGGGTGTGATGCAGCCGCGGTAGCTGTCTTCGGCGGCGTGGCGGGCACGGGCGGCGGCGAGGATGGCGGTGAACTCGTAGCGGACCGGTCCGAAGTCGATGCCGGTCATGTAGTGGCCGTGTGGCAGGTGAGCGGGGTCGATCTCGGTGCCGAGCAGGTCGGCGACCTTGTCGACCTCGGCACGCATCTGGTCGTCGGGGCCGTTGTCGGGGAAGGCGCGGACGGTCACGGGCGCCGGCGAGACCGGTACCTCAGGGATGGCTTTGAGGAATCCGGCCAGGGCGATGAGTCCGGCGATGAGGGCGGCTCGATCGTCGTGCATGGTGATGCCTTTCAAGTGGTTTCCGGGACGGTCCGCATGGTGCGGAGCAGGTCAGAGGCGAGTTGATTGGACACGCCCAGGCGGGCGCGGAGAACGTCGCGGGTGATGGGCTTGCCGTGTCTGGCGTGGTGTTCGTCGGCCACGCGGCGGGCGTAGTCGACGAGCGCCGGGGACGGTCCTGGTTGTCCGTCCTGACCGTCCTGGGCGGGGACGAGAGCGGGACGATCAATTGGCGGGACGGCAGAGGATTCGTCGGAACGCGGACGGGACACTGAGACGTCTGCCGGGGACGTCTCGGAGACGTCCGGGGACGGGGTGGGAAGGAGGCCGGATGCCCGACGTTCGAGCATGGAGACGGCGACGAGGAAGGCGGTGGCCGGAGTGGCGGCGGTGATCCTTCCCCACACGGTCGGGTCGGCTTGTTGGAGGTTGGCGGCCAGGGACAGGACGATGCCGCCGGTCAGGACGAGGACGGGCCAGGAGATCAGGCCGTGCCGTTGGCGGCCGGTCTTCTTGTCGCGTTGGCGTTCGCGGGCGGCCATAACACAGGTGAGGTCGATGCAGACGGCCACGGCCCAAGCCATCCAGCCGGACTGTCCGTGTTCGCTGGCGGTGTCGCGGATGTGGGTGAAGGACCCAGCTCCGGCGATGAGGGCCAGGACGAGGACGGGGCCGGTGCCGAGCAGCCAGCGGGCCAGGCGTCGCATCGGGTCAGGCCTTTCTCGGGTCCGGGATGGAGTCGAGGAGCTCGGCGAGGTCGGCGTCGCTCATCTGCGTGTTGTGGCCGGAGATGACGTCCGCCCAGGCCGGTGAGCGGTCGGCGTAGGTGGTGGCTGCGAGTTCGGCGGCTTGTTCACTGACGTAGAAGGAGCGGGCGCGGTACCACTGGCCGTCCTGGGAGGCGACGATGGCGACGCCGGGTGTCTCGGCGGGGATGGCGCGTGCCGAAGCGAGAGCGGCGGGGTCGAGATCGCCGAGGGTCATGGTGGCGGTCTCGGGGTCGTTCACTCGGTGGCAGATCCGTCCTGAGCACTGGGCTCGTAGAGCGGTGACGCCGGGTCCGAGGTCGGAGCCGATCCGTTGGCCGCAGCAGAACAGGTAGATGCCGAAGGCTCGTCCGAGCTGGGCGACCCGCAGGAGCGCTGTCGAGGTCTTGGCGATCTCGTCTTTCTCGCTCTTGTCGGCCATCAGGTACAGCTCGGCCAGTTCGTCGACCAGGACGACGACGGGCACGGGCCGCTGGTCATCCGGCAGTTGCCAGATGTTGCGGGCGCCGGCCTCTCGGCACTGGGCCATGCGATTGGTCATCAGCGTGACGAGGTCATCCAGCAGGGCGACGCATTCGGACCGTGTGGTGCTCAACGCCGACAGCCGCGGGCTGTACGGGGTGAATTCCACGCCGCCCTTGAGGTCGAAGCCAACCAGGGCGACCGGTTGCGGGGCCAGCCCTTGTACGAGGGCGTTGGCGAGGTTGGACTTGCCGGACTGTGTCGCTCCGGCGTTGATGTAGTGCGGGACGGTCTTGAAGTCGATGATCCACGGCCCGCCGGTCTCCAGACGGCCCACGATGACCTTGAGGAGGTCGGGCGAGGAGGGCAGGGTCTCGACCCGGACGAGTGGATCGCGGACGGTGGCGGACAGGACGACCCGTCCGGGACGAGGGGACGAGACGCGGATCGCGTGCACGCCCCAGGAGTGGGCGAGCCGTTCAGCGACGTCGGAGTAGTCGGCGGGGATCTGGCCCTCAAGGGTGTGCAGGGTGACGCGCCAGCCGTAGCGGGTGGGCTTGGGCCACCACATGAACGGCTTGGTGTCCACGGCGATGCGCTGCCACTTGCGCCTGACGCGGACGAGGCCGGTCGAGGCGACCAAGCCGGGGACGGTGGTGAACCAGAAGCGCTGTCGCTTCTTGGTGAGGTTGCAGCCGAGGGCGACCTTGCGCCAGGTGGCCCGTACGCCGATCGCGGTCAGCGGAAAGGCGGCCACGAGCCAGAACGACGGGTAGTGCCAGCGGCGCCAGGCCCAGAGCCCGGCCGCCGCAGCGGCCAGGACTCCGAGCAGTAGGAGGCGGGTGTCAGACACTGAGCGGCTCCCCCGCGGCCGGTAGGAGCGCGGCGGCGCGGTAGGAGATCCCCCATCGGCCGGAGATCTCCCACACGTAGCCGATCAGGCCCGTGGGGTTGATCTGCTGACCGGCGCTGATCGGAGGCTCTCCCGAGGTGCCGATCTTGACGAGTTCGATCCGGCCGAACTCGTCCTCCACGGAAACGGTGACCTCGAAGACGGTGTTGCCGTTCTTGTCGGTCTTGATCTCGCCGGTGTCCTTGTTGAGAAGGCGCGGCTTGGGCGCCTTCACGCAGGTGATCACGAGTTTGCTGGTGTCGACAGGGATGGGGATGGTGCGCATGAGAGCTGGTCTCCTTCTGAGGTGATGTTCTAGATACAAAGATACCTAGGTATCTAGCGCTGTAAACCGAGATAGCTAAGTTGCTTCGAAATTCCTTACAGGTTGCCCAGAGACCTAGGCATCTAGAACCGCTACTGTTGAGTCATGGCAGCCACCGACCGGCGTCGGCCGTACCTGAGGATTGCCGAGGACATCCGGCGCGACATCGCATCAGGCCGGTATGCCGTTGGGGAGCAGCTCCCCGTAGCACGCGAGCTGTCCGAACAGTACGGCGTGGCCATGATGACCATCGGCAACGCGCTGGCCGTACTTCGAGATGAAGGACTGATCGAGACCCGCCAGGGGTCGGGCAGCTTCGTCACCCGTACCCCCGACGACGTCGAGGCCGCCCCCGCCCCCGGCGAGCACAGCGAAGAGTTTCGCATCATCTCCGAGCAACTAGGCGAGATCCGCCAGCACATGCAGAAGCTGACGGTCAGGCTGGACGAGCTAGATGCTCGGACTCGTCCTGATCAAGCCGAGAAGTGATCCTCACCGCGCGACGCTGGAGATCGGCCAGGTCAACCGTGATCTCTGCCAGCTCACGAAGCAAGATCTGTCGTTCGATCTCACTGAGACCCACGAGTACTGCCCCATTCGTGTAGGTAGGACGCCGAAGCGTCCCCGGGTTACCTGACGGGTGGGGAGCCAATGCGCGGATAGGCCCACCGTTGTTGGGACTAGAGCAGCCGCATCACCTTGGCGAGGTTGAGCACCTCGCGCTGCCGATGCAGCCGCTCGCTGCCACGAAGGTCACGCACGATGTTGCGGACCAACGGGCGGTTACGGACGTGCTGAGGCGCGATGCGGTCGGCCCGGAGCAGGGCGTCCGCCGCTTCGTTCTCCTTCCTGTTCATGTGGTAGCCCGCTGCGGTGCACGTCCAGTAGTGCGCCTGCCGCTCCGACGAGGCGATTTCGGCGATCTCGACGTGTTCGGCCCGGGTGATGACATCGCGAGGCCGGCCCAGCTCCATGCTGACCTCGACAGCGTGGATGGTGGTGTTGACCCGGTTGAACTGGGTCTGAAAAACGTTGCCGTCCCGAGGGAGGACTTCGGCGACGCGGCGAGCCTCCTCAAGGTGGCTTTCCGCCTCTCTCTGATCCCACAGCCGGGAGTACGCCACCGCGGCCCGCAGATGCAGCGCGCCCCACATCGCCTTGATCGTGTCGTCCGCCCCTACATGAGGTTCGATCTGATCGAGCGCCGACAGCGCCGCGCCCTTGGCCGGATCGAGTTGCGCTTCGTGCAGCCACACCCCGCACAGATCCCAGCTTGCCGCCGCGATCAGATCCGGCGAGCCGACCCGTTGCGCGGCGACGAGTTCCCGCTGTACAGCGGTCCAGCCCAGGTCGTGATGCCCGAGGAGGTTAGACGACACTCGCGCCATGTGGCAGGCCCGCAGCATCAGCCCCTCGGCTCGATCGCGATCGGCTGAGGAGCTGCTCGTGATCGCGATCAGGTCGGTAAGAATCCTGGGCAACACCTCGCCCAGCGCGGTGAACTTGGCGTCCTGGCGAAGCTGCTCGGCGAGCCGGACATTGGCCTCCAGTTCCTGAAGCGTCCGCGGCTCCCCCGGGGCCGGCAGCACCACCCCACTGGGCAGGGAGGCTTGCTGAAGCGCGAGCCGCAGCCCGGGAACCGCGGCGTGCCCGGAGTCGAGTTCCGCCGTCTCGTGCTGGTACGGCTGGCCGGTCAGCTCGGCGACCTCCACCCCGAGGACCTCGGCAAGCTGGCCGACGACGCTCATCCGGTCGAGCGGCATCCGTCCGTTCTCCACCTTGGACAGCCAGGAGACGGACCTGCCGACCTTCTCGGCGAGGGTCGCTTGATCCCATCCCTTGCGGTGACGAGCCCGCGCGATCCGCTGGCCCTGCGTCACGTACTCTGTTGCCACGTCGCCGCCCCTCCTTCTCGTCGTCGCCTGCTTCGACGATAAGGCGGAGGACCTGCCCGACTGGCAGAAAAACTGCCAGTCGGCAGGCATGCGAAACCGCAGGTCGGGCTTCGACCTGCGGAAACGGCCGTCACAGATCGGTTGCGAATCGTGACGCTACGTGCGCGAGCTATGGGTTCGGCGTGTCATCACCTCGCTTCGCCGCGCATGATGCGCTGCCACAGCGTTTCCGCATCACCGACCTTCATCCATGGACTATCGACGACGATCCACGGGGAGACGGACCGGTCATGCCGCCGTACGAATCCCAGTCCGCCGGCCCTGCACTGTTCGAAGACCAGAGGCAGGCACTCGCAGGTGTGGGCCCGGATGCGGACACGATCCGTACGCCGCTCGACGGGTGACCATGCCACCGATGTGGCGTCTGGCCGAGGCGAGGTGGGATGCATGCTGTGAAAATCGCCGAACGCAGCCACAGGCTCACCGTCCCTCAGAGCGCACGAGTGCCCATGTCGGGCTGGCGACGCCCGAAGAGCACGGTCGATGAATGGGCGTTGGTGAGCGAGCAACCAGCTCAAACCGCATGGCGCGCCCTCACGGGGGCGGCCCGCCGGAGCGCACAAGCGGAGCCCCACCCGGAGGGGCTCTGGATCTGCGCTCACCAACGCCACACCTCAAAGCTAGCAAGCCTGTAAGTCCCTGTCTACTCCGTGAAGCTCCATGGAGCTTCACGATCCGGTGTGAAGGGCCGTGAAACGCCCTCCTACTCTCATACCGTGGCCAGATATGTCGAGCACACGCGCACCTGGGAGTTCGACGAGGACCGTTCCCGCTGGGAACAGATCCTCGAAGTCCTCCTGGAGCGGATCGACACCCGTGAATGGGGACCCAAGTTCAAGATCTCCGAGGTCAAGCTCATGGAAGAGTTCGGAGTCGCCCGCCCCACCATACGGAAGGCCATGGAACGCCTCAGGGCCGCAGACAAGATCTACACCGTCCCCAACCTGGGCAGCTTCGTCAACGCCGACAGCGAGGCGTGAAGAACAACGACGCCGACGAACCCAGACACAAGCCTCCAGCGGAGTAGGCTCCTGCGACGTGAGCCAGCGGATCGACTACTTCGACGACCCGAACGCGCCTGCCCCAAACAGCCTCGTCCCGTCCGTGAACGTCGTGGTCACCAACGACGCCGGCGAGGTGCTGCTGATCCGACGCTCTGACAACGGCAACTGGGCCGTGCCCGGCGGAGCCATCGACCTCGGCGAGTCCATCCCCCAGGCGGCCATTCGGGAGACTCTCGAAGAGACTGGGATCACTTGCGAGATCACTGGGCTGGTTGGCACCTATAGCGATCCTCGCCACGTCATCCACTACACCAGCAACGACGAGGTCCGGCAGGAGTTCTCCATCGTCCTCACCGCCCGCGCGGTCAGTGGCCGACCGACTCCGAGTGTTGAATCTAGGGAAGTGCGCTGGGTGCCGCGGGACGAGTTTGAGGACTACGGCATGCATCGGTCGATGCGACTGAGGATCAGCCACTACCTTCAAGGCGGGAGCCCGCACATCGGCTGAAGCAATCGCAGCCAACAGTGTCAAGCATCAACTGCTGCGGAACAGTAGGCCATCAGACAGCATAACCGCAGTTCACAGGCATGATTGAACAGCCGGATGAGACTTTTCTCTACGGTTTTCAAGGGCGGTCCGCCCCTGGCGGACCGCCGGGCGGTCGCTGGCCGCGCTGCGGCTCTTCGGCCGATCGCGGCCAACGCCGCCCCGCGCACGAAGTCCCGACACAGGCCACGTGAGGGCGAGGAGTCCCTCAGCTAAGGCCGTGACGATTGCCCACTTCGGCTGATCGTGGTGCATGGCCGGGGCAATCGGCTGCCGCGCCCCTCCTTCGTCGGGGCTTGCCATCGAACTCGCAGGGTGGCTCCGCCTGTCCATCAGCCACCCTCGCGCATTCCTCTCACCAGCCCCATCACGTTGTGACCACTCGCATGTCCCCCTGGGCTCCAAGACGCCCCTCGGGCCCTGAGATCAAAGCTGCCGATGGGGAAGCAAATAGCGCCGGAACCGCACGATTGACTGACACACATCAAGTGAACAAAGCTACGCTTAACTCTGTCTCGCCAACCCCGAGCCTACACATGGGACCGTCGGGGGGATGTGAGGGAAAAGCCAGAAGCACCAGATCGATCAACTTAATCACCTAGTAGGCAGGCATAGTGGAACTCAGCGTTGGCGATCGATTCAAATGGGTCGACGAGTCCGTGACAATAGCCGCAATCATCGCCAACCGGGGGGACTACCTGGATCTGATCGTTGAGGACGCGGCCGGGAACCTACGCAAAGCAACCCTAACTCCGTCGGAGATTGAAGCTGGACATCTACCTGCAAATGATGGCACCGGATCCAGTGTCGCCACGATCGCCTATCTCTGGGGCAAATGGATGGAGTGGGCAACACCGCGTATTCGTGCAGCGGCCATCGCAACAAAGCCGCTTCATCCCTTCCCCCACCAAGATGAAGCAGTATTCGTTCACATGCTGCCTCAACCCCGTCTGCGTTTCATCCTTGCTGACGAGCCGGGTACGGGTAAAACAATAATGACCGGAATGTACATTGCCGAAGGCAAAAGGCGGGGGGTGGTTCCTGGAAAAATTCTAATCATTCCACCAGCCCATCTAGTATCAAAATGGATAGACGATCTACGTCGTTACTTTGGCATCGACGCAGAGCGAATCACTAGCGCTATAGCGCGCGAGCCCCGTACACTTCGCCCAGACGTCGATGTATGGCTGGTCTCTGTAGATCTTTTCACCCACAATACCGACGTACTTCGCAAAGTGGCGGGCCCAGAAGCCTCGTGGTCTCTTGTCGTTTTCGACGAGGCCCACCGACTTACCCCTACATCTCAATATCTTGGCGCCGCTCGTCATATCTCCAAAGTTACCCATCACCTCCTTCTCCTCACAGCCACTCCGCATCGCGGAAAAGAGTGGTATTTTCAATCCCTACTGAACCTACTTGATCCCAGTTACTATCACCTCCCCACGAAACCGAGACGCGCAACCGATGTCACGACGCCTGCACGGCCAGGCCGACTTCATTTCCTACGACGAATGAAGGAAGATCTGCGCGGACTTAATGGGGAGCTCCTATTCAAACCCCGCCAGGCAGAAACAAAACAGGTTGACCTTACAGGAGAAGAGCTCAACTGTTATGACGCAGTGATGACTTACGTTGACACATGGTATGATCAACGCTCAATCCTCGCCCGATCGATTTACGGGAAGCGCGCAGCATCATCGTTAGCAGCTGCGGCAGCCACTCTGTCCCGCAGACGTACTGCTCTAGTCCAATCTCAGGTCACTCAGGTTATTGCCCCAACCCCAACTGGCTTCGAAAGCGAGACATTTTTCGGGGCTGCAGTTGAGGATGATGAAGCATGGGATCAGGCGGAAACGTCGATTATATCCGAGCGAAGCCGAGATCGCCGAGCCGAATTGGCTGATGTAGAGAACACGCTTAATCGGATAGAGCAATGGCTCGCCTCAGCTACTGAACCGGCAAAGTGGCAACACATACTTGACATATGCAGTACCCACAACCTACGGCCTGGGCCAGCAGGTGGCCAGCTACTCGTCTTTACAGAATTCACCGATACCGCGGTCTGGCTACGGACACTATTCGACAACACTGGCTATTCTACAGGCCTTCTATCCGGGCAGAGCACTCACGAAGAACGCGACATTTTACAGCAGCGTTTCATAGCGGGCGACTTTCAAGTGCTAATATCTACAGACGCCGGAGGTGAAGGCATTGACCTCCAGTCCGCTCATGTAATGGTGGATTGGGACATCCCTTGGTCATTGGTGCGTCTCGAGCAACGCATGGGCCGACTCCACCGAATAGGGCAGGCCAACACAGTCGACGTATATCACTTAGTCGCACCCGCAACAAGAGAAGGACGAGTTCAGCAGGTCCTTCTTAACAATCTATGCGAAGCATCCAAAGCCCTCAACGGGCGAATCTTTGACCTACTCGATGCCACAGCTGAGCGCACCGGCTTCAACTTCACCGCAGCGCTTGCCGATGCCCAGGCAGGCCAATCCAGGCTAGTCATGGATCAAGTTCCGTCAACCGAGGTCCTTATAGCAAAAGCACGGGAGCTTGCCAATGACGAAGACGTGCTGCGAAGCCCGACAGATCTACACGAAGCGCAAGCCCGATTTGCTCAGGACCGCCTTGAGGCGGTAAATCCCATAATGGTCGAAGGCTTCCTACGATCGTTGGCGGATGCCTCAGGATGGTCAGTCAGTCCGGGACCCGCCGACAAAATAGTCACCATCACTTCAGAAACCCTTCTCCCCGAGCCACTAGGAGAGGGCATGACATGCTTGGTGTCTGTCGATGGCAACGCAACAGAAAACGCTCGACGACATGGCGCTGAGATTCGAGGCATCGTTACGATCGGACCGAGCGAAAAACCATTTAGGCAACTTACCCGGTATGCCTGCGACAAGTTCGAGTCAGAGGTCAGGCGAGGCGGAGCTGCTTATGACCCAGCGAGCCTAACTGACTATGAGCTATTTATCTTCGACGCAAACATTGAGAGATCCGACGGTGTCGTTCGAACCCGTCGCTCTCTCCCCTTCCTGATTCGATACTCCGCCAAGACAGCCTTCCATATTGCGTGGGAGTCAATTGCTAACTTACGAACCTCCACAGACAGCGCCCACCCTCCGACACCAGCAGCGCGCCTGTCCGCAGAGGAGGCGGCGTGCGCTTACCTCAACGCAGAGGCGGGTAAGGAGCAATCTATTCAAAGCCGGTGGATTGCAAGAGCTCGTAGCGATCTCGACGAAGTTGCCGCACGCTGGAGTCGCCAGATACGGGATCTACCTCTTGAAGAACGACGCGCAGCGCGGGAACGTTTCGAACTGGACAAAACTCAAAGGGCTCGCGATCTAGCTGAGGCTGAACGCGTAACCATCTCTGCACCACACCTGGTCGGATGGCTGCATGTATCCGGCGGCGGGCAGACAGCTGATTTGGGTTATGACCCAAATAGTGAGGCAGTCGCTATCGCTCGCGTTGCTGCAGAGCTCGATCGGGCCGGCTTCGAAGTGGACGATCGGCAATCGGCACGGCTAGGCTATGACCTCTTCGCACGCCATCGAGTTACACGCGAACAGCGTCTCGTGGAGGTGAAAGGTCAGCTAGATACACTCACGAGTGTGACCTTAGAATCACATGAATGGGGTCAAGCTATGCAACGCGGCGCGGATTACTGGCTCTACATAGTAATTAACTGCGTCAGCGGCGGTCAGATCGCCGTCCGCTTACAAGACCCGGCGGGCGCGCTATCAGATGCTCCCATCCGCATCCAGCGTTTCCGTATCCCAGTTTCCGAACTACGCCGCTTTATCGAAGGAGATGTATGAAAGACATCGATGAAAGCCGAATGATCGACCGTTGGTTCCCAGTTGCGGCTGTCGACGATGCATGTCGTACGCCTGAGGGATCTGGCCAGAATGAAAAAGCCATCTTCACGTGGTTCGCATCACGACCTATTGCTCAAGCACGAGCGGCAGTACTCTGCTCGTTACTTGAGGACAGTCCGGAGTCGCGGACGGCGGTCAATACAGCTGTCCGCACCGGCGACACAGACGTCATCGAGAATCTCTCGAAGCAGATCGTTAACAACCACTCCAAAAAACCGGTGGTGCTGGATTGCTTCTCCGGACGAGGCATCATTCCGCTTGAAGCAGCGCGTCTCGGTCTCCGCGCAGTAGGCGTAGATCTCTCCCCCGTGGCAGTATTGGCAAGCCGTCTACTTGCAGATTGGCCTCTCCAAAATTGGGATAGAGAGCCTTCTCTGCCATTCAAACATATATCGTCAGATCAAGGCAGTGAAGCTCTATTCGTTTCACCAGAGGCGAGACTGCTCGTTGACGTTCGTTCGCTCCTACACGAAGTTGGCATACGCGTCGAAAAGAAAATGTCTCGCTATTACCCTAAAAATCAACTGGGCAACTACCCCTGGGGAACCCTGTGGGCGACAACTATCCCGTGTGACGCGTGTAAGCGACGTTTTCCACTCATAGGATCTCTCGTATTGCGGAACCCATATAAGAGAACCTATGACCCCGGCCAAGCGCTTCGCATTCATGCAGACACCGAGTCCGGTACCTGGCATGTTGAGGTGTTCGAGGGGATCCCTACGGATCAACCCACCTTTACAGCATCAGCGGGTAGACGAGGAAAGTCCGCCCGATGCCCGTTCGCCGGCTGCCACCACGTGCACAGCTTGGATGCCGTAAAGTCGAAGGGATTCGCAAAGCAGTATCAAGACGCACCGATAGCCACCGCAGA
The DNA here is from genome assembly GCF_043197155.1 of Nonomuraea sp. NPDC049269. Classification (NCBI taxonomy): domain Bacteria; kingdom Bacillati; phylum Actinomycetota; class Actinomycetes; order Streptosporangiales; family Streptosporangiaceae; genus Nonomuraea; species Nonomuraea sp. NPDC049269. Next base: position 430,112 of record NZ_JBICSO010000006.1, read on the forward strand.
TATTGTGCAGATACTTGTCCCTGGACGCAAAAAGCCTATCGAAAGGAAGGTTTTTCGCACTCTCGATGAACGAGAAATAGAGGCCGCCACTGATCCTAGTATTCTCGATGACCTGGAATCGTTCGGTGATTTGACGCCCGTACCCAATGAGCGCATCCCTTCTGGAAGCAATGACACTATTCGTGCGCTTGGGTATGGATTCCTCGACTTCGGCAGTTTGATGAATAGGCGTCAAGCTCGACTATTTGCCGAGACAGTCCGAGCGATTCGGGAGTGTCATGCTGAGCTCTTGCCGAATGTGTCACCCGAATATGCTAAGGCACTGACCTCATACGCTTGCGCTAATCTAGTGCGCTGTCTACGAGCCGCCACTCGAGGAGTTCGACTTCAAGCTGTCGGAAAGACCAACGGATCTGAGCAAAACCGCAATAAAGTCGGCGACATATTCGTTAACCAGAGCTCGATTGGCTACGGTCTTGACTTCTTCGAAGTGGGCGTCGGGACTGGCCCTGGCACATGGTCATCTAGAGCTGAAACTATGCTGCGCCCGCTAGAGGCGCACCTCGAACGTATTACGGCTCTGGCGCAGGCCGGCAAGTTCCGAATCTCATCCGCGACAGCCCTTCCCTATCGGGATTCGACTGTGGATGTCGTTGTCACTGACCCCCCCTACTACTCAATGATTGAGTACGCAGATGCGAGCGATCTGTTCTATGTCTGGCTTAAACGGTGTTTGTTTGACATTCTACCTGAGCTGTTCGGGAACAGAGATCATCTTCAGAACACGGATCAGGAAATCATAGTAAGCCGTAGGAGCGGAGACAGCGATCCAAGAGATGCTGCCTGGTACGAAAAGGAACTCTCAGTTGCATTCGGTGAGATGCGACGCGTGCTCAAACCAGAGGGAAGGCTTCTTGTAGTCTTTGGCCATTCTGATCCAGCGGCTTGGCGCCGCCTGCTCGGAGCCGTCCGTGATGCTGGCTTTGTAGTCACTTCTGCATGGCCGGCTAGGACTGAGTCTGGCGAAACAGGAGTGGCCTCAATTAAGGTTACTGTAACTATCGGATGCCGACCTGCACCTTCCGAACGCCCTACAGCACTCGCGAATCACGTGGAAAGAGAGATCGTAGAACTAATACGTGACCGCCAGCCTAAGTGGGACGATGATCACCTCGCCGTGTCTGATCAGCTTATGGCGTCATATGGTCCCGCCATGGAGGTAGTTGGCCGCTACAGAAGAGTGCTTAGTGCTGACGGAAGCGAGCCAGATTTGAATCACTTCCTTAGCATCGGCCGAAGGGCCGCTGAAGACACAATGGCGATTCAAATCGAGAAGCTTCCTCTCGAAACCTTCGACAAGTTTACCCGTTTCGCTATTTTCTGGATTCGCGCCTTTGGTCGGACGCCGGTAAACAAGGGTGAGGCAGTCTTTCATTCCCAAGCTAGCGAGCTCAGCCTTGCCGATCTACGCGGGCACCTTCTTGTGGAAACTAAGAGTGGTTACGTGATTACCCTCGACGCGCCGCCATCTATCACAGAACGGTCTAGCGTCATCCACATAGTTCGCGCCCTCGCAGCTGCTTGGCCGACGGGTGGCACCGAGGAGGCGGCCACCGTTCTAGCCGACGCCGTAAGAGATCCGGACGATGCTCACATTTGGGCCACTATCTCCGATCTTGTTCAACAGCTGCCTGATTCGGATAAGATCGCTAAGGCGCTTACTGCATGCCAACGCAATCGGCGTCCCATTGTCGCTATGGCCAGAAGCGGCCTAAAGAGACGACACCCAAGCCAGTCGGTGCTTGAACTGCCGTTCGATGAGTAGTAGGGAGCAAGTGGATGACGACCATCCCGCATTGGGCGGACATCCTTGACCTTCGCTCAGAGGTTATCGAGCGTCAGGGGCACGCAGAGGGACTCCAGATGTCCCTCTACGCAGCCGTATATCAAACGTATGAGGTTCCTTATAGGGACGCTACATACTGGTGCGATATCACAGAGCCCACGCCTCGCCTCGTCGGCTTCCTCGCCGACATCGCAAGGCGTCTCGCGACGCCGGCCGACATCAAGGCTCTATACCAGCTCGATCAGGGGATGGGCGGCGGCAAGAGCCACGCCCTTGTGGGCTGTTGGCACATGGCTACAAATACCGAGGCCTTCTTCGCAACGGATGTTGGAATCGCGGTAAAGCGCGAGGCCGAGTCTCGCAGCAACGAGACAGTAGTAATTCCGCAGGTTAGAACAATCGTACTGTGCGCAGATCACTTCTCCCCCGGTGTCGCACGTCCAGAGTTCGGACCTGCGACCAACCTTCACGAACGCTTCCTGTGGAGCCTCTTTGATGGCGACCGGTCGGCTTATGATGAGCATGTCTCTAAAGGTATAGATAAGGCGGCGCTAAAGGATGCGTTAAGCGCAGCCAGCCAACCGGTTCTTATCTTGCTTGACGAGATTATGGACTACGCCCTTGCCCTCGCTGATCGCGAACATGTTGCGGACATGCCTGGCGAGCAGGCCTTCCTCAATGCGCTCTGCGACGCTGTCGATGACTTACCTCATGTAGCGATGGTCATCGTAATGATTAGATCTGATCTAGACGAACAGGGCTACGAAGGAGCGGCCGCGGACTTCAGAAGTTATCTGTCCCGGCGCCTAGAGCGCAACGGAGTCGATATCGCGGTTAACGAGCCTCAAGACTTCGGAGCTATAATCAGGCGGCGTATTTTCCGTCAATCTGACAGACCACTGCCTGTTGAGGACCTAGCACAAGTTTGGCGATCACTCTCCGCCGAATCGTGGAACGACCAAGTGTTTTCGCGTTTGCCTGGACCGCGACAGCTGGGTGGTTTCGCTGACCGACTCGCGCAGAGCTATCCCTTCCATCCAGACCTGCTTGATCTGGTTGAGAACGATTGGACTCAACACGCCGGATTTCAGCAAGTCCGATCGACGGTCGAAGTCTTTTCCGCCACCGCCTATTGGTGGGTCAGCCAACACGCAGCTCAGGCATGGGTTCCTGCGCTGATCGGCGTGGGAGACATACCTCTTCACCTCACTGCCGACAACGTCCTCAGCTCGGGAGTACTCCACGGAAATGACAGAACCATTGTCGCGCTTCGACAGGTTGCGCAGACTGACGTTATCTCCTCAGATAGGCGTCAAGGGCGCTCGCTTCTGATTGATCAGGAGATCTCGAACGGGCGTCCATGGTCTAGCGCACAACCACTGCCGGCGGTAAGAATGGCGACAGCACTTTGGCTCTATTCTGTCGCGGCCAGGGCGCAGGGTAAGCGCGGTGCGACCAAACCTGAGCTGCTGGCGAGCGTCTTCGTCCCTAATATTGAGTTCGCGTTCGCCGATGGCGAGGAGATTTTCAATGCGCTAGCTGACCCAGAGGAAGGGCTTGGCGCCTTCGACATCATACCGGGCACCGGAGGCACGAGCCCCACCAGGTATCAATTCTCCACGACCAAAACGTTGCGAATGTTCCATAGGTCCGCGCTCGGGCGCACAACTCCAGTCTCTTCTTGGGAGCTCATCTGGGAGCGCGCCCGGAAGAATGCTACGCCTGGGTCAGGATTTGATGATATTCAGTACATAAGCGTTCCCGCAGATGAGGAGCCTGATACTCTCCGCGACCTATTCGAGAACGTCGATCAGAGACGTAGCAATCGATTGGTGATCCTGGATCCCCGTCGGTGGATGCTGCTTAATGGCAAAGATTCAGAGACACGGGCCGATATCAACGCCGTGCTAGGCCTCGGCCAGAATCATCTGAGCGTGGATTTTGCAGCTTCCTGCGTACTCGCATGTGTAAATACGCAACGCCGCGATACGCTAGTTAAACGTGCCCGCCATGCTGTAGCGTGGCGGCTGGCGGCCAACGATGTAGACCCCGACAGTGATCTCTATCTGAACGTCGAGGACGAGTATACTAAGGCGCTAAAGGAGCTCGACACCGACGTACGGAGGGCATTTCAGCATTTCGCCTATCTCGTTCGCGACCAGGATGGGCTCCACGTAGCGTTCGCTCGCTTTGAGAGCGATGCGAAGAGCTCCTTGTCTGGAAATGATGTATGGGGTGAACTCGTCCGAAAGGGAGACGCAGTCACGTCAGGCCAGCTATCCGGCTCCTATTTGCATCAATTGCTCGACTTATCCGAGCGAAGTTATACCCTCGTCGAAGTGATCGACAAGTTCTGGCGCGATCCCTCCTTCCCAATGGTTCCAAGCATGAACGAGGCTCGTCGAGCAATTTTCGACGCCCTTCGACCTGACTCGGACGGCATAGCCTGGGCACTCGTTACCCATGCCGGGCTGCCGATCGAAGTGGCTTCACCTGAGTTGCTGCTCATCGGAAGTTCTGACCAGATCCTAAGGGTTGTTTCCGCACCTTTCGATCAACTCGGGCGCTCCAAGGCAGACGAGACGGATGACGAGTCTGCGAGCTCTACAAAGGAATCGTCATCCGGTGGCCACGGGCGGCCCGTAGACCATAGACCAGGCCCCAGTGACCCAATGCCACCACGCGACGAAGCCACTAGTGTTGCCTATCGGATACATCGGGTGACCGTTAGTAACCGAAGCATCGTGGACCCTGATATGCGTGAACTTATGTGGAAGCTGTTCACTGAACTCGCTGACGTGCTGGATCCGGCCAGCGGAGTCGACGTCCAAGTAATTAGTGCATCTATCGACATAAATGCTGCTACGGGCGGTCTTGACAGTTTTCATCAGAAGGCTGTTGATGCTTCTGCATCTTGGACCGAGATCGACGAGGACTTCTAGCAGCAATGCCGTGTGATTGAATCCTAGGCCGGATGTCCCAGACGCGGCTCAACCGGGATATCTAAGGTGACCTTCAACTGGCCCGCGCAACATCGTCTTTGGCGTCTACCTGGAGATAGCGCGATTGGCGTCGCCGGAGCGCCGAATTTGGACGCGGCGTTCTGGCAGCAGGGCGGCCATGACCTCTCGGCCGATAGTGCTAATGAGGTCGCTAGGCCAGGGGATGATGCCGCTGCTTTGCATGGCCTGGTCACGGGCAGTGTGTAGGACGATGACGAAGCTGGCCGGTCGGGGGTGGATCCGCGGCCAAATGCCGTTAGCGTAAGCCATGGCCAGGCGCAGGACTTCACAGGAGACCAGCACGGCGAGACCTCCTGGGCGAGTCCGGACGGGCTGCGTGGCCCGTAGTACCTGGCCACCCGCCATGATGGATTCCCCCTCCAAGCGGCCCCCAGCGATCGTGATGCAGCCTGATCAGTTCGCCGGCCGGCTGACGGTCGTTGATCAGCGTGGTGACCAGATGCCGCCCCGTAGTGGTGGTGGTGATGATCCGCAGCCGACGACCCGGATCGCGGCAATGCCCAACAATGACAGGCACAAGGCGTCACCATGGCGCCCTCCATCGGGATCTGACGACTGTTGTATCCTCCCAGCCCACCTCGTTGTGATGGCCCTATTCATGTACGGTAAACATGATTCATCACTCACCTCCTGCGGACGAGACCTAACCCACTACACGGGTAAACAGACCTTTACAGTGATTCGCACATCTGCTGGAGTCATCGGCGATGAACGATTCTAGGCTCCGCATCGGCCCTGATCACCACGCGCCAGCCCTCATCGAGAGCCTCACGAACATCTACTTTCGCCAGCATCTCAGAAACTGGCCCTGATATTCGGATCGGACCGGCCTCGATAACGCGGCTCAAGCGCTGCCCAGTTTCAATACGCCCCACAGGTCTTGGCAGATTCTCAAGCCGATGCGTGATCTCTATCTGTAGGACTTCATCCAGTTCATCTACCTTGTTCTCTAGATGGCCGAGCACCTCTGCTGGTTCTCCTGAAGGAACCGTCGGCAACGCTTCGATCACCCGGTCGACGATCTCGGGAGCGACCTCAGCAATGACGTCGATGAAGTTCGACATAGTATGCAAGGGGGATTGGTAGATTTGGATACCTAGAGCACCCGGAAAGTACGCGGATCCTTGAGTCAGGCGCTCACCAATCATGGCTCTGTCGTCCGCCAGCCAAGAAGCGATTAGGGCTCCTTTTTGGAGATCTCCGGGCGCATCCAGCATGTTCCGCGCAGCTGAAAGTTCTAGCGCACCTGACTCCAACTCACGTAGGACGGCGGCATGCTCTGCAACCACTTCAAACTTCAGTACCCCCGCCACTCGCTCAGTGTCTCCATAGTTGGCCCGTATCGCTACGAGCAAGCCGGGCGTGGTGCGCCGGTCCATACGACTGATCAGCCGCTTCGTCAGCACGTCCGCGGCATCAAGAAACTGCGTATCCGTCCCTGCGTAGATGTTATGGAACAACGCCCTGGTCTCATGGTCGGTGAACCTACCCGGGGGGAACTGTCGTCTAGCAGTGAGATCCTGGAGTGCCTGCGCATGTCCGCCGAGGAAGGCATTGACGCCCGCATCAGACCCACGAAGGCGTGGGTAACCAGGGGCAGCGTGATGGGCGACCATAGCGTACGTCATGTGAGTGATTCGATGCATGGAGCCTCCCTAGGGCATAGAGATACCATTATCATGTATCCCGCGCCATCTGAGACATGTGGATCCAACGTCCTGGAAGTGGGTTGCCAACAGAACCCGAGTTGCAAGCAAGTCTCGCTACTGTGAGTGAAGGGCAGACATCGCATGCCAGCCTATGACTTTTCGACCTTGTCGCCTCTTGATTTTGAGGATCTCGTAAGGGATGTACTCAATGAAGATCTTGGCCTGAGACTACATAGCTACCGGGCCGGTCCCGATCAAGGTATCGATCTTCGCGGCGAAGATCCGTTAACCGGTGAAACGATTGTTGTTCAGTGTAAACGCTACATCGACTCATCCGATAGCACGTTCATTAACGCCCTTCAGCAAGAGGCAGGAAAGGCGATTGCTCTTGGACAGGTACGCTACATATTGGTTGTGGCGCGCCGGATGTCACCCCAGCTGCAAGATAAAATATTTGAAGCTCTGCAAAGTGTAAATATCAAGCGTGATGATATTTGGGGACGCGAAAGCCTTAATGCTGCGCTTGGACGGGTTCAGCATGTTGAGCGGCGACACTTCAAGCTATGGCTGACATCAGTCGGGGTTCTGCAAACGGTGATCGAGGCTGGGATATGGCAAAGAAGTGAGGCGCTCCTCCAGGACCTCGCCCAGCGAGCTCGCGTCTGGGTACAAACCCCCAGTTTTTTCGAGGTCCAGAACCTTCTTAGCGATAGAGGAGTGTGTATTGTTTGCGGCCCGCCCGGATCGGGCAAGACGTCAATAGCCGACGCGATCGTACTATCTAGTTTGGCTGATAATTGGCAAATTATTCACGTCTCCGATGATATAGAGGAGGCGTGGGCATCGATTCGCGACGACGACTCCCGTCAGCTTTTTTACTACGATGATTTTCTTGGTCAAGGCGCGCTTGATCTCCGCAAGAATGAGTCATCCCGCCTAGCACAATTCGTCGCCTTTGTGGAGGCTAGGCGACCTCGCAAGCGTCTGATTATGACCACGCGAGACTATGAGCTTAGTAGAGCGATATCGAGCTCGGACGATCGCTTAAGGCGTGTATCAAAGCAATCTGCTCGACATACGCTTGCACTAGCGCCTGCCGATACAACACTCCGGAAAAACATCCTATATAATCACGTAGACTATTCAGACCTCCCACGGGAGGAGCAGAGTAGACTAAGGCTCGACAACAGGCTCCTGAGCGTCCTTGAGCATTCCGCTTTTAGCCCTCGCCTCATACGTTATGCTATTGAACGACCACTTGCTAATGTCGACGCCGAGGAGGTATTCAGGAGGCTCCAATGGGCCTTAGACAATCCAGATGATCTTTGGGCAGCTAGCTTTGAATTGATTTGGCACCGCGGCATAGCCGTTGACATTTTGCTGCACTTGGCGACCTTGCCGCCGCGCCCTTGGCCGCTCGAAGCAGTTAAGACATATGTTCGGCCGTCTTCAGCTCACATCTGGGTCTCAGCTCTTCGCGCGCTAGAGCCAACTTGGGTAAGAGTGCTTGGCATCGGCATCAAGCAATCCATTGTTCTTTCCAATCCAAGCTGTCGTGACTTTCTATTAACGTTGTTTGATGAGTCGAACATAACTCGCGAATGGCTTGGCAAGGTAGCTCGACTTGAGCAGCTTGTGTTTCTTGGAACGCACTCTGGTCTTCTTCCGCCTGAACCAGGAGGGTCGAGTCAAGAATGCCGCCCGCTTCTGATGGAAGTCCTAAAAGATTCTCAAGATGAGCTTGAGCGCATTGTGCGAAGACTTACGTCTTATGAACTGGGTATCGCCGACGACGCTGGCCGGGTCAGAGCGCTTCTGCACGCTGTGCGTGTCCTGTGCATCTTCGGAACTGCGGCAAGCAATAATTGGATTCTAGAGGACGTTGAAGGACTCATTGGGGATATTCAGAATACACCCCGTGCTCCATCGTGTGATTTCTTCAGCCTCGCTGGCTGGCTGTCCTCCATGCCAGCCAATGAACCAGATCGTGTTCGATCGTCTGTTGATTCACTTCTACGGCTTGGTGTTCGCGGAATCAGAAATCTCGGCGATCTCGATGCCTATGAAAGTGTGAGCGTCGAGTTGAGAACCAGTGACGTGCAGAGAGAGGTCATTCCGCACGCGGACCAGCTGATCCGTAGCGAGCTAGACTATATAGCTTTTCATAGCAATGACCATGAGTTTATCGATCAGTCCATACGTGAACTACAGCAGCGCGCCCGATGGTATGGCCTGGATTTTTGATGATGCCTCGTTTATTAATCTAGCTAGTAACCTGGATGGGGGAAGAGGTCAGGCAATGTGAACTCGCTTGGTGGACCCATACGGAAAGCCGGTAGGCAACCGATCCTCTAGACTGCACCCGTCGCTTGGGTACGCGGGCTAATCTTGCTCGGCAAATGCGCCGAGTCGGCTATCTGCCCAGCTCAAGCTGCCTGAAGGGACGGATTAACCTCCGCTCTCCAACAGCGGCTGCCGCAGTTCGATCGGTTACATCCCGGTCGGTTGGTGTAGAACCGGCCCTGGACGGCGCGTCGCCTTCAACGACGGGCGGGCCATCGCGTGAGTCTCTGCCTGAAACCTGTCAAGTGACACGTAGATGAGAACCAACGCGATGACCCTGGACCAGTCAACCTGGAGCGTGCCATCGAGACCGCCGGTGGCACGGACGTATTCGAAGCAGCAATCGAGCACGGCCGCAGTGACCCTGCACCGCAGATCAACTAGGTGTCCGGATTGGAGGACTCTCGCAGAGGTCCAACGTCTCCGGTGAGGCTGTTGAGGTCGAGGCGCAGGTCACCGGCGTCGAAGGAACCGATTGGATCACGGATGCGGCACCATGACGGCGCTGTCGTATGAGCCTCGTAAACCCGGTAGAGGACATAGCGTCGGCGGGCGCGTACCGCGAGCCGGAACTCCGAGGCGGGCCAGCTGAACTTGCCCTGCCGGCCTGTCGTGGACTTGACCTCGACCCACAAGTCGGCGCCATCGTCGTCCACTGAGACGATGTCATGGTCAGCGCCGGAAACGGAGTCCGCGATCCACTTGACACGATCTGGGGCATAGCCAAGTTGCCTGACTCGCTCTCGCTCGATGCAGAGGACAATTTCCTCTCCCCGTCGGCCCACCTCCCGGTCATCCTCAGATTCCTGATAGCTGCGTGGCGACCAATTGCTGGAAACACCCCTACCTGAGGCCGCCTGTCGGCGCAGTGGCGTGCCTGTTCCCGCTGCCTCCCAGGGCTGGACACGGCTTAGGTCAGACAGTGAAGGCCGCGGGGCGCGGGTCGGCCTTGGTGCCGGCAACTGTCGCGTACCGCTGGTTTCAGGCGGCGGCGGCGACATGGCCTCCTGGATGACATGCTGGCTGATGGCGTCTGCGAGCGATGCCATGCCCTCGTCGTCAGCGTCCTCCATGTGTTCGGTGTCCGGTACCAGCCTGGGCTGCCAAGGGATCTTGCGGCGCTTCAGCTCGCGCTGGATTTCCAGCGCAGATCGGCAGCGCAGCAAGAAGTAGATGGGGTCGCCGAGGACCTGTTCGCCGCGCGGCCCTGGGTCAGCCAAGACCGCGACCGCACTGGCCACCGAACGGCGCAGCTCATGAGCGCCAACAACCCGGGCGAGGATGATCCGATCGTCGCGTACGTCGTAGTCCGCGTCCACGGTGACGTCATGTCCGCCGATGCGGTACCTGCGCTGTATCCCGTTGACGACGGTGATATGCGTGATCTGAGCGAGCTGGGCCGTGAGGCCGGCAGCGGTACGTGATTGGTCTGGCCCCGAAACTGTAGAGGCGAGGGCGGCAACCGCGGACGCGAAATTCGGGTCGCGGAGCCGGGTGAGCATGCTGCCTGTTCGCCCTGTCTGATCCTGCTCGGCTTCGGGCCCGTACTCGACACTCGCGAGGACCGCTGCTCCCGACAGTGGTTTGGCTCCAGCAGCTTTGAGGAACCCGATCGCGCCGTCGGAACTCTCGGCGAAGGAAACGGGCACGCGCGCGGCCAGCGCTGCGGATGCCAGCGCCGGGTCGTCGTTGATGAGGAAGCTTCCCGCAAGCGCCTCTTCTACAGAGTGCAGGCCGCCCTGGTCGTCCAGGAGACAGGGTGTGCCAGGGTGCAACCCTTCTGGAGACTTGTCGAGGTCGCGGTAGGCCCGCCGCAACGTTTCGGCCACACGCTTGGGGATCGGCTGCTGCGCCCGGTAGCGTTCGCCGATGCGCTCGAACAGACGCCGCCAATGCGCGTCGGTAGGGCGCCGGGGAGCACCCAGGAAGGCCCAAGCATCGTGCAGCCTCTCCGGAAGCACCGTGACGGCGTCGAGAAACCTACTGCGGTTGTCCCTGCCGATGAGGCAGTCGCCTGCTGCCTCCCATCTGCTGTCCGTCCAGATGACCGGTCGATTGCGCAGTTCCCCGGGCAGTCGCTTTTCCCGGCGCAACGCCGACACCAGCGCCTGGTAGACAAGATCGGACCTGTTCACGCGGCCACCGGCCTCGCGTAGTTTCGTGAGCGTTGCGAGGATGTCATTTGCTCGCGGTTCGGTACGGCATCCCAGCTGCCGCAGCATGGCCGATGACATGCCCACGGTGTACGGGGCGTCCTCCCCCAGCACGGCGACCAGCTGCTCGGACCGTATGTAGGTGTCGCAAGGAGCCGAGACCGCGCCCGGTCCGGTCTCGAGGAATTTGATCGTTTTCAGCTGGCCGAGCACGGAGGGGGTAAGCAGTCTTCGCAGCCGCGTCGCAGCCTGTCGCATGACCGCCGGAGGCACAAAGCCCTGCTCCACCAACCGCGCCAGCGCCACAAGGTCGCTGCCGAGAACTGTGCGCCGAAACCGCAGTTGCTTGAGTGACACGTTCGCCTCGTCAGCGCTGGTGGGTAGGTGCAGTGCCGGCGCTAACAGTGATGCTCCGCTCGCCGATCGGCTCACCATGTCCACCGGAGCGACCCACTCTCCGCGTTCCTCTTGGAGCACTGGGGAGCGGCGGACGGCAGCCCATGCCTTCCGCGTCAGAGTCGGTCGGTCACGGATATAGCGTCCGAGAGCATCACGCTCCTGCTCGGAGGCGGTCCCATCCTCGATACGTCTCGCCGCCTCGATCACCCATTCCGAGAAATTGAATGATCTGCACAGTTTGGCGAGGACAGTAGAGTCGACCAAGTCAGGATGCAGGGTCTGGTCCTGGGGAATCACGTCGACAACCGCCTCGTGAACCAGCCAAAGCTCGTTCGGCGCACCGAGCGTGTTCGCGCCGGTCAGCGTTGTGGGCGACGTGGACAGGTCTTTCCTATGGCCGGCGTTGAGTTCGGTCCTGCACGCATCTAGGGCGGCCGCGAACTTCTGCTGGAGCGACAAGCTGCGCAGCGTTTCGGGGAAGCCCGGGTAATGGCGTGACACCTCGGTAGCTGTATCGACCTTGGTCGCCAGTCCCGTCGCACCCGCGCCGGCGCAGCGCAGGCGGATCAGCGTGTTGACGTTGAACGCCTTGCCTCCCAGTTTGATCGCCATCGCCCGGGTGTCTGGCCGCGAGGCGAAGCTGGAGTGCAGGAGGTCCTTCGCGTGCAAGGCGTCGGCAGCGAAGGTCCCGAGCGCGGGGCTGATCGGGATCGCCAACGACCCGACCGTGGAGCACACTGATCGCTTTGCGCGGCCTGTCGCCTGAGTCGGCCAGCACGGTTCGCTGCGAAGCAGCCGGTCAATCTCCTCGCTCAGGAGAGACGCTGTGGACGAGTCGGCAGACTCCGGGTCGAAGGCGAGGAAAGCCTGGGCGCCGAATTCGGCGAACAGGCGTTCGGGAAGCAGCCGAACGGCGAACGCGGCGGATTGCTGGAGAAGCCAGGCGTTCCACTCGCTGTTCTGCGGATCGACAAGCTGGCTGCGGTCCTCGGTCATCTCGAACGGGGCGCTGATGCTGAATGCGAATCCGGTCCGCGACCGCGTGGCACCGATCGGGTAGTAGAAAATCCCGGGCGTATGCAGGTCCAAGCGACCGCGCCAAGTCCGGACTGAGACGCCTAACCGGACTCGGCCTCCAGGGACCCGGAAATAGCCGGGCACATTCGGCCTGTGGAGCCCGGCTGGCGGCATCAGGACATGCTGATACTCCAGCTCAGTGATCGGTCCGAGCGAGTGGCCCAGCGAAGGGCCACGCTCCTGCAGGCGGGCAGTCCGCCTTATCAGATTCGGGCCGGACGCCTCGGCGCGGGCAGACTGCCGCCACCGCAACTCGTGTCCAAGACGTGCGGAGCGAAGCACCACGGCCTGCAGGTTCTTTCCCCGCCCGGGATGCGCCAGCTTGATGAGCGTAGGCGCGAGCTCGCCAGCAATGGTCTTCAGCGCCTCGGCCTCACGATGCTCGTCAAAGGCCCGCAGCGGCCCGTCGTCAGCCTGACGGTACGGGACCATAAGCGTCACACCTGGCTGGGCCTGCGATCCCGGATGGACCAGCGGTGCGGCCAGCGCCCCCTTTGAGCGGTCAAGGATCGTGCGCCATCCCCCAGACATGATGTCGATACGGTCCCCGAACAAGAACAGAGATCGGAGACCGAAGTTCTTCGACCCGATACCGTTGGTCTTCGGCTCGACGCGGTCACCTGCACCCGGTATCAGACCGTGGCCGAGCATTACGCTCAGCCGTTTCCACCCCGCACGGTCGATGGTCTTTCCGCTGCCACGGATGATGACAGCATCCGAGCCGAACTCGATGGACAGTTCGGTTCCTCCTGCGTCGTACTCGTTCTGCACCAGCTCCCGCAGAACGTCCGCCGGGGTATGGCTGCGCGCGAACTCGGTGAGCAGGCTCGCACCGACGTGGAACTGGAAGTCGAGGTCCGCAGGTGCGGCGAGGATAGGGGATAGATCAGCCATCAAACCGCTCCAGGCACGAGGTTGATGATGTTGTGAGCGTAGTCCCGTCGCCGCAACGTGTGCGCCATAGCAGAGGACTTGGCGGAGGCATGAGACGCGACCAAGGTTCAGATCAACAGCTCGGGGAGATACCGGGGATGATCATGAGTAGACCGAGGCGTAATACTGCGTTTTTCCAGCTCAGCACACATAGCCGCGGCCAATCGCCCCCGCTCTCCTAAAGCGGGTGCCGCAGGTTCGAATCCTGCCGGGGGCACTCTTCACTACCGGGCCTTTCGTACGCTGACCTGCGGTTTCTCCACCGCAGGTCTTTTGCTTGCCAGACCCTTGATAGGTCGCCGACAGCACCCGAATGCAGCCGTAGGACCTTGATCGGGGGACATGCGGGGGATGATCTTGATTGCATTTCCCGAGGTCAGCCGCAGAATGGCGATGCTGGAAGATACCCACGGCATTGAACACGGCACCGGTGGCAGCAATGGACGCCAGAGACGCACTGCTTCGTGCACGGTGACCACCAATGCTGATCGTGACACATGCAGTCCCACGACTTTCTGTCTGATCTGCGCCAACGCCAGCAGCCCCATAACGAGGTCGGCGGATGCGGCGCGAGGTCTGCACTTCACGCAGCAGAGCCTGGCGTCACGCTTTACGGTGATGAGAGGCCGACAAACGTCGCGTAAGGGGTGGGCCGTGGATCCGATCGTGCTAGCTGCGGGAACGGCGCTGGTGACTGCGATGGCTACCGATACGTGGCAACAGGCCCGTCGGGCGGCAGTCGCACTGTGGCAGCGGGTGCGTCCCGAGCAGGCCGACGCTGTCGAGAACGAGTTGGCCGAAGTCCGGGCTCTGGTACTGACTGCTCGCCGCGATGGCGACTCCGACACCGAGCAGGCGTTGGCCGGATCCTGGCAGGTTCGGCTGGCTCAGCTGGTGCGAGCGGAACCCGCGCTGGCCGAAGAGCTACGGCGGGTCTTGGATGAGGACCTCACTCCCGCATTGCCCGCTGACGAGCGGGCGCGGATCGGCTCAATCACTATGAGCGCGACGGCCAGCGATCAAGGCCGGATCTACCAGGCGGGTCGCGACCAGCACATCACCGAGCGGTAAGCGTCACGGCGGAACAGCCGTCCTCCATGAGAGGGATGGTTCGATGAGCATGCCGGATGAGCCGCAGGTGCCGGTCTCTGATACTGGGGATGTTCACCTGGAGGCGCATGCCGCCGGTCAGGCCCGCATTCACCAGGCGGGCCGTGATCAGCATTTTTACTTTGGCGATCGCTCGCACGAGCGGCGGCGTACGACACCGGGTGCGGTGGTAGAGGAATGCCCCTACCCGGGGCTGTCCGCGTTCGGGCGTGAGCAGGCGCGGTGGTTCTTCGGCCGGGATGGGCTGATCGCCGAACTGGTCGCCCGCCTGGATGAACGTCTGCTGAGGGGAGGGATACAGGTAGTCGTGGCACCGTCGGGCGCGGGAAAGTCCTCGCTCCTGCGCGCCGGTCTGCTGCCCAGGCTCGCTCAAGGTGCTCTGCCGGGCTCAAACCGCTGGCCGTCGTTGGTGTTCACACCCACTGCCGACCCGGTACACGCCTTGGCCACGCAGATCTGTCCGCTGCTCGGCACCAGCTCCGCTCAGGTAGCCGATCAGTTCGCGACCGACCCGGATCGGTGCGCGGTCATGCTGCGCGAGGCGTTACACGAGCGGATCGACGGTGAGGATCCCAGAGCGCGGGTCGTGGTGGTGGCTGACCAGTTGGAGGAGCTATTCACCTTGTGCACCGACCAGCGGCAGCGGCGGGTGTTCATCGATCTGCTCGCCCGGCTGGCGGGTCCGCTTGACGCCGGCTCGACGCCGCCTGTGGGGCTGGTGGTGGCGGGGCTGCGGGCCGACTATTACGCGGCCTGCACCAGCGACACGCACTTGCGAGCGGCGTTGCAGGACAGTCCGCTGCTGGTCGGGGCAATGTCACCGGCGCAAGTGCGCGAGGCGATCGTCTATCCCGCCCAGGATGTCGGGCTGGACATCGAGCCGGGGCTGGTCGCGCTGTTGCTGCGCGATCTGGGGGTCATGGCCGGAACCGATGACGAAGAGGCGAGCGGTTATGAGGCGGGCCGGCTTCCATTCCTGGCGCACTCACTGCGCGCCATCTGGCAGCAGCGGGAAGGCGCCACATTGACCGTGGCGGGTTACCAAACCACTGGCGGCATCGAGAAAACCATCGCCACCGCGGCCGATCGGGCCCTGGCCGGCCTGCACGCCGCCGAGCGGAGGATGACCCGAGCGGTGTTCCTACGACTGGTAAAGAGCGGAGACGGGGCCGAGGACACCCGGTGGCGCCGGTCGTATGCCGAGTTGGTTGAGGTCGGCGGCGATCCGCCTATGGCCGCGGCAGTTGTGGACGCGTTCACCCGGGCGCGGCTGCTCACCAAGCGACAAGACACCGTGGAGATCACCCATGAGGCCCTGATCCGCGGCTGGCCTCAGCTGCGTCGCTGGATTGACAGCGACCGTGCCGGCCGGTTAACTCGCCAAGATGTCGAAGAGACCGCGACCACGTGGCAGCGCACGGGCCTAGATTCTGCCCTGCTGTATCGGAACAGCCGCCTGAGCATTGCTCAGGCATGGGCCGCGACGGCACCACCCGAGGATCTCAGCCCTGCCGTGCGGGCCTTCCTGACCGCCTGCACCCGCCAACAGCGCTGCACCGCACGACTGCGCATGGGAGTCACCTCCGCGTTGACCATGCTAACCATGCTCGCCACCACCGCCGCGATCATGGCTTTGCAGCAGCAAAGCGAAACCGTATGGCAGCGCGACTTAGCCATCTACAACCGTGTCCTGGCCGAGGCGGACCGGGTGCAGAGCACCGACGTGACGCGGGCAGCCCAGCTGACCCTGATCGCACACCGCATGAGACCCAGCAATGACTCCTACACCCGGCTGCTCGCCACTCAGCACACCGCCCTGTCCACACCGCTGACCGGCCACACTGACACTGTCAAGGCAGTGGCCTTCAGCCGCGATGGGCGCATCCTAGCCAGCGCCGGCAAGGACGAGAGCGTGTGGTTGTGGGACATGACCGATCCGGCTCGCCCACGTTCCCGTGGTTGGTTCCTCACCGACCACGACGCCAAAAAGATCAACTTTGTCAACGCTCTAGCGATCAGCCCCAACGGGAACACCCTAGCCACCGGCAGCGACAACGTCCGGTTATGGGACATCTCCGACCCGGGCCGCCCTCAGTCCCTAGGCCAACCTCTCATCGGCCACGGCACCGTTATGTCAGTTGCGTTCAGCCACGATGGACACATTCTGGCCAGTGCCGGGGATGACAGAACGGTGCGACTGTGGAACGCGTCCGCCCCGACCCGAGCAAGGCCCTTAGGTCTCCCCTTGCGCCACCCCAAGGCCGTCATACGACCAGACCGCTCCTTCATGGACGTGGACTCCATCTATTCGGTGGCCTTCCACCCCGATGGACGCACCCTGGCGAGCACCGACGTTGAGGGATCGATCTGGCTGTGGAACATCGCCGACCCTGCCCATCCAAAACGTCGGGACAGGCCACTTACCTATAACGGCGGATCCGTCTTATCGGTGGCATTCAGCCCCGATGGACATATCCTGGCCGCTGCTGGACTTGGAGGGGCGATACAGCAATGGAACCTGACCGACCCGGGTCACCCGGAGGGCGTGTACCCACCCATAACCGGCCACATCGGCGATGTCAACGCGATCGCCTTCAGCCCTGATGGACTCACCCTAGCCAGCGCCGGCAGCGATAAAACAGTGCGGCTGTGGAACGTCTCCAGTATCGACCACGAGCCCGTGGACCAGCCCCTGACTGGCCATACCGGCATGGTCAACGCGGTCGCTTTCAGCCCCGACGGCTACACCCTTGCAAGCGCTGGTGACAACTCCGTGAGGTCCTGGGATCTAGCCCACTCCCGGCTGACGGGCCACCTCAACAGGGTTAGTTCGATGGCCTTCACGCCCGACGGGCACACCCTGGCCAGCGCCGGCGGCGACGTGCAACTGTGGAACGTCACCCGCATAGCCCACCCCGAACGCCTGGGCCACTCCCTCGTCGATGAGGGTACAGCCGCCTCGATGGCGCTCAGCCCAAACGGACGCACCTTGGTGAGTGTCGATAGTGGCAGCAAGAGCGGCGGCCACTCGGTGCTGGCCTGGGACATCACTGACCCGACCCATCCGCAGCCCCGCAGTCAACCCCGCAGCGATCGCCTTCTCACGACGCCGTTCTTGGCCGTGGCCTTCAGCCTCGATGGGCGCACGCTGGCCAATGCCGACGACAGGGGGCTCGTATGGTTATGGGACATCACCGACCCTGCTCACCCGAAACACCTGGGCGGCCCTCTGACCCACGATGGCATCCCAGCGTATTCAGTGGCGTTCAGCCCAAACAGCGGCACGCTGGCGATCGCCGGTGGTGACGTGTATCTCTGGAACATCACCGATCCGGCCCACCCAAAGCATCTAGCCGACCTCCTTGACCACGACGGCAGAATCAATGCAGTGGCCTTCAGCCCCAATGGGCGAACCCTGGCAAGCGCTGGCAGAGACAGGTCGGTGCGACTATGGAACATCACCGACCCAGCCCACCCACAATCCCTGAGCCGACCCCTTCTCGGTCACACCGACCCCGTCAACGCTGTGGCCTTTAGCCCCAACGGCAACACGCTGGCCAGCGGCGGCGACGCCTCGGTGCGGTTATGGAACCTCACCGACCCGACCCACCCACAGCCCCTCGGCCAACCGCTGCCCGGCCACGCCTATGAGGTCAGCGCAGTGGCCTTCAGCATGGACGGACACGTGCTGGCGAGCGCTGGCAGTGACGGGTCAGTACGTCTGTGGAATTTGAACGTGGACACCGCCATCCAACGAATCTGCGCCTTTACCAAGAACGTTTTTTCCCGAAAGGAGTGGCAGAGTTACGTCGGCAGCGAGGTCCCCTACACCGCGCCCTGCGCGTGACTCTGCGCCTGCCGGAAACCTCATCCCTACAGGTCAAGCGGCGTGTAGGTATTCGTGGAGGACTCCGCCGAGCCGGTCCCTCGGCCTACGTTGAGGTTGACCCATCCGGCTGGATCGGTAATTGGATCCAGGACGGCGCGTAATGGAGCCGCCTGAGCCCAGGCTCGCACGGTGCGTTACCTGGTTGATTTCAGGGGTGAGAGCTGGCTCCACCTACCGGCGAGTTTTGGCCCCATTTAGCGATCTTGGGGGTCTTGATCACGGGTGAGTTTTGGCCCCACCCGAGGCATAGCTGAGGCCTTGATGGCGGGTTGAGCCCGTGACGATCGCTGGCTGTGGCTGATGGCCGGGGGGTTGCCGGGGGCGATCGGCGCCGCAGGGCCTCCTTCGTCGGCTCGATGGTTATCTTGGGTTCTCGAGCGACTTCGCTGGTCAGTGGTCTGCAGCGCTGTAAGGCAAGTGGACCGATCTCGGCCGCTGTCGAGTGGCGTTCCAAGAGGCCGCCACGTGCCTCACCCGGGCTCTAAGGTCATGGCGAGTGGCGTTCGCTCAGGTGTTGATCAAGTCAGCGAGAGTGCCACCTGACGCTGATGCATCACTGAAGGTCTCCGCCGCCTGCCTCAGGGTCTTGAGCGTTCCGGCTATTCAGCGGTTGATGATCGGTAAGGCATGTCAGGCAAGTGGGTCAGCCGCCAGGACGATGTCGACGTGGTTCAGGCTCATGGCGGGGCATCATGCACGAGAGCACCGACAATTTTGGGAGACGCCGATGCCGGACAGCCCCGACGTGCCGGACGACGTCCTCGACCGCCTCCGCGCGCTGTGCCTCGCACTCCCCGGCGTCTACGAGGAACAGGCCTGGGTCGGCACCCGCTGGCTGGTCCGCAAGAAGACCTTCGCCCACGTCCTCGGCATCAGCGACGAGTACCCGCCCGCCTACACCCGCGACGCGCCGTTCGTCGGGGATGCCACCGTCCTGACCTTCCGCTCCGACGGTGCCGAGCTCGCCGCGCTCGTCGGCACCGGCCACCCGTTCTACAAACCGAGGTGGCACCCGCAGGTCGTGGGCATGGTGATCGAACCGGACGCGGACTGGGACGAGATCGCCGAGCTGCTCATCGAGAGCTACTGCCTGCGGGCGCCGAAGAAGCTGGCGGCACAGGTTCCCCGGCCAGGTCCATGTCGGCCGCCCGAACGGCGATGACCGCGATGAAGGACATGCACCGCGCCACCACCTACGAGGCCGATTGTTATCTGGGTTCTCAAGCGAACTTGCTGGTCAGCTGTTTGAGGGGCTGTCAGTCATGTTAGGCAAGTAGGCTGCCCGGATCGGCTTCGGTGGTCATGTTGGGCAGTGGGCTCGTCCCGCTGGTTTCGTTCGCGTGACCTGACCGCGGTTGTTCGTCGGCTGTGACCGCGGGCATGGTTGGGCGAAGTCGTTGTTCGTGGGATTCGACCGCACTCATGGACCGCATCGCCGGCCTCCAGGGCGGCGCACTGTAAGATCCGCAGTTTCGTGTCGGATGGCAACGTCTGGACCTGCGCTTGGTGGACAGTCCGCGTGATCTGTCGGCTGTGCTGGTCCGCGCAGGCGTGTCGAATCCTCCCGTCATGTCGGCTCGCTTGGAAGCTTGAGTCGAGTGGACTGAAACCCTGATCTGCCGGTCCGCCTCGGCATGTCGAATCCGACAACCAACTGACACGGAGGTGCGGATTTCGACAGAAGAACGCGGATCCTACACGCACCTCTACGAGCTCGCCGACCTCCGGGCGGCCGCCCGTTATCAAAGGTGCCTGCGGAGCATCAGGCATGTGAGGCAAGTACCGCCGGATGCTCGAGAAGTACCGCGTGAGTCCGTGGCCGGTCCTACTCAGCGTCCTGCGCCTCGATCAGGTCGAGGTCGCGGACGCAGAAGCCGTGGTGCTCGAAGGTCTCGTTGAGCACCGTGCCGAGGCACCGCCGCACCGAGCGGCCCCGGGCGTACGACGGCCAGACATCGTCGTCGGGCACCGGCGCTCGCCCGGCGAGCTGCCCAGCGGTGACCCCGTCGAGCCAGGCCTCAAGCTCGGCGGCCTGTGCCTCACGCACGCTCACGATCTCGTCGAGGGACGGATCGAGCGAGAGGTCAAGCCCGTGCGCTCCACGGTAGGGCTCAACGGTCGTCCCGATGCCCATCGGCGTGAACAGCTCCGTCGAGCCCAGGCAGCAACGGCGGAACCACGAGTCGTGGACGAAGACCAGGTGGCGCATCGTCTGCACAGCCGACCACTCGTCATTCACGCTGCGGCGCTCGATGCCGGGCGTACGACGGATTCGCTCGATCGTGGCGGCCCAGCCGGCATGGAGCTGACGCGCTGCCTCGCGCAGATCGGCAGGGTCCTCGGAGCGGATCAGCAGCCGCACCGGATTACGCCGGTCGAGCTCTGCCTCGACGTACTCGGTGACCTCGACCCCGTTCACCACGAGGTTGGTGATGAGCCCGTCGATCACGGCGTCCTGCATGACCACGCCGATCAGGCGTGCCCCGGTCAGATCGCACTCGCGGAACTCTGCACCGTGCAGGTCCTCGTCGACATATCGTTTCATGCTCCGCATGGTAGGGCCGAGCACTGACAAACCAGCCCCCCTGTCCCCGCGACCTCCATCCCATTGGTGCGGTCGGCTCTCCCGAACATTGATCATGGTTCCAGCCCTCAAGTGCGGTCAGAACTCACGAACAAATGCGGTCACTTCTCACGAACGAAACCAAACGCACGGCCGTCGATGGCATCGGGTGGCGTGGATGGTCGGAGGCTGGGACTCAGGCTCCGCTTGCCTGGCGTGCGCGTGTCTGTGCGAGTCGGTAGGAGCTGGTGCCGGTCTCGATGATGGAGCCGTTGAAGGTGAGCCGGTCGACGATCGCGGCGCAGAGGCGGGGTTCGGTGAAGGTTTTGGTCCAGCCGCCGAAGCTGTCGTTGGAGGCGATGGCGACGCTGGCGGTCTCTTCGCGTTCGGTCAGGACCTGGAAGAGCAGCTGGGCGCCGCGTTTGTCGAGTTCCATGTAGCCGAGTTCGTCAATGCAGAGCAGTTCGTAGCGGCTGTAGCGGGCGATGGTCTTGTTGAGGATCATCTCGTCGGCGGCTTCGACCAGTTCGTTGACGAGTTTGGCGGCCAGGACGTACTTGACGCGGTATCCGGCCATGGCGGCCTCGGTGCCCAGGGCGATGAGTAGGTGTGACTTGCCGGTGCCGGAGTCGCCGATCAGACACAACGGGTGCCCGTTCTTGACCCATTCGCATTTGGCCAGGGTGTGAATGGTCGCTGCGGGGATGTCGGGGTTGGCCTCGAAGTCGAAGTCGGACAGCCATTTTTGGCGGGGGAATCCGGCGGCTTTGATGCGCCGCTCGGAGCGGCGGCGCTCTCGGTCCTCGCACTCGCCCATCAGCAGCTCGGCGAGGAAGCCGCGGTAGGTGAGTTGTTCGCGCTCGGCGGCGTCGGCGATGGCCACGAACTGGCTGCGCATGGTGGGCAGGCGCAGCATCTTGCAGGCCTGGTCGATCGCGGTCTCGGCGGCCGGCTCGGTGAGACCACGCTGGTGAATCGTCATGGGGTATCTCCCTGGCCGGTAGCGGGTGGACGAAAGCGCAGGAGCTGGTCGTAGGCGGCCACCGACGGCAGCGGTCGGCTGTCGGGTGGGAGCGCGGCCAGGCGCCGCTCGGTCAGCGAGGGCAGCGGCGGCAACTCGGCCGGTTGGCCCACCGGGCCGGTCGGCGAGGAGGTAGTGGCGGAGGCCATTCCGGTCTCGGCGTGGGCAGCCTTGCGGGCCTCGATCGCGACGACGTCACTGGTCAATGCGCCGACCGACAGCGCGGTGGCGATGCCGTCGACGACGTGCCGGTGGGCCATGCCGCGATGGAGGAGTAGCACCTCGATCAGCGCGCGGGTGCCCTCGGCCTCGCCGTGGGCCTTGCGGACCGCAGCCCACCAGGCGTCATGGACGGTGGTGAAGGTTCCCAGCTGGCGGGCCTGCTCCAGCGCCGTTGACCCGGCCAGCGCGCCTGGTTTGCGCAGCAGAATCTCCAGATAGTGATCCAGCCTCAGCCGGGGCTTACCCCGGGCGATCAGCCGCTCGTGGCGGGCGACTTCGGTCTTGCCGTCGAAAATGACCAGTTCCGAGGCGTGTAGCAGTACCCGGACTTTGCGGCCCACCAGCCGTACTGGCACCGAGTAGTAGTTCATCCGGACGCAGACCAGCGAATGACGGTTCACATGGGGATGGAAGACGCGGCCCGTCTCGAATCGATCGTCGGGCAGCGGCCGCAGCAGGGGGCGCTCGATGGCGAAACTCTCGCTCACAGTGTGCGCACGCGAGCCGATCCGCCGCTGGTCATCGACGGTGTCCCACTCATCGATGGTGGCATTCAGCTCCGCGAGCGTGGCCACCACCGGGACCGGGACCAGGTGGTTGCGGCGGAATCGGCCCACCTCGCCCTCGACCCCGCCCTTCTCATGGGCTCCGCTCAGGCCGGGGCGGCAGTAGAAAACTTCCAGGCCGTGGTGCGAGCGGAAGGCGGTCCAGCGCTCGTTTTCCACCCGGCCGCGGGTGAAGCCAAGCACCTGGGCCACCGCGGAGGTCAGGTTGTCGTAGCGGACTTGGCCCGTCGGCAGGCCCCCGAGCACGTTGAAGGCGTGTTCGTGTCCTTCCAGGAACGCTTCTTGGCCGCAGGAAGCGGTCACGCGGTGCACCGCCTTGCCCGAGTACGACATCCGGAACACGAACATGTAGCACACGGTCATCGTCCCGGCCAGATTCACCCACACCTCGCCGAAGTCGACCTCGGCCTCGACTCCGGGCCGTTTCGACTGGGAGATGAACACCTCAGGAGCCGCCCGGCCCGCCTCAATGCGGATCTTCGGGCGCCGGTCGTGGACGTATTCGCACAGCGTGGAATAGGACACGCCTTCCATCTCGTGTTCGGCGACCAGTCGGTCGAAGATGCGCTGAGAGGTATGCCGCTGCTTACGGGGCGCGTCCAGGTCAGCCCGCAGGATCTCATCGATCACCTGCTTGTAGGGGTCCAGCCGTGATCGGCGCGGGAGCATCTTCTTCCTCGGTGACGGCCATGCCGAGCCCAGCGCGTCCCGCACGGTGCGGCGGTGCACCTCGTACTTGTCTGCGAGTTTGCGGATCGACAGGCCCTCAGCCCGGGCATCTCGGCGGATCGCCGCATACAACTCGACCTTGGTCTTCAGACCCACCACGTGCCCCCTCGCCATCGGGCACATCGAGAGTCTCACCACAAGCCTGCGGGTGGGGCCAAAACTCACCAGAACGCAATCAACCGATCACGCAGTGGGGCCAACACTCACCCGTAGATGGGGCCAGCTCTCACCCTTGAAACCAGCACCAGCTTGGTCAGCCGCCCCAGCAGCCCGTTCTCACCCACCAGCTCCATGCCCTCGGCGCGGGCCTGCTCGACCAGCCGGCCGACGAGCTCGCGATCCGAGTCCTTAGGCTCCTTACGCGCCACCGCGGTGTCCTCCAGGTCGATCTCCGTCGATGCCTGGATCACAGTACTCATCAGGTGTGTTCTCCTTGATCAGGAGTTACACCGAAAACCGGGCTCTGTCGCGAATCCGGTGGTGACGGAGCGTGAGTTCACCGAGAGGATGCCGCTGAGCTGGAGCATCTGCCTCCAACGGATGTTTGCGCGCCCCTACGGTCGCGGCCTACCCTCCTTGAGAACTTGCGTTGGCGGTCACCTATACACACCGCTCACCAGCGGGTTCGCCTCGGATACGCCTTCAAAGCCTGCGGTCACTATCGGTTACCACCGAAATGGCGACAGAGCCGAAAACCGTACAGTCCCGCGCCAACCAACCAGTTGATAACTATCTGGACCAAGCTCAACGCCTGATGGAGGACACTCTGCGGCTGCCTCGCTTCGGCTATGACGTGACGTTCGATCCCGCGCAAGTGGACCGGCATACCGGCCGGACCATTCACGGGACGAAGGAGGCGCTTGGCATCACCGTGACAGTGGAGGTACAGGAGGAGTCGCCGACCTGGCATTTGCGGGCCGAATCTCGTTGCCTCACACGCTGAGCCGCAGACCTCAACTCCATTTATCGATCAGCTCTTTGGTCAGGGTGCTAGTAGTGGATCTTGAAGCGGCTTCCTGGAGTTGGCCCGGTTTGGTGGACACCTGATCTCTGGGGAACCCTGGTTCCCGGAAGAAGGAGTCTGCTGTGCCGAACAACTATCCGCCGGAGCTTCGCCGGCAGATGGTGGAACTGGTGCGCGCGGGACGGTCGCCGGAGGAGTTGGCCAAGGAGTTCCAGCCCTCCGCGCAGTCGATCCGTACCTGGGTGCGCCAGGCCGATCTGGATGACGGCCGCCGCCAGGACGGGCTGACCAGCGCCGAGAAGGACGAGCTGGCCCGGTTGCGTCGTGAGAACAAGATTCTCCGGGAGGAGAAGGAGATCTTGCGGAAGGCCGCGGTTTTCTTCGCGCGGGAGACGGATCTGCCGAGATGAGGTATCGGCTGATCGATGCGGAGAAGGACCACCACGAGGTCTTCCTGCTGGCCCGGGTGCTGGGTGTGTCGCGCCAGGGCTACTACGCCTGGGTGGCCAGGCAGCGGCGCGGCCTGTCGGCGCGAGCTCGCCGCGACGCCGAGCTGACCGAGCAGATCCGAGCGCATCATCAGGCCTCCGATCAGATCTACGGGGCGCCGCGCATCCACGCCGACCTGCGTGAGCTGGATGGGGTCCGGGTGGGCCGCAAGCGGGTGGCCCGGCTGATGCGCGCCGCCGGGCTGGCCGGGGTGAGCAGGCGTAAGGGCGTCCGCACCACTATCACCGATCCGCGCGCCGGATCTGCATCCGACCTGGTTCGGCGCAACTTCTCGGCCGAGGAGCCGAACCGGATCTGGACCGCCGACATCACGTATGTGCCGACCTGGCAGGGCTTCGTCTATCTGGCGGTGGTGCTGGATGTCTTCTCCCGCCGGATCGTGGGCTGGGCGATGGCCGAGCACATGCGCACCGAGTTGGTGACCGATGCGCTGGCGATGGCGCTGCACCAGCGTCGCCCCGAGGCCGGGGTGATTCACCACAGCGACAAGGGGGGTCAATACACCTCGCTTGCCTTCGGCCAGCGCTGTGAGCAGGCGGGCGTTCGTCCGTCGACGGGCCGGACCGGGACGTGCTTCGACAATGCGATCACCGAGAGCTTCTTCGCCTCGCTGGAGTGCGAGCTGATTGACCAGCGGACCTTCCGCACCAGGTCAGAAGCCGAACGGGCTCTCTTCAGCTACATCGAGGGCTTCTACAACCCGCGCCGCCGTCACTCCGCCAACGGCCAGCTCAGCCCCGCCGAATACGAACGCCGACACGCGCTCAAGAACGCTCAAGACCCCGACTATGCTGCCGCGTAGTCGCAAGCCCTGATGTGTCTATCGAACCGGGGCAACTCCACCCCTAGCCCGATGACCTGTGAGTCTGCCGGGATCCAGAGGGTGGACCTGGGGTTAGAGATCGCTTGAGAGCCTCTTAGCGCGCATGGGCGGCGATGGCGCGCTGCGGGACATGCACGGGATGATCAAGCAAGGAGTGGCACTGGTAGGGGTTGTTTGCCCAGGTCAGGACAGGTGGCGGAACGGTACTCGCCACGCTCTCCTACAGCAGGTGCTGCGGTTCCTGATCGTGCGTGGCTTCATGAAGGTCCCACGTGATCCGCAGCATCTAGCAACAGGTCTCCAGCTTGGGCCGGCCGCCGTGAGTAGCAAGGTGCGAGCTTCAGGAAAGTGATCACGAAGGTAAGCATCTGCGGAAGTGCGTTCTGGGCCAGTGTGCTGCCTCCGATGAGCCGGACGCGGCCCTTGGTGAGGATGTCTCGACCTTGTAGCGGCGGGCTTCGGCGATAAATGCCCGTGTTCTGGACAGTGAGAACCTGTTTCCAGGTCAGGCCCGAGCATCGGGGCGCGTCGCCGAGAGCCAAGGCTGGCCTTGGCGAGGATCACGCGTACCGTGGTGGCCGACATGTGTTGTCCCAGCTGCTTGTGTTCGCCGTGGATTCGCTGATAGCTCCAGTTCGGGCTCTCCTTGGCCGATCGAATCAGATCTCGGACCGTTCTCGCCGTCGACAGCCGTCCCGGCACCCGATGTGATGGCGCTCTGTGATTTTGGCTCTAGCCTGTGATGCTGTCACGGATCGTGAGCAAGTTGTGAGTGCACAGGATGATCTTCACGAGGTGCCATCGGCAGGTCCAGTCGCTCTCCCGGCCACGATGCCTCAGCTCAATCAAGGTGTCCCGCCAGCAGTTGGTCTACCGCGTCCACCGACAGTGCGAATGTGGCGGGCAGGGGTTTGTCTGCTTGGTGGTGGTCGGCCATCAGCACACCTACGACCTCGCCGAGGTCGTTGAACAGCGGGCCGCCATAGGCCCTGGGCTTGACCTGCATGCCGCACTTGAACAGGCGGAACCCGTGCTCGCGAGACGAAGCGAACGTGTCCACCGTGCCGAAGCCGAGCTTCCATCCTGCTTCGGCCTTCGGATTGGGGGCGGCGATCCACACCCTGTCGCCCACCCGAACAGTGCTGGAGTAGCCAAGGCGCGGCAAGGGTGCGGCAACGGGCTCGGCCAGCTCGATCAGGGCCAGGTCGATCGCCTGTGGGGGCAGGTGCACGGCCGAGACCCGCCCATAGGGGGCGACTTGGATTCTGGCCAGATCGATCGGGAGGGGGGGATCGCTGTCGACCAACCAGCGCCGGTTCGTCGCCACCAGCTGGTCCCTGACAAGAAACCCGGTGGCCAGCGCGCGTCCTCCGCCGGGATGGGAGACCTTGACCGTAATGAGGGACGAGCTCATCCGGCGGACGAATGCCTCAGGATCTTCGGGATCGAGGAAGGACACGCCCAGCAGGGCGGTGTTGGCGGTGAGTGTGCTCCGGTAGCGGGCGGTGTCGCCGATCTCGGCCAGTGAACACAGGTAGCGTTCGATGTCGGCGGGCTCGTTCAGCCGGGCGGTTCGTTGGCTGATCGCGTCTACGGCCCGCCGATGTTCGCCCTTGTGATGGTGGGCGCGAAAGCGGCGCAGGCGTTCGGGATCGTCGGGATGGATCCAGGCGAGCAGGTCGTTCCACTCGGCCACCCTCGCGGCGACGGGCTGAAGGAGGTCTGCCTGGTTACGCAGCTTAGCCGCCAGGTAAGCGGCCTGTTCAAGGTCGCGTTCGAGATCTGAGCCACCGTCCTCCTGCAGATAGGCCCGCCCCAGCGCCACCAGGTCACGCAGCGGCCCCTGAATCAGGGAGAGCTCCACCTCTACCTGATCGGCCGTGCGGAACATCTCCAGCAAAGTCTGTTCGGTCTGGTCATCGTGCGGTGCTCCGGCCGGCCGGTAGGTGGCAAGCCGTCCGGAGTACTCTCGCCATGTCTCCTCGCCGAGATCGAGGTCGACGAGTTCGGCGATCTCCGCCCGATATGCGTCCCGTTCGGCCTGCTGCCGCCGCCGACGCGCCAGCTGACGATGCCGCTCGGTCATCTGGCGGATTTCCTCTGGAGACAGCATGGTGGTGTCGCTGATCTTCACCGACCGGGCATTCTCGGTGCCGAGATCGCGGGCTGTGACCTCGAGCACGCAATTCTCATCGATGGAGAATGTGACCTCGATTTTTGGGATGCCGTGTGGAGCGGGCGGGATGTCCCCCAGCACGAACTGACCTATTCGCGACTTCGGGTCGAGCTCTCCGCTGAAGATCTGGATGTGCACATTCTGCTGGTTGTCCTTATAGGTGGTGCAGATCTTCTTGCGCACGGATGGAATCAGGCTGTTCCTTTCGATCAGCTGCGTGAACTCCTTCTCGCCTCCCCTGCTGCTGGTCGCGATGCCCAAGGCGAAGGGGGTCACGTCCAGCAGTACTGCTTTTTTGAGCTTCTTGTCGAGAACGGCCCCCTGCAGGGCGGCGCCGTAGGCCACGGCGGTCCGTGGATTGGCCACTCGGGTCCGTTCGACCTCGAAGATCTCCTCTACCAGGTCGCTGACTAGCGGTGAAAGCATGGGGCCGCCGACCAGGACCAGGTGCTCAGGAGTGTGGGAGATCTTCTCGGCGAACTCCTGACAGACCTCGCGAAGGACCTTGAATGACTGGGCCAGGATGCTGGCCAGTTCCGTCCGGGTCAGCCGCAGCCGGACGACGTTCCGGTAACCGGCAAAGCCGATGAGCTCGTATTCGGCCTCGGACTGGCCGGACAGGGAGATCTTGAGCCATTCCGCCGCCAGGTCAAGCCGTTGGCGCGTTTCCTCATCCGATATTTCCACGCCGTCGCTGTGCAGCCGTTGGCGAAGCGCATGGCTGATGGCCGCGTCGAAGTCTTTGCCGCCGTACTGGTGATTGCCATCTACCTGCTGGACATGGAAGGTCTGCTTATCGATGTCCTGCCCGTCTTCGTCCTGCCCGTCTTCGATTTCCAGCAGGCTGAGATCCAGAGTGCCGGCGCCCAGGTCGACGACGAGGACCTCGCCGAGAAGGTCCCTCTCGCGGGCGGTGGCGATGCAGGCGGCGGTCGGTTCGTGGATCAGGCGGACAGCCTCCACTCCGGCGATCACGCAAGCGTCACGGGTGGCGTTGTTGGCCTTGAGCGGGAAGTACGCCGGCGTTGTCACGATCACGCGGGGACGGTTGACCCGCAGGTCGTGGTGATGTTCGGTCCATGCCAGCCATTCTTGGCGCACTTCGCCGAGCTCGATGCGGGCCAGTTCGCCTACGCGCTCGCGTACCTGGCCTTTGAGGAAGGTCTCCACCAGGTGCCGGGCGTGCTGGATCAGCCGGGCCGCGACCTCCTCAGGGCGATAGGACCCGGTGCCGAGCTCGGGCAGGGATTGGTCGGTGCCCATGTGGCGTTTGGCGCCGCTGATGTGAGTCTGGATGCGGTTGCTCGCTATGTGCTCCCCGGTTATTCCGACTAGCTCGCTGCCCTGTGTGTCGATGCTGAGGGTGGAGACAAAGTGGTCCTGGCCCGCAGAGGGGCACAGGACGGGGGCTTCGATGCGGGTGTCGTAGATGGCGGCCACGCAGGTGGTGGTGCCGAGGTCGAGCCCCCATGTGTCGGCGAACCGCTGGTCGATCTCGGTCTTGGCTTGTTTCACCCAGGATTGCGCGCGTTCTTCGAAGACGTGCCGTGCACGGCCGTCCACGGCCTTCAGCGTCCGGTCCACCTTGCCTTTTAGCCGCGGCGAGAGGGATCGTTCCTTCTGCAAGTGGCGAAGCTCGGCGACGGCGTTGGTGTTGCCGCCCGTACGGTCCACGGCCTGACGGCACAGGCGGACCAGTTGCTCGAACTCGCCGGCGCGCCGCAGGTAGTCGACCACTCGGGGATCCTCGATGGCGTCTTCGCCCAGCGCGGTGATCAGGCAGCGTGCGGCGTCGTGGTACCAGCCGTCTTGGGCGTACAGCGAGCTGGCCCGCTCCCACTGCTTGGCTGACTCATAGTGCCTGGCGGCGCCGAAGACGTCGCCGCCGGCCTCGCGGGCCTGGGCGCGGGCGCTGAATCCGGCGGGGGAATCGTCGTTTTTGAGGACTCGCTCGGCGTCGCCGTTTCTACCGGCCTGGAAGTAGAGGGTGTGGGCGCGGACGGGCTCGTTACCGTCCTCGGCGCGGTGAGCCGCCGGGACGATCTCGCCGGCCGCCTCCTCCAAGCGGCTCCACCGCTTGTAGTGCTCGGTGGCGGCGGCCGGCTGCCGCTGGATGAGGTCACCGAAATACCGGCGTCCGGTGGCCAGGATGGCCTTCCTTCTTCCGGTGATCTCCGTGCGACGAGCCGAGAGCGCCGCGGTGATCTCCGTGGCGCGTTCCAGGTGCGCGAGGAGGTCCTGGGTGCGTGCGGCCGCCACAGTCAGTTCCCCGCGTTCGACCCTGGCGTCCACTTCGGGCAGGCAGGCTCCTGCGAGCCGGGCCATCCGGTCCGGCAGCACCGCCGGGCAGGTGGCCAGCGCACGGGAGACGTCGCCAAGACGCTCGTGGCACTCGCTGACGCGGTCGTGCCGATTTGCCTCCTGATAGCGCTGGAGTGCTTCATTGTCTCGTCCGGCAGCGACATAGAGATCGCCGGCATGTTCGTTCAAGACGCGAAACATCTCGACATGCTCTGGGCGTTGCGGCAGCCGGAGCGTCGCGAGCACGTCCGAAAGCCGGGGCACATGCACCGCGCGCCGGAGGAGGCTGGCTTCCTTGGCGCGCGTGTCGGCCAGTGGTGCCGCAGCCTGACATCGGCCAAGCAGACAGTGCACCTCGAACAGCTCAGGCAGCAGCGCCTCGGGTAGATCATCCAGCAGATCCGTCCACAACCGCTCATGCGTGCTGAGTGGCGTGTGCGTCAGGTGTGTACGGACCGAGTCCGCCAGCGTCCGGCGGTCGAGCAGGCCCAATTCGTACCAGCGGCGCAGCTGAGCAGTCAAAGCCTCCGGGGCCCGCGCGGTCGCGAGCAGGTGGGCGAGCCGGTCGCGTGCAAACAACTGCAGTGGCCTCGATGACAGCCTGGTGGCCAGCTCGAACACGGCGGCGACGGAGTGCCGGTTGCCCTGACGGACCACCTGAGCCAGCCAGCCCTCGTCGGCTGTGCGAAACGCCAGCTCGTAGCAATCCAACGGGATGAGCTCGTCGAAGGAACGGACCCAGTCGAGGGCCGTTTGCCGCCCCAGCCGCAGAGCCAGCCGGACCGAGCGCCGGTACACCCGGGCAGCGTCGTCAAGCGACAGCACGTTCAGCGGGTCGGCGAAGGCATGTTCTAGATTCGCCTGCGCCCGCAGCAGTCGCTTGGTCGCGCCGCCCGCCAGCCAGTCCAAGAGCCCCAGACCGGAGAGCGCGTGCGCAATCCGCGTTCCCAGCGGCACGGTAACCGGCACGGACAGTTCGAGTTCGCCGCCGGAACCGGCCGGGTCAAGGGCTCTGCGCGCGCGAACCTGCTTGGCGAGCTCTTTGACCGCGCGTATCCACGCCTGTTGGGCACCTGGGCTGGTCGTGATCGGCGGGCCGCTGGGCACCCACTGCAGCTCCGCGAGCGGCGTGCGTCCGGGTACAAACGGCGCGACGTTCACCGGCAGCAGCAGGCACAGGCCGTCTCGCGAGCGCTGCATCGCCCGCGGCAGCTCATGGCGCATACAGAACTCCGACGCGACGAATTCCTGCGTGATCAGCAGGACCACGATGTCGGCCGTGTCCATCTGCTCGAGAAGAACGCGTTCCCAGTCCTGGCCAGGCTTGATATCAACGTCCTGAAACGCTTCAACATCAGGCTCGCAGAACAGGGCCGCGGCATATGTCCGAAATGTCGATGCGTGTGATGAATCGGCGCGCGCGTAGCTGATGAAGATTCGAATAGGCGTCGACTGCACAGGCACCAGTTTCGCTTCAAAATGGTGCCGATGCCAGACATCCCTGACCGCTACCGAAAACACACGTGTTCACTTTCGTATCATGGCTCGATTCATCCCCCAGGAGTAGCTCGCAAATGAATCCCAAGATCGCCATCATCGGGAGTACCGGGAGTCGCACAAGCCCCGATTTCGCCGCGACGATCCGAGACACCGAGAAAGCCGAGGAAGCCGCCTTCGAGATCGGCAGGGAATTGGCTGTACGCGGCTGCCCGATCATCGTGCATTCGAGCCAGGACGACTTCATTGAGCGGCATGTGGTCCGCGGGTACGTGGCCTCCGGCCAGGCGACGCCCAGATCAATTCACGCATGGGGGCGCTACGGCCACAAAGACGGCCACTTCCCCGAGGTCGCCGATCACCGCGAGCTGTTCGACATGCAACCAGACGCCGCCGTGGACTGGGAGGTCAGTTTCTACCGCTCAATCCTCGTCGCCGACGGGGTGCTCCTTCTCGGTGGTGGCCGGTCGACATTCATTGCCGGACTGATCACTCTGTCACGGCGCATCCCGATCGTGGCTGTCGCCCATTTCGGTGGCGGCGGAGAGAAGGTCTGGGCGTACGCGAACCGGGAGCCCAACCACGCCACCCCCGCTGAGCTAGCCACCATGGCGGAGCCCTGGCATCCCAGATCGGCCACAGCGATCACCGGTTCTCTGATCGATCAGCACGCCCGCCGCCTGTCCGCCCATCGGCTCGCCGAACAGGAGCGCATGCGTGCGCACCGGCGCACCAGCCAAAGCCTGATCATCGCCTTCGGCCTGCTTCTGCTGGCTCTGGGCACGATTCCCTTGTCGTATTCGTGGATGCCAGGCAGCGGGCCCGGGCTCGCCGCCCTCTTCATAGCGCCGCTGTTCGCCGCCACCTGCGGGGCGATCATCCGTAACGCCTCAGACCAGGCCAGCGACTGGATCAGGACCACCGTCCTCGGTGCCACCGCAGGCGCTATCGCCTTCGTGCTGTTTGTGGCCGCGCAACTGGCGACGACTCCCGACTTGCTGGAAGGAGCCGGTGCGCGCCGCCTGCTGTTCTTCGTTATCCCGGTCGCCTTCACTGCAGGGCTCACCTTCGATGCGGTGTACAGCAAGCTCCGGTCACAGGACGTCACGAGCACCTCACCTCTCGACGGCACACGCTGACTTACGGCCATCGAGGTCCTAGGACATTTCAACTGAAAGCTGCGCCAGGCCGGGGCTCACTCACTCGGAGGGAGGTGCGTGACCGACGGGATTCAACTCCGGAGCGTAGGCGGGCAGTTGGACGATGCGCAGCCAGTCGGCGTGCTCGGCGGCGAAGTCGGCGAGTTGGCCGACCAGATGCACGTTCAAATTGTCCAAGCACCACACCACCGGAGTACCCAGCTGCTGGTGGATGGCCACGATCAGGTCTCGGTAGTCGATCCAGAAGGACTTGGGCTCGCCCTCGCGGCCCCGGTAGATGTGTAGTTCGTAGAAACAGGTGCGGTCGCTCGCCGTCTCGGTAGGCCACGACGCCGGCCATGTTCACCCGGCCCGAGCCCTTGCCGCGCACCGCCACCACCGGGCGAGTGCGGACCGGCGCCCAGGTGCGTCCCTTCGGCGGCATCAGCCCTTGGCCGGCCTCGTCTTCGGAGCGGATATAGGCACCCGGGGTATCCATCCAAGTCAGAGGCGATTCAGTGGCCAGCCTCGCCGAATGGCAGGGACATATGCGGGATGATCTTTTCTAGGATGCGGGTGGTTCGGACCATCTGCGCAGCTCAGGCCGCGTGTGCTGGCCGTACAACCCCCACTCTTCTAAAGCGGGTGCCGCAGACATCCGATCTGCCTAAGTTGTCAAGCCGTTGCCTTCGACCGCGGCGGGAATGCCACGTGTTCGTTGTAGGTCACGCCTTTGTGTAGGCAGTGGTGCAGGCAGCCGAGCATCCGATTGAAGGCGTTGCGTAGCGCGCTGGAGTGTCGATCGCCTTCGGCGCGTCGCCGATCGTAGTGGACTCTGGGGCAGGCCTGGTGCTCGGAGGGAGGCGAAGGCCCAGACGTAGCCGGCGGCGGCCAGGCGCTGGTTCTTCACCTTGCGGTGATGGACGATCAGGCTTTTGCCGGAGGCGCTGGTGATGGGGGCCGCGCCGGCGTAGGCCTTGAGCGCTCGTGCGTCGGCGAAGCGGGTGCGGTCGTCGCCGAGTTCGGCCAGCACCCGGGCACCGGTGAGGTCGGCCAGGCCCGGGAAGCTGGTGATGATGGTGGCGTAGGGGTGCTGGCCGAAGGCCTGGCTGGTGGCGTCGGCGAGTTCGTCGGCGGCGCGGCAGGCCGCGTCCAGCTGCAGCAGTAGGGCCTGGGCCTGGCGGCCGAGGGCTTGCTCGACCAGCGGCAGCCGGCGGAGGTGTTCCTAGCGGAACAGCGTCTGGAGCCGCTCGGTCCAGGTGTCGATGTTGCGCTGGCGTCCGGAGGTGCGCAGCAGGGCGTGCAGTCGTCGGGTGGTGTCGACATGCGCCAGGGCGCTTGACCAGCGATCCCGCTGGTCAAGAACGCTTTGGAGGCGACTTAGGAAGGCTGATGAGCACATCGAGGTCAAGGTGCTCCTTGCAGAGGAACTTGAGCTCCTCACACTCGATTATCTGCATGCGTCCATGACGAGCGGCGAAATCGCGGCTGTCGTTACCCACCCATGAGGTGGTGACAAGGATGCCCTTCGTCGCACGCTTGTCTTCCATGACCCCTGCCAGAGCACGCACGGCCTCGATGCCGACGGCCTTGCTGCAACGCTTTGCCTGGATGATGGGTGCGCACGCTCCCTAGGGCATTTCGGGAGGAACGGGCTCCGCGGTACCGCGCCGCGCCACGAACACGAACTCCATGCCCGGCCGGTCGGGTGCGTCGCGTACGTCCTCGACGACGAAGCCGTGCTCGTGCAAGTCCCGCTCGATCTCCGTACGTTCGCGGAAGCGAAGTGTCGATTCCGAGGTCAGTACTCCCCCGTCCGCAGCGAACACGTGCGTACCCCGGAAGCTCACCAACGGCAGGCTCACGTCCGTCAGCTCGGCCCAGGTCTCGACGTGGCCGACGCCCGGGATGTCCGTCATGCAGTACGTGGTCTCGCGCGTCCACTCCGCCCACTCCTCCCACACGCGCTGCGCCGGATCGCGAGTCTCGAAGACAAGCCGCCCACCGGGCCGCAGCGCCTCGTACGCGCCGCGCAGCGTCGTACGCCATGCCTGCGGATCGACGATCGCCTGGGCGACGTTCCCGGTCATCGTCACCAGGTCGATCTGCATGGGCGGCAGGTCCCCCGCGTCGCCGTCGAGCCAGCGCACCCGCTCCGCGCCCGGCTTGCCACGCGCAACGTCGACGGACGCCCGCGCGGGATCGATCCCGGTGACCGTAATCCCGCGCTCGGCGAGTAGCAGCGCGAACACGCCCGTACCGCACCCGATGTCCAGCACGGACCGCGCGCCGAACTCCTCCGCCATCGCGAGATACGCGTCGAGATCGCTGCGGTCCGGATCGAGTGGGTCGTAGATGGCGGCGAGGCGCGGATGCCCGAAAGTTGCGTCAACCATGGAGGCGAACGTATGTGGCCCCAAGCCCGCGCGGCCACCGCTTTCTAGCCCGGGCGCGCGACGCTAAGCGCACGAGCCTGGGCGCGGCGAATGCCCGCTGGCCTGTCTCGACGCCCAGCTTGGATTTCGATGTTCGGCCGCACCGGAGGGCAACCACCACCCGGGGTGCGGGTGACCACGATGCCGTACGAGACGTCGTTTCGAGGCTCGGCCGTCTTGGAGAACGCCACCACTTCCGCTACGACGGCTGATCAGCCGACATAGCAGCCACCCGGCCCTCGGGACGTTCCGTCCCGGCTTCCGCGGTGGATGACGATTGCTGTTCCAACGGCCTGTGCAGCAGTAGCGCGGTCAGGCCGCCCGCGACCAGGCCCCAGAACGCCGCCCCGATGCTCAGGATCGTCATCCCCGACGCGGTGACCACGAACGTGACCACTGCGGCCTCCCGTCCCTCCGGCTCGGTCACCGCGCTGGCCAGCGACGAGCCGAGCGCCGACAGCAACGCGAGGCCGGCCACCGCGGTGACCAGTACGGGTGGGGACAGCAGCACCAGAGCCATGGCCAGGCCGGCGCCGAGGCCGAGCGTCAGTTGCCCGGCGCCGAGGGCCACCGTCGCGATCCACCGGCGGCCGGGGTCAGGGTGGGTGTCCGGGCCAGCGGTCAGCGCTGCGGTGATCGCGGCCAGGTTGACGGCGTGGCCGCCGAACGGCGCCGCCGCCGCGCTTGCCAGGCCGGTCGCGACGAGGACCGGGCGTAGGGGCGGCGTGTACCCGTATGTCGCCATGACCGCCATACCGGGGACGTTCTGCGCGGCCATGGTGACGAGAAACAGCGGGATGGCGATGCTCACCACTACGGACGGGTTCAGCGTCGGAGTGGTCAGCTCGACCGCGGGCCGCAGCGCCGCGCCGGACAGGCCGGTGCCGGGCCCGTGCACCGCGATGGCGATGATCGCCACGACGAGCGCGCCCGGAACTGCCCACTTCCGCAGGTACCGCTGTAACACCGCCCAGGTCAGGACGACGGGCACAGCCAACAGCGGGATGTCGACGACGGCACGGACCGGTGCGGTGCACAGGCTGAGGATGACGCCCGCCAGCATGGCACCGGCGATCGGACGCGGGATGGCGGCGATCGCCCGAGCCGGCCAGGGCGACAGGCCGGCGAGGACGATGAGCCCGGCGCAGACGATGAACGCGCCGACCGCGGCCGGGAAGCCACCGGGCACGGGACCGGTCGCCACCAGCAGCGCCGCGCCGGGGGTCGACCAGGCGATACTGATCGGCATGCGGTACCGCAGCCCAAGGAAGAGCGCCGCCGCCCCGATGCCGCAGCAGAGGGCGAGCAGCCCGGACGCGGCCTGCCCTGGCGTCGCCCCGACGGCACGCAGCCCGGCGAGCACGACGGTGAACGAACTGGCGTAGCCGACCACCGCGCTGACCAGCCCCGCCATGACAGCCTGCACCCGCACGCCAACCCCTCAGACTCGCAATCGTTCCGTCTACGGAACGAACCATAGCCACGTGGCCACCGCGGGACAAGCCCGGCGGCGGAATGCAAGGATTGCCGGGTGGACAGCCGAGACACGGATATCGGGAGCCGACTGCGGCGATTGCGGGAGGCCCGCGGCATCTCCCTGTCGGCGCTGGCCCGCAGCGCCGGCATCGGCAAGGCCACCCTGTCCGGCCTGGAACTGGGCACCCGCAACCCGACGCTGGAGACGCTCTACGCGGTGGCAGGAGCCTTGGGCATACCGTTGACGACGCTGGTTCTGGAGCCCGGCGCACCGCCCACGGAGGCCGTCAGCGTGCCCGGCGCCGCCGTAACGGCCACTCTGCTGGAGGTCTTCGAGGAGCCGACCGCGACGTTCGAGTTGCTGCGGATGAGCGTCCGCCCCGGCATCGTGCAGCACTCGCCAGCCCACGCCCCCGGCGTGACCGAACACGTCACGGTCCACGCGGGTGTGCTGCGCGCCGGCCCGGCCGACGCCCCTCTGCTGGCTGCGCCAGGCGAGCACATCTCCTGGCAGGCCGACGTCCCACACATCTACAGCACTGTCGGCCCAGACGAAGCACTGGCCACCCTACTGATCCGCTCCCCCCGACAGGCCTGAGCCACCGAATCGGCCGCACGACGGCCACCAGAAATGTCCTCGCCCAAAACTTTTGACCCTTGTACGGTCACCCGCATGAACGGGAAGCCCTGGCACGACTCGGTGACCGCGGTGAACGCAATGACCGCCCGATGGGTGAAGACCTGTTCGGGTGAATCGGTCGTGATGGCCGGCGCAGGCGCCTGGCCACTGCTGGCCCACCTGGCATCAGCCGCCGAGGGACGAGGGCGCAAAGAACTGCAGGAGGCCGTCGGGCTAGACGCCGCTACCGCCTCCCAGGCGGCCCGAGCCGTACTGTCGATCATGAACGGATCCACGGCGATCCGGTCGGCACTGGGCTTGTGGTCCCGGCCGAACCTGCCCCTGCGGATCACCACGCTTCCCGCAGGCATGTACGGCGAACTGACCTCAGACTCCACAGCCGACCAACTCCGACTCGACACCTGGGCCAAAGAGCAGACCGGCGGGCTCATCCCCGCCATGCCCCTCCAGCTGACCGACCGTGTGCTCCTTGTCCTGGCCATGGCGCTGACCGTTCGCACCACGTGGCTACGCCCGTTCACCGACGGCATCGACCTGTTCGAAGCCGGCCCGTGGGCCGGACGGGACATCCATGTCCTACGCCGCAGCACCCACGTACTCGACCGCGCCAGAGTCGCCGACACACCCGCCGGTCCGCTCACCTTGCTTCGCGTCATGGGTACCGGTGGAATCGACGTCCACCTCGTTCTCGGTGACGACTCGATGAAACCTGGCCACGTCCTCACGGCCGGCATCGACGTACTGGCCGGACTCCACCCCGCCACCCCAGCCGGCCTCCTGCGCGCGGGCAGCCCAGGCCCCGGAATGACCATCCGCCACGTCCGCGACCACGCCCCTGACGATGTACTGAACGTCAGGGTCCCGCGCTTCACCATCACTTCCACGCACGACCTGCTGAACCTGCCCGAAGTCTTCGGCCTGTCAACAGTGACGGACCCGAGCCGCGGGCACTTCCCCGGCATCAGCACCCAACCGCTCGCCGTCACCCAGGCCCAGCAGAACGCCGTCGCCACCTTCCAAGCCACCGGCTTCGAGTCCGCCGCGATCACCGCCATCGGCGCCGTCGCAAGCGGAATAGCCCCGCCACCTCCCTACCGCGTCAGGCACATCGACCTCGACTTCAGCCATCCCTTCGGATTCCTCACTGTTGACCGTCGAAGCCGCCTCATCCTGACCGCCGGCTGGGTCGCCGAACCCGAAACCTGGCTCGCAGAACCCAGCAGCTGAGCCCCGCACCATAGAGGAAGTCGTGACGCCCGTTGTCGGTGCCTCGACAGGAGGCTGGCGTCTGCTCGGCCACGCACACAGTGATGGCGCTCTGCATTTCCTTTGACGCTCGCTCGCCTGCGAGGGCGGCGGTGATGTTTCTATAGCGGTGACTATTCACAGCGAATGCGCTCGTTTATCGTTCGGAGCCTGCCGGAAGCGAACAACCAACAAATGAGGGCTCCATGTCAGCGCCGTGGTGGCCATTCTCGCCGTCACGTGGATCGACGGAGGCGGCATGAGCGGAGCCGAGGCGGCAGTGAAAGCCGACAGCCTCCAGCAGGACATCCGGACGGCCGTCTACGCGGTCCATCGATTCTGGTCAGATCACTGGTCGGATTACTTCCCTGGGGGATATTCGCCGCCCCGCGTCCTGGGTTCCTACGACGGGCGGAACCCGAACCGGCCTGCGTGCTCGGGACACAAGATGCTGCCCTACAACGCCTCCTACTGCATGACCCAGCATTTCATCGCCTGGGACATCAATCTGATGAGGATGAGCTACAGCTACGGCGACGGGCTCGTGTACCAGGTCATCTCACATGAATGGAGCCACACCGTCCAGAACCGTATGCCGTTCAGATATCTGGCGGCGCAGGTCGAACTGCAGGCTGACTGCATGGGAGGGGCGGCACTCGCGGGGGCGTCGAGAGACGGCACGCTCACGTGGGAGCGGGGCGACAACCGAGAGATCGCGGCGACGCTGCGGGGGCTGTCGGGTGACACGCCGTGGACGAACCCGCGCGATCACGGCAGCGCCACCGAACGGATCAACGCGTTCAACACCGGCGTCCAGTACGGCGTCAGGGCGTGCCTGGCCTAGCTCGCCTGCA
The DNA here is from genome assembly GCF_043197155.1 of Nonomuraea sp. NPDC049269. Taxonomy (NCBI): domain Bacteria; kingdom Bacillati; phylum Actinomycetota; class Actinomycetes; order Streptosporangiales; family Streptosporangiaceae; genus Nonomuraea; species Nonomuraea sp. NPDC049269. Next base: position 469,695 of record NZ_JBICSO010000006.1, read on the forward strand.
GATCGACCTGGCGTTCGCCCCCGACGAGAATGCAGTAGTGCAGCACTCTGCTGACCACTTTGGTGACCATGTCCGCGCGACCCCTGTCCAGCCAGACGTATCCGGCCTGGGCCATCGCCCGCAGGGCGGGGTCGTCGGACGAGGCGACATGGTTGATGAGCCCGGCCGCCAGCACGTAGTAGCGCTGGTCGGTGTTGAGCGCGTCGCGCACTCCCGGGCTGGCGAACACGCCCACTGCGTGGCTGCAGGCGTCGAGCTGCGGAACCGAGCCCGGTTTGATCGGCTGGTTGGCCGCCTCCATGACCGGCCGCTGCCAGGTCATGCGCGCCGCGGGGATGGCCCCGACGGCCAGCCGCCAGTTCAGCAGGGCGCCGTAGATGCCGGCCGCCAAGGCGAGCGTTATCACGATCGTCGCGCTCGCCACGACCGGGCGGTTGACGCCCCGACGCGGTTCGGGGACGGGCGGTCGCCTCCGAGCTTTGATGAGGCTGCCGCACCCGGCGAGCAGAAGAGAGGGGTAGATCGCGTACGCGTACGTGAGCGTGGCGTAGTTGCCGATCGCCACCTGGAGCGGCGCGCCCTGTGCGAAGCAGGCGCCGGCCCGCTCCCACCCGCATTCGGCCACGGCGACGTGGCCGAGGATCACTAGGGCCATCGGAACGGCCGCCGTCAGGAGCATGATCCCCGCATGAGCGACGGCCCACGTTCCCGAGCCGCGGCCGCCGACCAGGATCCCGGCCGCCAGCGCCGCCAGCGCCAGCAGGCCCACGGCCACGCCCATGGTCACGTAGACGGCCTCGAGGAACTGACCCGTACCCACCTGTCTGCTGCCCGCGGTGAGCATGGGTTGCAGCGCGAAACCGCCCACCGCCATGAGGCAGCAGGCCACGGCGAACGGCAGGGAGGCCCGGACAAGCTGGGCGGGCAGACGCTGGAGCGGGACGGGCGCGGCATCGTCGTCGAGATGAAGCCGCAGGCCGCTCCCCGGTGCCGGCCGCGCTCGCGTCCCGGCCGCCACAAGGTAGGCACAGGCCAGTGCGATGGTGAGCACCAGTGGGGTGTACCTGGCCATCGCCACCAGTGTCACCACCAGCAGGTCCCACGTGACACCGGCCTGGACGACGGTGGCGATGCCATAGAACCAGAAACCCAGCCACGGGCCGATCACCACCGCCGACACCGCAACGGTCGCCAAGGCGATCGTCCGAGGGTGGGTGGAGACGGCCAGCCACGCCGAGGAGCAGGCTTTGGCCCAGGAGAGGAATGCCCTGATGATCAGCAGAAGCACGACACAGTAGGTGAGTCCGACCAGCGGGTTCACGGAGGCGAGGGTCCAGATCCACACCTCCGCGCGGATCATGGCCGCGTACTGGCCGGCGATGACGCCCACCGTGAAGCTGGCCGAGGCCCACCACAGACTCATCCGCGAACCATGTCCCGCGAGCCGCCCGATGCTCGCCCTCCAGACGGCCACGACAAGGACGCCTGAGATGAGCAGCCCGAACATGAGCCCGGGCGCGAAGTAGCGGGCGTCGATCACCCCCTCGGTGTCGAGTTGGGAATAGGAGTGGTATACGGGTGCGAAACCCAGGCCCGCCAGCGACCCCGCGCTGAACATCTCCCACTGGTCCAGGCGCAGGAGCCTGCCCGGCTCGTTCAGTACGGCCAGGCGATACCGCCGGGCGGGATGACCGCTGAAGAAGCGCAGCGGCCCCGGGTAACGCCGGTTCGACGAGGCGGTCTCGATCGCCGCGGCCATCGTCTTCTGCCGTTCGGCGGTGTCGCCCGCCCTGACATCCGCGTGGTGCTCGCGGGCGCGAAACACCGCGGTCCTGGCCAGCCACAGCACCAGGGTCATCACCGCCAGCCTGGCGCACTGCGGAAGCAGGCCGCCGGGAATCCAGATCGCCGTGGCGACCAGCGCGGGCACGCAGGCCGTCAGCAGGAACGACCACCAGATCGCCACCGTGAAGTGCGCGATACCGACGTCACGGTTGCGAATGTGCGCCAGTTCGTGCCGCAGGACCGCCTCGGTCATGGCGGGCGTCGGCGCGTGCGCGAGGACCAGCCCCATGCTCAGCACCACGATGTGGCGTCGGGGCAGGCCGAGCGCGCGCCCGGTGACTTCTCCCCTTCCCGGATCCACCAGCAACCTGACGTTCTTGCCGGGAGCCTCCTGCTCGGCGATGGAGGTGAACCTGCGTACCAGGTCCGCGTGGGCTTCGCCGCCGCTCACCTCCGCGAGGGCCATGAGTCCGCGGCGGAACGCCCACAGCGGGTGAAACGCGTAGAGCAGCAGGGCGAACAGCGCGGGCACGACGAGCGACCCGATCGGCAGGAGTGCCTCGCCCGCCGTCACTCCCGCGGTGCACTCGCCGTACCTGTCCACGAGCAGGGTCGGTTCGACCGAGCGCACGCCGAAACGCAGCGATGACAGGCACTCCGCGTGCCGGACGTGCTCGGGCAGATAGGCGACGCGCAGCCGGAGCTCGAACAGGAACAGGGCAAGGTAGAGGGAGCAGGCGATCGTCGCGGTGATCAGGATGAGGAACCGGGACGTCGTCGATGACGGCAGCGCGAACGGGTTCAGCCTGCGGCCTGACACCATCTCGCCCGCCGCGGTCACCTCTCGCCCGACAAGTGCCCGAAGGTCGCCTGTCGCAGGCGGAGGGCGGTGGACTTGTCCACGCCCAGCGCGAGTGCGATCTCCTCGACCGCCTGCGCGGTCTCCTTCACCTGAGCGGGATCGAGAACGGGAACGACGTCTCTGAGCCGGCAATGGGCGCCGGGCGCGACGGGAAGAGCCTGTCCCACACGCTCTTGGAGACCTGTTTCGAGGTACGTTCGACGGCCTGGGTGAGCGTGTTGGTCGCCGCGCCGGTCAGGACGGTCAGGACGATGGGAGTCAGGAGTGTCACCGCGTCCGCGAGCGAGAACCCGAGAAGGTCGTCACCGCCGCCGCGGAAGGCTCGCCGAGGGTTTCTCCGGGTGGCCTGGGCGATCGCCGGGAAGTATTCCGCCTCTTTGGGGGCGACCTCGGCGACAATGGCGTGAGCCATGTCGTCGAAGCGACGAGCGGATCCGTTCTCCGATTCCGACGCCATATCTGTCCTTAGCGAATGAATGGCCAGAGTCACCGCATGCTAACTTCCGTTCTGGCAGGAACACCAGAAAGAAAATTTCCGGCCACCGTGATACGGGTTGCGCGTCAAGTCCAAAAGTGATTCCGATTCGGGCTGAAATGATACGCCGTGTCCGGCTTTGTGGCTGGGGCAGTCCACATTCCTGATTATCACCAAGGGAACACGGGCCACTCGAGGCATCAGGAAAGATCGCCGGCGCCGCGCATGCGGTCCATCCCGCCGGAGTTGTGGTGCCCCCTACACACCCGCGGGGATGCTCCCGGCCTCTCGGTCAATGTCAGGATGGTCCGGGAGCGCTCGGCGATGAGGTTCCGCTTCATAGGCGATTGCCCGGTGACTGGGGCAACCCTCCGACCCATCCCCAAAAATGCAGAATAACCCCCAGCATGACCGGCACCATCGTCGCGGCCCCGCTCCACTCTCCCGGCGACATCTGGAATCCGCCGAGCAACCCGCCGAAAACCGGAAGGCCGATGCAGAACCACGGAGGGAACGGGAAACCATCGACCCGCTCCGGTGCGCCGTCTCTGACAGGCCAGCCGAGATAGGACCACCGACGCAGGCGTCCCGCGGGAAGGATGCGCGTGCCTTCAGGAAATTCCACGATCGCGCGCCGCGCGAGACCCTCGCCGATCCGCACCAAGAGGATCTCGTCGTCGGGCATGTCGTCCAGCCACGGATGCCACATGATCCGCTGCCAATAACCTCTGCCGCCGTCCAGCGGAGTAAGCCTGAGCATGGGGCACCGGACCAGCCCTTTACGGGTCGCGACATGCGCACGCACCAGCCACTCGACAGGCTCGGCCGACGCGGCCTTCCTATTGAGAATCCACCGTCCCGCCCAAGCCGACAGGCACCAGACAAGGACGGCGCCGATGACGGCCGGAAGTGCGACATCCTCCTCGGCGATCTGAACGACCGCACCGACCGGCAGCCCCAGACAAAGGGCGGTCAAACTGACCGCGGTGACGTGACGACTTCCGTAGAGGGACACCTGCGCTCCATCTCCATGGCCTTCCCCTACAACGCTCCAGAACAGGCGAACGTCCCCACAGCGCACCCGCATGTCGTTGAGTGAGGGTGGCGGCAGGCAGGCAAGCCCGTACGACCGAAAACCGCTTGCCTCGAATGGCGGGCTCAGAGAATCTGATGTCCATGATGCTTTGACGGACAGCCCCCCTCGCTACTCCGTAATGCCGCCCGCCCATACCCTGTTCAGCGAAGAGAGCGTCTTTGTCTCAGCAACACTCCCGGCAGGAGCTGTCCACCCCGGCCACCGTCACCGTGTTCGCCTCCCCCACAAGCTGGATCGAGTCCGATGCCGTCGCGCAATGCCACCAGGTGGCCGCCCTCGACGGAATGACGCACGTCGCCGCCATGCCGGACCTGCACCCCGGCAAGGGCGCCCCCATCGGCGCCGCCATGGCGTCGACCGTCTTGTACCCGTTCCTGGTGGGCTCCGACATCGGTTGTGGCATCGCCGTGTTCCCCGTCAAGCTGAAGCGCGCCGTACCCGAGAAGCTCGCCGCCCGGTTCCCCGATCTCGATCGCGCGCTGGACCCCGAGCAGGATGCCGACGATCCCGCCTGGGCCGTGGTCAAGGGCGATATTCCCGCAGGCCACGTCGAGGGCCTCGGGACGGTCGGCCGGGGCAACCACTTCGTCGAGCTGGCGCGGATCGGGACCGTCTTCGAGCCGGAGCACGCGAGCCGTCTCGGGCTCGCCGCCGGGGATCTGGTTCTCATCGTCCACAGCGGTTCCCGCGGGCTGGGCGAGCGGATCCTGCGGGCGCACACCGAGGTCAACGGCGCGGGCCCCGCCCCTGATCCCGGCGCCTACCTGGCAATGCATGACGACGCCGTACGCTGGGGATCGCTCAACCGGCGGCTGCTGGCCGCCCGGGTCGCTCATGCCCTGGGTACCGAGCCCACCGAACCGATCGTCGACCAGTGCCACAACCTGGTCGAGATCCGCGACGGGAGCTACCTGCACCGCAAGGGGGCGGCGCCGGGCGACGGCCGTGACGTGCTCATCGCCGGTACGCGAGGCACCCCTTCCTATCTCGTGGCCGGTCACGCCGGGCCGGACGCCAACCATTCCGTGGCGCACGGCGCGGGCCGCAAGATGTCGCGTGCCGACGCCCTGCGCCGGGGCCGGGCCAAGCACACGGTCGAGGAGCTGCGCCGCACACCGGTGGGATCGCTGGTGGTGTGTGGCGACCGCCAACTGCTCTTCGAGGAGGCGCCAACGGCCTACAAGCGCATCGAGCAGGTGATCGCCGACCTCGTCGACCATGACCTGGCCACGCCTGTGGCCACCACGATCCCTCTGGTCACCTACAAGACACCCGACCTCGGGAGAGACCACCGCCGCAAGCGAGGCCGGCTATGAACGTTCACCTGCTCCTGTCGGCCGGGCGCGGCCCGCAGGAGTGCACCTGGGCACTGGCCCAACTGCTACACCGCCTGGAAGCCGACGCCACCCGGCAGAGCCTGGAGACTCATCGAGCCCAGACCGTTCCCGGTGACCGGCCCGGTACCTACCGATCGGTCCTCATCCAGATCGCAGGAGACGACGCCGAGGCATTCGCCGCCTCGTGGACCGGAACCCTGTGCTGGCAGGCCCCCAGCCCATACCGGGCCAACACCAGCCGAAAGAACTGGTACGTCATCGCCCAACCGTGCCAGGTCGACACCCCGCACACGACCTTCGCGGAAGCAGACGTCGACATCGTCGCCTGCCGCACCGGCGGCCCCGGCGGTCAACATCGAAACAAGGCCAGCACGGCCGTACGGGCGATCCACCGGCCCACGGGGCTCGTCGTCGTGGTCGACACCGAGCGGCAGCTCAGCCTCAACCGCCGCATCGCCATGCGGCTGCTGCGACAGCGCATCGAGCACGGCGACGAGGCGGCAGGACGCGCCGTGACCACCGCCCGCTGGCGCATCCACGATGAGCTCGTACGCGGCAACCCCACCCGTATCGAACGTCCGGAAACGTCGAAGCAGGACCCGGCTCCGCAGAAGCAGACGCGCCGACGACGACGGCAGTCCACCCCGAACACTCACCGGGTTTGATCACGCGACTCTTGGGCGGGGTCGGCCCCAACGGTGCTGGCCTTCCGAAGCGCGTCTCGGAGCGCCTCGGTGCTGGTCACACCGACGATCAGCGCGCCGTTCTCGAAGACGAATCTCGGCACGGTGGTGACGCCCTCCCGCCGCGCCGCGGCCACGTGCTCACGTACCTCGGCGACCCCCTCCCCGGAGGCAAGAAAGTTCCGCACCCGGTCGCTGGCCAAGCCGACCCGCTCGGCCAACTCGGTGAGTTGCGGGTGGTCGGCGACGTTCACGCCGTCGCGGAAGTACGCGTCGTAAAGGGCGGTCGCCAACGCGGCCTGTACCCCGGCACCGTACTCGTCCAGGGCGAGCCACAGCAGCCGGTGCGCGGTCAAGGTGTTGACCGCCATCGCACGGTCGAATCGGTACTCGATTCCTTCGCTGGCACCGAGCCGTGTCATCTCCGCGAGCATCGCCTCCGCTTGTTCCGGACCGAACATCTCAGCCACCGTGTCCACCAGTGGCCGGGGCTCCTCGGGCGCGTCAGGAATCAGCTGGTACGGACGATGGACGAGTTCGACGTCCGGTTCCGCACCGGCCGCGGCCACCGCGCGGTGGAACTGGTGCGTGCCGAGGCGGCACCACGGGCACGCGATATCGCCGTATACCTCTACCTTCATCCAGGGTCCTTTCTTGTGTGGAGGTCGCCACCGGGCCGGGGATCGGCGCTCGCGGTGGGGTTCCGCAGCGCTCGGAGGGCATGGGACCATGCGAGGACTTCATCCAGCATGAGGGTCAGGGCGGCTTCCTGACGTTCGCCGGGGGCACACACGCCGGCCTTGGAGTCGGCGAAGTCGAAGTCGTAGTACGGGTTGATCGCGACTTGGGCGTGTACGTCGGCGATTTTGATCTCGCCCATGGTCTGCCGTAGTTGTTCGGCGGCGCGGGTGCCGCCGTAGACCCCGTAGCTGACGATCCCGGCCGCCTTGTCGTTCCATTCCGCGTACAGGTAGTCGATGGCGTTTTTCAGCGCGGCGGGGATGGCGCTGTTGTACTCCGGGGTGACGAACACGAACCCGTCGAACCTGTCGATCGTGGCCGCCCACCGCTTGGTATGTGCGTTCTGGTAGTAACCGATGACCGCGGGCGCGGGCTCGTCCAGCAGCGGCAGCTCGTAGTCGGCTATGTCGACGAGTTCGAGGTCGGCCTCCCCGGCCGTGACGGCGGGGTGTCGGCCGGCGGCCTCGGCGACCCACCGAGTCACGTCCTCAACGCGGCGCCCCGGGCGGGTGCTGCCCAAAATGATCGCGATCTGGATCATGGGCCTTCTCCTAACCGTCGGTGAATGTGCTCATGCTTGCTCAGCGTCCCGACGCTGGGCGTGTCGGGCCAGGCTGCGGTTTTCCTAGCCCTGGCAAGGCCAGGCTCGCCGCGAATACAATCGCAGTCGATGAGGGAGACAGAGCTGGGCGCGTTTCTACGCGCACACCGCGAGGCGGTCCCGCCGGCCGCGGTCGGGCTCCCGAACGGGAACCGGCGCCGCACACCCGGCCTGCGCCGGGCCGAGCTGGCCACGCTCGCGGGCGTCAGCGTGGAGTATCTCACCCGGCTGGAGCAGGGGCGCGACCGCAGCCCGTCCGCCCAGATACTCGCCGCGCTCTCTGAGACGCTGGGTCTCTCCCGTGACGAGCGGATTCACCTGCACCGGCTGGCGAAGACCACAGGCGGCGGCACGTGCGACGGGGCCGCCGCAACGCGGGCCCGGACGGTGCGCCCGACCGTACAGGCGCTGCTGGACCGGCTCGAGCCCGCGCCGGCGCTGGTCGTCAACCGGCCCGGCGACCTGCTCGCGTGGACGGCCGGGTTCGCGCGGCTCGCCGGCCCGACCGGGCTGCTGGAGGCCGAGCCACCGAACCTGGTCCGGTACGCGTTCACCGACCCGCGGGCGCACGACGCCCACCCGGACTGGGGCACGGTCGCCGGCGAGCGGGCCGCCGCGCTGCGGGCCGCGGCCGCGCTCGGCGACGCGCACGCGGCGCTGCTCGCCGAGGAGCTGACGATCATCGCCGACGCCCGCTTCCGCGACCGGTTCGAGGGCTCGGCCGCACTGCCCGCGCGCACCGGTGTCGAGCAATGGTCGCACCCGGAGGTGGGAGAGCTGCGGCTGGCGTACGAGAGCCTCGAACTGCCCGACCCCGACGAGCTGCGGCTGCTCGTCTACCTCGCCTCCGACGAGGCCACCGCCGCCGCCCTCGACCGCCTCACTGACCATCACCCCGGCTCACGTTGTCGCCATTGAGCAAGGTCGCCGCATAGCGCGTCCACGCGAAAACGCGTTGCCGTAGATGCTCGCAAAACGTATGGTTTTGCGCTCGTGATCACACTGGTGGAGCGAGTCCTGCCTGCCCGGCTGGGGACCGGATTTCGGTGGTTGCTGGCCTCGAGCTGGCTGACGAATCTCGGTGACGGGGTCGCGGCCACCGCGGGCCCACTGCTGATCGCGACGTTTCTGGGCCTGGCCCTGACCCATTCGCCGTGGGTCGCCGGGAGCATCTTCCTGGCCTTCGGCGCGCACGCCTTCATATGGGGCACGACCTCGGTCACCGTCCGCCAGCGCGCGGCCGGGTGAGCAGTGTCAACACCGTCTGTGTTTACGCCGGTCTGGTGGTCGGCTCGTTGATCGGCGGTGTCCTGGCCACCCGCTTCGGTGTCGCGGCGCCCTGCTGGTTCGCCTTCGCTGGCTCCGCGGTGTTCGTGGTGCTGCTGTGGCGGCAGCTCATGCTCATCGCCCACGACGATTGAGATCAGCCGCCGAGTGAGCCGAAGAGTAACGCGCCGGCGATCCCGGTGAAGAAGAGGGCGAACGCGATCTGCACGACGAGATCGGTCCCGGTGGCCAGGCCATAGGCCAGGGCGTCCGTCGTGATGTCCACGGGCATGAAGCTCATGAACATCCAGGCGAATGTCCGGAAGGCGAGCATGAAGAGCCCGTCCCACCAGCCGAACAGCAGTCCCCACAGCAGGACCCCGAGGCCGAAGAAGGCCAGGTACAGCCAGCCGCCGAGCGTTGTGCCGGACTTCGGCAGGAACCACTGCTCACCGCCCATCACCTCCACCCCTACGACTTCGTCGTGCCAGAGCCGCAGTGTGGCCGGTTGTCCCTGTTTGGCCTTGGCGTAGAAGCTCGGGGACACGTCGCGGGCCTGCCGGGCACCGTTGGCCCGCTGCCAGGTGACCTCGTAGTGGGTGGTCGTGGTGGTGCTCGTGTGTGTTTGGCCGTTGGCGTCGGTGGACGTCGTCGTCGAGGTCGTGGTGTAGGTGCGCCGGCCGGCAACGGATCCCGCCTCGTTGCCGAAACAGTTGCCGACGCCCCGATCGCACGCCACGACCTCGCGGAACTCCCTGGTCTGCCGGTACGGGCCGGCAGCGCCGGCGAGGGCCACCACGAGCACGCTCAGACCGAGCGCGACCACGATCCACCGCCCTAAGGAGCGCTTGGGCCAAGATACGCGGCGCGACAGCGGACGGAACCGGCGAAGCCTCATGCTCCATCTTTACAACGATCACTTACCCGTGGGGCTTCCTTGAGGATCTCCTCCGAGGCCCGACGTGACGGTGACGGCTTGCTGGGCGCTCGCCCGGGCGGAGCCGTTGCACTGGGTCGAGGTTCCGGTGAAGATCAGGCCGGTCGAGCAGCCCTGGTCGTCGGTGATGACCAGGGTGACCTGGTACGTGCCGGGCGCGGGGAATCGGTGCGTGGGCCGCGGCCCTCCGTCCCTGAGCACGGTTCCGTCGCCGAAGGCCCAGTCGTAGCGGACGACGTTGCCGTCCGGATCCGACGAGGTCGAGGCGTCGAAGCGGGCCTCGAGTCCGGTCGTCTCACCGACGGCCAGTGCCGCCTGAGGGCCTTGGTTCGGCAGTACGGCGATCGACTGGAACGCGGGCCGCATGCCTCCGGTGGGGTACGGGCTGCCGTCGAGTTCCTCCAGCTCGCCGCCCGGTTTGATGCGGAATGCCGAGGCGTCGTTGGAGTCGAGGTTCGACACGTACAGCCACCGGGCGTCCGGCGCGGGCGCCAGCGCCACCGGGCTCTTGCCCGCCTTGACGTCTGCGATGTGGTCAAGAGAGCCGTTGGCGCGGATGGTGTAGGCCGACACCAGCCTGCTTCCGCTGCCGATCAGCCCGCCGTCCGTCACGTACAGGTTGCGACCGTCGGGGGTGACGGCGGCCGCGATCGGGACGTCGGGCGCGGGGAACGGCGAGTCGGGCACCGGCGTCAGGGCGCCGTCCGAGTCGACGCGGAAGACGAACACTTCGTGCGACGCCTCGCCCTCGTGCCGCGCCGCGCACGGCACGAAGAGGAACCTGCCGTCGGGCGTGAGGGCCATCGCGCCGCCCGCCGCGCCGATCGGCGTCGTGCCGAGTCGCTTGAGCGTGCCCTTTTCTTGGACGGCGAATCTGACCAGCACATCCGGTTCGGTGTCCGCCACCGGGTCGCCGGTGGTCACGTACAGGTTGCGACCGTCGGGAGTCATGGCTATCCCCCGAGGATTTTCGCCCAGGACCGGGACGGATGTTCCGGGCGTGGTGAGCCTGCCGTCGCTCGCGATGGGGAACATCGTCACCATCGCGGCGCTGCGGCTGATGACATACAGCCGCTGCCCGTCGGGGGAGACGACGGCGTCGTCCGGGTCCGCTGGGGTGGGGGTGGACGGCGACAGTGCGGTGAGGCCGCCGTCAGCGCCGACCCGGTAAGTCGTGATCGTGCCGGCCGTGCCGTTGGCGACATAGACCGTGCGCGCGTCGGGTGAGATCACGATTCCACGGGGAGCCGCGTCGGTCGCCGTCAGCTTGGTGTCCGCCGTCAGGCCACCATCCTGCTGGATCGCGAACCTGGTGATGTTGTTGGACAGGATGTTCGTGACGTACACGGAGCGCGGGGTCGGCGCCTCGTGCGGGACAGCGGGGGTGATGGCCAGAGGCAGCCCGATCAGGGTTGCCAGCAGGCCTAACTTCGTAAGCACTGCAAGAGTTCCTCTCATTACGGACGGATGAGCGTTAACCGCCCTGGTATCCGATCTGGGACAGGGTCCGAGCTAGCACCCCCGCGTACGCGGACGTCCCGGTGTCGTTCGGGTGGAATGACTCCCGGCTCAGACAAAGCGGGTTGGAGGGGTTGGTCGGGTAGGGAATGCAGGTCGCCGGGTCGTCCCCGGCGTGGAAGTCGCCCTCACCGTTGGGGTTGATCATGATGGGGTTGATCCAGGACCCGCTCCCGCAGGCCTCGTGGCCGGCGAAGTCGCTGATCGGGCTGGCCGCGTACACCTCGAACAGCGGGTCGCTCGGAGCCCCCTCGGACTGCAGTTGGGAGGCCAGCTCCTACTGCTTGTCTTCCATATATCGGGCGAGTTCTCCGACGTCACCATTTCACGGGGACAGTAAGACCAGAAGGGCAGCAACCGGACAGCAGCCGGACATTTGTCGGGCGGGGGCGAAAGGCTATCAGCTGTGACAGGGGCCTCGGTCGGCGTGCCGCTTGAGTCGGACGAACTTCGCGTGGCATTCTTTGCGCGTCTTGACGTACACGCTGACGCGCTTGATCGTCCCTGCCATGGTCGGGACGAGGACCTTCGCCTCATAGCGACCGTCTTTGCGAGCAATGATCGTTCCTTCGCCGTTCAAGCTGGCGACGCGGCTTCTGTAGCTGGCGGCGCTCGGGTCCGCTGTATTCAGTCACATGAGCCTGGCATGATCGCCCTATGACCAAACGTGGGCTATTGCAGGAGTTCCGGGCTATCACGTCGATCAAACGGCCCGCGCAGCGTGGTTACGCCCTCGAACGGTTTATGGTCGATCTGTTCCGCGCTCATCACTTTCAAACTACGCCGAACGCTGGAGCTGCCAAGCCTCGACAGGTGGATCTCTTCGCGACACGAGACGCGGAGAGCTACCTGATCGAAACAAAGTGGCGAAGCGACAAGTTGGACATCAGTGATATCGATGGTCTGCGGTCGCGGCTACGCCGAGTACCTGCGCATGTAGCCGGGCTCCTGGTCAGCATTGAGGGATTCTCTGAGTCCGTGATCGCAGACGTGGTGGCGAACGCCGCCCAACCAGTCATTCTTCTGTCCGGTGGCGAACTTGAGCGAATCCTGCTCGATCGCGAGTCGCTGCTGCGGCTCCTGCATCGGAAGAAGGATGCCCTGCTTACCCACGGCGAGGTGCTGCTGGACGCGCCGCTCGTGCAACCCAAGCCAGCGAGGCGCAAGAAGTCGGCCACGGCGCTGCCCGTGTCACCTGCGGAGTTCGTGTGGCCTGACGGTCATCGCAGCCGCGTGCTGGACTGTCGTGGCGGGTTCGGGCAGTTCGTGTTCACCCAGGAGATCCCGGACATCGACTGGGTACCGGCTGCCGGCGTCGGCGTGACACTTGATCTGTACCCGGAGATCTTCAGCGAGCAGGCAATCCTAAATTTGATCGACACGCTCGCGAGCCTCGGCTGGGCGACCGGGCAAGCGCGCTGGAGCATCCAGCAGTCCTCCCAGAACTGGCACGGCCTTGGCACAGACGAGTTCGCCACAGTGCTTCCCCGGTGGGCAGAGCGAGCCGAGTCCGAGGATTCTCACCATTCTGAGGAGCTCTGCTACACCGATGTGTGCGACGGCGGGTTCTATACCCTCACGGCTAAACTCGCCGCTCACAAATCGCGGCTCGCGTCGATAGTCAATCTGTCGTTTCAGCTACAAGGTATCCCGCTGGACCTAGCTCCGCTGATGCAACTGTGTAAGGCCATCGGACTTCATGAGGCGGTGTACTTCCGGCCCTTGGAAGGCCGATCGATCACCCAATCCCGGAGCTTCTCTTCGGGAACGCATATCGATATCAGGGAAGTGGCCTACATCGTTCAGCCCGATGTGTTCGACTTAGACTTCGATCTTGACGACGAAGATGCAGAGCCAATCGCCAACATACGAGTGCGGGAGTGGGTTACTGGAATTGTCATCGAGAACCCACTTTGCGGCGATCCTGAGCTTGCGCGTTCAGAGGTGGAACTGGAACTGCGACCGCTTGAATCCAGTGAACTCGTAATCTGTAACCTCACCCACCACCATCCACTCGACTATGAGCCGGTGATCTACCGCGCCAACCGAGTGGAGTGCGCGAGCTCCACGAGCGCGCAGCTGTACGCACTGAGCTGTGACTGGGAGCCAGTCGAGCCGCGGAGTCGAGTCCGCGATCTCATCCCGGGCGAGCCACGAGACTCTGGACGTCACCGGCCTCGTCCCACCGCTGGCCTGTAAGGTAGCCCGGTGCCGCGTCGTGGAGCAGTTCGTAAGACAGCGGAAAGGTGAGTCCCAGCCGCCGGACGTCCATGGCCGCATGGCGCAGTGCCTTGGCGGCGCGTTGCGGTATCGCTCCATTAGGACGGGAACACCGGCGAGGAACTGGGGGATTTGGCCATTGGAAGCTTGTCGCCCGGCCAGTTCCAGTGGAGGATCAGAGATCGCCTGTAGAGCGTCGAGGTCCTGGTCGGGGAACGACTCGGGCATGGAGATTCCCATGCCGCTCAACAGAGCTCTGCTGTGGGCGTGCGGATCAGCGGCACCGGGAGAAGGCGTGGCCGTCAGGGTGGCCCAGTGCTCGGGCCACAGTGTGCCCAGCACGAGCACCGGTGCCCTGCCGGGGTTGCGACTGAGACGCCCCTTCAGGAAGAACACGTACAAGCCGCCGCTCTGGCTCTCTTCGACTTCGATAAGACCTCCGCTTGAGATTGGCCTGGTTTGGACACTGCCGAACAGCGATGGTGGATGCACAGAGGTGACGAGACCGGAGCAAGAGTCCTTGTACAGGCCGTTTCGTGAGTAGGCGCAGCAGCCTTCGAGTGAACCCGCCGACCTTGACCAGGAGATCGTGTGGACAGCACGGCGTGGGTTGCGATCTTAACGGGTGGAACGGCGATCCTGGCGGGATGGGTGACCAGCTTGGGGAATGCTCGCTCAGTACGAATCCAAGCCGAGGCGTCCGCTAAGGCTCAACAGCATGCTCAGATTCGTGAAGCACGTCGGACGGCCTACCTCGAGTTCCTGGAGCAGGCCCACATCACGGGCGAGTTCTGCTACAGGCTCGGCGACGTCTACATGCAACTGACGCAGCAGGACGAGCAGTTGGAGAAGATTCAGGATTTACGTACTGCCCTGCGGAACGCCTACGACCCGCTGGCACGATGCGCCAGGGTGGTTCTCCTCGAAGGGCCAGAAGCCGTCGCTGCGAAGGCAGAAGCCGTCAAACATGCGGCCACGGACGCCAACGGAGCGCTGTAGTACATCGCACAAGGCGCCCCTGAAGCGCGTTCACGCTTCGACACCGCCCATCAGGTGTTCCGTGACCGGCTGAAGAGCTTCATCGAAACGGCCCGAGCGACCATAGGTTCCCCGTAGCGGGGTTGCTCTGCGAATACCAAAGGGGGCGTGGTGGCGTTCACCGGCCTTACTGGACGCTTCGGAGGTGAGACACGAACATAAGCTGGCCTCGCCCGAGAGGATCAGCGCCCACGTGCGTTCCGCTACCTGGCGGCGCCACGGGCCGGCGTATGTCTCACCAGGAGATAATGCCTGGTTCGTGCGGCGGATCCGATAGTTGCCGCCGCAGGCCAGGAGTTCGTAAACGACCGCGCCGCATGAGCAGGTGTAGTCGAGGATCCGGTAGCGGGACGGCTTATCCGTGGTCCACTCCAGGAGGGTCTTCGGGCTGTCTGTCCGGTGGGGTGGGTGTGGAGAGAGTCCAGGGCAGGGCCATGTCTTCGTCTCCAGACATTCGGGGGGAGCCGGGGCGTCAGCCGCGCGCTTCTCGTTGGCCACGGCCTCAACGCGGCTCATCCAGCGCTCCAGACCCTTGGTTGGTCTTCAGTGCGGCCCAGACGATCCTCCCGCCTGTGCTCGGCCATCGATAACCCCAGCATGCGGCTGTCTTGTCGACCACCTGCAGCCCTCGTCCGCCCTCTTCCGACGCGTTGGGGTGGCTGATTTTCGGCGGCTTGCGACTGGGATCCCACACCTCTATGACCACGTCATGGACCGTCCGATGGAGGCCGATCCACACGTGTCGATCACACCAGGCGAACATCCCGATTTCTTCTCCATGGGAATGTTCGCTTGGCTCGACGGCTTTTATGCCGTTTGTCACGAGCTCGCTGATGATGAGCTGGGCGTCGTCAACCAGCTCTTCGCGACCCCACCCCTTCAGCACACGCACAACATGTCTACGCGCAATCGACACAGATACCGGAAAAGCGGGTAGCTCTATGCAGTTGTGTCGATTCGCCATTTCCTTCGCCGCTCCGTCCATATCGCGCTCCCGGAGACGGTCGTGTGGATCCACACCCGCTTGGGTCGGCGTCGGCAACATCTCCCGCTCATGGCCTGCGCCCCCTTTCTCTTGCCGATCAAGATCCGGATGTACGGGCCGGACGACCTCTCCACGAGCTGAGCAATGCGCGTCCATCTCGTCGACCACCTCCATGGGCCTGGAAATCCGTTCACCGCATGCGACGAAAGCTCCGTCTTTCGCTGTTGCGTGGAACCCAAGCATGAGCAATATTGGCGGCCGGTAGAGCCTCCACTTCACGAAACTGGATGACAAAAGAAGACGCAAAGCCTGTATTATCTGTCGCACATCCGTCGTTCTATTGCTGCGGCCCTGGATATTCCATGAGCGGCAGAGCGTGATGATCGGAGGGCAGGGTGGATACCGGCAACAGCGATCAGATGTCACCGCGGGCGCGCTTCGCCTCCAATCTGGAGCACTACCGGAAGAAGGCGAAGCTTTCCCAAATATCACTAAGCGCCCGTATGCGATGCCATACCTCCCTCATCAGCCACGTTGAACGAGGGCGCCGGACGCCCACACTGGAGTTCGCCGAAGCGGCCGATCAGGCTTTCGGGCTTGACGGGCATTTCGCAAAGCTATATAGGCAAATCGCCCATTCACCCGCCCTCGGTTGGTTTGCACGCTGGGTGGAGGAGATAGAGCCGCAGGCGGTCATCCTTCAGTCGTGGGATCCGCTCCTGGTGCCAGGGCTACTCCAGACCCCGGAGTACGCGCGAGCGCTCTTCTCCACAACGTCTCCTCCCGACCGAGTGGAGGAACGGGTTCAAGCGCGCACGCGACGCATGCAGATCTTCGAAGGTCCGACGCCTCCGACGTTTCTGGCCCTGGTCGACGAGAGTGTGCTCGATCGCCCCATTGGAGGGCCGGCAGTCCTCCTGAGCCAGCTCCACTACCTGCACGAACTGACGCAGCACCCGCGAATCACCATCCAATTGGTGCCAGTCGCAGCAGGCTGCGTGGTTGGCATGGTGAGCGCATTCGCCCTGGCACGTCTCCATGACGGAACCGAGGTGGTGTCGGCGGACTCGATCCTGTCCGGCCATGTCACTGGGGATCATGACGCCGTAGCGCAAATCAAGGTGAGATATGACACCATTAGAGCGGATGCTCACTCACAAACAGTGTCACAACGGGCAATAGGGGATGCGATAAGGAAATGGTCGAAGTGAACCTGGAGCAAGCGGAGTGGCGTAAGGCGACCGCCAGTGGCGATACCGGCCAGTGCGTCGAAGTGGCAACCAATATCCCGAACGTCGTAGCCGTGCGTGACAGCAAGAACCCAACCGGGCCTGCATTGATCTTCACGCGCGATGAGTGGACGGCGTTCCTGCACGGAGCGACCCACGGCGAGTTCGACGTCTGATCACCGGGAAGCCCTCGCGCGCTGTCGCGAAGACTTCCCGCATCGCCGTACGACTCTTAACGAGAACCCCATGTTCGGGGTCAGGCGCCGCAGCAGGGGTACAGCGGCATCGTGGCGGCGCTCCTCTTCTCCCCCACGGCGGCTCTGGTACCGCTCGCGGTCACCGTCCTGACGATCACCGTGCGGGTCGTGTACGGCAGCGGTGTCCTCCGGCACGCTCGCCCTGCGGCGTGAACCAAGGCTCCGAACCAAGGCTCCGAACCACGGTCAGTCGCTGCCTCCGATAATGAGACAGGTGGTGGTGGCGTGGGCGACCAGTTTCCCCTGGTCGTCCAGGACCTTGCCTTCTGCTGTGGCGGTACGGCGGCCGGCGTGGATGACGTTCCCCTCGGCGGTGAGCGTCTGGCCGCCGGTGTGGGCTGCCCGGATGTAGTTGACCTTGAGTTCGAGGGTCGTGTAGCCGACACCCGCGGGGAGGGTCGTGTGGACCGCGCACCCCATGACGGAGTCCAGGAGGGTGGCCGCGATGCCGCCGTGGACGGTACCGAGGGGGTTGGCGAAGTCGGGCCGGGTGTCGAGCGAGATGACGATGCGCCCATGCTCCACTTCGTCGAACCGCATGCCGAGCAGCCTGCCGATCGAAGGGATGTCGGTTTCGGTCGGGCGCACGGACTGTACCCAGCGCATCAGTTCGAGGCCCGACAGAGCGGTGAAGTCGGTCGTGGACACGGATTACTCCTTGCGGTGGTGCTAATAGAGCCGTCGGGTGACGGTCAGTCCCGGAGGCTTTCGATGCGGGAGGGCGCGGGCTTGTGCCAGGTGGGTGTGGTGCTGGCCGAGTGGGTCATGCCCTCGTCGCCTCGTCGGCCGTGGCGGATACGACGTCAGCCCATGAGGCTGGTCGTGTCGCGCAGGGTGGCGAGGACGGGTGCGTACATGCGGGTTCTGATGGTGGCGAGGGTGTCGCCCGCCTTGGGCTCCTGGGCCCGCGCGATCTCGACGGCGGTCGTCCGTACGGCGTTCTCGTCGACGGCGTGGTCGACGATGCCGGCGGCCACGGCGTCATGGCCGCCGTAGCGGCGGGCGGTGAGCATGGCCTCGTGGGCGGTCTGCGGCGTCAGACGGGATTGGATGAGGGCGGACATGCCGGGCGTGAAGGGAATGTTGATACTGGCCTCGGGCAAGCACCAGAAGCCGCGGTCGGCCCGCATCACGCGGAAGTCGTGGGCCAGCGAGAACATGGCGGCGGCGGCGAAGGTGTGCCCCTGCAGCGCCGCCACGGTGGGCACCGGCAGGGACAGCAGCCGCGCGAAGAGCGCGTGCACCGAGGTCACGTAATCCTGGTGCTGGTCCGGATGGGCGAAGTACCAGTCCAGGTCGAGCCCGGTGGAGTAGAACTTTCCCGTCGCGGCGGTCACCAGGGCGCGCGGCCCGTCCGCCTTCTCCACCTCGTCCAGGGCGGCGTCGACGGCGGCTATCCAGTCGGGGTGGAATCGGTTCTCGCCGTCGCCGAGGTCGAGGACGAAGACGTCGTCCTGGCGGTCGAGTACGGGCATGGCGCGGCTCCCTCGGGCTGGGCGGTCACGGACGGGTGCCGTGACCGGAGTTGGGCGGTCACGGACGGGTGCCGTGACCGGGGTCAGGGTCGGGCCGGTCCCTCAGGGCGTGGACCAGCAGGTCGTGGATCTCGGCGGCGGCGTCGTCCAGAGGGGCGGTGCCGCGTTCGGCTCGGCACATGATCACGGCGCCCTCGACCGCGGCGATGACGAAGGCGGCCAGCCTCCTGCTTCGCCCCTCGGGCAGGCCGTTCTGGAGGAACAGGCCGGTCAGTGCCTCTCGCCAGCGGGCGAAGACCTCGGCGGCGGAGCGGGCGAGTTGCGGGGCGTCGTCGTTGGTCTCCACGGCTACCGCCACGATCGGGCAGCCCGCCCGGAAGTCGCTCTCCACCAGCCGGTCCCGCCACAGGGCGAAGAACGTGTCGAGGGCCTCCAGTACGTCGTCGGCCCGCGTTGCGGCGTCGATGAGGCCCGCGACGTAGTCGCCGGCCAGCGTCACCGCCTCGTCGATCAACTGGGCGCGTCCGCCTGGGAAGTGGTGGTAGACCGACCCGCGCGGAGCGCCGCTGTGCGCGAGGACACGGTCGATGCTCGTCGCGCCGGCGCCGTACTCGCGCAGCAGGGTGGCGGCGCTGAGGACCATCCGCTCCCGGCTGTCGCTCTTACGGGGACTCACACCGCCACCGACCTTCATTCGACGCTACCGATGAGTAACTTATGCCGTATGTCATAGAACATGCAAGAAGGTTCGGAGGCCGGACGGGGTGGCCGGCGCCGTCCGCGACCGCCCTCCGTCGCGCGACGGAGGGGCATGGCAGGACAAAAGGCGAGCGCTGTCGGGCAGCTCGCTGGCGGCCTCGTTCGGCCAAGAGAATCGGAAGCTCGGGAGCCCCGAAGATGTGAATCGTTTTAAACTCAATGCGCGAAAAGGGGCGATCACGGGCGAGGGTGCGAGGCATGGCGGCGCCTGGCGCCTGAGGCTATCGCACAGGGGTCGCGAGGCTCGCCGGACCCAGTCACGGCAGGAAGCCGCCCACGCCAACATTTATAGTTTCCTCACGACATTGCTTTTGCGCGCAGCACGGGCCTAGTGTCGGACCCAACGGCGCCCGCAGAACGAGTTAAATCGATGCAATCTTGAAGGGGTACTCATGTCACTTGACGACCTCACCCGCCTGGTCACCGACCCGCCCATCGAGTTCCGGCCTGAGGTCCGATGGTGGCTGGCAGAAGGCCTGCACACCGACGAGACGCTGTTGCGCGAGGTCGACACCGCGCACCGCCTCGGGTTCGGCGGGATGGAGTTCCTGGCCATGGACGAGGCCGGCATCGACCATGCCCGTTACGGCTGGGGCTCGGAGGAGTGGACGCACGACTCCCATGTGGTGGTGGAGGAGACGACCAGGCGGAACATGGCGGTGAGCTTCACCTCCGGTACGAACTGGGCGAACGCCAACCTGCCCACCATCACCCCCGATCACCCGGCCGCGGCGCAGGAGCTCGACGTGGTGACCGAGGACCTCGGGCCCGCCGGCTCGCGCAGCGGCCTGCTCCCCCGCGTGGATCTCGACGCCGAGGCGCCCGTGACTGTGCTGCCCGGTCATCGCGGCAAGGTGACCGAGCAGCATCTGGTGGCCGTCGTGGCCGCGCGGGTGTTGGAAGCCACCACGCTCGACCTTCAATCCGTCGTCGACCTCACCGACCAGGTACGGGACGAGACGCTGGAGTGGCGCGCCCCGGACGACGGCCCGTGGCGACTGTTCGTCTTGTGGATGCACGGCACCGGGCAGACCGCCTCGCCCTCGGCGTCGGTCAACTACACCGTCAACTACCTGGACCGGGACGGCGTCGAGGCGGTCATCGACTACTGGACCTCGGTCGTGCTCACCCCCGAGCTGCGCGAGCAGATCAGCCGCAACCCGCGGGTGCAGATGTACATGGACTCCCTGGAGCTGTCGACCTACGGCGCCGGCGGCCTGTTCTGGGGGCGTACCTTCGCCGAGGAGTTCCGTGCCCGCCGCGGCTACGACATCACGGTCTGGCTGCCCTTCCTGCTGCGCAGTGTGCCGTTCATGGCGGTCAGTACGGCATATCACTACGACGTACGCGAGGAGCACCGCGTCACCGTCGAGAAGGTGCGCTTCGACTACGTGCGTACGCTCACCGACCTCTACATCGAGAACATGCTGCGCCCGTTCGCCACATTCCTGCACGACAATGGGATCACGCTGCGCTCCGAGATCAGCTACGGGCTGCCGTTCGAGCTCACCCGGCCGGGGCCGGAGGTGGACGGCATCGAGACCGAGTCCCTGGAGTTCGGGGCGCAGATCGACGCGTACCGGCTGATGGCGGGGCCGGCCCACCTGTTCGGCAAGCAGTACTCCTCCGAGACCGGCGCGACCACCCGCAACCACATCCTCGACCACCGCTTCTACGACCAGATCATCGCCACCCAGCTGGCGGCCGGGATCACCAAGACCGTGCTGCACGGCTGGGCGAGCACGGCCGGCGCCGAGGGCGTCACCCAGTGGCCGGGGCACGAGGGCATGTGGCCGATGTTCTCCGAGCGGTTTGACACCCGGCAGCCCGCGGCCGAGTTCTATCCCCTGTGGAACAAGGCGATCGGCCGATTCCAGGCCGTCCTGCGTCAGGGCAGGCCGCGGATCGACGTCGGGATCCTGCGTACCGACCACTTCACCGACAACACCAGCGGCCTGGCCCTGGTGGACTCGGAGGGCCGTCGTATCCCGGACGAGGACGCCTACGGGCGCATGTGGATGCGCGACCGCCAGAACCACTGGTGGCAGGACCTGGGCATGCAGGACGCCGGATGGACGTACGAGTTCTTCGACGGATCGCTGCTGCTGCGCGATGAGGTGTCGTTCACCGGCGGGCTCGTCCAGCCCGACGGACCCGGCTACCAGGCGCTCATCGTCTACCAGGAGACGCTGGACGCGGACGTTGCGGCCGAGCTTCTGGAGTGGGCGCGCCAGGGTCTGAAGCTTGTCATCGTCAACGGCGCCCGCGAACTCAAATGGCTCACCGCCGGCCAGCACACCACCCATCACCAGGCGGCGGCCCGCACCCCGGGCCTGAACGGCCGCGATGAGGAACTCGCCCAGACGATGGCGCACCTGCGCGCGTGCCCGAACGTCGCCGAGGTGCACGATCCCGCCCATAGCCTCCAGGCGTTGCGTGACCTCGGCATCTCCGGACGCGCCGAGTTCGCCACCGGCAACCACAATGTCCTGAGCCACCTGCGCGAGGACGGTGACCTGCTGCACCTGTACCTCTACCACTTCCTCTACGAGACCGGCGAGCCGACCACCGTCGAGGTCGCTCTTCCGGGTACCGCGGCCGTACACCGGATCGACGCCTGGACCGGCGACATCCGGCCCCATCGCGGCGTACGGCACGAAGCGGGCCGGACGATCGTCACCGTAACCCTGGCCCCAGGTGAGACGGCGCTGTTCACTCTCGACCGCGCAGCGTCGCAGCCGACGGGATCCGATCCCGTCACGGCCGAGCCGTCGCAGGAGATCCCCCAGTGGACGATCGCGGTCGAGAGCTGGGACGCCGGCGGCCTGGAAGTGATCTCCGAGGACCGCGGGCTCGGCTATGAGACCCGCGAGGAGCGCCCCACCACGGCCATCACCCGCCTCGACGCCGGCCACGGCCCCCTGCGGCCATGGAAAGACCTCCCCGAGGTGGGGCCCGAGGTCAGCGGCGTCGGCGAGTACACCACCACTTTCGCTCTCGACCAGGCCCCGGCCGAAGGAACCAGGTACCTGCTCGACCTCGGATCGACTGCAGGCGCCTTGGGCTGTGTCCAGGTCAACCAGGGCGCGGTCAAGGGCTTCGACACGTCCTGCCCGCAGGTGGACGTCACCGGCGACCTGCAGCCGGGCCAGAACCGGGTGACGGTCCGCGTTTCCAGCTCGCTGAACAACCGGCTGCTCGCCCGTGGCTACTACGACGCCATCCGTGACGTGATCGCGGGCTTCACCGGCGGCAACGAGACGCAGCAGACGACGGTGCACGGCCACGGGCTGCTCGGACCGGTGCGGCTGCTGCAGGAAGCGACACCGGAAGCGACGACAAGCTGAGCCGGCCGCGCGGCGACCGGACGCGTCACAGGCAACCACGTGCCCTGACCGGTCGCCCGCGCCTGCACCGCCAGCACATAGGCTTTCGCCGAGTACGAACTTTGCAAACGCCATAGGGGAGGCACATCGTGGCGCGCGTACAACGCTACGAGCTGGACGATCCGGACATCGACCTGTCACCCGCCATCGCGCCGGACCCTCTCGACCTGCGGGTCTCCTTGGCTTCGATCATCCACTGGGCCGACAGTCTCACCCTGCGGCTGACCGTCATGGCCGCTGTCGACTTCCCCGTGAACGACGTGTCGATGTTCCTCGTCGTCAACCAGCTCAGTTATCGAGGGGCGATGCGCCCCAGCGAACTGGCGGAGGCCCTGGGCACAGGACGGGCGAACCTCTCCAAGATCGCCCACCGCCTGGACGAGGCGGGCCTCATCGTACGGGTGCGCGAGCCCTCCGACGAACGCAGCACACTGCTCGCGCTGACTCCCCGAGGCCGGGAGATCGGAGAGCGGATCATGCTGCAGGCCCAGCAGCATGTCGACACGATGCTCGCCGACTGGAGCGAGGAGGACACCACCACGCTCAAACGCCTCCTCTCCCGCCTGGCCCGCGACGCCATGTGGATGCAGCAAGCGCCACGAAAGCGCATCGAGCCAAACCGCCACCGGTGACGTGCTGGCCTGCTGGCGGCGCGGCAGCCTCAGTACAGTGGCGGGGTGACAGGTGAGCAACTGAGTGCGCGAGTGGACACCTGGATCTGGTCAGTGCGGCTCACCAGGACTCGTTCGATCGCGTCCGACGCCTGCCGAGGCGGTCACGTCCGGGTCAACGGGGTGCGGGTCAAGCCCGCGCACGCCGTACGGGTCGGCGACGAGGTCCGGCTGCGGCACGATGGGCACGAACGCATCGTGGTCGTCTCCCGCGTCATCACCAAGCGCGTAGGCGCTGCCGTGGCCACCGAGTGCTACGTCGACAAGAGCCCTCCGCCTCCTCCCCGCGAGGAGGCCGTGACGGTGGCCGTCCGGGCTCGTGGCGCGGGCCGTCCCACCAAACGCGAACGCCGCAGCATCGACAAGCTGCTCGGACGCCCTGTGGTGGAGGGGCAGCCCCGCCAGGCACACCCGGAGTGAAAGGGCATGCCTCGCGGCGATCGACGCTGTGTACACCCACCTCGTAACCCAGCCCTGCACATTCGGCAGACCGACGAGACTGAATGTGATGCCATGAGGCCATGGAAGCTGTGCTGGCAGGAGCCGTCGCCGTAGTAGGAACTCTCCTGGGGTCCATCGTCACGCACTGGTTACAACGCCGCACGACAGATCAGATGGAGATGCGGTCCCGAGAGCGCAACCTCCGGCAAGAGCGAATCGAGGCATATGGAGCCTTCGCCGTCGCGTCAACCACGTACAGACAGGCGCGGATCACGCGTTGGTACAGACAACAGGACGACCCACAAGGGCCGACCTATCACGAAGCTCGCGCCGAAAGCGACCGCGCCCAAGGAACAGCCCGGCACGCCCTGTTCCGCGCCCAGATCATCGCCGGCGACAACACCGTGACGGCCTGCGCCCAAAGCGTGCTGGCGACGATCGATGAAATGCGTCCCACTCTGTCACGACCGGAGTTCGACGCAAAGGCCAAGGAGAGCGACTACCTGCTTACTCAATTCGTGTCCCATGCATCGCGGGACGTAGTCGGCCTGATAAAGCCTCATGACCTGCGATCATTGCCCGAGCTTGACGCCCAGCCGAGCCCCGAAAGCTGACCACACCAGTTCCTCGCGGAGCAGCGGCGGATACAGGAGGCCGGCGGTCCTCGGCTGGTGACGGTGCTCTATTAGTGGACCGCGTCCAGACGGGCCCGCTGGTCCTCGGTCAGTTCCAGGTCCACCGCGGCGAGGTTCTCCTCCAACTGCGCCACCGACGACGCACCAGCCAGCGGGATGATCGGGAACCGGCCGCCGATCTGCCAGGCCAGCACCACCTGGTTCACGCTCGCCCCGCTCTCATTGGCGACCTGGCGCAGCACCGCCATCCGGGCCGGAGTTCCAGGGTGGTCGTAGTCCGGCGGCACCGGCTTATCCTCCCTGGTGTAAGCGCCACCTAGCAGCGGCGAGTAGGCGACCAGGGTCAGGCCAGGCTCAGCGCGTAGGTAGCTCAGCAGTTCGGCTCCGGCATGCCCGAGGCTACCGTCCTCGAAGATCGATTCGGGTACGTCGAAGCGAGGGCGCAGATGGCTGTGCTGGTACTGCAGCACCTCGTACCCCGCAACCCCCGCCGCAGCGGCGAGGGCGCGGGCCCGCTCCACCCGCCAGATCGCATGGTTGCTCACGCCGAGCAGCCCAACCGTGCCCTCCGCCACCAACTCGCCGAAGCCCTCGACGGTGTCGCTGAGCGGCACTGTCCGATCCTCGATGTGCGCATAGAGTAGGTCGATCTTGTCCACGCCGAGCCGTTCCCGGCTGCGCTCGGCCGACTCCCGGATCGCCATGGCGGACAACCCCTCGGCGTTGCCGGCATAGCTGGTGCCGGGCGCGAGCGGCCTCGCCCCCAGCTTGGTGGCGATCACGATCTCGTCGCCGATGCCCCGGCTGCGACGCCAGCGCCCGAGGAGTTCCTCGCTCTGGCCGCCTTGGCCGCCGTCGACCCAGAAGGCGTAATTGTTTGATGTGTCGATGAACGTCCCGCCGGCCTCGACATAGCGGTCAAGGATGGCGAAGGACGTCTTCTCATCGGTCACCGAGCCGAACAGCATCGCGCCGAGGGCGAGCACGCTCACCTCACGGCGAGTCGTTGAGTCGGTGCCTATCGTTCGATATTTCATGCCGTCTCTCCAGTCCGGCCCGCCGTATCCGGGCCCGAGAGAGAGCCTGGGTGCTGGAGCGAACTCCAGGTCAAGTCAGAAAGGCGTAGTGGGATCCGACTGCAGCGCCCTCACCCGTACCTGATGACCTCGCGACGCAACAGGAAATCCGTCATTCCTCGTTGCCCCTCCCATCTGAAGCCACTGCTCATCGACATCTTGCACGTTCAGCACCCTTGAGGGCGGCAGGCGCCGCAAAAGCGCATCGAGCCGAACCGCCACCGGTGATGCGCTGAACCATCCCCCTGGTCATTCTTGGACCTTTCCTCCGGTGATGCGGGAGATGACCAGAGCGATGATGATGATCGCGCCGTTGAGTGCGCCGATCCACTGGGCGGGGACGCCCGCGAGGGTGAGCACGTTCTGGATCAGGTAGAGGAGCAGAACGCCGGTGAAGGCCCCGAAGATCGTCCCCTTGCCGCCGTTCAGGCTGATGCCGCCGATGACGGCAGCGGCGAAGACCGTGAAGATGTAGCCGTTGCCCTGGGCGGAGGCGACAGAGGCCAGCCGGCCGGACAGCAGCAACCCGCTGAGCGCGGCCAGAACGCTCGCCGTGACGATGACGATCCACAGCACGCGGTCGGTGCGGATGCCGGCCGCCTTCGCGGCGTTCACGTTGCCGCCGATGGCGTACAGCGACCGGCCGAAGCCGGTGAAGCCGAGTACCACGATCCCGATCGCGAACAGCGCCAGGCAGATCCAGATGGAGGCGGGGACGCCGAGCCACTGGGTCGTACCGAGGTACATCATCGATTCGGGCAGTTGGAAGAACGTCTGCCCACCGGAAATCCCGGTCAGAATGCCTCGCAGCACGATGAGCATGCCGAGCGTGACGATGAAGCCGTTGAGCCCGAACCGGATGATGAGCAGCGCGTTGGCGGCGCCCACCAGCAGACCGACGGCGATGGTGACGGGAACCGCCCAGGCACCCGGAAGGAGGCCGAGACCGTGGCCCGCCCCGGCGGAGACGGTGAGCCAGGCGGCGACCCCGGGCGCCAGCCCCATGGTGGACTCGAGCGAGAGGTCCATCTTCTTGACGATCAGCACCATGGTCTGCGCGAGGACGAGTATCGCGATCTCCGACATGGTCTGCAGGATGTTGACGATGTTGTCGGGTTGCAGGAATACCGGGCTGACGAACTGTCCTACTACCCCGATGACGATGATCGCGGGGATGAGCGCCAGATCGCGCAAGCGGGCGAAGGCGATCCGGCGCCGGGTGCCGTCGGCCGAGGGCGAGTCGGCTCCCGG
Organism: Nonomuraea sp. NPDC049269; assembly: GCF_043197155.1. Taxonomy (NCBI): domain Bacteria; kingdom Bacillati; phylum Actinomycetota; class Actinomycetes; order Streptosporangiales; family Streptosporangiaceae; genus Nonomuraea; species Nonomuraea sp. NPDC049269. The sequence goes on from NZ_JBICSO010000006.1 coordinate 496,419, forward strand.
TGTGCCGGGGGTGGCGTCCGCGTTCGCGGTCGCGGTCTCATGCATCGAGGTCCACTCCTTCCATCGCGGCCACGAGGTCGTGGTCGTGCCAGCCACTGGCCATCTCGGCGACCACGCGGCCCTTGAACATCACCAGGACGCGGTCGCACATTCGCAGGTCGTCCAGCTCGTCGGACGCGATGAGCGCGCCCGTGCCCGACTGGACGATCTCCTCGACCTTGCCGAGGAGGAATTCCTTGGACCGCACGTCGACGCCGGCGGTCGGGTTGATGAGGACAAGCAGCCGTGGGTCGTTGGCCATCGCCCGAGCCATGACGACTTTCTGCTGGTTGCCTCCCGAGAGTCCGGAGACCGGCACCTCGTGCCCGGGAGTTTTGATCGCCAGCCGCTTGATCATGGAGCGGGCGAGGGCGTCCCGGCGAGGCCCGCTGATGAATCCCGACGGTCCGAGCCGCTCGGGAATCGTCAGCGTGCTGTTGTCCGCGATGGACATCTCGGGCACGAAGCCCTGGTCATGGCGGTCCTGCGGGACGAACCCGGCTCCGGCCGCCAGGGCGGCGGACACGCTGCCGGGCCGTGGGCGCTGTCCGGCGATCTCTACGGCGCCCGCGCCGGCAGTGCGCAGGCCGACGACCGTCTCGGCCACCTCGGTACGGCCACTGCCCGCCGCGCCGGCCAGACCGACGATCTCACCCACGCGGACCTGGAACGACACATCGTCGTACGCGCCCTCCGCGGACAGGGCATCGACCCTGAGCACGTGCTCCCCGCCGGGCCGGTGCGCGGCTTCATGCCCGTGCTGTGCCGCGGCCGCAGCGGCCTCGCCGGTCATCGCCGCGACCAATTCCGCGCGCGGCAGCCGCTCCACGGGCGCGGTGAGGATGTGGCGCGCGTCCCGGAAGACCGTCACCATGTCGCAGATTTCATAGATCTCCTGCAGGTGGTGACTGATGAAGAGGAAGGTGACGCCCTGCTGCTGGAGATCACGGATACGGTCGAAGAGCCGGGCGATCGCAGCGGCGTCCAGTTGGGCCGTCGGCTCGTCGAGGATGATGAAGCGCGCGCCGAACGACAGCGCTCTGGCGATCTCGACGAACTGCCGTTGCTCGATGGTGAGGTCTCCCGCCCTGGTTCCGGCGCTCACGTCCACCGACCAGCTCTCCAGCAGTTCCCGGGCTTGGCGGCGGAGCATGCGCCAGCTGATCAGTCCGGCGCGGCCCCGGCTGTACCGGTTGAGGCACAGGTTCTCGGCGACCGTCAGCTCGGGGATGATCGTCGATTTCTGGTAAACGCAGGCCACTCGCTGCCGCCAGGCGTCGCGGTCGGCGAGCCGTGGCGCGGGCTGCCCGCCGAAGGTCAGCGCCCCTTCATCCGGTGCCTGCAGACCGGTCAGGATCGACACCAGGGTCGACTTGCCGGCTCCATTGCGCCCCACGAGCGCGTGTGTCTCACCCGGCATGATCGTGATCCCGGCGCCGTCGAGCGCCAACGTCGAACCGAACCGCTTGGTGATCTCCGCCGCCTCGGCGACGGGTGGCCCAGCCGGGGGCCACCCGCCGCCGCTCGGGGCTGGACCGGAGCTCGTCGCCGGCTCCCGATCGCCCATATCAGCCGCCTTCCTTCTCTCGCCGGCTTCCGATCAGCCGAGGTTGTTGCCCCACAGGGACTTGTCGTCGCTCTTCAGGCTCTTGACGCCGCCGTAGGTTTCGCCGTCTGAGGTGACTAGCGGGGCCGAGAGCTGGTCCTCCAGCAGGCCCGGGCGGACCTGGATGATGGTGCTGTCGTGGTCGGTCGGGCCCGGCTGGAACGTCTTGCCGTCGATCGCGGCTTTGAGGTAGTGCAGGGCGTACTTGGCGTAGAGGTCGGCCGGCTGCGAGACGGTCGCGTCGACCTTGCCCTCGGCGATGGCCTTGAGCTCCTCTGGGATGCCGTCGTTGGAGACGACGTAGACGTGCTTGGGGTCATCCGGCTTCACCAGCAGGCCTCGCTGTTGCAGCACCTGCAGCGTCCCGGCGAGCGCGAAGCTCGACTGCATGTAGACGCCCTTGATGTCGGGGTTGGCGATCAGATCCGTCTGCAGCTTCTGCGCGGCGATCGCGCCGTCCCAGTTCGTGGCCTCCCCGAAGACCTTGATGCCGGGGTAGTTCTTCTTCATGCAGTCGTTGAAGGCCTCGGTGCGGTCGCGGCCGTTGACCGAGGCGAGGTCGCCCTGCAGCATGACGACTTTGCCCTTGCCGCTGAGCTTGGTGCCGAGGAACTGGCAGGCCTTCTCGCCGTACGCGCGGTTGTCGGCCCGGACGACCATGTAGACGTCTCCGGTGTCGGGTCGGGTGTCGACGGTGACGACGGGGATCTTCTTCGCGGCGAGTTGCTGGAGGGTCGGGGCGATGGCGGCGGTGTCCTGAGGTGCCATCGCGACGCCCTTCACGCCCTGACTCATGAACGTCTGCGCGTTGGCGGTCAGCTTGGCGACGTCGTTCTGGGAGTTGGTGGTCTTGATGTCCAGGCCGAGCTGCTTGGCGTACTCGGGGGTGTACTTGATGTAGGAATTCCAGAAGTCGGTGTCGGAGCGCGGGTAGTCGACACCCACCACGGGGGAGCCGCCGCCGTTGGTCGCCGCGGTGCCGGAGCCGCCGCCACCGCAGGCCGAGAGGAGGGAGACGGCCAGGCAGGAGCCGATGCCAGCCACGGTTGCCGACCTGAGTTTCATGTGTTCTCCTTGCCGCTGACCTCGGTCTCGCCGAGGGACGAAGTCGGTGCTGAGTCAGTTGCGTGGACGGATTCGCAGGCCGCTCATGCCGCCGTCCACGGCAAGATCGGTTCCTGTTGTGGCCCCGGCGAGCGGACTCGCCAGATACGTGATGGCCGCGGCGACTTCCTCGGCGGTCACGAGCCGGCCGGTGGGTTGACGTGCTTCCAAGGCGCGGCGTTCCGCGGCCGGGTCCGGCGCCGCCTCCAGCAACCGGCCGACCCACGGGGTGTCGACGGTGCCGGGATTGACGCAGTTGACGCGGATACCGGCGTGCACCAGGTCGGCCGCGCTCGCGCGGGTCAGCGATAGCACGGCGCCTTTGGTGGATGAGTACAGAGCTCGGTTCGGCAGTCCTGCCGTTGCCGCGATGGAGCAGGTGTTGACGATCGCGGCCTTTCCCGGCCGGGTCTGTGCGGAGCGGCGCAGGTGGGGGAGCACGGCACGGGTGACCCGGACGATCCCGAACACGTTGATCTCGAAGACCCGGCGCCACTCCTCGTCGTCGTTGTCCTCGATCGCGCCCTGGGCGCCGATTCCCGCGTTGTTGATCAGGATGTCGATCCCGCCGAGGAGCTCGGCGGCTCTGCCGACGGCCCCGCGCACCGAGTCGTCGTCGGCGACGTCCGCGTGGAGCCCGGCGAGCGGTTCGACCACGTCAGGGTTCAGGTCGAGGCAGGCGACGCGTGCGCCCCGCTCGGCGAGGAGCGTCGCGGTCGCCAGCCCTATGCCGGAGGCGCCGCCGGTGACGATCGCGGCCAGGCCCGCGAATTCCTGCGGGCCGTTCATCCGGTGGTCGCCCATTCCGGGCCGTCCGGATAGCGGTGGCGGGCGACGGACTCCGGGTGGAGCTGGGCACCGATCCCCGGAGTCACCGGGGCGCGGTAGTGGCCTTCACGGATCCGGACCGGGTCGGTGAAGTGTTCGTGCAGGTGGTCGACGTACTCGATCACCCGGTCCTCGGTGCTGCCGCTCACCGCGACGTAGTCGAACATGGCGAGGTGCTGGACCATCTCGCACAGTCCGACGCCGCCGGCGTGCGGGCAGACCGGGACGCCGAACTTGGCGGCGAGCAGCAAGATGGCGACGTTCTCGGTGACGCCCGCCACCCTGCTCGCGTCCATCTGCAGGATGTCGATCGCGCCGGCCTGGAGCAATTGCTTGAACATCACCTTGTTGTGGGTGTGCTCGCCGGTCGCCACCTTCATCGGCGCCACGGCCTGGCGGATCGCCGCGTGGCCGAGAATGTCGTCGGGCGAGGTGGGCTCCTCGATCCAGTACGGATCGTACGGCGCGAGCGGCCGAAGCCATTCGATGGCCTGGGGAACGCCCCACGCCTGGTTGGCGTCGATGGCGATGCGGATGTCGGGACCGACGGCCGAGCGGGCCAGTGCGAGGCGACGCAGATCGGTCTCCTGATCGGCGCCGACCTTCAGTTTGATCTGGGTGAAGCCGTCGGCGACCGCCTGTTTGGCCAGATGGACGAGTTTTTCGTCGGTGTAGCCGAGCCAGCCTGGGGTGGTGGTGTAGGCGGGGTACCCGTGCGCGAGCAGGTGGCGCGTCCGCTCGGCCCGGCCAGGTTCAGCACTCCGGAGGATGGCCAGAGCCTCCTCGCGCGTCAGCGCGTCCTGCAGGTATCGGAAGTCGACCAGGTCGACGATCCGCTCCGGGGACATCTCCGCCAGCAGGCGCCATACCGGCTTGCCTTCACGGCGGCCATAAAGATCCCATATGGCGTTGTCGATGGCCGCCGCCGCCATGTGGATGGTGCCCTTCTCCGGGCCGAGCCACCGCAGCTGGCTGTCACCGGTGAGCCTGCGGGAGAACGCGCCGAGGTCGGCGAGCACCTCCTCCACCGGCAGGCCGACCACCAGCGGCGCCAGTGCCTTCACGGCGGCGACCTCGAGGTCGTTGCCGCGGCCCACGGTGAACGCCAGTCCGTAGCCCTCGCCACCCGTGCTGGTGCGGACCACCACGTAGGCGGCGGAGTAGTCCGGTTCGGGGTTCATCGCGTCGGAGCCGTCGAGATCGCGTGAGGTGGGAAACCGGACGTCCACCGCCTCGACGGCGCTGATGACTTCAGTCACGGCGGCCGACGCCTTCCCAGCGACCTCTATGGGTCGCGACGGTCATCGGTGCCGGACTCCCAATGCGTTTCGTTTGCGTGAACGTTGCGTTAGGTCGGTGCTTCGACATGGGATGGATTTAAACGCGCCAGGGAATGCCGTGTCTAGGCTTGCCTCATGATTTTTGACATCATCACAGCTCATCCCGTTGGTACGGTGAAACCTTCAGTGCCGTCCTCCCAGCAAGACATGGGATTACTGCTTTCCAGACATGGGATGTCGCTGCTACGCTGCGGGGACGAACCGATCACAATGTCCGGATCTCCTCCTGTGAAGGCCGGACCGCCCCCGGGGGACCGTCGATGTCATTGACCGACAAGGCCATCGCGCGTATTCGCGAGCTCATCCAGTCCGGAGAGCTGCCGCCCGGTTCCAAGCTGCCGCCCGAGCAGCAGCTAGCCGCCGAACTGGGCCTGTCGCGCAACCTCATGCGCGAGGCCGTCAAAGCGCTGGTCGTCACCCAGGTCCTGGAGATACGTCGAGGTGACGGCACCTATGTCACCAGCCTCGAACCGAGCCTGCTGCTCGGAGGGCTCGTCGGCGCGGTCGAACTGCTCCAGGGCGACACGCTTCTGGAGGTCACCGAGGTGCGGCGGCTGTTCGAGCCCGTGGCCACCGGGCTGGCCGCAATGCGGATTTCCGCCCAGCAGCTCGGCGAGGTCGAGCGGCATCTCGACGCCATGCGCGAGGCGCGCGACGACGTCGAACTGCTGAACAGGCACGACGCCGCGTTCCACCAGGCGGTCATCGCCGCCACAGGCAACCAGACCCTGGCGACCCTTCTCAAGGGCATCGCCAGCCGTACGCTGCGGGCCCGAGTGTGGCGCGGATTGGTGGACGGCAACGCCGGCGCCCGCACGCTCGCCGAACACGAGGCCATCTACGAAGCGCTGGTTGAAGGGGACGCCGCGCTGGCCGAGGCCGCGGCGCGCATGCACGTCAGCACAACGGAGCGTTGGCTGCGCGCATACCTCCAGCAGAGCGAGACGTCGACCGTCGGCGGCGGCGCGCGGACGTCCTGACAGCGTCCTCATGATTACCCACCCCGACGCCCGACCGGCCCTGACACAAGACCGATACGACACTCCCGGACCGGCCGCGACAGCCTTGTCGGCCGTGACTGCCTGATATACCTCCCAGGAGAGACGATGAGATTCCTGCGTGTGGGACCTGCGGGCGCCGAGCGTCCCGCCGTTCTCGACACCGATGGCAGACCCCGCGACCTGTCCCGGCTGGCCTCCGACATCGACGGCCGATTCCTGTCGGGTGACGGCGTCGAACGCACCCGCGCGGCCTTGGCGGCCGACGAGCTGCCACCGATCGAGCTCAGCGGGCAGCGGATCGGCGCACCGGTCGCGCGCCCCGGCAAGGTGGTCTGCATCGGGCTCAACTACAGCGACCACGCGGCCGAGACCGCGACACCGGTCCCCGGCGAGCCCGTGGTGTTCATGAAGGCCGCGAACACCGTGATCGGCCCGGACGACACCGTGCTCGTGCCGCGTACCAGCGTCAAGACCGACTACGAGATCGAACTGGCGGTGATCATCGGCGGCACCGCGCGTTACCTGGACTCGCCGGAGGACTCCGACGCGGTCATAGCGGGGTACACGATCGCCGACGACGTCAGCGAGCGGGCCTTCCAGCACGAGCGCGGCGGACAGTGGGACAAGGGCAAGTCCTGCGAGACGTTCAACCCGCTCGGCCCCTGGCTCGTCACGCCGGACGAAGTCGGCGACCCGCAGGCGCTCGGCATGCGCCTGTGGGTCAACGGGCGGCTCCGCCAGGACGGTCACACCAAGAACATGGTGTTCGGGGCCCGCCACCTCGTCTGGTACCTCAGTCAGTTCATGGTCCTCGACCCAGGGGATGTGATCAACACCGGCACTCCGGCGGGCGTGGCGTTCGGGGCCAACGACTTTCCCTATCTGCGTCCGGGCGATGTCGTCGAAGCCGAGATAGACCGGCTCGGCCGCCAGCGCCACATTGTGGGACAGGCCTGATGTCGGCTCTGGGCACGAGCGCGGCCGGGTGTGTCCCGCTCGGCCGCACCGAGGTCACCGTGAGCCGCATCGGACTCGGCACCGCACCGCTGGGCGGCCTGTTCGCTCCCGTGTCCGAATATGAGGCGGCCGCGACGCTGGCGGCGGCCTGGGACGCCGGAATCCGGTTCTTCGACACCGCACCTCACTACGGTGCGGGGCTCGCCGAGCGGCGTCTCGGCGCCTTCCTCACCGACCGGCCCCGCGCTGAGGCCGTCGTGTCCACCAAGGTCGGCAGGCTGCTCGACCCAGGCCCGGACACGTCCGGCGACGAGGGGTTCTTCGGCGTCCCCGACATGATCAGGACACCCGACTACAGCTCGACCGGAGTCCGCAGGTCGCTCGCCGAGAGCCTGGAGCGCTCCGGTCTCGACGCCTTCGATCTGGTGCTGATCCATGATCCGGACGACCACTGGGAGCAGGCCGTGGGCCAGGCGTTCCCCGCGCTCGCCCGGCTCCGCGACGAAGGGATGATCAAGGCGATAGGCGTGGGCATGAACCAGAGCGAGATGCTCACCCGCTTCGTCGCCGAGACCGACGTCGACTGTGTGATGGTGGCCGGTCGCTACTCCCTCCTCGACCGCGGCGCGGCGGACGAACTCCTGCCACTCTGCCTGGCGCGCGGGGTCTCCGTACTGGTCGCGGGCGTGTTCAACAGCGGCGTGCTCGCGGACCCGCGTCCGGGCGCCACCTATGACTACACTCCCGCCTCGCAGGCCGTCCTGCGGCGCGCCATGGAACTGGCGGAGTGCTGCCGCTCCCACGGAGTCCCGCTGGCGGCCGCCGCATTGCTGTTCCCACTGCGCCACCCAGCCGTTACTGGGGTGGTGGTGGGTGCCCGGACCCCCGCCGAGGTCATGGAGAACGTCGCCCACGCCTCTACGACCGTTCCCGAGCCGCTGTGGGACGAGCTCGACACATGGGGCCGCGTCTACGGATTCGGCACCCGGCGCCGCCACGGCGCGAAACGGAGGAACGGATGAAGGTCCGCCTCGCCTACGGCGAATCCGGGCTCGATATCGACGTCGACCCCGCGGTGACCACGGTGGTCGAGCCCGTGCACCACGACGCGGCACCCGACCAGATGGCCATGCTGGTGCGGGCGCTGCGCGAGCCGGTGTCCGGGCCGCCCCTGCGCGAGCGGGTACGCCCCGGGCAAACGGTGGCCATCTCGGCCTGCGACGGCACCAGGCCGCAGCCGCGGCAGCTGATGATTCCGGCGATCCTCGCGGAACTCGACGGGATCGTCGATCTCGACGACGTGGTGGTCCTGGTCGCCACCGGCACCCACCGGGGCAACAGCGCCACCGAGCTGCGCCAGATGTTCGGAGACGACGTCGTCGACTCCGTCAGGGTGGTCAACCACGACGCCCGCGATCCGGGGCGGCTCACCTGGCTCGGCACTCACGGCGACGGGGTGCCCGTCTGGCTCAACCGCGAGTGGGTCGAGGCCGACGTGCGGATCACCACCGGTTTCGTCGAACCACACTTTTTCGCCGGTTTCTCGGGCGGTCCCAAACTCGTGGCGCCCGGACTCGCCGCCCTGGAGACCGTGCTGGTCCTGCACGACGCGAGCCGCATCGGGAACCCCCGAGCCACCTGGGGGATCACTCACGGAAACCCTGTCCATGACGACGTACGGGCCATCGCGGCGGCCACGGGGGTCACCTTCGCCTGCGACGTGATACTCAACCGCGACAAGGACATCGTCGCGGCCTTCGGAGGCGACCTGCTGCCGATGCACGCCGCCGCGACCGCGACCGCCAAGCGCATGGCGATGCGACCGGTCCCGGAGCCCTTCGACGTGGTGGTGACCACCAACTCCGGGTTCCCGCTGGACCAGAACCTCTACCAGGCCGTCAAGGGCATGTCCGCCGCCTACCAGGTGGTCCGCCCGGGCGGCACCGTCATCTGCGCCGCCGAGTGCCGCGACGGGTTCCCCGACCACGGCTCCTATCGCGAGGTGCTGGCCTCCGCGCCATCGCCCCGCGCACTGCTGAACGAGATCCAGGCCCGGGCCGGCACCGTACCCGACCAGTGGCAGGTCCAGATCCAGGCCCGCATCCAGTGCGGCAGCCGGGTCATCATGCATACGTCGTATCTGAGCGACGCCGACCTTGCCACCGCGCATCTGGAACAGACAGGCGACGTCTCCACCGCGCTCGCCGCCGCGCTGGCGGCGGCTGGGCCGGGGGCACGCGCGTGCGTTCTCCCGGAGGGGCCACAGACGATTCCCTATCTCGCGGGGGCGTCATGACCCTCCCGACGAACGAACCCACCGTGCTCGATCTCGGATTCGCCAGAGTCGACGTCGGCAGGGAGGCGAGACAAGGGCTTCCAGAGGTCGTCTACGGGCCTGGCAAGACGGCGGAGCAGGTGAAGGCCATCGTCACCGGCCTGCTCGCGCACAACACCGGTCCGGTCATGGTCACACGCGTGGCCCCTGAGGCGGCTCTCGAGATCCTCACCTGTAGTCCGGGCGGCACGTACGACTCTGAGGCGCGGCTGCTGCTGTGGCGGCCGACGGCCATCGGGAGTTTCAAGGTCATGGTGGTGGCGGCCGGTACCTCCGACCGTCCGGTGGCCGCCGAGGCGGCCACCGTGTGCGCGGCCGTGGGCCTCGACACCGCCGCCGTCCACGACGTGGGCGTCGCCGGGATCGAACGCGTCCTGCAGGTGCGGGAAAGACTCCGGGCCGCGGACGCCGTCATCGTCGTCGCCGGCATGGAGGGGGCCCTCGCCAGTGTCGTTGGAGGCATGGTCCGCTCGCCGGTCGTCGCCGTGCCCACTTCCGTGGGCTACGGAGCGTCCCTGGAAGGGGTCACGGCTCTTCTCGCCATGCTTGCCTCCTGCGCCGCCGGTGTGACCGTGGTCAACATCGACTCCGGGTTCGGCGCCGCCATCGCCGTCCACCGGATCGCCCTGGCCTCGGGAGGACGCCGGTGATCTGCTGGATCAACCCCTTCACAGGGCTGGCCGGCGACATGCTGCTCGGGGCGCTCATCGACGCCGGGGCGCCGCTGCACCGGATGCGCGCCGCCGTCGAGTCCACCGGCCTCACCGGCTTCGAACTGACCGCCGCACGCGTGGTCGAGCACGGCCTGGCCGCCACCCGCGTTCACGTCGACGTTACCGACGACCGCTCCGAACGCCGCGCGGCCGAACTCATCGAGTCGGCCGCGCGAGCGCAGCCCCAGCAGGTCGCCGCGCCCGAGGTCGTCTGCGCGCCGCTCCCGCTCGGCACCGGTTCGGTCCGCTCCGCCCACGGGGTGATTCCCTGCCCGGCCCCCGCCACCCTCGCGCTGCTCAGCGGAGCCGCCGTCACCGGCACCGCCATCCCAGGGGAGACCGTCACCCCCACCGGTGCAGCCCTGCTCGTCGCGGCCCGCACGCGGTACGGGCCACCTCCGCTGATGACGGTTGCCGCGACCGGCTACGGCGCAGGCACACGGCGCCTGGCGGACCGTCCGAACGTCACCGCCGTGACGATCGGTCACCCCGCCGAGTCCCAGCAGGGAGCCGCCGAGCATGTCGTGGTCCTGTCTACCAACCTCGACGACGTCACCGGCGAAGTGCTGGGCCACACGATCTCCCGGGCGCTGGAAGCCGGCGCGCTCGACGCGTGGGCGACGCCCGCGGTGATGAAGAAGGGCCGTCCCGCGCACGTGCTGCACGTCATGGCGCCGCCGGAGGCCGCCGACCAGCTCAGTCGGCTCGTCCTTGCTGAGACCGGCAGCCTCGGGATCCGCCAGACCGCGGCCGGCCGGGTGGTGCTCCCCCGGACGACCCGCACTGTCGACGTGAACGGGTGCGCCGTCCGGGTCAAGTGCGGGCCCTACGGCGCCAAGCCCGAACACGACGATGTCGCCGCGGCGTCCACCCGCCTCGGCCTGCCGCTGAGGACCGTCGCCCGGCACGCCCTGCAGGCGTGCGCCGGGGTTGCGGACGACGAGGGGGAAGCCCGGTGAGCGCCGCCAAACCGACCGGGAAGGTTCCCGAGCAGTCCGCCGGCCCAGGGCTGGAGGAGACCCTTCTGGCGCGCGTACGGACCATCGGTCCGATCGCCGTCGCCTATTCCGGCGGGGCCGATTCCGCACTCGTTCTGGCTGCCGCGGTGCGTGCCCTCGACCCGGAACGGGTGCTCGCCATCACAGCCCTGTCCGAGAGCCTGGCCGCCGCCGAGCTCGCCCCCGCCGCGGAGCTCGCGGCATCCCTGGGAGTCCGCCATCTGACGCCGCGCACGCATGAATTGAGCCGTCCCGGATACCGGGCCAACGGCCGCGACCGCTGCTACTTCTGCAAGTCGGAGGTGCTGGACGTGATCGCGGATGTGGCCGCCGCCCACGGGTTCGACCAGATGGCCACGGGCACCAACGCGGACGACGCCGCCGACCCGTTCCGCCCCGGCATCCAGGCCGGTGCCGAGCGCGGCGTCCACACGCCTCTGCGCGACGCCAGCTTCACCAAGCGTGACGTCCGCCTGGTCAGCCGACGGTGGGGCCTGCCCACCTGGGACAAGCCCGCGACGCCGTGCCTGGCGAGTCGCATCCGTTACGGCATCGAGGTCAGCTCCTACCGGCTGGCCCGCGTCGATCGCGCCGAGACCGCGATACGAGCGCTGCTCCACCGTACGGGCCTGCGAACCTCTGATCTCCGTGTCCGCGATCTCGGCGACGCTGTGCGCGTCGAGGTGGACGCCGCGGCCGTGCGAGCGGTCATGGCGTTGCCGGGCCTGGCAGAGGCCGTGGCCACCGCGGGGTTCGGGCGCCGCCCCGTCGAGGTCACGCCGTTCCACTCAGGCGCCCTCAACATAGAGCCCTCCGCCCTCCCGCCGCAGTGAATCAGTGCAGGCCGTCTTGTTCGCATACCACGTTGGTGAACTTGCCGGTTTGAAGCGCGCCCGGGGGGACCATCACACGCTCAAATCCGTTGTCGTTCCATAGGTCGCCCGAGAGTGTGAGGAAATGGTGGTATCCGTCTGCCCTCATTCCGATCCAGCTGTCGATGTGAGGCCAGCCGAACACCTGGCTGTCTCCAGGCGCGAATCCCTGTCGGTCCCGGCAGTAGTAGTGCCACTCCTCACGGAGCGGTCCCTGAACGAACCGTTCGGTTGGGGACTCCCAGTGGTCTTCGTCGTAGCCGGGTTCGGCGCGGTAATCGAATGTTTCCAGGACCGGGTCGCCTGTGCCGTATTCGCCCGAAACCGACGGCAGAGTGATGATTGGTGCCGCATGCAGCTCGACCATGGTGAGGACCTCCCCCCGCGCCGGCGTCGGCGTCTCCACGGCATGGGCTGGGTCTGCGCAGATGATCGTGCATTCGTCGATGCCCCATCGGACGGCCTTGAAGACGTTGACCAGGCCAAGCCGGGCGGGCAGTCGGTCACCGAGCGATGGGGCCAATTCGTCGGTGTCCAGCACGGCGAACAGGCTGAGCGGAGCTCCGTCCGTGGCCTGCGGCCATGGCGTTCCCGGTTCCAGAAGCGCTGGGCCCCCTGCGCGGGACCGGCCGGCCGGGAGCATGTCGGGGCTGCTGGGCTTGAGCACGAACCCCGGCTGGGCAAGAGCGGCCATCTGTTGGCCGAGCCGCTCACCCAACAGCTGGATACAGAGTTCGCGGACTTCGGCCAAGGTGCTCTGCTGGTCCATGGGCCGAATTTCAGCAGACGCACACGACAGATTTCTCAATCTTCCTGATCTTTGGGTGATACCCCTGCACCCAGTACTTCACTGATTAGGCTCGCGGCCAAGGCGTTCGGCGGCGACATCAAGAAACGCAAGTGAGTCGGACGTGGGGCGCCTGGCTACGCAGATCTGCCGGACCGCCCATCCGCCGATCATCGCAGCCGAATGGGACCAGCATTTCCCCGGACTGCCGTACCGTCGGCCGTGCCCGTAACCCTGTCGACGTTCGGGCTGCGATCATCGCAGGGCTGCCTGCTCCAACACGGTCATGTGCCATTGCGCCTATGTATCTGACGTCGTCGGCCTCGGCGCCCGCGCCTGCCGCTCGTACTCGATGACCCGGGCGTTCAGCATGAGCAATCGGAGGTTGCTGACCAGCGTGACGGCGACCAGGCAGCCGGCGACGAGCGCGACCATGCCGTAGCCGGGGCGGTCATCAGCCAGCGAGCCCACGGTGGCGAGCCCGCCGATGACGACGACGATCCAGCCAAGCCGCAGGCCGGGCGCGATGCCGTCAGTGGCTCCGTGCAGCACCAATTGCCCGCAGCGCAGGAACTGGATGCCGAGCAGCGTCGGGATCCCGGCGATGAAGCATCCGACGACCATCACGGCGACGATCGCTCCGGCGCTGCTGCCGTTGTCGTGTGGGATCCGATAGGCCGAGACGAGGATCGCGAAGGCCGCGAGGAACCACGGCACGCTGTAGGCGATGAGGAACACGGCGACGCTGCGGAAATTGCGCCGTAGCGTGGGATCCGCCATCGCCGGTGAGCGCCTGAAATCTGGCATCCAGCCGGCGATTACCTGACGGATCAGCAGGCCCGCCGGCACCCCGGCGAGAACGAGTCCGACGACGAACAGCGGAAGACCCGCCCGGACGTCGCCGTCCACGAGCTTGCCCAGCCCGATCGCGAGCGTCAGCACGCCGGCGGCGACGACGAAGCGCAGAAGCCGGAGACTCACGCGGCCCCCCAGTGACTGTTGCTTCGCCTCACCCGCTTGATGGACAGCGAGTCGGACAATCGGCTTTCAACCAAGCCCATTTGCGTCATCCTTCCTTGCTCGTTCACCGTCAGCGGGTCCTGGCCACCTCGGCCGCCACGGCGCGGAACGCGATGAGGGCCTCTTCCTGATCAGGAGCGCCTCCGGCGATGGACGACTTGACGATGACAACGCCCTGCTGGGGTGAGACGTAGATGTACTGGCCACCGAGCCCGGCCGCCATGAAATCGCCTCCCTCGCCCAGCCACCAGTGCAGGCCATAGTGCGGATTGGCCGGCGACGGTTTGGTGGACAGCTTGACCCAGGAGGCCGGGACGACCTGGCGGCCGTTCGCCTTGCCGCCGTGCAGGTAGAGCAGGCCGAAGCGGGCGAAGTCACGGTCGGTGGCGTAGTAGCAGCAGTAGCCCAGGCTGTCGCCGTGCGAGTCGTTGCCGACGGTCGCCGTGGACTCCATGCCGGCGGGCCGCCAGATCTTGCGCTCGACGTAGTCGTGGTACGGCATTCCGGTGGTTTTGGTGATGAGCCGGGCCAGGACGAAGGAGTTCATGCTGGTGTACTCGAACCGGGCGCCGGGCTCCCAGCCGCGCTTCTGGCGGGCGGCCATCTTGCTGATCGAGTAGCCCTTGTTGGCTGCGGCCTGCAGGCGTGGTGCGTCGGTGGCCTCGTCCCAGTCGATGCCGGACGACATACGCAGCAGCTCGCGAATGGACACCCCGGCGTAGCCGGAGCCGGTCAGCTCAGGCAGATATTTGTCCACGGGGTCGTCGATCGATCGGATGTGCTTCTCTCTGAGCGCGATGCCGACGGCGGTCGCGGTGAATGACTTGGCCATCGACCAGGACTGGAAGCGGGTGTCACGGCTCGCGCCGGTGTAGCGCTCCGCGACGATGTCCTGGCCGTCCAGGACGAGGAAGCCGTTGGTCCTCGTACGGGTGAGGAAGTCGTCCAAGGTGTGTTCCTGGCCTTGGTAGGTGTAGGTCACCGAGAGCTTCCTGGGCGCGCTGCGCAGCTTGACGGGGTGCGCCGACGGTTTCAGCACGTCAGCGGTCTCGGCCGCGGCCGCCGATGGCCGCGGCACGTCGACGGTCTCGGCTGAGGCCGCAGCCGCTGCCGCTGCCGGCAGGGACAGTGCGAGCGCGACCGCGACCGCGTAATGGGTGATGCGCATGTCATCTCCTCCGAAGGATCAGTTCGGACGGATGGTGACCTGTTTTTCTGTCATTTCTCTGGCAAGAGCCATTCCAGCGAGGCGCGGGCGAACATCGCCTGGCGGCACCCGAGCGGGATCCCCCGACCCGTGCTCAGCGCGACCGGGCTCCCGCGGCTCCCGCGGCTCCCGCGGAGCAGCGGCGGATGCAGGAGACCGGCGGGGCCGCAGCGGTAGAGCATGGCGGGACAGCCCATTTCCGCGAACCGCTGTTCCCCCGTCGCCTCCAGGAACCGATCGGCACGCGTGACCTTGCGCCGGAAGCTACTCGGATCGAGCATCAACCCCATCGGGGTGTTCTGGCCCGAGAGTGCCGAACGCTGATCTCATCTCAAAGGACGTGACCGCATGTACCCGGTAACGATCACGGCCGCGCGGATGGGCCTCCGGGAGTTCACCCCGGCCGACGTGGAGCCGCTCCTATCCATCTACGGCGACCCGGCCGTGACGCGGTACATGAGCTTCGAATCACGAACTCTCAACCAGGTCCAGAACACCATCGAGAGTGTGATCGCGGCAGCCCGCGCCGACGAGCGGCTCGACTATTCCTTGGCTGGCGTGCTCCCGGACGGAGAGCTGGTGGCGTTCGCCCGGCTCTCGATCGACGTCGGCCATCCGTTGCAAAGCAGCGGGCAGATCGGCTTCGCGCTAAGGGCCGACCAATGGGGACGTGGGCTCGGCAGTGAAGTGGTGCGGCTCCTGCTACGACTCGGGTTCGACGAGCTCGGCCTGTATCGGATCTGGGGAGCTCGTGATCCTCGGAACGAGGCATCCGCTCGGGTCATGGCCAAGGCGGGCATGGTGGAGGAAGGCCGCATCCGCGGGCACTTGAGGCTGAATGATGGATGGCGTGACTCCGTCATTCACTCCATCCTGGCGCCGGAGTGGCCGGATATCGGCTAACTCCTGACATGCGTGGCCGGGCTCGTCGGCGTCGGTGAGACGGACCGAAGGCTAGCCCAACAACTCATGGCAGGCTTGATTGCGAATCTGGAACTCGGGGCGGGCAGGCGGGAACAGTTCGTCGCACTTCGCGGCGATTGGCGGGACCGCGCGCTCCCTATCGCTGTCCTTCGGATCGACGCTCCTGGTCTTTCTCACACGGTCAGCGGGGATCGTGGTCCTGGTCTTCCTGAGCGGGGCCGACGGGACAGGCTGATGACGCTGGCGCGGCACAGCCGAGACCGCGGGTCGGTGACGATTCCCCGGCGGTATCGCCTTGTTCTTCGGCGCCTTGGAACTTGAGCTGGGTGTCGCCGAGGACAGCGTCCGAGGCTTGGGCTTGGGCTTGGGCTTCAGCTTGGGCTTGGGCTTGGGCGTCGGCGGGGCGGTGGCCACAAGCGAGCGGCCGGCAACGCTCTGGCGAGGTGTCGGCGCAGAGGCGACATTCGTTCGAGGCGAGGCACTGTCAGTGGCCCACCCACTCGACCATATGCCGAAGCCCACGCAGGTCAGGAAGCCGGCGATGAGCGTCGGCCGGGCCAGACGAAGTCGCTTACGCAGGAGTGATCGTCTTGGTGGAGTTGGGGTCGCGTACCTTCTCCAGCCGACGGAGTCGGACGCGGCGCGGAGTCGGGGACGGTCGTGGAGCGGCAGGCCGTACGGCGGGCGCCGTGTTGGGCGGGGCTTTTCGGGTGAGGGAGCGGGATGGTCTTGACCTTCGTGCATGATCCTCCCTACTCACTGCCCGTATCTGCCAGCGTGCCGCAGCGCGGCCACGTCCAGCGGAAGCGACTCGGCAAAGAAGGCCGTGCACGACGAACCGGGCCCGGAACAAACAGGGCCGGAAATGGATAAATGTGGCTATCGGGCCAAGGCGTGGTTGATTTTGCCGCATGGCGGCATCGGGCCGGCGCGGGTTTCGCCTATGCCGTTGCCTGGACGCTGCCGTCGTTCATGCTGTCCGGTGGGCGGCGCGCATGATCACGTCTTCTGCCTGCGCGCGTGGTTCCCAGCCTCGGGTGTCGGTGTCCTTGTCCGGTTCGAGGTCCTTGTAGACGTCGAAGAAGTGGCTGATCTCGCCAAGTACGTGGACATCGACGTCCAACAGATCCTGGATGTGCGCGTAGCGGCTGTCGTTGGCGGGCACGCAAAGGATCTTCGCATCCGGCCCCTGTTCGTCGTGCATCCAGAACACCGCCACAGGACGCGCGCTGATCGTGCATCCAGGAAAGGTCGGCACCTCGCCCAGCACCAGCGCGTCCAGCGGATCGTCATCCTCGGCCAGCGTTCCGGGCACGAACCCGTAGTCGTAGGGGTAGGCGGTCGCGGTGAACAGCATTCGATCGAGCCTGATCCGCTGTTTGGTCTGATCCATCTCGTACTTGTTGCGCGATCCCCGCGGCGTCTCCACGATCACATCGAATTGCATCACAACCTCCTGCGCCGCAGCTCTCGGCTGGCCACATCCTCGGCCAGGGCATGCATCCAGGTGTCTACCCACACCCGATAGGGAGCCGGCGTACGACGCCTCAGCCTCACGCAGGCGGTAGGCCTGAGGCCGCCCAGGCGGCGATTTGGACAGACCATTGCCGTGCCCGTCCCCGGGACAGCCAATAGGACCGATCGAAAGGCCGATCGCTCGACTGGAACATCGCGCTCACAGGCATCCCCCCTCATCACGAGGACAGGACCCATTGGCTGGTATGGCCAAGCGGCACTCTGCGGAGCGACCTCGGCAAGATCCACCACCGAGCACTTCCATCATATGCCGCGTGCCGGCCGGTCAGAGCCTCCCGATGTGGCAGGCGAGTTCGAGGCCGAGGATCCGATCGATATGGACGAAGGCCTCGAACTTGGCGCCTTCGTTCAGTCAGGAGCTTGACAGGAAGGCAGGCCGAATGGACGGGCAGGGCGGCCGTCAGACGCACATCTGCTCGTTGGGCTGCCTGCCCGAGCTGGGCGAGGTGAGCGGCATAGCCGATCGTTGCCGCAAGGGACGAGTGATCCTCACCGTCATGGAAGTAGTAGGCCTCGGCGTACTGGGTGAAGTCGATACGGACACGTACCACCTCGGTCGCCAGGCTTTCCAGCAATGACGCACCTGCAGCGCAGTCGAGCTGCTGCACGGACGGGGCCGAGCGGTCCAGCAGCGCCAGCCGGATCGCGAGCACCCGTCGGCGGGTCAGCGTCGGATAGATCTCCAGCACCCAGGAGACGGTGGCCGTCAGGAGGACGAAGCCGATGAGAGCTTCCAGGGGCGAGACCACACGGAGCCATCCTTCGGCAGGCACGATGTCCCCGAGCCCGAGGGTGGCGACCGTGACGAGCGGACCGACGAGCCCCACCACACGCCTACGCGCTCGGAGATGCCGGGCCAGTTTCCACAACGTCGCCATGACGAGTCGGCTCAAGCCTCCATGGCGCGTGGGGTGCCAGAGCGTGTGGAACAGGTCTCGTAGGGCGGTCATGATGAGGGCGGCTCCGAGCAGTGAGACCAACCACTCCATTCATCCCTCCCTCAGTGGCTGTCCTGTGGAGCGGGGGGCGACTGTGCGGCCAAGGCCGGGGTGACCTGCAGCCCGAACCGGGCCGCGCTTGGAGCCTAGGCCGCAGGCACCGTTGGCGAACGCAGACTCGCCGTATCCATGATGGTCGCTGCAACTCGACGGGGGACACGCAAGAGCGCATGGTCAGAGACAGGCTTGGGAGCCGGAGATGCGCTGGCGTCTGCCCGTGCTCAACGCTTCTTCCTCGACGTGATGACTATGACCGCTTCTCGTCCCGCGTCGAGGTCGTTTGTCCTCGGCTGCGCCTTTGACTCGTTCGACCAGACGGCCCAGGAGCCCCCGGTCATGGCCCAGCCGCTCGCGTTGCTGTCCTCGAAGTCGTCGATGCTCGGCGGCATGGTCGGGCTGGGGGTGCTGGTCGGGGGCTCGTGGGCTGTGCGGCGGGGGGCGGTTACGGCGTCGCCGGGCTAGCCGAAGGTCACGACGAGGCGGCCGTCCGCGGCGAAGGACCAGCGCAGGGCGCCGGTGTAGGAGGAGCATCGGGATCCGTTGGAGCCGGACCAGAACTGGTTCGAGCTGTCGGCGTCGCCAACGATCCGGTCGTTCGTGCCGCTGCTGCTGCGGCATGAGACGTTGTTCCGGAACACCGAGGTGCCACCGTCGAACGAGTAGTTGCGCTCGGTGTTGTCGATGCTGACGTTGTTCGAGATCGACATGGTGCCGAGGTTGCGGTTGTAGGTGAACCCGTGCTTGCCGTTGTGGTAAGCGATGTTGCGGCGGATGACGTGGTTGACGCCGATGTCCTCGCCACCGAGTTTGTAGCCGTTGCGGTCGCCGTTCCCGTTCTGGGTGCCGTTGCTGAGGGTGCCGTTGCCGTACGAGAGGGAGTCCTCGATGGTCACCGGGCCGATGGGGCCCGTGTCCGTCTTGGTGTAGAGGTCCCAGCCGTCGTCGATGTTGTTGTGGGAGACGGCGTAGCGGAAGACGTTCCCGGGGCCGGAGGTGAGCTTGGCGGCGAATCCGTCGGCGTCCTCGCCGTCGGAGTCGGCGTTGTCGTGCGACTCCGCGCTCAGGACGAGGTTGTTGGACGGCCACTGGTCGTGGGGGGTGTCGGAGGCGATCCGGGAGATCTGCAGTCCCGAGTCACGGTTGAAGCGCGTCACCGTGCGCTCGATGATGTTGTTGCTGCCGCCGACGAAGATCCCGTTGTCACCGGCACGCTCGACGACGATGCCGTACAGGCGCCAGAACGACCCGTTCAGGGCAAGCCCGCGGTTCGCCGAGTCCTCGCTCATGGCCGAGAAGTTCAGTACCGGGGTCTCGCCTGGGTAGGCGGACAGGTTCTTGCGGGCGCTGGAGGTGCCGTTGTTGCCCGGCGCGATGGTGAGCGTCTGGGAGAGGCTGTAGGTGCCGCCGCGCGCGTAGATCGTCCCGCCGGCGGTGATGCGGGTGATCGCTGAGGCGAGGGTTGTGGGGTTCGACTCTGTGCCGGGTGCGCTCGCACTGCCGCTGGGCGATGCGTACAGGGTGTCGCCTGGAGGCTGCGTGGTGCCGGAGGTGAAGTCGATGTAGTCGATGTTCGGCAGGCCGGTGCTGCCGGTGGGGTTGAACCGGATCGTGTTGCTGCCCGCGTTCACGTTGACGGTCAGCGTTTTGGTGACCCAGGTGTCCCATGTGCCCGTGCCTTCGAAGGACGGCGACTGCGTGGTCGTACCGTTGACGATCAGGCCGGTGGGACGGCCGGTGGTGGTGCCGTTGGCGAACCGTACTCCCAGCGTCGCCGTGCCGGCTGCCGAGGCGTTCACCGTGAACTGGGCGTAGGCGTTCGCGGCGTTGGTGCCGTTGCAGAAGCCGCTGCCGGAGTAGCCGGCCCAGTTGGAGTCGATCGTGCCGGTGCAGAGCGCCGGGGAGGTCTCGGCCTCGTACCGGGTGGTTGCGGCATTGGCGGCGGATGGGGAAAGTCCGACGAGTCCGGTGGCTAACAGGCCGGCGCATGCGATGACGGCTTTTAGGCGCATCTTTCGTCTCCATGGGCTTGGTAAGCGCTTTCCGGTGGACGAGCGAAGCTAAGCACGCACCGATGAGCGCGGGAAGCCCTGGCGTGACGGGACCACCCGCAGCGCGGCACCCTCACTGGGAGGCGGCAAGTCAGCCGAGGTCACAGGCGGGGAGGGGGCCTCATCCTCATGCTGTGCTTCTGTGCAGCCGTGAAAATTTCACCTGCTCTGCGGAAGGTCATACCTTCTTGACGACGATCGAGTCCGGGACCAGCTTCTCCAGGTCGTCCACATCCGAGGTGAAGACGGTGACCTGCCCCTTCTGCTGGCGGGCGATGACGGCGAGCACCGCGTCGATCGCGTACTTGTGGCCGTGCAGCTTGGCGTCGGCCAGGAGCCGGCGGGCCTGACGGGCTTCATCCTTGCCGATGTCGGCGACGTTGAGCCGGGACAGCACCCAGTCCCAGCGCTGCTCGGTGATCCTGCCGTCGTACGCCTCGACCACCGTCATCGGAGACGCCACAACCTCCGCCTGACCACGAGCCGCCAGGTCGAGCCAGGCGATCATCTTCCGGTCGCCCCGCACGGCCAGGGACAAGGCTTCGCAGTCGAGTACGAAGATCCGCAGCGGCTGCCCATGCTCAGCGCTTGGCTTGCTCACGCAGTCTCTCCCACGTCGCGCTTTCCGCCGACGCGGCGGCGTTCGTGCTCGGCGTCGAGATCTTCCAGCTCCTCGATCGTTGCCGCGCGCTCCTCGTCGGTGACCGGGCCGTACTCTTCCGCCAGCCAGTTCGCCAGCTCCAGCAACCGGTCCCGGTCGCGCTTGAAGCGCAACGCCTCGGCGACGTACGCCGACAGGCCCCGATCGGCGGCATCTGCGCGGATCTCGTCAAGGAGCTCCTCGGGGACTGTCACCGTAATCTTCTTAGTCGCCATCGAGCTAGCTGCTGTCCATGCTCGTCAGGGTTCTATGAGCGAGGGGAGTGCGGCTGGGGACGTCCGGGTTGCCGGGCGCAGGACCAAAACCAGCACGGCCAGTCCGGCGAAGATGATCGCGGCGACCACGCCAGTGACGTGCAGGCTGGCGGTGAAGGCCTCCCGCGCGTTGTGCAGCAGCTCCGCGCCTTGGTCGGCGGGAAGGTGCCGGCTGGCGGCGACCGCGCCAGCCAGCGAGTCGGACGTGCCGGCCATCCCGCTGCGATAGACCACCGCGGCCAGCACCCCGAACAGCGCGAAGCCCAACGAACCGCCGAAGTAGTTGCCGGTCTCCGACATCGATGCCGCCGAACCGGCGCGCTCCGGCGATACGGACCCGACGACCAGCCCGGTGCCCAACGCGAACAGCGGGCCTGTGCCCAGCGCCAGTACAGCGATGCCGATCATCACCAGGGGCAGGGCGATCGCACCGTCGACGTCGACCCCGACCAACAGCAGGCCGCCCAGCGCCGACCCCACCAGGCCGCCGGCGATCGCGGTCGTCTGCTTGATCCGCCGGGCCAGCGCCGGCGCGGCCATGGTGCCGGCCGCCACGCCCAGGCCCATCGGTGCGAACAGCAGCGCCGACGCGACCGGCGAGAAGCCCAGGACGCTCTGCAGGTACTGGGTCACCAGCAGGCCCGTACCGGCCATGGCGATACCGGCGAAGACCAGCGCGACGACCACCGCCGTGAACGGGCGGTTGCGGAACAGTCGCAGGTCCAGCAGCGGCGTCTCCAGCCGCAGTTGCCGGCGTACGAACACGAATCCGATGGCCGCACCGGCGACGAGGGCCAGCGCCGGGACGATCGGCACGCTCTCGACGGTCAGCTGCTTGATGCCGTAGACCATCAGAAGGACCGCCACGAGCGACAGCCCGACGCTGGCCAGGTCCAGCCGGCCGGCCTGGTCGCTGCGGAACTCCGGCAGCAGGAACGGCCCGACGAGCAGCAGCAGCGCCATCGCCGGTACGGCGGCCAGGAACACCGATCCCCACCAGAAGTGTTCGAGCAGGAATCCGGCGAGTACGGGGCCGAGCGCGCCGCCGGTGAACTGGCAGGTCGCCCAGATCGCGATGGCCTGCCCGCGCTGTCGTTCGTCGCGGAACATGTTGGTGATCAAGGCGAGTGTGGACGGCGCCAGGGTCGCCCCGGCGACGCCCAGCAGCGCACGCACCACGATCAGCATCAGCGGGCCGGTCGCGAAGGCGGCCGCGACCGACAGCACCGCGAACGCCGCTCCGCCGATCATCAGCAGGCGTCGACGGCCGATCCGGTCGCCGAGCGTACCCATGGTGATGACCAGGCCGGCCACCATGAATCCGTAGCTGTCACTGATCCACAACTGCTGGACGTTGGTGGCCCCCAGGTCGGCGCTCAGCTGTGGGAGCGCGAGGAGCAGCGCCGTCATGTCCATGGCGACGAGCAAGGTCGGCAGCATGAGGATGATCAGTCCCAGCCACGCCCGGTTGACTCGCATATCTGTAACTTCCTGTTCTCTCGACGGTTCGGCGGATGGTCGGAACAGTCGGGAGCTTCTTGACATCGGTCCCGGCGACGCGGCGGTGAGAACTCATGCGAAAGTTCTGGCGGGGGATGTCAAGACTGCGGCAATGGCTCCGACCAACCAGTCGAAGGGACCAGCCGAACCACGAGGGAGTACGAGATGAAGTTCCTGATCAGCCTGCACATCAACCCGGCCGTGCTGGACGCGCTGACCGACGAGGAGAAGGCGGCGATCGGCGACGGCCACGGCAAGTTCATGGAGGCGCTGAAGAAGTCCGGCGAACTGATCACCACGCAGGCGCTGGTCGATCCGTCGCAGGCGGCTGTGGTGTCCGTACGCAACGGCCAGCCGGTGGTGACCGACGGACCTTTCCTGGAGTTCAAGGAGTATCTGGGCGGCTTCTACCTGATCGACTGCGAGAACAAGGAGCGGGCGATCGAGCTGGCGGCGCAGATCCCGGACTGCGCGATCCAGGGGCTCGGGGTCGAGGTGCGGCAGGTGATGTTCGCTGACGGACAATTGGAGGCATGACTGCACCTGCCATCGAGGACCTGCTGCGTGAGCTCACGCCGCAGGTCCTCGGCACGTTGGTACGCCGGAACGGCCAGTTCGAAGGGTGTGAGGACGCCGTACAGGAGGCTGTTCTCGCCGCGACCGTGCAGTGGCCGGCGGAGGGGGTGCCGGACAACCCGCGCGGCTGGCTGGTGACGGTCGCGTCCCGGCGGTTCATCGACCAGCTGCGCAGTGAACACGCGCGCCGCGAGCGGGAGTCGGCGACGGCCACCGAGGTGGTGCCCGAGGACGTACCGGACACCGACGACACGCTCGTCCTGCTGTTCCTGTGCTGCCATCCGACGCTGACCGCGGCCTCCCAGACCGCTCTGACGCTGCGCGCGGTCGGCGGCCTGACCACCGCCGAGATCGCCCGCGCGTTCCTGGTGCCGGAGGCCACGATGGCCGCCAGGATCAGCCGGGCCAAGCAGCGCATCAAGGCCGCCGGCAGCTCGTTCAGCCTGCCGGAGGGCGCGGAACGCGAGGAGCGGCTGCGGGTCGTCCTGCACGTGCTCTACCTGATCTTCAACGAGGGCTACACCGCCTCCTCGGGCAGCGAGTTGCACCGGGCCGACCTCGCGCGCGAGGCGATCCGGCTGACCAGGATGGTGCACGCGCAGCTGCCCGAGGACAGTGAGGTGACCGGGCTGCTCGCGCTGATGCTGCTCACGCATGCCCGCCGGGAGACGCGTACGACGGCGGCCGGCGATCTGGTGCCGCTGGACCAGCAGGACCGTACGAAGTGGGACCGCGGGCTGATCGACGAAGGCACCGAGCTGGTCAAGACGTCGCTGGCCGGCTCGGTGCTGGGGCCCTACCAGTTGCAGGCCTCCATCGCCGCCACGCATGCCGACGCGGCCACGGCCGAGGAGACCAACTGGACGCAGGTGCACGCCCTTTACCTGGTCCTGGAACGGATCGCGCCCAACCCGATGGTCACCCTCAACCGGGCTATCGCGCTCGCCGAGACCGAGGGGGCGGCGGCCGGGCTGGCTCTGCTGTCCACGTTGGACGGTGACGAGCGGATGGCGGGGCATCATCGGCTGCTGTCCGTTCGGGCGCATCTGCTGGAGAAGACCGGCGACCTGGCCGGGGCGTACGAGCATTACCGGCGCGCCGCGAAGGCCACCGCCAGCCTCGCCGAGCAACGCTACCTGGAGTCCCGGGCCAGCCGGGTGAGAGCATCACACGACAGTCACTAGCCGGCGACTGTCGTGTTGACCTGTTGCCGGAACCACCGTCGGGTGTGAGTGGCCGCCGGTGTGGTGATCGACGCCTCCGGGCCGGGTTTTTTCATGGGCGAACATTATCTTGAGCCGCTGATCTTTGCGGGGCCTCTGACCTGGGCGGCCTCGTTGGAGACGGTGTCCGCAACGAGGCCGTGGGTTGTCTGGAAAGCACCGGTCAGCAGGGGCCGATCGTTACGCTCGTCCCTCTGCTAGGCCGCGAACACTACCCATTCACGCATGGTCCGCTTTCCCATGGTCACCTGTTCGGCGTTCCCGGTCGACATACTGCCGAGCTCGATCCTGGGGACTTTCACGATGAGTTCTCCGTCATGACCGAGGAACCCGAAGGTCTTGTCGCCGGTTCGCAGCCCCGGGTTGCGGAACATCGTCCCCAGGACACGTCTGGTTCGTTCCTGAAGTCACCGGCGATCTCCTCCAGGAGAGCCAGCGAGTTGTGACCGTCAGTCATCGGTTTGCCCTCTCGCCGGCAGAAGGCGTTCGAGAGCCGCCGCGGAGCCATGAACGACCAGGCCCCTGGGCCTCGGCCGTCCGCAGGGTCATCTGTCAGGTAATAGCGGAACGAGCACCTGCGGTGGCGCCGTGATCGTCGCGCCGGGTTGCCGCCTGGTAGAACAGGGACGCACGTCGACCTGGCCGTGCTCGGCGATGATCTCGCAGCCGTCGTACGGGGCGCCGACGCGCACGGTGCCAGCCGACTCATCGAGTGAGCCGTCCCGGCGCAGGTAACGCGGTAGCAGCGAGAACCAATGCACCTTGAACTTCGTCTTCATTCGGCGGGTCAATCATCAAGGATGCGCCCCAGCGAGTCAGCTCGCGGTCGCGGTCGGTGAGGCTGATCAGCGTCGCGGCGACCGATGGCAGCTGGGTCGTGCCGAGCGATCACTGCGTCCGACTCCATCCCGCGTAGGCGCTCGGCCAGCAGATTGCTGGCGATGCCAGGAAACCCGCGTCGCAGGTCGGAGAAGCGGCAGGGCTGCGCCGGGGCCGCAAGGGCGAGCGCACGTCCTTCCCCGAGGCCAACTTCGCGGCCCGATCGTGCTCGTTTGGGACAATCTCAACACCCACCTCAGCGCCAGTATGCGCGAGCTGCTGGGGCGGCGTGCCTGACTGACGATCATCCAGTTGCCCTCTTACGCCCCCGACCTCACGGTCGATGCCGTCTGGGCGCAGCTGAAACCATTCCTGACCAATCAGGCCAAGAAGTCCCTGAACGAACTCGCACGACTGATCAAGACCGTCCAAGAAGATGCAATACCGCCCCCAGCTGATCAGCGGCCTCATCGCCAAGACCAGCCTCGACAGCAAGCCGCCATAACCTCAGCCTTTAAGCTCTCTAGCACATCGAGACTAGGCAGTCCAAGGAGCCCATCTCAACCGACCTGCCCTAAAACATGCTTTAAGCTCCGCCTTATCTCGCCAAGTCCAGATCTAGCGGTCAAGCAGCACTAGTTCTTGGCGAAAAGATAGGATCGTGTAGGTTTCCCCACTACAATCCCAAGGTCAATGTTCAACCAAGCCCGATGTGAGCAATGTCCGATTTGTGTGCATTAGCACCAAGCAGACCGATATTGGTCGGTATAGCGTGCCGGCTGTATCCAGTGGGGCTGGCCGACAAACGCCTCATGAGAACAGCAATCGAGAGAACGAGTCCAGAGGCAAGGTCCCAGCTTCACCGACAGCGGATCTCCGCAGGCCACGGACAGCAACGCGTGTGCAGCCATCTAAGACAACTAGTAGCCCCCCGGGGGTAACGCTGAACGGCATGGACTGGCGACTGTACATAGCGGCTTCAGGAGCCACGGTTGTTGCCAAGGAGTTCTTGGACCTGGGGAGGGTTGGCGAGGGCGTACTTCTGCACTTCATGAGCCAACTGGAGCACAACGATCCCCGCATCACGTTCGTCGGCGAAGATCAACTTATCCAGATCGCGTGGGTGCTATATGAGAGCCTGTCGTATGGCGTCGTGTTTGCGACTGATCGAGCCAAGAACCACATTGTCCTGCATGTATGCAGATCAGATAGGTACCCGCCCATCGTGAGAGCCAGAGGAGTGGCCGTGGCTCGCAGCCGTTGGGAGGACTGGATCGAGCGGCACGGGTGAGACTATCTGCCAAGCCCTTGCAAAGATTATCGGTTAAAAGCGATACTGATCGTGCCTGTCGCTGGGTATAGTCCGTGACACAGAGTTCAACGAAGACGGCCCGAGGTGACTATGAGCGACCACGTCGAAGGAAGCTTTGATCATTTCCTCCAAGAGCGCCTCCAAGATGCCCAGGTCAGAGCGGCCTTCGAGGATGCAAGAGCCCGCTCCTTGATTTTGCGCTCCTTAGTTGCAGAACGTAAGCGATTGAAGATTACGCAGAAAACTATTGCCGATCGCATGCAGACGACTCAATCTGCGATCTCCGATTTAGAAAATGAGCGAGCTGACCCACGTTTATCAACCTTACAGCGTTTCGCACGCTCCGTAGGTGCATCCCTAACCCTGGTTTTCGCAACCGAACCGAGCCAGGTAGATGATTTTCAACTACTCGTTGAACCAACGCAGAAATTAGCTAGCGAGCCTTGGGCACAAACTCCGAAGCGATTCATGCGGCCCCGAGACCGATGCACTACTACTCGGACATCGATATCAGTAGAACCACCGCAGCGCTAACAACATATCAGTTATCAGTCTGGATAATGGCCGATGAATCGAAAGAGTCGCAGAGCGTCAGAGAACAGCGAAGCCGTCAGCGACGAAATGCATTATGTCGCGCGCTCTGTCAGAGTTGGAAGCCTACTTAGGCTACAAAACATCCGACTATCGGCCCTAAACTTCTGGTCGAGCGACGAAAAGACGAATCCTCCCTACCAGATCGCCGTAACTATAACTCCACGCATACTTATTCCAGATAAATTCATAGTATGCTCACTAAATTACAAAATAGTAGCGTCAAAAGGACCCGAAAGAATAGCGCAGATCGATTGCAGGTACGACGTAGCATATGCTATCGAATTGGATAACTCGACATATCAGCATCAGAGCCAGGTAGTTGAATCTGAAGACTTTGATGCATTCGCGAGGGTAGTGTTACCGTATACGCTTCATCCTTATGTACGCGAGCTTGTTTTTGACCTGTCGGGGAAATCTGGACTGCCTCCTTTGATACTTGAGGAGATGCACCTCCCTCAGGAAGTTGCAAATCTTCTGTATTGGCGTTTCGACTCAGGGGCTGGTTTACAATATGAAGATATTCCTTAGTTGGTCCGGCCAGTTGAGTCAATCAGTCGCAGAAATACTGAAGGACTGGCTTCCCTGTGTACTCCAGTTCGCCGAACCGTACTTCTCGAGCAAAGATATAGACAAGGGAACACGGTGGAGTGTTGATATTTCACAAGAGCTAGAGGCGTCAACTTTCGGTGTCATAATCGTCACTACCGAAAATATAAGTCAGCCCTGGATAAATTTCGAAGCCGGAGCTCTTTCTAAATCCCTCCAAAAAAGCCAAGTGTCCCCTCTTCTCGTAGACATCGAACGAAAAGAGGTCGTAGGGCCACTGCTTCAATTCCAATCTACGGTTTTAGAGAAAAAAGATGTATACGCCCTTATAGAGAGCATCAACAAGTGCGCGGGCGACCAGGGCATCAACGATTCTGGCCGGCTACAAAATGTCTTTGAAAAATGGTGGCCCGATCTTGAGGAGAAGATCGGGACCGTCAGGCGCGAGGCTGCCGCTCAGCCTAGCGCAAGCATTGTCGCTACTCGTTCTCGAGAAGATATCTTGGATGAAGTTCTTGAGCTATCCCGGAGTAACCAGAAGTTGCTCACCACTCCAATTAACCTGTTGCCCCCAGATTACTTTCTTTGGATTCTGACTAGGTATCAACCGCATCAAGTAACTCGCCTGCCGGAAGTTCGCCGGGCATATCGGCGATTCCACCATGTCTTGCTCGAGGCAATCTTGCGTGCGCCCGGCGACAAGAATCTCGATGAGTTGAGAATTTTCGGTCGCGAACTCATACTGGTCCTTGAAGACGCAGGCTTGGAAAGCTATCAGGCTGACAAGACAGTTAGACTAATGGCGGAGGCTCCATCCTCTGATCTGGACAGGGAACCTCCAAGAGAATAAGAGGATCACAGCAATTCGTCATAGGCGGATTTCAAGTGAGACGTTCTATATACAAGCGATACATATTATCGCCGCGGACGTGGCGTCTTTTCGCGATCAATTCACTGGCAGCTTTCGGTGCCTTGGCGGCCCTTGTAGGTGCCCTTGCCGCCTTCTTTCCGGATGAGCTCAGATCTCGAGGATTAATCTACCTCGGCATCCTTATGTTATTCACTCTCCTTTTTGCCTGCATTCGAGTTTGGCCGAAGCTTAAAGTTACGAAGCATCTAGGTCATCCCAATTCGAATATCACCCTGCTCATTGGTGATCTTTTCGCCCAGCAAGGCCATCTAGTCATCGGCATGTCTGATACCTTCGATACTGAACCCCCTATAATTATCAGCGAAGAGAGCGTTCAAGGGCAATTTCTTTCGCATTTTTACGGTGGCAACGTCCGGAAGCTGGATAGCGAAATAGAAGCAGCTCTTGGCAAAGAGCAGGTGGGCAGTACAGAGCTACGATTCGACAAGCCACTAGGAAAACTTGCTAGATATCCCATAGGAACTGTCGCGGTTCTGGGAGATGGGCAACGACTGTTCTTTTGCGTGGCATACGCGAAGATGGACAACCGGTGTGTAGTAGAAACATCCGTGCATGAGTTATGGAATAGCCTAACTTCGCTGTGGGTCGCTGTTAGGGCGAGAGCACACCTCGGCACGGTTTCCATCGCCGTTGTTGGGTCAGGTTTGGCGCGGCTGTCGAATAATTTGTCCCATGTAGATCTAGTCAAGCTTATTTCTATGTCATTCTTAATCGCATCAAGACAGCAGGTAGTGGCTGGCGAGTTACGCATAGTATTGAGACCCGAAGACGCTGCTGCTATCGATATAGGAGCTCTCTTCAATTTTATCCAGTCACAATAGTGGGCTATCCCGCTGGCCCACCTGGGACCGACCTAGGCTTGTCAGAATAAACATACCGACTGACATGCTGCAACGCCCATCTGCGACAGCCAGCGACGAGGGCTCCAAAGCACGTGGCATGCCACAGCACGCAGCGCACTCGACAAATCGCCCAGGCTGGTTCCCGGCACCGGATTTTCGAGATCCGCTCGTCGCGATCCAGCACCACCGCCGAGACGCCTGGCCGTCGTGTAGGGGGCGGATCAGTGGGTGGCGCGTCGTTCGAAGTCGTCGTTCAGCAATTTCAAAAGGTGTCGCTGCGGACGAGCTCAAAGCGGTCAGCCCAGCAGGGCGGCGGCGTCCAGTTCCAGGCGTTGATCGCGCCGGCGGTGAACAACAGTGGCTTCCCGTTCCAGCGCTCGATGTGCTTCAGCAGCGTGTCGCGATACTCCGGGGCTTTCCCTGAGGGGAGAAATAGCCGATCATCGGGATACCGGTCGGGCGGGCTGGATGTTAGGGCTCTTTGCGGGCGCCATCGCGCTAGAGTGGGCGTTCGATAGGGGCTCGGACGGCCACGACCTGCTCACCGTGGGCACTCAGGGACTCGTCATCGTGGACAAGAGGCGGGCGCATTGGCGGGACTGTCGTTCCCGTGGCCTGAGGCCATCTGGAACATTTCACGGTGATGGCCGACTTCTCCGGCCCCTCCCACCTTGTCGTCGTGGAGTTCAAGGATGGCGACAAGCCCGACAAGGACTGGGTAAGCGGCACAGCACACCAGCACTGCCGGGATGCCCGGTGATCCTGCTGTCCGCCGGCCAGGCGACCAAGCGGACGAACCCGTAGAATGCCGATCTTCAGGCCGCACAGCGGGGGTTGTGGCAGCCTTGCCGCACGCGTGTCCAATCACCATGTGCACCGGACGCAGGTGGCGGGCCGATCGGGTTCTAGAGCTGCTGACACAAGAACGACGAGAAAGCTGAGGGGGAGCAGATGAACGTGGAGAGGCGATTAGCCCACGAACGGACGGCGCCGATCACCGGTTACGACACGACGTGACCGTCGTCGCGAACCGCTACCGCCTGCTGTCACCTCTGGGCCAGGGCGGTATGGGGACTGTCTGGCGGGCCGTTGACGAGCTGCTGCGGCAAGAAGTAGCCGTCAAGGAAGTGCGTCTGCCGCCGGAGCTCGATCAGGCCGCCCGCGCGGAGCTGACCGAGCGCACCCTGCGCGAGGCGCGGGCCGCGGCGCGGCTGCGCTCCCATCCGTCGATCGTCACCGTCCTCGACGTCGTCATGGACGGCGGACGGCCATGGATCGTGATGGAGCTGATCAACGGCCGCTCGCTCGACCAGATCGTCCGCCAGGACGGGCCGACCTCCCCCAGCCGGACCGCATGGGTAGGGCAGCACGTGCTCGACGCCCTGACGGCCGCGCACTCCATGGGCGTGCTGCACCGTGACGTCAAGCCCGGCAACGTGCTCATCACCCAGGACGGGCGCGTTCTGCTCACCGACTTCGGGATCGCCACCCTCGCCGGAGATGTGGCGTTGACTCAGACCGGCCTGCTCAACGGCTCGCCAGGCTACATCGCTCCCGAGCGGCTGCGCGGCGAAGCCGACGGCCCGTCGGCCGACCTGTGGTCGCTCGGCGCCACCCTGTACACGGTGGTGGAGGGCAGCCCGGCCTTCTCCGGCATGAACTCGGCCGCGGTGATGGCGGCCGTCCTGCTCCACGAGCCCGCGCCCGCCCGCCTGGCGGGGCCGCTGGCGCCCGTCCTGGCCGCGCTGCTGGAGAAGGATCCGGGCCGGCGCTGCACTCCCGAGCAGGCGGCCGTCTGGCTGCGGGACGTCGCCCGGGGCGACGTGCCCGAGTCCGTGCCGACGGTCCCACGGGGCCGGCCGCGTGCCGTGAAGAAGCGCCGGATCGCCCTGATGGGCGGCTCGGCCGCCGCGGCGCTCAGCGTGGTGGCGGGGCTGGTGATCTGGATGAACACGCGTGGCGTGCCCCAAGATCCCGGCACGGAGACGCTGCCTTCGACCGGCTCCACCTCCTCCGCCCCTTCGCCCACGGCCGTGAAACTGTTCCGCAAACAGCCCAAGACCTGCCCGCTGCTGAGCACCGCGCAGGCACGCACAATGCTCAGCGGTACAGTGACGCGCCCGCTCATCTCCACCATGCGCTGCCAATGGTCGAGCGCCGATGGCGCGAGCATCACGCTGACCACGTATCGCACCCCCACGGTCAAGGGCTGCAAGGCGAACTTCGACGGCACCCCGATGAAGGACGAGAAGATGCGCTATCCGAAGACCAAGCAGCGGTCCGCTTCGACGGCCGGGTACCGGACGTTCGCCTACACGCGCAAGGCTCCTGAGATAAGCACGGGGTTCCACCGTTCCGGGACGACGTTCTGCCTGACGAACATCCTGGTATCCGTGGACTACTGGGGTCCGCGGGCCGGATACACCGCCGTGGATCGCGCGACCGCCTACGTCGTCGAGGCGTTGGAGGCCAAACGCTGAGTGAAGTCGTCGTTCAGCAGTTTGAAGAAGGTGTCGCCGCGGACGATCTCAAAGGGGTCGGTGAGCAGGGCGCCGAGCTCGGCGACGTCGGACGGGGTCCAGTTCCAGGCGTTGATCGCGCCGGCGATGAACAGCGGCGACTTCCCGTCCCAGCCCTCGATGTGCTTCAGCAGCGTGTCGCGATACTCCTGGGCTTTTCCCTGTGGGGAGAAATTGCCGATCAGCGGGATGCCGGCCGGGCGGGTCCGCAGGTCGCCGCTTTCCCACGATTGGATGATGCCGCGTAACGGGGTGTTCTTTCGGTACGAGCCGACGATGCGCTCGTCGAACGCCACCCAGCCGGTGTTCTCCGGGTTGCGGTAGTTGTAGGCGTAGACCAGGTCCATGCCGGTGCCGCGCAGGAAGCGTCCGCTGAGTTCGGTGTAGGCGTCCAGGTCCTTCGCGGGCCACGAGCCCGGATAGGTGTAGCCCGCGCCGGAGGGGCCGGAGATCAGCAGGTCGTTGGCGGTGGCCGTGCGCTGGTAGTACGCCAGGAGCGCGGGGCCGATGTCGGCCAGCAGGGGGCTGACGGTCCAGTTCACCGGCACGCCGCCGCGTTTCGGGTCGTTCCAGAGTTCGCGCATTCTGCGCTGGCAGTACTGGATGTTGTCGCCCTCGCCGAAAGTGAGAGTGAGGTAGACGCGGTCGCGTAGGGTGGCCGCCGGTCTTGGGCGCACGCGGTTGGAGACCTTCGCGGGGACGCCCGCGTGCACGGTGGCGTTCATGTAATAGTCGGCGGGCACGACTTCGACGGCGTGCTGCGAGGCGCGGTCCACGCCGCCCCATTCGCCCGCCACGTCGTTGGAGAACCAGCCCGCATAAGGGGTGGTGGGCTTCACCTTGCTGAGGATCTCGTCGAGCAATGTGCCCGTCTCGCCTGAGGGCGGCAGCCAGAACACCATCGCGCGCATCGCCGCCGCGTAGTCGCGGAAATACGGGAAGGGCTCCACGCGGGTGGGCGCGGTGGTTGCGGCGGTGACCAGGTATTGGTTCCACAGGTCTACCTCGACCAGGAACTGCTGGGTACCGGCCGGGGCGGTGAATCGGTAGATGAAATAGCCGCCACCGTCGGAGAAACGGTTGGCGTCCCCGCCGATGGAGGAGTTGAGGCCGTCGAACAGGTACGGGGTTTCGGCGGCCGTACCCGGGATGAAGGACACGATTTCCTTGCCGTCGGCCTTCACTTTCACCGAACCGACCGAGGCGCCCCAGCCGTCGTCGCCGAGGGAATCCTGGAAACGCAGGTAGACGCCGTCCTGACCGGAAAGCTCCTGGCTCAGGTCGAAGGTGCGTACCGCCCGGTTGGAGGCGTCACGGACGCGCTCGCTCTCGCGGGCGATCTCCCGCCACTGAACGCCGTCCACCCGGGCCGTCCTGGTCGGCGGGAGTCCGGTGAGCAGCGCGTGCGTGCAGCGGGGGAAGAGGTTGTCGAGCTGCCACCGGTACGTTCCCAGAACGTCGTCGGCTTTGAAACGGCCGCGCAGGTCGGTGATGACTCTGAAGCCGTACTGGCCGGCCTGCTCGGCGGTGGCGGCGACGGCGTTCTCCAGCCCGGCCAGCGTGGTGGCGACATTCACGGAGTCGGGCACCGCGGGATCGTGCACGATCGCGCCGCGCACCTCGTTCTTGTAGCGGGCCACGAGGTCGAGCGGCCGGTCGTGGCGCGTCACGGCGGCGCCGGTGCTTGACAGCCAGCGGAGGTCGTAGCCGGCGCTGTCGTAGTTGAAGTAGAGGCGGGGCTGCCGCCGGTTGACGATTCCCTGGAGGGTGGTCAGCAGAAGCTGGTCGTTCCCATGAAGCGCGCTGACGTCGGCGACGTCGAGCCGGGTGGGACGGCCGAAATTCGGCAGGAGCGGGGCGGCGGCGGTACGGGTTGTGGCGGCGGCAGAGCCGGGGAGGGTGATTCCGAGGCCGCCGGCCGCGAGGACCACGCCATTCGCCCAGAGGAAAGTACGTCGTGACACCATCAGCGATCGCTGCTCCTCGCTGGAGGGACCGGGACTGACATCGTTGTCATCTGCAGCGAACCTAACCGCCTGACGAAATGTTGTCCATGGTGTAAATGCGCCTGCCGACTCGTAGAACCGGCCAGGCCCGTTTCCGCGCCTGGCCGGTTCTACGAGCCGGCAGGCGGTCAGTGTCCGGCGCTCATGCCGCCGTCGACGTGCAGGATCTCGCCGGTGACGAACGGGGCGTTCTCCAGGTAGACCACCGCGTCGACGATGTCGCTCACCTCGCCCATCCGCCCGACCGGGTGCAGGCCGGCGAGGACCTGGTGGGACTCCTCGGGGTGCATCGGGGTCTTGATGGTGCCCGGCGAGACGGCGTTGACGCGGACGCCGCGGGTCGCGTATTCGATGGCGAGACCCTTGGTGACGGACTGCAGGCCACCCTTCGTCAGCGAGGCCAGCGTGGCGGGGACCCTGGAGTCGGCGTTGTCGACCAGGCTGGTGGTGATGTTGACGATGTGGCCGCCGCCTTGAGCGAGCATGTGCGGAATGGCCAACTGGGTGATGCGGAAGAACCCGGCCAGGTTGATACCGGTCACGGTCGCGTAGTCCTCGGCGGTGTACTCGGTGAAGGGCTTGGCGACGAAGACGCCGGCGTTGTTGATCAAAGTGTCGACCCGGCCGAAGCGCTCGACGGCTGCGGCGATGACGCGCTCGGCGGTGGCGGGGTCGGCGATGTCGCCCTGGACGGTTACCACGTCGGCGTCGTCGGCGGGGGCGATGGTGCGTGAGGTGGCGACGACGCCGTAGCCGAGCTTGCGGTAGGCGGCGACGAAACCGGCACCGAGACCCTGCGACGCACCGGTGATTACAGCAACCTTCTGACTCATGATGACCTTCTTTGTGTTTGCGAATTCAGTGCTAGCCGACCGGTCGTCTATCAACGTAGACGACCGGTCGACAATCGTCAAAGTGTCAGTGTCCCGTGATGACCTTGGACACGTGGTACTGGCGGATCCGCCACGCATCCTGATCGCGCCGAAGGACCAGCGAAAGGTGCACCGGCACTTCCCAGCCCGTCGGGTCAAGGAAGGTGACATCCGCGAATCCGCCGGCCACCTCCTCGCCGATGGCGTACGTGCTCAGCACGGTGACCTCGGCGGTGCGATCATCCGGCACCGCGTCGTAGTACGCGCGAACCGCGTCGCGGCCGGCGACGACCTTGGGGCCGAAGCCCTGGAAGAGGGCGTCCGGGGTGAACAGGTCGGCCATCGCGTCCACCTGGTGGCCGTCGAAAGCGGCCTTCCAGCGGTTCAGGATCTCGCGCATCGGATCGGTCATGGTGCCTTCCTTCGTGCTGAGTAGTCGACCGGTCTAGTAAAAGTAGACGACCGGTCGTACACTGGCAACATGGGACGTACCAGTGACGCCAAGGAGAGGATCCTCAGCGCCGCGCAGACACTCATCGAGCTGCGTGGCTACTCGGCATTGGGAGTGGCCGAGATCTGCAAGGCGGCAGGCGTGCCGAAGGGCAGCTTCTACTACTTCTTCGACTCCAAGGAGGAGCTCGCCCTGGCCGTCATCGACGAGCATTGGGCCGGCCAGCGCAGCGGCTGGAACCGCATCCTGGGCAACGATGATCCGCCCCTCCAGCGGCTCCGGCAGCTGTTCGAGGCCACCGAAGCCGACCAGCGCGCCGGGCAGCAGAGCTGCGGCACCGTCTCGGGCTGTCTTTTCGGGAACCTGACCCTGGAGATGAGCAACCAGACGGAAGCCCTCCGCGAACGGCTGCAGCAGATCTTCGAGGCGCAGGTCGGCATGGTGGAAAAGGTCATCACCGCGGCCCGGGAGCGCGGAGAGGTCACCGCCGCCGACAC
The DNA here is from genome assembly GCF_043197155.1 of Nonomuraea sp. NPDC049269. Taxonomy (NCBI): domain Bacteria; kingdom Bacillati; phylum Actinomycetota; class Actinomycetes; order Streptosporangiales; family Streptosporangiaceae; genus Nonomuraea; species Nonomuraea sp. NPDC049269. The sequence goes on from NZ_JBICSO010000006.1 coordinate 532,335, forward strand.
CCATGAGGCCGCGCGATCCGTCGTCGCCCAGCTCGAAGGCCAGGTGCTCTTCGCCAAGCTCTACAACAACACACAACGCCTCGACGCCCTGTGGACGAACTGCCTGGCCCTTCTCGGCGCCACCGTTCCCGGCCGCGCCGAGGAAGACTCCTTGTCCAGCTACTCCTGACCCTCTTCTGGCAGGCCGTTGTCGAACTGCTTCGGCTGCACCTGCTTGTGCGGCTGGCCCCGCTCGGCCTTGGCCAGTGCGGCGGTGTCGGGATAGTCGGCAACGAAGGCGTCCACGCCCAGGTCCAGGTGCGCACGATACTCCGCCAGCGCGTCACCGTGGTCGGTCGCGATCTGGCCGCGGCGCAGCTGCAGGGGCAGGTACTGGTTCTCGCTGCGGAAGGTGTACACGCCGATCTTCAGCCCCGCCTTGTGCGTGTCGGAGACCAGTGTCGTCGGGGTGCCCGAGCTGCCGTCCGGGTTGAGCGGGATCACCGATGACTTGTCCGGCCCGATCCACTGCGCGTACTGCGCGATCTTCGCCAGCCCCTCGGGCTTCATCATGTCCGCGTAGGTCGTCGGGTCTCCGGCCGCCGTCAGATCGTACGGCTGGCCGGTGGTGCCCAGGGCCTGCCACAGGGGCACGCGCAGGTCCTTGGCCACCCGCTTCAGGCTGGACGGCTCGAACGACTGCACCACCACCGGACTGTTCGGCCGGTTCAGCCCGTTGCGCTTGACGGTCTCGATCAGCGGCTCCTCCAGCGGCAGCCCGATCGACCTGAAGTAGGTCGGGTGCTTGGTCTCGGGAAAGACACCGACCTGCTTGCCGTACTGGCGCGAGAGCCGCTTGGCCAGGTCGAGCACCTCCTGGAAGGTGAGCACCTGGTAGTAGCCGTTGTATACGGTGTTGCGCTGGCGGATCGCGGGCAGTCGCTCGACCGCGCGCAGCGTCTTCAGCTCGGCCAGCGTGAAGTCCTCGGTGAACCACCCGGTCACGTTGCGCCCGTCGACGACCTTGGTGGTCTTGCGTGCGGCGAACTCGGGGCGCAGCGACACGTCGGTGGTGCCGGAGATCTCGTTCTCGTGCCTGACGACCAGCACGTGGTCCTTGGTCGGCACCAGGTCGGGCTCGATCCAGTCGGCGCCCATGGCCACGGCCAGCTCGTAGCCGCCCTGCGTGTGCTCGGGACGGTGACCCGCCGCGCCGCGGTGGCCGATGATGACCACCTGGGACCGGTCGGGTGCGGCTTCGGCCGAAGCCGGAGCCGCACTCGCTCCGGCCAGGGGGATGAGGACGGCTAGGGTGGTGGCTGCGATCTTTCGCACGTGAGACTCCCGGCGGTGTCCGCACCGGAGACTTTCACCGGTGATCACCGCGGGCATTATGGTAAGGACCGAAATCTGCCTTCGGGCCAATAACGGCGAAATTTCCGGTGACAACCCACTGTGAGACCGCGCGCCGGGGGCCGGTTCAGCGCAGGGTGGCGGTGAAGGTGCGGCCGTGGGTGTGGCGGGTCGTCGCCTGGATCAGGGTGCCGCCCGGTACGTGTCGTACCGTCACCCCTTCGTCGGCCTTGTCGAGCCTGAGGGGCGCGCCGAGGAGGACGACGGAGACGCGGTCGCGTTTCATCGTGGGATCGGACAGGGCGACGACCGTGCGCTTGCCGGACTGGACGATGACCGAGGCGGGGCCGTCGATGAGCAGGCGCTCGGCGTGGCGCGGGCCGTCGGAGAAGACGTTGGCGGCGACGATCCCGAGCGTCTTGTGCTTGATCGCTTGTACGTGCCGGTCGTTGGCCAGGACGACCAGCCGGCCGTCCGCGTAGCCGCGCAGGCGGGCCTCGGTCGCGTTCGGGACCAGGGCGTAGGCGAGGGCGGGGACGGAGCCGGTGGTGGGGTGGGCGATCGAGGCGGTGAAGACGTTCTTGGTCACGCTGGTGTCGGGATTGGAGGTGCGTACGACTCTGCGGCTGCGGGTCACCGTCTCCAGCCCGGCCGCGACGGGCTGCCGGGTGAGGAAGGCGTAGCCGACCGCGGTACGGCGGGTGCCGTTGGCGTAGCGGAGCCAGCGCGGGGGTGTGGTGTCGCCCGTCTGCCAGGCCTTGCCGTTCCAGCCCTCGCCGGTGAGGACGACCGCGTCGCCGGGAGCGGCGATGCGGCTGTCCACGGTGGTCATCGCGTCGCGGCCGCCCTCGCCGGAGACGCCCGCGGCCAGCACCACGATCTCGTCGTCGAGCATGAACCAGGACTTGGTCGCGCGGGCGTTCTGGTAGGCGACGAAGTCGTCCGGCAGGATGCCCGCCTGTTTGGCGGTGTACGCGGCGTCGTCGGACTGGACCATGCCCGCCGCGCCGAACGCGCCGAGCGTCGCGCCGCCGGAGAAGGCGTTCCCGGCGCGGGGGAAGTACACGTAGGTGTTCTGGGACTCCGAGGAGGAGGTGAAGTTCAGCGGGTGACCCGGGTTCTCGTACCAGAGCCGGCCGTACAGCTCGGGAACCGTCCGCCGCTCCTGCACCGGCGCGGTGATCCCGGCCAGCCGGTACGGCGAGACGGTCGTGTAGTAGTCGACGCCGAAGACCTCGCGCTGGTCCTCGCCCGCGAGGTACAGATAGTAGGCGCCGTCGCCCTGGAACCAGGGCATGAGGTTCTCGCCGCTCATGTACTCGTACTTGCTGATCCGGTCGGAGCTGCGCGCCAGGGCGAAGGCGTAGCCGGGGCGCCGGTGGACGGTCCTGTCCATGGCGTTGAACGCCACGCAGCGCTCGGGCGGGTTCAGGTCGGCGGCCGGGATGGCGGAGTCGGCGCGGATGGCCGCGTACCGGGCGACACTGATCGGGGAGACGAAGGCGGCCGGGTCGACGGCCGGCAGGAACTTGACGTACTTCTTCAGGGCGAGCGCGCCCGCGCCCTCGACGTGGTCGGCCAGGTCGGTGATGGCCTCCACGACCACCCCGACATCGGCGTAGCCGGTGGTGGTGCGCGAGGCCGCCCGCCCCTTGACGATCTCCATCATCCACCCCTCGAAGATCAACGGGGCGAAGCCGTCGGCGACCCAGCGGTACACCACGCCGGCCAGGTCGGAGGTGCCGCCGCTCGTCGCGCCCTCGAGCATCTTGAGGGTCTGGACGACGCGGGTGAGCAGGGCCTTCCCGTACGAGCCCGTGTAGGCGACCGAGTCGTGCTGGATGAAGGAGCCGTCGCGGTAGTAGCCGTCGGTGACCCCGTGCTGGAGGTTGTAGGGGTCGATCGTGGCGAAGACGGTGGCCTGGTCGGAGATGGCCTTGCCGACACGGGCGTCGTCGCCGGTGAGCGCGCCTTGCAGGATCCGGTTGCCGGTGATGTCGGCCAGGTTCGCCCCGGTGTGGAAGCGCGAGTCGAGGTCGACGTCGCCGTTCTTGCCGTTGCGCAGGTAGGCGTCCATCGAGGCGATGTAGGTCGCCGTCAGGTCGGGCCGTTCCGCCCGGAGCCGTTCGGCCAGCAGGGCCAGCGTCCTGCTCACCTGGGTGGAGATGCCGATCTCCCAGTTGAACCAGTTGCCGTAGTAGCCCGCCGACTGGTTGCCGTAATAGCGCTGGTGCAACCACAGCAGGCCGTCGACGACCCGCCGCTGGACGGCTGCGTCATCGACGAGCTCGCCGCCTGGTGTGCGGGTCGCGAGCGCGATCTCGTACAGGTACTGGAAGGCCAGTCGCAGGTTGGCGTCGTCGGTGCCGAGCCGCAGGCCGGAGAACAGCTCGCCGTCGCCCGCCTGGTCCATGGCGGCCAGCCGCTGCTTGGCGGTCCGGAGGATCGCCGCGAGATTGCCGGCGACCTCGGGCCGGGCGTTGATCTCCGGGGTTCCCGCGAAGATCGCCACCGTGTTGGCGAGCAGCCGCGCGTGATCGACGCCCGCCGCGGCACGCGAGGGGGAGGTGACAGTGAGCAGACCGGCGGCGGGGAGCAGGGCGAGAACCTGGCGGCGAGACATGTGCGGCACGGCGGACTCCAGGCCATTGGAGGATATGCCGGGCTCACATTACATGATCTATTCCGTCGGCCAAGGTGGGAAAAATGCGACATGCGGACTTTGCAGTGCTTTGCCGCTTGCCGAGAGACCCCGCGGACCACCCCCGCTAAAGTGAGAAATGTCCGATGCGCCGTTCTGGCGCTTCCCGGGGGCCCAAGTCGACGCTCCGTCAGCCCTGAATCATCATCACCTTACGGAGTGATCTCTGATGTTCGAACGACTTCTTGTTGCCGCCGCCGTGGTGGCATCCGCAATCATCGGCTCGACCGCGCTCACCACGCTGGCCGCAAGCGCGGCCGACACGCCGAGCACGACCATCGCCGCCCAGGCCGCCGCCACCATGGCGGAGCCTCCCATCCCTGACGATGACGACGAGGACAGAGCACGCTGACCCAGGCGACCGCTGCGGTGGACGATCCGTCGTGATCGCGTTCCAACGGAATCGCGGCCACCCCGTGGTGCGAGTCATCGCGGGGTGAGCCGTCCGCGTTGTGGATGGCGTGGCGCAGCCCAGGCAGGGCACGCGGTAAATGCGGCCGGGTCGGCGGAGATCGAGCAAACGCTTGGTAGTGTTGTGGCGTGCTGCTGGAGGGCAAGGTCGCGGTCGTCACCGGGGCAGGCCCCGGGCTGGGTCGGACGCTGGCCGGGCTGCTGAGCGAGGAGGGCGCCAGGGTCGTCGTGGCCGCCCGTACCGCGGCGACCGTGGCGAAGACCGCCGCCGAGGTGCCGGGCGCGCTGGCCGTCCCCGCCGACGTGACCAGGATCGACGACGTACGGCGGCTGGCCGACACCGTGATCGAGCAGTTCGGCCGGGTGGACGTGCTGGTCAACGCCGCCTTTCCCGGATCGCACCGCAGGAACGTGCTCGACATGTCGGTAGACGACCTAGAGACCTGGCGCGGGGCCGTCGAGACCGGCGGCTATGGGACGCTGCTGGCCTGCCGGTTCATCGCGCCGCACATGGTGGCCCAGGGGTCCGGCTCGATCGTCAACATCACCTCCATGTCGTCCCGCACGGGCTACGCGGGGCGCAGTGATTACGCCGCTGGCAAGGCCGCCGCGCACCTGCTGTCGCACTGCCTCGCCGACGAACTCGGGCCGTACGGGGTCCGGGTGAACTGCGTCGCGCCCGGCTGGATCGCCAGCGACGTGCTGGAGGAGTGGATGCGTACCCGGGCGGCGGCGGAAGGCGTGCCGTTCGAGGAGATCCTCGCCCGCGACGTCTCGGCGATGGCGCTGCGCCGCATCGCCACGGAGGAGGACGTGGCCCGCGCCGTCGTCTACCTCGCCTCCGACCACGCCAAGGCCGTCACCGGCGCCACCATCGACGTCAATGGCGGCGAACTGTTCACGTGACAAGCCTTGAGCATCACATCTGGATATCTAGTGCTTTACCGTACCGTGATCCACTGATTTCGCTACTGTCGCATCCGTCCCGTACGAGAGGAACCCCGGATGCGACGTTTACCCTCCGTTCTCGCCACCGCGCTCGCCGCGATCTCCCTCCTCCCATCCCCTGCCCTGGCGCAACCCACCCGGAGCGAAGAGACCGCCCAAGTGACGGCGAAGGCGATCAAGGGGCAGGCGACCATGTACGAGCTCCAGTCGGGAGGCGGCAACTGCTCGTATCCGTCACCTCCCGCCGGCAACCTCTACGTCGCGCTCTCCCCCGGCGAGTACGCCGCCGCGGCCGCCTGCGGCGGCTACCTGGACGTCACCGGACCGAAGGGCACCGTCCGGGTCAAGGTCGTCGACCAGTGCCCGGAGTGCGCCGCGGGGCACATCGACCTGAGCCGTACGGCCTTCGCCCGCGTCGCGGACCCCGTCAAGGGCCTGGTGGGGGTCACCTACCGCCCGGTCTCCAACCCGCGCGTCGGCAGCCCGCTGTCCTTCCGCGTCAAGGAGGGGTCGTCGCAGTGGTGGCTGGCCCTGCTGGTCATCGACCACGGCAACCCGCTCACGTCGGTCGAGGTGAAGAGCGCCGGCGGCGCGTGGCGCAAACTGGCCCGGGCCGACTACAACTACTGGATCGCCGAGTCCGGCGCGGGCCAGGGCCCCTTCACCGTGCGGGTCACCGACACCCGTGGCCACCAGGTCACGGCCAAGGGCATCCGCCTGACCCCCGCCGCGGTCCAGCGCACCACCACGAAGATGTACTGACACCGGCCGCTACGGTTCAGCGGGCCGGTTCGAATAGTTCGATGAGGTTGCCGGCCGGGTCGGTGAGCAGGATCTGGCGGCCGCCGGGGCCGGCGATGACGTCGCCGCGGAAGGACAGCCCGGCGGTGCGCAGCCGGTCGATCTCGGCGTCGAGGTCGTCGACGACGAGATGGATGCGGTTGCGGCCTGGCGCGGTGGAGTCGCCGGGCGTGGCCCGGGCGCCGGAGCTCGCCGGCCCGGACAGCAGCAGGCGCAGCGGGCCGCGGACCACGTCGGCGAATGCGGGCGCGGGGTTGGTACGCAGGGTGAAGCCGAGATGAGTGGTGTAGAAGTGGACGGCGGCGGCCACGTCGTCGACGATGTAGCGGACACTGGCGAGCTCTGTTGTCACGGCTGAACCTCCGTATTCGTGACGTGGGAAAGAACGGGCAGCAGATAGCGGATGCGCGTGTCGATGTCCGCCGCCATGTGTCTGAAGGCGGGGTAGCTCGCCTGATCGTTGTCGTTGGTGGCAGCGGGGTCCGGGATGCTCCAGTGGATCGGTCGCGGCTGATCACCGAACTCGGGGCGGACCTCGCGGACCTTGTCGCACAGGCTGATCAGGTGATCGAAATGGTGGTGGGCGACCGTATCCAGATGGCGTGGCCGTTGGCCGGCGATGTCGATGCCGTAGTGCTCGCGCAGGACTCGCACGGCGTTGGGGTGCACGTGGGGTTTGGGGTGGCTGCCGGCGCTGGCCGCCTCCACCTGACCGCTGGTGCGGTGGCGGAGCAGGGCCTCGGCGATGGGCGAGCGGGCGCTGTTGCCGGTACAGGCGAACAGCACGCGAGGCCGGGCCGAGAGTTCGGCGGTCGTGGCCGATGGTGGAGCGGGATCGAGGCGCAGCGCCGGGTGCAGGGCGGCACCGGCGGCGGTCAGCGCGTGCGCGCAGCGCTCCAGATCGAGGTGGTAGTAGCTGTCACGGGCGTCGAAGCTGCTCCGGTGGGCGGTGACCAGCCCGGCTCCACGCAGCAGTCGCAGATGGTAGGAGATCAGGTTCTGCGGGTGGCCGAGCAGGTCGACAAGCTCACGGACCCGGTAGTCGCTCGCGGCCAACACGGTCAGCAGCCGCCACCGCAGCGGGTGGGCGGCCATGCGTACGAACGCCGGGGCCGTGCTATCCGTGGACACCACACTCAGCAGGTTACATCAAACCTGTTTGATGGATTTTCGGCTGGCCCGGCAACCAGGGGCTGTCCGGGCCAGACGTCAGCGCGTCAGTGAGTGGCTGTACCTAGGTCGACCGGCAGGGACAGCGGGCCGATCGTGAAGAACGACGGGGAGTACGGGATGTCGTCGGGGTCGATCGTGAGGCTGAGCTCCGGAAAACGCCGGTACAGCGAGGCGAGCGCCAAACGGCCCTCCATCCGGGCCAGCGGCGCCCCGATGCAGAACCGCGGGCCGTGACCGAAGCCGAGGTGTCCGGTCTGCTCGCGGGTGATGTCGAACTGGTTGGCACTCTCGCCGTGCTCCGCCGGGTCGACGCCGGTCGCCTGGTAAACCACACCCACGGCGTTGCCTCGGGGGATGTGCACCCCGGCGATGGTCACGTCCTCCGCCGTGAAACGGAAGCTGGTCATCATCACCGAGTGGCGGTAGCGCACGGTCTCCTCGACCACGTCGGCCCACCGGTCCTCGGCCTTGGCGAGCTCCAACTGGCCGGGGTTCTGGGCCAGCGCGACGATGGCGTACCCGAGCAGGTGGACGGTGGTCTCGTGGCCGGCCACGAGCATGATCCACAGTACGCCGACCAGCTCGTCGGTGGTGAGGTGGTCACCCTCGTCACGGGTCTGAACCAGGCCGGTGGTGAGGTCGTCGCCCGGTTCGCGCTGCTTGCGCTCCACGAGGTCGTGCAGGAAGGCCATGAGGTCGTTCTGCGTCGCGAACGCCACCTCCGGCGGAGTGGTGTGCGCCAGCAGTGTGGCGGTCCACTTTCGCAGCCGGAGCCGGTCCTCGGCGGGCACGCCGAACAGTTCGCAGATCACCCACATCGGCAGCGCCTCGGTGAAGGCGGGAACCAGGTCGACGCCGTCACCGGCGGCCGCCACCTCATCCAGTAAGTCATCGATCATCTGCTGGATCCGCGGCTCCATGGCCTGCACCCGGGCGGGCGTGAACGCCTTGCTGATCAGGCCGCGCAGCCGCCTGTGGTCGCCACCGTCCATCGTGGACAGGTGACCGCCCTGAATGATGGCGCGTAGCGGCCAGTCTTCGGGAATCGAGCCGTCGTGCAGCGCGGGCCAGTGCTGGGGATCCCTGAGGAAGGTCTTGTTGTCGCCGGCGAGGATCTCCCGTACCGCCTTGTGGGTCAGTGCCAGGTAGGCGGGTACGCCCCCCGGGAATTCCACCTCGACCACAGGAGCGATCTCCCGGAACCGGATGCAGGTGTCGAGCGGGTTTTCGCCCATGACCGGGAAGGAGGGGAGGCTAGTCGTCATTTGACCCCTTAGTCAGGAACTCGGTAAATATCCAGTGATCACATCACATAGCGGTTGGGGTCTACAAACAACAGATATCAGTGATCAGTAACGAGATGGTTACCTTGTGTCCACCCTAGAGCTGCCCGCGGTCACGGCTTTCAGCTCGTCCATCGACTCCCGGATGACTTGCGACAAGTCCGACTGGCCGGTCTCGTCGATCCAGCGGGCGAAGGCGATCCTGAAGACGGCGATCCCCGCCTCGGCGGCCAGGCTCGCGGCCGGGTCGGTGATGCCACGCAGGCGCAACGCGTCGGCCAGCGCCGAGGCGAGTGATACGAGCTTGATCAGCTCACGCTCTCGAAGCTCCGCGTTCGCGGCGATGATGGCCTGGCGCCGCTGGGAGTGTTCGCGGCGCTCCTGGAACAGGGCACCGGCGGCCTCCAGGGCCGCGGCTATCGCGTCGATCGGCGCCGCGGAATCAGGCGCGTCGGCGACGGCGTGCACAAAGAGCTCTTGAAGTGCGCCCTGCCCCCCGAACAGAACCTCGCGCTTGTCGGCGAAGTGCCGGAAGAACGTTCGCTCCGTGAGCCCCGCCCGCTTGGCGATCTCGGCCACCGTGGTCTGTTCGTAGCCGCGTTCGCCATAGAGCTCCAGTGCCGCCTGCTCAAGCCTGCCGCGCGCGTTCGGCTCCCATCGCCCCATGCCCAGATCATAGTTGATGACAGTGACTGACATGCCATACAGTGATGTCAGTACCTGACATCGGAGGTTCTCTCATGCATGTTTTCGTCACCGGCGCGTCCGGCTGGATCGGCTCCGCCGTCGTCCCCGAGCTCATCGGCGCGGGCCATCAGGTCACCGGGCTGGCCCGCTCGGACGCCTCGGCCGCCGCCCTCACCAAGGCCGGTGCGCAGGTGCATCGCGCCACGCTTGACGATCTCGACAGCCTGCGCAGTGCGGCTGCCGCGTCGGACGGCGTGATCCACCTCGCGTTCAAGCACGACATCGCCTTCTCGGGCGACTTCCAGGGCGCCGTCGACGCGGATCGGCGCGCTGTCGAGGCTCTCGGCGAGGCACTCGCGGGTTCCGATCGGCCGTTCGTGCTCGCCTCCGGGATGCTCGGGCTGGCGCCGGGGCGAGTGGCGACCGAACAGGACGGGCGTGGTCCCGACTCAGGTGCGGCGCAGCCGAGCAGCGGCGCGCAGAGTGCCACCGCGCTGCCGGGCGGCGGTGCGCAGGGCCGGCTGGCCACCGCGCAGTTGACGCTCGCCCTCGCTTCCCGCGGCGTCCGCTCGTCGGTGGTACGACTCCCCCCGACGGTGCACGGCGAAGGAGACTACGGCTTCATGGCGATGCTGGTCGGCATCGCCCGCGACAAGGGCGTATCCGGCTACCCCGGCGACGGGGCCAACCGCTGGTGCGCCGCGCACCGGCTCGATGCCGCGCACCTGTTCCGCCTGGCGCTGGAGAAGGCCCCGGCGGGATCGGTGCTGCACGCCGTCGCCGACCAGGGCGTGCCGATCCGGACCGTCGCCGAAGTGATCGGCCGGCAGCTCGGCATGCCGGTGGCCGCCATCTCTCCCGAGGAGGCGGGCGCGCACTTCGGCTGGCTGGCCGGCCCCCTCTCGGCCGACAGCCCGGCCTCGAGCACGCTGACCCGGGAACTCCTGGGCTGGCAGCCGACTCAACCCGGGCTCATCGACGACCTCGAGAAGGGCCACTACTTTGATCTACCGACTCAGGACTGACGAGACGACCCCCGAAAGCGGACAATAGATACAAATCACCTAGGCGGTCGGGGGAACGCCAATGGTCGACATCGATGTTCCGATCTGGGCCGCGCGTCTGCGGGTCCTGCGCCGGGGACGGCTGTGGAGCCACCGGGAGCTCGGGAGGCGGCTGGCCGACGCGGCGGACGAGACGTCGCGCGATCAACTGCCCGAACCGGAGACGCTCAGCTCGATGATTCGGCTCTGGGAGAGCGGGGAGCGGCGGCCCGACGAGGCGTACGCGGCGCTGCTCTGCCGGGCGTTCGGCGTGGCGGAGTCGGACCTCTTCGTCGGGGACGCGGCAGGCACCACTCTGTGGCACTACCTCACCGGCATTCCGCTGCGGTCGGGGATGTTCACCGCCGAGGAGGAGGAGCGTACCGGCCGGGCGATCGAGGCACCTCAGCGGGCCGACGAAGGAACCGTCCAGTACTTCAAGGCCACCATCGACGCCTACACCCGGGCCGATCTCCGGCCCGCCGACCTGATCCACGTGCTGCGGCCGGTGTTCGCCGGGATCGAGGAGTTCCATCGCGAGGCGGGTCCGCCCGTCCGGCGGGCCTTCCTCATGCTCGCCGCGGAGAACGCGGAGCTGATCAGTCGCATGCACCACGAGGCCGGCGACCCCGACGAGGCGCTGGCGTGGTCGGACGAGGCCATCCGCGACGCGCGTGAGGCGGCGGACGCGCTGCTGGAGGCCTACACGCTCGCCCAGCGGGGCGGTCTTTCCGACATCGGCGATCCCGGCCGGCTCGTCCACCTCGCCGTCGCCGCCCGCGAACGCGCCCACCTGCCGCCGTGGGTGGACGCCCTGTCGCGGGACCACGAAGCGCAAGGTCACGCCCTCGCCGGGGACGTGGACATGTGTCATCGCCGCCTGGAGGAGTCGGCACAGTCGCTGGAGGAATGCGGCGCCGCGCCGCCATACCCGACAGAAGCGCACAACGCGCTGTGCGCCGGCTGTCTCGTCGATCTCGGCCAGGCCGGCGGCGCGATCGAGATCCTGGAACACGAACCGCCGAAGGCGCAGCCGACCTATGCCGTCGCCTACGCCCTGGCCCGCATGGCCCACGCGTACGCCGACGCCCACGAGAGGGAGCGGTCGGCCGAGACCGCCCGTCAGGCTCTTGCCCTGGCCAGGCGGAGCGGCGCGCTGCGAGCACTGCGCGAACTCGCCAGGGTCCAGCTTCCCCGCCAGGACGTGAGGCACAGACGCATCCTGCTGTAGGACGCGCGGGTAATGCGTTCTTTTCTCTTTGCTAGCTCCACCCAGTGAATTACCGGGCTTTGCTGGAAGGAAATAAAGATTTCTCCGGGGGGCCGTCATGGCTCGTTCTCGTATCGTCTTCTCGCTCTCACTGGTCGCGGCCATCGCGCTGGTGGCGCTGGTACTCGGGGTGGTGGGCGGCCGGGCGACAAGCTCGGCCGTACAGGCGTCGGGCGGCGGCAAGGGCGGGGTGGCCAGCGGCAAGAAGATCGACGTGGTCATCAAGGCGAGCGACTCCTCGTTCTGGCAGACGATGATCGCCGGCGCCAAACAGGCGGGTGGGGACTTCGGGCTCAATGTGAGCACCTTCGGCCCGACGTCCGAGACGAACATCGACCAGCAGGTCCAGCTGGTGGAGAACTCCATCTCCCGGGGCGCTGACGGGCTGGTCATCGCGCCCAACTCCTCCAGCGCCCTGAACTCGGCGATCGACCGGGCGCGCAAGGCGGGTCTCAAGGTCATCACCGTGGACAGCCGCGTGACCACCCCCTCGGAGGGGTTCATCGGCACCGACAACGTCAAGGCCGGGATGCAGGCGGGCAAGCGCATGTGCGCGCTGCTCAAGGCGCAGAACAAGACGAGCGGCAGCGTGATGATCGAGTCCTCCGTGGCCGGCATCCAGTCACTCGTCGATCGGGACGCCGGCTTCAAGCAGGGCATCGCGATCAACTGCCCGCAGGTCAAGGTGGCGATGCAGCGCTTCAACAACAACGACATCAACACCGCAGCCTCGCAGGTCAACGACGCGCTGACCGCCAACCCGAACCTGGCGGGGGTGTTCGCGGACAACAACACCTCAGGTGTCGGCGCAGCTCGGGCGATCCAGGACAACCACGCCGCCGAGACCGTCCCCGTCGTGGCCTTCGACTCCGACCCGCAGGAGAACGCCGCGCTGTCCGCCGGCACCATCGACGCGCTGGTGGTGCAGAACCCCTACTTCTTCGGCTACCAGGGCGTCCTGGCCGCCGGGATGGCCACGGTCAACCGCATCCCGCCGCGTGACATCGATCCCGGGGCGGTCGTGGCCGACAAGACGAACATGACCGAACCCGACGTCAAGCAGCTGCTCAACCCGCCGACGATGAAGGCGGAATGATGGCCGATCCCGTCGTCGAACTGCACGGCGTCTCCAAGGCCTTCGGCCCCGTCCAGGCACTCAATGACGTCTCGCTCCGGCTGATCCCCGGCCAGGTGAACTGCCTCGCCGGGGAGAACGGCGCCGGGAAGTCGACCCTGATCCGGGTCCTGACGGGCGCGCTGCGCCGGGACAGCGGCAGCTACGAGATCGACGGCCGGCCGGTCACCACGCCGACCCCGGCATCCGTACGCGCGGCCGGCGTCCAGGCCGTCTACCAGGAGCTCAGCCTGCTGCCCCACCTGTCGGTCGCGGAGAACCTGTTCATGGGCCGCCTTCCCTCGCGTACCGGGATCATCGCCAGGAGCCGGCTGCAGACCCGCGCCAGGAAGGCCCTCGACGAGGTCGGCCTGACGGAGCTCAGCCCGCAGGCGATCGTGGAACGGCTCCCGGCGGCCACCCGCCAGCTCGTGGAGATCGCCAAGGTGCTGACCGCGGACTCCGTCAAGGTGATCGTCTTCGACGAGCCGACCACGGCGCTCACCGAGGCGGAGTCGGAACGACTGCTCCAGCACATCCTGCGGCTGCGCGAGCGCGGTATCGCGATGCTCTACGTGACCCACCGGCTTGAGGAGATGTTCGAGATCGGCGACTGGGTGACCGTCCTGCGGGACGGGGGCCTGTCCGAGGCCGGGCCGATCAGCAGGTACGACGAGGACCGGCTGATCACCGCCATGGTCGGCCGGGAGATCAGCTCGCTCTATCCGGAGACCCACCGGCACGCGGGAACGCCCGCGCTCCAGGTCCGGGGGCTGCGCCGGTTCGACGGCTCGCCGAGCATCGACCTCCACGTCGGGGCCGGGGAGATCCTCGGCATCGGCGGGCTGCTGGGGGCGGGACGGAGCGGGCTGCTGCTGTCCATCTTCGGCGCCGCTCCCATCGTGGCCGGTCAGGTGGAGGTCGGGGGCAAGCCGGTGAAACCGTCCGGGCCGCGCACGATGATGAACGCCGGGGTAGGGCTCCTCACCGAGGACCGAAAGGTGCTGGGCCTGCTGCCGGAGCTGTCGATCCGGGAGAACGTCACCATCGCGAGCCTGCGCAGCGGCTCTCGCCACGGTCTGCTGCCCGGCCGCGAACAGGCCGAGGAGGCGGACCGGCTGCTCGACAGCCTGCGGCTGCGTGCCGGTTCCTACGACCAGCCGGTGTCGACGCTGTCCGGCGGCAACCAGCAGAAGGTCCTGCTCGCCCGATGGCTGCTCACCAAGCCGAAGGTGCTGATGTTCGACGAGCCCACGAAGGGCATCGACGTCGGGGCCAAGGGCGAGCTCTACACCGTCATCGGTGATCTGGCGGCGAGCGGGCTGGGGATCATCGTGGTCTCGTCGTACCTCCCGGAGCTGCTGGGGCTCGCCGATCGCATCCTCGTGCTGCGCGACGGGGCGGTCGCGGGCGAGCTGCCCGGCACCGCCACCGAGGAGGAGGTGCTCCACCTGGCGAGCGGCACCGGAGGCGCCGGGCCTCCGCCCGCCGCGGACGAGCATCCGGCCCCCGCGGACGAGAGTCCGGCCACCGCGGGCGAGAGCACGGGCGACCCAGGAGAGGTGAGCCGAGATGCCTAAGCTGATCTGGCGCGAGCCGATCGAGACCACGACGATCACCAACCGGCCACCCACCGCCGGAACAGGCGAAACAGACCAGGCGGCCGCGCTGGAGACGGTGCCGCAGCCCAGGCAGGCGGCCGAGGCGACGGCCGAGCCCAAGCGACGGGTCATCACGCTGGGAGACATCGCCGGACGGGAGAGCGGCGGGCTCGTCGTGCTGCTCGTGGCGATCGGCGCCCTCACGCTCGCCAGCGACGAGTTCCTCACCGGCAACAATCTGGCCAACCTCGCCCGTCAGGTCGCCATCTTCGGGATCATCGCGGTCGGCCAGCTCCTGGTCATCCTGACCGCCGGGATCGACCTGTCGGTCGGCTCGATTCTCGGCCTGTCCGGCGCCTCCACCGCGCAGTTCCTGGTCGCGGGCATGCCGATCCTGCCGTCGATCCTGCTCGGCGTGGCGATCGGCACCGTGCTCGGGATCGTCAACGGCCTGCTGGTGACCCGGGCCCTGCTGCCGCCGTTCATCGCGACGCTGGGCATGCTCGGCATCGCCCGCGGACTGGTCCTGGTCACCACCGACGCCCAGACTATTCAGGGCGTACCGGACGCATTCCAGGTCATCGCCAACGGCACGATCCTGGGCATCCCCAACCTCCTCATCATCGCCGCGGCGATCACCGCCGTGATGTGGTTCGTGCTCGCCCGGACGGTCTTCGGCCGCTACATCTACGCCGTCGGCTCGAACCCGGAGTCGGCCCGCCTCGCGGGCGTCCCCGTCCGGATGGTGACGATCTCGGTCTACATGATCTCGGGCCTGCTCGCCGGTCTCGGCGGGGTGCTGCTCGCCTCCCGCCTGGGAGCGGGCATCCCCACCGCCGGCACCGGCTTCGAGCTCAACGCGATCGCCGCCTGCGTCATCGGCGGCGCCAGCCTGTTCGGCGCGAAGGGCAGCGCGATCGGCGCCGCCACCGGAGCGCTGATCATGGGCGTGCTCAACAACGGCGGCAACCTCCTGGCGATCAACGCCTTCTACCTCCAGATCGCCATCGGCGTGCTCATCCTCGTCGCGGTCGGGTTCGACCAGCTCAACACCAGGCGGTCAGCCGCGAGCGGCTGACCACGCAAGCCGTATTTAGGACAGCAGATTTAACGATATTGACATCTCCACAAAACGGACTCTAGGTTGTGCGAAACGTTTCGACAACCGTACAGGCCGGTCATCGGCGGCCGGGCACAGGGCCGGAGTGGAATGTCTTCGATACATGACGTGGCCGAGCGGGCGCAGGTGGCGGTCAGCACCGTCTCCGCCGCGCTCAACGGCACCCGCCCGGTGGCCGCGGCGACCAAGCGGCGCATCGAGCAGGCCGCGGCCGAGCTCGGATACCGCCCGAACCTGCTGGCCCGGGGCCTGCAGAGCAAGCGGACGCGCATCCTGGCGCTGCTGTTCCCCGCGCCGCGCAGCGGGTTCGGGCTCACCGAGATGCAGTTCGCCACCGGTGCCGCCGAGGCGGCCAGCGAGCTGGGCTATCACCTGCTGCTCTCGCCCGAGAACGCCGACCCGATCGAGGAGCTGCGCCACCTCACCGGCTTGGGGCTGGTGGACGGCGTACTGCTGATGGAGGTGGGCCTCGACGACGAGCGGCCGGAGTTCCTGTCGGCGGCCGGGGTCGCGTTCAGCATGATAGGGCGGACCCGCGAGCCCGGCTCGATCGACTACGCCGACATCGATTTCGCGGCGACGGCCAGGGACGCCGTGGCGCACGTGGCCGGGCTGGGGCATCGCAAGCTGGCCTTCTTCAACCTGTCGACCGACACGTACGCGGCCCAGTACGGGCCCGCGATCCGGGCCGAGATCGAGTTCGCCGGGGCCGCCCGCGCGGCCGGGATCGGTTACGTGGACGACTTCCGCCCCGGCTCGGCCGAGGAGGGCCGGCAGGCGTTCGAGGAGCTGGTCGCCGCACATCCCGACGTGACGGCGCTGGCCGTGATGGACGATCACGCGGCGGTCGGCGTGATCGCCGCCGTGGCGGCGCGCGGCTGGCGGATCCCCGCGGACCTGACGCTGCTGCTGGTGCTGTCGTCGGCGCGGGTCGCCGAGATGTTCCACCCCAGGCTCACCACGCTGGAGCCGCCCAGCGCCGAGCTGGGCCGGCTCGGCGCGCAAATGCTCATCGACCGGCTGCAGGGCGACGGCCCGCCACAGCAGCGGCTCGTGCCCTGCCGCCTGGTGATCGGCGACAGCTCCGCACCACCTCGCGAAGAGAGGACACCATGAGGCTGGGAACGCACACGCTGACCGACGGGCGTGGGCTGCTGTTCGGCGGGGACTACAACCCCGAGCAGTGGCCGGAGGCGGTCTGGGCCGAGGACGTCGAGCTGATGAAGGCGGCCGGGGTCAACCTGGTCACCGTCGGCGTGTTCAGCTGGGCGCGGATCGAGCCGGAGCCGGGCGCGCGGGACTTCGGCTGGCTGGACCGGGTGCTCGACCTGCTCGGCTCGGCCGAGATCGCGGTCGATCTGGCCACGCCGACCGCCTCGCCGCCGCCGTGGCTGGGACACCGCTGGCCGGAGACGCTGCCGGTCGACGAGTCGGGGCACCGCCTCTGGTACGGCTCGCGCAACCAGTTCTGCCCGTCGTCGCCGGTCTACCGGGAGCGGGCGCTGGCCATCGTGACCGACTTGGCCGACCGGTACGCCCACCACCCCGCCCTGGCGCTGTGGCACGTGGGCAACGAGTACGGCCAGATCTGCCACTGCGACGAGTCCGCGGCGGCGTTCCGCACCTGGCTCCAGGACCGCCACGGCGACCTGGACGCGCTCAACGAGGCGTGGGGCACCACGTTCTGGAGCCAGCGCTACAGCGACTGGGCCGAGATCATCCCCCCGCGCCGCGCCCCGTACCTGATCAATCCCACGCAGCGGCTCGACTGGCAGCGCTTCTGCTCCGACGCGCTGCTCGCCCACTATCAGGCCGAACGCGACATCCTGCGCGGCCGCACCCCCGGCACACCGGTCACCACGAACTTCATGGGGCTGTTCAAGCCGGTCGACTACTGGTCGTGGGCCGGCGAAGAGGACATCGTCTCCAACGACTGCTACCCCGACCCGGCGGACCCGCTCTCCCCCGCGCGGACCGCGCTCACGCACGACCTGATGCGCGGGCTCGGCCAGGGGCGGCCCTGGCTGCTGATGGAGCAGGCCACCAACGGCGTCAACTGGCGCCCGCACAACCTGCCCAAGCCGCCGGGGCAGTTCCGGCTCGAATCGCTGCAGGCGGTGGCCCGCGGCGCGGACGGGCTCTGCTACTTCCAGTGGCGGGCCTCGCGGTTCGGCGCCGAGCGCTTCCACGCCGCGATGGTGCCGCACGCGGGCCCGGACACGCGCCTGCACGCCGAGGTCCGCGCGCACGGCCAGGAACTCCGCGAGCTCGCCTCCGTGGCGGGCGAGCCGGTGCCGGCGCGGGTGGCGATGGTGTTCGACTGGGCGAGTTGGTGGGCGCTGGAGGAGCGCGGGCGGCCCAGTGACCGCCTCAACGCACCGGACCAGCTCCTGAGCTACTACCTGCCGTTCTGGGAACGCGGCGTGAGCGTGGACCTGGTGCCACCCTCGGCCGAGCTGAGCGGTTACCCGCTGGTCGTGGTGCCGAATCTCTACCTCGTCAGCGATCAGGACGCCGCCGCCTTGACCGCGTACGTACATGGCGGCGGCGTGCTGATGGTCGGGCCGTTCTCCGGGATCGTGGATCCGCGGGCGCACGTGCGTACCGGGCGGTTCCCCGCGCCGCTGCGCGAGGTGCTCGGCGCGTCCGGCGAGGAGTGGCTGCCCGCGCCCGAGGACCGGCCCGTGCACTGCCGGTGGACCGGCGGCGAGTTCGCCGCGCACGCATTGACCGGCGGCGCCGAGTTCACCGCGCACACCTGGACCGAACTGGTCGAGGCGGAGGGCGCCGAGACGGTGGCCGAATTCGCCGAGGGCGACCTCGCCGGGCACCCCGCCGTGCTGCGGCACCGCGCCGGGCAGGGCGTCGCCTGGTACGTGGCGACCATGCCCGAGCCGGCCGCGCTCGGCGCGCTGGCCGGGCGGCTGCTGGCCGACGCGGACGTGCGCGGGGTCCTGCCCGACCTGCCGCCGGGCGTCGAGGCGGTACGCCGCGGCGACGTCCTGTTCCTGCTCAACCACGGCACCGCCACCGTACGGGTGCCGATCCCCCACGCGGCCGATGACCTGCTGACCGGATCCCCCGCGACGGGCCACGTCACGCTCACGCCGCGCGCGGTCGCCGCGCTGCGCCCCCGAGTTCAACCACCGTTTGGAGATCCCCTTGCGTAGAAGAACGTTCCTCGCCTCGTCGGCCGCCACGCTGCTCCTGGCCGGTTGCGGCAGCACCGACGACTCCGGCTCCGATGCCACCGCCCCGGCTCCCTCGCCCATCGCCGGGGACGAGAACGCCGCGGCCTCCCTGGTCTTCTGGAGCTGGGCGGAGAACATCCAGCGCGTCGTCGACCTCTGGAACAAGAAGAACCCCACCCAGCAGGTCACCCTCAGCGGGCAGGCCGCCAGTGACGAGCTGATCGCCAAGTTCCTGACCGCGGTCAAGGCGGGCAACGCGCCCGACGTCCTACAGGCGGAGTACCAGTCGCTGCCGACCCTGATCACCAACAACGCCCTGCAGGACCTGACCAATTCGATCGCCCCGGTCAAGTCCGCCTTCCCCGAAGGCACCTGGAACCTGACCTCCTTCGGCGGCGCCACCTACGCGATTCCCGCGGACGTCGGCCCGATGATGCTCTTCTACCGCGAGGACCTGTTCGAGAAGCTGGGCCTTGCGGTGCCGCAGACCTGGGAGGAGTTCGGCGCGCTCGCCGAAACGGTCCGGCAGAAGGACCCCAAGCGCTACCTGACCACGTTCTCCCCCGGCGACGCCGGCTGGGTGGCCGGGTTCGCCCAGCAGGCCGGGGCCAACTGGTGGTCCAACCAGAAGGAGGCGTGGAAGGTCGCCATCGACGACCCGGCCACCCGCAAGGTGCTGAGCTTCTGGGGTGGGCTGGTCAACTCGGGCGCGGTGCTCGGCGACCCGATGTACACCCCGCAGTGGAACAGCCAGATGAACGACGGCACCATCATCGCCTGGCCCAGCGCGGTCTGGGGCTCCGGCGTCCTGGCGGGCGTCGCCCCCTCCAGCAAGGGCAAGTGGAAGATGGCCCCGCTGCCGCAGTGGAGCGCGGGCGAGAACGTCACCGGCTTCTGGGGCGGCTCGTCCACCGCGGTGAGCGCCACCTCCAAGCAGAAAGCGCCGGCGGCGAAGTTCGCCAGGTGGCTGAGCACCGACCCCGAGGCGCTGAAGGTGCTCGTCGAGATCGGCCTCTATCCGGCCGCCACGCTCGGCCAGACCTCCGGCGGGCTCGACGCCGCGCCCGCGTACATGACCGGCCAGCCCGACTACTACGAGTCGGCCTCGAAGATCTCGAAGACGGCGCGCGGCTTCGACAGCTGGGGGCCGAACACCAACGTCACCTACGGCCAGTTCGAGGACAAACTGCCGACCGCGGTCAAGAACAAGGCCGACCTCGCGGCCGTGGCCACGCAGGTGCAGCAGGCGAGCGTCGCCGACCTGAAGAAGCAGGGCTACCAGGTCGTCGGCGGATGACCGGAAGGCAGAAACGCGCGCCCTACCTGATGGCGGCGCCGGCCGTCATCCTGTTCACGGTCTTCATCGTGGTGCCGATCGGATACGCCATCTGGCTGAGCCTGCACGCCATGCGGGTGCGGGGCGCCGGGTTCGGCATCCGGACCGAGGTGTTCATCGGCCTGGCGAACTACCTGGAGGCGATCCAGGACGCGGCGCTGTACGAGGCGATGCGGCGCATGCTCGGCTACGGCGTGATCATGGTGCCCGCCACCATGGGCCTGGCCCTGCTGTTCGCGCTGCTGCTGGACGCGCCCAGGGTCGGGGGCAAGCGCGCCTCGCGGATCACGATCTTCCTGCCGTACGCGGTGCCGGGCGTCATCGCCAGCCTGCTGTGGGGGTTCATCTACCTGCCGGCGGTCAGCCCGATCAGCGCCGCCCTGAAGGGGGCCGGACTGCCGGCCGCGGACTTCTTCGGCGATGTTTCGATCTTCTTCTCGGTGGCCAACATCGCCGTGTGGGGCTCGGTCGGGTTCAACATGGTGGTGCTCTACACCACGCTGCGGGCCATCCCCAAGGAGCTGTACGAGGCCGCCCGCCTCGACGGCGCCAGTGAGTGGCGGATCGCGCTGCGGATCAAGGTGCCGCTCCTGCGCCCGGCGCTCACCATGACCTCGGTCTTCACCCTGATCGGCATGCTGCAGGTCTTCAGCGAACCGGCCACGCTGCGGCCGATGACCAACGCCATCAGCCAGGACTGGGTGCCCCTGATGCGGATCTACCAGCAGGCGTTCGTGGACAACGACATCTACCTGGGCGCGGCCAGTTCGGTGCTGCTGGCCGGCGCGACGGTGCTGCTGTCGCTGGGCGCGCTGGCCGTCTTCAGGACCCGTAGCGTGAGGAGCGATCGATGAGAGCGCGCACCAAGATCGTGCCTACGCTGATCCTGGCGCTCGGCGGCGTGTACGCCCTGCTGCCCCTGCTGTGGGTGGTGATCGCGGCGACGAAGGGCCCGGAGGAGCTGTTCACCACGTTCTCCGGCTGGCCCAGCTTCAACGGCGGCTTCACCGGGAACATCGCCGCGCTCAGCGCGTACGGCAACGGGCGGTTCTGGCTGTGGATGCTCAACAGCCTCATCTACGCCGGCGGCGGCGCGTTCCTGACCGTGGTCGTGTCGGCCGCGTGCGGGTACGCCCTGGCCAAGTTCCGCTTCGCCGGGCAGCGGCTGATCTTCGGGGCGCTGCTGGCCGGGGTGCTGGTGCCGCAGATCACCCTGGCCATCCCGCAGTACCTGCTGCTGTCGGACATGGGGCTGGTCGGCACCTACTGGTCGGTCATCCTGCCCAGCGTCATCAGCCCGTACAGCATCTACCTGTGCCGCATCTACGCCGCCGCGGCCGTGCCGGACGAGATCCTCGAGGCCGGGCGGGTGGACGGGGCGGGCGAGTTCCGGCTGCTGTGGTCGGTCGGTGTGCCGATCATGACGCCGGGGCTGGTGACGGTGTTTTTGTTGCAGTTCATCGGCATCTGGAACAACTTCCTGCTGCCGTACATCATGTTGGCGAACGACGACCGCTTCCCGCTCACCGTAGGGCTCTACTCGCTGCTCAACCGGGGGGCCTCGCAGCCGGCCCTGTACAGCCTGGTGATCAGTGGCTCGCTGCTGTCGATCATCCCGATCATCGCGCTGTTCCTGTTCCTGCAGCGGTTCTGGCGGCTCGATCTCGTGGCCGGCAGCGTCAAGGGCTGACCACCCCACTCACGGACGGATCATCATGAAGTTCAAAGACGGCTATTGGCGGATGCGTCCCGGGGTGCGGGGCGACTACGCCACCGCGGCCCACGACGTGACCGCGGACGCCGCCTCGCTGCGGGTGCTGGCGCCGACCAGGCCGATCACCCGTCGCGGCAACACCATCGACGGACCGGTCCTGCGGGTGGACCTGTCGTCTCCCATGCCGGACGTGATCAGGGTCCGTACGGTGCACTTCGCGGGGTCCGTACCGGCCGCGCCGGTTTTCGAGGTACGCGACGAGGCGCCCGCGGTGAAGATCACCGTGGACGGCGAGGAGGCGAGCCTGACCAGCGGCGCCCTGACCGTCAAGGTGCGCAGGGACCTGCCGTGGGAGATGTCCTTCAGCGCGGACGGCCGGGAGCTGACCCGCAGCGCCGGCAAGAGCCTGGGCGTCATGCACGATGCCGACGAACGGCACTTCATGGTCGAGCAGCTGCGGCTGAGCGCCGGGGAGCTGGTGTACGGGCTGGGCGAGCGGTTCGGCGCACTGGTACGCAACGGGCAGTCGGTCGACATCTGGAACGACGACGGCGGCACCAGCAGCGAGATGGCCTACAAGAACATCCCCTTCTACCTCACCAACCGCGGTTACGGGGTGTTCGTCAACCATCCGGGGCGGGTCTCGTTCGAGGTCGGCTCGGAGACGGTGTCGCGGGTGCAGTTCAGCACCGAGGGCCACGATCTGGAGTACCTGATCATTCACGGGCCGACGCCCGCCGAGATCCTGCGCCGGTACACGGCGCTGACCGGCCGGCCGGCGCTGCCGCCCGCGTGGTCGTTCGGGCTGTGGCTGTCCACGTCGTTCACGACCGACTACGACGAGGCCACCGTGGCGTCGTTCGTGGACGGGATGGCCGAGCGGGGGCTGCCGCTGAGCGTGTTCCATTTCGACTGCTTCTGGATGCGGCAGTTCCGATGGTGTGACTTCGAGTGGGATCCCGAGGTGTTCCCGGACCCGGCGGGGATGATCGCCCGGCTCAAGGAGCGCGGGCTGCGGGTCTGCCTGTGGCTCAATCCGTACATCGGGCAGGCGTCCGCGCTGTTCGACGAGGGGGCGGCGGCCGGTCACCTGCTGCGCCGCCCGGACGGCCGCGTCTGGCAGGACGACCACTGGCAGGCGGGGCGGGCGGTGGTGGACTTCACCTCCCCGGCGGCCCGCGAATGGTACGCGGACAAGCTGCGCGGGCTGCTCGACCTGGGGGTGGACGCGTTCAAGACCGACTTCGGCGAGCGCATCCCCACCGACGTGGTCTACGCCGACGGCTCGGACCCCGAGCGGATGCACAACTACTACAGCCTGCTCTACAACCAGACCGTGCACGACGTACTGGCCGAGCGGCGGGGCGCGGGCGAGGCCGTGCTGTTCGCGCGGGCGGCCACGGTCGGCGGGCAGCGGTTGCCGGTGCACTGGGGTGGCGACTGCGAGTCGACGTTCGAGGCGATGGCGGAGAGCCTGCGCGGCGGGTTGTCGCTGGGCCTGGCCGGGTTCGGGTTCTGGAGCCACGACATCGGCGGGTTCGAGGGGCGCCCGGATCCTGCCGTCTTCAAGCGGTGGGTCGCGTTCGGGCTGCTGTCGTCGCACAGCCGGTTGCACGGGAGCGGGTCGTACCGGGTGCCGTGGCTGTTCGACGAGGAGTCGGTCGACGTGCTGCGCTCCTTCACCGAGCGGAAGCTGCGGCTGATGCCCTATCTGTACGGTGTCGCCGTCCAGGCCGTCCAGGAGGGCCTGCCGATGATGCGGGCGATGCACCTGGAGTTCCCCGGCGACCGGGCCTGCGACCATTTGGACGCCCAGTACATGCTCGGGCCCGATCTGCTGGTGGCCCCTGTGCTGTCGGCGGATGGTGAAATTTCCTACTACGTCCCTAACGGCGTGTGGACCCGGCTGCTCGACGGCGAGACCGTCACCGGGCCCGGCTGGCGTACCGAGCGGCACGGGTTCGACAGCCTGCCGCTGCTGGTGCGGCCAGGAGCGGTGCTGGCGACGGGCGCCCGCGCGGACCGGCCCGACTACGACTACGCCGACGGCGTCACCCTGACCGCCTACGAGCTCGCCGACGGCGCGTCCCGTACCGTTACCGTGCCCGCCATGGACGGCGGCACCGGGGCCGTGTTCGAGGTGGCCCGCACGGGCGACCGCGTCCACGCCCGCCGCGTCCAGGGCGCGCCCGCCCCCTGGAACCTCCGGTACGCAGGGGTCCACGCCGCCTCCGACACCGACCACATCGAGATCACCCTCAGCTCGAAGGAGTGACATGCCCACCTTCCCCGAGAACTTCCTGTGGGGCACCGCCACCGCCGCCTACCAGGTCGAAGGCGCCTGGGACGAGGACGGCCGCGGCCCCTCCATCTGGGACACCTTCTCCCACACGCCCGGTCTCGTGACCAACGGCGACACCGGCGACCTGGCGTGCGACCACTACCACCGCCTGGAGGAGGACCTGGACCTCCTCGCCGGACTGGGCGTCGGCGCCTACCGCTTCTCCATCTCCTGGCCACGCGTGCAGCCCGGCGGTCGCGGAGCCGTCAACCGGCCCGGCCTCGACTTCTACTCGCGCCTGGTCGACGGGCTGCTGGCCAGGGACATCGCCCCGGTGGCCACCCTCTACCACTGGGACCTGCCGCAGGAGCTGGAGGACGCGGGCGGCTGGCCGCACCGCGACACCGCGCTGCGCTTCGCCGACTACGCCACGCTCATGGGCGAGGCGCTCGGCGACCGCGTCCACACCTGGATCACCCTGAACGAGCCGTGGTGCTCGGCCTATCTCGGCTACGCCTCCGGCGTGCACGCGCCGGCCAGGACCGACCCCGCGGCCGCCCTGGCCGCCGTGCACCACCTGAACCTCGGCCACGGCCTGGCCGTCCAGGCCCTGCGTTCGGTCGCCGACCCGGCCGCGAAAATGTCGGTCACGCTCAACCTGCACCACGTACGCGGCGTGTCCGAGCGCGACTCCGACGCGGTGCGGCGCGCGGACGCGCTGGCCAACCGGGCCTTCCTCGGCCCGATGCTGGAAGGCGCCTACCCGCGTGACCTCATCGCCGACACCGCCTCGGTGACCGACTGGTCGTTCGTCCGCGACGGCGACGAGGCCGCCGCGTGCGCGCCGCTGGACCTGCTCGGCGTCAACTACTACAACCCCGTCCTGGTACGCCAGTGGGACGGGGTCAGTTCACGGGAGACCGCCGACGGCCACGCCGACGGCGCCGCCTCCCCGTGGATCGCCTGCGCGGACATCGAGTTCGTCCGCCAGCCCGGCCCGTACACCGAGATGGGCTGGAACATCGACGAGACCGGCCTGACCGAGCTGCTCCTGCGCCTGCACCGCGACCACCCTGACCTGCCCATGATGATCACCGAGAACGGCGCCGCGTTCGCCGACGTCGTGGACGATGACGGCCGGATCAGGGACGAGCGGCGCATCGACTACCTGCACCGCCACCTGACGGCCGTCACCGAGGCGATCGCCGGCGGGGCCGACGTGCGCGGCTACTTCGTGTGGTCGCTGATGGACAACTTCGAGTGGGCGCACGGCTACGCCAAGCGGTTCGGCATCGTCCGCGTGGACCGCGACACGATGGAGCGCACCTGGAAGGACAGCGCGTACTGGTACCGCGACGTGGTCGCCTCGGGCAAGCTGCCGGTGAGCTGAGCCCGGTCACGGCTGGGGTTCCTCGGGCGAAGGGACGCTGAGCGCGAGGATGGCGGTGTCGTCGTCCAGACCGGTGCCGAAGCCTTCGAGCAGATCGGCCAGGGCGGCGACGGCCGCACTCGCGGTGGTGGGGGCGAGGCCCGTGGCGAAGGCGTGCAGGGCTTCGTCTCCGTAGCGGCCGTCGGGGGTGCCGGTACGGGCCTCCGTCAAACCGTCGGTGTACAGCAGCAGCGTGTCGCCCGGTCCCAGGTGGATCACTCTGGAGGTGAACGTGGCGCTGGGCAGGATGCCGATGAGCAGGCCGTCCGGGGTGTGCTGGTAGTCGGCGGTGCCGTCGGCGCGCAGCAGCAGGCACGGAGGGTGGCCGCCGCTGGCCAGCGTGATGGAGAAGCCGTCGCCGTCAGGGGCGAGGATCCCGAAGATCGCGGTGCAGTAGCGGGGGTCGTCACCGCGATACTCCTGGTGCAGGGCGGTGTTGAGGGTGTCCAGTACGGTCACCGGGTCGGAGTCGTAGACCGCGGCCGCGCGCAGGGTGTAGCGGATCAGCGAGGTCACCGCTGCCGCCCCGGCGCCTTTACCGCACACATCTCCCAGGAAGAAGCCCCACCGCTCGGAGCTCAGCGGGAACAGGTCGTAGAAGTCGCCGCCGACCTCGTCGCGGGAGGCGGTGTGGTAGTGGGCGGCGGCCCGCAGGCCGGGCACCTGCGGCAGCGAGGACGGCAACAGGCTGCGCTGCAGGGTCGTGACCAGCCGTTGGAGCCGCTCGCGGTCGCGCTCGGCTTCCTGGCGGGCCCGCAGCAGCTCGCGTTCGTAGGCGCGGCGGTCTGAGGCGTCGAAGATCGTGGTGCGGATGACCTGGGGCCGTCCGTCGGCGCCGGACTTGACCTTGGAGGTGACCAGCACCGGCATTCGTTCGCCGTCGGCGGTCCGCAGCTCCAGGGCCACCCCGCCGACCTCGCCCTGCATCGTCAGCAGCGGTGCGAAATGGGTCTCGTAGTACAGCCGGCCGCCGACGGTGAGCAGGTCGGAGAAGGTTCGGCGGCCGACGAGTTCCTCGCGGGCGTAGCCGAGCCAGCCCAGCAGGGTGGCGTTGACCTTGGCGATCTGGCCGTTCAGGAGGGTGGACAGGTAGCCGCAGGGCGCGTTCTCGTACAGGTCTTCGGCACTGTCCTCCAGCAGCGAGGAGAACACCACCGCCTCCCCCCGCTCGCCGTGCCCGGGCGCGTTCATCACCGAGCGGCGAAGGAGGCGATCGCCTCGATGGTGACCTCCGGAGCGCTGAGCTGCGGGCAGTGACCGGTCGCGGGCAGCGTGACGAGCCGGCTCCCCTCGATCTGGGCATGGACGAACGCGCCGACCTCGCGGGGCGCGATCACGTCCTCCGCGCACTCGATCACCAGCGTCGGCACACTCACCTTGGCCAGCTCGGCCCGGTGATCCGACAGGAACGTCACCCGGGCGAACGCCCGCGCGATCAGCGGATCGGTACGGCAGAAGCTGTTTTTCAGCTCCTCGCTCAGCTCGGGACGGTCCGGATTGCCCATGATCACCGGCGCCATCGCCGCGGACCAGCCCAGATAGTTGCTGTCCAGCGACTCCAGCAGCTCGTCGATGTCGGCCCGGCTGAACCCGCCCCGGTAACCCTCGTCGTCGATGTAACAGGGCGAGGGGACCAGCAGCACCAGCTTGGCGAACCGCTGTGGCTCCTGGATCGCCGCGAGCACGCCCATCATCGCGCTGACCGAGTGACCGACGAAGACCACGTCCGACAGGTCCAGCTCCCGGCAGATCCGCAGGATGTCCTCGGCGTAGCCGTCCAGCGTGGCGTAGCGCTCCGGCCGCCAGGCCGACAGATCGGACCGGCCCGCCCCCACATGATCGAACAGCACCACCCGGAAGTCACGGGCCAGCGCCGGCGCCACCAGGCGCCACAGGTTCTGGTCGCAGCCGAACCCGTGGGCCAACATCACCGTGGGCCCATCCGTACGGCCGCTCACCACCACATGGTTCCTGGCTCCGATATCCCCC
Organism: Nonomuraea sp. NPDC049269; assembly: GCF_043197155.1. Lineage (NCBI taxonomy): Bacteria > Bacillati > Actinomycetota > Actinomycetes > Streptosporangiales > Streptosporangiaceae > Nonomuraea > Nonomuraea sp. NPDC049269. The sequence goes on from NZ_JBICSO010000006.1 coordinate 559,759, forward strand.
ATAACGGTCACCCTTCCGCCGGCAGGAGAACACTCGCTGGAACCCCCTTGCCCCCGGCAGTGACTTTTCACATCAAACCGGGGACAAGTTACGGTCTCTGACTATCTACCGCGGTCAAGCCGGGAAGTCCTTCGGATTGATGGAACTGGTCCGCGCGTTGCCGCCCTTGACCGGGTTGAGGGTCAGGGTCCAGATGCTCGTCGAGGTAGCGGTCGTGGCGAACTTCAGCCGATCGTTGAACCGCTGGTAAACGGCGTTCCGGCTGAACCTGCCCTTCGACGTGCTGAACCGGGAGCCGGTGGTGAAGTAGACCCGGTACGTCCCGTCCCTGACGTCCTTGACGCTGGCGGTGGATCTGGCGCGAACGTAGATGCTGACCGCCTTGGCCTTGCCCTTGACCAGCGTGACGACCCCGTCCCTGGGGGTACCGTTCTTGATCTTGAGAGTGCCCAGCCCACCGCCGAGGCGGTGGTAAAGGATCTTGCCATTGCCGGGGCGCGCCGCGGCGGCCGTCTGCACCCCCGAAACGACGGCACGCTCACCTGCGGTGGCGGGGGCGGCGACCAGCAGTCCACCGGCCAGCGCGACGGCCGCGACGACACCGGCACGTAACGGGGTTCCTTCGAGAAGTCTCTTCACAGTGAACATCTCCTTGGAGGGCGTACGTTCAGACCGAACATAGAAGAGCCCGGCGCGATCGCCTAGATGCCGGTGAAAGCCTTGAGGGTGGCCGTGCCGCCGGGGTCGCGGTCCGTGCTCACCGGTACCAGAGCCACCTCATCCACCCCGGCCTCGGCGTACGCGGACAACCGCGCACCGACCGTATCCACATCGCCGAGCAGCGCGACCGAGGCGACCAGCTCGTCGGGCACGGCGGCGAGCAGTTCCCGGGGATGCGGCCGGGTGCGGGCGAAGGCGACGACGTCGCCGAAGCCGGCCTCGGCGAACATCTCTCCGTACCCCGGAGCGGGCAGGTAGCCGACGACGGCCCGGCGGATCCGATCGATGGCTTCGCGGTCGGGATCCACGGCGGCGGTGACCCAGGCGGTCACGGAGGTGGCCGGGTTCACCGCACGCAACTGGGCGACCAGCCGCCCGGCCGACGCGGGCGTGATCAGGTTGAGCACCATACGGTCGGCCATGGCGGCGGTCCGGACGGCCGACGGCCCGAAGGCCGCGACGGACAGCCGTGACCGCGGGGCGGGCAGGCGGAGCCGGTAGCCGCTGCTCGCCACGGACGATCCGGCGAAGTCGGAGCGCTCGCCGTCCAGCAACGGGCGGAGGGCCTCGACGGCCTCCCGCAACGCGGTCGCGGATCGAGCGCGCGACCGCCCGTGCCACCCCTCCACGACGAGCGGGCTGGAGGTGCCCACGGCGACGTCCACCTGCCGCCCGGTCAGCCCGGCGACCGAGGCCGCGCCCATGGCGATCATCATCGGATCGCGTACGGCCACCGCCAGCGGCCCGATGGTGAGCCCGATCCGCGTGGTGGCCAGCCCGATAGCGGTGGCCAGCGCGAAGGCGTCGTACGTGGCCATCTCCCCGATCCACAGCGACGGATAGCCCAGCTCATCGGCGGCCCGGGCCGTCAGCAGGGCCTCCTCCGCGGGCCGGTCCTGCCACAACCCAAGAGATACGCCGAGCGAAGGGCTCACCGCAGTTGCTCCGCCCGTACCCAGGTGGCGTGGAAGCCGAGCGGGACCCGCCGCGGCAGCAGCACGCGGGCGATCGGTCCCTCCGCGAGCCGGGCGGCGTGCAGGATCTGCACCTCGGAGCGGCCCTCCCGCTCGTCGGTGACGAAGCTGACCAGGTAGCCGTCGTCCTCGGCGGTCGAGCCGTCGCGCGGGGCGAAGGGCGCTTCGCTGCCGTATCGGCCGGGGCCGTAGCGGTAGGTCTCCTTGGCGCCGGTGACGTTGTCGTAGCGGACCAGGCCGTCGAAGAGGTTGGTCTCGGCGTCGGCCACGGTGACGTTGTAGGCGTACCGCGTGGGGTATCCGGTGGAGCGCGCGTCGATCGAGGGGAACTCGGTGTTCTGGTCGGCGTCCACGTACCCCTCCGACGTGCGTCCCGTCCGCAGGTCGAAGCGGTAGCGGTACATCCGCGCGTCGAGCTTGAGATAGGAGATCATCCGCGCCAGCGGCGAGCCGGTCGTGGAAGGCGTCGGGCGCGAGACCCGGCAGACGTCCAGGGTGATCTCATCGCCCTCTTCCCAGGCGTTGACGACGTGGTAGATGTAGCACGGCTTCGCCTCGAACCAACGAATCGCCCGGCCCCGCCGCGGGATCACGCCGAAGCGCGCGGGCAGCTCCCGGTCGAAGGTCAGCTTGTAGCGCCCCTGCCGGGCGGCGTCGAGGTCCTGGTAGAGCGGCAGGTCCATGAGGATCGCGTGGTCCCGCGTGATCGCCATGTCGTGCGGCAGCCGCGCCCCCGGAAGGTCCAGCTCCACGCAGTGCTCCACTGCGCCGCCGGGTCCGACCACGCCGTAGCGCAGGTACGGCGGGCGCGGCCCGTAGTCGAACCAGAACAGCTCACCGGTGCGCTCGTCCACCTTCGGATGCGCCATGAAGTCACCGTTGAGCGTGTCGAGGAAGGTGTCGACGCCGAGCGTCTCCAGCGAGAGCGGGTCCAGACCGTACGGCGCGCCGCACAGGTACCACGAGGCCAGCACCTTGCCCCGATGGAAGATCAGATCGGTGTTGGCCGTGTCCTTGAAAGGCAGGCCCCGCGCGTTGCCGAACGGGTTGCCCTTCGGGTTCTCCATCACGCCGGTCCAGAGCGACCGGCCGGCGGCGGACTCGGCCTCGAAGGCCCTGGTACGCACCCAGCGGTTGCGGTAGCGGGCCCGGCCGTTCTCGAAGTGCATGGCGTGCACCATGCCGTCGCCGTCGAACCAGTGGTAGCGCCCCTTGACCGGGAAGCGGGCGTTGGGCCCGTTGCGTAAGTAGACGCCGTTGAGGTCCGCGGGGATCTGCCCGATCACCGTGAGCTCGTCCGCGGTGACCTCGTCCTGGACCGGTGCGTAGACGCCCAGCAGGTACGGGTTTGACTCGCCGGATTCATCCACCATCACGACACTTTCGGCCATATCTGGAAGCTACGATAAGCGAAGTCAGGAGTCAATTGACGGCGTATTGTTGGGGCCATCACCCCCACGGGAGTCGCGATGACGCATTCCGCCGACCGGATCGCCCGCTACACCGCCAAGGGCTGGTGGACCGGTGACACGATTGACCGGCTCCTCACGACGCAGGTGGCGGCCCGGCCCGGCGACACGGCGATCGTGGACCCCCTCAACAAGCTCGACGGTCCGGTGAAGCGGCTGACCTGGGGGCAGCTCGGCGCGGAGGTGGACCGGGTCGCCGGGGTCCTGCACGCGCGGGGGATCGGCCCCGGCGACGTGGTGGCCGTACAACTGCCCAACAGCGTCGAGCTGGCGGTGAGCTTCCTGGCGATCGTCCGGCTCGGCGCGACCGTCACACCCTTCCCCGTGCAGTACCGCGAGTACGAGCTGGCCCAACTACTACCCCTGTCCGGCGCCGGGCTGCTCATCACCGGCCGGGAGTCCAGAGCGCCGGAGGGCACGCCCACGCTGTCGTGGCCGGGCGACCTGGAGGGCGTGACCGGCGCCGAGGCGCCGCGGCGTGCGGCCGACCCCGCCGAGCGGGTGACGATCTGCTGGACCTCCGGCACCGAGGCCACTCCCAAGGGCGTGCCGAGGTGCCACTACGACTGGCTCGCGGTCGAGGCGATCTGCACGGCCGCACCCGCGCTCACCGACCAGGACGTGATCCTCAACCCGTTCCCGATGGTGAACATGGCCGGGATCGGCGGCGTCTTCCTGCCGTGGCTGCGGGTCGGCGCCACGCTCGTCCAGCATCACCCCTTCGACCTACCCACCTTCCTGGCCCAGATCGCGGCCGAGCGGGTCACCTACACCCTGGCCCCGCCCGCGCTGCTCACCCTGCTGCTGCACCAGGAGGCGATCCTGGCCGAGGCCGACATCTCCTCGCTCACCCGCATCGGCTCGGGCTCCGTCCCGCTGCCGCCGCCGATGGTGCGCGGCTGGCAGGACCGGCACGGCATCGCGATCATCAACTTCTTCGGCTCCAACGAAGGCATCGCCCTGCTGTCGGACCCCGCGCACATGCCCGACCCGGAGGTACGCGCCCGCTTCTTCCCCCGTCCCGGAGCGCCGGGGGCACCGGAGTTACTCGACCGCGTACGCACCAAGCTGGTCACTCCGGACGGGAAGGAGATCACCGAGCCGGGGATCCCCGGCGAGCTGCGGCTGATCGGCCCCACGGTCTTCGCGGGCTACCTGCCCGGCACGGCCGAGGCGGACCCGTTCGACGAGGACGGCTACCTCAGGACCGGCGACCTGTTCGAGATCGCCGGCGACCAGGGCCAGTACCTGCGCTACATCGACCGCGCCAGGGACATCATCATCCGCGGCGGCATGAACATCGCTCCCGCCGAGCTGGAAGCCCTGCTCGCCGGGCACCCGTCGATCGCCGAGGCGGCGGTCGCCGGCTACCCCGACGACGTGCTCGGCGAGAAGGTCTGCGCGGTCGTGGTCCCCAACGGGGAGATCGACCTGGAGTCGGTCGTCGCCTTCCTCAGGGACAAGGGCATCGCCTCGTACAAGCTCCCGGAGCGGCTGGAGATCGTCGAGGCGCTGCCCCGGAACCCCGTCGGCAAAGTGCTCAAGAGGGAGCTGAAGCTGTGATCCGCTCGGGGATGACGAAGTGCACCTCGGTCCGGCTGAGCGCCTGCCCGCACGACCGGCACCGTAGACAGGGGCGGAACGGCTGCCCGCACGCGCGATGGGTGACGCGCAGGTCGGTGTCCGGCGGGCCGGTGTACCAGGTCTGCGCCCAGTCGACGATGAACGCGAAGACCCCGAAGAAGTCCATGCCCTTGTCGGTCAGCCGGTACCGGGGCCGCGTCCCGGGCTCTTCCACGGCGAGCACGCCCAGCTCCGTGAACAGACGCAGCCGGTTGGCCAGCACCGACGGAGCCACGCCGAGCTCCGCCTGGAAGTCGGTGAAGCGCCGTATGCCGAGGAAGGCGGCCGCGAGGATCACCGTGCTCCAGCGGTCGCCCAGCAGCTCGAACGTCTCGGGGAAATAGGACAGCGGGTCGCGCTCGGCCGCGCCGCGGACGGTCCTGCGGTGATGGCGCGGCACGGTCACCTGGGCGAAGGTGGCCGCGCCCCGCACGGTCTCGGTGTCACGGGCGGCGACCGGCGCCCGGCCGCAGCTCGCACAGCCCAGCTCGACGTCGGTACGGTTGCCGCAGACGTCGTGCGTCAATTCCGGCAGCCCCTGACGGCGCGGCACCCACCTGCGCTCCCAGGACCAGATCTCCACCAGCATCGGCCACAGCTCGACCGCGCGCTCGGTCAGGAGGTACTCGGTGCGGGTACGGCCCTGCTCCCGGTAGGGGACCGGCCGCAGCAGCTCCCCCGCGACCAGCTCCTTGAGCCGGTTGGCCAGCACCGACTCGGACATGCCCAGCTCGTCCCGCCAGTCGGCGAAGCGCCGGATGTGCAGGAGGAAGGCCCGCTGCAGGATCAGCAAGGTCCACTGGTCACTGATCGCCAGCAGCGCCTGCCCGATCGCGCTGGGCCGCTCCGCTCCCGCCACCCGTTCCTCGCCTTCCTGCTCCTTCGACGATAAAAGCTACCTCGGCCCGGCGCACGCCCGGCGCTTCGTTCTCCTCAACGACCACCTCCGTTCACAACCGCCCCATAGATTCCGAGACCATGGGATTCAATGACCTGTCCCGGCGGTCCCTGCTCGCCGGCGCGCTGTCCGGGGTCGGGCTCACTGTGCTGGGCGGTACCGCCGCACGGGCGGCGGCTCAGGCACCCCGCCGGGTACTGATCGCCACGAACGAGCCGTGGGGCACCTATCACGCGGCGCCGCTGCTGCCCGAAGCGCGGCGCCTGGGATGGGAGGTCGTGCAACTGGTGCCCGACCGATCAGGGATAAAGCCGGGTGATCCAGTCCCGGTCGCGACACCTGACGAGAACCCGCACGGCGACCTGCTCGTGGTGACCGGCGCCGGGGACTGGCCCGCCGACTGCGCCGCGCGGCTGCGCCACCTGCCGCTGGTCGCCGGCTCGCTGGCCTACCAGCTGCCCGTCGAGGCGCCACGCGCGAAGGAGTTCCGCGAGCGGCTACGGGCGATCACCGCCTCGTCGCCCGCCGAGGCGAAGGTGTTCGACGACTATCTGGGCACGCGCCGCCCGATCACGGTGGTGGGTACGCCGCAGACCGACGACCTGCCCAGGCACGTCCCGGAAGAGGGCACCGTCCTGGTGCTCACCAGCGTGACCAAGTCCAGTGGCACCGGCGGTTCCGCCCCCGGCACGGACCTGCTGCTCGCCGCGGCGGAACGCCTCGCGGCGGCCGGCAAGCACATCCTGGTCGGGCTGCACCCGCGCGAGGACCGCTCGCTGTGGGAACGGTACGAGATCAGCGCGGTCCCGTCGGTCCAGGCGGCGGCACGGGCCGAAGCCGCCATCGGCATTCCCGGGACCGTTTTCCCGGTCGTGGCCGCGGTGGGCGTCCCGCTGGTCGGCTGTACGGACCCGCGCCTGCAGATCCCCGACTATCTGCTGAGCGTCTGCACGCACACGATCAGCAGCGCGGACGACGCGGTGACCGCCGTGGAAACGGCCGAGCCCGTCTCTCGGCAAGTGCTCTACGAGGCGGTCGGCCCGGTGGGTGGCTCCGCCAGGCGCCTGTTCAAGGTGTGGCGAAAGGCCGGCTTCCGGGCCCACGCTGCCCCGGTCACCGCCTTCCCGTGAACGTTCGGCGGAGCAGGCGTTCCAGGCTGTTGACCGCTTCGTCCGTGTCGGTGTCCGCGCGACGGGAGATCGCGACGTCGACCATCGGCACCGGCGGCAGCCCCTGCTGCTCGGACGGCCGGACGGCGCCGGGCGGGACGTTGCCGATCAACAGCGCCCCCACGCCGATCCCGGCCGAGACCGCCGCCTGGACGGCGTGCACGCTGGTGCTCTGGAACGCGATCCGCCACCGGCGCCCGTGGCGGCCCAGCGCGTCGAGCACAGGCTGCCGCCACTGGCAGGGCTGAGTGAACAGCACCAGGGGCAGCGGGTCGGTGAACGGGTCGAAGGCCGGAGCGCACGCCCATGTCAACGGCACCTGGCGCTGCCACCGCACCGAAGCGTCCGGCATCACCGACGGGTCGCCGAACACCAGGTCCAGCCGCCCCCGCTCGGCCGGCCTGCGCAGCGCCGCGGCGGGGCCGACGATCACCTCCAGGTCCACCTGCGGATGCAGCGCGGCGAAGTCGGCGAGCGCGGCGGGCAGCGTGGTGATCGCCAGGTCCTCCAGCAGCCCGATCGCCCGCCGTCCCGACGGGGCCGCGCCGCGGCCGTTGATCGAGGTGCGCGCCTCGTCATGCAGGGCCAGCATCCGCTCGGCGTAGGCGAGCAGCGTCTCACCCGCGGGGGTGAGCTTGGCCCCGTGGGGGTCCCGGATCAGGATCCGTTCACCGACGGCCTGCTCCAGGCGCTGGATCCGCTGGCTCACGGCGGGCTGGCTCACCTTCAACGCGGTGGCCGCGCGGGTGATGCTGCCCGCGCGCACGGTCGTCGTGAAGGAGCGCAGGTCGGCGATCTGGAAATCCTTCTCCATAAGCAACCATTATGCCTCCCACGGAATTATCGGCATTCTCAATGAAGAGACGGATCCTTACGCTGACCGCATGACCGGATACCACCACGTCGACGTCTTCGCCGACCGGCCCTACACGGGCAACAGCCTCGCCGTCTTCGTCGATCCGCCGCCGCTCGACGCGGAGCGGATGCTCCGGGTGACGCAGGAGCTCCGGCACTTCGAGACGATCTTCGTGCGCACGCAGGACGCTCCCGGCGTCGTGCGGGCCCGCGTGTTCGACCTGCTGGAGCAGCTCGACTTCGCCGGACACCCGGTGCTGGGGGCAGCGGCCGTGCTCCACGAGCTGGCGGGCACCGAGCCGGGCGAGGAGCGGGCATGGACGTTCGAGCTGAAGGCCGGGACCGTGCGCGTCACCACGTCCGGCGAGCGGCCTGGCCAGGTGTCGGCGCTGCTGGACCAGGGGCGGCCCGTGTTCGCGGCGGAGAAGGCCCCGCTGGAGCGAGCGGCCGCCGCCGAGGCACTCGGCCTGGCCGAGGACGATCTCGACGACGAGCTGCCGCTGGAGATCGTCTCCACGGGCCTGCGCTATCTCGTCGTCGCGGTGCGCGACGGTGACGCGCTGGCCAGGGCCCGCATCCGCCACCCGGACTTCGGCGGATTCCTGGAACGCCTGGGCGCCCAGTTCGCCTATGTCCTCGACGCGGTGGCGGTCGAGGGCAGGCACTGGAACAACGACGGCGTCCTGGAGGACGTCGCCACCGGCAGTGCCGCCGGGTGCGTGGCGGCCTACCTCCTGCGGCACGGGAGGGCCCGCGACGGCCAGGAGCTGTCGCTGGCACAGGGACGCTTCACCGGACGGCCCAGCAGGATCGCCATCACCGCCCACGGGACGGCCGACGACGTGCGCCGCGTCACCGTCGGCGGCGGCGTGGCCGCCGTCGGCACCGGCTCGTTGCGGGTCCTGCCGTGAAGGTGTACGGCGCGGACGCCATCAGGGCCGCCATCGGCCTGGACGAACTCGTCGAACCCGTGGCGCGGGCCTTCGCCGACTTCAGCGAAGGGCTGGGCGAGGCACCGATCACGGTGTTCGCGCCGGCCGGCGACCAGGGCGACGTGCACGTCAAGTCGGCGTGGATGCCAGGCCGGTCCGTGTTCACCGTCAAGGTCGCGGCCTGGTTCGCCGCCCGCGCGGCCGGCGGTCTTTCGCCGTCCAGCGGGTTCGTCGCCGTCCACGACGCGACCACCGGAGACCTGCGCGCCCTGCTCATGGACGAGCACCACCTCACCGACGTCCGCACCGCCGCGGCGGGAGCGGTGGCGACCCGGCTGCTGGCCCGGCCGGACGCCGCCACCGTGGCGGTCCTCGGCACAGGGGCCCAGGCGCGACTGCAGGTCCTGGCCGCGCGAGCCGTACGCCCGATCGAGCACGTGGTCGTCTGGGGCCGGCGGCCCGACGCGGCGCGGGCCCTGCGCGCGGCGCTACTGGCGGCCGGTCCGCCGCTCACGGTGTCGGTGGCCGACCATCCCAGCGACGCCGTACGGCGGGCCGACGTGATCGTCACCGCGACCGGCAGCCGCCGGCCCATCCTGGAGGGCGCCTGGCTGCGGCCAGGTCAGCACGTCACCGCCGTCGGCGCGGACGACGACACCAAGGCCGAACTCGACCCGGCCTGCTTCCACCGCGCCGACGTGCTGGCCGTCGACAGCCGGGAGAGCACCCCGCTGCACGCGGGAGACCTGCGGGCCTCGGGCAGGGCGCCGGACGTCGAACTCGGCGACCTGCTGCTCGGCCGCCACCCCGGCAGGACGTCCACCTCGCAGATCACCGTCGCCAAGCTCGTCGGCCTGGGCATCCAGGACCTCGCCGCCGCCGAGACCGCGCTCCGCCTGCTCGAACGGGAGACAACCCCGTGATCGCCCGCACCTGGATCGGCCGCGTCCCCGCCCGCCACGTCGAGCTCGTCCCCTCCTTCGTCGTCGAACACCACCACGTCACACACCGGAGCGGAGAACAGTGAACGTCGCCATCACCGGTGGACACGTCGTCCCCATTGACGGTGCCCCCATCGACGGGGGCACCGTGCTCATCGCCGACGGCCGCATCACCGCCGTCGGCCCTGCCGCCGACATTCCCGTGCCGGCAGGGACGCCCGTGCTCGAGGCGCGCGGGCAGTGGGTGCTGCCCGGCTTCGTCGAGGCGCACGCGCACATGGGCATCGGCGAGGAAGGAGAGGGTGACCTCGGCGAGGACCTCAACGAGAAGGGCGAGCGCAACGGTGCCCGCCTGCGCGCCCTCGACGGCGTCAACCCCGCTGACCTCGGCTTCCTCGACGCCATGTCGGGAGGCGTCACCACGGCCGTGATCCTGCCCGGCTCCGCCAACCCCATCGGCGGCCAGGCCGTGGCCGTGAAGACCTGGGGTCGCACCGCCGACGACATGGTCCTGCGCGACCCGGTCGGGGTGAAGAGCGCGCTCGGTGAGAACCCCAAACGTTCGTACGAGGGCTCGACCAGGATGGGCACCGCGGCGGCGATCCGCGACGCCTTCCTGCGGGCGCGTGAGTACCTGGTCAGGCGCGATCCCTTCGACCCGGGGCTGGAGGTGCTGGTCAGGGTGCTCGATCGCGAGTTGCCCTGGCTGCAGCACGTCCACCGGGCCGACGACATCGCCACCGCCGTACGGCTGGCCGACGAGTTCGGCTACCGCCTGGTCGTCAACCACGGCACCGAAGCCCACCTCATGGCGGACCTGCTCGCCGAGCGGGACATCCCCGTGGTCAGCGGGCCGCTGATCGGTACCAGGAGCAAGGTCGAGCTGCGGCAGCGCACCCTGCGCAACCCGGGCGTGCTGGCCGCCGCCGGCGTGCGGGTGGCGATCACCACCGACCACTCCGTCGTCCCGATCCACTTCCTCGTCCACCAGGCGACCTTCGCCGTCAAGGAGGGGCTCGACCGCGACACCGCACTACGCGCCATCACCACCACCCCCGCCATGATCATGGGACTGGACGACCGGGTGGGCGCGTTGCGCCCTGGTCTCGACGGCGACGTGGTGCTGTGGTCGGGCGACCCACTCGACGTGATGAGCCGCGCACTGCGGGTGCTGATCAGCGGGCGCGAGGTCTACCGCTACGACCCGGGTACGGCGAGCGGGATCAGGACCGATCCGTCGACCGTTCAGGAGTCATACCGGCGCCTGGCCTCCTCCACCGCCGGCAGGTGATCGTCCCACCTGCCATGGACTAACTCGGGCGGAATTCTCGACAACGTGCCACTTACGTGATCTGACGGAGTAAGAGCGCCGACGATCACGAACAGGAGCACCTGGAAATGAGCGATGGGGTCGGCCGCCGGCTGCTCGACGAGCTGATCCGCTACGCCGGGGCGCGGTCCGGGCGGCCCGGCCAGTTCGCCGGCAGTGACGCCTTCCACGCCGACTTCGCCCGCGCCGAGGCGGCGTTCCGCGCGGCGAAGGCCCTGGTGCACGAGACATGGGACGACACGGAACGCACTCTGGACTCGGGCCGGCGACTCGACGTACGTCAGGAGACGATGGTGCGGCTCGCCCTGAACCACGTCACGTCGACGGTCTCCGAGGTGGCCCGGTTCGTCTACGCCTCGGGCGGCACCTCGGCGCTGCGGGATGGGCTGATCCAGCGGCTGTTCAGGGACGTCCACGCCGGCACCGCGCACATCACCTCGGGCCCGCAGGTGCTGCGGGAGTGCGGCCGTGAACTGGCCGGCCTGGCCCCGGATCAGTCGTGGCTGCTCTTCGCTCTCGAATAACGCGAGACCACCAGCACGACGCCCATGGCCAGCGCCGCCAGCAGGTGCAGGCCGTACCAGTGCAGTTGCCGCAGGAGCACACCGCCGCGCACCTCGTAACTGGTCGTCAGGCCAACTGCCGCGCTCGCTCCATTCGGCATATTTCACCATAAAACGACCAAGGCGGGGATGCGGCAACGGCATCCCCGCCTTGGTCGTTCAGTTCACGCGTCGGCGTTCTGGGCGTTCAGCTCGGCGTCCCGCTTGACCCGCTGGATCTGCGCGTCCGTGACGACGAGGTCACCGAACTGCTTGACCGCCTGGTAGTACGTCCAGGCGAGGCCGTCACAGGTGGACTTGGACAGTCCCGAGTATCCGGCGCACACCTGCTTCATATCGAAATAGAATGCGCTGTCGATGCGATCCTTGTTCGCCGGGAATTGGCTCACGGCCTTGTAGTTTCGATAACCGAAATCGTGTCGCCTGCAGGGCATCCGGAAATCGAAGCCGAGTGGCTGGTCCGGGCTGCTGGAGCACAGGTCGGTGGACCAGTCGAAGGCGTAGTCCGCCCACGCCGCCTGGTTCTGCCAGGCGGCCCGCCAGGAGGCGGCGCTTGCGGCGGTGGGCTGGGAGAATCCGGAGAGTGCGGCGAGTTTCTGCTCCAGAGTCACCGCGTAGGCTGGTAGTGCGAATCCGAGGACGGCGATCAGGGAGAGGGCGACGGAGGCTAACGGCACGAGGGATCGTCTGACCATGAGGACCTGCTTCTCTTGCCAAGGTGCACCTGACGGTCCAACGATGAAGCGAAATGCCGCCTGACGCAGAAGCAGATCCTGCTTAATTTACTCGGAAAAGTTCGCCGACAACGGACCTTTACATCGAGTCGACATTCTGCAAAGGCTCGATCAGGTCCACCGGCGGGGGCCGTTCACAGGTGCTGGTGATGTTCACCGCCGCGCCGGAGTGCGCCGAGGTCAGCAGCGACTCCATGACGTCGAGCACGTGGTACGCCAGTGATCCACTCGTACGAGGTTCCTCGCCCGCGGGGGTAGCCGCGAAGTCGGCCAGGCCCACTCCGCGCCCGGCCCCGACGTAGCCGGCCGCCGCCGGAAGAGTCTGCCAACCGTCCCGCGCCTCCGAGAACAGGACGGACCCATCGAAGTAGTTGGGGTCGGGGACGACGAGCGAGCCCGCCTCTCCGTGTACTTCGATGTTGGGCGCCTTGGTCGCCGTCCCGTCGAAGCTCATCACCAGCGTGGACAGCGCTCCCGAGGTGTGCACGAGCACTCCGGTGACGTGCGTGTCCACCGTCACCGGGATCTCCTCGCCCTGGCGGGGGCCCGAGCCGATGGTGCGCTTGGCCCGCGTGCGGCTGGCCGCGCCGATGACCGACGCCACCGGCCCGAGCAGCGTCACCAGGCTGGTGATGTAGTAGGGGCCCATGTCCAGGAGCGGGCCGCCGCCGGGGGCGTAGTAGAAGTCGGGGTTCGGATGCCAGCGCTCATGGCCGGGTGTCATCATCGTCGCGGTCGCCGCGACGGGTCTGCCGATCAGGCCGTCGTCGATCGCCTTGCGCGCCGTCTGCGTACCGGTGCCCAGAACGGTGTCGGGCGCGCAACCCACGCGGACCTGGGCGACTTCGGCCGCCCGCAGCATCCGCGCGGCGTCCTCGCCGGTCGCGGCAAGGGGCTTCTCGCAATAGACGTCCTTGCCGGCCGCGATGGCCTGGAGCGCGATCTCGGCGTGGGCGGCGGGAATGGTGAGGTTGAGCACGACGCCGACGCGCGGGTCCGCCATCAGCTCCGCCACGCTCAGCACGTCGACCCCCGCATAGGGCCGCACCGCCTCCCTCGCCCGGTCAAGGTCCAGATCGGCCACGGCGACGAGCCGCAACTGCGGCAATCGGTCGATGGTCTGGAGATACTGCGCCGAGATGGCACCGCACCCCACGATGCCCACGTTCACCGGCTGGCCCACAGCATGCCCCTTTCGATGATGGTGCGCACGTTCTCGTCCTGCAGGACGTCAAGGCTGTGCCCCGGGGTCGCGACGAAGATCCGCCCGCTCCCCCACCGCCGGGTCCAGATGGCCGGCGAGGTGACCTCCCGATGCCAGGGGTCCCATGGGCGGACCTTCTGCGTCGTGGTCGCCAGCACGTCGATGTAGTCGTCCGTCAGCACCCAGTACTGCTCGGTCACCAGGCCGAAGTCCGTGATACCCGCCGTGATGGGGTGATCCCCCGCCTCGGGCGGCAGGTTCACGGTGTACGGCACGTAGTTGTCGGCCTGCGAGCCTTCCCGCTCGGCCGGATCCTTGCCCGGATGGCAGGCGAACTGCCCGCCGATGAGATGCAGATAGTCGGAGGAGTTGCGGAAGGAGTCGGCGATGCCACCGTGCCAGCCCGCCATCCCGGTGCCCGACTCGATCGCGGCCCGCAGGCCGTTGAACTCCGCGGGCTCGATCGTGCCCATCGTGTAGCACTGCACGATGAGATCGACATCGGCCATGAACCCGGGATCCGCGTACGGCGCGGGCGACTCCGCCCGGTGCACCTCGAACCCCTGCTTTTCGAGGAAGGGGATGAACAGCTCGGTAGCCGCGACCGGAGCGTGCCCTTCCCAGCCGCCTCGCACCACCAGAGCCTTCCGGCCGTGATCGTCCGTCATGCTTCCACCCATCCGCTCGGCAATGGACGACTCTGATCATCGCATTCCATCCCAAAACGGCCTAAAGGGAGGTCACGGACACCCGGCCATCGGTCCGAAAGTTTCAAGCTTCTTGCCCTCGCTAGCTGAGCCTTCCCAGGTCACTTGCTCGCCAGATTCTACGGTCCACGTGGACTCTTGTCTCTCGAAATATTTTTGCGAATACTCCGAATATTTCGGGCCGCATCGAGAGAACGGGAAGCGGATGAGGATAACCACCAGAGTGCTCGGCGCCGCGATCGCCGCCGCGATATTCGTCGTCGCCTGGCTGACCATGGCCTCGCCGGCGTCGCCGGCCTCACTCACCGAGGTGACCAACTTCGGCACCAACCCCAGCGGCCTGCGCATGCACCTGTACGTACCGAACAACGTCGCGGCCCGGCCGCCGATCCTGGTGGCCGTGCACTACTGCACCGGCTCCGGGCCCGCCTTCTACTCCGGCACCGAGTTCGCCTCGCTGGCCGACAGGTACGGATTCATCGTCATCTACCCCTCCGCCACCAGGAGCGGAAACTGCTTCGACGTCTCCTCGCCGCAGGCGCTCAAGCACGACGGCGGCAGCGACCCGGTGGGGATCGTGTCCATGGTCAAGTACGTCGAGCAGCACAACAACGGCGATCCCGCCCAGGTCTACGTGACCGGCGCGTCCTCGGGCGGCATGATGACGAACGTGCTGCTGGGCGACTACCCCGACATCTTCAAGGCCGGGGCGGCGTTCATGGGAGTGCCGTTCGGCTGCTTCGCCACCACCGACGGCTCCGGCTGGAACAGCGCCTGCGCCAACGGCACCATCATCAAGACCCCGCAGGAGTGGGGTGACCTGGTACGCGGAGCCTTCCCCGGCTACACCGGGGCGCGGCCGCGCATGCAACTGTGGCACGGCACCGAAGACGCCACGCTCCGCTACCCGAACTTCCAAGAAGAGATCAAGCAGTGGACCAACGTCCACGGGCTCAGCCAGACCCCCGCCTTCACCGACCACCCGCAGTCGACCTGGACCCGGACCCGTTACGGCGGCACCGGCACCAACGTCGCCGTCGAGGGCGTCAGCCTCCAGGGCGTCGGGCACAGCCTTCCGCAGGGCGGCATGGCCGCGTCGGTCATCCAGTTCTTCGGTCTGGACGGCGGATCCCCCGGCACCCCGACCCCGACTCCGACGCCCACCCCGACGCCGGGCGGGGCCTGCCGCGTCACCTACACCATGAACACCTGGAACACCGGATTCACCGCGTCCGTCACCATCACCAACACCAGCGCGTCCCCGATCAACACCTGGGCCCTGGCCTTCACCCTCCCCGGCGGGCAGACGGCCACCTCCGCCTGGAGCGCCACCATCGCCCCCTCCAGTGGCCAGGTCACCGCCAGGAACGTCAGCTACAACGGCACCATCGCGGCCGGGGCATCCACCAACTTCGGCTTCCAGGCCACCCACAGCGGCAACACCGGCAAACCCACCTCGTTCGCCCTCAACGGCACAACCTGCGGCATCGCCTGACGTGGTGCGGAGCCGACGACAAACCTCAGGGAAGCGTGACGAACTTGCCGAGGAACTGCCGGGCCGTGACGGTGTCCAGACGGTAGTCGAAGTTGGTCGCCTTGCAGAAGTCGTCGGCTCCGCTGACGGTGGTGGCGATGAGGAGGTGCGAGGTGGGACCGCCCAGGAAGTTCGGGCCACCCGAGTCGCCGAAGCAGGTGCTTCCGTCGCCCTTGGTGCGGTTCACCGACAGGTCGAGCCACTTGCGGGACAGAGCTTCGAAGGAGATGGAGGTCTGCTGGCGGACATCGGAGTAGGCGAAATGGCGCGCTTTCCGACCCACCGCGCCGTACCCGACGGGGGTGAACTGCGCCGTCTTCAGCTTGTTCTCGGCCTTGAGACGGCTGAGCAGCCCCGCCGCCGGCAAGGAAGCCGGCTTGATGCCTGGGATGGCCGTCTTGAAGATGACGACGGCCATGTCATGAAGCTCAGAGCTGTCCTTGAAGCGCGCGTCCTGCACATAGCGACCGGTGTACGTCTTGTCCCCACGCTGGTACTGGCTGTCGAAGGAGACCCGGGCGGTCTTCTGGCCGCGCTCTCCGCAGTGGGCCGCGGTGAGGAAGACGGTGGGCGAGATGAGCGTTCCGGTGCAGTAGCTCCACGTGCCGTCGGAGTGCGGCTTGCCGGCGATGAGGGCGCCCACCTCCGGATGGACGTTCCCGTCGGCGGAGCCGTGGGTGATGGCCGACGCGGGAGCGGCGATACCCACCATGAATGCCAGAGGAATTAGGACAAAGGGGACAAAACGCATGCGGGAACTGTAAGTTGTGTCCGGCCTCCGCGCCAAAGAATGTGGGAGAAGATTTACCTACGGACTGTCACACACGACGCGCTGCGAGCGGCGCTGCACACCGCTCGCAGTGGAAACCCTGTCGCTAGGACGACCTGGCGAGCATGCCGTGCGGGTCGAGCACATACTTGCGCGCGGCCCCCTCGTCGAACTCGTGGTAGCCCCGCGGCGCGTCGTCCAGCGGGATCGCCGTGGCGTTGACGTTCTTCGCGATCTGCACCCGGTCGTTCAGGATGGCCATCATGAGCTGACGGTTGTACCTCATGACCGGGCACTGGCCGGTGACGAAGGAGTGCGACTTCGCCCAGCCGAGGCCGATCCGGATGGACAGCGAACCGTGCTTGGCCGACTCCTCGCGCGCACCGGGGTCGCCGGTAACGTACAAGCCTGGGATGCCGAGCGCGCCACCCGCCCGGGTGACGTCCATCAGTGTGTTGAGCACGGTCGCGGGGTGCTCCTCCTCCGATTCGTGTCCGTGACCGCGCGCCTCGAACCCGACGGCGTCGACGGCGCAGTCCACCACCGGCTCGCCGAGAATGTGCTCGATCTGGTCCTTCGGCTCGCCCAGGGCCACGTTGATGGTCTCGCAGCCGAAGGTGTGCGCCTGGTCCAGCCGCTCCTTGTTCAGGTCGGCGACGATGACCACGGCGGCACCGAGCAGGAACGCCGAGGTCGCGGCGGCGAGCCCGACCGGGCCGGCGCCGGCGATGTAGACGGTCGATCCCGGCTTCACCCCCGCGCTCACGCAGCCGTGGAACCCCGTCGGGAAGATGTCCGCGAGCATGGCCAGGTCGAGGATCTTCTCCATGGCCCGGTCCTTGTCCGGGAACTTGAGCAGGTTCCAGTCGGCGTACGGCACCAGGACGTAGTCCGCCTGCCCGCCTACCCAGCCGCCCATGTCGACGTAGCCGTACGCCGAGCCGGGCCGGTCGGGGTTGACGTTCTCGCAGACGCCGGTCTTACCCTCCTTACAGTTGCGGCAACGGCCGCAGGCGATGTTGAACGGCACCGACACGAGGTCACCGATCTTGATGAACTCCACGTCGGGACCGGTGTCGACTACTTCGCCGGTGATCTCGTGGCCGAGGATGAGGCCCTGCGGAGCCGTGGTGCGGCCGCGGACCATGTGCTGGTCACTGCCGCAGATGTTCGTCGCCACCGTTTTGAGGATGGCGGCGTGCGGTAGTTTGCGCCCTACGTTGGCCGGGTTGACACCCGGGCCGTCCATGAGCTCGAATTCGGGATAGTCGGTCTCGCGTACCTCGACCTTGCCTGGACCGTCGTACGACACGCCCCTGTTGCCGGGCATGACGATCCCTCCCTTGTACGAAATGACGGATGTTCGTTCGCTCACTTGGTCACGCATCACCTCCTATGTCCGAGGTGCCAGCGGCGGCGGCCTCCGTGCCCCACCCGGTCACGGATCTCTTCGTCGTGCGGCTGCCGGGCCGCCGGGATGTCACCCGCGACACCCTGCGCGGCCTCGGCCATCTCGCTCCGCGGCTCCCGCGCGCCGACGATCTCTCCGGCCGTGCCCTGTTCGGCCGTCTCCGGCAGCTCCCGGAGCGGGCGCGCGACCACGTCGTACACCACGACGGCCAGCACCGCGCCGATGATCGGGCCGGCGACGTAAACGCCGTACAGCGCCCATGGCGCGCTACCGCCGAACAGAGTGGTCGTCAGGTACGGCCCGAACGTACGGGCCGGGTTGACGGAGCCGCCCGTCAGCGGACCGAGCACGAAGATCTCGCACGCCACGGCCAGTCCGATCATCCAACCGGCCCAGCCGGACGGCGCCCGCCGGTCGACCGCCATCGCCATGATCGTGAGCAGCAGCAGGAACGTCCCCAGTGCCTCCAGCAGAATGCCCTGCCCGTAGCTCACGCCCGGGCCGAGTGCGGTCAACCCGACGCCCTGGGTGACGGCCCGCCGGCCGAACCCGCCCACGATCAGCAGGCCGCCGGCGAACGCGCCGACGAGCTGGGCGACGATGTAGAACGGCACCTCGGCCCACGGGAACCTGCGTCCCGCGGCCAGGGCGATGGTGACCGCCGGGTTGATGTGCGCGCCTGACGTGCTGCCGAACGCGTAGATGACGAGCGCGACCACGATGGCGAACGACAGCGAGATGATGCCGAGCGCGGCATAGTCCAACCGGCCGTTCCCCATGACCAGCGCGGCCACTACGGAGCCGGCACCGAAGAGCACCAGCAACATCGTTCCGATGGCTTCCGCGACGAGACGTCGCGGCAGGTCTCCAACCATCGCAACCCCCCGATGACGATGGTTTATCCCCAAATTCGAATATATACCTGACATCCTGAAAAGGAGCCGTGTCAGAGACAGCGGCGATGGACCTCGTCCACGCGCCGGGTGAGCCCGCTCCGGTCGAGGTGTTCGAGCAGCGGCACCGCGACCCGCCGGCTGGTGTCGAGGGCGCGCCGGGCCTGGCTCACGGTGAAGGGCTGCGGCAGACGGCTCAGCACCTCCGCCGCCCGGGCGTCCGCGCCGGGCAGCAGCACGATCCCGTCGGTCACGCGCAACAGCCGCCCGGCCCGTACGGCCGCCGCCACCTCCCGCGAGCCCAGCCCCAGCTCGGCCAGCCGCCCGGCCTCCGGCGCCTGGAACGGGTGCGCCGACAGCTCCACCCTCAGCCGCTCGACCGCCCGGGCGACCGGCGCGGGCAGGCCGGAGGGCCCGGTCATGATCCGGCCCTCAGCGAGGGTGAGGGGTGGCCGCACCAGCGCGGCGACCAGTTGCCGGTCGGGCAGGCCGAGCTCGTGGCGGGCGGCTTCGAGGGGCATGCCGGTCTCCAGCGGGTGTTCCACGGCGTACCGCCGCGCCGTAGCCGTGAGCCGCTCGGCCAACTCGGCCCAGTGCTCGGGATCGGCGTACCAGTCCCCGCAGACCGGTCCGGCGCCGGACGTGCCGGTCATCGCGATCAGGTCGGCCGCGCGTAGAAGCCCGTGGATGTGCAGGGCAGAGGCGGCGTTCGGTGCGGCCGACTCCAGCAGGGCGGCGTGCTCCCGCGCCGCGCCCCGGCGGCCGAGCGCCGGCGGGCGTACGTCGAGCACGCTCGCCCCCGCCAGCACCCGTACCTCCGCCCGGTCCCGGCCGGGGTCGCGCAGCAGCAGCACGTCTCCGAGGTGCAGCGGGAGCGGACGGGCCAGGCGCAGCCGTACGAGGCGCCCACCGAGCATCCGCACCTCACACCCCACCGCCGCCGACCCGATGTGCGCGATCAGCCGCCGAGGCAGCCGCCGCACGTCCCGAAAATCCCCGACGGGAGAGATCCGGACGTCGACCAGGTCCGTGTACGTCCACCGGCCGGGCGTGACCAGCGCCCGGCCTCGCTCAGGCAGCCCGTGACCACGCAGGTTGACCGCCACCCTGGCGACGCCGGCCACCGAGGACAGGGGCTCCTTCAGAGCCTCCAGCGCCCGCACCCGTACCGACTCCCCACCAAGCGCCAGCTCGTCACCCACCGAGATGGTGCCCGCAGACAGGGTCCCGGTCACCACCGTCCCACTGCCGGTCACGCTGAACGCCCGATCGATCCACAGCCGCACCGGCGCCTCCGGATCAGGCGCGGGAAGCCCGGCGACCAGCCGGTCCAGCGCCTCCCGCAGCTCCCCGAGCCCCTGCCCGGTCCGCCCGCTCACCACCACAGCCTCAAGCACACCAACGGTCAGCCGAGTACGCGCCTGTTCGAGAGCCGTCCCCGGATCGGCGAGGTCCGCTCGGGTGACCACGAGCAGGCAGTGCCGCACGCCGAGCGCCTCCAGCG
Source organism: Nonomuraea sp. NPDC049269 (assembly GCF_043197155.1). Taxonomy (NCBI): domain Bacteria; kingdom Bacillati; phylum Actinomycetota; class Actinomycetes; order Streptosporangiales; family Streptosporangiaceae; genus Nonomuraea; species Nonomuraea sp. NPDC049269. The sequence continues at coordinate 579,989 of NZ_JBICSO010000006.1, forward strand.
CCACCACATGCTCCTCGGACTGCGGCATCCACCCCTCATCCGCGGCCACCACGAACATCACCGCCGGCACCGGTCCAACCCCGGCCAGCATCGTCCCGAGAAACCGCTCATGCCCCGGAACATCCACAAAGGCAAGGCGCCGCCCCGAGGGCAGCGTCGTCCACGCGTACCCCAGCTCGATCGTCAGCCCGCGCCGCCGCTCCTCCGCCAGCCGGTCGGGCTCCATCCCGGTGAGCGCCCGCACCAGCGTGGACTTGCCATGGTCGACGTGCCCCGCCGTGGCCACGACGTACATCAGCCACCCACCCCGAGGATCGCCCGCACCACGTCCTCGTCGCGCTCGCCGGGAACGGTACGGAGATCGAGCAGCAACCGCCCGCCCTCGACCCGTCCGACCACCGGCGGCTCACCGGTCCGCAGCGGCGCGGCGAGCCGTTCGGGCAGGCTCACGGCAGCGCTCGGCAGCGTCACGCCGGGCGCCCCGCCACCCCCGACAACGGCCTGGCTAGGCACCGCCCGCGCGTCAACACCCGCGGCGGCGAGCCGCCCGGCGAGCAACGCGGCACGGTCGCCAAGTGCCACCGGATCGGCCTGCAGCGCCAGCCGAACGGGCACGGCGGGACCGCGGAGCGTGGCCTCCAGCGCGGCCAGCGTCAGCTTGTCGACCCGCAGGGCACGGGCGAGCGGGTGCCGTCGGCACCGTTCGACCAGGTCACGGCGACCGAGAAGGAGTCCCGCCTGCGGCCCGCCGAGCAGCTTGTCACCGCTCGCCGTCACCAGATCCGCCCCGGCCGCCAGTACGGTCGTCGCGTCCGGCTCGTCGGGCAGCAGCGGCTCGCGCGCGAGCAGGCCGGAGCCGATGTCGGCCACGACAGGCACCCCAAGCCCGGACAGCTCCCCTACCTCGACGGAGCCGGTGAAGCCCTCGATCAGGAAGTTCGACGGATGGACCTTGATCACGCATCCGGTCTCCGGTCCCACGGCCGCCGCGTAGTCGCCGTAGGAGGTGCGGTTGGTGGCGCCCACCTCGCGCAGCCGCGCCCCGGTGGAGCCGAGCAGGTCGGGGATGCGGAACCCGTCACCGATCTCCACGAGCTCGCCCCGGCTGATCACGATCTCCCGCCCGGCGGCCAGTACGGTCGCCACCAGCACGAGCGCGCCCGCGTTGTTGTTGACGACGTGCACATCCTCGGCACCCGGCACGGCCCTGGCGAGCGCGTCCAGCGCGCCCCGCCCGCGACGGGCCCGCGCACCGGTCTCCAGGTCGAACTCCACGTCGGCCGCACCGGCCGCGGCAGCCACCGCCTCGATCGCGGCAGGTGACAGGGGCGCCCGGCCGAGGTTCGTGTGGACCAGCACACCGGTCGCGTTGATCACCGCCCGCAGGCTCGCGGCCTGCTGCGGGAGCGCCGCCACCGCCGCGTCGGCAACTTCCTCGGGACCGATCTCGCCGCTCCGCGCCCGCTGCTGCGCGCGCGTCACCGCGTCCTTGACCACCGACCGCCCCAGCCGCCCGCCCGCCGCGACCAGCCGCGGATCAGCGAGCACGGCATCGGTGCGCGGTACGTGCCTTCGTGGGTCCACTATTCGAAAATAAGACGGAGGCGGACGGGAATCGAACCCGCCAGGCCGAGGACCTCGGCCTCGTCGGTTTTGAAGACCGCGGGGGCCACCAGGCGCCCAGACGCCTCCAAGGGAAACCTACTTGACCAGCGGGTATGGCCTGAAGCGCCACACCCGTCGAGAGCCACCCGAGGACGCCATGACATACAGGACCGAGACGGTCCGGCTGACGCAGTACGCGCACGGAGGCGGCTGCGCCTGCAAGATCCCACCCGGCGAACTGGAGTCCGTGGTGGCGGACCTCCACACACGCGACCCCGATGCCATAGGGGAGCTGATCATCGGGCTGGACGACGGAGACGACGCCGCCGTGGTCCGCATCGACGGCGACCGGGCGATCGTGGCCACCGCCGACTTCTTCGCCCCCGTCGTGGACGACCCCTACGACTGGGGCCGCATCGCGGCGGCCAACGCCCTGTCAGACGTGTACGCGGTCGGCGGAGAGCCACTGGTGGCGGTCAACCTGCTCGGCTGGCCCCGAGAGAAGCTCCCCTTGGACCTGGCGAAAGAGGTGCTGCGCGGCGGCCTGGACGTGGCCCGGACCGCGGCCTGCCACCTCGCGGGCGGCCACAGCGTCGACGACCCGGAACCGAAGTACGGCATGGCCGTCACCGGCCTGGCCGATCCCGCACGGCTGCTACGCATCGACGGTGGCCGCCCCGGGCTGCCGATCTCCCTCACCAAGCCGCTCGGCATCGGGGTGCTCAACACCCGGCACAAGGCGACCGGCGAGGTGTTCCCACAGGCAGTCGCGGCGATGACCACCCTGAACCGCGACGCCTCCCGCGCGGCGCTGGCCGCCGGAGCGGGATGCGCCACGGACGTGACCGGGTTCGGCCTGCTGGGCCACCTGTACAAACTGGCCAGGGCGAGCGGCGTCACGGCCGTCGTGGACGTGGCGGCCGTACCGTACCTGGAAGGGGCCCGCGAGGCGGTACGCGACGGCTACGTCAGCGGCGGCACCCGCCGCAACCTCGGCTGGGTCCGTCCGTGGCTCGATCCCGGCGGCTTCAGCGAGAACGACCTGCTCCTGCTCGCCGACGCCCAGACCTCCGGCGGCCTGCTGGTGGCCGGGGAGCTCCCCGGCGCGCCGATCATCGGTGAACTGATCCCCCTGGACGGCCCCCACCTGCGACTCCGCTGACCGGCCGGGCGACGCGGTCAGCGGCGGTTGTCGTAGGCGTGCCGAGCTGCGGCCAGGCCGTAACACCTCATCAGGCCCGTTCATCCCTGAGTCGATCTGCAGGTCGTCCCAGTGGACGGACCATCGCCGCACCCCGCCGGGCAACTCGCCTGGCTCGCCCTCAAGCGCGATCAAGGCGAACGTGCCGTTGCGCAGAATGCTCACCACAGTGCCCTGCCGCCCGATCAGCAGCGAGGCGAACCCCCGAGTAGATGCGGGACTGTGCATCAAGTCCACGATCATCGCCCGGCAGCCGAAGCTTGACCACGGTGTATTCACCGGACGGAGGAGACGACATCGGCGATCAGCTCCGAGTGCGGATTGTGCCGGTAAACCTCTTCGCAGCGGAAAGCCACCCGCCGAGCGGCTCGAACGGGTTCGTCCGCTGGATGCCGGGCGTACAAGACTCGCTTGCGCCGGTCGTTCCAACCCACCCGCCACCAGAACCAGTTGCCGTCGCACCAAACCACGAGGCCGACCCGCACCGACACCAGAGCAAGCCCGTAGCCGGCGTGAATGTCGGAGGCGATGTCCTGCTCAGCCAGGGCATACCGAAGGGCATGTGCGCTCTGATCAGGGCCGAGAGCGATCATCAACGGCTTGAGAAGCATGTGTTCTCCATCCCTTCGGTCTCTTCGAGGACCACCGGCTCGGGTGCGACCAGACGGCGGCAGCCGCTCGTGAGATCGACCGTCAAGCACTGGCAGTAACCTTACTGCGATTCGCGAAAGGCATCAAGGATTGCGGACATCCGCACACCGCAGCTCCTTGATCAGTCCGTGACGCCATCGACCCGGTACGGTGGCTGCTGAAGGCCTTTCGTGACCGAAGGAGGAGCGCATGGAAGACGCGGGCTGGGTCAGCGTTTCCGCGCCCTACGTACGGCCGCGGCGTCCCGGAGAGCCCGATGCATGGGCAGAGGAAGCCGCCCAGCACGGCAAGGTTGGGACGCACCACCTCCAGGCGGTGGAAGAGGTCCATCCGCCGAAGGAAGTCGCGCGGGCCTTCGGACTGGCCGCAGATCAGACCGCCTTCGTCCGCCGCCGTCTCGTGCTCGCGGACGGCCAGCCAACGGAGCTCGCCGATTCCTACTACCCAGCGACGATCGCCCGTGGCACTCGGCTCGCCGAAATGCGGAAGATCCCTGGCGGGGCTCCCACCCTTCTCGCCCAGCTCGGCTACCACCCGCACAGCGCGGAAGAAGCCGTCCGAGCCCGCCCCGCGACCGAATCAGAGCGACAGGCTCTCGACCTTCGACCAGAGGACTGGGTTCTGCTCCTGACCCGCATCGTTCGAATTGACGACGGAACGCCGATTGAGGTCAGCGTGATGACGATGGTGGCCCACGGTCGCGAGTTGCGCTATCAGATGATCATCAAGTGAGGAGACCTGCAATCGTGGGTACGCGGCTGGATTCTCGTCCGCGCCATCAGCAGATCGCGGCCGAACTGCGTGCGGAGATCATGTCCGGCGACCTGAAGGCGGGCGAGCAACTCCCTTCCACGCCACACCTGGTGGCACGTTTCAACGCGGCGAACGCAACGATCCAGCGCGCTCTTCAAGCACTGAAAGACGAAGGATTCGTACGCGGCCACGCTGGAAAGGGCGTGTTCGTCCGCGACAGGCAGCCTCTCGTCGTCAACGCGAGCACGTACATGTCTCCAGATCCCCGTGGATACAGCTATGAGCTGCTGAAGGTCGGGCAGGTAGCACCGCCCAGCGATGTGGCTGCGGCGTTCACTGTCAGCGGCGAAGATCTGGTCGTCATGCGTCATCGGCTGCTGCTGCACGACGGCGCCCCCGTGGAACTGTCATGGTCTTACTACCCGGCAAACATCGCAGCAGGAAGCCCGCTGGCCGGCCGGGGAAGAATCCGCGGTGGCGCGCCACAGGCGCTGGCCGACCTCGGGTTTCCGCAACGCCACTTCGTAGATCGCATCTCCGTTCGACAGCCGACCGAAACGGAGGTGCAGGCGCTGGATCTCCCGCCTGACGTGCCGGTGTTTCGGCAGTTCCGCGTTGTCTACAGCGAGGGTGAGCGGCCGGTCGAAGTGTCGGTCCTGATCAAGGGTGGGCACCTGTACGAGTTGTCGTACCACCAGATCGCAGACTGACCGGCCTGGACGCGAGTCGCCGGGAACGACGGTCGTTACTGCCGGTCGACGGCCTGTCGCGATCCGAACGAACAGCAAGAGCCTCGACGCGTGTGACCAATATGACATTCCTCTCCATTGCCACGCATTTCATACTGATCTTGCACGTAAACGATCTTTATCTCCCTGGAGACGAAAAGTGCATAAATCGGTATTCACTCTGGTCTCGGCCACCGCACTGGCCTTGGCCGCTACCGGGATCGCCGTCATAGCGCAACCGACCCCCGCCGAGGCCGCCCGCAAAGAGGTGCAATGCACCGGGACGGACGACGCCACGACCATCAACAACGCCATCAAGGCGTCGAAGGCCGGCGACGAGATCGTGATCTTAGGCCGCTCGGTCACCGCGGACGAGCCGGCCGTGTGCGTCATCAACAAGACCATCGTGCTGCGCGGCGATCGCACGTACCGCGGTGACTCGCGCACCGGCCTGAGGATCAAGCAGGCCGACAGCGTGAACCTGCCCGCCCTGCTGGCCTCGGACACATGGGACGCGGATCAGGCGTACTCCGGCAACCCCATTCGCGTCGAGCGGCTCACCCTGGACGGCAACCGCGCCAAGAACGCCACCGGGACCGTCGGCCTGATGCTGCGCTCCTGGGGCAGCCGGATCTCGGACATCCAGATCGAGCAGACCTCCTCGGACGCGATCCGCCTGAGCAACCCGTCGAAGAACGGGACGACCATCGACTCCGCCACCAACACGATGGTGAACGGGGTGATCAGCGACGTCTACATCACCGGCTCCGGCGGCGCGGGCGTCAAGGTCCTCGACCCGGACGGCGGCGTGATCACCGACTGGACGTTCACCCGCTCATGGGTACGCGACAGCGGCACCAGCGCCGTCGAATCGGACAACGCCGCCGGCTGGCTCCTCAGCGACCTGCACCTGTACGGCAACGCGAGCAGCGCCCTCGACCTCAACCGCTGCTTCGGCACGTCGATCCAGGGCAACTACATCGAGGACTTCGGCTACAAGGCCACCACTGCGGAGGCGTGGTTGTACGGCATCCGCTGCGTCGTACAGGAGGGGGCGACCACGACGATCTCCAACAACAAGATCCACAACTTCCGCGACGCGGGCAAGACGCCGCCGACGGGCCCCCATTACTACTACATCGCCGTGGATGGGGTGGAGTCGGGCGCCGGGAACGTGGTGGTCACCGGCAACGCCATCCTGGGCAACGGCACCGCCGATCAGACAGGGCTGCAGTACGAGAAGAAGAGCGGCGCGTCGCTGACCGTCGCCTCCACCGGAAACCTCGTCAAGAACGTGACCAAGCCCCTGGTCAAGGCGCCGAACGACGCGACGGTCACGGTGACCGCGGGCCTCTGACCCACCTGCTCTTCACGGCCTCCCGCCACGTGGCCAGCGCGCATGCGGCCGCACACGGCCACCCGCCGCATGCGCGCGGCCCCTGCCGGAGCATGACCCCATCGCGCTGTTCTAGGCGTCGAGGCGCTGCCGCTGCGGAATGACGGTGTATTTCGGGTCGGCGGCCGACGCTCTGCCCGCCTCCAGGATGCCGAACCGAGTACACAGCGCACCCGCCGTCAGGGCGAGACCGGAAAGCGCGGTGAGGGCACGGCCGCGCCCGGCGACCGCCGCGAGCAGCCCGCCACCGGCCGTCAGCACCCGGGCCGAGAGCATCATGCGCCCCGCCTTCCCCACCCGGTACGGCTCGCCGGCCAGCCCGAGCCGACGTTCCATCAGCATGCCCGCGACACTCTCCACGACGGCCCCGACAACCGCCACCACCCGAGCCGGCCCCGCCTCCGCCCGAGGGGTCGCCAGCATGCCCACCGCCCCGGCGCTGGCCAGCGCGCTCCCGGCGAACAAAAACGGCAGCTCCCGATAGGCCTCGTGCCAAGCGGGTACGGCGGTGTCGGCGACCACGACGGCGGTGTAGGTGGCGGTCAGCGGGCCGGTCAGGCCGGTGGCGAGGGCCGCCGCGTCGCCCACGACGGGCAGGATCCCGGTCAGCTCGGTCGAGGCCGCGACCGCCGACAGCCCGCCCTGGGCGGCCAGGAGCCAGGAGCCCAGGCTCATCGGCGAGGTGGGCTTGAACACGCGGAACATGTTGAGGAACCGTGAAGGCCTGCCCAGTTCGGCGATGAGGAACCCGGTTCCGGCGGCGGCGCCGATCGCCGCCGCGACCCGGGCGGTGCGCGCCAGCCGATCGTGCCCGGTGAACCCGGCCATGACCGCCATCACCGACGAAGCCCCCGACAAACCCCCCGCATAGAGATATGTCGGCATATGGGGCTCGTGCCAGACGGGGGCTTTGAGCACCGGCCGACCGTAGTACGACCGGAACTCCGCCTCCGGCACCATCGACCGCTCCCGCGTCACCGCCGCACCCCTTTGACCGAACCCACGAAGGCCACCGCTACCGCCCCGGCCAGGGACAGCGCCGCCGCCCCTGCCCAGCGCCACATGTCCGGCAGGTCGCGGGTGGTCACCACGGGATCCGGCGGCAGTCCGTACACCTCAGGCTCGTCCAGCAGGAGGAAGAACGCGCCCGCGCCGCCCACCCCGTCGTCCGGGCTCTCGCCGTACAGCCGGGCCTCGGTGTGCCCGTCGGCGCGCAGCCGTTCCACCCGCTCCTCCGCCCGGTCGCGGAGCTCGTCGAGCGGGCCGAACTGGATCGAGTCGGTCGGGCACGCCTTGGCGCACGCCGGTTCGAGGCCGCCGCGTTGCCGGTCGTAGCACATGGTGCACTTCCACGCCCGTCCGTCACCCTCTCTGCGGTCGATCACGCCGTACGGGCAGGCCGAGACGCAGTAGCCGCAGCCGTTGCAGATGTCCTCCTGGATCACCACCGTGCCGAACTCGGTGCGGAACAGCGCGCCGGTCGGGCAGACGTCCAGGCAGGCGGCGTGCGTACAGTGCTTGCACACGTCCGACGACATCAGCCACCGCTCCACGCCGTCATCAGCGCTGTCGCCGGGCGCCCGGACCGACTGCTCGATGAAGGCCACGTGCCGCCAGGTGCTCGCCCCGAGCGCCCCGGTGTTGTCGTACGACGTCGCCTCGAACACGAACCCGTCGTCGGGCAGCTGGTTCCACTCCTTGCAGGCCACCTCGCAGGCCTTGCAGCCGATGCAGACGCTCGTGTCGGTGAAGAAGCCCATCCGCTCAGCCATGGCGGTAACCCTCCAGCAGATCGAGCATCGCCCGGCCCCTCGGCCGCCTGCCGGGCCGTACGTCGCAGGTCATGGCCTTGCCCTCCTGAATGTGGACGTTCGGGTCGAGCACCAGCGGCAGCAGGTCGTTGACGACGTCGCCGGTCACCAGGCCGCCACCGCCCCAGCCCCAGTGGTACGGCAGGCCGATCTGATGGATCACCCGGCCCTGGATGCGCAGCGGCCGGACCCGGCCGGTGACCAGCACTCTGGCCTCGATCACGGTGCGGGTGGTCACGATCGTCGCCCAGCCGCCGTTGACCAGCCCCACCTCGGCGGCGAGCCGCGGGGACACCTCGCAGAACAGCTCCGGCTGCAGCTCGGCGAGGTAGGCCAGCGGCCGGCTCATGCCGCCCGCCGTGTGGTGCTCGGTGAGCCGGTACGTGGTCAGCACGTAGGGGAAGCGCGGCGACTCCGGCGGGTTGTAGGGGCTCTCCGGCCGCGAGTAGATCTCGCGGGCGGGGTTGGCCTGCTGGGCGTACAGCGGGTTGCCGACCGGCGACTCGTGCGGCTCGTAGTGCGCGGGCAGCGGTCCGTCGGCCAGCCCCGCCGGCGCGTACAGCCAGCCCTTCCCGTCGGACTGCATGATGAACGGGTCGATCCCGGCCAGCGCGGCCTCGGCCTTGGCGCCTTCGGGCGGCACGTAGTCCGGCGGCTTGCCCTTCTCGAAGTCGGGCACGTCGTGGCCGGTCCACTCACCGCGTTCGGCGTCCCACCAGACGTAGGCCTTGCGCTCGCTCCACGGGCGGCCGTCCGGGTCGGCGGAGGCCCGGTTGTAGAGGATCCGCCGGTTGGCCGGCCAGGCCCAGCCCCAATCGGGCGCCACGGGGGACTGCTCCCGCCCCGGCCGGCGCCGGGCCGCCTGGTTGACCTCGTCGGCATAGACCCCGCAGTAGATCCAGCAGCCGCAACTGGTGGACCCGTCCGGCTTGAGCTGGGTGTAGGCCGACAGAGCCCGCCCGTCCGGGCCGACCCCGTTGATCTCGCGGAGCACCGCCGACGCCGAAGGATCCCGGTGCGCCCCCTCCTCGGGATAGTCCCAGGTCAGCTCGCGCAGCGGCCGGTCGATCTCGTCGCCGGTCAGCCGCTGCCTGACCAGCCTGCCGAGGTGGTAGTAGAACCACAGGTCGCTGCGGCAGTCGCCCGGCGGGTCGAGCGCCTTCTCCCGCCACTGCAGCAGCCGCTGGGTGTTGGTGAACGTGCCTTCCTTCTCCACGTGGCTCGCGGCGGGCAGGAAGAACACCTCGGTGGCGATGTCCTCGGTCCGCATCTCCCCGGTCTCCAGCTCCGGGCCGTCCTGCCAGAAGGTGGCCGTCTCCACCAGCGTCAGGTCGCGTACCACCAGCCAGTCGAGGTTGGCCAGGCCGAGGCGCTGCGCCCGGCCGCCGGAGGAACCTACGGCGGGGTTCTCCCCGATCACGAAGTAGCCCTTCACTGTCCCGTCGATTTGGCCCATCACCGCGCTGTAGTGGCCGTGGTCGCCGGTGAGGCGTGGCAGGTGGTCGAAGCAGAAGTCGTTCTCCTCGGTGGCCGCCTCCCCCCACCACGCCTTGAGCAGGCTCACCAGGTAGGAGCGCCGGTGGCCCCAGAAGCCCTTCTCGCCGCCCTCGCGGGCCAGGTAGTCGGCCAGGCCCTCGTGCCGGTGGGCGTGGGGCATGGACAGGTACCCGGGCAGGAGGTTGAACAGCGTCGGGATGTCGGTCGAGCCCTGGATGCTCGCGTGCCCGCGCAGCGCCAGGATGCCGCCACCGGGCCGGCCCATGTTGCCCAGCAGCAGCTGGAGGATCGAGGCGGTGCGGATGTACTGCGCGCCCACCGTGTGCTGGGTCCAGCCGACCGAGTACACCCAGGCGGTGGTGCGCTCCCGGCCGGAGTTCGCGGTGATCGCGTCGGCGAGCTCGGCGAAGTCCGCGCGCGAGATGCCGCACAGCCGCTCGACCAGCTCTGGGGTGTAGCGGGCGAAGTGCCGCCGGAGGATCTGGTAGACGCAGCGCGGATGACGCAGCGTCGGATCCGTCGCCGCGCTGGGATGCGCGGCGGCACCGCCGGAGCCGTAGGTGTCCGCCCCGGCGGCCGCGGCGTGGTGCCGGCCGCCCTCCAGGTGCTCGCCCGGCGCCTGCTCGCCCGTCCCCTCGTACGCCCAGCTGCTCGGGTCGTACGTACGCGTCTCCGGATCGAAGCCGGAGAACAGCCCGTCGAGGTCCTCGGTGTCCCGGAAGTCCTCGGACACGATCGTGGCCGCGTTGGTGTAGGCCAGCACGTACTCACGGAAGTCCAGCTCATTGCGCAACACGTGGCTGATCAGCGCCCCGAGCAGCACGATGTCGCTACCCGCGCGGATCGGCAGGTGGCGGTCGGCCAGCGCGCTGGTCCGGGTGAAGCGCGGATCCACGTGGAACACCTTCGCCCCCCGAGCCCTGGCCTCCACCACCCACTGGAACCCCACCGGATGGCATTCGGCCATGTTGGAGCCCTGGATGACGATGCAGTCCGCACCCGCCAGGTCCTGCTGGAAGGTGGTCGCGCCACCACGCCCGAAGCTGATCCCCAGACCGGGGACGGTGGAGGAGTGTCAAATGCGCGCCTGGTTCTCCACCTGGATCGCGCCGAGGGCGGTGTAGAGCTTCTTCATCAGGTAGTTCTCTTCGTCGTCGAGCGTCGCCCCGCCCAACCCGGCGATGCCCATCGTGCGGCGCACGACCTTGCCCTCGTGGGTCTGCTGCCACGTCTCCCGCCGGGTCCGCACCACCCGGTCGGCGATCATCTCCATCGCGGTGTCGAGGTCGAGCCGCTCCCAACCGGTGCCGTGCGGCCTCCGGTACAGCACCTGGGTCTGGCGTCCGGGATGAGTGACCAACTGCTTGCTCGCCGACCCCTTGGGACACAGCCGCCCACGCGAGATGGGCGAGTCGGGGTCCCCCTCGATCTGCGTGACGCGGCCGTCCTTGACGTACACGAGCTGACCGCAACCGACCGCGCAGTAGGGGCAGACCGACCGCGCGACCTTGTCGGCCTCTTGAACGCGGGGAGTCAGCGCGTCGGTACGGGCGGAGCGCGCGGCGTCGCCCCTGCCGTCCTCTCCCTTGAGCTGCCGAACCACCGGCCACCGGGAGAACCATCCCCCACCGGACACAATGCGAGCCATGCCCCGATATGTCGGGCCTAACCTCAGGCATGGGTGTTGAATCCAGCGTGCCGCAACCACGATGCTGAGCGCATGCGCGCCAGGGGCAGGGGTCGTCGTAAGGTGCCGCCGGTCACGATCGCGGCGGCGAGCGTCGCGATCAGCCTAGTGGGGAACATGGCGACCAGCACCGTCGAAGTGGACGCGTGGTGGTGGAGCCCGCTCAACTGGCTGCTGACCGGCCTGTTCGGCCTGGTCATCGTGCTCCCCGCGCTACGCGAGCGGGACACCGGCCAGGTCGCGCCGCTGGAGCCCGCGCTCACTGCTCTCCGGACCATGGTGAAAGACCAGTGGCACAACGAGGCGGTCCGAGTGCTGGCGCTGGAGACGGACCCGATGCCCGTCCAGTGGAACATGATCGACGAGCCGCGCTTCCTCGACGGTCCTGATGGCATCGCCGTCGGCGGGGAGGTGACCTGGTCGGGATCGAGCGACCAGATCGAGGGTCTGGCCGACCGGTTCCGGGGGTCGGGCCGCCGCCTGGTGGTGCTGGGCGGCGCGGGAGCGGGCAAGACGACACTCGCGATCCAGCTCGTCCGCGAACTGGTACGGGACTCCGCCGGCCAGGAGCCGGTGCCGGTGCTGCTGTCGATGAACAGCTGGGACGTCAAGGAGTTCCCGCACTTCGACGACTGGCTGACCGATCGGCTGGAGCAGGGCTATCCGGCGCTGCGCGCGTTCGGCACCGACACGGTGCGCCTGCTCTTCCGCGACGGCAGGATCGTGCCGGTCCTGGACGGGCTCGACGAGATGCCCGCCGCCTCGTTGCCGGCGGTGCTGACCGAGCTCAACCAGGCGCTGCCCGCGGAGACACGGCTCGTCATCACCAGCCGCACCACCGAGTACGCCGATGCGGCGCAGGCGCTGGACCGCGCGGCAGTGGTCGAGGCCGAGCCCCTGTCGGCCACGGCCGCCGCCGGCTATCTGAACAAGATCCTCGACCGGACCAAGCCGCATCCCGGCTGGCAACGCGTTCTGGAGCGGCTGCGGGACGGGCCCGTGACGCCGCTGTCGGAGACGGTCTCCAGCCCTCTGGGATTGTGGCTGCTGCGTACCGTCTACGCCGCCGCTCCGGCCACCGACCCGTCCCCGCTGCTGGATCCCGTCCGCTTCGCCACCGCGGCCGCGCTGCGCGCCCACCTGTTCAACCGGCTCATCCCCGCCCTCATCGAGGCCCGGCCGCCCGCGCGGGGGTCCGACGCCGACCTGTTCCGGCCGCACCGCCTCTACCGGCCAGAACAGGTCACCCAATGGCTCAGCCACCTGGCCGAACTCCTCGATCGCACCCCCGCCGAGGCCGACAGCGTGCAGGTGGGCGGCAAGAGCATAGGGGTCAGAGACTTCGCCTGGTGGCGGCTCGCGGCCACCACCCTCCGCCGGCCGCCCCCAGGACCTGGGGTCTTGCTCGCGCTGCTGCTGGCGAGCGCGGCGTGGGGCCTGATCCTGACGACGTTCCTGCTCAAGGACTTCACCTGGTGGTTCGCCGCCGGCGGCATGGGGATCGTGATCGCCTATCGGGAGGGGCCCAGCCACAGCGACCACGGGACGTGGGCGCACGACCAGCCGGGTTATGTCGACCTCCGTCTCGGACGGCGAACCTTCTCACTGCTCAGCCAACTGCTGTCGGCACTCTCCCTCACCCTCGGAATAGTGATCTGGACGGCGCTGGTGATCGCCGCCGGGTACACGGTGTTCGACCTCGTCACCGGGAAGCCGCTCACGGACGCGCTGGCCGCCACGGTCGCCATGGTGGCGCTGTTCGGGCCCGCGTTGCTGCTCACCTCTCTGACCGACGCCGTGGTGGGCTGGGCCGAGGCGCCGGCCGTGGACGGGCGGGCCAGCACGCCGCTCACGAGCTGGCGTGCGGACCGGAGGCTCAACCTCGTGCGGCTGCTCGTCGGGGGGTTCCTCGGCGCGCTCATCGGCGCGGCCGCGATCGGGGCGGCGGGCGCGTCCCCGATCGAGGTGGCATGGGGAAGCCTGGTCCTGGCCACGGCCGGAGCGGCCTACGGAGCCGTGTCGGGCAAGCAGCACGCGTGGCCGGTCTACGTTCTGGCCACCTTTCGCCTGGCGCGCGGGCGGCAGCTGCCACGCCGGCTGATGGCGTTCCTGGACGACGCCCACCGCCTCGGGCTGCTGCGCGCGGTCGGCCCGCTCTACCAGTTCCGGCACGCCGAGTTCCACGACCACCTCGCCGGCCGCCACGAGCCGTCGCCCACCGGCGTGGCCCGGCCTGCCGTCGGCCCTCACCGCCCCGTGCCCCGCCGCGCGGGCCTGGAGCTCACCCCAGTGCTCTCGCGAACGATCGAGACCGCCCGGAAGGTCTCGAGCGTCACGTTCGGTCCGGACGGCGCCGGCCTGGCGTGGACCGGCGAGGGTACGACCACGCTGACGGACCTGACCGGCCGGCCCCAGCGCGCTTTCCGCCACGGCAGCGGCCTGACCGCCGTCCTCGGCCGCCTGTCCAGCGTGGGCTGGACGGCCGCGATCAGCCCCGACGGCCGGCGGCTCGCCGTCACCGGCGAACGCCTCGACCTCAGGACCAGGGATCTCACCGCCGGAAAGATCTGGATCGTCGACTTCGCCACCGGCGCCGAACTCCTGGAGATCACCCACGGCGGCGGCGTGTGGGCGGTGGCCTTCAGCCCTGACGGCGCCCGCATGGCGTCGAGCGGCACCGGAAACACCACCCGGATCTGGGACGCGACCAACGGCGCCGAACTCCTGCGCATCGCCCACCTGGTCGCCCCGACCGGCATCGCGTTCAGCCCCGACGGGACCCGCCTGGCCACCGCCACCTCCGGCGGATGGTCACAGGACCGGCGCTGGGAGGCAGAGATCTGGGACGCCCAGACCGGCGTGGCGCTTCAGCGGCTGTACGAACCGGCCCCCGGCCCCCAGTGGGCCTTCGGGACGCGCGACGTCGCGTTCAGCTCCGACGGCGCCCGTCTGGCCACCGCGGGCCATCACATCACCCGCGTCTGGGACACCGGCTCCGGCGCCGCTCTCGTGACGCTGCCCGAGGAGTCCAGGCACGTCGCGCTCAGTCCTGACGGCACCCTGCTCGCCGCCGCCGGTCCCGGACCTGACGTCGTGCTCTGGGACGTAGACGCCGACACCGAGGTCCTACGGACAACGCACGGCCAGCGGGCCACCACCGCGGCCTTCAGTCCCGACGGATCCCTGCTCGCGACGGCCGGCGAGGACAAGACCGTCCGTTTATGGGAACTGCGGCAGGGCGTCTGATATATAGATGATCAGTATATATTGATCGCATGAGGCAAATGCAGGAACCCAGCTTCCTGATCCTGACCGCGCTCGCCGCCGGTCCCCAGCATGGGTACGGCGTCATCACCGACGTGGAGCGCATCTCCGACGGCCAGGTCCGCCTGCGCGCCGGCACCCTGTACGCCGCTTTCGACCGTCTCCAGGCGGAAGGACTCATCGCCGAGGACCGGGAGGAGATCGTGGACGGCAGGGTGCGGCGCTACTACCGGCTGACCGGCGACGGCGCGGCCAGGCTGGCGGCGGAGGCCGAGCGGATGCGCCGGCACGCCCGAGCGGCCACCACGCGCCTGCGCGCCGCCGGCGCGGGGGGCACGGTATGAGCCCGTTGGAAGCCCGCTACCGCCGCCTCCTGGCCTGCTACCCACGCGACCACCGAGCCCGGCACGAGGAAGAGATGATCAGCGTGCTGCTGGCCGGGGCGCGGCCGGGCCAAACCCGCCCGGATCCGGCCGACATGGCCGACCTGCTGTGGGGCGCGCTGCGCGTACACGGGCGGCGGGCCTTCGGCCCGGCCTCCGCGCCCGCCTGGCGGGACGGGCTGGCCCTAGCCCTGGCGCTGTGGCCGTTCCTGATGCTGGCCAGCGTGCTGGCGACCGAGTTCGTGGTGGCTGCCGAGGCCCTGCACAACCGCGGCCTCGCCGGCGTGCTGCGACTCGTGCCCTGGCTAGTCGTGGTGGCGCTGGCGGCCGGATACGCGTGCCGATCGGTCGTGGGGCGACGGGCGGCGCTGCTGCTGTTCCTACCGGTGGCCGTCCTCGGCAACCTCGGCGACCTTCCGTACGTATCCACCCCGACAGCCTTCGCCCAGATCGGCTGCGCGGCCCTGGCCTTCGCCGCCGCGGCGGCCCTGACCTGGCGCCGGAGCGGTCCAGCTACTCCCGTCAGGAGCCGACCTTAGGGGCTTTCACGATCTTTGCGACATGAGTGCAATCGATTTCGACGCCTCCCGATTTTCCTGCTTCGCAGACAAAACCCCAATCTCTTACTATTTCGCCAACGACGCCGGTCAGCAGCCAAAGGAAAAACAGCCCCGATAGGGTGAACGCCGTTGTCAGCATGCCGGGCGTCCCGTCCGTGGCGCCCCGCATCTGCGCGAAGAACGCTATGACCCCCATGATCGAGAGCCACAGGCCGCTCGAAAAACCGGCGACCCAATACTTCTTCGCCGCGAGGCGCGAACGCTTGGAAGGAGTACGCCGCTTCTTTACTGTGACCAGGACGCCACAACGGCCGCACTGTGACACGCCCTGATGCGTGAATTCAGGATCCTGCGCCAGCGGTGCGAGGAGCATCGGCATCGCGGTCGGCGTTTCGATGGCATCCGGGCCATAGCCGCCCCTGGACACATACCTGACGTAGCCGAGCTGCCCCCACATCGGTTCCGGCTCCAGGGGAGAGTTCGCCTTGTGTGCCGCCGGACGCGCCATGTCACCCGCCAACCAGTCACGCCCACTCTAGAACCTCATGGTGGAGTCTGCGGCAAGTGGGACGGCCCGTAAACACCCGCAGGTAGAAGGCCGTCGCCATGGGCAGGTACGTATGACGATGGACATCAGCGGAGGCGGCTCGTCGAATCCGATTGCATACGAGCAAGGCGGCACTCAATATGGACCCGGAATCCCAATGAGAGCCGGTGCTCAGATGGCAAACCATTCGAAATACCCACGAATCCGACATCCTGTTAAGCCGCAGCGTTGGTGGAATCGGCCTGCAGTGAAATGGGCCGGAACGGCTATTGCCACCCCAGTGCTTGTCGGCGTGCTGATCTGGGCGATACAACAGCCGTTCACCCCGTCGCCCCGCCCGAGCGCCATACCGGAGCCTCGTACGCCCTCACCGACCCCGACACGCCCCGCGGGGCCGCCACTGTCAGTCGATCTCGTCCAAGTGGAACATTCGGACCTGCATAACACCTGGATCTTTCCCGAGGCAGTGACCCTCTCAGGTGATCAACTTGCCCAGATCAATGCCCTGCCGGAATATTCAGATGCACAGCACAGATGGTTTCGGCAACAAGGTGGCGTCGACCCGTACAGCACCGACTTCAAGATCGTCGTTCACGGAAACGCAGATCGGCCCGTGCGCATCGTCGGAATGAAGGCGGTCCCGCGCTGCGGCCCACCGCTCACCGGCACATTGTTCGAGAGCCCGAGCGCGGGCAGCGAGGACAGCATAAAAATTGGCCTCGACCTCGACGAAACCGACCCCCGAGGCAAGACGCTGGTCAACGACACAGAATGGGGTGGAGATTACTTCCGCGAGAAGACGATCTCCCTCAAACGTGATGAAGAGATCACTTTTCAAGTGACCGCGACAACACAGAAGCATTACTGCGAGTTCTCGATCGCGCTCGATGTGCTCAGCAACGGCAAACTGATCAATCAGCGCATCGACGACCACGGCAAGCCGTTCAAAGTCAGCGCCCGCAACACCGACTACGCCTCGTACCAGAAAATGTATATCGGCGGAGTAGCCAACGCCGACGGCGACGGCAAGTGGCGCAGCGTGGATCCGCAGACCTACCAGTAGGTCGCGATGACGTTTGACGCCGCCCTCCACGCTGGGGCAGGATCTCTCCACCGAGATCATCCAGAGGATCCGAGGGGCCTGGCCCGATGACGGTCCGGCAACCTGCCCGAGGGCAAGGTGCCAACGCCAGGAACGATGAGGAGAGTCCCATGAGCCTCCGGCTCGATGTTCCCGTGCTCCACGGATCGTCCGTTCGGCTGGAGCCGCTGGCGATGAGGCACGCGCCGGATCTGGCGCGGGCGGCAGAGGAGGATCGTTCCTCCTACGGTTTCACCTTGGTTCCCCGGGCCACCGAGATCGAGGATTATCTGGCGGCCCAGTTCGCTCGGGTGGCCGACGGGTTGACGCCGTTCGCGCAGGTTCGGGTGCGGGACGGGATGGCGGTGGGATGCACCGCGTTCTGGGATCCCCGGACCTGGCCGGACCGGCAAGACCTGTGCGCCATCGAGGTCGGTTGGACCTGGCTCGCGGCATCGGCGCAGGGCGCCGGGATCAATCTGGAGGCGAAGCTCCTCCTCTTCACCCATGCGTTCGAGACGCTGGGCGTCACGCGCGTCGACCTCAAGACCGACGCGCGCAACGAGAGGTCACGTCGGGCCATCGAGCGCCTCGGCGCGCGCTTCGAGGGGGTGTTGCGTAGCTGGTCGCCGTCCTGGGCGCCCGGCGAAGCGGGGAAGCTGCGAGACTCGGCCATGTTCTCCGTGGTCGCCGCCGAATGGCCGGCCGTCAAGTCGGCGCTGCACGCTCGCCTCACCACCGTGAGCGCCGGGTAGTCCCCGTGCATCACGCGATGATCATCGCTACCAGAACGAGGGCCGACCCGCCCATCACCACGGCGTGCCGGATGTTCTGGAGGATGGGCATGACCCAGGTGGGAAACCCGCCCTCGGCAGCCTTGAGCAGGGCCCGCACGTCGATGCGCTGAAGCATCGGGTCACCCTTACGGTCGAAGGCGGCCTTCACCGACTTGGCGGCGGTCAGGTTGCTGTACAGGATGAGGAAGTTGCCGGCGAGAACGATCGGCTGGAAGACCCAGGAAAGGGTCTGCCCCCAGTCGCTCCCGGACAGGTTGAGCACGGCCAGCACCGTCATGACCAGGGCGACCGTCACGGGGACGACCGTTTCGTGGCCGCTGGCGTCGAAGCTGAGCTTGTTCTCCTCCAGGACGGAGATGGGCACTCCCTGACGGGTCAGTTCCGCCTCCGCGTTCGCTTTCGCACTGCCCCCGTAGCGGTGGCGCACCAGCGGGATGCTCAGGAAGGCAAGCGCGATGAGCAGTTGCAGTGCCGCGGCGAATGTGATCATGGTGGGTGTTCTCCTCGTCCCGGTGTTCCGTTCTCGATGAAGACGACGATGCCCACCACCGCTGAGACCGGGCTGACCGCGCGCTGTCACGAGCCCGCGGCGACTGTCAGCCTGGACCAGCGACAACCGTCAAAGCCGACTTCGGGCAGATCTCCCGGTACGCGATATCGCCCAGGTAGTGGCTCCACTCCGCTTCGGTGAGCCGGCGGCCCGCGCGCCCGCACACCAGCGCGGCGACCCGTTCGGCTCCGACGGGGATCTCCAGGATGTCGCCGTCGGCCGAGTAGTACAGCGTGCCGCCGTCGGCACTGAAGGTCAGCGAGTCGACATCCTGGATCGTCGCGGGGTCGAAGCCGCCGCCGAGCCGCCGCCTGTTGACGGGGTCCCAGAGCTGGAGTACGCCACCGCTGGCCGCCGCGAGCACGTCCCCGCTCGGTGAGAAGGCCAGGACGCTCGCGGGACCCGCCGCTTTCGGCAGCATGGGACGCAATGCCGTCGGCCCGGAGGGATCCCAGAGCGAGACGCGTCCCGTCTCGTCGTAGGCGATGGCCATGAGACCACGGCTGCTCAGGGCGACACCGTCCCCGCCGGAGGTGGACGTGTCATAGCCCTCCCCGACCAGCTTGCCGGTAGCCACGTCCATGAACCTGCCGGAGCCGGTGGCGAGCCTCTTGCCGTCGGGCAGGTACGGGCCGCCGTCGCTGGTGGTGGGGCTGTCGTGCAGAACCCGGCCGGTGGCCGCGTCGAGCACGGTGAGCCAGTACTTCAGGGTCTGCCCGTC
Organism: Nonomuraea sp. NPDC049269; assembly: GCF_043197155.1. NCBI lineage: Bacteria > Bacillati > Actinomycetota > Actinomycetes > Streptosporangiales > Streptosporangiaceae > Nonomuraea > Nonomuraea sp. NPDC049269. Next base: position 599,221 of record NZ_JBICSO010000006.1, read on the forward strand.
CGGGCCGAGGACGAGCGCGATCGTCCTGCCGTCGGGGCTGAAGACGGCCCGCAACGGTGGGAATCCGTCGACGGCGTGCCGAGAGCGGATCGACCAGATCCGTTTGCGGGTACCGACGTCGACCAGTTCGATCCGGCCGGACTCCGGCGCGATGAGCAGCCGTCTGCCCAGCTCGTCGAACTGCAGCACGGCCAGCATGTCCGGGTCGGCTGGAAAGCGGGCGACCTCCTTGCGCTCGCGCATGTTCCAGAGCCGGACGTACTTGCTGTCAAGGCCGCGGATCGCGGCCCACCTGCCGCCGGGACTGACGATGGCGTCGTCGCCCCCCGTCCTGATCGAGGCGGCGCGCGTGGACAGGTCGACGCTGATCACCGCGTCGTCCATCAGATAGCGCAGGGTCGAGCCGTCGAAACCGACATCGGACAGGTCGCCCTCGGACTGGTACGTGAGCAGCTCAAGGTCGTGGTCGGCGACCTTCCACACCTGGAGCTTGCGTACGTTGAACGCGGCGAGGTAGCGACCGTCGGGGCTGAACCGGAGCCGCGGGAAGTGGCCGACGCAGACGTCACAGGTCCAGACGTCCTTGTTACGACGGCGTCCGGTGGAGGTGTCCAAGAGCACCACCTCGCTGCCCGCGCAGGCCAGGGTGGCGCCGTCGGACGAGAACGCGGCGACCGAGTGCGTCCGGTGGCTGCAGCCCGCGTAGCGATGCTCGGGGGTCCAGCCGGGCAGAGCGTGTTCGGCGAAGCTCTCGCCGGTGAGCAGCAGGTGCTTGCCCGTCGGGTCGATCAGCGGACCCCACCCGTGCAAGGCGGCGATCCTGCCGAACTTCCTGCCGGTGCGCAGGTCCACCAGGTGGTCGAGGTCGTTGTCGTAACTGACCGCGAGGGTTGCCTCGTCCTCGCCGATCGTGACGCCGATCAGCATGCCGCCGGCCGGAAAGAGCTCCTTGAGCAGCCGCTTGCCGGTGGCGAGGTCCCAGACGCCGAGCTCTTCGTGAGTGTAGATCGCCACCAGCCGTCCGGTCCTGCTCAGCACCGGAGCATTGAGCTCCGAGCTGTCTCTCAGCCCCAGCCCCCGCCAGCCGCCCGTCCGCTTGTGCGTGCGGACGTCGTACACGTTGACGCCGCTGTCGCTGACGCTGACCAGCGTGCGGCCATCGCCGCTGAGCGTCCGCCTGGCCACCCCCTTGACCTGGGGGTCGTGGAATGCGGCCGTTTCCTGCTGCTGTAGCGAGGCCATCACCGCTGAGCGGGCCTCGACCTGCGGGGAGACGCGCCAGGCCGCCACGCTGAGCAGCATCGCCAGAACCGGGTCAGTGGTACGCAGCCGGTCCGCCTCAGCCGCCACCTGCTTGGCGGTGACCACGTCGCGCTGACCGGCCGCCTGCTGTCGCTGCCACAGCGCGAGCCCGCTCGCCACCAGCGACACCGCCAGCAAGGCCGCCAGCGCCGTGGTGGTCAGGGCCCGGCGCCTGGCGCGCTTCCTGGTCAGCGCGGTGCCCGCCTGGAGGAAGTCGCGCTCGCGGGGAGTGAGCGTCACGTGGCGGCGGCCGGTGGCCGCCCAGCTCAGTGCCTGTTCCAGGCGGCTGCCCTGGAGCAGGTCGCCGTCGCGCCTGCCGTTGTCGGTCCAGTGCCGGGCCGCGCTGGTGATCTGGCTCAGGACGGCGAGGCCCGTACGGTCGGCGTCCACCCACATGCGCAGCCTGGGCCAGGCTCGCAACAGCGCGGGACGCGACAGCGCGACGGAGTCCTCTTCGGCGGCCACGACGTACGAGAACGTCCGAAGGATGCGCCGGATGGCAGCGACCTCGGGCTCGGGACGCCCGCCGAACAGCTCGTCCTGGGAGACGGTCCTGCCGCTCTCGCGGCCTTCCTCGTCCACGGCGACCAGGCGCAGGAACACCTCGGCGGCCAGCTCACGCTCCTGCGGCCCGAGCGCGCCATAGGCGTCCTCGGCGATGGTGCCGAGCGCCGGGTCGGCCTCGCCCTCCCCGCGCACCCCCTGGGCGGCGCGGCTGCCTTCGGTCAGGAGCCCTCTGGTGTCGCTGCCGTTGCCGCTGACCAGCGCGAGCAGCAGGTCGCGGGAGGCCGGCCTGGTCGCGGGGTCCTTGCGCATCGCGACCGCGACCAGCTCGGCCAGCCGGGGCGGCAGCGCGCTCAGGTCGGGCTGGTGCGACAGCACCCGGTGCATCACGCCGCCGAGGTTGTCGGCGTCGAACGGTTCCTGCCCGGTGGCGGCGTACACCATGATCACGCCCCACGCGAACACGTCCGCCGAAGCGCCCACCCGCTGCCCGGTGAACACCTCGGGCGCCATGTAGCTGGGCGTACCCGACACCTCTCCGGTCCTGGTGAGCGACATGTCCAGGGTCCGCGCGATGCCGAAGTCGATCACCCGCGGCCCGTCGGGACCGAGCAGCACATTGTCGGGTTTCAGATCACGGTGGATGACGCCCGCCTCATGGATCGCCGTCAGCGCCGTCGCGACCGCCGTCGCCAGCCGGTGCAGATCGTCACCGGTGAACCTACGCCCCTCGCGCACGGCCTGCCGCAGACTCGGCCCCGCCACGTACTCCGAGACGATGTACGGCCTGGGCCCGTCCAGCTCCACGTCCAGCACCCTGGCCGTGCAGAACGAGGCCACCCGGCCCGCGGCGGTCGCCTCCTTGGCGAACCGGTCGCGACTGTCGTCGCCACCGGCCGCGTGCAGCATCTTGAGCGCCACCCGGCGCCCGTCCCCGTCGTACGCCTCGTAGACGACCCCCTGCCCGCCCGACCCGATCCGCCCGGCCAGCCAGTAACCCCCGATGTGCTGCGGATCTCCCCCGCTCAGCGATCCCACGGCGGATTAGACGCGCATCGTCACGCGTGAGTTGTCCCACTATCTAGCGCTCCGGAGGAAGCGGGCGCCCCACTCCCGGACATGCGCGGCGAACTCCGGCGGCCCCAGCACCTCGAACTCGGCGCCCACGTTGCCCAGCGCCTGGGTCGGCCAATCGAGGGAGGTCGACGTCATGGTGAGCCGGCAGGTGTCGTGGTCGAGCGGTTCGACGGTGCCCCACTGACCGACCGCCTGCCGTACCCGGGTCGCGGGGGCGTGGACGAGCGCCTCGACCTGGTACGGGGCCGGGATGTTGCTCGCTGTCCGGACGAAGGCCGCGGCGTCCTCGGCCGGGAGCGGACGCGGCCGGAAGCGCGTGCCGGTCGCGGTCGGCTCGGTCAGCCGGTCGAGGCGGAAACTGCGCCAGTCGTGCCGGGACAGGTCGTAGGCGACCAGGTACCAGCGGCCGCCGAGTGCGACGACACGGTGCGGCTCGACCTCGCGGTCGGTGGGGGCGGAGCCTCTGGCCGTGTAGGCGAACCGCAACCGCTCCTGGTCCCGGCAAGCCTGGGCGACCGCGGTGAGCACCCCCGCCGCGACGACCGGCCCGGACGCGGCGACGGAGAGCGTCATCGCCCGCAGGGCGTCCACCCTGGCCCGCAACCGGGGCGGCAGGACTCGTACCACCTTGGTGAGCGCGCGCAGCGACGCCTCCTGCATCCCGGCGATCCCGCTCTGTGCCGCGTCGCCGATGCCCACCGCGAGGGCCACCGCCTCCTCGTCGTCCAGCAGCAGCGGCGGCAGGACGGCACCGGGGGCGAGCTGGTAGCCGCCGTCGGTGCCCCGGGCCGCGCCGACCGGGTAGCCGAGCTCGCGCAGCCGGTCGACGTCGCGGCGCAGCGTCCGCTCGGAGACCCCGAGCCGCTCGGCCAGTTCCAGGCCGGGCCAGTGGCGGTGGGTCTGCAGCAGCGAGAGCAGTCGGAGGGTCCGTGAGCTGGTGTTCGCCATGTCGCCATCCTCGCTGGACTTCCGGTCAAAAAGTGACCGGAAGCCTCTTTAGTGTCGATCTCGAAGGACGTACCGACCTAAGGACCAAGAAATGATCAGCCGTGAGATCCAGCTGGCCGCGCAGATCGCCGGCGCACCGGCACTCGACAACTTCACCGTCGCCACGACCGAGGTGGACGGCGAGGTTCTGGTGCGCACCGACCAGGTAGGGCTCGCCGCGACCTACCTGGAGTTGATGCGCGCGGACTGCACCATCCCGGTGCCGGCCTGGCAGCCGGGCCAGCGGGTGGGCGTGGCCGCCATCGGCACCGTCATCCGATCCGACAGCGCCGAGCTCGCGGCCGGCGACCTGGTCCAGTCGATGACCGGCTGGAGCGAGTACTCGGCGGGCCCAGCCGCCCAGTACATCAAGCTTGATCCCATCGCTGACCCCGGCTACTACCTCGGTCAGGGGCCGACCGCCTACTACGGGATGGCCGACGTGGCGGGCGTCGGCGAGGGCGACGTGGTGTTCGTCTCCGGCGCGGCGGGCGGGATCGGCTCGCTGGCCGGGCAGATCGCCAAGTGCCTGGGCGCGGCGCGGGTGATCGGCAGCGCCGGCAGCCCGGCCAAGGTCGACTATCTGGTGAACGAGCTCGGCTACGATGCCGCGTTCGACTATCACGACGGCTCGGCGGTCGACCGGCTCCGCGAGCTCGCGCCCGAGGGCATTTCGGTGTTCTTCGACGTCGTGGGCGGCGAGCAGTATCAGGCCGCGCTGCGGACGGCCAGGCCCGGCGCCCGCTTCGCACTGTGCGGCTCGCTGTCCAGCCAGCTCGGCGACGCGGCCGAGCGCTTCCCCAAGCCCGATCATGCCGCGGCCCAGGCCCGGAGCGTCGAGCTGCTGCCGTTCTCCTGCTACCACACCCCCGACCAGATCGCCGCCTGGCGGGAACACTTCAGCACCTGGCTGGGCGAGGGCCGCTTCGTCTACCCGCAGACGGCCATCAAGGGCGGGATCGAGGACGTGCCGCAGGCGTTCTTGTCCCTGCTCCAGGGGTCCTACCGGGGCAACGTCTCGGTGCGGCTGTCGTGACGGCCCTCTCGAGCAGGGCCCTGAACCGGGCCCTGCTGGACCGCCAGTTCCTGCTGACCCGCACCGATCACACCCCGTTGGAGGTGATCGGGCGCCTGGTCGCACTGCAGGCGCAAGAGCCCAACTGGCCCTACGTCGGGCTGTGGAGCAGGATCCACGGCTTCACCCACTCCCAGCTCACCACGCTGCTGCAGGATCGGAAGGTGGTCCGCTCCGGCCTGCTCCGCAGTACCCAGCACCTCACCGCGGCCGACGACTTCCGGCGGCTGCGGCCGCTGTTGCAGCCCGTGCTCGACCGCACCGCCCGCTCGGCGTACTTCGCCCGCAACAGCGCGGGCCTGGACACCGCCTCGCTGGTCGCCACCGGGCTTGAGCTGCTGGCGGGCGAAGCGACACCGCGAAAGGAGCTGGCCCGACGGCTGGCCGAACGCCACCCAGGCCGCGACGGGCGCATCCTCGCCGGAGAGGTCGAGCTCAGAGCCCCCCTCATCCACAACCCGGCCACCGGCACATGGGGCTCCTGGGGCACCCGGTCGGCCGTCTCCGTCACGCCTGCCGAGACCTGGCTCGGCCGGCCCATGTCCCCGGCGACCGCCAAGCACCTGATCCGCCGCTATCTGGCAGCCTTCGGCCCAGCCGCGACCATGGACGTACAGGCCTGGTCCGGGCTGACCCGCCTCGGCGAGATCGTCTCCGACATGCGCGCCGAACTACGCCACTACCGCGACCCCGACGGCAGGGAACTGATCGACCTGGCCGACGCCGAACTGCCCGATCCCGACACGCCCGCGCCCGTGCGACTGCTGCCCGCCTTCGACAACGCCCTGCTCGGCCACGCCGACCGCACCCGCATCATCAGCCACGAGGACCGAAAGCGCGTCATGCCCGGCCAGGCACAGGTACGGCCCACCTTCCTCGTGGACGGCGTCGTACGCGGAAGCTGGTCCCTCGAAGGCGACACCCTGCGCCTGACTCCGTTCCGCCCGCTGTCCGCGATCGATCGGACGGCCTTGGAGCAGGAGACGGAGCGCCTGCTGCCGTTCGTGGGAGGCGAGACTGACCGAAAAGCATTTCGGGAAGCAGTAAGCAGCACGTCAGCGCTGAGGATGTAACGTTCATAAAATCTTGCCGAAAACCTTTTCGTGAGTCATGGTGTCCGCAAGGCCGATCCAGGGCGTCACTCAGACCCTGCCTGCGCTCATTCCCACGACACGGAGGACGCGTATCGATGAGACGATTACCCGCTGCCATTGCGCCGCTCACCGCCGTCGTAGTCTTTCTGATCATGACGCTGGCCGCCCTGCCGGCCAATGCCGCGACGACCTTCACCTCGACGGCCGTCAACCAGAACGGCGGCAACTGTCTGACCCTGCCCAACAGCTCCACCACCAACGGTGTCCAGCTCACGCAGGCAGCCTGTAACGGCGGCGCCAACCAGAACCTCACCTTCACCCCGGTGAGCGGCACCACCGACCAGTACACCATCGCCACGTCGACCGCCGGCAGGTGCGTGGACGTCTACGGCGCGTCCACCGCCGACAACGCCACGGTCATCCAGTGGACCTGCTCCAGCGCCAACAATCAGAAGTTCCGCCTGGTCCCGGTGACGGTCAGCGGGACCGACAAGACCTTCAGGCTCCAGGCGGTGCACTCCAGCAAGTGCGTCGTGCCCACAGGCGGCTCCTCGGCCGGCAACGCCGCCCTCGTGCAGTTGCCCTGCGACGCGGTGTCCTCGCGGACCTGGCGGTTGCCGAACTACAGCAGCGGTGGCGGCACCACCACACCCCCGGAAAAGACCGTCCGGGTGTACTGGCTGAAGCCGTCCGACGTGGCGTACGACCAGCGGTGGCCGGACGGCATCGCCAACGTCATGCGCGAGGCGCAGCGCTACTACAAGCAGGAGCTGGGCAAGACCTTCACCCTCAACACCACCGTGGTCGAGGTCGTCAACGGCGACCACGTGAAGAGCTGGTACGAGACCACCCCCAACGGGAGCGACCCGTACTGGTGGACCGTGTTCAACATGCAGCAGGAACTGATCAGGAAGCTGAGCCTGAGAGCACCCGACTCGCGCTGGATCAACGTGGGTGAGATCAGCGCGGAAGGCAACGGTGCGGGCGGCGGTGGCGGAGGTGGCTGGGTGATCCTGAACCAGCACGACGCCGACGGCGCCGCGGGCGTGAACGGCCCGATGAACCGCTGGTACGGCGGCATGGTCCACGAACTGGGCCACGCCTTCGGCCTGCCCGACTCGACGTCCACCGACGGGACCCCGATGTCGGCGTCGTTCTACGACTACCCGAACACGCATTTCAGCCAGAGCCAGAAGAATGGGATCTTGAACGGTCCGTACGGCAGCTTCCTGAGCTGACCTCGGACAGACGTATACCGGCCCGACCTCGATCCACGAGGGCGGGCCGGTATCACGGGCAGACCTCCAGGTACGGCACGCCTGGCAGATGCCGCTGCCAGTCGGCCCGCGTCAGCCCCCGCCCGGCGCGGGCGCAGATCGTGGCGGCCGTCGCCTCGGGGCCGACGGACATGTCGCGCAGCACGCCTTCGCCGTCGAGGGTGTGCAGTCTCGGGCAATCGGAAGGCCGGGCCGGTGATGGCCGGGCAGGGCGCCCCCCGACGCGCACCAGGTCACCACGGCTTCGCCCTCACACCACGACGGTGCCCCCGGCAGACGAGCCGGGAGCACCTCAAGGGACAGGACTACTGGCGTGCGGTGTAGTTGAGCTGGAATCTCGCGGACGTCCACACGGCGCCGGTGACGCGATCGAAGCAGAGGAAGCGAATCCTGCGTGCCGGGGTGCCGGTGGAGGGCTCCGTCGTGTTGAAGTCGTCGGCCAGGTTACAGACCTTGTTGACGGTGCTGCTGCCTGTCGGGATCACCGAGACGGCGCCGAGATTTCCCTGCTGGCGGTCCTGGTTCTGCAGGTAGACCTGGAAGTGGCCCAGGCCGATCTTCTCGAACCACACCCTGCCGGGGACGCCGCCGAAGTCGTTGCGCTGATGGTCGGCGAAGAGCTCCTTGCTCGGCTCGGGCGTGTTGTTGGTGTTGTAGGTGGGGGTGGTGACGTGGGCGTACGACAACGTCAGCTTGCCGAGGGTGTTGACGTCCTCCGCGAAGGTGAGGTTCACGGGGTTGTCGGTGGCAGTGCCGTTCATGTTGTGGCAGCCGACCCGAACCAGCTCGATCTTGTCGTTGCTCGGATCGGGCGCGTCGCTGGTCACATTGCACACCACTCTGGACAGCCCGGCGTTGACGTCCATGGCACTGACGTTCACCGCGTGCACGCGGGCGGCCCCGGGGTTACGCGGGATGGCGAAGGTGTAGAAGCCTGGCGTCTGCGGAGTAGGCGACAGGTCGCGGCGCACGGTGATGGGCCCGGGCAGGCTGCTGAACTGCACGGCTGGAGCAACCGTCGCACCCGGGGAGGTGAGCTGAGCGATGTCGTCTTTGCTCAGCCGCACCGTGTTGAGCCGGCCGCCCTCGCTCCCGTCGCGGTTGTAGGTCACCACCATGGAGAACGGGTCGACCGAGGCGCCGCTGGGGTTGAAGCACTTGATGGTGACCTGCATGACGCCGCTGGAGGCGAGGAACGGGGCGCTCGCAGGCTGGCACACGTCCGTGCCGGACAGGGTGGACTGGGCGTGAACGACGCCGGGCAGGGCGGTGCCGGGGTTACCCGTCACGCCCAGGCCAGGGAACTGGACCGAGTAGCTTCCCTGCCCGTTGTGCATGACCAGGGCTCCCTGCCCACTGCTGTTGTAGATGTCGCCGGCAGGCAGGGTCCTCCACTGCCCGACCGTGCCGGGGCCGCTGATGTTGGCGTAGCCGGCGGCGACGGGCGGCGCGGCCTGGGCCGTCGCCGGGGCGAATAACGCACCCGCCGTACCGATCAAGGCCAAGGCGGTGGCGGCCAGCTGATGTTTGATCGACATGGGCTTCTCCTGTGAAGTAGTCGTGTTAGTGACGACACCCAGGTTCGCCCGGCCGAGGTTGCCCCCACCTCAGGGCCGAGCCCCAACCCAGACCCAAAGATTTGCGCCTCCACCCCCAAGACGCGGCGCCGGCTTGCCGCGCGGAGCCCGCTACGGACGCTCCCCGTCACGCAGCTCTCGGATCGCGGCCAGCACCTCGGCCCGGTTCCCGGCTGCCTTCATCCATGCAGGCAGCCGCTCCAGCAGCGTCTGCGACCCCGCGGGCGTGGGCCGCTCCCGCTGCGCCGCGGCCACGTACGCCTCCAGCAGCTCCAGATGCGGAACGTTGTACGCCCACAACACCCGCCCACAACACGGCCGCCGTAACCACAACGGCAGCCCGAAGTAGGGGTCGTCCGGCCCGCCGAGCTCGGGCACCACGAGCGGGCCGCCACGGGTGAAGTACGCATCCCCGGCGCCGCTTTGCCACCGCCGCGGCCCCCATTCGGCGACGTGGGCGCACCCAGGACAGGTCAGCCGGTGCGGCGCCGTCAGCCAGCCGACGGCGTAGGTATGGCCGTCGCGGTGATCAGGATGTACCGCCACCAGCGCACGTCCGTCGCACCGCGGACACCGGACCAGGATCTCCGTGGCGAAATGCCACAGACGCACACCGGGATCCCGAAACCGACTCCCTTTGGCCCGCTCGACTTCCACAGCACGCATCCTGCCCCGCCCGGCACCCGTGTGTGGGTCGGCCTCCAGGAACACGAATCATGTAATTGATCTGTGACGGATAGTCAATCCTTGTCCCTTCTCCGCCGTGCCGATCTGCGTTCGTCCTATTGCGGTGCGTAATCATCACAGTGATCCGGCAAGGCGGCCGGACCACCTGAGCACACTGGAGAGGGGAATGGGATGAGCGAAGAGCAGGCAGTACGGGCAGCGCAGGCCATCGGGCCGATCAAGCTGATCGCGCCACTGGAGGTCTCCGCACCGGCACCCACACCGGACAGGATGTGGGAACTTCCCGGTGGCACCGCTTGGGTGTACTACGGAGAAGGCCACCAGAACCTGGTCAATCCGGTCATCCTGGCCGACGGCTTCAACACAGGTCCGTCCAACCTGCACGAGTCCTGGCATTTCCTGGAACGGGGTGACTACCCCCTCATCAGCGAGCTGCGCCGCCGTGGCCACGACCTCGTCATCCTCGGCTTCGCCGAGCGCAGCGCGTCGATCCTGGACAACGCGCAGACCGCGATCGCCGCCATCACCCAGACGATCGCCGAACGGTACGGGGACACGCCGCTCACCGTCGGCGGTTTCAGTATGGGGGGCCTGGTCACCCGCTACGCCCTGGCCAAGATGGAGCACGACGGCCTCGACCACCAGACGGCCCTCTACGTCTCCTACGACAGTCCGCATCGGGGCGCGTGGATCCCGATCTCCCTGCAGGCATTCGCACACTTCCTCAGGCTGGGCAACCCCGTCTTCTCCCGCCAGATCAACAGCCCGGCCGCGCGCCAGCTGCTGTTCCGTCACATCTCCGAAGTCGACAGCGAACCCCAGCAGGACAGGCTGCGTAACGAATTCCTCGACCGGTTGAGCGAGGTCGGCTCGTGGCCGAGCATCCCGAGAAAGATAGGGGTCGCCAACGGTTCGGGGAACGGCATCGGCAACGGGGTTCCGGCCGGCGTCGAAGCGCTCAAATGCACCGGCCTGATATTCAACGGCACCGTGCTCTACACCCAGTCCGCCGGGGATGACCAGCAAGTGGCCGCGCTCAGAAGCATCTTCGGCGCCGCCGAGGACATCTATACCAGCGGGCTGCCCGAGCTGGACGGCGCACCAGGCGGGACACTGGAGTCCTTCGGCATTCTGGCCGACGCCCTGAACCAGCACGACCCGGCCGAGGTGTACTACCGCTCCATCTGCTTCGTCCCCGCGGTCAGCGCCGTGGCGATCCGCGACATCGACGACCAGGACGACGTGTACGCCAACATCGGCAGCCTGCCTCCGTCGGAAAGCGAGCTGGACGAGTTCCTCTGCGCGTCCGAGAACGAGGCGCACACCCAGATCACCGAAGAACTCTGCACCTGGATCCTCAGTCGGCTCCCCGAGCCGACGTCACTGTGAGGGCTCCAGCCCACATGAACGGTGTTTCTGCTGACTGAGGGTGTACTTGGTCCCGTGGTTCAACCCTTTGCCGACGCCGGCACCGCGGCGATCGTCTCGTCGTCCTGCGCAGCATGCGCAGGACGACCGTCGCGTATAAGCCAGTAAGGGGTGATCATTGTAGTTATGGCGTTTTCGACGGCATTCACGAAGTTGTTCGGTGTGCAGCACCCCATCGCCCTGGCGCCGATGGGCGGATCGGCCGGTGGTGCGCTGACGGCCGCCGTATCTCGCGGTGGCGGGCTCGGGCTGCTGGGCAGCGCCAACGGGGATCCGGAGTGGTTGGCCCGCGAAGTGCCGATCGTCGCCGAGGGCGCCGCCGGAAAGCCGTGGGGGATCGGTTTCCTGACCTGGCAGATCGATGTCGGGGCGGTCGAGCGGGCGCTGGAGTACTCTCCCCGGGCGGTGATGCTCTCCTTCGGAGACCCGAGCCCGTACACCGAACGCATCCACCAGGCGGGTACGACACTGATCATTCAGGTCACCGATCTGGAGGAGGCCAGGCGGGCGGTGGACCTGGGCGCCGATGTCATCGTGGCGCAGGGGGTCGAGAGCGGCGGGCATGGCGCTCGGCAGGGGCGCTCCACGCTGCCGTTCGTACCGGTCGTGGTGGACCTGGCGGCACCGGTGCCGGTGCTGGCGGCGGGCGGGATCGCCGACGGCCGCGGCCTGGCCGCCGTACTGGCTCTGGGAGCCGCCGGAGCACTCATCGGCACCCGCTTCCAGGCCACGACCGAGGCGCTGGTGGCCCCCTCGACCGCCAAGGCGATCGTCGAGGGACGCGGGGAGGACACCGAGCGCAACAGCGTGCTCGATATCGCCCGAGGCTCCCGGTGGCCGTCGAAGTACACGGCCCGCACCCTCGGCCACCCCTTCCTTGATCAATGGCGGGGCCGGGAAGCGGAGCTCGCCAACAATGTTCAGGCCAAGCAGGCGTACCAGGATGGCGTGGCACGAGGCGAGCTACCCGCACTGCCGATGTGGGCCGGCGAGGCCATCGACCTCATCAACGACCTGCCCTCCGCAGCCGACCTTGTCGGGGCCCTCGCCGCGCAGGCTGAGGACGCACTGGCGCGAGCGGGAAGGCACTGACCGCACAAATTCGGCCCCAAATAGGCGTCGAGCGGGAAATCATCGGCGATGTGAGCCCGGCTGCGTCACAGGACATTAAAGTACCGCTCTTCCGTCTTTCTCCGGTCCGCTCGACCTCGCCGCACAGGCTGGCCGCACTTGATCGCTAAGGTGATCGCCGTTATGTCCGGGATGCCATTGCCTGACCAGAGAGAAATGAAGATGGCCATCGAGGAACACCTGATCACGACGACCGCGCGCCTGCTGGAGCAGTGGCTACCGCCCGACTCACGTACTAGCGTTCCCGCATGGCGTGTGCAGATCATCAGCGGCAGTGCTCCCCGCGTGTTCGACGAGGACTGAGAATCGTCGCCGCCACTGACAGAGGTCAGCGAGTACGGCCGGTTCCCGGAGACGTTCGGCGCGGCCGGGGACCGTTTCCCCGTCGAGGCCGAGCTGCTGGAGTTCGAGGAAGGCCTGGACTACTTCTGCGGCCAGCGGGCTTCAGCCGGTCGGCCCGACGAGGCGGCCGCGTACGTCATCGAGGCCCTGACCGAGACCTTGGAGGCGGGTTCCGGACCGCTCGACCGACGCGTCCGGCCGCTGGTGGGTTTCCTGGCCGGTGTGCTGACCCAGTGGGCCTGCGAGCACCTGCTGAGAATCCACGTCGCCGCCGAGCCGGGTGGCGATCGGCTTGACGACGAACTGCACCTCCTCGTACGCGATCACGACGGAAAAGCCTGCCGGCTGTCCGTGGCCCCGGGCACCACAGTGCCGGCCAGCGGACCGGACATGCGGATCACCTGGGACACGACGCTGCTCAGCGAGTTCCTCTGGATGAACAACAACAACGCGGTCGGCTTCGAGGTCACCGTCGAACCGCACGGCCTCGTCCTGGACACCAGCGCCGATGCCACCTTCCGCACCTGGAAGCGGTTCAAAGATGACGACTTTCGACTTCTGGACGGTGCGGCCCTGGCCACCGTACTTGCCGAGACCGAGCAAGCCGCCGCCGACATGGCCCTGGCCGTGTGCTTGAGCGAGGACGACAGCTGGGACGACCCTCAGCCACCCGCGGACCAGCTCGTCATCCCGGTCCTTCGCGATCTCATCGACACGCTCATCAAAAGGGTCGCCGGCGACGACGGGACACCGCTGCTCGCCTACAGCAGCGGCTGGCCGCTGGAGTTTCGCGGTGAAGGCGCCCAACTGGTTCTCGTCGGTCCCGAACTGGTCGCTGTCATCGACGTCGATGACTCATGCTGACCACCGTTTACCGAGCTGCCGATTCCTTTCCGCGGTGGCCGCGGTCTACATGGTCGACGGTCCGGCCCGCCGAAGAGGCCGGTCGAGAGTAGAGAGCTGATCGCCGTGACCATTCCCGCCACCATGCGTGCCCTGCAGCAGACCTCACTGAAGGGCACGCAGGACGTACGTTTGCTCACCGACGCACCGGTACCGAGCCCTGGCCAGGGCGAGGTCCTGATCCGGGTCGCCGCCGCCGGCGTCAACTTCGCCGACATCTCGAAGGCCCACGGCACGTTCCTGGACGGCCCGCGGCCACCGTATCTGGCGGGTTTCGAGGCCGCCGGCGAGGTCGTGGCGGTGGGCGAGGCGGTGACCGGCCCACGACCGGGGACTCGCGTCATCGGCATCGGATACGGGGCTTTCGCCGAGTACATGGTCCTGCCCGCGGCCGCGGCGATGCCGGTGCCGACCGGCTGGACAGCCGAGCAGTCGCTGGGCCTGGCCGTGAACTGGCCCACCGCACTCGCCGCGCTCAGGCCCCTGGGCCACATCACCGCCGGCGAGACCGTGCTGGTCCACGCCGCGGCGGGCGCGACCGGCCAGGCCGCGGTGACCATGGCCAAGCACTACGGCGCGACGGTCATCGCCACCGCCTCGCCGAGCAAGCACGAGACGGTGCTGGCACTCGGTGCCGACCACGTCCTGGACTCCGTCGATGGCGACCTCACCGCCGAGGTGCTGCGGCTGACCGGCGGCGCCGGCGCCGACCTTGTGCTGGAGTCGGCAGGCGGCACCACCTTCGACGCCAGCCTGGCCGCCGCCAAGCGGGTCACCGGCCGGGTCGTCGTCTACGGCGTCGCAGGCGGCGAAGCCGCGATCACCAACTGGGAGCTGGTGTACAAGCACCAGGTCCACATCATCGGCCTCAACATCGGCGTGCTGATCCAGGCCGCACCCCAGATCTTCGGCGAGCTCATGGCTGAGTTGTCCGCCCTCATCGCCGCCGGCGTCCTCACCCCCGCTCGCCCCACCACGTACGACTTGGCCGACGGCCCAAAGGCCCTCGCCGAACTGGAAACCCGCGCCACAATCGGCAAACTGGCCCTGCTACCGTGACAGCCCGGATGCCCGCTGACCTGGGTTTCGATTCCTTCGCAACCGCGCCCCGGTCGTAATGAGTGACGGTCCCGACCGGCGGGACCGGTCCGGACAAGGAACAGCGCATGCCAAGCAAGGCGCACCTGCGGGAGGCGGCGAACCAGGACCAGTTCGCCGCCGAGACCGAGCGGTTCCGCCGGGAGCTGTTGGCGCACTGTTACCGCATGGTCGGCTCGGCGCATGACGCCGAGGACCTGGTACAGGAGACGTATCTTCGAGCATGGCGTTCCTACGCGGGCTTCGAGGGCCGTGCGTCGATTCGGTCCTGGCTCTACAAGATCGCCACCAACGTCTGCCTGACCGCGTTGGAGCCGCGCCGGATCCGGGTGCTGCCCTCGGGCCTGACAGGCCCGTACGACGGACCCGATCGCCCGCCGAGTCAGGTCGCGCCGGGCGAGGTCTCGTGGCTGGAACCGCTGCCGGACCGATGGATCGCCCCGGCCGCCGACGATCCGGCCGCGGCGGTGGTCGCGCGCGAATCGCTACGGCTGGCACTCATCGCCGGCCTTCAGTACCTGCCCGCCCGCCAGCGCGCGATCCTCATTCTGCGCGAGGTGCTGGCGTTCTCCGCGGCCGAAACCGCGAAGATCCTCGGCACCACTACCGCGGCGGTGAAGAGTGGTCTGCAGCGCGCCCGGGCACGGCTGGCCGAACTGGCGCCAGAACCCGAGAAACTGCTCGAACCGACCGACCAGCGGGCGCGTGCGCTGCTCGACGGCTACATCGCGGCCTTCGAGCGCTCCGACGCCGGCCTGCTGGAACAAGTGCTGCGGGTGGACGCCACGCTGGAGGCGACCCCATTCCGCGAATGGCAGGCCGGCCGGGTGAGGTGTATCCACATGCTCGACGCGTACGTGCTGGGCGCGCCGGGCGACTGGCGGATGATCGCCACAACGGCTAACGGCCAGCCCGCCGCCGTCGAGTACTACCGGGACGCGGACGGCGCGTTCCGGGCGAACGGCATTGTGGTGCTGGCCGCAACCGCCACCGGTGTCTCCCGCGTGATCGCGTTCCACGATCCGGCGCTGGTCGTGATGTTCGGCTTCCCAGACGTGCTCACGGACTGAGGTCCTGGGCCCGCATGGGAAGACCGCCGGACCGCGGCGTGTGCCGTGGTCCGGCGGCTGTGGTCACCAGTGCTGCTTGTCCGTTGGCCACGTCCTCTGCGACCGCTGCTGCTTGAGCAGGCTCTCCTCAGGCGTGCCCACGGCGCAGCGGGTGCCGGGCGGAGGCACGGTCAGAGCGATCAGGTACTGGTCGATGATGTCCGTCTGGCACTTGTCCTTGCCGTAGATGCGGTGCCCCCAGCCCTCGTAGGTGAGCAGCACAGCCTTCGGACCGAGTTGCCGCGCCGCGTTGGCGGACCACATGTACGGCGTGGCGGGATCATGCAGCGAGTTTCCGAGCAGGATCGGCGCGCTGCCCGTGTACTTCAACTGGTGCGGCGGGTTGGTCGTCGTGGAGTTGAGGCAGATGGGCAGGTCGTCGATCGGGTACGGGTGGTATCGCACGTCGGGCGCCAGGCGCTTGGAAATCTTCATGTAGAGGGCATATTCGGCGTAGTTCCGCACCCGGAGGTTGTAGTCCTGGCAGAGGATCCGGGTGGGCAGCTCGGCGGTGTCGCCCTCCACGGGCCCCCGGCCCGGCAGCGGCGGGACCCACGACGGCTCGGGCCCGCCGCTCAGCCAGTTGATGACCTCGCTCAGCAGGCGCCAGTCGGGCCCCTCGGTGCCGAGCGCCGCGTTGTAGATGACCTGCAGCTCGGTCATCGGGCGATCCGGGGCGGTCGGGTAGTACAGCTTGCCGCTCCGGGCCTTGGCCAGCAGATCCCGCCACATCTGACGGACGTCACGCCCGTGCAGGACGCAGCTGGTGTCGGCCTCGCACCATCCCACGAACTGGTCGAAGGCGTCCTCGATGGCGATCGCCTCGGTGCTGAGGAAGCCCGCGACGCCGAGACTGTGGTCCATGTTGCTGTCGAGCGCGAGAGCCCGGATCCGGTTCGGGAACATCTCCGCGTACATCTGGCCCATCAGCGTCCCGTACGAGATGCCGTAGTAGGTCAGCTTCTCCTCGCCGAGGGCGGCGCGGAGGGCGTCCATGTCGCGCGCGACGTTGCGCGAGTCGACGTGGTCGTACAGGGGGCCGGTACGTGCCCGGCAGTCGCGGTGCAGCTTCTTGGTGAAGGCGTCCCAGGCGTTGTACTCGGCCTGGCTCGAGATGACGGTGTGCGGCATCTGGTTGTACACCGAGGCCGAGCAGATCACCGGGTGGCTGCGGCCCACGCCCCGGGGGTCGAAGCCGACGATGTCGAAGCGCTTCTGCAGCTCCTCGGTGTACGAGTCAGGCGCGCCGTACACGGCCTCGACACCCGACCCGCCCGGGCCCCCAGGGTTGATCACCAGGGAGCCGACCCGAGCCGTCGGGTCGGTGGCCTTGCGCCGGGCGATGGCCAGGTCGATGGTCTCGCCGTTCGGCTTGGACCAGTCGATGGGGACGGTCAGCTTGCCGCACTCGGCACTGGGTTCCTCTTCACAGGCCGCCCAGGTGATGCTGCTCTGCCGCGTGGCCGCAGTGGTGCTGCTGGCTTCCGGCTCGGTCGCCGCGGACGCCACAGGAACAGGTAAGACCGCCGCCAATGCCAGAAATGCGGTAGCGAGCAGATTTGTCCTTCTTCGCACGTTGCTCCAATCTTGGTTGGCCTACACGCCCCCCGTTTTACGAGCGCGCGGCCAGCCTCGATCATGGCTTGTGCGGGACGTTGATGTGACTTGCACCCATAAATTGGCACAAAGTACGGCAGGCCCTAGGTACCCGCGGCGGGCCCTTGTCGCGGCCAGTCGGGGGCGAGGTCCTCGGCGAACAGCGGTCGGAGAGCACCGAGAACCGCACCGACGCAGACATCGCGCAGCTGGGTGCGGGTGCAGGTCGCGTGAGTGAGCCAGTCGACGCAGAGCACCTGGACGAAAACCAGCCAGCTCTTCAGGACGCCGGACACAGCCTCGCGGGCGCTCTCGTCCGCGAGTGGGAGTACGGTCAGCAGCCGCGAACGGAGCGCGTCCAGCTCGTTCGTCATGATCGTCTGGATCACCGGGTCGCCCGCGAGGACCCGGTTCGCGGCGAGGACGGCGTTGCGGTTCGCCACGAAGTAGTCGAGATGGACGTCCATGCCCTGGATGAGCTGCTCAACCAGGGAGTCGGCGGAGTCGAGGCGCGTCTCGGCAAGCAGCTGGTCCGCCGCCTGCTGGTAGATGGCTGCGAAGAGAGCGTGCTTGCTGGGGAAGTGACGGTAGAGCAGGGCCCGGGAGACACCGGCCTCTTCGGCGACCTCCTCCATCAGCACGTCGGCGTACGGGTGCGCGGCGAAGAGCCGTGCGCCGACGGCGAGGAGTTGGGCGCGGCGATCGGCGGGGGTGAGTCGCTGGCGAGGAGGCACGCAAGAAGCTTAGTTGACATAGGTCTACTAGTACGCCCACTGTAGTAGACGCATGTCAAATAAGCTCCGCCACGACGACTTGGAGGGACTGTGGCCAGGGTTCTGCGCGTACTCACACAGCTGATGGGCTGGGCCTGCGTCGCGATCGGCCTGTTCCACGTGGCACTCGGCAACGCGGCGATCCCCGGCGCCGGTTCCGCCGGCACGACGGTCGACAGCTGGGGCCGGTTCATGGGGGCCAGCTTCGTCGGCTACGGGCTGGCCTGGCTATGGGCCGCGCGGCAGCGTCCGATCCCGGCTCGGGTGGTGCGGTGGCTGGCCGGCGTTTTCCTGCTGGGCGGCGTGGGCCGGCTGCTCTCGCTCGCCGTGCACGGCTGGCCGCAGTGGTTCCAGATCGCGCTGGCGGTGATCGAGCTCAGCCTGCCGCCGGTCTTCTTCTGGCTGGCCGACGCAGAGGAGCGCACCCTGCGCGGCGACGTGGCGTCCGTGCCCGCCGAGCGATGATCTCCGAGCAGCGCAGAGGAAATCAGTTACGTGAAATCGTGACAAGCGTGTGCGGCATGCTGGAACCTGGATAGGTGGCCACCTTCATTGCCATTGCGGGTCTTATATTTGCCGCAGGCAGCTTTGTGTACGCGGCATTGACCTACCACCGCAAAGATCAAAAAGGCCCGACGGCCACGGCGCCACAATCGCCTCATTTCGCAGCGCCCCCGGTGCACGATCATGCACAACCGCCAACACAAGGCATCTCTTGGCCCAAACGTGCATATCCGTCGCGGCCGTCTCGCTCCACTAAACGACAGCCACAGTGGGTGTTTGTCAGCGCCTGGATCATGGCCGGGTTGATCATACTTGGAGAGTTGGTGGGCTTCTTAAATCCGGGTCGAGATCTCGGTTGGCTCGGCCTCTCGGCCGCTGGAACTGGCCTTGCTGTCGCCGTCCCCTTGGTCATTCGTCTCGGCAGGACTTCCGACGACGACTACATCGGCACGCTCATCGGGATTTTGTTCTGGGGACTTGTCGTGATCGTCATCAGAAGTTTCTTCCCAGACTTGATGCTCCTGGAGATCACCTGGCCGGGCGGAGTCCTCCGACTGTAGAAGGTCCTTGTCAGCGGAGGCCGCGTTGGCGGGAAGGTTGCCTGCCGCAGTCGCCGTAACCGCTCCAACCGCCCGAGGCCTGGAAGCCGGATCCGGGAGAGCTGATCGTTCCCCTGAAGGAGACGCATTTGCCCCTGGCGTTCGTCTTCACCGGACCCGCGTAGTACTTGAAGTTTCCCGGGTCCTCTTCTTTGTGCGGGGCGGTGAAGATGCCGCTCCGCACGAGGAGGGTCGCCGTGGTCATGGTGGGTGTGCCCACGAAATCCGACTTGATGGTGACGACGCAGTGCTCTCCCGTGTACGGGCTGTAGAGCAGGTAGACATGGCCACGAAGGGTGTTCGTCTGGTCGGTGACCGACATGCGGCCCAGCGCCACCGTGTTGAAACCGCTGCCACACAGTTGCTCGGGGGTGTACCCGCTTGCGGCGTCGGCGGGTGCCGCCAACCCGGCGGTGGCGAGCAGGGTCACTGCGGCGAGTCGCGTGAAGGCGTTTCTGGTCACGAAATCTCCTCTCGCGCCAGATACCCGTGATCTGGCGAAACGTGTCTATCCGGCGTTTTCGAGGCTGGCGGGTCCGCCGGTTGTCCGGAAGCGGCCCTGATCAAATCCGGACAATGAGTTGTCCGCGGACAATCGGGTCTGTTGACTTGATCACCGACGGAGGGAGCGATGGCCGCGATGAACCGCAAGGTGGGCAGGCCCCAGGGCGGCCCTCGTGGCAGCACGCAGCAGGCGAACGCGCTGGCGGAGTTCCTGCTGACGCTCACCGCCGGGATGACCGTCCGCGAGCTCGCCGCGCGGTATCACGTGAGCAAGACGCTCTGGAGCGAGTACCGCTCAGGCCTGAAGATCATCCCGTTGGAGCTGCTGACGCGACTGGTCCAGGACCACCACGCACCGGACGAACGCACCCGCCACGGTCACATGGAGACCGCCGCCCAGCTGCACGCGGCGGCCCTCGAAGCAGCACACCGCGAACCCGTCCCAGTGGCTCCGCCGTCGCGACCCTCGCCGACGATGGCGACGGTCGAAGATGCGGCGGTCGAAGATGCGGCGGTCATGGAACCGGCCGCGAGCCCCGAGCCGCCTGAGAGGCGACGCCGTCCACGCCCCCTGTACCTCGTCGGTGGCGGCGCCGCGATCGCGGTTCTCACGATGCTCGCCCTGCTGCTCGGATGGGGATCTCCGAGTGGGGACGCCGTGTTCGCCGTGGGGCCGGGCGGGGATGGCGTCTTCCGCTGGGATGGTACGGACGCAGCGGGGTGGACCAGAATCGGCGACGGAGCCAAGCGCTTGCACTCCGGGCCCGCCGGTCTGTTCGCGACCGGCACGGACGACCGCCTCTACCGGTATGAGGGCCGGCCTGGCCACTGGTCGCTGATCAGTGAGCCCGGCGGCGAGTTCGCGGTGAGCGGCGCACACGTCTTCCGGCTGGCCGCCGACCACCAGTCCGTCGCCGTGTGGAACGGGCACGGCACGTCATGGACCACGATCGGCGGCCCAGCAGCGCGGCTGTACGGCGGCGAGCCAGGCCTGTTCGCGACCAATCCGGTGGAGGGGTGGATCTTCCGGTATTCGGGCCGCCCCTTCGCCTGGGACCGCGTCGGCACGGCGGGGGCCTCGTTCGCCCTCACTGACCGGCACCTGTACGGCCTGACCCCCGAACGCGCTCTGGTCAACCGCTGGCTCTCAGACGTTCCGTCGGCACCCTGGCCGCCCTGGACGTACGCGGCAGGTCCAGCGGCAGAGCTGTACGGAGGCCCCGCCGGCCTCTTCTCCACCGACCCCTCGGGCGCACGGCTGCGCGTCCTCACTGACGTGACGACCGGCCTAGCGGTCCAGAGCTGGCAGGACATCGGCCCATCCGGCGCGGAGGTGGCGGTCGGCCGGGAGGCGGTGTTCGTGCTGACCGAGGACCGCTCGCGGATCCTGCGCTGGTCCGCCGGCTCCGGAACCTGGCAGCACATCGGCGGCCCTGCCCAGACTCTGGCGGCGGGCTAAGTTCGCTGGCTTTACTCCCACTTGTCACGTGTGGTGCAAGTGGGGCGTAAGTGGCGATCAAGCGTTGATCCATATGTTCCTCTCGTTAGGAAAAACCACGACGCATCCGGAGGATCGCTGTGAAGAGCATCAAGAAAATCGCGCTCGTCTCTGCCATCTCTGCCTCCCTGATCACCATCATGGGCGGTGCCGCCAACGCCTCGACGTCCGCGGCCCCCGACTCGATGTACGTGGCCTACGAAGGGCCGGGCTTCACAGGCAGGACACAGGTCATCACCGAGTGCGGCCTGACCAACCTCCGCTACCGCGGGTCGTACAAGTGGTACGGCGCCGGCCAGTCCGGCCGAATGCACAACCAGATCAACGCCAGAGGGTCGGTGCACTTCACGCTGCCCACCAACAGCAACGCGCAGCAGAAGACGGGCATCGGCTGGAAGAGCATCTTCAAGGTGTGCTGACGCCGGTTTCACACGATCTGAACTCCGTACAGGCCCAAGGACGTTCTAAGGTGCAGGCGACCCAAGGAGATCCTCGTTGGAAGATCTGTTCCAGTACTTCCCGCTGCTGTTCGTGGCGTTTGGTGCACTGATCATTCTTCGTTCGATCAAGGGAATCATCGACGCCAAGCAGTTCGTCCGGCGGGCGCAGCGGGTGCCAGGCGTGGTCAGCGACGTCCGGACCACGTTCGTGGGGCAGGGAGAGCACCTAAGGGCGAGGCAGCGGCCGGTTCTCACCTTCACCACCGTGGAGGGACGGGAAATCACCACCGAGGCGGCGACCACCTCCAACCTCGGCATAGGCAACGAGACCGAAGTGCTCTACGACCCGCAGAACCCGACCAGCGCCATGCCCGCGGACGACGCCGGCGGCGGCTACAGCGGAATCGTCATCGGGCTCATCGCGGCCGTCATCGGCCTGGCCTTCTTCTCTGCTTTCTCTAGTTTCTCCGGCTTCTGAGAGGGCGCCTGAGTTCTGCCCCCAGCGGCGATGAGTTTCGCGGTGGTCCCAGGTCTACACGTCACACCGCTCCATCGCACTCGCATCAGGAGGCATCTTGAAGCTTCTTCTCACGTCCGGGGGCGTCACGAACACGAGTATCCGTGATGCGCTGGTCGACCTGCTGGGCAAGCCGATCGCCGACTCCAGTGCCCTCTGCATCCCTACGGCGGAGTATGGCCACCCCATGTGCACGCCGGCCTCAGCCTGGCGCTTCATCGCCGGACAGACCCCGGCACCCATGTGCGACCTGGGCTGGAAGTCTTTGGGCGTCCTCGAGCTCACCGCACTGCCCAGCATCGGCAAGGACCGCTGGGTCCCCTGGGTCCGGGAGGCCGACGTCCTGCTGGTGGACGGCGGCGATGCGACGTACCTGTGCCATTGGATGCGGCAGTCCGGGCTGACGGATCTCCTGCCGTCGCTGCCCGAGACGGTCTGGGTGGGGGTGAGCGCCGGAAGCATGGTGATGACCCCCCGGATCGGTGACTACTTCGTCGAATGGACGCCGCCCACCGGAAGCGACCGCACCCTAGGGGTCGTCGACTTCTCGATCTTCCCGCACCTGGAACACGAGCTCATGCCGGGAAACACCATGGCCGAGGCCGAGAGATGGGCCGCCGACATCGCGGGTCCGGCGTACGCCATCGACGACCAGACGGCCATCAAGGTGACCGACGGCACCGTCGAGGTCGTATCCGAGGGCCACTGGAGGTCCTTTTCCTCGCGGATCCAGACGATCGACGATGACGCGGGGACGGGCACAGTCTTCTCTGGTGATCATTAGGCGTCGAGAACGTCTCGATCTCGAAGGTCGTGCCTTGGCCCTGGTGTGTCGGTCACTTTCTCGCTATTCGGAAGCCTCTCGTTCGAGTTCGTACGTCGGGCGCGAAACAGGCATTGAGCCACCTTTCCCTGACTTTTCCCCAAAAACCCGGACCCAGCGAATCCACGCCATCGCAACCCCTAAATCTGAGGATCCTTGCGCAAGCCACTGCGGTGCACGGTTAGAGAAATCCTTTAGCCATGGAGGAATCCGTTGAGCAGCACGAACAAGATCACCCCAGTGGCGTCTCGCACAGCGCGGCTGGCGATGACGCTGGGAGCCTCTGCCGTCATCGCTAGTGGCGTCCTCGCCACCCCAGGAGCTACAGCGGAAACCGGCTCCGCAGGGCAACCTGTCGTCGCCGCTCCGCTCCTCGCGAACGCTCTTCCCTCGACCGTTCTACGCAGCAAGGCCGGCAGCGGCAAGTGCATCGGCCTGGGGAACGGCGGCAGCACCGCCAACGGCACCCCGCTGGTGATCTGGGACTGCCACTTCCACCCCGACCAGATCTGGCAGGGCAACAACGACCGCTCCATCCGCACACTCGCCGGCAGCGGCAAATGTGTCGGTCTGGCGAACCGCGGCAGCACCGAGAACGGCACGCCGCTGGTGATCTGGGACTGCCACCTCAACCCCGACCAGCAATGGAGGTTCGCGGCCTTGGGCGGCGACACCTACTCCATCCGCAGCTTCGCCGGCAACAACAAGTGTGTCGGTCTGGCGAACCGCGGCAGCACCGCCAACGGCACCCAGTTGGTGATCTGGGACTGCCACCTCAACCCTGACCAGCGATGGGGTCTGCCCGAGTCTCCTGCGGCCTTCGGATTCGCTTCCTGATCGAGGTTTCGCTATCACGCTCGCCATGAAGGACGAGCGTGACCACAGCGTCGCAGGCAAGGTCGTGTCCCGCTGCCGGCCATCTCCACAGGCCGGCAGCTTCCGAGAAGCCATGTTCTCGGAAGCTCTCCACCCGAGGACTTCCGAGAACGTGGCTGCGAGTAGGAAGCGAGAACGGCATCCGGGCCACACTCGAATCACGGCCGGCCGCGCTGGAGAAGTCAGTCCAGCGCGGCCGCCTTGCGCAGCAGCACTGAGCGTTCGCGTTGGTTGGCGCACAGCCGGGCCGCCAGCTCCAGCTCAGCGCGCGCCTCCGGTCGCCGGCCGAGGCGGGCCAGCAGTTCCCCGCGTACGGTAGGAACCAGATGCGAACCGGGAAGCCGGTCCAAGGCGATCAGCTCGTCCACGATGGCCAGGGCCTGCGCCGGGCCCGAGGCCATGGCCACGGCGACGGCCCGGTTGAGCTCGACCACCGGCGAGGGCGCGACCCGGCCGAGTGCCTCGTAGAGCACCACGATCCGGTCCCAGTCGGTCGCCTCGACCGAAGGCGCCGACGCGTGGGTGGCGGCAATCGCGGCTTGCAGGCCGTAGGGGCCGAGGCCGCGAGTCGATGCCTTGGCCAGCGCGCCCAGCCCACGGCGGATCGCCGAGAAGTCCCACCGTCGCCGGTCCTGGTCCTCAAGCAGGATCGGCGAACCGTCCGGGCCGGTCCGGGCCGGGAAACGCGCGGCCGTCAGCTCGCACAGCGCGAGCAGGCCGTACACCTCCGGCTCGTCCGGCTGCAGCGCGGCCAGCGTGCGGGCCAGCCGGATCGCCTCGTACGCGACGTCGGGGCGCAGCAGCCGATCGCCCGACGTTGCCGTCGACCCCTCGGTGAAGATCACATAGAGAACGCTGAGCACGCCGCCCAACCGCTCCCGGCGCTCGGCGGCCGGCGGCAGCTCGAACGGCACCCCGGCCGCCGCGATCGTCTTCTTGGCCCGGGTGATGCGGGCCTGCACGGTCGGCACGGGTACGAGGAACGCGCGGGCGATCTCCTCGCTGGACAGGCCGCCGACCACGCGCAGGGTCAGCGCCACCCGGGCCTCCGGAGAGAGCACCGGGTGGCAGCTGATGAACATCAGCGCCAGGATGTCGTCGTCGATCCGGTCGGGATCGACGACCTCGTCAACCATCGAGTCAACTGCCGAGTCGAACGCCGGGTCGGTCGCCAGCAGGGCGTATCGGTCCTGTAGGGCGGTCCGGCGGCGGAGCGCGTCGATCGCCCGCCGCCGGGCCGTGGCCATCAGCCAGCCGACCGGATTGGCCGGAGCGGCGAGCGGCCACGACACCAGCGCCTCGGCCACCGCCTCCTGGGCCGCGTCCTCGGCCAGCCCGAAGTCGCCGGTGAACCGGGTCAGCGCGGCGACGATCCGCGCCGACTCGATCCGCCAGACGGCCTCGACGTCGGCCGTACCCATCAGCGTTGGACCGTGCTGTCCTGCGGGACCTCGTCCTCCCCGGGCACCCGCCGGATCTCGATCTTGGACCCGGGAGCCGCCGGGACCCGCTTGGCCCACTCGACCGCCTCCTGCTTCGAGGCGACGTCGAGCAGGAAGAAACCCCCGAACAGTTCCTTGGTCTCGCCGTACGGCCCGTCCGTGACCACCGGGACCTCGCCGCTGAAGTCGACCACGACGCCCTGGCCCGGATCGTCCAGCCCTTCGGCCCCGAGGAGAACACCGGCCTTCATCATCTCCTCGATGAACAGGCGGGTCCTGGCAATCCCCTCCTCGATCGAGGCCATCATGGCGGCGTTCGACTCATCAGTGCCCCGCATGATCAGCATGTACTTCGGCATCGCGTTCTCCTCGTCCGGCGGGGCCGCCTTTCGGCCCTCACACTCACATGTCGAACGAACGGCCGGCGGATCGACACGGCCCCGGAGAAATCTCTCGCCACAACGCAGCCGATCCTCCGACCCGCGTTACGCCCGTCAGACCGGCCCCTGAGCGATGGCTGACGCGGAAGCCCTGCTGATCAGAAAGCTTAACGTCGCCGCTTTGGGAAGGCGGCGACGCTCACACGGATCTGGGTCACCCAGCTAGGCGACGAACCCGCCTTGAGCGGCTGAACGCGAACAAGGCCTCATCTACCTGAGAATATGATCGGCGGCATGGCATTGAGATTTGTTCAGGTGAACTTCAAGGCTCGGGATGACGCGGCGCTCGGCCGGTTCTGGGCGGAGGCGCTCGGCTGGGGCCTGTCCAGCGAGGGACCCGGCGTGACCAACCTCGAGCCCCAGGGCTTCGCCTGGCCGGACCCCGCTGGCTTCTACATCGATTTCGTGACCGTCCCGGACCCCGAAACGGTGAAGTACCGCGCGCACCTCGAACTCGCCACCACCTCCGCGGCCCATCACGTCGAGTTGGTCGCGCGCCTGAAGGACCTCGGCGCTACGCCCGCCGATGTGGGTCAGGACGACGTGCCGTGGACGGTTCTGGCCGACCCGGAAGGAAACGTGTTCCGCGTGCTGGAGCCTCGGGAGATCTACCGGGACACCGGCGCGATCGCCGCCGTGGTGATCGACTGCGCGGACCCGCGGGCCCTGGCCCGGTTCTGGGGCGAGGCGGTGGACCTGACCTTGCACGAAGTGACCGACGATCACGCGATGCTGCGCTCCGCCGAAGGCGTCGGGCCGTATCTGGAGCTTCGCCGCACATCCGACGTGACGACCGTCCGGAACCGCGTCCATCTCGACCTGCTGCCGTACCCCATTGACGACAAGGACGCGGAGGTGGCCCGGCTGCGGACTCTGGGCGCCACCAACGCCGACGTCGGCCAGGGCAAGGTGTCGTGGACGGTCCTCGCCGACCCGGAAGGCAACGACTTCTGCGTCCTCGGTAAGGGCTGACGCACAGCTACTTCACCTGCGGGTCTTCAACGGCCTGGAGCCGGCGCAGCTCGCCGAGCGGGCGGTAGGTCGATCGGCGTTGTCGCTCCTGGGCCTCGTGTGGCACGCGGCCGAGTCCGAGGGCCGACTACCGGAAGGCGCTGTTTAGCTGGGTCATGGTGTGCTCGACGCGGCTCTTGTCGCCGACGACCACGTAGGTCTCGTAGGTGACCTTGTCTCCCTTGTCCATGGCGCCGCTGGGGCTGGTGACCTGGATGGTGTTCTCGCCGAAGTAGCCGTTGTAGTCCATGGGCGGGCGGGTCATCGTGTAGTAGTAGGCCTTGTCGCCGAGGACTTCGGGCTTGACGTACATGCCGAGGCAGTATGCGTCGTCGTCCGTGCAACGGACCATGGGGTCCTTGCTCGTGTGAGAGTCCACGGGCTCGGGCGACAGGCGGCCGGTGGCGGGGCTGTAGGAGAAGACCTTCGTGAAGTCCGGCTGCAGGTAGGCGACGAGGACGCCGCTGAAGTGGTCGTGTCGTTCGTCGTCGGAGGTGATCGTGGCGGCGGCGCGGAAGACGTTCTCCAGCGCGGGCGCGTCGTGATCGGGGGCGAGCTCGATCTCGGTCTGCAGCCAGTACGGCGACAGGCCCATGGTGAACGGGACGCGCTCGTCCTGGTGGTCGGCGCTGCGGCAGTTGCCCCAGCCCGGTTTCGGGTCCGCGAGGGTCACGAACATCGCGGGCCTCCCCGCCGTGCGGATGGAGCTGCCGGAGCCGGCCATGGTGTAAAGCGCGCTCGTGCTGGGACCGTGGTAGGGAGGTGGCTGGCCCACGTCGTCCAGGCGACTGCCGGCCTGCGTGGGGTTGTAGCACTCGGTCGCCGCCTCACCCTCCTGCCAGGCGTGGAAGGCGTACTGGAAAGCGGCACCGTGGCCACCGCTGGAGATGAACTCCTTGTCGTTCACCTTGACCGACGCGATCGCACCGGCCAGCGCCGTCGACGTCGTGACCGCCAGCCTGTTGCGCTCGTCGACCAGGACGGACGCCGTGACGTCCTGGAACGTCCGGTCGTAGTTCTTCTTCGTGGCGCATTCGGACTTGTACGTGAGCACGAAGTCGTTGTAGGCCGGACTGCTCCGTGGCGGCGGCTCGCACGGGCTCTGCGCGGCGGTCGCTGCCACTGGAGCGACCACCGCCGTCATGACCGTGACCGCGGCCATGGTGAACAACCATCGGCGGGCGGGGCGATGGCTGCGGTAAGAGGAAATGTCAGCTGACACGGAGAGCCCTTCTTGGCAGGGACATGGGGTTCGGGCGCGTGACGATCGGCCCGGCTGGAGTAGATCAGGAGTCGGCCGCTGATCCAGTGGCGAGGAAACCGCGGAGTGCTTCCGCCTCGATCTCCACAGCGTCACGCTCCGCGGCCGACAGATTCGTGAACGCCTCGACCTGCACCTGTCCGTCCCGGAGAGTCCAGACACCACGCCAGAGCCCGTCCACGAGCAAGGTGCCTGTCCTGGCGCCGTTGCCGGGTGGCAGCGGCACTTTCCTCCCGTCCGGGATCACCCGGGATCGGTCTTCGTGTGACAGCAGCAGGTTGTCGTATTCGGGCAGGAAGCGTGGCGGCGCGGGCGTGTCCGAGTCAGGCCGCGGCGCATGTGGCAGATCGAACAGCTCGCGCCCGGCCTCGTCACGGAATGTGATCAACTCAATTCGCCTGATGACTTCGCGCAGATGGGTCAGTCCGGACCAACGTTGTACGTCCGCGACGCTCGCCGGGCCATATCCGGCGAGATAGCGACGTACCAGTTCCTCCGCTGACGGGCCGGGATCGGGAGACCGGCCGAGGAAACTCTCTGTCGTGCTCCACTTCGACGGCCCCGATCGGCCCCACAGGCCGCGCGGCGGTACCTGCACCAGCGCGAGGTGGTGCGTTGCCGCATATGCGAGGACGGCCGGCTCCACATCCGGCCACCGTTTCGCGAGCGCACGCCCGAGCTCGGCGCGGGTGTGTGGTTTCTCGTCCAGAATCATCCTGGCCAAGCTCAGTAGCTCCGTCTGATCCACCCCGGTGGCGCGGCCGCCGAAGTGGGCGACGAAGTCTCGCGCGTGTACCGACGTGAACAGGTGATACCAGGACAGGCCATCACGGGCGCTGACCAGGTGCACGGTGTTGCGCATCAACTGGGCACGCACGGCTGCCCGATCCGCGATCAGCGTCGTCAGGTCAGCGGCGCGAAACCCGGCCAGCCGGGACCACAGGCCGACGTAAGGAGCGAGCGGCGCCTGCGCCTGCATCCCCGCCAACTGCTCGATCGCATCCAGCGCCGGCAACTCGGCTCGCCGCAGCAGGAACTGGCGAGCCAGCGTGGCCCTGTTCAGGGCACGCTGACTGAGCACGTCGGTCATCGGAGCCCGTCGAAGAAGGCGGACAGGTCTTCGGCCAGCTGCGCCGGCGCCTCCATGGCGGGGAAGTGCCGACCATGCTCGTGCTCCACCCAGTGCACGTCCTCAGCGGGACCGATGAGGCGGCGAGCCGTCGGGTCCGCCCCGAAGACCGAATACCCCTGCGGCACCGTGGGCGGCGTTCCCCAGTCCTGGGAGTGGGCCTGCTCGTACAGGAAGCGCGCCGCGGACACACCCGAGACGGTGAACCAGTACACACTGATGTTGGTGAGCAGTTGATCCCGGTCGATCGGCAGGTCGGTCCACCGTTCGAAGCATTCCGCGATCCATGCGAGCTGCATGACGGGCGAGTCGGTCAGACCGTACCCCATGGTCTGCGGACGGGTGTTCTGGATGGCCAGGTAGCCGGAGTCGTTCTGGCGGAACTGCTCGATGCGGTCGAGAGCCAGCTTGTCGACCGGGTCGTCCGGGTTCAGTTGGTTCGCGATCCAGGGCATGAAAGTCGCAGTGGCCGCGGCGGTGTAAGGGTCGGTGACCACGTGGATGCCGATGACGTGCTCGCCGTCCAGCCCGCCGACAGCGCCGGAGATGCCGGCACCGACGTCGCCGCCGTGTACGCCATATCGGTTGTAGCCGAGCCGCGCCATCAGCTCCACCCAGGCTCTAGCGGTACGGCCCATCGCCCATCCGGGTTCCCGTAACGGCGTGGAGAATCCAAAGCCCGGCAGCGAGGGGATCACGACGTGGAAGCCCCGGTCCACGAGCTCCGGGATCACTTTTTCGAACTCGACGAACGAGCTGGGGTAGCCATGCGTGATCAACAGGGGGATCGCATCGTCGCGTTCGGACCTGACGTGCAGGAAGTGAATGCGCTGGTCGTCGATCTCTGTGACGAACTGGGGGAAGCGATTCAACCGCGCCTCGGCCGCCCGCCAGTCATACCCGGTGCACCAGTACTCGGCCAGCTCTCTGACCATCTTCAGTGGGATGCCATGGCTCCACTCGACCCCCGGCATCTCGTCAGGCCATCGGGTATGGCGCAGCCGGTCAGCCAGGCCTTCCAGATCGGCCTGCGGAATGTCGATGCTGAACGATTGGACTCCGGCGTTCATCGTCCTCTTCCTTGCGTTGTTCGCTAAGGGGCAGCGACACGGCCATTGTTCCAAATATCACAACACGCGCAATAAGAACGAGGCCATTTCCAAAATGTCGAAAACGTTCATGCGCCAGGTTGGGGTGGTCTGGCTAGGAAGGGCCGGACAGCTCAGAGATGGACAAGCGCAGCCACGCCCAGAGTCTTGAGTTCGGATCGTCCAGATCCAGTTCGAAGTCCTCTGCCAGTCGCGTCATCCGGTAGCGCACGGTGTTGTTGTGCACTTGCAGGCTCGCGGCCATCGCGGAGATGTTGGTGTTGTGGACGAAGTACGCGAGCAGCGTCGGCACGTAGTCGGTGCCGTGCTCCTGGTCATGTCGTCTGAGCCGGTCGATTCCATCGTCGAAGTGCAGGCCGGCGTCGGCGACGAAGTGACCGATCTTCAACAGGCCGAGCGGGACCCGATGATCTTCGTACATCCCGAAGATATGTTGGGCATCAGGCCATGCGCCATTCCTGTGCAGCTTGCCCAAGTAGTGCAGCGTCTCCAATGCCTCGTCCTTGGACTGTGCCACCTGCTCGATCTTCGGCGCGATGCTGCCGACGGAGGCGATGAGGGGACCCGTTGTGATGGTGTTCGCGTAGGTGCAGATCTCCTCGATCACCCGCCGTTGCGTTGCTCTGGGGTTCGCGCCGTCGGCGGGCAGTAGGGCGTAGACCACCGAGTCGATGACCGCGCTGTGGCTTGTTCCGAACTGGACGTTGCAGATGGTCGTGATCAGATGCAGCAGCCGTCGCACTTCCCGAACCGCGTCGAGGTTTCCGCGCTCGGGCCGAACGATGCTGAATGCGGCGACCGCGATCTCGTGGGCGACATCCAGCCCCAGTTGGGCGGCTGCGAAGGGAGCGCTGGGCGGATCGTCCACGAGTGTGCGGATCAGATCGCTGCTACGCCGTTGACCAAAGTCAGATTCGGCACGCGCATTGAGCATATGCAGACCCGCCAGGTCTCCCATCCTGTCCAAGGCCTGCAGCGCGGCTGCCCGCTTCTCATCGCCGGGGTCGATGACCCAGATGGACCCGAGCAGTTCTCCGCCTGCCCGCACTGCCAACGCGAGTCGGTCCATCCCCGCGTAGGGGGAGGGCATGAACAATGCGTTGTCAGAGGCGTAGACCTTTTTGAAGCCCGGGTCGAATGCGGGGGGCTCGGGCTCCTGCAGGGTCAGGGTAGTAAGGCGCCGGATCTCGTCGATCGGCTGTCCGGGCAACGTCGAGTAGCCGACGACATTGCCGAACGTGTCCACGATGCTGGCCGCGCCGTCGGTGATCGATGCGATGGCGTTGGCGAATGCGTACAGGTCACCGAGCCGAACCCCTGACACGGTGTCGACCGCGGCTCCTACGACGGCGGATCTCGCGAGGGCGGCCAGACGGGCCCAGTCGGCGTCGTGGGGGGCGACCAGCATCGCCACGCTGTGCCTGTCGGCGGTTGAGCCCAGAAGTGCGAGGTTCGCGCCATACGCCTTCACCACGACGGCCGCGGCGTTTCCCGCGGCAGCTCGCTGCAGGAGTGTGTCGAACTCAGGCGAGCCGTAGGTGCAGCCGACCGCGAGGATGATGCGCCCGTCCAGGCTCGTCCAGTCGTCGACGGGGTCGTAGAGCATGACGTCAGTGACGGGCCGCTCGGTGGTGTCCGAGCGGGGGTTGGCGTGTACGAGGTCGGACTGCATGAGTCTCACACAGTCGGCCAGGCGAACGATCGATGTCGCTTCGTCAGAGTCGTGCGTCACGCTGACCGCCGTCGACTGTCGCGGATGCAGCCCACCGCCAGCCATAGGTTTGGACGCTAGCACAACCAAGGTGCGCAGGCTCTGGACGTTTTCACATTTACCTTGCATGTGGCGAAAGTCATTGTTGTGGCGTGCCAGCCCCACACTCACCAGAGAGGTGCCACGTGAAGTTCAGGGACTTGCGGACCCTGGCCTCGGTACAGGCCCCCGCCAGGTCCGTCTCCGAACGGCTCGAGAGGAGCTGCTTCAGTGTCGAAGACGTCCGCCGCATCGCGGCCCGCCGGCTCCCCAAGAGCATCTTCGACTACATGGAAGGTGGAGGAGAGGACGAGGCCTCGCTGCGACGCAACCAGGAGGCCTACTCCGACTGGTCGTTCGTCCCGAGGTGGGGCTCTGTCGCGAACCTCGACGTCAGCAGCTCGTTGCTCGGCGGACCGGCTTCCATGCCCCTGTACCTCGCACCCACCGGTGGTACTCGCCTGTTCCACCCCGAAGGCGAGATCGCAGTGGCCCTGGCAGCACAGAAGGCAGGCCTGCCCTTCGGACTCGCGGGCCTGAGCAATACGCCCATGGAGGCCGTCAGCGCTGCCGCACCCTCGTTGCGCCGGTTCTTCAACTTCTCCCTCATGACCGACAAGAGCCTGCTCCAGGCACTCGTCGACCGGGTAGGAAGCGCCGGCTACGAAGGTCTGATCATCAACGTGGACTGCCGGGCGATCGGGCACCGCGAGCGCGACCACCGCAATGGATTCACGGCTCCGCCGTCGATCCGCGGCAAGACCTTCATCGAAGGGGCGCTGCACCCTCGATGGGCCCTGCGCTTCCTGGCCAATGACGCGATCGCCTTCCCCAATCTGAGCGGCGAGGTCTCGACCGGCCCGCTCACGAGCACGCCGGACATGTGGCGCTCACTCCTCGCCGGTAGTTACGAGCCAACCGGCTGGAGGGACATCGAGGACCTGCGCGAGCGGTGGCGCGGTCCCATCATCGTCAAGGGCTGTGTCAGCGCCGATGACGCCCTGGTCGCCGCTGGAATCGGCATCGACGCCGTCCAGGTGAGCAACCATGGCGGCCGCCAGCTCGACCACATGGCCGCACCGCTGGACGTCTTGCCGGAGATCGTCGACAAGGCCGCGGGCCGCATGGAAATCATCGTCGACGGTGGCATTCGTCGCGGCACCGATGTGGTGAAGGCCCTCGCGCTCGGGGCCGATGCCTGCGCCATCGGCCGGCCCTACCTCTACGGCGTGGCGGCCGCCGGGCAGCCCGGCGTGGAGCACGTCCTCAACCTGTTTCGCGCTGAAATCACCAGAACGATGATGCTCCTCGGCGTCACAAGCATCAAGGAACTGCGGACCCGAGGCAGGGACCTGCTGCGACACCGTAGCGACGCGCTCCGCCCCCACGCACGCTCCACAAGCACCCACATTTAGGTCCGCCCTGCAGCACCAAGCACAATGGAAGTCCCAGATGAACAACCTCTTCACCATCAAGCGCCCCAGTCGCCTCCGGGCCGTCGTGGCCACGGCCGTCGTGCTGCCCCTCCTCGCCTCGCTCGCAGCCTGCGGTTCAGGTACCGACAACAAATCGTCGGCGCCGGCGCCGTCCATGGCTGCCGACTCGAAGGCTGCGGGACTGCTGCCCGACTCGATCAAGTCCAGCAAGGTCCTTCGGGTCGCCATCCCCACCAACGAACCTCCCACGCAGTACTACAAGGAGGGTACGAAGGAGATGACGGGGATCAACCCCGACATCGCTCGCCTCATCGGTGACGCGCTGGGCGTGAAGGTACAGATCGAGGTGGCCAACTTCGACTCCATCATTCCGGGGCTCGCGGCGGGCCGATTCGACATGACGGTCTCGTCGATGACCCCCACCGCGGAGCGGATGAAGGTCCTCGAGTTCGTCGACTACCTCTCCATCGGCAACTCCATCGCTGTCGCGAAGGGCAATCCGGTCGGCATCAAGGACGAGCACGGCTTGTGCGGGAAGCGGGTCGGTTTCCTTACCGCCTCCTACCAGCTGACGACCCACGTTCCCAAGTACAACAAGGAGTGCGCCGGCAAGGGCGAGAAGGACATCGCCACGTTCCAGTACCAGGACACTCGTCAGGCCATCTCCGCCCTCACGAGCGGACGACTCGATGCGGTGCTGGCCGACTCGCCGATCATGGGCTACGCGGCGACGCAGAACCCGCAGATCGAGGTGGTCGCCAACTACGGCGTGGACCCCGTCGGTGTGGGCATGCCGAAGGCCTCGGGCCTGATCAAGGCAGTCGGTCCTGCCGTGGCCGCCGTGATCAAGAGCGCGGGATACACAAAGGTGCTCAGCACGTACGGCATCGAAAGCGCGGCAATCACCGACGCTCGCGTCAACTTTGCTCAGTAGTGGTGCCTGACATGCGGACGAGTGGTGCCACGGACGAGGCGACCACGGTGGTGCCGCTCAAGCACAACGTCCGGCTGGCCGTGGCGATCGTGCTGCTTGTCGTGGCAGCGGCTGTCGCCTTCAGCGTGGCGACCAACGAGAACTACCGATGGGGGGTAGTTCGCTCCTACCTGTTCAACGATCAGATTCTGGCCGGAGCCGGCCTTACGCTCCTGCTGACCTTGATCTCCATGACAGCCGGCATCCTCCTGGGTACGGTCCTGGCGGTCATGCGTCTCTCAGCCAACCCCATCGTCAGCACGCTGAGTCGCGGCTACATCTGGTTCTTCCGCGGTACGCCGCTGTTGGTGCAACTGATCTTCTGGTACAACATCGCCGCGCTGTACCCCACGATCAGCATGGGAGTCCCCTTCGGAGGGCCTTCCATCGAGATCGCCTCAGCCAACCAGCTCATCACCCCGCTCGGGGCGGCACTCCTAGGCCTCTCACTCAACGAGGCCGCGTACATGGCGGAGATCATCCGAGGTGGAATCGGATCGGTCGACCGCGGTCAGACCGAAGCCGCACGAGCTCTGGGGATGAGCAGGGGCACACTGATGCGGCGCATCGTGCTTCCCCAGGCGATGCGGGTCGTGCTACCCCCGACGGGCAATCAGGTCATCTCGATGCTCAAGGGCACCTCGCTGGTCAGCGTGCTCGCGATCTCCGACCTGCTCTACTCCGCGCAGATCATCTACGCGGCGAACTATCAGACGATCCCGCTGCTCATCGTCGCCAGCCTCTGGTACCTGCTCATGACAACGATCTTGTCCTTCTTCCAGAACAAGATCGAGCGCCGCTACGGCCGCGGATTCGACACACCACCGCGGCGGGTCCGCCACAAGACGAGGACGGCATCATGAGCACCGCGATGGTGGCGGCTCAGAACGTTCGAAAGAGCCTGGGCTCCACGGAGATCCTCAAGGGCATCAACCTCGAAGTGGCCAAAGGTTCGGTCACCTGTCTGATCGGGCCGTCGGGTTCCGGCAAGACGACCTTCCTGCGGTGCATCAATCACCTGGAGAAGGTCGATGCCGGGCGGCTCTACGTCGACGGGCAGCTCGTCGGCTACACCGAGCGCAACGGGAAGCTCTACGAGAAGAGGGAGCGCGAGACCGCGAAGGCGAGACTCAGCGTCGGCATGGTCTTCCAGCGCTTCAACCTGTTCCCGCACATGACTGTGCTCGCGAACGTCATAGAGGCGCCGATTCAGGTGCAGCGTCGTCCCCGCCAGGAGATCACCGCCGAGGCTCAGACGCTTTTGGACAGGGTCGGGCTCGGGCACCGCGGCGACGCGTACCCCCAAGAACTCTCCGGTGGCCAGCAGCAACGGATCGCCATCGCCCGGGCACTGGCCATGAAGCCGCATCTCATGCTGTTCGACGAGCCCACCTCGGCTCTGGACCCCGAGCTGGTAGGGGAGGTCCTCGACGTGATGCGCGACCTCGCCGAGGGCGGTATGACCATGGTCGTGGTCACCCACGAGCTGGGCTTCGCCAAGCAGGTCTGTGACCAGGTGGTGTTCATGGACGACGGCGTCGTCGTCGAGAGCGGCCCACCCAGCCAAGTGCTCGACTGCCCCCAGCACGAACGGACTCAGGCCTTCTTGTCCAAGGTGCTCTAGCCAGCTCAACGGACACCCCACCCATGGGATCGAGGAACAGACCCGGCAGACCATCGAGAACCTGAAGGCCGTCCTGGCCGCCGGCGGACTCGCTTTGACCGACGTCGTGAAGGCAACGCCCCAGGGGTAGTCCGGCCAATCGCCGCCTTGGCAGCACCGGCTCGAACGCCGCACTCACCGAGACCGCGCCCGATGCGGCCTTCCCCTGATCTGAAACGTTCGGAACTGGTGATCTTCAGGGGCATTGTGCTGCTTTCATGGTCGGGTGAGGTATGAAGAGGTGCTGTCCGGCGTACGTGAGCTGTGCGTTGAACATCTGGGGGAACACGTGGGGGGCCAGCTGGCGGCGTTGGCGCGGCCCGGGTTCGATCTGAAGCCTGCGGATGAGGATGCCGCGGCGACTGGGTTGTGCCGGTGGGGCGGCCCGGCGCTGCTGGAGCCGGGCACACAGTGGCCTGTGTACGCGGGTGTGCCGCTCAGCCTGTATGCCGTGCTCGATGTCGGCGCGCTCGGCCCATGGCTCGGTGATCAGATCCCGTCGACCGGGTCCGCGCTGCTCAATTTCTTCTTCTTGGATCCATGGACCGGATCCAGGGAGGTTCCGAAAGAGGCCGGCAGCTTCAGCTATGACGATCCGCGGGTATGCCGGGTCGTGCCTGCTGACCGGCGACGCGCGGTCGAGGTCCCGGCACCGGATCCGGCCCCGAGGTTCGACCCGGTTCGGATGCGCGCCAACCCTGCCGTCACTTTGCCCTCGATGTCGTCCTACGACTGCGATCCGGTGCTCAGCACCCTCGACTACGGAGACGAGATCGAGCAGTCATCGCTTTACCGCGTGGATCCCGGCTGGCTGGTAGTCGACAAGTTCGGCGAGGATGCCTGGCCGCAGTACTGCATGGACGAGCAAGGCATCGAGTGGGGTGGCACAAGCAATCAGGCGTTCGGCTGGCCGCCGATCCGCAGCTACGGCGTTGACCTGTTGCAGGAGCTGTCGCAGGAGGAGCCTTATGCTCACCTGCTCACTCTCGCCGGCACCGACATGTGGGAGTGGGGCGACGGGGGCATTGTGCGGTTCGTCGCCCCGGCCAAGGCACTCCGGGCAGGCGACATGAGCCAAGTGCGAGCCAACCCCGACGACTGGTAGAACCGCGATCTCGTGACCCGTTGGTGAGCACAGCTGTCTCATTCATTTGAGCTCTGAGAGCGCCGGCCACACCTCCACGGCCGCGAAGTCGCGCTCCGGTGGTGCTGGCCCCGCCGCCGGACCACGGCGGGGCCTGCGGACGATCGGGTACGACTCACTCACCGATCATCCGGAGCTTCATCACGTACCAGTAGGGGGTCTCGAGCGTGCCAGTGAGGTCCTCTTCATAGAGGTAGACCTCCCCCCTGTCGAGCGTCTGGCACGTTCCGCCGTAGGCGGAGATGGAGCCGAGGGAGGTGCCGCTCCCGACAGCGGGCGGGGTGACCTCGCGCAGGCTGAAAGACTTGATGGTGTTGCCGCTGACGGTAGTGCTCACATTGCTGAAGTGCGCGGGGTCCGCGTCGTCGCCCTCTCGCATGTTGACCCAGCCGGCGGGCCACAGGTAGCCGTCCACCTTCAGACGGAGTTCGTCCTTGCCGTCGGACTCGCTCACGTTGATCGCGTCGAGGTCGTAGAACTCCACCCGGCACGACGAGGCCGTGGCCGACGCGTTCGCCGCCGGCACCGCGGCCAGCACCGCCGGCGCGGACAGGACGGTCGTCAGGGCGAGCGCGGCGAGAAGCTTGTGAGAGCGCAGCATGCTGTTTGTCCTCCTGGGGACTTGCGTCGCACGTTCTGCACGACAGCGGCATCAGGATGGGGTACGTAGCGTTAGCGCATCGTTAGAGCGCAGGTCAGTGACCGGGAGCACGCTCCTCCTATGTCTTCGTGCACAGCCGTGCGGGTTAGGCGCCCCAACTGATGGGTGTAGCTCCTCTTCGAGGACCGACGGTGGTGAATCAGTGCAGGCCGTCTTGTTCACATACCGCGTTGGTGAACTTGCCGGTTTGAAGCGCGCTCGAGGGGACCATCACACGCTCGAACCCGTTGTCGTTCCACAGGTCGCCCGAGAGTGTGAGGAGATGTTCGTATCCGTCTGCCCTCATTCCGATCCAGCTGTCGATGTGAGGCCAACCGAACACCTGGCTGTCTCCGAGTACGAATCCCTGTCGGTCCCGGCAGTAGTAGTGCCACTCCTCACGGAGCGGTCCCTGAACGAACCGTTCGGTTGGGGACTCCCAGTGGTCTTCGTCGTAGCCGGGTTCGGCGCGGTAATCGAATTTTTCCAGGACCGGGTCGCCTGTGCTGTATTCGCCCGAAACCGACGGCAGAGTAATGATCGGTGCCGCATGCAACCCAACCATGCTCAGGATCTCCGCTTGCGGTGGTGCCGCCGTCTCCACTGCATGCGCCGGATCTGCGCAGATGATCGTGCATTTCCGGCCGGTCGGTGGCGTGTCTGGGCCGGCGCGCTTGAGCACGAACCCCGGGTGGGCGAGAGCGGCCATCTGTTGGCCGACCCGCTCACCCAACAGCTCGATACAGAGTTCGCGAACTTCGGCCAGGGCGCTCTGTTGGTCCATGGGCCGAATTTCAGCAACAGCAACGGCGCGTACCGTTCCAGCGCCATCAAGGGATCTGTCTGCGATTAGTTGGCGCCAGGCGTGGTGAACGTCGGAGATCAGGTCGACGACGGCCTTGTAGCGAGTGGCGGGGCGCTTCCCACCGCCTACGCCCGTGCCCAGATGCCAGGCCAAGCTGCCGCCGCGGCCGCTTGTGATCATGACTGTAGAGTTTGAACTGCGGATCCAAGCCCTGGTCAACGTCAGACTGTGGGTTCGAGTACGGCTTGGATGTCGAGCTGGACGGTGACCTTGTCGCCGACGACGACCTTCTGGCCATCCCCGGCAGCGCCTACGCCGAAGTCAGACCGTCGGATCGTCGTCGTTGCCGAGAACCCGATCCGCTGCTCGCCCTGCAGTCCGGTCTCGTCAAGGCCGAGGAACTCGACTTCCATGGCGATGTCGCGCGTGATGTCGCGGATCGTTAGCTTGCCGCAGAGTTCGGGCAGTCCGTCGTTCACGGTCAGGCCGGTACTTTCGAAGATCATATCGGGATACCGGTCGATGTTGAAGAAGTTGGCGGAACGAAGGTCGTCGTCACGCATCCGGACTCCGGTGTTCACCGAGCTCATCGCGATCGTGGCGGTCGCGGAGCAGCCGCTTGACCGTTCGGCGGTCGTCACGAAACCGGTGAACTCCTCGAAGGTCCCGCGCACCTTGCCCATCAGATGGCGAACCGAGAACCCGATGGTGCTGTGTGCCGGATCGATGGTCCAGGTCCCAGCGGGAACCTCATCGAGAGCATCTATCGCCAGCA
The DNA here is from genome assembly GCF_043197155.1 of Nonomuraea sp. NPDC049269. Taxonomy (NCBI): domain Bacteria; kingdom Bacillati; phylum Actinomycetota; class Actinomycetes; order Streptosporangiales; family Streptosporangiaceae; genus Nonomuraea; species Nonomuraea sp. NPDC049269. The sequence goes on from NZ_JBICSO010000006.1 coordinate 638,520, forward strand.
ATGCGGCAGTCATGATTGTTCTCCTCCTCAATGGACTATGCGGTATCGCAAATGTGTGGCGTTGCGACCTTCGAGCCGACGGACCGGCTCCAGCTCGATGTGGCCTCGGCGGCGCACATGTTGACGTCGGTGTAGAACTTCGCGCTGCCAGGTGGCACGTCACCCGCGTCGACGTGGTGGGTCAGCACATGGATCGGTACGCCGTCGTGATGATCGCCTTGCCACCTTCCCGCCAGCTCGAACGTGCGGCGTCCCGAGATCACGGCGCCGGTGGCCAAGGCCTCGTGGTACACCTGCCCGTTGATCCCGGTGGACATCCGCTCGTCAAGCCAGTTGAACAGCCGCCCACCGCCGCGTCCGAGTTCCTGGCCCTTACGGTCGTCCGGTCCGGCGATGAAGCCGTCGACGGACATGGACATGTACAGACGGATCGGCGCGTCACCCATCGGAGTCGCCCCCGTCATCCGGCCAATCGGCCGCGGTCATGCCGTCGGCGTGGCCGGGAGGCCACTGGACGAGTTCGATCCGGCGGCCGTCCGGGTCGGCGGCAAACGCCGTCTTCAGGCCGTCCTCACTTTCCTGACCTGGGCCGACGGGCTCGATCCCACGTGAGGCAAGGGCATCCAGAATGCCCGCCATCGACTCGACCTTCACGACGAGGTGGCTCAGATCGGTGCCGCGTTCGACCGGCTTGCCGTCGTGAACGAGCTCGAGGGTGACGAACTCGTCGTCCGGCAGCTTGAGCATGGTGAGATGCCCGATCGGCGTGTCGGGCACGCTCCCGACGACCCCATAGCCGATGGCCTCATAGAACGCCAGCGACCGTGCGAGGTCGGCCACTCGCAGCCCGACGTGCAATGTCCTCATCGTGACTCCCCCTTCTTGTGCGATCAGCGTCCCGCGACTGCGGTTCTCACGGGTATCCCATATTTCTGGGGTCCGGCTACGCTTGACCATGGTCTACGCCCAGGCGATGCGCGAACGGGTCCGCGACGACCTCGTGCGACTGGTTCACCGCGGGATGCCGGTGGAGCACTACTGGCGCGCGGTGAGCGATGCCCTCAATGCCGCGGTGCCGTCGGAGGGTTCCTGCCTGATGACCATGGACCCGGCCACCATGCTGCCGACCGCGGAGTTCGTCGAGAACGGGCTGCCCGCGGATTCGATCAGTCGGCTCGTCGAGATCGAGTTGTGCGAACCGGACTACACCAAATGGGTCGACATGGCGCGCGCGGGCACAGCGGCGGCGAGCCTGAGCGACGCTACCGCAGGCGATCTCGACCTCAGCCGCCGTCAGCGAGAGGTCCGACGCCCCGGGGGCTATTCCGACGAACTTCGGGTCGTCCTCTCCAGCAGCACCGGCACGTGGGGCGCTCTGACCATGTTCCGCGAGACGGACAGCCCGTACTTCTCGTTGTCCGAGGTTCGGCTCCTTTCATCGCTCACCGGGTTGATCTCGGACGGACTGCGCCGGACGCTCCTGCTGGATGATGCGTGTGCCGACCGCCCTGACGCCGGAATGCTCGTACTGGATCCCCAGGACGGTGTCGACCTCGCTAACCGAGAGGCCGAGCAGTGGGTCGACGAACTCGGAATCGGCGAACGAGCCGGCACCAGGCTGCCGCTCGTGATCCGCTCCGTCGCCGGCCGGGCTCGTGCTATCGCCGACAGGGGGGAGCGGGTTGCCGACGTCGGGCTGGCCCGAGCGCGCGTCCGAACTCGGACGGGCCGTTGGGTGATCGTCCGTGCGTCCCTGTTGGGCGAGGGCCCGCTGGCGCCAGTCGCAGTGCTTCTCGAAGCGGCCCGGCCGGCCGAGATGGCCCCTTTGCTGGCAGACATGTACGGGCTGACCCAGCGAGAGAGGCGGGTCACCGAACTCGTCGCGCAAGGGCTGCCGACCAGACAGATCGCCAACCAGCTTCACATGGCGACTTACACCGTTCAGGACCATTTGAAGTCGATCTTCGCCAAGTCCGGCACCGGTTCCCGGGGCGACTTGGTCGCCCGCCTGTTCTTCGACCAGCGCGCCACGTCCCTGACCGCTCCGTCGGCGACTCCGGACGACGACGCTAGATCGTTGGCCAACCCCCGTAACGACCATGGCGTGATGGGGGCGTGAACCTTCGCGAAACGCGCAGGAGGCAGCACCCAGACGCGCCCGATATCGGAGAGCGGAACAGGGATCTGCTGGTGCCCTGGACTGGTAGGGGAGGTCCTCGACGTGATGCGCGACCTCGCCGAGGGCGGTATGACCATAGTCGTGGTCACCCATGAGCTGGGCTTCGCCAAGCAGGTCTGTGACCAGGTGGTGTTCATGGACGACGGCGTCGTCGTCGAGAGCGGCCCACCCAGTTAAGTGCTCGACCGCCCTCAGCACGAACGGACTCAGGCCTTCTTGTCCAAAGTGCTCTAGCCAGTTCAACGGACACCCCACCCACGACGAGGAGCATGGCCCGTGACCACGCGCCTGATCGGTGCGGCGTGATCAGTAGGGCACAGGCCGGTTGTCCCGCGCCCAGAGCTGCTCCGCCTCCGAGCCCGTCGGGGGCGGGCGCAACCCGTCGATCATCCACAGATCCCGCGGGGTCTCGTCGACGTGGAACTCGCAGTGCAGCCCGCGGTCGCCGGTATGCGCGGCCAGCAGGCGACCCAGGGCCTCGCTCATCCGCTCGCGCAGGCCGGAATCCTCAGCATGGCGGGCGATGTGCTCGATCACGACGCGCACGGTGTCGTCCGAAGGTACTCCCCCGACCAGAAACGATGCCCGCGGGACCTCGTGGAAGAGCGTGACGACGTAGAACTTCGGCAGCCCGAAACGGGCATAGAACTGCGTGACATCCTCGGCGAAGCCACGCTTCTGCTCCTCGGAATACGCGCCGACGGGATGATAGACCTGCCACAACGGCATCTGCCCTGCCTCCTTCAGGTTCGACGGCTCAACGCCCGATGGCTACGGTGAGCCCTCCTACCGGGCCGGACAGCGCTGCCTTCATCTGCCTGGTGACCTCGTCCACGAGCACCTCGTCGGCACCGCCTTCGATGCCGTCCAGCACCGCGATGGCGACCTCGGCGGGCGATACCTTCGGGACCGGGATCCCCGCCGTCATGTCGGTGTCGGCGAAGCCGAGGTGCACGCCGACGACCTGGGTGCCCTGCGGGGCCAGTTCGACGCGCAGGGAGTTCGTGATCGACCACAGCGCGGCCTTCGAGGCACCGTAGGCCGCCGCGCCGGCACCCCAGGACAACACGGAGTGGATGTCGACCAGCGCCCCACCGCCGTTGGCCGCCAGGACGGGAGCGAAGGTCCGCGCCACTCGCAGCGCGCCGAACACGTTGGTGTCGAACGTGGCGACCACGTCGGCCATGTCCGCCTTCAGCAGCGGCGACGGGATGAGCACGCCGGCGTTGTTGATCACGATGGTCACCTCCCGGGCCTGGGCGGCGAGGGACGATACCGCGTCCTGATCGGTGACATCGAGGGCAACGGGCAGGATCCGCGGATCATCGCTGGTAGCGGGTTTGCGCGCGGTCACGTAGACCTTCGCCGCACCGCGCTCCACCAGTGCCTCGGCGAACGCCTTGCCGAGACCGCGCTGGCCACCGGTCACCAACGCCACGGAATTCTCGATCGCGACCATGGACGGACCTCCTTCTGAGTAGAATAGATTATTAGCATCATCTATACTGTGAGGGAAGTGTACCCACCATGCCCCGAGCATCCAAGGCCGAAGCCGCGCGGCACCGTGAGCAGGTGATCGAGGCCACGGCGAAGCTGCTGCGCGCGCACGGCGTCGACAAGGTGAGCGTTCCGCAGGCGATGGCCGCGGCGGGGCTGACCCACGGCGGCTTCTACCGCCACTTCAGCTCCAAGGACGACCTGGTCGCCCAGGCCTGCTCGGCCGCGTTCGCCGAACGGGCCACCGCCCTGGACGACCTCACACAGCACGCCACCCCCGGCAGCGCCCGCACCGAATTCCTGGCGGGCTATGTGTCGGCCCTGCACCGCGACAACCCCGCCCTCGGCTGCCCCGGCCCGGCCCTCGCGGTGGACTCCGCCCGCGCCGAACCCGGCGACCCCCTGCGTCAGGCGTTCACCGCCGGCTTGCGCGGCATGGTCGACGGGATGCGGCAGCTCGACGACGGGAACGAGGAGGAGGTGCTCGTGGAGTTGTCCACCATCGTGGGAGCCTTGCTGTTGTCACGGGCCTGCGCCGACGACGACCTGTCCGACCGCATCCTCACCGCGGTCCGCGAACATCTCGTGGGTGACGCGAACGGGGAGACAAGCCCCGCCGAGTAACCCGGAACGCCGCGCCCAGCGGCTTGGGTGGCGGTAGGCGGGACGATGTCGCGTGCCCGAGAGGGAGTCAGCGCGGCGCGTAGGCCTTCGGCAGTCGCATGCCGCGGTCGGCCATGATCTGCCGGACGTGGTTCGGGTAGTTCGTGATGATGCCGTCAACGCCCATGTCCATGAGGGCCTCTAGGGTGGCGGGGTCGTCGCAGGTCCACGGGATGACCTTCAGCCCCCGGTCGTGCGCCTCCGACACCATCGCCTGATCGGGGTAGAAGCGGAAGCCTGGGTCACCGACCTTCCCACTCTGCGGGAAACCGTAGTTAGGAGAGAGCGCCGTGACGCCAGGGATGGCAGCGGCCGCCTGCACGAAATCGCCTTCGTAGTTGTCGACGTCAATGCCACCGAGCCACGGGGAGGCGCCGGGCTTGCCGATCTGAAGGAAGTCGTAGTTCGTCAGCGCCACCAGCGGCCACGTCGGCGCAAGCCGGTGCATTTCCAGCAACGCGCCCCAGTCGAAGGACTGGATGGTGACCTGGCGCTCGATCCCCGAGGTGTGGATCTCTTCGAAGACCCGGCGGACGAACAGCTCGCGAGGCGCGGTCTGCTCGGGCGCGCCCGCCTCGACCTTGGTCTCGATGTTGAGCGTGACCTGCTTGGCGCGGTAGCTCTTGACGAGGTTCAAGACGTCTTTGAGCTCGATCATCCGGAAGCCCTTGATCTGCTCCTGCTCGGGAAAACCGGGCAACTGCTGATACCCGCAGTCCATGGTCTTGATCTGCGCCAGGGTCAGGTCCTTGATGTACTTTCCGACGTACGGGTACAGCGGATCGCCGGGCGTGACTAGCCGCATAAGAAGACCCCGCCGGACGCTCCGGGCGGGGTCCTGATGTGCGGGCTGACGGCTTGATGTGCATCTTGCCTGTCGAGGTTCGGGTCTTCATCGGCTCCGGGCGGCGCGGTCAGAGGAGTCCTTGAACCCGGTACGGGTCTTGGGGCGCGTTGCGTCAATTCCCGTACTGCTTGGTGTCCGGGTGCTCGATGAGCAGGACATGGGCGACCTTGTCGGCAACGGGGCGGTGCCGCATCCCCTTGGGAACGACGAACAGTTCGCCCGCATTCAGCACCGCCGGGTCCCGCCCCTCCAACTGGATCTCGAAGCTGCCGTCCCAGCACAGGAACAGCTCGTCCTCATCGTGGTAGTGCCAGGGGAATTCGCCTTCCAATCGAGCCAGGCGAACGACGGTGGTGTCATTCACCATCGCCAGATTGCGCTGTTGGAAGGGGCCAGGGAGCTGGGTGATGGCGTCAGAAACCGAGACCGCAGCAAGATCACGCAATGCTTCGTGTTGAGTGGTCATGTCACGATCCTTGCCCTCATAGTGGCTCGACAACAGAGCCAATATTCGATAATTGGTCCGCTAAGCGGGCCAATTGTTTGGACACCGCACTCGTGTTCCGAGGCGATGGAGCGGGTGATGTGCGCGAGCCGACCGCTGCGCCGGACGCCCTGCCGCTACCGCGCTGTGGCGGGCTGGGGCGATCGGCGCCGCAGGGCCTCCTTCGTCGGCCCCGTTGGCTCTTCCTTTCAGGCGATCAAGAGCGGGCGTGACGAGCGGATCATCACACGCTGCCGTCCTCGCGCCTGTCCGGTGGGCGGATGGACCCACCCTGGTGGCGGGCGAAGGCGAACGCCGCGGCCGCGAAGCCCACCGCGGTCAGCCCCCAGGCCAGCCCGTCGAGCGCGGCGTTCGGCACGACGGCGGCGAACACGGCGTGCAAGGGCTGGGAGACGATCAAAGCCATCCCGGCCCAGGCGGGAACAGTTCCGCCTCGCCACAGCGCGGCCCCGAGCAGAACCACGCCGAGGATGTGACCGAGGACGAACAGCATGGTGGCCGCCGAGACGGCGGGCAGACCTTGCACGTCGTCCAGGAGCCGTGCGGCCGCACCGAGGTCGAGGCCATCGCGGACCGCTGACAGCGCGACGTGGTCGCTGACCCCTACGGCGTACAGCGAGGAGAAGCCGGCGACGGTCAGCACCATCCCGGCCGTCCCCAGCCGGGGGGCGCGCCGGACCGCGAGCAAGCCGATCGCGATCGTCCCCGGCACCAGCGTCAGTGTGGCGGCGAAGGCGAGCCACAGCACCGCGCTCTGGGCGTCCTGATGGGCGGCGACCTTGCCGACGAGCCCGGCTGAGTCGTCGGTCGTGGAGTACGGCAGGATGGCCCGCAGGATCGCGACGGCCAGCGGGCCGACCGGGATGAGCAGCGCGAGCGCGACACGCAGCGGCGGGACGGCCTCGCGCGTGGTCGTGGGCATGGCGGTGGTCATGCAAGAGCCTCCGAGATCGTAGGGGTGGAGGTCAGATGCCAGAAGCGTCCGCCTTCGCCGTTCCCAGGCGCATGGGCCAGGGCCGCCGAGAGGCCCGAAGGATTTCCCGGCCGTCCCAGGAGCGCACACCCACGACAGACGGGCCTGTGCACCTCATCATGTGCTCATGACACCGGGTGATTCCGCCACCTCGCCGGCGCAGGCACGGTGGCCGGTCGTGCTAGCCGCCGGGCTCTTCGGCATCGCCGTTGCCGAGGTCGCCGTCGCCGTGATCGGCAGTGCGGTGGCCGGGATGACCTGGATCGAGGCGTGGGACCACTTCGTCGTGACCAACGCGGCGATGGGCCTGTCGTTTCCGATCGGCGGTGTCCTGGTGGCCTGGCACCGGCCTCGCAACCCGGTCGGCTGGCTGTTGCTGGCCGCCGGGATCGGGCACGCGACGACGGCCGCGATCGTCCCTTTGGCCGAGGCCGGTGTGCGCGACGGTTGGCCCGGCGGACTGATTCGCACGCTCGTCACCGTCGCGGCGTGGGCGTGGCCGTGGTCGATCGGGTTGTGCCTGCCGCTGATCCTGCAGCTCTTCCCCGATGGTCGTCCCGTCTTTCGGCGGCTGATGTGGGCCACCGTGGTGACCTCACCGCTGTTCGCGCTGGAGATGGGCACCAGCCCGGATCCCGTGGTCGACGGATTTCCCGGTTACCTGATCATCCACGCCGACCTTGACCCGCTGTGGACGGCGGTCGAGGTGCGCGGCCTGGCCGCTATGACGGTAGGCCTGGTGGCGCTGGTGGTGCGCTTCCAGCGCGGAGACGAGCGGCGGCGCCGTCAGCTGCTGTGGCTGATGCAGGCGGTGCTGCTCGTCCTGATCGTGCTGGTGCCGTGGGGGGTTCTGCAGAACGCGCCGGTCTACGTCCTGCTCGCGATCCCGCTCATTCCCGCCGCGATGACCGTGGCGATCCTGCGCCACCAGCTGCTCGACATCCGGCTGGTGCTCTCGAGAACGGTGCTGTACGCGCTGCTCACGGCCGTCGTCGTCGCCTCGTACGTCGGCCTGGTGGCTCTGCTCGACAGCGTGATGCGGCGTGAGGCCGGACTGGGCAGCTCGGCGGCGGTCACCGTGCTGATCGCCGTGGGGTTCAACCCGGTGCGCGTACGCCTCCAGCGCATCGTGGACCGGATCGTGTATGGGGACCGCGCCGATCCCGTACGGGCGGTGTCACGGGTCGGGGCGCGGCTGGACACCGGTCTTCCCGGAGTGCTGGAGGCCGTACGGGAGGCGCTGCGCCTGCCGTTCACCGCCCTCCGCACCGATGACACCGAGGTGGCGGCCTGCGGCGCACCGCCTGAACTGCTGCACACGATCCCGCTCACCTACGGCGGGGTACGGGTGGGTGAGGTGGTCATCGGTCTGCGTGCCGGTGAGAAACGCCTCGGCGGCCCGGACCGGGCGGTCCTGGAACTGCTGGCGGCGCCGCTGTCGGTGGCGGTGCACGCGGTCGCCCTCTCCGAGCAGTTGCAGCGTTCCCGCGAGGCCCTGGTGGTGACCCGCGAGGAGGAACGGCGGCGCCTGCGCCGCGATCTGCACGACGGCCTGGGCCCTGTGCTGACCGGCGTGACGTTCAAGGCCGATGCCGCAGGCAACCTCCTGGTCACCGACCCAGGCCGCGCCCGGGCGCTCCTAACCGAACTTCGCGCCGAAACCGCTCAGGCCATTGACGACATCCGGCGGCTCGTCTATGATCTTCGGCCGCCGGCCCTGGACGACCTCGGCCTGGCCGGCGCGATCCGGCAACGCGCCGCCCAGCTCGAACGCCCCGGCTTGACGGTACTCGTCGAGGCCGCCGGCCTTCCCGCCCTGCCCGCGGCTGTGGAGGCGGCGGCGTACCGTATCGCGGTGGAGGCCCTCACCAACGCGGTCCGGCACTCCAGCGCCGGCCGAGTGCGTATACGGATCCACGCTGACGGACATCCGGCCGCGGCCGAGCCGGCCGCCCACCACCTGCACGTTGAGGTGGCCGACGACGGAAGTGGATCCGGCGCGTGGCAGCCGGGAGTCGGCATGCGATCGATGCGCGAGCGCGCCGCCGAACTGGGCGGCACCTGCATCGCGGGCCCCGAGCCCACCGGCGGCCGGGTGACGGCCACGCTACCCTTGGGGGCAACATGATCAGTATTGTGCTGGCCGACGACCACCCAGTGGTGCGCAGCGGCCTGCGCGCGCTACTGGACTCCATCAGCGGCCTGACCGTCGTGGCGGAGGCGGCCGACGGCCACGCCGCCGTACGCGAGGCGGTGACGCACAAGCCCGACGTCCTGGTCATGGACATCCAGATGCCGCATCTGGACGGCATCGAGGCCACCCGCCGGATCGCCCACGCGGCGCCCGAGGTCGCGGTGCTCATGCTCACCATGTACGAGGACGACGACTCGGTGTTCTCCGCGATGCGTGCCGGTGCCCGCGGCTATCTGCTCAAGGGCGCCCAGCAGGACGAGATCGCCCGCGCCATCCACGCCGTCGCCGCCGGCCAGGCCATCTTCGGCCCCGGCGTGGCCCGCCGGGTACTGGGCTTCTTCGCCGCCCCGCCGGCCGTCCAGGACCCCTTTCCCGAGCTCACCGGCCGCGAGCGGGAGGTCCTCGATCTCATCGCCGCCGGCCGTCCCAATGGCGAGATCGCCCGCCACCTGGTCATCGCTCCGAAAACGGTCGCCAACCACATCTCCAGCATCTTCACCAAGCTCCAGGTGGCCGGCCGCGCCGAAGCGATCATCCGCGCCCGCGACGCCGGCCTCGGCCGCCCCTGACGGACGTCTTTCAGCTTCATATGAAGGGCGCGTAGGTGTCGTTGGTCAACACCCTGGAACCAGCCTGTGGGTTGAGCAGATACCGCCTGCTATAGCCGGCGGCAGGGCCGACCCTTGCTCCCCCGGCTTGGACGAACCCCCTTACGCTCCGTCACGCAGCGCTCGGATCGCGGCGAGCACCTCGGCCCGGTTACCGGCCGCCTTCATCCACACTGGCAACCGCTCCAGCAACGTCTGCGACCCCGCTGGCCTGGGCCGCTCCCGCTGCGTCGCAGCCACATACGCCTCCAGCAACTCCAGATGCGGCACGTTGTACGCCCACAGCACCCGCCCGCAACAAGCCCGCCGCAACCACAACGGCAATCCAAAGTACGGGTCATCCGGCCCGCCGAACGTCGGCACCACGAGCGCGCCACGACCGGTGAAGTACACATCCCCAGCACCACTACTCCACCGCTGCGGCACCCACTCGGCGACATGACCACACCCGAGACAGGTCAACCGATGCGGCGCCGTCAACCAGCCCATCGCGTACGCATGGCCATCGCGATAATCGCGATATACAGCCACCAACGCACGCCCGCCACACCGCGGACACCGAACCAGAATCTCCCTGGCGAAATGCCACAGACGCACACCGGGATCCCGAAACCGACCCGCACCGGCTCCCTCGACTTCCACAGCACACATCCTGCCCCGCCCGCCAAATCCGCGCTCTCTTCTTCGGGACGCACCTCTGCACCCGCCCATGGCCCAACCAGGGAGGGCTCTTGGCGGTCGCGGTAGGCGGGACGATGTCGCGTGCCCGAGAGGGAGTCAGCGCGGCGCGTAGGCCTTCGGCAGTCGCATGCCGCGGTCGGCCATGATCTGCCGGACGTGGTTCGGGTAGTTCGTGATGATGCCGTCAACGCCCATGTCCATGAGGGCCTCTAGGGTGGCGGGGTCGTCGCAGGTCCACGGGATGACCTTCAGCCCCCGGTCGTGCGCCTCCGACACCATCGCCTGATCGGGGTAGAAGCGGAAGCCTGGGTCACCGACCTTCCCACTCTGCGGGAAACCGTAGTTAGGAGAGAGCGCCGTGACGCCAGGGATAGCGGCGGCCGCCTTCACCAAATCGCCTTCATAGTTGTCGACGTCAATGCCACCGAGCCACGGGGAGGCACCGGGCTTGCCGATCTGAAGAAAGTCGTAGTTCGTCAGCGCCACCAGCGGCCACGTCGGCGCAAGCCGGTGCATTTCCAGCAACGCGCCCCAGTCGAAGGACTGGATGGTGACCTGGCGCTCGATCCCCGAGGTGTGGATCTCTTCGAAGACCCGGCGGACGAACAGCTCGCGAGGCGCGGTCTGCTTGGGCGCGCCCGCCTCGACCTTGGTCTCGATGTTGAGCGTGACCTGCTTGGCGCGGTAGCTCTTGACGAGGTTCAAGACGTCCTTGAGCTCGACCATCCGGAAACCCTTGATCTGCTCCTGCTCGGGGAAACCGGGCAACTGCTGATACCCGCAGTCCATGGTCTTGATCTGAGCCAGGGTCAGGTCCTTGATGTACTTTCCGACGTACGGGTACAGCGGATCACCGGGCGTGACCGGTGCGGTGTCGCGGCACTTCTGAGCGCTGATCTGCCGGTCGTGGTTGACGACGACCTTCTCATCCTTGGTGACGTGGGTGTCCAGCTCCAGAGTGCTGACCCCGAGGCGCATCGCCTTACCGAACCCCTCCAGCGACTCCTCGGTCGTCATACCGATGCCACCGCGGTGGGCCTGAAGGTCGAAGTGAGTCTTCTGGGGCAGCACGCCGGGACCGTCGGCCGTTGACGCGTGGGCAGCTACTGGGGCGGCGAGCGCGGGCACAAAGGCCAGGCTCACCAGGACATGACGAAGGTGCATGAGGGGGCTCCGCTGCGTTTGGCCTGTCTGGCCTCACGACGCTAGATCGCCGGCCGACCCCCGTAACGACCATGGCGTGATGGGGGCGTGAACCTTCGCAGAACGCGCAGGAGGCGGACCCAGAGCACCCGAGATCAGGCGTCCCGACCTGACCTGTACCAACCACCCAACGCTGGACGGCACGAAGTAGCACGGCAGGTGGCACGTAGATCGTGGTAAGCGGCCACGTCCCCGCTCCCCTCCCTCAGCCCGTACGGCAGGACTCCGATGTGCCTGGAATTTCTCGGTGATATGGCGAACGAGTTTTGGTAGCACTCCGCGACCGTGATGAGGCAGCTAGTTGACTTGCTGTCTCCTGCGAATGAAATAGGCCTTTGCCACTTGACCGGCTCGGCCTGAACGGCGCACAACGCGACTCGAGAACCGGCCGCTCACGATGCCGCAATGGGGCTGTCTTCCATGACAACGGGCACTATTTCGCAGAAGAATGAGGGTGAGGCCCGCACAGTCAGAGACGGCGTGCCAGCATGGCGGGTATGGCGATCTTTGTCCAAGAGGCGGGTCCGGTCGACGCTCCGGCGGTGGTGCTTTTGCACGGTGTGGGCACCAGCGGCTGGATGTGGAACAGGCAGGTCTCCGCACTGGCGACCGGCATGCGTGTGCTGGTTCCCGATCTGCCGGGGCATGGGCAAAGCAACACGTGCCCGTGGGTCTCGATCGCCGACACCGCCCGTCTGGTAGCCGAGATGATCGCCGCGCGGGCTCCGTCGGGCCGGGCGCACGTCGTTGGGCTTTCCCTGGGCGGTTATGTGGGGGCGTATCTGACCGCGACAGCTCCCGAGGTGGTGGTGAGCGCGATCGTGAGCGGGGTGAACGTGCTGCCGTTCCCCAACCCAGGCAGATTGCGGCTCATGGGTGCGCTGATGGCACCGGCCATGAAATGGGGGCCAGTGCTGCGGGCCAATGCTCGCGCGCTCAACGTTCCTGCGGCCGACATCGACGGCTACCAGAGCGCCGCGCGAGCCACCACGCGGCAGGCATTCCGCAAGGTCAGCAGCGAAGCCCTCGGCTTTCGGCTTCCGCCCCAGGCCAAGGACTCCCGGTGCCGGATTCTGGCAGTGGCCGGCGAGAACGAGCATGATCTCACCAAACGGTCCCTGGCCGAGATCGCCGCAGCATTTCCCCAGGGCGAGGCCTGCCTGGCACCCGGAGTGGGACACGCATGGAGCGGCGAAAAGCCCGAACTGTTCACGGCCATGATCCGTGCCGAGGTCACGGGCGCTCGGCTACCCGAAGACCTCATCCCCGTGCCTGCGAAGGATGATCCCGTCCCTCAGAGCCCGTACCAGGCATAAGCACAGCTGGTGCCTTCCGAGAGTTCTCTGCAGCAGGAGCACGGCATCGCTCGCGGTTCCGTCCGGCGAGCCATGGAACTCCTGCGAGAGGAAGGCCGGGTCGTCAGCGTGAGGCCCGCGGTGATAGGGCCGTGAATTTTCGCGAAACGCGCAGGTGGCGGAACCCAGGCGCGCCCGATATCGGAGAGCGGAACAGCAATCTGCTGGTGCCCTGGACTCGAGGCGTCCCGACCTGACCTGCACCAGCCACCTGTGGATAGACGGCGAAATTCGGGTCCTCATTGTCCGGCTGGGCGCCCAGCCGGAACCCACACGCCGACATTGGCATCCAACAGCGCATGAACGTACGTCGCCTCAAATATTCGACCGCCCTGGGAGCCCCCGTCCTGTACGCCGCGGTCAACCTGATCGCGCTCCAGCTGATCGTCCATCCGACGGGAGAGCTCAATCCCTGGTACGGCGAGCCATGGAACGACATGTTGAGGTCGCGCATGCGCGGAATGTGACGCTCGGCATCACCCTGATCCTGGCCGCCGAGGCGGTTCTCATCACCGTGCTCGACCGGCTGAACCATCGATCACCCTCCAACTCCACCGTGCCGACCGGCGTCTGGTTCATCCTGTACGAACTGGCTCTGGTCGTGGGTGTGCTGCTCTCTCCCTTGACACGCCTGGATGTCCGGCCCGCCGGATGCCGTGCCGGTCCGCGCGATGAGCGGTGAGGAGGTCAGCGTGCCTTGGGGAAGGCGGCGCGCAGGCTGGATCCGTTGACGATGAAGGCGACCGCGGCGATGGCGATGGCGATGATCGCAAACGGCATGGCGATCGAGGCGCACGCGTACATCCGCACCCACCGTAACCTGCACCTTTCACGGCGACTCGAAGCCGTATCAGAGCCATGTCAGCTCCATGTTTGGTCGCGGGGCCACGATTCTCGGCATGGACACATCAATGCAACCCCTGGCCAACACCCAAGGCGCCCAGCCGAAAGGCTTCGTCGCGAAGCTCCTCGCCGACCGTCACTCCGTCCCGCTCTCCATCGCACTGCACCTGGTGCCCGGCGCGGTCATCGTCGGCGTGTACGCGTTCATCGCCGCCCCCCTGGTCCGGACGATGAACTTCCCGATCTTCCTGGCCTGGGCCATCGCCCTCGCGGTTGTGCTCTTCCCGCTCCAGCTGTTCCTGCTGTGGCTGGGCAAGAAGCAGACCGGCCGCTTCACGATGAAGGGCGTCGTCCACTACCGCGACAAGCCGCTCTCACGCAGGAAGGTCTTCTGGCTCGGGGCCGCGTGCCTCGTGTGGATGACCGTGGTCTCGCTCTCGCTGACCCCGCTGGACAACATCGTCTACGACTGGTTCTTCACCTGGGTGAACTACCAGGGCGCCGGCCCCGACGGCACCGCCTACCTCCAGGGCTACTCACACGAGCTCGTCCTCACCACGCTGCTCATCTGCGCGCCGTTCACCGGCTTCACCCTGCCCCTGCTCGAGGAGTACTACTTCCGCGGCTTCCTGCTGCCCCGCCTCCCGCAGCTCGGCAAGTGGGCCCCGTTCTTCAACACCTTCTTCTTCTCGGTGTACCACTTCTGGGCCCCCTGGACGGTCCTGTCCAAGCTCGTCTTCCTCTACCCCGGCGTCTGGCTCGCCTGGAAGAAGCAGGACATCCGCATCTCGATCACCATGCACCCCGGCTCGGCACTGCTGATGACCGTGGTCGGCATCATCGCCCTCGCCTCCGGCGCCTACTCGATGTAAGACCGCCCGAAACGAGGGGTGCCATCCCCGGCGGTCTTTTCGAGGTCACCCTAGGGATCCTGCTCATCGTGAAGGGACTTCCCGCCAGGCCGGAGACCGACCACGCAAAAGCTGCGTAGTCCAGCCGACAGACGCTGCCTAAAGACCGCCCCGCTGCAGCTACATCAGCTGTTCCAGCGCCTTGGGATCGAGTAGGTCCTGGGTCGGCTTCCAGTATTCGGCGTAGACATGCTGTCCGAGCGTGGGGAGGCACATGAACACGTAGTTGCGGATCAGGGTGGGCGACCAAAAGGCCCGGTGCGAGATTCAGCATGCCGATGGCTCCTTCGGGCCCGTCGAACGGAGTGCCGACGGTGGCCGAGGGCTTGCAGCTATGGCGGCGGCCATCGTTGCGGCTGAGTGCTGTGGTGGCCCGCCGGTCACTTCAGATCGGCGAGGAGGTCATCGAGGGCCTTCTTGAGGGCTTCGGAGTTGGCCGAGTCGAACCAGGTGGTTCGGATGCGTTCGTTGCTTCCGTTCGGGGTCTCATGGTCGGCTGCGAGTTGGTGCAGGGAGCGCGTCTCGTCACTCAAGGAGCGGCCGACGCCCTGGAAGAGGCCGCGGACGTAGTGCTCGGCGTCGTCGGAGGCGATGCCCTGGCCGACGGCCCACGACGTGAGCGTGGCGAGATACCAGTAGTGAGCGGTCAGCGTCCCCGTCACCGCGGAGAAGACGTTGAAGGCCGCCTCATCCGCGACGGGGAGCGCTCCACCCATCTGCTCAAAGAAGGAGTTCACCTCCGGGTGCGATGGGCACACCACCGTGACGGAGCGGCGTTCGCGTATGGCCGGCAGGGGGATGGCCCGGACCAGCGGGACATCGGTGGCGAGTGTCTGCCGCAGGTCGTCGTTGCCGACGCCGGCCATCACGTTGACCACCACCTTGTCGCCGTCCACCCGCACGCCGTCCAGGGCATCGTGCCGGTCTGGGCGACGTACGGCGATGATCACCAGCTCGGAGCGTTCCACCACCTCCTGATTGTCGGCACAGACCTGTACACCCTCGTAGCGCTCGGACAGTTCCGCAGCGGTGCGGGCTCCCCGGGGAGAGAGGAACACCTCTGGCGACTCGCCGCCTCCGTCACACAGGCCCATCACGATGGCCCGGCCGATCTCGCCCACTCCGATGATGCCGATGCGCTTCACAGTGTCTACCTCCATGGTGCGTGGTGGTCGTGGCCCATTTTGGACCTACAACTCCCCGTATGTTTGGCGCTACTGGCGACGTGCCGCATCGCGCGTCCGCTCAGCGTGATCACCATGCACCGCAGTCGTGTCTACGCCCTCCTGATCGACACCCCCACGCAGGAGGCCGAGGCGGCGGCCGCCTTCTGGCCCGCGGTGCTGGGAGCCACGGCCCGCCCGCTGCCTTCCGAGGAGCGAGTCGACGGTGGCTCGGCGTCTTTCCCGCGCCAGCCGGCGCCGCTATCTACTGAGGACACTCTTGAGGCTCGTGTTACGAGTTCTCAGCACACATGCCCGGTCATGGTCGTATCCCAGCGCATACCTGCGACCAAGTGCTCCAGGTAGCCCGCGTCGCTGACCGTCACCACGATCTCCGCGTAAGGATAGTCAGCGAAGGAGCAGTCCCCCAGAAGCTCCCATGCGCCAAAATCGTCCAGATCGGCGGGGCCGTCCGGCTCCTCCGAATCCCAGGGCTCGTTCGGGTCCTTCAGCGCTGCGACTTCACTCAGTAGCGGGACGTTCTGGTACGGGCTGATGTCGTAGGAGGTCACGATGTCGGCGGCGCGTTGTGAGAACTCCTCGGCGTCGCCGGAAGTAAACACGGAATAGCCGGGGCGGCTGCCCCCGCTCAGCTCGTACACGTCTTCCGCTTTGCGCCTGGGTTCGAGGACGGTCTTGCCGTCGTCCGCGAGTAGGTATCCATCTTTGGTGACCCTTATCTCCTTACCGAGGATGAGTTCGAAGAGATCCGGGAACTCATCTTTCAGCCGCATGCCTGCCACGATGTCCTTGCCCTGCTCCTCGGTGAAGGGGTACCGCTCTCCGTCTTCATCGTCTTCGTCGTGCAGAAACCCGTTGTCCAGCTTCCACCAGGCATCGGCCAGGAGAGACAGGGGAAAGACGGTCTCCTGTGGCACGGATGGGACGTCGGGGTTGACGATGTGCACCCTCCCACGGAGGGTCAAGCCCTCGACGGAGTCGACGGACACGGTAAAGATGGTGGTCATGCTGGGGGCGCCCCTTCAGACGGAATCGGTGGTCACACTTGATCACCAGTCAGCCCGGATAGTAGACGTCTGTACTGACACTCGCTCCTGGCGTCAGACACATCCCCACGCATCCGATGCCTACTGGCGGACGCTCCTACACTTCTCGCCTACAGGCTGTTCCGCCGCTGGCAGCGCCTGGGAGTGTGGGCAGGGCTGCTCGCCAAGCTCCAGGCGCGGGCCGACGCGCGCGGTCGCATCGGGTGGACGGTGAACGTCGACTCCACGTTCTGCCGGACTCACCGGCACGCCACCGGGGCGCGCCGGGATGGCCAGCCCCAGAGGGAACCGCCTTGGCCGCCCGGTAAAGCACATGCTGCAAGGCACGGACCGGATACGGAACGCACCGTCGCTCCCCCTGTTACAGGGCCTTTGACGCTGGGCTTCGACCCGCCCGTTTCCAGACGAAACCGCCGGCCTGCTACCGGGCCTCCTGGCAGCTACCCGAACCGGGCTTCCTCCACCGGCAAGCGACGACGAGCTTACGAACAACAAGATCCACCGCTACGTCACGGCTTCACGTCCTGCTCTGCTGGGCGCGCGGAACCGGCTCACTGTGACGTTTAGTCAAGAGTCAACTGCGGGTATCCGTCATGGACGTGCCAAAGCGCAGAACAAAGCGTACTAACTACCCGCAATCGAGAAAGGGGAGCGTCCGTCGGAGCCCGCGCGTCGCTTCAAAGGTGTACGCACTGGCGAGCTATTTGGCTCGAATTATCAGGAAAAATTCCGAGTTTGTTTGATGCCAGGGCAATCGGCCCGGAGAGAGCTATCGTCTCTAGGGGGCTTGGGAGTCGTACGAGGAGAGATCGGCATGCCTGATCTTGATCGCGAGGCGATGCGAGCGGCGGCGCAACGCATCCAGAAGCTGTCCGACGACCACTGGTGGGCCCTTCATCCTTCCTGCGAGCTGATGGATGCCGGAGCGTGGGTGGGACCAACCGGCGGCCGCTTCGGCCAGACCGTACACGGCCGCGAGCGGGAGCTACGCGCGATGCTCGCCCGGGCCGTCGCCGACGCCAGCGACAAACTGGCGGGTACGAGGTGAGCTTCACCGGGATCAAGCAACCCGAGTTCGACAGCCTGGTCTCCAGGCACAGCACGGCGGCCCAGCAACTCGAGGGACTGGCCGCAGCACTGCACGGCGAACTCACGGCCGCGGGGCTGGACACCGGACCGGCGCTGCGCATCCGCGACATGGCCAGAGAGGTTGGGGCGGAGGTCGAAGACCTGCGGCGGCGGCAAAACCTGATCAGGGAGATGGAACGACTGAAGGTCACTTTCGGCACGCACACGCCGGCCGGGACCATGGTTCCCGTCCCCGATTCGCTGGCAGCCGCCGAGGGATTGCTGAACGGAACGCTGGCCGCGAACGCCGCAGTGGCCGCGGGCCGCGGGGACGCCAATGCCATGGCGCAACTGCGGGGATTCGCGGGCAAGGCCTCTGACCCGGAATTCGTCAAGGCCTTCCTGGCCAAACTGGGGGCCAAGGGCATCACCGAGCTTCCGGCATCGCTGGCCCTTCAGATGCGGGCCAACGTAATGATGCGGACCGCCAAGGGCGACCAGGTGTCCCAGCAGGTCAAGGAGGGCATGAAGCTGCTCGCCGCGGCCTTGGCCAAGGGCACCGATCCCAAAGACCCGGCCTTCATGGGCGAGGCGTTCCTCTCCCAGTTGGTGAAGGAAGGGCGGGCGCAGCACCGGGCCAACGAGGTGGCTTACGTCGGGTATCAGGCGCAGGCACTGATCTGGCGGGCGAGCGACGGCAAGCCGCCGTTCTCCAAGCGATTCATGGAGGTGGTGGGCCGGGACGCAATCGTCCATCAAAAGGAGTTGTCGGATTCCGGCCCGCCCTACGCCAACGCCATGGATTTGGCCACCGTGCTCGGGCTCAGCGATTCGATGCAGCCCGGCGGGCCCAACATGGGGGAACCGGGGAAGCCGATAAAGGCCAGCGTCATCGACGATCTGTCCCAGGCCGCGAGACACACGCCGGAGGCAGCGCAGGCCCTGCTCTTCCACACCCCACAGGGTTGGGGGAAGAGCATCATGGAATACCTGCTCACGGATCGGCTGGACGGCTTCAACCACACGAAGAATTACGCTCCTTTCGCCGGCCTTCTGCAGACGGCGTTGAGCGGCAAAGACAAGGAATCAGTCAAGTTCACCAACGACGCGCTCGTCATTCTCAAGAAGGAACTCGACGGCGTCTTCGACCGGGGAGACGACGGGAAGCTGACAATCGCCGACCAGAAGAAGCTGGACCGGTTGTCCTTCCTAGACGGACCGATGGGGACGGTCATGGCCGCGCACATCGACGAGATCTTCAGCCTCTTCGACGACGGAGACCCTGACCTGAAGGACATCAACCAGGTCGAGATGGATCGTGTGCTGACCTTCGTGGGCCGCAACGGGGGATCGGTGAAGGCCCTCGTGGGCGCGGAAGCCCAGCGCATGTTCAAAGCGATCCAGGACTCCTACAGGCGGGACAACGGGGCGAGCATCCGAGAGCTGCTCATCCCTGAGGCTCGCTTCATGGCGCATCTGCTCGAACCTCGAAGGCTGATCCTGATGGCTCAAGCCAGCAGCGATGAACAGGCTAGGGCGGAGATGAAGGGCCTGATCCTTGACACGCTGGGCGAACTGACCGGCCCTGCGGGCAAGCTCGCCTCGCGGTTCGGGTTCTGGGGGGACAAAGCACACGAGAAACTCACGCCGATGGCTTTCGACAAGCTGTCGGCAGTCCTGGCCGAGCGACTGGTGAAGGAAGGACTGACCAAGGATTCGGCCTTGCAGCAGGCGAACGATGACCGCGAGATGACCCTGTGGATGGTACGCCAGATGATCCTCAGCACGAAGATCGCCCACGGCGGCTGGAGTTCAAGCGCTCTCAAGGACCTTGAAGGTAAGCCGTTCGCCACAGCAGGACATCCTCCTGCTCTCAAACCGCTCGACGAGATCGTCGCCGACCCCGCCACCTACGACGGATTCATTGATTGGGCACGCTGGCACACTAAGATCGAAAGCAAGACGCAAGACATACGAGTGGACATGGATAACAGTGCCGGCGTGGATGTCCACGCCAACCTCGGCATCGACCGGAACTACTGACATGGCCAGGCGTGCTCCGGACGTCGTCCTCGGAACGCTTCTTGTGCTGGCGCTTAGCTCCGGCTGTACTCAACGCGGCGGCCCTCCGGCAGAGGTACCATCCGCAACTGTCGATACCAGCCCAATCACCAACTCGGGTCCCTACTGGTGCGACGTAGTTCCTCAACAGGCAATACGCAAGATCAGCGGTCTTACCATGCCACTGGAGGAGAGCAAGGACGGCGTTCCCACCACTCATGGCGGATGCGCGCTTAGGAACACGTACAACCGATTTTCCCTGAACTGGTCCGTACGCGGCGGGAGCGAGGCACTCGATCTTGCCCGCGAGAATTTCGGCAGAAAGCAGCTGTCAGTACTGCCGCTGGATCTCGGAAAAGGGTTGATCGCGTACACAGGGGAGAGCGCCAGAACGAAGCCCTATGTCGCGTTCATGCTGTTCCGATGTGGCGATAAACGCCCATGGATGGGCATCGACCTTTCCGAGATGGCGAAGGGGCGCGATCCGGTCAAGGATTTCACCGAGCTACTCCGCATCGCCCGCCATCGCTTCGGCGAGATACATCACTGCACCCCCGAGGCGACGTAACCAGTCTCTTTGTAGCTCACGCTGCGCGGTGAGCCATCTCCAACAAAGCCACAACAGGTTAAATTCGTAGGGTCGGTCATGGGTTTGCCGGGGGTGTCGAGGGGGTGTGACCTGGCTGCGTGTTCTGGTCTGGACCCTTACTCTGTAGGCACGCGCATCGAAAAACTGGGCCGAATCTCGTGGGGCTCTCCGTGGGGCCTAGCGGCTGGGTGGGATCGGAAAGCCATACCGCTCGGAAATCTCCCGCACGGCACGCTCACACGCGGAGTAGACAGGCTGGAAGTCGGAGTAGTGGAACTTGACGCTGGCGAAGGGCGTCTCCCCGCAAGGCACACCCTCGTTTGTCCCGTGCCACCCACAGCGTCCGGCTTGACCCTCGGTCTCCGGCTTGTGGTTAGCCGGATCGAACGGCTTGACCCAGATGATCTTCTTATCGTTCATAGGTCGAACGTACGCCGAAATCTCCGTGCTATCGGCCGATGTCGAGCAAGATGGTCACGACAACACCGGCGGCGAAGAAGAACGCTCCGCTGATGATGTTCAGCCACATGCCCTGCAGGAAGGACTTCTTGCCGCTCTCCTTCAGCCGGGCTTCTAGCCTCGCGTCAAGCAGCTTCTCCACTGCCTGACGCTGCTCTTCATGCAACGAGGCCAGGTTCTCCGCGTGCTTCGCCTTCGCTTCCATCTCTATAGCCGTCGCGGTTCGTGCCGCAATCTCGGCTGTCAGCTCGTCCAGCAACGTTGTCGAACGCTTGAGGATCTCCGCCAGCTCATCCGCTCGATCCTCAATCGTCGGCGTGCTGGGTGGGAGTGCTACATGCACTTCCTTGCGCCGATCGAAGCGATCGCGGACAACCGACGCGAGAGCGCTGAGCAATCCGGCTGCTCCTGAGCTGCCTATCACAGCCAGTAGATCTAGGCCTTCCATTCCCACGGCGCACAGACTAAAGCGCCGGCGGCAACTTTTCGCGAGGAGTAACCAGATCGGGACATGCTGCTGAGATATGGCCCTTCCGGGCGCGGGCGGGAGAACCCTGTCAAAACCGGTCTGGGGCTCGTACAGGGCTCGCCAGGCTGTAACTCCGAACCCTCAACTTCGGAAGCTCAAGAAGCTCCAGTACCGGCCCCACCTGCTCACCGGGGCCCAGCCCAGATCGGGCTCACCCTCGGCAACCCGGCAAACCCCATGACCGACCCTACGAATTCAACCTGTTGTAGTCACTCGCAAGGTTGGCCCCGACCATAGCCGGGGCCGAGACGGATGATAATGATCTACAGGTCGAGGGCGTCATTGATCGTGCCCGGCCCGCATTAGGAAACCGTCTGCCGTTCCGGTCTCATAGCGCCTCGCCGCGCAGGATCCGTTCGTAGAGACTTCTCGCCGCCGCGGTCAACATCCACGCGGTTTCGTGGGTGGTGCCCTCGGCGCGGTCCGTCCGGCGTACGAACCCTTGGCCACCGGCGGCGCACAGCTCGTACAACGTCCTGCTGCACTCGCAAGAATGCGAGACCACGCGGATCCACCGTGCCCGATCGGTTGGTGCGTACCAGGTCAGCTTGACGTGGTTGGCCTGCGGAGGCCCGAAGTGCGGTCCATGGAAGTCAGGGATCTCCGCCATGTCACGCGGTCCTCCCCTCGAAGCCCTCGACGAGGTTCCTGAGCGCGACGTCGACGCGGGCCATAACGAGTTCGTGGATGTAGTCGCTTCCTGGCGGCAGCCGATAGCCGTGCTTCTCCAGCACAGCCTGGACCTCCGACATCAGGTGAGGTGCGAATCGCTCATCCGTGGTTGGGTTACCCATGGGTCGGACCTCCCGTGTCCGATCAAGAGCCCGCCTTGGCGCTTCCATCGCTGGGGCGGGCTCGTCGCTTCTCAGCAGCGTACGTTCAACTCGTTCATCCCGTCTAGTACGTCTAGCACGTACCAGGCGTAAGGCCCATGCCTACTCGTCTCTAACGTGTTGTCTGTGACAGTCGACCAGCTTGACCCGACGCCGATCTATGAGCAGTTGGCGGGGATCATCAGGGAGAAAATCAAGGCCGGCGGCTTGGCGGAGCGGCAGCTGGTGCCTTCCGAGAGTTCGCTGCAGCAGGAGCACGGCATCGCTCGCGGTTCGGTCCGGCGTGCCATGGAGCTCCTTCGAGAGGAAGGCTGGGTCGTCACGATTCAGGGACGGGGAACGTTCGTGGCACCCCGGGGGAACTGGCCGGAGAAGTAGATCCACATTGGCAATCGCTTCCCGGCCGATGCCAGAGCGCGTCCAGTCGCGTGAACGAGCAGCGAGGACGCGGCTTCTTGTTCCCCACGCTCTCCATCATCGACATCCTTCCGGGAAGGAACCCTGATCTCGGAAGCCCGTCAAACCGGATCAAGCACATCCGGTCGCCTTCCGATCGGGCTGAAGACGGGTGAGCGAGGAACCGTATCTGGATCACCGTTCGTCCCGGCAAACGAACAGGACACCTTCCCTCGACCGTGTCACATCACGAGGTGAGCGGCCACCAGCAATGTCAGCAACGTGGGCTTTTGGGAAATCCTGATTGCCAACACGAGATGGCCCTGTCCGCTTGGAACCATTTGACGCTCATGTTAGTTATGTCGACATGGCGAGGATCTTTGGGCACATTGAGGGCCAACGAGTAGGGTCGGCGTACGGGAATCGGCGGGCACTGCACGATGCGGGCGTCCATGCTCCGCTCCAGGCAGGCATCTCGGGAACTGGAAAAGACGGCGCCGATTCCATCGTGGTCTCCGGCGGGTACGTGGACGACAAGGACTACGGCGAAACCATCGTCTACACGGGTCATGGCGGTCGCGACCCAGACACCGGCCGGCAGGTCCGCGATCAAGAGTTATCCGATCCCGGTAACGCCGGATTGGTCCGCAGTGAACTCGAGGGGCTGCCCGTCCGTGTAGTCCGGGGCCGTAACTCTGACTCGCCCTATGCTCCTGCCTCAGGACTCCGGTACGACGGCCTGTATCGCGTGGAGTCCCACGGGGCGAAGGTGGGCATCGATGGATTCCGGATCTGGCAATTCACCCTAGTCAAGCTCCCAGACGAGGCATCTACCACGGCTACGCCGCCTCCCCTCCAGAGCACGATCGATATGGTCACGAACACCCCAGGCCCTGCCCCGGTGATCGAGACCGTGGTTCAGCGAATCGTCCGCAACAGCAAGGTTGTCCAGCAGGTTAAAGCCTGGTATGACCACGAGTGCCAAATCTGTGGGCTGGCAGTAGAAGTAGCCGGCGGCCGCTACAGCGAGGGAGCTCATATTCAGGCCATCGGCAGCCCTCACCGTGGTCCCGACATTGTCGAGAACGTCCTCTGCCTCTGCCCGAACGATCATGTTCGGTTCGACAACGGAGCTATTTACCTGTCCGATGATCTCAAGGTAATCGAAGCCCGCACCGGTCAGGTCAAGGGGACCCTCATCGTGAACCGGTCGCATCGGATCAATCCGCAGTATGTAGCGAACCACCGTGCACGATGGACGACGGGTACCGCTCGCGGATAAGGCCGGGTCAGCCTCGATCTCTCGTGATCCTTCTACGAGCGCCTGAGATGTTCGGCTGCTGAGCTAAGGCGGCAAGCCACTTACACCTTCACGTAGCCACGCCACGCCTTATAGTCGCGGGCGTGAGCGATCTCCAGCCGGGCGTCTACGAACATCTAATCACCCGTCAAGTGGGCGCCCTGCTACGCGCAGTCCCTGACCGCGAGCTCATCGACCGACGATCATTGGATATCGCCGATTCCCACGAGACGCTGGCACGGCATCTGGCCGCGCTGACACGCCGGGCGTTGCGTGCCGTCCGAGGAGAAACCGACGCAGCACGGCTGGCCCGGCAGGTCGAGATCGTCAACCGCATCGCCGATCTAATCGGCGATCTCGTGCCCGAGGCCGCCGCACCTGAAGAACTCGTGGAGGCCGCCGAGGAACTACTGGCCTTCGCGAGAAGCCGGGACGCGGCAGGGCAGGTACGATTCCCGGCGCGTCCGGTGATTCCTCTTACAGGCAGTGCGTTGCTGGTAAACGGCAGGGGCCAACCAGAGATCGGCCATGAGCTTAAGCATGAGCTCGCCTCCGCAGATCGCGTGGACCTGCTGTGCGCCTTCGTGAAATGGAACGGCGTACGGGTGCTGGCAGAGGCGATCGAGGAATTCTTGGCGCGCGGCGGACAACTGAGGTTGGTGACCACCACATACATCGGCGCCACCGACCGCCTGGCAGTGGACCGGCTGGCCGCCATGGGCGCTGACGTCCGCGTCTCCTACGACACCCGGATGACCCGCCTCCACGCTAAGGCGTGGCTGTTCCACCGGAAGTCAGGCTTGTCCACGGCCTACGTGGGCTCCTCGAACCTGTCCAAGACGGCTCTCAGCCATGGCCTGGAATGGAACGTACGGCTCGCCCAGGCAGAGCAACCACATCTGATCGACACCTTCGCGGCCACCTTCGACGACTACTGGGGCGACCCCTCATTCGAGCCCTATGACCCAGCGAAGGATGCCGAGCGGCTCGACCGTGCCTTGTCGGCCGAGCGCTCCGTCGGCGGACAGGTCGTCATCGACTTCGCCCACGTCGATGTCCGCCCTTACCCTTACCAGCGCGAGATCCTTGACGAGCTCGCCGCCGAACGCCAGATCCACGACCGATGGCAGAACCTGGTGGTCATGGCGACGGGCACCGGCAAGACCGTGGTCGCGGCCCTGGACTATCGCCGGCTACGTGACGCCGGGCAGGCTGACTCGCTGCTATTCGTCGCCCACCGTGAGGAGATCTTGCGGCAGAGCCTGCTCACTTTCCGCCAGGTGCTGCGCGACGAGACGTTTGGCGAACTGTACGTCGGCGGCGCGCGCCCCGAGCAATGGCGGCACGTCTTCGCCTCGATCCAATCTCTACGCTCCAACCCGGTGCCAGAGACGGACGCGGTCGACGTATTAATCGTGGACGAATTCCACCACGCCGAGGCTTCGACCTACCGACGCTTGCTATCCACCGTGCACCCGAGGGTGCTGCTTGGTCTGACCGCGACGCCAGAACGCGCCGACGGGCAAGATATCAAGCACTGGTTCGGCGGTCGGATCGCGGCCGAGCTGCGGTTGTGGGAGGCACTCGAGCGTGGTCTACTCGCGCCGTTCCAGTACTTCGGCATCCACGACGGCACCGATCTGCGTCAGGTCGACTGGCGCCGGGGACAGGGTTACGACGCAGGCCAGTTGTCCGGCGTCTACACGGGCAACGACCGTCGAGTGGCCGTTGTGTTGGAGACACTTAATCGCAAGATTGGCGACGTCGGGCGAATGCGAGCCCTCGGGTTCTGCGTGAGCATTGACCACGCCCGCTTCATGGCCGACCGCTTCACCCGAGCGGGGCTCCCCTCGGTTGCAGTCACGGCGCAGAGCTCGCCTAGCGATCGTTCCCAAGCGTTGCGTGACCTGAGAGCACGCCGGATCAACGCAGTGTTCACTGTTGATCTCTTCAATGAGGGCGTCGATGTCCCAGAGATCGACACCGTTCTCTTCTTGCGCCCCACCGACAGTGCCACTGTCTTCCTGCAGCAGCTCGGCCGTGGTCTGCGGCTGTCCGATGACAAGCCGTGCCTGACCGTGCTCGACTTCGTTGGCAACCAGCACAAGCAGTTTCGCTTCGATCGGCGCTACCGGGCACTCACCGGTGCCAGTCATACCGGAATCGCCCGCGAGATCGAGCAGGGCTTCCCCGCCTTGCCCGCCGGTTGCGTTATTGACCTGGACCGCGACGTACGCCGCCTAGTCCTTGAGAACGTTCGGCAGGCGCTCAGCCTCAATTGGAAGGACCTGTCTCGCGAGCTGCGCGATCTCGGTGATGTCACTCTGCCGCGGTTTCTGGACGAGACCGGACTGGATGTGGAGGACCTCTACCGGCGGCGGCAGGGATGGGCCTCTCTGCGGTACGCCGCCGGCCTTGAAGCCGATACACCGGATGAGCAGTTGGGCCGCGCCTTCGGTCGGATGCTGCATATCGACGACGTCGAGCGCCTCGCGTTCCTAACCGAAATGCTGAACGGCCGAACTTCGCGCTCACCCCGTGAGCTGCGTCTCCTGGCCATGCTGGACGTCATGTTGTGGGGCGGTACCCAGCCTGCCTCCGGTATGGAGGCCAGACTCGCGCAGCTCACCGGCGCTCGGGCTATGGAGCTTCGAGAACTAGCCGGCGTACTGCACTCAGGGATTCGTCACGTCGCCCCGCAGTTGGACCCGATCGTGCCGTTGCACGTCCATGCCCGCTACAGCAAGAACGAAGTCTTGGCCGCCTTCGGCGTAGACAAGCCCGCCCACATGCGCGAGGGCGTCAAATATGTCGAGGAGCACAAGGCGGACCTGTTTTTCGTCACCATCGACAAAGCTGAAGACCACTACTCCCCTACCACGCTGTACCACGATCGGGCGATCACCGAAGAACTGTTCCAGTGGGAATCGCAGAGCACCCTACGCTCCTCAGCCGCAACCGCTCGCCGCTACCTATCCGGCGAGTCCACCGTTCACCTGCTGATCCGCCAGTCCAAGCGTGACGAGGGGCTGGGCGCGCCACCATACACCTACGCCGGTCCCATGCGTTACGTCAGCCACGAAGGCGACCGACCAATCCGTTTCGTCTGGCGTCTGGACCACCCGCTCCCGCCCGACGTGTTCCACTATGCGAAGGCCACGGCCGGCTGAGTGTCTACCGTTGTCTATCGTCGTAGGCGAACGTTGATTGTCCGGCAGCGCCGAGCACGGCGCGGTCCTGCTCGCCGTTTTCTCCCGTTGACTCATGTTTGAGTTCGGGCCGGATAGGCCGAGATGGCAGCAGGTAGCGAATGTGATTCGAGGGCGTATCCAGTCCGGTGCGTATCCGCCCAAGTACCTGGTCTCCGAGCTCTCTCGTCCAGGAGTTCGGCATCACCCGCGACAACGGGCGCAAAGCGGTACGCGCTCTCCGCGAGGAAGGTTTGATCTAAACAGTCCCGCACATGAGAAGTTTCGTCAGCGTGCCCAACGCGGCCAAGACCACCGATGACCAGGCACCCACCGAGTAGGCCCCGATCGTGACCCGCCGGATCGACTTCGACAGTGATCCAAACGCACCGACCCGGTGAAGCCTTCTGCCTCGAGCAGGTAGTGGACCGGCTTCCTTCCAGTACGCAGGCCAAGGCGACCTCCATAGCCACCAAGGTCGCGCTCTGGCAGCACAACTGGTCGGCCAGAGTGAGGAAGAATGCAGTCAGCACGGCGAGCGCGCACCTCCTGGCGGCGCCGTCCGGGATCGTCCTCGCTCGCTACGCGCGCACACCACCTGGCCGCTCATGCCGATGTCGATCGCGGCGTCCACAAATTCCAGCGGATAGCTGGTCTCTTGCAATTGCGCCCCTCGTCTCCCATGTGGCGACTAGGGGTGGCTACCCGAGTAGCCCGTAGGGGAAATGGGGGGCCGAACTCTCATACTCGAAGTGAAAATCCAGAGCCCCTTTAGTGGCTCCCGGCATCAGGCTGAAAATCGTCATCAACCAGGCACCAGGCGGAGCCGACATCGGCGGCCAGCCACCTCCGATTTCCACGTCCGCAGGGCGTATGCGCAGCCACATCAACACCGGAATAGCGGACCGTCCTACGCAAGGGGAGATGGCATGCGACCCTGGGTATATGCGGTTACCTGATCCACAAGAGTTCGACTGGGCTTCTGTCAAGATCGCGTCGTGCGAACTCGACGTACGAAACACGTGGCCTGACGAAGTCCGAAACCTCACGCCCTGGGTGATCGACAATCTGCCTTTACTGGGACAGAAGCTGGGGAGGACCCTGGAGTTCGTTACTCGCGAGGTTCCTATAGGCCCTTTTCGGGCTGACATTGTCGCCAGAGACGATGCCGGGCGAACCGTGATCATCGAGAATCAGTTTGGACCAAGCGATCACGGACACTTTGGGCAGATCGTGCTGTATGCCTGCGAATACCAGGCTGATGTGATCATTTGGATATCAGCAGGAGCAAGCTGGCGAGTCCCGTATCCGCTTAGACCCGAGCACCGCCGTGCTCTAAAACGACTCAATGAGCAGTTCGCAGGATCAATAGTCTTTTTCGGTGTTGAGCTGCAAGTCCAATCTGAGCCGCGAACTATTGGGGAACCCAGTGGGCCGTTGCTGCCTAGACTGGATGTGGTTGTGAAGCCAGATCACACATAAGACTACTGGGATGACGGATGCGTCGTGGCAGGGGCTGCGATATTCCAGATTATTGGTTAACCGAACCCAACGCCTCTGCTAATTACCACCACTTGTCCGCAGTAGGTTTTGGCGAGCGTTGATCCGTCCGGCATGTCGAGCGTATGTGATCACGCAAGGTAGTGGTTTCACCGCTCGAGAATGGCAGCACCGAGAACGAGCACTGCTGGAAGCGGCCGAGATATTCGCACAAGGCGAGAAGAACATAGTGAGCACGCGCCGACTGCGGGCCAACACTGAGCGGTCGGTGGAACAGTGGCGGCGAGCCTAGCGGAAGAACGGCGCCCAGGCATTGCATTCCAAGGAGCCTCCGTCCTTGCTCAAGGTTAGCCCTGCGCAGTTCGCCGCTTGCAGGCCGAATTGGTGTGCGGTCCGCTCACGCATGGCTCCGCCGACCAGCGCCGAACGCTGATGCGGATCAAAACACGGAACGGCCACATGGTTCCACATCGGCTACACCGTGCCTGGAGTGGCTGCTGCTGCGTAGCGACTGGTCGGCCCAGCTGCCGATACGGCGGGCAATCGAGCACAGAGTCAACCGCTCTTGGGCTGAGCTCTGGTTAGCCCTCCACAAAGACCACTGTGAGGTTCTTCGAGGCGAAATCAACCAACTTGTCTCAGCTGCAGCGGCTAGAATGCCATGACGAGCCTTAGGTGAATAGATGAAAAACGACACTAGGGGACAAAATGAGCGAAAACGACGGGCGCGATGAGCTGTTCGATGAGTTTGCCGAGGAGGAGCTCGACGAAAACGAAGTCAATGAAGACGCTCTAACCGCAGAGGATGTCGCAGACGTCGTAATATATACCCTGGACTGGAGCGTCCAATCTTTGCTGGAGAAGATTGGCACTACCTTCGACATCAATCCAGCCTTTCAGCGGCGCGATGCGTGGAATAGCACTCGCAAGAGTCTTTATATTGAGTCCCTAATGCTCGGCCTTCCAGTACCTCAGATTGTTCTTGCGGAAGATAGGGGGCATAAAGGCCGATTCATAGTTCTTGACGGAAAACAGCGCCTCGTTACTATGAAACAGTTCGCTAGCCCGAATGAACAATTCAAGGCGCTCACCCTGAGTAAATTGCAGTTCCTTACACAATTCAAAGGCAAGTCATTCGCTAGAATGCAGAAAATTGAGGGCGGCCAAGACTGGCTTGAAAGCTTTCTCGCTCAGCCGGTGAGGACTATGGTGGTTAGAAACTGGGGCAAGCCGGCTGTCCTCTATCAGATTTTCGTCAGGCTCAATCAATATAGCGTCCCTCTTTCACCTCAAGAGCTACGCCAAGCACTTTTCCCTGGCGACTTCACCGTCTGGATCAACAATCGATCTGCCGACAGCGTTGCCATTAGACGCGCTCGACGCCTTAAGAACCCGGACTTCCGGATGCGTGATGCCGAAATGCTGCTTCGCGCTGTGGCATTCCAGGACCATATCGAAGACTACGCAGGAAACCTCCGCGAGTTCCTCGATGAGACATGCGTTCAGGGCAATCGTGAATGGACTTCTCGCGCAAGCCAGTATGAATCGCTGGCCGTATCCTGCGAGCGAGCAATAGACTACACATTCTCCGTATTCGGAAATAATGCCTTCTATCGATACGAAGAAAATGACACTACGAAAGAATATATCAAGCGATTCAACGTAGCGGTTTTCGATCTTATGTGTGCTACATTCTCATCATCGGGAATTAGCCAGGAGATAATTGCGGAAAAGTCTGGCGAACTCAGAAAAGCATTCGAAATCCTCTGCATCGAAGACCTGAAGTTCCAGGACAGCATAAAGTCCACCACCAAGACTGAAAGTGCTACGGCAGGGCGTATCCTGCGCTACGGATCAAAAGTCCAAGAGATCCTCAATGTTGAACTACCCATTATGCGTAGAGCCCGGACCCTTCTAGAGCTGAGGGGTGAATAGCTAGCCGTGGCCTCTCGTGAGCTGGCGGCGCTTAATCAGTCTCTTACTGATCTTAGGTCGGATCTGATTGTGGAAAGCCAAGACTATGGGGCGTACTCTCGCAAAGATCATAGAATGGCACTCAGTTTCGTACTACTCGCTAATGCAGCGCTAGAAGAATTTATCGAAGAGCGCTGTCGAAGTGCAGCGACAGTCGGCGTCGCTAGAATTAAGCGATCCCAGCCGACGCGAACAGGTCATGCCCTTGTAATTTGGTACGTTCTAAGAAAATTTTCGAGGTCAATCCCACTCTCTCGGAACGAGATATTTACTGATCATGATTTTCTCGATAAGGTCCACGATTCCTACATTCAATCGACACGCAAGAGTCACGGCATGGATAGTGGCGACTTGCGGAAATTATTAATCCCTCTTGGATTAAAGGAGGAGGATTTCAATCAGGAATTACTGAATCGATTAGACGATCTTAGTGATGTGAGAAATCGCGCATCGCACCTTAAGATAAACCGCGCAAAATCTATGGTCGAGCCTGTACGGGAGTGGGACAGAGTTCTATCCATAGTTGCCCTTCTCGATCCGCTCGATAAGGCTATTGAAGAGGCCTGCATGAATGACTGAAGGAGAGATGCTGAATCCGTGCTTCAGCCTTCGCTCTGCATTTACGGCGCGCGCCGCTGAGTATATCTCTTACTAAGGCCGCTGTTATGCTGCTGTAAACAGCAGGCAAGGGGCTTGATCCCCTTGTCGACTCCCAGGTAAAAGCCCCTCACAGCCCAGACGCCAAAGCGTCGGCTATGGACGGCCAAAATGAAGCCTGTGCCAGCGATCATTCGCGCCTGGCCACCGCCCGCAGGCTCCCCAGGTAAGGGGCTTGGCGGGATATCCGGAACTTACGACCTGAACGTAGACATGGGTGATCCAGAACACCACCCCCGTACAGATCAGCAGAATCACCAGATCCGCCGAGGACGGCGGCCCGCCCTCCGCCGCAGAGCCGGCGACCACGGAAGCCGCCAGCAGCGACCCGTACACGGCACCCCCGGAGTGCACCCGCTCCGGTTCGCCAGGTGGTACCCGGAGGGTAACTGGCCCGCCCACTCGCTCGCAGTGGTGGCCGCGCTGGCCGCTCCTGAGCTGACGGTCGAGATCGAGGGCATGGCCGCGGTGCCGCGGCGGTGATCTCCCGCCCGATCACCTCGGCCCGGTTCCGGGAGCTCTTCCCCGCACTCCGTTCGACAGTCCGGCTCGACACCGCCGGCGCCGCCACTCGGCGCACGGGGGCGGCTGACCGACCAGGCGCGGGCGATCGGCCTAAGGCGGGTAGGCGATCGGCCTATGGCGGGTGAACGGACGGATCGGAATCCCACATCGTCGTGCTCCATACCGACCAGGCCGACCACCTCGCCCTACGGCTGCGCGAGCACGGCGTGCGGGCCACCGCCCTGAGTGGGCGGATCCGCTTCGGCTTCCACTACTTCAACGAAGAGCTGTACATCGTCGCGACCGTGCGAGTCCTACGGGGAGTCGGTTGGGACACCACTTGGCGGCCGCGCTGCCAGACGGCGGAGATGAGCGGGACGCCCGGTCGATAGGCCAGGTGGACGTGGGAAGGAGCGTCCAGCAGCGTCAGGTCGGCATTCGGAAGACGATGACGCGCCGTGAGACCCCTGCCTTGTTGAGTTGCACCGCTCCGCGCACGGCTCGTCAGTGTCCAGCTCGTACGGCCCTACGTACCTCTGGGCCTTCATCCCGGAGCCACGGGCGACGCTCAAGTGCTTGAAAGTCCCTCCTCTGTGGTTATCAGGACTGCTCAGGTCAGCTCTCACGGGGCGCCACGAAGGTTCCGCGGCCCTGGATCGCGATGACGAAACCCTCTTCGCGCAAGATGCCGATGGCCTTTCTGACGGTGTCGCGGCCCACTTCGTGCTCGTGCATCAACCTCTGCTCGGTCGGGATCGGCCGGTTGGGCGGGAGTGTGCCGTCCGCGATCTGTGTCCGCAGCAGGTCTGCGAGCTGGCGATAGAGCGGTACCGGCCCCTCATGGTCGATCGTCATGAACATAGACCGTAAATGTCCGCATCCGTGGCCCATCACTCGCCCACGTTCGCAATCAGAGGCAGACGTTTGCAGACGTTTGCTTTAGCCTGAGCACTGCAAGTCCTTCAAGGGAGTCGGGCCCGTCCTCGCGACCCAAACGCCAAGACGGGCCCTTGATCGGACACGGGAGGTCCGACCCATGGGTAACCCAATCACAGACCTACGATTCGGGTCCTGCCTGACAGCCGAGATCCAAGCCGTACTCGAGAAGCACGGCTACCGGCTGCCTCCAGGCGGCGATCACATCCGCGAACTCGTCATGGCTCGCGTCGACATCGCGCTCAAGAACCTCGTCGAGATCTTCGAGGGGCGGACTTGGTGACATGGCGGAATGAGATCATCCCCGACTTCCATGGTCCGCACGTCCCGTCGCCCCAGCCGGGCCATGCGGAGCTGACCTGGTACGAACCGACCCAGCGGGCTCAGCGTATCCGCGTGATCTCACACACCTGCGAGTGCCGCCGAACGACCTACGAACTGTGCGCCGCCGCCGGCCAGGGCTTCGTCCGTCGTACAGACCGAGAGAAGGGCACCGTCCGCGAAACCGCGTGGACGTTGAACGCAGTCGCCAAACGTACCTTCGATCAGATCCTCCAAGGCGAGGCCCGGTGAGCGGAGCGCGGCGGACGCCTCCCTGGGCTCGTCCGCCGCGTCTGCGGAAACGAAGTGCGAGTCCTTGATCGGGACCAATCCGGAATTCGTGCTCAGGGGCGCAGCCTGGCTCACGGGCTCGAAGATCGAGTCCCACTCCCCTGTAAAGAGTGCCCGCTGACCCGTCTTCGCCAAAGCGAGAGTCCGATCCACCTGGGCTCTCCGCCCGCATGGTGCTGCACGCCGAAATACCGAAGGAGCCAGAAGAGATGAAGACCTTCACGCTGACCATCGCCGGCACGGAGCAATTCGACGGAGAGGCGCCCTACACCTGGGTCGTGGAGGCGACTGACGTGACGAGCGCCATGAACAAGGCCCTGGCCCACCACGCGCTTTCGCAAGAGCAGCGATTGTGCGACCTGGAAATTGATCCTCTGCACACGTTCGAGGGCCTTCCCGCGGAGAACTGCGGATATCACTGGAACGACCTGCGATCTGCTGCCGTGGTAGCGGACAGCGCCGTTGGACGAGATTGAGTACGTGATGAGGCCATTACCTCAAAGGTGAGGATGCCCATGGATTCCACCGCGACCGGTAGCAGCGGCCATTCGCGCCTGGGGTTCGTGGGTACAGGCCGACGAGAATGCCGCGCACAGTGTGATCATCAAGGCGTACTCGTCCCATGAGATCATGGGGCGGTGATATCGAAGCTGTGGAAAGACAGATTGGTGGTCACCGCCGTCATGCTGTCGATTTTCGCTGTCCTTGGCCTGGCGGTACTCCTGTGCCTGTTTCTGGTCGACGTCAGCTTCCGCAATTTCGGGTGATCAAGGACATGACGCCGGCGTGAGCCTTCCGTGTCCACCCGAAGAGGACGTCCTTGACCGCTCACTCGATCGGCCGATCGACGGACGCGGGAGGGGACAGACTTGGCGCGCGTGCCGTTGGCCGATCGGGATCTTGCTCGGAGGGCCGACACCCCAGGCAAGGGCGTGGCCAGTGCCCAGCCAGACGGCAACTCTCATCGGTTGTAGAGCCTCCGTGCCCACAGGTATCCGCCCAGGGCGATGACCGCACTCCAAACGGCCGCCTCCACAAAACTGGAGCCAGCCGGACGCCCAGCCAGCAGAGCACGCAGAGTCTCGATGACAGGAGTGAACGGCTGGTGCTCGGCAAACCACCGCAATCCCGTCGGCATCGACTCGGTCGGTACGAAACCGCTGCCGAGAAACGGCAGCATCATCAGCGGCATCGGCAGATTACTGGCCGTGGTGACGCTCTTGGAGACCATGGCGAGCGCAACCGACAGCCACGTAATGGCGAATGTGAACATGGCCAGCACCCCGACCACACCAAGCCAGTCCAGCACCGAGGCAGCCGGGCGGAAGCCGATCAGCACGGCCACCAGCGTCGCCACCGCGATCGCGATGAACGTCTGCACCATCGCCCCAAGCACGTGCCCGGTGAGCACCGAGACGCGCGCGATGGCCATGGTCTTGAACCTGGCGACGATGCCCTCGGCCATGTCGGTGGCCACCGAGATCGCGGTCCCCTGCGCCGCGCCCGCGATCGTCGTGATCATGATGCCGGGGGTGAGATAGCCGACGTAGGCCGCGCGGTCACCCCCGATGCCCGCGCCCATGGTGCCGCCGAAAACATAGACGAACAGCAGCAGAAACACCACCGGAACGCCGGCGAACGTGAGGACCAGCGACGGGTAGCGCCAGATGTGTTTGACCTGGCGACGCAGCATCGTCGCCGAGTCGGTGACCGCTCTCATCGGGAAGGCTCCTTGGTCAGGGTGAGGAAGACGTCATCCAGGTCGGGGGTGTGCACCGTCAACTCGGCGACGTCGACGGCCTGGTTGTCCAGCCATTCCAGGAGCTTCTTCAGCGTCTTGACGCCGCCGGAGTTGGGGATCTGGACGGTGAGCGCCGCATCGTTACGCGAGGTGGCGCCGACGTGGGGCGCCGCCCTGCGGTAGCCGTCGGCGTCGGCGAAGCGCACGACGACGTGGCCGCCGGGGACCAGCCGCTTGAGTTCCTCCGCGGTGCCCTCGGCCACCAGCTCGCCCTGGCTGAGCAGGGCGATGCGGTCGGCGAGCTCGTCGGCCTCCTCCAGGTACTGCGTGGTCAGGAAGATGGTCACGCCGTCCTGCTGGACCAGGTCCCTGACGATCTGCCACATGGTACGGCGGCTGCGTGGGTCCAGGCCCGTGGTCGGCTCGTCGAGGAAGATGAGCTTGGGCGTGCCGACCATGGTCATGGCGAGGTCGAGCCGGCGGCGCATGCCGCCCGAGTAGGTGGCCGCCGGCTTGTCTGCGGCGTCGATGAGGTCGAAGCGCTCCAGCAGTTCGCGGGAGCGCGTGCGGCCTCTGGAACGGCCGAGGTGGAGTAGGTCGGCCATGAGCCGCAGGTTCTCCTCGCCGGTGAGCAGGCTGTCCACGGCGGAGAACTGGCCGGTGACGCCGATCGCGGCACGCACTTTGTCGGGCTCTCTGGCCAGGTCGTGCCCGGCCACCCAGATCTCGCCGGCATCGGCCTTGATCAGGGTGGACAGGATCTGCACGGCCGTGGTCTTGCCCGCACCGTTGGGGCCGAGTAGGGAGAAGATCGTGCCCTGCGGGATGGTGAGGTCAATACCGTCCAAGACGCGGTGCGAGCCGTACGACTTACGCAGTCCCGTCACTGAGATCGCGCTCACGCCTGGTCCCAGGTGACGGGCAGGCTGCGTACGCCGTAGATCTGCGCGGGGTCGGTGCGCAACGGCACCTCTTCGTCCGGTACGGCGAGCCGTAGCGTCGGGAATCGGGTGAGCAGCGCGGGGAAGGCGACGCGCATCTCGACGCGGGCGAGCTGCTGGCCGAGGCACTGGTGGATGCCATGGCCGAACGCGAGGTGCCCGGCAGCCGAGCGGCGCAGGTCGAGCATGTCGGGGTCGGCGAACTTGTCCGGGTCCCTGTTGGCGGCGTTGAGCGCGATGAAGACCGTGTCGCCGGCCTTGAGCTGCGTGCCGCCGAGCTCGACGTCCTCCAGGACGCCGCGCATGCCGGTGGCGGCGATGGACAGGTAGCGCAGTAGCTCCTCCACGGAACTGTCGGCCAGGCCGGGGTCGTCGCGCAGGGCGGCGAGCTGCGCCGGGTTTCGCAGCAGGGCGAAGGTGCCGAGCGCGAGCATGTTGGTGGTGGTGTCGAGACCGGCGCCGAGCAGGAAGGCGGCTACGCCGCCGAGCTCCTCGTCGGTCAGGTCGCTGCCGGTGGCCAGGTCGCTGAGCAGGTCGTCGGTCGGCTTCGCGCGCTTGGCGAGCGCCAGGTCCTGCAGATACTTGCCGAGCTCGATGAAGGCGGCGTACTGCGCCTCGGGCTCTGGGGCGTCCGAGAGGGTCCGCGTTTCAGTCTGGAACTGGTCGCGCTCCTCGTACGGCACGCCTAACAGCTCGCAGATCATCAGGGCGGGGACCGGCCGGGCGAAGACCTCGATGAGGTCGGCGGGCGGCCCCTGTCGCTCCATCGCGTCGAGCCGCTCACGGGTGATCTCGGTGACTCGCTCGGTGAGCAGGTTCATCCTGCGGACGGTGAACTTGCCTGCCAGGATCTTGCGGAAGCGGGTGTGCTGGGGCGCGTCCATGCCGGTCAGATCGCCGACGGGGGCGGGCGGCAGATGCCCGCCGGCCATCGGGAAGTACTGGGTCTCGTAGCGGGAGCTGAAGCGCGGGTCGGCGAGGATCTGGCGGACCAGCCCGTAGCCGGTGACCAGCCAGACGCCGGGGGCGCCTTCGGGCGCGGCCAGCCGGGCGATCGGCTGCTCGGCGCGCAGGGCGGTGACCTCGGGGGCGGGGTCGAAGGGGCAGGCGGGCGCGCGGTCGAAGGACGGGGCGACCGGCTCATCACGATAGTACGTGTTCGACATGCCTTGAAAGCTACGTTGCATTCAGAATAGATGTCAATCTGGAGAAGTGCATTAGTGCAGGTAAAAGCCAGAAAATCAATGCAATGACGCTGGGGCCGAACGCAATGATTCGTTGCAATCGATGGCCGCGAAGGCAACAATGGCGTCATGCCAGGAGGAAGGTTGACCCAACGAGACCGTCAGCGCATCGCAGCCGGCCTCACAGAAGGACTCGCCTATGCCGAGATCGCCAGGCGGCTCGACCGGCCGACCTCGACGATCACCCGGGAGGTCGGCCGCAACGGCGGCCCCGGCGGCTACCGGCCCGAGCAAGCGCACCGGGCGGCTGAGCGCCGGGCGCGGCGCGGCACACCGACTCCCCTATCCACAGCCGGGCCGTCGGACGGCAACGCGGGCGAGGTGGGAGACGAGATGATCGAGATGGTGGTCCGGATGGGGCTGCCGAAGATGATGGCGCGTGTGCTCCTCAGCCTGTGGCTGAGCGAGGACGGCAGGCTCACCGTGGCCGAGCTGACGCGCAGGCTGAAGGTCAGCCCGGCCTCGGTCTCCATGGCCGTGGGCTACCTGATCCAGCAGGGGGTGATCAGGCGCGAGCGCGATCCGCAGCGACGTCGCGACATCTACGTGGTCGACGACGACACCTGGTACCACTCGATGGTGATCAGCTCGCAGCAGTCGCTCGAGGCGGCGGCGGCCGCGAAGACGGCGGCGGAGACGATCGGGCTCGACACACCCGTGGGGCGCCGGCTGGCCAAGGGCGGGGCGTTCCTGGAGCGGATCAGCCTGGACACGCTGGAGTCGGCCAAGCGTTGGCGCGGCTTGCTGTCGTGATCGGCCCAGCGGATTGATCGCAACTTGACGGCTTGGAGCGCAGGCGTCCGGCATCGGCCCAGTCACCAGCTCCACGTACGCATCGGGGTCGTGCGGGAACCCGGGTCCCGTCTAGATCGTCTCCCCTTGAGATCGGTAGTCTGCGGCCGAGGAGGCATAAATGGGACTCGCGCCACAGAGTCATTCGTGGCAGTGGGGCCAGGCGCAGGCCCGGCTGAAGAGCAAAGCGGTCACAGAGGCGGCCCCGCTCCTCGTTTTCGGCGTCGCAACCGCGATCTTGCTGGGATTCTCCTGGCCTGCGCTGTTATGGGGCCTGGGGTTGGCCGTCCTGGCCATACTGGCGCCGGCCTTGTTGGTCCTCCTGCCCGGGAGGCTGTCATCGGATCTGTCAGACCCCAGCCTTGCCGGCCCCGCGACCACGGTTTTGAACCTGAGGGCCGGCATCCTCATTGAGCTCGCTCGCCTGGGCGTGGTCACGCTCCAGGGCGTACAGCCCTCGCGATGCTGTCTGGTTGGGGCTCGGCGTTCAGCTTCTCAACGTGCTGCTCGCCCTCGCGTTGTACGGCGGAAGAGTGATCCTTCGCCCGTCTCCGCTCGACCAGGAGCAGGCCAGGGCGGGCCGTTCGGAGCCACACTCTTACGAGCACGGCGTACTCGGGTTCGGCCGGAACACGCTGGTGCAGGTGGGACTATCGCTGCTACTGGCGTTGAGCCCGTGGCTGGCCCTTGTCACCGTACCCGTGGGCGCCTTCTGGGAGGCGCTGATAAGCAAAGATCGAACAAGCCCGAGCACGCGCGCCCGCTAACTGCGCAATTCCAGCGAAGGCACATCGGCTTCCGATCACCGCACTGGCCTCGGGCTTTCGCCTGGGCAATAGATGATCTGGCGTTTATAGAGGCTAGAAGCAGTCTTTCCGGGGGGTGCGTCCCGAGGCCTCGATCTCGACGGTCTTACTCTTGGAACTGCCGGGAGCCGTGAGGATCATCGCGATGTGCAGCTTCTTGCCGGTGCCGCTGCCGCTGCCGCAGACCGAGCGTGCCTGCTTGGTGAGGTGGTGGAAGCGATAGATGACCTTCTTCCAGTTTTTCTTCGGTGTCATCACCATCCACTCCTCACCGTCAGTCTTCTCGTTCTGGCAGTGGCTGACTCCCTGGCAGGGGTGGGAGTACTGCTTGACGGACGCCTCGGCGGGGTGGGTCAGCAGCGCTCCCGTGACTGCCGCGGCCACCAGGCCCAGAGCAAAGGTCTTCATCATGTGCATTTAAATGTTCGCTGCAACCTCAAGGTTCACAGCTCTCTAGGCTTAGAGCTCGCGCGGATTGGCGGCTTGGTCAGGGGAAGTGGCACAGAGGCTGGGGCCTTAAGATCATCGGGTTGCTGCTGGCTTCGCGACGGGCGGCGCCGATCCGGCATGGTGCCGCCCGTCCCCGCAGCTTGCCCGTGGTCAGACCAAGACGGTGCCACCGTCGACGATGACGACCGAGCCGGTGCTGAAGCCGCCGCGCATCAGGTAGAGGTAGGTCTCCGCGATGTCGTCGGGCTCGCCCACTCGTCCGGCAGGGAGCGTCTCTGCCATGGCCTTGTACATGGCGTCGCGGTCCGCTTCGGGCATGTCACTCCACAGGTCGGTGCGGACGACACCGGGTGAGACGACGTTCACCCGGATCGGTGCGAGCTCGACGGCGAGGGCTCTGGTGAGCGCCTCCATGGCGCCGCACAAGCTCGCCGCCGCGGTGAAGCCCTTGTGCGGCCGGCGGCCGGCGACTCCCGTGGTCAGCACGATCGAACCGCCCTCTCGGATCGCGGGGCTGCCGTACTTGACCGCCGTGTACGCCCCCCACAGGCGGATGTCTAGGAACCGGCGGGCCCGCTCGACGCTGGCCACAGCGAGTTCCTCGACCAAGAGCGTCTCACCGGCGGTGAAGACCAAGTGATCGAAGGCGCCGATCCGGTGGAAGACGTCACGGACCTGCTCCTCGCTGGTCACGTCGAGCACGTGGCCTTCGGCGTCTTCGGGCAGCCGAGCGAGCGCCCCGTCGACACTGGCCCGCCTGCGGGAGGCGACAACGACCTGCGCACCCTCGCGTGCGGCGGCCTCAGCAGTCGCCAGCCCGATACCCGACGTTCCGCCCACCAGCACGATCCGCTTTCCGATCAAGCTCATGTCAGCTCCCCTATGACTCGATTGCCCATGACCCGGATGAGGTCCGGCGCAATCAAGGGTGCGGCCCGACTGACCTGACTGTCCAAGACCTCTTCGCCCCGCGGCGATACCCTCAAGACATCGCCATCGAGTGACGGGAGGTCGACGATGGACGTGGATCTGCGGAAGATGCGTTATTTCGTGGCCGTCGCCGAGCGGCTGCACTTCAGCCGCGCGGCCGAGGATCTGCACATCGCCCAGCCAGTACTGAGCCGGCAGATCCGGTCCCTGGAGCACGACCTGGACGCGCAGTTGTTCGTCCGTGACAGCCACGGCGTCTCCCTGACCGAGGCGGGCCGACAGCTCCTCGACGACGCACGGAACCTGCTCACCGCCGCCGAGGCCACCCGCCGGCGGGTCCGCCGTGCCGCCCGCGGACCGCGTCGCCTCGCTGTCGGGTTCCGCACCGGGATCGTTGTCACGTCGGCGGTGCGGGCGTTTACCGCCGAGTACCCCGACGTCACCGTCGACGTACGGCACATCGAATGGGACGACCAGGCCGACGTGATCCTCGACGGAACGGTGGACATCGCCTACATACGGCCGCCCATCGCCCAGACAGGACTGAAGTTGTCCCCGTTGTACACCGAAGCCCGGCTGGCCACGCTCCGCGCGGACCATCCGCTGGCGGGGAAGGAGTCCCTGGCCGCCGCCGACCTCGCCG
This sequence comes from Nonomuraea sp. NPDC049269, assembly GCF_043197155.1. NCBI lineage: Bacteria > Bacillati > Actinomycetota > Actinomycetes > Streptosporangiales > Streptosporangiaceae > Nonomuraea > Nonomuraea sp. NPDC049269. The sequence continues at coordinate 679,362 of NZ_JBICSO010000006.1, forward strand.
GTGAAACGCACATTCGCTACCTCGATATCGGCGCGTCCGGAACCCCAATCCGCACCGTGGAAGAGAAATTCGAGCACATCGCGGCCGGGCACGGAATCATGTTCCTTCCGGCGTCCATCGCCGCCTACTACACCCGCCCCGACATCGCCTACGTTCCCGTCACCGACATAGAACCCGACCAGGTCAACCTCGCCTGGGACGCGGCCCGCCGCTCACCACTGATAACTGCGTTTTCCCGCGCCGCCCGCGCCAACGCCCACTATCCGGGGCGGTTCACCGACACCTGACGCACCGGGCCGATCTATGTCCGCTCCTTCGCCAGTTCGCTGCGCGGGGCCGCTCGGGCACCGCTTTGTCCGAGGAGTTGTGTTCTCGTGCTGCTCACCTTATGTCCGGGCGCGGCCCGAGCACTAAAGCTTGCACTGGAATGCTGATCTTCAGCGGCGCCGGTGTGGGCGGTCGTCCCAGCGATGGGTGGTCCAGGACCGGCGAATCAAACTACGTACGGCGATCGCATCATACGAGCACCCGAACCGCAGCACCTGGATCAGCTTGTCGAACACAAGCCGGTCGGCGATCCGCCGACGGTGACAGCCCAGCGGATGCGAGGCGGCGTAGGTCTGCCGGTCGGGCAGGAGGGCTTCGAACTGAACCCACAGCGGTTCGAGAAGCCAAGATGGCAGGACAGGCACGGACGACCTCGTTCTGATTACCGAGCGCATGCACCTCGATGATCTTGAGGCTCCGTGCTTCTGTTACTTCCCGCCCCACCCCAACGGCCTATCCGCGCGGCCTCTTACTCGCCATCGCTCGGCGCTCAGTTGACCACGTCGACTGGCGAGCAACCCGGTGAACCTTTCCGGTCGCCGCACTATCTGGAGGGCGCTCGTCTCCGCACTGTCAGCCGGACGTCGGCGCGACGTGCGAGTCCTGGGTGGAGCCGGTTAGGCCACCACTTGGCGGCCGCGCTGCCAGACGGCGGAGACGAGCGGGACGCCCGGTCGATAGGCCAGGTGAATGTGGGAGGGAGCGTCCAGCAGCATCAGGTCGGCGCGCGCACCCACCACAATCCGGCCGACGTCGTCGCGCCGCAGCGCCCGCGCTCCACCCAGTGTCGCCGCCCATACCGCCTCGTCGGGAGTCATGCCCATCTCCCGGACCGCCAGGGCGACACAGAACGGCATGCTGGTGGTGAAGCTGGACCCGGGGTTGCAGTCGGTCGACAGTGCCACCGTCACGCCCGCGTCCAGAAGGCGACGGGCGTCCGGGTAAGGGGCTCTGGTGGAGAACTCAGCCCCCGGCAGCAGAGTCGCGACCGTAGTCCCGGAGGCAAGGGCGTCCACATCCGCGTCGGTGAGGTGGGTGCAATGGTCGGCGGAGGCGGCGTTCAGTTCGACGGCGAGTTGGACGCCTGGTCCGTAGCTGAGCTGGTTGGCGTGGATCCTGGGCACGAGGCCACGCGTCATGCCACTCTCCAGTACGGCCCGCGCCTGGTCCCCGTCGAAGGCCCCTCGCTCGCAGAAGACGTCCACCCATCGAGCATGGGGAGCGCAAGCGTCCAGCATCCCGCCGGTCACCAGCTCCACGTACGCATCGGGGTCGTGCTCGGCCGGTACGACGTGCGCGCCGAGGTAGGTCACCTCGTCGGTGTGCTCTGCGGCGATGCGTAGCAGGCGGGCCTCGTCCTCGACGGTAAGGCCGTAGCCTGACTTGCACTCGATGACCGTGGTGCCCTGGCGCAGTGCCTCGCGCACCAGGCGGGCTACCCCGGCCGACAGCTCCTCATCGCTCGCCGCGCGGGTGGCCGCCACGGTCGTGCGGATCCCGCCTGCGGTGTAGGGCAGGCCGCGCATCCGCGCGTCGAACTCGGCTGTACGGTCACCCGCGAAGACCAGGTGGGCATGGGAGTCGACGAAGCCGGGGAGCAGGGCTCGGCCGTCGGCGTCGTACATCCGATCCGCCGCCGGAGCCCGCGAAGCCGGCCCCACCCAGGCGATCTCCTCACCGGAGACGCCCGAGCCGCCGGAGATGACGACGGCGGCGTCCGTGATGAGCCCGAGCGGGCCCTCACCCAGCAGGGGGTCGTTGGTGACCAGCGTGGAGATCCCGGTGATCAGGAGGCTTCCCATCGTGCCACCAACCGTGTGAGTCATGTCGCCAACCGCGCGAGAGCCTGCCGCAGCGCGCCTGCGACGTCGGGAACGAGCTGGTGGACGCCGCGCCGAACGATCACTCGGCCGCCCGCGACGACGTCGCTGACGTCAGCGGAGGTGGCCGCGAAGACGGCGGTCTCCAGACCGTGCGGCGGGCCCGCAGTCCGGACGGAGTCGAGGCCTGCAGTCCGGACGGAGCCGAGGGACGCGGTCCGGACCGAGTCGAGGGAGACCGTGACGAGGTCGGCGAGCGCGCCGACTTTCAGTGTGCCCGCCTCCGGCCAGCCCAGGGACGCGTGGCCGTCGGCGGTGGCGGCACGCAGGAGCGCGTCCGCCGTCCAGTGACCACGACGACGGGTGCGCAGCCGCTCGTTCAGCTCCATTGCCCGAGCCTCCTCGAACAGGTCGATGACGGCCTGGCTGTCGCTGCCGAGCGACAGCGGCGATCCCGCGGCCTGCACCTCAAGAGCGGGTCCGATGCCGTCGGCGAGATCGCGTTCGGTCGTGGGGCACATGCACACCGTGGTGGCGGAGTCGCCGAGCAGCGCGATGTCCTGCGGGGTCAAGTGTGTGGCGTGTACGGCGGTGGTACGCGGCCCGAGCAGCCCGTGGTCGGCGAGCAGGCGCGTGGGCGTGACGCCGTATGCCGCCAGGCAGCCCTCGTTCTCGGCGGGCTGCTCTGACACGTGCGCGTGGATCGGTGCGGCATGCCGCTGCGCCACCCAAGCGCCGACCACCCCGAGCTGGTCGGCCGGAACGGCTCGGACCGAGTGGACGGCCGCGCCGACGCGGGCGTGCTCGCGCTCCTTCAGCCCGCTAACCCGCTCGGCCCATGCCTCGCCTGAGCCGTCGCTGAACCTGAGCTGGGTCTCGTCCGGTGGAGCGCCGAACCCCGACGAGAGGTAGCAGGCGTCGAGCAGGGTGATCCGGATGCCGGCCTGGGCGGCGGCCTCGATGAGCGCCTCGCCCATCGCGTTCGGGTCGTCGTAGGCGACGCCTCCGGGCGCGTGGTGAAGGTAGTGGAACTCGCCGACGCAGGTAATCCCCGCGAGGGCCATCTCGGCGTAGACCCCCCGCGCCAGCTCCAGGTACTCGTCGGGGGTGAGAGCCGCCGCGACCCGGTACATGGTCTCGCGCCAGGTCCAGAAGGTGCCGCCGCCGAGCTGCGTGGCTCCGCGCAACGCCCGGTGGAAGGCGTGCGAATGGGCGTTGGCCAGCCCCGGAATGACCAGGCCGTCCAGGACGACGGCGTCGCCGGGAGCGCTACCCGCTTGGAGGGAGGCGATACGGCCCCCCGAAACCTCGATGAGCACGCCGGACTCCAACGCGCCGGTCCACGCGTACCTCGCCCAGAATCGGCCGTTCACAGCAGGTCCTCCAGGACGCTGGCCAAAGCAGCGACCCCGGCGAGGCAGTCGGTCTCCTCGGCATGTTCGGCCGGGGAGTGCGAGACACCGGTCGGGTTCCGTACGAAGAGCATGGCCGTGGGAACGGCAGAAGCGAGAATGCCCGCATCGTGCCCCGCCCCGGTCGGCAGAACGGGAACCCCGCCAAGCCGAGCGGCCAGACGGTCCCTGAGCGACCGGTCGAATTCGACCACCGGGGTGAACGACTCGCGGGTGACCTCCGCCCCCGACTGGTGAATGATCTCTTTCACCAGCATGTCGAGAGTGGCGGAGTCAGCGGCCCGCGAGTCCAGCCAAGCAGTCACACGGGAGGCGATGGCGTTGGTGCCGTTGGGCTCGACGGAGATCTTCCCGAAGGTGGCGAGCGCCCCGGCGAGCCTCGCCTGCTCGCGAGCGTTCAGGACCGTGGCGGCGTAGGCCAGCATCGGGTCGCGACGGTCCTCTAGACGGGTGGTGCCCGCATGGTTGGCCTCTCCGTGGAAGTCGAAGCGCCACCGGCCGTGCGGCCAGATCGCCGACGCGACGCCGACGGGGGCGTCGCCCAGGTTCCGACCCTGCTCGACGTGGAGTTCGACGTAAGCGCCGATACGCGCGAGCCGTTCGTCATCACGACCGATCGCGGCGGGGTCGTGCCCCGCACGCTCCATCGCGTCGCCGAGCAGGACGCCGTCCTGGTCCCTGAGAGACCGCGCGTGACCCGGCTCCAGAACCCCCGCCATCAACCGGGACCCGACACAGGCCACGCCGAACCTTGCACCCTCCTCGTCACCGAAGTTGACGATCGCGAGCGGGCGGCGGCCGCCACCAGCGGTGCCCCGATCCCGGAGCGCGTCCAGGGCCGCGAACGCCGACACGACGCCGAGCGGCCCGTCATACGCTCCCCCGTCAGGCACCGAGTCCAAATGGGAGCCAGTGACGATGGCGTCCCCCGCCGAGGGGTCGCCGAACCAAGCCCACTGGTTGCCGTTCCGGTCGACCTCGTAGGTCAGACCCCGCTTCAGCGCCTGCTCCCTGAACCAGGCCCGGCATTCGCCGTCGGCCGCGTTCCACGCATGGCGGCGATATCCGCCGGTCGCGTCATACCGACCGACGGGCAGGAGCTCGCGCCACATCCCCCGGAAATTGCCCTCAACCTGCGAAGGATCGATCACGCGTCGTCGCCCTCACGCATCGGGATCCGTACGCCGCGCTCCTGGGCGACCTCCGTGGCCCGGTCGTAGCCGGCGTCGACGTGCCGGATGACGCCCATGCCCGGGTCGTTGGTGAGCACCCGGCGGATCTTCTCGCCCGCGAGCGCGGTGCCGTCGGCGACCGTGACCTGCCCGGCGTGGATGGAACGGCCGATGCCGACGCCTCCGCCGTGGTGGATGGAGACCCATGACGCGCCGGAGGCCACGTTCACCATGGCGTTCAGCAGCGGCCAGTCGGCGATGGCGTCGGAGCCGTCGAGCATGGCCTCGGTCTCCCGGTACGGCGAGGCGACGCTACCGCAGTCGAGGTGGTCACGGCCGATGGCCAGCGGGGCGGAGATCTCGCCACGGGCCACCATGTCGTTGAACCGGTCGCCGGCCTTGTCCCGCTCGCCGTACCCGAGCCAGCAGATGCGCGCGGGCAGGCCCTGGAAGTGGACCCGCTCCCCCGCCAACCGGATCCAGCGGGCCAGCGACTCGTTCTCCGGGAACAGGTCCAGGATCGCCTGGTCCGTCTTGGCGATGTCCTGGGCGTCGCCCGACAGCGCCGCCCAGCGGAACGGCCCCTTGCCCTCGCTGAACAGCGGCCTGATGTAGGCGGGCACGAAGCCGGGGAAGTCGAAGGCCCGCGCATAACCAGCCAGCTGGGCCTCACCCCGGATCGAGTTGCCGTAGTCGAACACCTCGGCCCCGGCGTCCTGGAAGCCGACCATCGCCTCGACGTGCTTGGCCATCGACTCCCGAGCCCTGGTCGTGAAGCCCTCGGGGTCCTTGTCCGACTCGGCGGTCATGTCCTCGAACGCCACACCGATCGGCAGGTACATCAGCGGGTCGTGCGCCGACGTCTGGTCCGTGACGATGTCGATCTCCGCGCCACGCGCGAGCAGCTCCGGTACGGCCTGCGCCGCGTTGGCGACCACGCCGATGGACAGCGGCCGGCGCGCGTCACGGGCCTCGTAGGCCAGCCGCAGCGCCTCGTCCAGCGACGACGCCTTGACGTCGAGATAGCGGTGCTCGATGCGCCGGTCCACGGAACGCGGGTCGCAGTCGACGCAGATGGCCACCCCGCCGTTCATGGTGACGGCCAGCGGCTGGGCGCCGCCCATGCCGCCCAGGCCGGCGGTCAGGGTGATCGTCCCGGCCAGCGAGCCGCCGAACTTCTTGGCGGCCACGGCCGAGAACGTCTCGTAGGTGCCCTGGAGGATCCCCTGGGTGCCGATGTAGATCCAGGAGCCGGCCGTCATCTGCCCGTACATGGTCAGGCCGAGCTGCTCCAGCCGCCGGAACTCCGGCCACGTGGCCCAGTCTCCGACCAGGTTGGAGTTGGCGATGAGGACGCGCGGCGCCCATTCGTGTGTCTCCATCACGCCCACGGGACGGCCCGACTGCACGAGCAGTGTCTCGTCGGCCTTCAGCGTGCCGAGTGTGCGGACGATCGCGTCGTAGGAGCGCCAGTCACGGGCCGCCTTGCCGGTGCCGCCGTACACGACGAGCTTGTCGGGATGCTCGGCGACCTCGGGGTCGAGGTTGTTCATGAGCATCCGCAGGGCGGCTTCCTGCTGCCATCCCTGGGTGTTGAGCGTCGTGCCACGTGGAGCCCGAACCGGGCGCGGACCGCTGCTCTGGTCCATGTTCCTGACCTCCCCAACTGCATAACTATTCATGCATGTCTATCTTGAATAAATACATTCAGTCAATAGCTAGTCCGTGAACAGGCCGCGCGAGGCCGCCGACTGCTCGAACGCCTCCAGGCGGGCCTGCGCGCCCGGGATCTCGTCGACCATGGTCTCCAGCAGGACCCGGCCGAGCATCATGGGCGCGCAGGCCGTGTCGAAGATCAGTTCCGTGCCGACCGGCGCGGGCAGAGCCACGTCGGACAGGTCCGCCGACGGCGCGAAGGCGTTGTCGGCGATGGTGACCACGCTCAGCCCCGCCTTCTTGGCGGCGGACAGGCCGTCCATCAGCTCGGCGGGGTAGCGGGGCAAGGCGAAGCAGAGCAGGGCGCTCGCCCCGGCGTCGGCCGCCTGCTCAATCCGGTCGGCGAGCATGGAACCGCCCTCGTTGAGCAGACGCACGTCGGGGTGGACCTTGGCGGCGAAGTAGGCCCAGCCCGCGGCCTGCGCGGCGGCCGCGCGCAGGCCGAGCACGAGCAGCGGCCGGGAGGGGGCCAGCAGCCGGGCGGCCTTGACGATCGCCGTCATGTCCGACAGCGAGCCGGCCAGGTGCTGCAGGTTGGCGATCTCGGTGCGTACCGCCCGCTGGGTCTCGCTCAGGACCGCGCCCTCGCTCGTCTCGCCCCGGCCCGCCGAGTCGGGCAGGCCGAGCTCGCGGATCTGCTTACGCAGCGCGGGGTAGCCGTCGTACCCGAGGGTCATCGCGAACCGGGTCACCGACGGCTGGCTCACCCCCGCGAGCTCGGCGATCTCCACGCTGGACAGGAAGGCCGCCTGCCCGGCGTGCTGCACCAGGCAATGCGCGATCCGCCGCTGGGCGGGGGTCAGCCGATGCCCCTCGAACAGGCGCAGCAAGCGAGCCTCCGGCGCGACATCGTCGGTGTTCATGACTCTCCAGGGGTTACAGATCGGCCAGTGCGTCGAGGAGACCGGCAGCCGCCGAGACGTCCGCTGTTAGCGGCCGGTCCTCCATCGATAGCTCAAGATTGTCGTCCACCAGCGCGTACGCGCGGCCTACCGGCAAGTCCCAGGCCGCCTTCACGCTGTTCGAGTCAAGCTGACGCAGGGCACGGACGGCGGCGACGAGCTCGCAGCCGAGCACCAGCCGGAACGCCTCGACGGTCCGCAGCACCTGGCGGGCGGCCTGCGAGGCGAAACTCGCGGCCTCCTCCACGCTCCGCGACAGTACGGCATGGCCGGACGAGGCCGGAGTCGCCGCGTTCCGCAGCTCGGCGAGGGCGGCGTTCGCGCTGTATTCGAGGATGAGCACCCCGGATCCGGCCGACGCCCCATCAGCGAGGAACGGACGCAGCCCCGTGATGCCCGGCTCCGCCAGGGCCGCCAGCCGCGCCGCCGACAGCCGCGCCGTCGGCAGGAGCGCGAGAGACAGCTGGTCCAGCGCGAGGGCCACGTGAGCCGAGAAGAAACCCCCGTGATGGTACGACGCCGGCCGTCCGTTGGGGCCGTCCGCGCTGATCAGAGGGTTCTCCGCGCCCGCGTTGAGCTCGACGGCCAGCACCCGCTCCAGCGCGTCGGAAGCCTCCAAGGCCGGTCCATGGATCTGCGGAAAGCAGCGGAAGGCGTACGGGTCCTGGATGCGGCCGGTCGGTGGCGCGGGCCGATCCGGCGCGCCGACGAGCCGGCGGACCTCGGCGGCGGCACGGACGTTGCCCGGATGCGGGCGCGCGGCGTGCACCGGCTCGGCGAAGGCCTCCAGCGAGCCGTCGACGGCCAGCAGGGAGAGCGCGGCCACCACATGGGTGGCCCTGAGCAGGCGTTCCAGGCTGTGGCGGGCCAGCGACGCCTGTCCCAGGGTGAGGGCGTTGCTGCTGATCAGGGCCAGTGCGTCGCCGGTTTCGAGGCTGATCGGAGGTGGCGGGGTGGGACCGCCGTGCCAGGGGTGCTCTCCGGCGAGGGCCAGGCCGAGCTGGGACAGCGCGGCCAGATCGCCGGTGCCGACCGCGCCGTACTCGTTCACCGGCGGGTGCACTCCGGCCTGGAGCGCCACGGTGAGCCCGCGGACCACCTCGGGACGGAGCCCGGCGCTGCCCACCAGGAGCTGGTTGAGCCGGACGATCATCATCGCCCGGACCTGCCTGGCCGGCAGGAGTGCCCCTATCCCGCCCGCGTGGCTGCGCAGCAGGCGCAGACCGTGCAGGTCGAAGTCGGCGGGGTCGACGTCCAGGCTGCGGTTGGCGCCGACGCCGGTGCTGCGTCCGTAGACGCGCCCGGTGGCGACGAGGCCGGCGGCCCTGTGCCACGACCGTTCGACCTTGTCGTAGGCGAGCGGGGGCACCTCCACGCCGGCTCCGCCGTCGGCGATCAATGCGACCGTCTGGCTGTCGAGGCCATGTCCGTTGAGCTCGATCTGTGGGACGCCCACGCCTACGATTTGAGACGCCACGATCTTCAACTCCCCTTCACCTGCATAAAACCTACTATTGACACATCTTCATTCGTGCTTGAGTCTGCATGAATACATGCAGAGCGGCAAGGGTGGTGTCCATGATCCGATTCGAGTCAGTCACAAAGAGGTTCGCCAACGGCACGACAGCCGTGGACGACCTCTCCGTGGAGTTCCTCGAAGGAGGCATCACGGTGCTGGTCGGCTCCTCCGGTTGTGGCAAGACCACCACGCTCCGGATGATCAACCGGCTGGTCGATCCCACCTCCGGCACGGTCAGCCTGGGCGGGCGCGACGTACGAGAGCTGCCCGCGGCTCAGTTGCGGCGTGGCATCGGATACGTCATCCAGCAGGCGGGCCTGTTCCCGCACCGGACGATCCTGGACAACATCGCCACCGTGCCGACGCTGCTCGGCTGGGGCCGGCGCAAGGCCCGTGCCAGGGCCGCCGAGCTGCTCGAGGTCGTCGGCCTGACCGCCGAGTCCGGCAAACGCTATCCCCACCAGCTCTCCGGCGGCCAGCAACAGCGCGTGGGCGTCGCCCGCGCGCTGGCCGCCGACCCGCCCGTCCTGCTGATGGACGAGCCGTTCGGGGCGGTCGACCCGGTGGTCCGGACCCTGCTCCAGGACGAGCTGATCCGACTGCAGGCCGAGTTGCACAAGACCATCGTCTTCGTCACCCACGACATCGACGAAGCCGTACGGCTCGGCGACCGCATCGCGGTCTTCCGCACCGGCGGGCACATGGTCCAGTTCGCCCCGCCCGAGGAACTGCTCGCCCGGCCGGCCGATGACTTCGTCGCCGGATTCCTCGGGGCGGAACGCGGGCTGAAGCTGCTCTCCCTCATCTCGCTGCAGAATGTGCCGTACGAGCCGATCGCAGCGGTGAAGACCACGGACACGGCCGCGCGGGCGCGCGCGGAGGCGACAGGGCGGTGGCTGCTCGCGGTCTCCCCCGACGGCAAGCCCGCGGGCTGGCTGGACGTCCAGGCGCTCGACGGGTCGGATTCGATCGGGCAGGCGGCTCTCACCCCGGTGCGCGGCCTGACCGATTCCGACTCACTGCTCTCGGCGCTCAACGAGACCGTCTCCTCGCCCACCGGGATGGCGGTGCGGGTGGACGCGGCGGGCGTGCTGGTCGGGGCGTCCAGAGACGACGTCGTGCACGCTCATCAGCGGAGCCTCGCATGATCATCGAGTGGGGCTGGCTCACCACGCACACCGATGACCTGCTGGCGCTCACGCTGGACCACCTGGCGACGGCGGTCCCCGCCGTGCTGCTCGGCCTGCTGATCGCGCTGCCGCTCGCCGTGGTCGCCCAGCGGGTCCGTCCGCTGCGCGGACTCCTGCTCGGCATCTCCAACATCATGTTCACGGTGCCGTCGCTGGCCTTGTTCGTCCTGCTGCTGCCGATCACGGGGCTGACCAGGACGACCGCGATCGCCGGGCTGACCGTCTACACCCTGGTCGTCCTGCTCCGGAACACCGTCGAGGGGCTTGACAGCGTGCCCGCCAAGGTCCGGGAGGCCTCCCTCGCCATGGGTACGGGGCGGCTCGGCACCCTAGTTAAGGTCGAGTTCCCGCTCGCGCTACCGGTGATCATGGCTGGGGTACGGGTGGCCAGCGTCATGACCATCTCCCTGGTCAGCGTGGCCAGCTACATCGGGTACGGCGGCATCGGCCAGCTGTTCACCGACGGCTTCCAGCGCAGTTTCCCCACCCCCGTGCTCGCCGGAGTGGTCCTCACGCTGCTGCTCGCGCTGGCCGCCGACGCGGTGCTCGTCCTTGTGCAATGGCTCTGCACCCCCTGGATCCGCAAGGGAGCGCGCGCATGACGGATCTCTTGTCCCAGCTGGCCGCCTGGCTGACCTCCGCCGGCCAGTGGGCCGGTCCGGAGGGCATCGCCCAGCGGCTGCTTGAGCACGTGGAGTACTCCCTGCTCTCCACTCTCGTCGCCGCGCTGATCGCCCTGCCCATCGGGTTGTTCATCGGCCACACGGGCCGCGGCGCGTTCCTCGCCATCAACCTCGCGGGCTTCGGTCGTGCCCTCCCGACCGTGGGCATCGTCACCCTGGTCTTCCTGGTCAGCGGCCTGAGCATGACCCCGGTGTACATCTCCCTGGTCGCGCTGGCCATCCCGGCGATCGTGACCAACACCTACGCGGGCATGGCCGCGGTCGAGGCGGACATCAAGGACGCCGCCCGCGGCATGGGGATGACCGGGCTTCAGTCCCTGTGGCGGGTGGAGATCCCGCTCGCCGCTCCGCTGATCATGACAGGGGTGCGGCTGGCGACCGTACAGGTCATCGCTACCGCCACCATCGCGGCCTATGTCAGCTTCGGCGGTCTCGGCCGGTACATCTTCGACGGACTCGCCCAGCGCGACCTCACCCAGGTCATGGGCGGCGCCGTCCTCGTCGCGGCCCTCGCCGTACTCGTGGACCTCGTCCTCGCCGGAATCCACCGCATCATCTTCCGCCATCGCCTTACTTGATCTTGATGGAGCCTTCATGAATCGCCGGAACTTCGTCGCGGGCGCGCTCGCCCTCGCCGTACTCCCCGTGCTGGCCGCCTGCGGCGGCGGCACGACCAGCCTGAACACGCCGCCAGCCGCCACAGGGTCCGCCGCCGGGGCGGCGGACGCCACGATCGTGATCGGTACGGCCAACTTCTCCGAGAACCAGATCCTCGGCTACCTCTACGCTGACGTCCTCGAGGCCGCGGGCGTGAAGGCGACGGTCAAGCCCAACCTCGGCTCGCGGGAGATCGTCGTGCCCGCGCTGCAGAACGGCGACATCGACCTGCTGCCCGAATACCAGGGCAACCTCCTGCTGTACTTCGACCCCAAGGCCACCGCGAGCGACTCCGAAGCCCTGCAGCAGGCGCTCACCGCCAAGCTGCCGAAGGGGCTGTCGGTCCTGCCGCCCGCGGTCGCCGAGGACGCGGACGTCTTCACCGTCACCAAGGAGACCGCGACCAAGTACGGCCTCAGCACCCTCGCCGACCTGGCCAAGCACAACGGCCAGCTGGTCTTCGGCGGCCCCCCGGAGGTCAAGACCCGCCAGGTCGGCGTGGTCGGACTCAAGGACGTCTACGGTGTCGAGTTCAAGGGGTTCAAGTCCCTCGACGCCAGCGGCCCGCTGGTCAAGGGAGCCCTGAAGAGCGGCGGCGTCCAGATGGCGAACCTCTTCAGCACCGACGTGGACATCGCGAAGAACGGCTGGGTCGTACTGGCCGACCCGAAGCACCTCATCCCGGCCCAGCGCGTCGTCCCGCTGATCCGCACTGACAAAGCCACCGACACGGTCAAAACCGCCTTGGCCAAGCTGAACACCGCGCTGACCACCGAGGAGCTGAGCAAGCTCGACTCGCTCGTGGACAACGACCACAAGGACCCCGACGAGGTCGCCGCCGAGTGGGTCAAGGCACACGGCCTGTAGAGCTGATCCTCAATGGCCGGAGACCAGGGTCTTGAGCGCGATGATGGCCAGGCCGAGGATGAGGTTGGCGATTCCGGAGACGATGATGACGTTTCTGGAAGCGCCGATCTGGACCGCGGCCGTGACGGCCCAGCCGACCTGACTCGCCACCGCGACACACAGCGCCGCCCAAGCCGCCACCGTGTTGGACATGCCCAGCCCTGAGGCCAGGGCGGCGGCTATGGAGGGCGGGAACGAAGCCTGTGCCAGCGGCCATTCGCTCCTGGCGACCGCCCGCAGGTTTCCCCAGGTGAAGGGCCGGGCGGGATACCCGGAACCCACGACCTGGACGTAGACATGGGTGATCCAGAACACCACCCCCGTACAGATCAGGAGAATGACGAGATCCGCCGGGGTCGGTGGTCCGCCCTCCGCGGCAGAGCCGGCGACCACGGAAGCCGCCAGTAGCGACCCGTACACGGCACCCCCGGAGTGCACCCGCTCCGCTGCCGCACCCGTTTCACGCCCGTTCATGAGTGCAGTGTCCTTTGCGCCCGTCCGATCAGCCGATCGACGGGCGCTGGCATGTACAGACTTGGCGCAGTACTTCCCAGGATCTGCCGACAAGTCGATCACGCCGGCCCGGGAGAGGTGGCACCACCGAACAAAGGCTGGACGGCATCTATCAGGCAGCAGCTCTATGTGATGTCATGACTACTGTCTGTAATCGCCATGCACCGTCCCTCTACTCCCCCGAAGGAGAACAAGCATGCGCTTGAATCGTGCGGCCCTGATCGCCGGTGGCACCGCCCTGGCCACCGTCCTCCTGTCCGCCCACCCGGCAATGGCGGCTCCACCCGGTTCGCCGGGAGGCGGCTGCCTCGCCGAAGGGCAGATCGGCAGCTACCTCTCCAAGGAGGGCAGCGCGAAAGCCACCTTCTCCACCGGGTTCCTCAACGAGCTGAAGAGGGCCGGAATCAAGTTCGAGACGCTGGACCCGATCGAGCTGGTCGACGGCGGCACCGCCGCCTGGATGCCCATCGGCGAACGGTACGACAACATCGAGACGCCCAGCGGGCGGGTCTGCTACCCCGGCGGGTTCCGCTTCAGCAACGACGAGACGGGCGCGACGTACGAGATCGACACCTTCTGGGTGCTGTTCGCGGCCATGGGTGACAGCAAGTTCTTCGCCACACCCATCGTCAACGGGCACCCCCGGCCCGGTGGTGAGCTGACCATGGTGAACTTCAGCGTCCCGCAGGCGCTGGCCCCCGGCAATTTCGTCCCGCACAACGGAGGCGTCGGCCCGCTCAAGGTCATCCTGTCCATGGATCGGGGCTGGGCCTCGGACCTCAACAAGGAACTCGGCACCAAGTTCTCCGGCGGCATGCACTGGGCCGATCTGGACATCGCCTGGCAGGGCCCGCCCAGCCGGCCCGTCAAGTCCGGCTCCTCGCTCGGCATGCTCGGGCTCAAGGTCATCAGCGACGCCATCCGGGGCCAGGGCGGCTCCGGGCTGCCCCTGCCGAAGCCAGGAGGTTTGTTCTAAGCGCGTTCATGGATCGCCGCCGACAACATTGGCGAGCTTTTGAAGATTCCTTTACAGAGAGTGATATGACAACTACTTTGAGTGAGTCACTGCACGTCAGAGGCACTGCGATGCCTCTCATCGACGAAAGGTCATGCTGTGCGTGCTCTTGTTCGTCTCGCTCAAACGATCGTGATCGGCGCCGTGGTTTTCGCCGCCGCGCCGGTCTCCGCCGCCCATGCCGGCGCACCGTCCATCCCACCGCCCAGCGCTTCTTGTTTCCGGTTTCCGTACTTCGGCCCCAAGGGACACGCGAACTTCGACTTCGGCTCCGACATCGTCAAACTCTTCAATGAGCGCGGCGTGCAGGTGGAGGGCATCGCGCCCATCGAGGCCAAGCCCGGTAACAAGGGCATCTATATGCCCATCGGCTGGAAACAGGACCACATCGACCCGTGCAACGGCGTCTACTACCCCGGCGGCTTCATCCTCAATGACGTCAAGAGCGGACACAAGATCGCCATCCACGACATCTACCTGCGTGCCGACGGGACACACACCCAGGTGGAGATCGACGGGAAGCCTCAGGGCGAGCAGCTCGTGGCCACGTACAAGCTGCACGAGTTCGCCTGGAACGTGCCCACGCCGCGCCCACTCGAGGGCGGTATCGGACCCAAGTACTGGCCTTTCTACGTCAGCGCGTACCTCAGCCGGACGGTCAAGGACCTGACCGGCATCTCGCTGAACGAGGGCGACTACCTGGCCAACCTCGACGCGGTCGTCCAGTACGTGCCGTAGGCGACGCCCCCTGACCTGAGCTCCACCGGGCCGTGCCCCGGGGCACGGCCCGGTACTCGCGAATCGAGAGACAGATGCAACTGACCAGCGCTCGGAGCCGGTGGACGTGGATCGCCGGCGCCTCCGTCGCCGTCCTGACGGCCACGGTGCTCCTCGGTCCCACGATGCGGCCGAGCACGGCGAGCAGCCACTGGGACGCCCCCGCCACCACCCTCAACAAGCAGATCGACGCCACCGACCTGTACGCCTTCACCAGCCCGGAACGGCAGGACACGGTCACGATCGTGGCCAACTACATCCCTTTCCAGGCTCCGTACAAGCCGTACCAGTTCGACACCGACGCCCGCTATGAGGTGCACGTCGACAACACCGGTACCGGCAAGGCCGCGATCACCTACCGATGGACCTTCACCAACAAGGGCCTGCCGGTGCCCTCCCTCATCCGCAAGCGCGAGCACAAAGCCGGCCCGCTGGACTCCCTGGTCGAGCAGAGCTACACACTGACCAGGCTGCGCGACGGCAAGTCGGAGACCCTGGTCCGCGACGGGTACGCCGCCCCCACCGACATGGGCGTCCTGGTCACTCCCAACTACCCGGCGCTGCGCCGCAAGGCCGTCATCGACCTGCCCGGCGGGGGCAAGGTGTTCACCGGCACCACCGCCGACCCGTTCTACTCCGACAACCGCGCCGTCAACCTGCTCAGGTTCGGGCTCCCGTTCTTCCCCGTCAAGACCGGCGTGCCGCTGAACGTCAGCTCCCTGGCCCTGCAGCTCCCCAAGTCGGAGCTGGCCTTCGGCGGTGACCCGGCCCGCAACCCGGTCATCGGCGTCTGGACCACCGCCTCCCGTAAGTCGAGCGGCCTGCTCGGCTCGGGCTCGGCCGACTACAGGCAGGTCTCCCGGCTGGGTAACCCCAACTTCAACGAAGTGATCATCCCGCTCAAGCAGCGCGACCACTTCAACACCCTGCGGCCGGACGGTGACGAGAGCGGCAACCTCGTCGTGCCGGCCACCCTCGACCCCGACCAGGCCACGGTCGTCGCCAAGCAGGCGAATGTCACGGCACCTCCGGCCCCGCGCAAGGACCTGGAGCAGATCTACCTCACCGGCCTCACCAAGCGGGCGGACGGGCCGATCAAGCAGGATCTCAACTCCCACCTGCTCAACCAGGACGCCTCGCGCGTCGCCAAGGCGGAGGAACTGCGGCTCAACATGAGTACGCCCGTCGCCACCGCACCCGACAAGTACGGCATCCTCAAGGGCGACGCCCAGGGCTACCCCAACGGCCGCCGCCTCATAGACGACGTCGTGACCGTCAACCTGCGGATGCTCCTGGGCGAACCCGCGGGCCGGGGCGCGCCGGGCCTCATCGCCGAGGACAACCCGGCGTTCCTGCTCAAGCCCATCACCGGCAGCTTCCCCTACCTGGCGCTGCCCGTCACCGCCACCGGCTGAACCCAGATGAGTAGCGTACGGCGACTGCTGCCCCTGCTGGGATGTGTGCTGCTGGGCTGCGTCCTGCTGACCCTGTACACCCCCGGCGGACTCCTGCGCCGGGACGAGCCCCCTCACGCACCAGCGGGCTGGTCACCGTACGACCTGGCCGGATCGATCGAGGCCGCCCAGACGCGCCTGCGCCGTCAGCCCGACGACGCGGCGGTCTGGGCGAGCCTCGGCGGCATGTACCTGGAGCAGGCCCGCCGCACCACGGACACCGCCTACTACGCCAAGGCCCAGGGCGCGTTCGAACGTTCACTGCGCCTGCCCACGGGCGACGGGCAGCCGTACATCGACGCCGTGATCGGCATGGGCGCGCTGGCCAACGCCCGGCACGACTTCGCCGGCGCGGTGCACTGGGCCGAGCGCGCCCGCGAGGAGGCGCCGTTCCGCTGGGCTCTGTACGGCGTGCTCACCGACGCCCACCTCGAACTCGGCCAGTACGAACAGGCCGAAACCGCGCTGCGCCGCATGCTCGACGGCCGCCCCGACCTCGCCTCCTTCACCAGGGCCGCCCGTCTGGAACACCTGCGCGGCAGGCCCGGCCCCGCCCGCGAGGTGCTGCGCCGCGCCTGCGCGATCCCCGGCGACGCCGCCGAGTATGCCTTCTGCCAATGGCAACTAGGCGAGCTCTCCTGGAACAACGGCGACCCTCGAACCGCACTCACCGCCTACGCCCAGGCGCTGGCCGCCGACCCCGAACACGTCGCGTCGCGGGCCGGCAAGGCGCGCGCGGAGGCCGCGCTCGGCCACACCGACCAGGCCCTGCGCGACTATGCCACCGCCGTCGCGCGCTCCCCGTCGTTCGTCGTCGAGTACGGGGAACTGCTCGAACACCTCGGCGACGGGGACGGGGCCAGGCGGCAGTACGCCGTCTTCACCGCCCAGCACAGGCTGCTGGCCGCGAACGGAACCGTCGACAACCTGGCCATGGGCATGTTCGAGGCGAACCACGGCGACGCGGAGGCCGCGGTCCGGCACCTGCGGGCGGAATGGAAACGACGCCGGAGCGTCGAGGTCGCAGACGCGCTCGGGTGGGCACTGCACCAGGCCGAGCGCCATGCCGAGGCCGCCACCTACGCCGCCCGGGCTGACGCGCTCGGCGGGCGCAACGCGCTTTTCGCCTATCACCGGGGCGAGATCGAGCACGCGCTCGGACACACCGCCGCCGCCCGCGCCCACCTGAGCAGAGCGCTGTCCATCAACCCGCACTTCTCCCCGGCCGGGGCGACGCGGGCGCGGGCACTGCTCGCGGAGATGCCATGATCACGGCACTCGTCGCCGCCGCGGTGCTGGCGGCGCATCCACTGGGGAACTTCAGCATCAACCACTACGACGGGCTGACGATCCACCGCGACAGGATCGAGCACCTCGCCATCGTGGACCTCGCCGAGATCCCCACCCTGCAACAGCCGCCGACCGGCCCCGCGGACACCCACGCCCGTCGCACCTGCGCCGAGTTGCGGGACGCCGTCCGCGCGCAGGCCGGAGGGCGGCTGCTGACCTGGCGCGTCACCGACGCCTCCTTCGCCTACCGGCCGGGCGTCGCGGGGCTGCGCACCAGCAGGCTCACGTGCCGCCTGACCGCGCCGCTCCGCGTTGACCGGCCGCTCGTCCTCACCTTCGCCAACGGCTACCGTGTCGACACCGTGGGCTGGCGGGAGATCACGGCCAAGGGGAACGGCGTGCGCCTGCGCGACTCCAACGTCCCTGCGCGAAGTGTGTCGGGCGAGCTACGCGACTACCCCGCCGACCTGCTCAGCTCACCGCTCGACGTACGCCAGGCGCGCCTGACGGCGGAACCGGGCGAGGGCGGTTCCGGCGCGCCGGCGGAGGTGCCGGGTGTGGACGCTGTCACCCGCTACACCGGCCTGCTGGCCGGCCGGCTCAACACACTGATCGGCGCCGACCGGCTGACCGTGCCGCTCGGGCTGCTGGCCTTGCTGTTGTCGCTGGCGCTGGGTGCCGTGCACGCGGCGATGCCCGGCCATGGCAAAACCGTCATGGCCGCCTACCTCGCCGGACGGCGACGACGGTTGCGGGACGCCGTCACCGTCGCGGCCACGGTCACCGCCACCCATACAGCGGGCGTGCTGGCTCTGGGGATGCTGGTCACGGCCGCCAGCGCGATCGCCGGTGAGGTGGTGCTGAGCTGGCTCGGCGTGGCGAGCGGACTCCTCATCGCCATGATCGGCGCCGGTCTGCTCTGCTCCGCCTTCCGTAGCCGGACCCGCCACGGTCATGGGCACGGACACAATCATGGGCACGGGTACCGGAGGGGGGCGGGTGGGGTCGTGGCGCTGGCTGTGGCCGGTGGGCTGGTGCCCAGCCCGTCCGCCCTGGTGGTCCTGCTCGGCGCGATGGCACTGGGACGCACCGCGTTCGGCGTCCTGACCGTGGTGTGCTACGGACTCGGCATGGCGGTCACGCTACTGATTACCGCGCTCGCCCTGCGCGGGCTGGGCGACCTCACCCTCGGAGGGCGGATGCAGCGATTGCGCCCGTACAGCGCCGCCATGACGGCCACACTCGTCCTGCTCGTGGGCACGGGTGTCACTTTGCGCGCGGTGGCCGCTCTCGTATAAAACCTCCGGCGGTCAATAGTCGGTAGGAGGCGAGATGAAGGAGGCCGGTGGCTTCCAGCGCTGGCTGCCGAATCGGGCCAGGGCCTCCACCAGCTCGGTCCGCTGCTTCTCGGTCATCGGGCCGAGGACGCAGACGGCGACCCTCTCACGAACGATGAATGAGCCGGGGTGGGGCGAGAACCACCCCGCCGGCCGCATCTGCTTCGAGTGGGGCGCGTCGGCCGTGAACCGTATGTGGAGTCCGGCGTACCGGTACCACGATGACGAGCTCCTGATCTCCTCGATGTTGACGGCCTTCATCTGGTCCCAGCCGAACTCGCGCCTCCCCGTGTTGCCGGTGGTCACGATGCACTCCGGACCGATATGCAGTGACCACGCGGGTGCCCGCTGGCTCAGGGCCGTGTGCCTCAGCTCCCGGAACGTGTTCACGACTGCGCCGACAACGCATCCAAGGGCGCCCAAGGCGGCAAGGATCCCTGACACGAAGGGGATCATCCAGGGATTATCCGAGTTGGCCGGCCCCGGCGCGTGGACGTGTGGCAGCGAGAAGTAGATGCCCAGCGCTGCCCCCAGCAACAGGATCACCGCCCAGAAGAACCAGTAATAACCTGGCTTGCCGAGTCTGGCCGCATAGGCGGATGCCGGCTCCTCGCCTGTCCAGGACATCTCGAACGCACCATGTGGTTCGGGCAGCCGCCTCGTGGGGGCCGCGGTCTTCGTACCCGACGGTGGAGGCGGCACGACCGGGCCGGACGCGCCCACGTCCTGGGTCATCCGCAGGCGTCCGATGCGCTCGTGGACCTCAAGCGCTGACTTGGGACGGTGCTCGGGGTCGCGATCCAGCAGCTCGGCGACGAGAGCCGTCAGAGCCGGCGGCAGATCCGGGCGGAGCGAGTCGACTCTTGGCGCCTCCTCGTCCAGCTTGCGTCGCATGATCGCCAGACTGTTGTGTCCGGTCAGCGGTGGTCGGCCGGTGAGCATGGCGAACAGCACAGCGCCGAGCGCGTACAGGTCCGAGCGCGCGTCCCCGCGTTCGGTGAGGAACTGTTCGGGCGCACCGTACTCCGGAGTGCCGGCCGGAGACAGCTGGGAGGATCCCGCCAAGGTGAACGCGGTCTGGACGAACCCTGCGATCCCGAAGTCGACGACCTTCACCTGTCCGTCAGGGGTGAGCATCACGTTGTGCGGCTTGATGTCGTAGTGGATGACGCCGGCGTGGTGCGCGGCAATCAGCGCTGTGCAGATCCCGTCGGCGATCTCCAGCGCCCGGGCGGCATCCATGGGGGCCTCGTCACGGATGTGCCGCGTGAGCGGAGCACCCTCGACCTTCTCCATCACGAGGAAGAGCACGTCCTCGTGGACGCCGCGGTCGTGGAGGGCGACCACGTTCGGGTGGTTGATCTGCGCGGCGGCCACCGCCTCGCGTTCGAAGCGTTCGGGCAGGTCCGGTAAGGCCGCGTCGGCGAGGACGAGCAGCTTGAGCGCGACGTCGCGGCGTAAGGTGCGGTCCCGCCCGGCCCATACCTCGCCCATGCCACCGCGGCCGAGGCGCTCGGCCAGCTCGTACCGGCCCGCGATCATCTCACCGCGTTGCATCCCACCTCCGATGACGCTGGCATGTCAGAAAGCAGGATACGGCCGGTAAGGGCCGCTGACACAAGTTGTGGATCTCCCGATGATGGGCCCGTCCGGCTCCCTCGCGACCCGCTCTCACTACCGTGCGTGACAGTGCTGTTGTCCGCCCGACCCCACTGAGGTGTACGGCGTCCGCGCGCACGGTTGAGGGGTTCCAGCAGCATGATGTGCTGGTTTGACTGGGTATCAGGCGTTCTGCCGAGAAATGGAGACGGCCATCGCGTCATCCTCGAGAACATGACCTGGACCGATGGAGGCGATGGCCGCACACAGAGTGTGACGCCCTACGCGAAGGATCGGTCTCCTGACCGTCGATCGGCGATCCTGCGTACGCGCAGCCCGCGAAACAGGGAAAATAGAGTCCGCGAAACAGGGAAAACTTGGCCCGCGAAACAGGGAAAACCGGGCTCCGCACAGTCTATTTGCAGGTGGGGGCGATATGGATCTTCTTCCTCGGCTCGCGGCCGACTCTCTCAAAGAGCTTCTCGCGGAGCTCAGGGTCGTGATCATCAACGGGCCGCGCCAGTCTGGCAAGACAACGCTGCTCCAGTCCTGCCGACGGTTCGGCGAAGCCACGTTCACCACCCTCGACGATCCTTCAGAGCTCGCCATCGCCAAGGACGATCCGCGCACCTTCGTACGCAGACGGCCCCAACCGGTGATCATCGACGAGATTCAACGAGCCGGCGATCCGCTGATTCTGGCCATCAAGCAGGTAGTCGACGAGGACTGGTCTCCAGGCCAGTTCGTGCTATCGAGGTCGACCCGCTTTCTCAGCATCCCCACGTTGTCGGAGTCGCTCGCGGGCCGGGTGGCCTTCGTGGACCTGTGGCCCTTCGCGGTCAGCGAGCGAGTGGGTGACGCGGGCAGATTCTGCGATCAGGCGTTCATCGACCCGGGGGGCTTCACTGGTCGCCAGTCGGCATGGACGCGCGAAGACTACATCCACCTCATCAACCAGGGCAGCTATCCGGAAGTCCTGCGCCTGAAGTCACCAGTGGCGATTCGGGCGTGGTTCCGCGGCTACCTGGACACCGTGATCTCGCGCGACATCCGCGAGTTCGCCCATGTCAACAAGGCCCAGGCGATGCCCGACCTGATCGCTCTGGTCGCGGCCCGAGCAGGCGGCCAGGTCGTCCTCGCCCATATCGCCGAAGGTCTGGGGCTGGACGTCGCAACCGTGCGTACGTATCTGGCCTACTTGGAAACCGTGTTCCTGGTCGCTCCGGCGCCCGCATGGTCCAACAACCTGAGCTCACGGGTGACTCACGCGCCCAAGAGCTATGTGACCGACAGCGGACTGGCCGCCCATCTCATGGATGTGGATGCGGAGTCGCTCCTTGCCCCTGGTCATCCCGCCCTCGGCGGACTACTGGAGACCTTCGTCTTCGCAGAGCTTCTCAAGCTGTCGACCTTCGCCCGCCGACATGTCACCGTGCGGCACTATCGGGACAGGGAGAAGCGCGAAATCGACTTCATCCTCGAACGCCGCGACGGCACTGTGATAGGCATCGAGGTCAAGGCGTCGGCCACGCCCAAGAGCGAGGACGCCAAGCACCTGCGCTGGCTGAGAGACAAGCTCGGCGACAGGTTCCGTGCCGGGTATGTCCTGCACCTCGGTGCGACCAACCTCCCCTCAGGGGATCGAATCTTCTTTTCGCCACTGTCGATCCTGTGGAATCACATCGGACCGGATACGGTCACGCCGAGTCTGCCGTCCCGCCGCTAGCCAAAAGCTAGGCAGGGGGTCAGTGCAACGCTGCCTCGACCGCACGCACCCTGGACATGACGCGCTGAACGATCTCCTGCTTCTCACCTACGGGTGCCGCATACTCGATCACGCCCCAGGCCGCGGCCTCGCCGACCGTGTGGAGCAGCGTCCACGCTGCCAGGTACACAGATGCCAGGCATCCGCCCGCGGTAGCGATCCCGCCCTCCGCATGGAACGGCGCGTCCAGTACCGTCACCCCGCACTCCTCGAGCCAAGGCCGCGTGATGGTGTCGGTGCAGGCAGGTCGCCCGGCTAGGAGACCGAGGTGCGCGAGTACCAGGGCTCCGGAGCACTGCGAGCCGATCAACTGTCGTGCGGGGTCAAGCGGCAGACGCGCCAGCAGCGTGTCATCAGCCACGACATCACGGGTCTTGATGCCACTGCCGAGGAGAACGACGTCAGCCTCGGCGACAAAGTCCAACGGCCGCTGACCGGTCACCTCGACGCCATTCATCGATGTCACAACGGGCGTGGGTGTCGTGATGTATGCAGTTACGCCGTGCGCGCGAGCACGATTGATCAGCGCGGACGCGATAAAGCTGTCGAGTTCGTTGAATCCGTCAAATGTGACGACCGCGACCTGCAAGACCACTCCTCCGTTGCAATCTCATACGGTTCAAGTCTCACACATGAGCCGACGCGTCCGTTTACCGCCGACGCCCCACCGGCAGAGCAGTTCGAGGCGCGCGCCCCTTCGCACCGCGGCTCTCAATCTCCGTTGAGCGGATCGCGCCGCAGTACGACCTTGATGGTGCGGGCGCGGTAGGCCTCGGGTGCCTGATCCCACTCGGCGGTCAGCGTGGTGACGCGTTCGGCGGGGAAGTCGGTGCGGTGTACGAAGTCCAGCAGTTCGGGGAGGCTCGCGCGGGTGTGGGAGACGCCCAGGTGGAGGGTGGCGTCGGTGGCGTACATGCGCATCAGCGGCACCCGGGTGCCGGTCGCCAGGTAGTAGCCGACAGCGGTACAGATGCCGCCAGGTGCCAGGGCGCGCATGGCCTGCCGTACGCCCGAAGCTGTGGAAGTGGCTTCGACGGCGACGTCGTAGTCGCCTTCGGGGCGGGTGGGGGTGCGGGCGCCGAAAGAGGCGGCGAGTTCCCGGCGATGCGCGCTGCGGTCCACGTAGTCCACAGCCGAGGCGTGGTGGGCGGCGGCGAGGCCGGCCGCATAAAGGCCGATGCTCTTGGCGCCGCCACCGAGGATCAGGACGCGGCCACCGGGCCGTAGGCGCAGCGGTTCGACCACGGTTCGCCAGGCGTCGGCGAGGTTGTCGCCGGCGGCGGCCACGCGCAGGGCAGGTACGCCGTCCGGCACGGGGACGAGCAGGTGGTTGGCGTACGGTACGCGCAACCGGTCGGCGATCATCCCGCCCCACGGGCCGCACGAAGGGCCGAAGCCGTAGGCGGCCAGGGTGCCGGTGGCGCGGGCGCACTTGGCGGTCAGGCCCCGGAGGCAGCGTGGGCAGGTGCCGCAGGAGATCGCCCACGGCACGATCACCCGCTGGCCGGTGGTCACGGCGGTTACGGCGGATCCGGTCTCGACGACCTCGGCGACGCATTCGTGGCCGATCGCGAAGGGGCCCTTGAAGGGGACGGGGCCGACGATGCTTGCCACAATCGGGTCGATCAGGCCGAGAGCCAGGCCGGCCTGCATGGGACGGGAGACGGGGCGGTGGATGGGGACGGTGTCGCCGTCGCAACGGCCGGCGACGAAGGGGCGGACGATGACGTCGTCCGGTTCGCGCAGGCGGGGCTCTTCGGTCTCGTGCCAGGCCAGTCTGCCACTGCGCTCGAACCTCAGCTCATGCATGCCGCTCCATGCTATTACGATCGTTATATGGCAAGTTCACGGGACCGGATCGTCATGGGGGCAGCCGATCTGATCCGGCGGCGGGGGTTGGCCGGCAGCACCGTTCGCGATCTGGCCGCGCATTCCGGGGCGCCTCTGGGCTCGACTTACCACTACTTCCCCCGTGGCAAGCAGCAGTTGGCGGCCGAGTCCGTACGGTATGCCGGTGATCTGGTCTCGGGCGTGTTGAACAGCGAGTTGAAGGCCGGGCCGGTGGCCGGGTTGCGGGCCTTTCTGGCGTTGTGGCGGCAGACGGTGATCGACAGCGACTTCCGTGCGGGCTGCCCGGTGCTGGCCGTCGCCGTGGAGGAGCCGCCCGCGCAGGGCGAGGCGGAGGCGATCGCCGCCGCCGCCGAGGTCTTCACCGCCTGGGAGCGGCTGCTGGCCGAGGCGCTGCGCGAGCACGGTGTCGCGGACGCGGGCCCGCTGGCCACCCTGGTCGTCGCCGCGGTGGAGGGTACGGTCGCCATGTGCCGGGCCAAGCGTGACATCCAGCCGCTGGATGACGTCGCAGCCCAGCTAGAGCAGCTTCTTACGGATCGCATCGGCGCGCTCGGCTGAGAAGACGCCGCTGTCGAGCAGGTTCAGGATCGACAGCACACCGCCCCGCGAGCCCCAGCTTCCCTCCTCGATCACCCGGAAGGTCACCCACCAGCCCGGCGGAGCCTCCTCCAGGCCGCAGGCTTCGGCCATGGCATCCAGCACGCGTGTGATCACCTCCGCGCGGAGGTCCTGGGTCCAGTCGGCCTCCATGACGGCCACGTCGATGGTCATGGCGTCGACTCCCGAGTCGCCGAGCAGCGCGCCGCCGATGGCCATCATGTCCGGCGCGGGCTCGATGAAGTGCACCTGGAAGCCCACCCGGGCGGCCTCGGCGAACTGGCCGATCTCGGGCACCAGGACGGCGTCGGTGAGCGTGCGGGCCAGCTTGCGACGCTGCTCGCCGGTGAGCCGTCCGGCGGGGGCGGTAACAGTGATGACAGTCATGATGGTGCGATTATAACGACCGTCATAGAAACTCCGCCGCTTCGCTTAATCACGTCGTGATTTGTGAGCATTTGGGCGGTATGCCACGCCTGCCGCCTAAGATCAGCGCGTGAGCCTTGAGAACGGCCGGCAAGAGCTGGCGGGGCTGCTCCGGCAGCTGCGTGACCTGACCGGACGGAGCCTGCGGGAGCTCGCCCGTGACGTCCACGTCAGCAACTCCTCGCTGTCGCGCTACTTCTCCGGTCAGGCCGTTCCACCCTGGCCGACGGTGGTGGCGCTCTGCAAGGCAGCAGGTCGTGACCCCAGACCGATGCGTGAGGTGTGGGAGCGGGCCAAGGACGGGCCCCAGACGAGCACGGCCGCCACCGCGCCGGTGCGTAACGACCTGCCACACGACATCACCGCCTTCACCGGGCGCCGGGAGGAGCTGGCCGCTCTTCTCGGCGCCGCGCGGAAGACGCCGATGGTGGCGATCGACGGCATGGGCGGGGTGGGTAAGACCGCACTGGCCGTGCACGCCGCGCATCTCCTGACCGCCGACTTCTCCGGTGGCCAGCTCTACCTGGACCTGCACGGGTTCACTCCGGGCCGGGAGCGGGTCGAGCCCGTGGAGGCGCTGCGCGTGCTGCTGGCCGCGCTCGGATTGCCGCTCGGCAGGATTCCCGACGGGGTCACCGAGCGGGCCGCGCTGTGGCGGTCGGAGCTGGCGACGCGGCGCGCGATCGTGCTGCTGGACAACGCCGCCGACGCCGATCACGTACGCGAGCTGCTCCCCGGCGCCGGCCAGAGCTTCGTCGTGATCACCAGCCGCCGGCGGCTGGTGGAGTTGGACGGCGTACTGCCGATCTCGCTGGACGTGCTGCCGACGGAGGAGGCGGCGGAGCTGTTCGTCGAATCCGCAGGCGGGACCCGGCCCGGTGACGTCGGCGAGGTGCTGCGCCGATGCGGGAACCTGCCGCTGGCCATCCGGGTGGCCGCCGCGCGGCTGCGGCACCGGCCCTCGTGGACGCTGGACACTCTGGTGGAACGGCTGCGTGAGGGCGAGCTGGCGGTGTCGGAGGTGTTCGGGATGTCGCTGCGGCAGCTCGATCCCGCCCAGCGGCGGATGTTCCGGCTGCTCGGGCTCGTGCCGGGCGAGGACATCGACGCGTACGCCGCGGCCGCCCTGGCCGGGATCCCGCTGGGCAACGCCCGCTCCCTGCTGGAGGACCTGGTTGACGTCCATCTGCTCCAGGAGCCGGCGGCGGGTCGTTACCGGATGCACGACCTGCTGCGGCAGGCCGCCCGCGCCGACGATGCCGCGGCGGACCCCGGACCGGCGATCGCCCGGCTGGGCGACTACTACCTGAGCGGCATGCTGGCCGCGAAAAAACTGATCGAGCTGGTCCTCATCCCCCTGCCGGTCATCGTGTCGCAGCCGCCTCCCGCGGTTCCCGACCTTGCCGGCTACGACGGAGCCCTCGACTGGCTGGACACCGAGCGGGTCAACAGCACCGCGACGTTCTCGCTCGCCGTGGAGCTGCGCATCGACGCGGTGGCGGTCGGGCTCGGCCAGCTCGCCCTGGTCCCCGACGGGCGGCACGTCGGCACGGCGCAACTGATCCACGGACTCGAACTGAGCATGCCCGCCGCCGAAAGGCTCGGCGAGCGCCGCATGCTCGCCTCGCACCGGTACTTGCTGGGCGCCATGCTGATGCGGGTCGGCCGGCTGGCGGAGGCGGTGCGGGAGCTTGAGGCGGCCCGCGTACTGATGGTCGCGGAGGGCGACATCGTCGGCCAGGTCCTGACCATCGCACAGCTGGCGGAGGCCCGGCTGTACGCCGATGACGTCAAAGGCGCCGTCGAACTCCTGCGCCAGGCGACCGAACTGCTGCCGGCCCGCGAGGTCGCCACCCGCGTGTACACGAACGCACGCCTTGGGCATGCTCTGGTGCTGCTCGGTGAGTACGGCGAGGCCCGCGAGGTCGTCTCGGACGTGATCGAGGCCGCGCGCGGACTGGACCGGCAGAAGGAGCGCATGTGCCTGGACGTGCTCGGCCGGGCGGCACTCGGCCTGGGTGACGCTCGGACCGCCCTCGACTGCGCTGAACAGGCCCTCGCGCTCAATCGGGGGACCCGCCATCAGATCTTCGAGACGATCAGCCTCACGGACGCCGCCGTCGCCCTGCGCCACCTCGGTCGTGTCGAGGAGGCAACGGCCAGGCACGCCGAGGCCATGCGGATTCTCGAAGGGGGCGGTGAGAGGCACCGGATGGTGCAGAGCCTCCTCCCGTACGCGGAGGCCTGCCTGGCCATGGGCGATCGGGACGCCGCGGCGCGGCACTTCCAGCAGGCGCTGGAGATCGCCACCGCGGACGGCCTCAGCTATCTGGCGTCGGCGGCGCGTGCGGGTCTGACTCGGGTGTCCTGAGTCCGGCCCAGGTGTTCCGTCCCGTCCCGGGACACCCGCGCAACAGCCGTCCGCCAGCGTGACAGCGCAGGTCATCCGGGTATCGGTGGGTTTTCCCGTGTCCCCGGAGGCCCGGCATGGCTTGTCCCGGACGGGCCGCCGGATCGAGGCTCTCGGCCATGCACACGACGCCTTCCTTGCTCGCCGAGTTGGACGCGCTGCCCGTCCGGTGGGAAGTGGACGGGACACTCGCCGCGCCCGTCGCAGCGGTCGCCGCGCTCCTGCTCGCCGTCACTGAGGGGCGGGTGGGCGATGACAACCTGCTGGTCCTGGCCAGGGCTTCGGCGGCTCGGCAGGGGGCGATGACCGTCGTGGCCGGGTCCGGCGCCTACCGCGCCGAGTTCGCCGGGGCGGTGGAGCCGGTGGAGATCCAGGTGGACCAGGCCCGGTCCATGGTGGCGGTGCGGAGCTGGTACGCCGGGGTGCATGCCGCCACCGCCTGCCCCGCGGGCACCCGGGTGATCCATCGCGTCCACCAGGTTTTTCCGGACCATCCGGGATTCACCGCCGGGATCGCCGAGATCGGCCTGCGTACCCGCATGTCACGCGATCTGCGGCAGGTGCTGGGTGTGATCGCCGACCGGCTCGGCTGCTGACGATCCCGCGTATCAGCGGCGGCGTCAGGACGGCGACCGCCCGGTATCAGGGCGGTCGGCAATGGTGGACGGGTCTCGCAAGATCGAACACTGAAGGAGACAGATGATGGGAACTGGCAACAGCGGCTTCTCCGAAGCGGGGCTGCGCAGGCTGCGTGGGGTGCTGGGACGGCATGTCGATTCCGGCAAGATCCCCGGGCTCGTCGCCCTGGTCGGCCGGGGCGAGGAGACGCACGTCGAAGCGATCGGGACGATGCGTCACGACGGTGGCGCGCCGATGCGCCGGGACACCATCTTCCGGATGGCCTCGACGTCCAAACCGCTCACGGTCGCACCGGTGATGATCCTGCTCGACGAGTGCCGGCTGCGGCTGGACGACCTGGTGGAGCAGTGGCTGCCCGAACTCGCCGACCGGCGGGTGCTCAAGCGGCCCGACAGTCCGCTGGACGACACCGTGCCCGCGCGGCGGCCGATCACCGTACGGGACCTGCTGACCTCCACGTTCGGGCTCGGCATGGATCTGACGGCGATGAGCTATCCGATCATGGGCAAGGTTTTCGAGCTGGAACTCACCGGCCATGGAGGCCCGGTGCCCGGACCGGACGAGTGGATGCGCCGCCTCGGCACACTCCCGCTGATGCACCAGCCTGGAGAGCACTGGCAGTACCACATCAGCATCGATGTGCTGGGCGTGCTCGTCGCCAGGGTCACCGGCCGGCCGTTCGAGGAGTTCCTGCGCGAACGCGTCCTCGATCCGCTGGGGATGAAGGACACCGGATTGCACGTGCCCGCCGACAAGATCGACCGGCTGCCGCCCAGCTACGCCCCCGATCCGGAGACAGGCGAGTTCGCCGTCTGGGACGAGGCCGAAGGGGGACTCTACAGCCAGCCTCGGGAGTTCCAGTCGGCCGCCAATGACGTGGCCTCAACCGTCGACGACTACCACGCGTACTTCCGCATGCTGCTCAATGGCGGGATGCACGGCGGCGAACGGATCCTGTCCCGGCCGGCCGTCGAGCTGATGACCACCAACCGCCTCACGCCCGAGCAGAACGCCGCCCGCACCGCCATGGCCCGCGACAGCGTCCACGTGGGCTTCGGCCAAGGACAGCAGGGCGGCTGGGGCATCGGGATGGCGGTGCGCACCTACCGCGGCGACTACGCCCCCATCGGCCAGTTCGGCTGGGACGGCGGAACCGGCACCACGGCGTACGCCGACCCGCACAACCAGCTCACCGGAATCCTGCTCACCCAGGTCGGGCTGTCGGTCCCGGATCCGGCGCGGCTCATCCACGACTTCTGGACCACGCTCTACCAGGCAATTGACAACTGACTTCGTAACAGCTTCAAAGGAGCACATCACCATGTCCATCACCTTTAGCGACCAGGACAAGAGCACCCTGCGCACCGCCGCCTACGGCGCCGTCTCGCTGATGTCCGCCGCCGATGCCGCCGGCTCGCCGCACAAGGCCGCCACCAACGGCTCCATCGCCCTGGCCTCGGCGACCGGCCCGATCGGGCACGTACTCGCCGCGAAGAGCAAGGACATCGATCTGTACGGCAAGTCCGTCGCCGAGCTGGCCGACCACGTGCTGCCTGCCCTGACGGCGGCCATGAGCCTGCTCAAGCAGCAGGATCCGGCCGAGGCCGACAACTTCCGCCGCACCGTCGTCGTCGCCATCGAAGCTGCCACCAGTGGCGAGCCCAGCCCGACCCTGGCCGAGATGGCCCGCAAGATCACCGAAGCCCTCGACGCCGCTTGATGCATGCCGCCCTGCTCGTCACGGGGTCCTCTCCGGACCCCGTGACATGGCGGCAGAGCACCGGTCAGACAGTCACCGCGCCGTCCGAGGCGGACCTGACGGTCGCCGCGTACTTGGCCAGCACCCCCCGCTCGACCGGCCGCTCCGGCCGCACCCAGGCGTCCCGCCGCCGCCCCAGCTCCTCCTCCGGCACGCTCAGATCGAGCGTCCCCGCCGCGCTGTCGATGACGACCACATCACCGTCGCGCACCAGCGCCAGCGGCCCGCCCACGTACGCCTCGGGCGCGACATGCCCGATGACCATCCCATGCGAGACCCCGCTGAACCGCCCGTCGGTGACCAGCGCCACAGAGTCCCCCAGGCCCTGTCCCACGAGCGCCCCAGTGATCGACAGCATCTCCCGCATCCCGGGCCCGCCGGCCGGGCCCTCATACCGAACGATGATCACATCGCCCGGCCGGATCCGCCCCTCCTGAATCGCCGCGAAACAGGCGTCCTCGCCGTCGAACACCCTGGCCGGCCCCTCACGCCGGAAATCCTCCTTGCCGCTGAGCTTCAGCACGCACCCGTCGGGAGCGAGCGAGCCACGCAGGATCGCCAGCGCCCCGCGCGCCTTGGCCGGGTGTTCCACGGTCGCCACCACCTGCTGCCCCGGCGTCTCCTCCGCCGCCGCGGCGACGTCGGCGTAGGTACGGCCGTCGACGAGCATGGCGTCCGGGCGCAGCAGGCCCGCCTCCAGCAGCCGCCGCGCCACCAGCGCCGTGCCGCCGGCCCGCCACAGGTCGGCGGCGGTGTGCCGGCCGCTGGGCATGAGCCGGGTGATGATCGGGACCTGCCGGCAGATGGCGCCGATCTCGTCGACCTGCAGCGGCAGCCCGGCCTCGCGGGCGATGGCGAGCAGGTGCAGTACGGCGTTCGTCGAGCCGCCCATGGCGGCCACCGAGACGATGGCGTTGTGCAGGGCGTCCTCGGTGAGGACGCGCGAGGGCCTGGCGTCACGGGCGAGCGCGTCCATGACGATCTCGCCGACGCGCTCGGCGGCGGCGTTCTTGGTGTCGGCGACCGCCGGGATGTCGCCGATGCCGAACGGGGCCAGGCCGAGGAAGTCGGTGACGCCGGCCATGGTGTTGGCGGTGTACTGGGCGGCGCAGGTGCCGGGGCCCGGACACGCGTACTTGGCCAGGTCGTCGACGTCGGCCTGGTCGAGCCGGCCGACCGCGCGCTCGCCGAGCGCCTCCCACATGTCCTGGATGGTGACGTCCCGGTCGCGCCAGCGGCCGGGCATCATGCTGCCGCTGTAGAGGACGACGGCGGGTACGTCCAGGCGCGCCAGCGCCATGATCGCCGCCGGTACGGTCTTGTCACACCCGACGACGCACACCAGCGCGTCGAACCCGTGCGCCCGCCCCATCAGCTCGATCGAGTCGGCGATGATCTCGCGGCTCACCAGGGAGGCGCGCATCCCGGGGGTGTGCATGGTGAGGTTGTCGGAGACGGCGATCGTGTTGAACTCCATCGGCGTGCCACCCGCCCTGCGTACGCCGGTGGCGACGTGGGCGGCCAGTTCGCGGTGGGTGAGGTTGCAGGGCATCGTGCCGGTCCAGGTGGAGGCGATGCCGATCATCGGACGGCGCATCTCCTCCTCCGACATGCCCATGGCGTACAGGTGAGAGCGGGCGGGTGC
Source organism: Nonomuraea sp. NPDC049269 (assembly GCF_043197155.1). Taxonomy (NCBI): domain Bacteria; kingdom Bacillati; phylum Actinomycetota; class Actinomycetes; order Streptosporangiales; family Streptosporangiaceae; genus Nonomuraea; species Nonomuraea sp. NPDC049269. The sequence goes on from NZ_JBICSO010000006.1 coordinate 710,743, forward strand.
GCGGTCTGGATCATCGGCGATGCTCATGAGGCCACCCTACGAACAGCGCCGCCTCGGACGTTAGGCGGCATCGGCCCAGGGCAGTTCAGGGGCGAGATGGCAGACTCCCCGATGGACGAGAAGAGCGTCACCGCGACGCTTCGTGAGCTGTCCGCCGTCATGCACGGCGCCGAGGACCTCGGCATGGTGCTCCATCACATCGCCGACATCGCCGCCGCCATGACGGGGCGGCCCATGACGGGCGTGACCCTGCGCCAGGACGGGCGCGTACAGACGGTCGCCTCCTCCGCGGCGCACGTCAGGGTGTTCGACGAGATCCAGTACAGCGGCGGCCAGGGCCCCTGCCTCGACGCCATGGCGACCGGCGAGCCCGTCGTGGCCACCGATCTCGCCACCGAGACGCGGTGGAGCGGATATCCGGCGCGGATGCTCGCGCACGGGGTCAGGAGCGTACATTCCCAGCCGTTGCGGGTCGAAGGCGTGTGGCTGGGCGCGCTGAACCTCTACTCCCGCCGGCCCGGCGCCCTCGTCCAGGAGGCCGGGCGGGCCGCCCGCCTGACCGCCGAGCACATCGGGCTCCTCCTCGACACGGCCCTGCGCTCGGCCCGCCAGATCGAGGTGGCCGCGCAGCTCCGCGAGGCCCTCGGCACCCGCGCGATCATCGACCAGGCGCTCGGCATCATCATGGGCGAACACCACTGGACCGCCCACGACGCCTTCGACCTGCTGCGCCAGATCTCCCAGGAGCAGAACCGGAAGGTACGCGAGGTGTCCTCCGACCTCATCCGGTCGGTGAGCGGCCATCCCCCGGAGAGCCTGCACTTCGACGATCCACCGAACTAAAGGCACTCACATGCGTTCGACTTCGAGTACGAGCTTGCCGGTCGTGCGGCCGGACTCGATGCGGCGGTGCGCCTCCGCGGCCTGCTCCAGCCGCAGCGACTCGACCTGCACCCGCAGCTCCCCGCTCGCGGCCGCGGCCACCGCCCGGTGCAGCGCCCGGCCCGCCTCCGCGGGGAAGGCGGCGGCGAACGCGGCCAGGTTGAACCCGGAGACCGTCTTGTTGGTGAACCACACCTCGTTGGCCGAGATCCCGACGTCCTCGGCGCCGGAGGCGTTGCCCATCACCACCATCCGGCCCATGGGCGCGAGCAGGTCCAGGCTGGTACGGCGGGTCGTACCTCCGACCATGTCCACCACCACGTCGAACCGGCCGGCCTCGGCCACCTGCTCGCGCAGGACGACCTCGTCGTAGCCGAAAGCCTTGGCCTTCTCGATCTTGGCGGGGCTGCCCACGGTGCCCACCACGCGGCCCGCGCCCAGCAACCGGGCGGCCTGGCCGAGCTGGCTGCCCACGCCTCCGGCGGCGGCGTGCACGAGCACGGTCTCCCCCGGTTCGATGCGGGCCACCCGGTCGAGCACGAGCAACGCGGTGGTGCTGTTGGACGGCAGCGCCGCCGCGATGCCCAGCCCGAGGTCGTAGCCGTCCAGCGGGGACACCAGGTCGGCGGAGGTCGTCACCACCTCCGCGTAGCCGCCGCTGTCGACGATCGTCAGCGCGGCGACCGGCTGGCCCACGCGCAGTCCCTCGACGCCGGGGCCGAGCGCCCGGACACGGCCGGACACCTCGATGCCGGGCACGAACGGCAAGGGCACGTCCACCACGCCCTGCCGGTAGAGGATCTCGGCGAAGTTGGCGCCCGCGTAGGCCACGTCGATGGAGACCTGCCCCGGCCCGGGCTCGGGGATCTCGACCTCGTCGAGGCGGAGGACGTCAGCGCTGCCGAATTCGGGAATCGTGATTGCCTTCATGCCGTCCATGCTCCATCGACCGCCATCGGCAAGGCAGTGTCAGCTCAACCTGGGTGTGCCACCACCAGGCTCTCCACCTTCTCCTTGGTGTCGGTGTCGGGATGCGGCGTGTGCAGCACGACATTGAGGTCCGCGCGATCCGGCAACCGGAACAGGGAGTACTCGAAGGTGAGGTCCCCGGCTTCGGGGTGGGTGATCGCCTTGATGCCCTGGGAGCGGGAACGGACATCCGGCCGCGCCCACAGCTCGGCGAACTCCGGGCTGGCCGTACACAGCTCTTCGGCGATCCGCTCGAAGACCGGATCGTCTGGATACCGGGCCGCGCCGGCGCGGAAGTCGGCCACCATGTCCGGGGCGAACTCGTGCCATTCGGTGAACCTGCCGCGATAGGTCGGGTGGGTGAAGAAGGCCACCATGCAGTTGCGGACATCGTCGTCATAGCCGAACACCCACCTGGCGGCGTCGTTCATCGCCACCAGGTTGTAGTGCCGGTCCAGCACGTGCGCCGGGTTGGGCATCCACGCGTCGAGCACTCCGCGGAGCTGGTCGCTCAACGGCTCGCCCGGCCGGCCCGCGGGGTCCGGCGGGTTCAGTCCGGCGAGGACGTACAGGTGCGTGCGCTCCGCCTCGTCGAGCTTCAGCGCGCGGGCGACCGCGTCCAGCACGGCATCGGAGACCTTGATGTCGCGTCCTTGCTCCAGCCAGGTGTACCAGGACACCCCGACACCGGCGAGCACGGCGACCTCTTCCCGGCGCAGTCCCGGAGTGCGGCGGCGGCCCGCGGTGGGCATGCCGACGTCGGTGGGTGTGAGGGCCTCCCGCTTGGCACGCAGGAACTCCTTGAGCTGGTCACGGCGGCGTTGGCTGGCAGTCACGAATTCAGCCTAAACGCTGCCGGGTAATCCCAGGTCGAGGCTTGACAAAAAGAATTGTCGGTGAGAGGTTGCACCCATGGACAAGGTCACTTCCCAAGACGGCACCCAGATCGCCTATGACCGCATCGGCCAGGGTCCGCCGGTCATCCTCGTCGACGGCGCGCTCTGCCACCGCGCGGCCGGGCCGAACCCGGCACTGGCCAAGGAGCTGGCTCGCGGCTTCACCGTCTACACCTACGACCGCCGTGGCCGCGGTGCCAGCGGCGACACCGCGCCGTTCGCCCCCGAGCGCGAGATCGAGGATCTCGCCGCGCTGGTGGAGGAGGCGGGCGGCAGCGCCTTCCTGTTCGGCATCTCGTCGGGTGCGGCGCTGGCTATGGCGGCCGTCGAGAGCGGGCTGCCGGTGCCGAAGGTGGCCGTCTACGAGGCGCCGTTCGTGGTCGACGACACCCGGCCGCCGATCCCGGACGACTACGTGCGGCAGATCGACGAGATGGTGGCCACCGGCCGCCGAGGCCAGGCGATCGGCTACTTCATGCGCGAGGGCGTCAACCTGCCCGGCGCGATCGTCTTCATGATGCGCTTCATGCCCGCCTGGTCCGGCATGAAGGCCATCGTCCACACACTCCCCTACGATGTCGCGTTCGTGGCCGAGTACGAGCGTGGCAAGCCTCTCCCCGCCGCCCCGTGGGCCTCGGTCAAGATCCCCACCCTGGTGATCGACGGCGGCAAGAGCCCGGCGTGGATGCGCAACGCCATGCGGGCCTGGGCCGGCGTGCTGCCCAACGCCGAGCACCGCACGCTCGACGGCCAGACGCACATCGTCAAGGCCACGGCCCTGGCGCCGGTTCTGGAAGGGTTCTTCCGATGAGATTCCGCGCCGTCGTCCAACTGAACGGCAAGACCGCCACGGGCATCGAGGTCCCCGCCGAAGTGGTCGAGGGCCTCGGCGGGAGCAAGCGGCCCGCCGTCAACGTCACGATCAACGGGTATGGCTACCGCAGCACGGTCGCCTCCATGGGCGGCCGGCACATGCTGCCGATCAGCGCCGAGCACCGGCAGGGCGCGGGTGTGGCCGCCGGCGACGAGGTGGAGGTGGCGCTGGAGCTCGACACCGCGCCGCGCGAGGTGACGGTGCCCGCCGACCTGGCCGCGGCGCTCGACGGCGCTCCCGAGGCCAAGCGCTTCTTCGACGGGCTGTCGTACTCGCGCAGACTCCGTTATGTGCTGCAGGTCGAGGGCGCCAAGAAGGCCGAGACCAGGCAGCGGCGGGTCGCCGACACCATCACCAGGCTCGCCAACGGTGAGGCCTGACCGCACTTTTGCGGGTGAAGTGGCGTCGTCGCCAAGTGAGTGGGCATATGGGCGCCATGGCTGAGTTCCTGACCGACATCAAGACCATCCGCGAGCGCGCCCGCGCCGAGATCGGCAAGGGTCCGATCACCGACGCCTACGGCGCCGACCTGGAGCGCGTGATCCAGGTCTGCAACGAAGCCCTCGCCACCGAGCTCGTGTGCGTGCTCCGCTACAAGCGGCACCACTACACCGCCTCCGGGCTGCAGTCGGAGTCCGTGGCGCAGGAGTTCCTGGAGCACGCGGCCGAGGAGCAGGAGCACGCCGACAAGCTCGCGTCCAGGATCGTGCAGCTCGGCGGCGAACCCGACTTCAACCCCGACACGCTGAGCTCCCGCGCCCACTCCCAGTACGACGCGAGCCGCGGGCTGATCGACATGATCAAGGAAGACCTGGTCGCCGAACGGGTCGCGGTGGCCAGCTATACCGAGATCATCCAGTGGCTGGGCGACAAGGACATCACCACCCGCCGCGTGTTCGAGGAGCTGCTCGCCAAGGAGGAGGAGCACGCCGACGACATGCAGAGCCTGCTCGAACGCATCCCGTCCAGCACCTGACCGTCACCACTTCACGGGCAGCGAGACGAGGCCCGAGGTCAGGGAGTCGGCGCGCAGCCGGAGCTCCTCGACGGGCACCGCCAGCCGCATCCCCGGAAAACGCGGGATGAGCTGGGCGAACACCGCCTGCAGCTCGATCCGGGCCAGCGGTGCCCCGATGCAGTAACGGGCGCCGTACCCGAAGGAGACGTGACCCGCCGCCTGCCGGGTGACGTCGAACCGCTCCGGGTCCGCGAACACCTTCTCGTCGTGGTTGGCCATGCCGATGTGCAGCAGGACCAGGTCGCCCGCCTTGACCAGGGCATCGCCGACCTCCAGGTCGACGCGGGCGTATCGGGGGATGCCGCCGGTGCCGTTCACCATGGGCGTCCGCATGATCTCCTCGATCGCTCCGGTGAGCAGGTCGGGCTCGGCCAGGAGGGCCTCCCACTGCCCGGAGTTGGCCAGCAGGAACAGCGCGCCCATGCCGATCTGCACGACCGTGGTCTCGTGCCCGGCGAACAGCAGGTTCATGGCCCGCATCGCGATCTCGTCGTCGTTCGTGTCGGGCAGTACGAGGAGCCGGGTGATCACGTCGTCGCCCGGTTCGTGGCGTTTGAGGTTGACCATCTGCTTGCCGTACTCGTACAGGTCGGTCAGTCCCCGCATCGAGCGGGCGTGGTCGGCGGTGTTGCCCGCCGCCTCCGACCAGGCGCGGAACTGGTCGCGATCCTCGTACGGCACGCCGAGCAGCTCGCAGATGACCAGGATCGGCAGCGGCAGCGCCAGCGCCTGGTGGAGATCGGCCGGTGAGCCCTGGCGCTCCAGTTCGTCGAGCAGTTGAGTGGTCAGTTCCTCCACGCGAGGGCGGAACGCCCGCATGCGTTTCGGCGTGAAGTGCGGCTGGAGCAGCGACCGCATCCTGGTGTGATCCTCGCGCTCGGTGTCGAAGTCGCCCATCGGGCCACCGAACAGCGCGGACTCGCCGATGCGAGCGGCCTGCTCCGGCTGGGGGTGCGAGCGGCCGAGCCGGTCGTCGTCGAGCAGGCGGCGCACCTCCTCATAGCCGGTCACCAGCCAGGCGTCGTCGCCCGTCTGCGTGTGAACGCGATGCACCGGCCCCTCGGCCTGGAGCGCGCGCAGCAGCGGGGCCGGCCGGAGTAGCTCGGGCTGGTCGAAGGGAAGCTTGTTTACTGGCATGTGTACAACGGTATTTGTAGACTTGAGAGTAAACAAGAGGAGCGCGCATGGAAACCGTCCGGCGGATGCCCCGAGCCGAGCGCCGGGAGCAGATACTCGACGCCGCGACGCGCGCCTTCGCGGGCAGCGGCTACACGGCCACCGGCCTCGACGACGTGGCCGCCGAGGCCGGCGTGAGCCGGGTGATCCTCTACCGGCACTTCGAGTCGAAGACCGGTCTCTATCGGGCGGTGCTCGACCGGGCGTGCGCGCACCTCGCCCAGCGGGTGGGGAGCGCGGGCTTCACCGACCAGACGATCCCGGCGCTCATGCGGGCGGCCGAGGCGGACCCCGACGGGTTCCGGCTGCTGTTCCGGTACGCGGCCCGCGAGCCGGAGTTCCGCGACCTCGTCGACGACTTCTCCAGGGAGTCCGTCCAGATCGCCCGCGAGCATCTGGCCGCAAGGATCGCCGACCGGCAGTGGGCGGACTGGGCGGCGCGGCTGGTGTTCGCGGTGGCCATCGAAGGGGTCATCGCGTGGCTGGACGCCGGACGGCCCGATCCCGGCACGGCCGCCGAGCGTGTCTCTCGGGCCATCCACGGCGTCATAGAAGCGGCCTCGTAGAAACGCTGAGGAAACCGCCGCTGCACTACACCTGTTCCGCATGACGTACCGAAGATCACTCACGGCACTGGCGCTGGTGCTGGCGGGGCTGGTGGCGCATCCTTCCGCAGCAGGCGCCACCGCTGCTGCCGGCCCGCCGTCCGTTCAGTGGAAATCCTGCCCGGCCTACTCCGATGAGGTGATCCGGAGCCTGGGCGTGGCGGCGGAGCGGGTTCCGGACTTCCGCACCCTGATGAAGCGCCTGGAGTGCGGGACGGTCAGCGTCCCGCTGAACCACCGCGACCCCGGCGGACGGAAGATCGACATCGCGGTGACCCGGCTGACCGCCACGGACAAGGCGCACCGGCTCGGCGCCACCGCCGTCTTACCGGGAGGGCCGGGCAACAGCGGCTACCTGGACCCGATCCTGCGGGCCGCGCTCAGGAACGAGGAGATGGCCAAGCTCAACGAGCGCTACGACATCATCGGCTTCGATCCGCGCGGCGTGGGCTACAGCGCCAAGGTCGCCTGCCCCATGGAGCCAGGAGGCCCGCAGGAGCCGGGCACGCTGACCGAGGAGGTGGCCAGGAAGATCTACGACGCCCAGGTCGCCGCCGGCAAAAAGTGCGGGGACTCCGACCCCGCCTTCCTCGGGCAGCTCACCACCGAGAACGTGGCCAAGGACCTGGACCTGGTGCGGACCGCACTGGGTGAGCGCTCGCTCAACCTGCTCGGCTTCTCCTGGGGCACCTATCTGGGGATGGTGTACCGCAGCCTGTTCCCCGAACACACGGGACGGGCCTTCCTGGACAGCGTGGCGCCTCCGTGGACCCGTCTTGACGAGCACCTCAAGGGCGCGGCGGAGGCGGCCGAGCGTGACTTCGTACGCATGGCCGCCTGGCTGGCCCGCCGCGATGAGACCTACGGTCTCGGTGCGACCACCCGGCAGGTCCGCGAGGAGGTGGCGGAGCTGGTCCGCGCGTACGACAAGGACCCCAAGACCTACACCGACCTGCAACGGCCCGTCGACGGCTCGGTCGTCGCCGACCTGGCCAGGCGCAACTCGACCGAGTGGACACGGGCTGGCAAGGCGCTGGCCGAACTGCGGACGGCGACGGGCACCACCGCCCCGCCCACCGTCAAGGAGATGCTCGGCGCTCAGATGGGGACGCCCGTGCCGGGCGCGCCCGAAATGCTGAACATGACGATGAACATGGCGGTCGCGTGCAACGAGGACAGCAGCCGGGCCAAGTTCGACCCCGCCTGGCGTGACTACCAGCAGCTCGTGAAGCGCTACCCGGCGACCGGCCGGGGCTGGGGACTGGCTGTCATGTGTTCCGGCTGGCCGCTGCCGGTGCAGCAGACCACGTTGAAGCGGGGCGGCGGGTCACTGGTGCTGGCGGGGCATCTGTACGAGTTCATGTCCGTCTACGACTGGACGCTGCAGACGCGGCGCGCCATCGGCGGCACCGTCTACACGGTCGCCGACGACGTGCACGTGTCGACCACCCGGATACCTGAGTGCGCCGCCGACGTGGCGCGCTACTTCGAGACGGGCCGGATCGACAGGGGCTGCGCGGGCAGCCCGATCCCGAGCTGACCATGGGACCCCGGGCCCGGGTTTTCCGGGCCCGGTGCCCCGGCAACGGGTCGATGTCAGGCGTCAGAGTGGGCGAACGCCTCCTGAAGGGACGGCAACATCTGGCGGGCGTCGTACCCGGCGAACCACAGGCCGACCACGAACACACTCACGGCCTCCAGGTATCGCGCCCGCGTCAGCCCACCCGCCCGTACCGGCTCGAACCCCAGATCGCCCACCAGACCGGCCACCACCTCCACGGCCCGCTCATCGTCGCCGCACAGCGGCACCCCCAGCCCGCGCCCCGCGTGGGAGGCCCATACCTCCGCGGCGCACACGTTGAACGCCTTGACAACCCCCGCCCCAGGGGCCAGCCCGGCCACCCGCTCAGCCACCGCGGCCTCGGCCAGGAGGAACGAGTTCGGCGCGTCGGTGAACGCGTCAGGCTCGTAGGCGTTGGTGCAGTCGATCAGCGTCCGACCGGCCAACGCGCCGTCCGCCGCGCCGACCTCGGCGAGAATCCCGTCCACCGACAAGGCAGGTACGGCCAGCAGCAACACCTCGCCGTGCGCCGCGGCGGCCCGCAGGTCACCGCCACGGGCGCCCGCCCCGATCGCCTCGGCCAGCTTGCGCGCCTTCTCCCGCGACCGTGCGCCGACCATCACCTCGTGCCCCGCCCGCGCCCAGCCCGATCCCAGCGCCTCGGCCATCTGCCCGGCCCCGAGTATGCCAATCCGCATGTCTTTCCCTCTTCCTCGCCTGAGCTTCTGCTTCCTGCGAAGACGGTAAGCGTGCCGATAGGCACCTCCAGGTGCCGAACGAATGCGGGAGACTGGCGCATGTGGACCACCACGAGGACGCCCCGTTCGAGCCCTTCGGCGACTTCATCGCCGACTGCCCAGCCCGTCTGGCCGTTGACCTGTTCGCCCATGCCTGGCTGCCGGTGGTGGTGTTCGCCCTGAAGGACGGGCCCATGCGCCCCGGCCGGCTCCGCCAGGAGATCGGCGGCATCAGCCAGAAGGTACTCACTCAGACCCTGCGTCGCATGGAACGCTGTGGCCTGGTCGAACGCCGACGCTATGCCGAGGCCCCGCCGCGGGTGGAGTACGAGCTGACCCAGGCGGGCGAGGACCTGCTGACACCGATCCGCGCCCTGGGCGACTGGGCCTACCGCTATGCCGACACGGTCCTGACCGCCTACGACGACTCCGCCCGCACGGCCGGCTGACCCCCACGGCCGGGCGGGGCCACGCACCTCCGCGTGGCTGCTAGGAGCTCTGAGCGAAGGTCTTCGCCAGCCAGCCCTGCCAGGACTGCTCCAGGGTTTGCCCGTCGATGTCGGTGTAGGCGTGGTGCTCGACCACGACCGTGCCCTGACCGTGGATGAACATGTAGAGCCCGTCACCGGTCCGCACCCCGATGAACGCGCCCGGATCCGTGACCCACTCCACGACGCCCTCCTCCGGTGCGACACCGTCGAGCGTGATCGTGACCCGGTCGCCCGCGGTGATGCCGCCGGTCAGGCCGAGCACGTCCTGGAAGGCGGCCCACGCCTGAGCGTGCGGCGCCTGCGGGCCCCAGAGCATGAGGTTGTGCGTCGAGATCCGGCCGCGGAAGTGCTTGAGGTAGGCGGCCAGCTTGTTGAGGTATTGGAGGTCGCCGATCTTCAGGGCGTCGTACTCGGACTCCCAGTCGTCGCCGAGGAAGCCGTTGTGCACGAAGCGGAGCACCGTGCTGCCGCCCTCGCGGCCCTCGATGAGGTATTCGAATGCCATGAACGTGCCGTCTTCGGGGTTCGCGTCGCCGCGGTAGGCGAGCCGTTTGCCCGGCTCCCACGCGGTGACGGTCGAGCCCATGGTGAAGTCGCCGCCGAAGGTCTGCGTGCCTCTGCCGCCTTCGCGGGGCTCCAGCTCGGTATGGCCCATGAACCAGGAGTCGATGCCCGGCCCTTCGGCGATCGCCTGCCAGACCTCCTCGGGTGAGGCGTCCAGCTCGATCTCGTGACTTACCTCGAACTCGTGCGGCATGACCGGCTCCTCGATGAATGTCCCTTCCGTGCCATCGACCCTTCCACCGACAATAAGACTTGTCAAGCATTCCATGGTTGTCGGCACGGTCCGCCGTGGGGGCGAGCCGACTCGCTCTTGAGAGGGAGGCCGAGGATCGCCCGTCACGGCGATCCCTTTTAAGCGGAGAAATCCGAGGATTGGCGGTATATCCCGCAGCTCCGAGGAGAACCGACCATGAAGAATCGCACCGCGCTCATCGCCGCCCCGCTGCTCGTCCTGGCCTACGGCGTGCTCAGAATCGTCGACGGCCTCGACGGCGTCCGCGGTCCCGGCCTGGCCTGGACCGTCGGGCACCTGGCCTTTCTCGGCGCGTTGACGCTATTCGTCCCGATATTTTGGGAAATGCGGAGAATGCTGGGGCGGTCGGCGGTCGCCACCACAACCCTGGTCGCGGGAATCGTCGGGATCGGCTGCGCGGCCGCCCAGTTCACGATCGACATCATCGTCGGCTTCCTGGCGGCCGACCATGACGCGATGAGCTCGATGTTCGAGCAGGTACAGGCGGTGCCGGGCGTGTCGCTGGCCGTCTACAGCGTGGGCCCGATCCTGTTCTACATCGCCCAGCTCGCCTTCGCCGCCCTGCTCGCCGGGCACCGGATGGTCAAGGTCTGGGTGCCGGTCGCGGTGCTGGCCGAGATCGTGCTGTCCGTGATCGACAAGAACCTCATCCCGGTGGGCGCGGTCCTGCTGCTCGTCTCGTTCCTGCCGCTGATGGGCCGCCGCACGCCGATGGCGCGGCACACCCCCGCTCACGCATGAGAGACCTCCGGTAAAAGTGCGGAAAGATGAGGCACTGTGTCCGACTTGTCGCTTATTGACATCGTGCGGCGAAGGATCCGGGCGCTCCCTCACCTGTGGGTGGACGGCGCGCTCACCGCGGCGATCCTGATAGCCCAGCTCTGGCCCCTGCTGTCCAGCGACGAGCGGTCCAGCGAGCCCTGGGACTGGTGGGGGTACGCGGTGGTGATCGCCGCGTCACTGCCGCTGATCTGGCGGCGGCGGGCGCCGATCACCATACTGATCATCTGCCTGTGCACGGGCGCCCTCTACGATCTCGCCGACCACGTCGCGCGCCAGCCCATCTGGTACGGCGGGCTCGTCGCGGTGTACACGGTCGCCGCCTACTCCGACACCGTGCAGCGGATCATCACGTTCGCCATCACCATCACCGGTGGCCTGCTCCTGGTCGGCTCGTCGGAGACCGCGCTGCGCGGGACCGTGCTGTTCGTCGCCGCATACGCCATCGGCAGGGCCACGGCCACCTCCCGCGCCCACGCCGCCGCTCTGGAGGAACGGGCCGAACGGCTGGAAAGGGAGCGACAGGTGGAAGCGGAACGCGCCGCCGAACACGAGCGCGCCAGGATCGCCCGCGACATGCACGACATCCTCGCCCACGCGGTCAGCCTCATGGTCGTCCAGGCCGAGGCGGGGCCCGTGGTGGTCAGGAGCAACCCGGCCCGGGCGGAGGCCGCCTTCGACGCGATCGCCGCGGCGGGGCGGGACGCGATGATGCAGCTCCGCCGGATGCTGGGCGTGCTGAAGGACGAGGAGGCGCCGCGCGCGCCCCAGCCCACCATCAACGACCTGCCCGCCCTGGCGGACCAGGTCTCGCACACGGGGCTCCGGGTGGAGTTCGCCTCGACCGGGCGGCCGCGTCCCGTCTCGCCCGACTGCGCCGTCGCCGCGTACCGGGTCACGCAGGAAGCGCTCACCAACATCGTCAAGCACGCCGGCGCGAACCGCGCGGACATCCGGCTCACCTGGGAGGACGACACCTTGCTGCTCGACATCACCGACGACGGCCGAGGCCGCGCGATCGACGGACACGCACCGCCTTCCGGCGGGCACGGGCTGCCTTCCGGCGGGCACGGGCTGATCGGCATCCGGGAGCGCGCCGCCGCCTGTGGAGGCACCGCCGTGGCCGGTCACCGCACGGACGGGCCGGGCTTCCAGGTGTCGGTACGACTCCCGCTGGCCCAGGCATGACCGGCCCGACCCCCACGGGTCCGACCCCCACCGGCCGAACCGCCGTTGGCCCAACCGGCGGCGGCCCGGACGCGCCCCCGAGCATCCGGGTCGTCGTCGCCGACGATCAGGAGCTGGTCCGGGGCGGATTCGCGATGATCCTCGACGCCCAGCCGGACATCGACGTGGTCGCCGAGGCGGGCGACGGGGTCCAGGCGATCGCCGCGGTCCGCGAGCACGAGGCGGACGTGCTGCTGCTCGACATCCGCATGCCCAGGATGGACGGCATCGAGGCCGCCAAGATCGTGTGCGCGGAGACGGGCTGCCGGGTGCTCATGCTCACCACGTTCGACCACGACGACTACGTCTATGACGCGCTGCGGGCGGGCGCCAGCGGATTCCTGCTCAAGGATGTGCGCCGTGATGACCTGGTCAACGCCGTACGGGTGGTCGCGGAGGGGGAATCGCTGCTGGCGCCCACGGTGACCAGGAGGTTGATCTCCGAGTTCACCTCCCGGCCGGCCGCCCGGCCCGCCGGGGCCCTGGACGTACTGACCGCCAGAGAACGCGAGACGCTGCAGCTCATCGCGCGCGGACTGTCGAACGCGGAGATCGCGCAGGCCATGGTGGTCAGCGAGCACACCGTGAAGACGCACGTCAGCAATCTGCTCGCCAAGCTCGGGCTGCGCGACAGGGTGCAGGCGGTGATCACCGCCTACGAATCGGGCCTTGCGGTGCCGGGTGCGTAATGCGTGGCCGGACGGGGTAGACGGGGACGTATTCGAACGACGAACCGGGAACGGCCCTAACAGTGGATGAAACACCCTTCCAGGTGATGCAATGGGCCGACCCGCTATCACCGAGGAGGCCCGTTGAGAGACAACCTCGACCTCGCCGCGAGCGCCCAGCAGCTGGCCGACGCCGCGCCGGCGGGCTCGCTGGACCGCGCGGCGGCCGCGTCCGTGGCCATCACGCTGGCCACCACACGCGACGTCTTCCAGGCCAGGCAGACGCTCGACGGACTCGCACCGCAGGACGTACGCCAGGCGGCGCTGACACTCTTCGAGGAGCTCTCGGAGAGCTGACCGGACCGACCCCCATGCCGACGCCGCACCCGGTGAGGGCGCGCGGCGTCTTGAGCGTGCCGTCTTACGCACTGCCGACCGGCGAAACGGCGGCCGGCGAAATGCCGAGGCGAGCCCGTACGGCCCGGCGCGCCCATGTGACGGCCTGGCGGTCGCCGTGCAGTTGCAGGGCGTGGTTCAGCGACATGACCAGGCCGATCAGCTCGAACACCAGCTGATCGGCATCGATGCCGCCCGGCAGATCCCCGGCGGCCACGGCCCGCCGCGTCTCCTTGAGCAGCCGCGCCCGCCAGGTGTCGAACCGGGCCTCCACCGCGTCCCGCACCGCCCCCGCGCGCCCGTCGAACTCATGGGCCGCGGCGACGAAGAAGCAGCCGCCGGGAAAGACCCCGCGCTCCAGGTAGGAGATCCACGTTTCGCAGAGCGCCCGCAGCCGTGGCATTCCGGGCTCGATCCGTACGACGGGCTCCCAGACCTCCGCGCGGAAGACCTCGCCCGCCCGGTCCAGCACCGCCAGTTGCAACGCCTCTTTTGAACCGAAGTGCCCGAGGACGCCGGACTTGCTCATGCCGAGCTCGGTCGCGAGGCGGCCGATGGTCAGCCCTTCCAGCCCCTCGACGGAGGCGATGCCGACCGAGCGGTCGAGGATGGCGAAGCGGGTGCCGAGGGCCTCCGCCACAGATCTACGCGGGCTCATCAGGCCATTTTAGCGTCCGAACGGTCGGTTGCTATAGTCCGGCCCATGAATGGATCACGCATCGTCGCCACCGGCCACTACCAACCGGCCAAAGTGCTGACCAACGACGACCTCGCCGCCATGGTCGACACCTCCGACGAGTGGATCACCAAGCGGGTCGGGATCCGCACCCGGCACATGGCCGGGCCGGAGGAGGGCGTGACCGAGCTGGCCGGGCACGCGGCGGCCAAGGCGCTGGCGGGCAGCGGACTCAACGCGTCCGACATAGACCTCGTGCTCGTGGCCACCTGCACCCAGACCGAGCGGGCGCCGAACGTCGCCTCCCGCGTCGCGGCCAAGCTCGGCGTACCGGAAGCGGCCGTCATGGACCTGGGCGCGTCGTGCTCCGGCTTCACCCACGCGCTGGCCATGGCCGACCACACGATCAGGGCCGGAGCCGCCACGCACGCGCTGGTCGTCGGCGTGGACAAGATGACGGCCGTGACCGACTGGACCGACCGTACGACGTGCGTACTGACCGGCGACGGCGCCGGGGCGGCGGTGCTGAGCGCGGCGGCGGAGCCGGAGATCGGGCCCGTCGTCTGGGGCTCGGCCCCCGAACTGGGCGATGCCGTGCGGATCGGCGGCACGCCCACCCGGTTCGCCCAGGACGGCCAGACCGTCTACCGCTGGGCCACCACGCGGCTGCCGGACATCGCCCGGCGCGCGTGCGAGCGGGGCGGCGTCAAGCCGGAGGAACTGGCGGCCGTGGTGCTGCACCAGGCGAACCTGCGGATCATCGAGCCGATCGCGCAGAAGCTCGGCGCGGTCAACGCGATCGTGGCCCGTGACGTGGTCGAATCGGGCAACACCTCGGCCGCGAGCGTCCCGCTGGCGCTGTCGAAGCTGCTGGAGCAGGGTGAGGTGCGGCGGGGGGCGCCGATGCTGCTCTTCGGATTCGGCGGGAACCTGTCGTACGCGGGCATGATCGTCCGTTGCCCCTAGGTGCGTTCGATATAATGAACTTATGGTTCATCATATCGGAGCACAAGACGCCCTCTACCTGGAGGACACCTACCTCACCAGCGTCGACACCAGCGTGACCGCGACCGGCTACGACGAGGTCGGCGGCACGTGGGTCGCGGTGCGGCACAACATCTTCCATCCGCAAGGTGGCGGGCAGCCCGCCGACCACGGCTGGCTGGGCGAGTGCGAGGTCGTCCCGGTACGCCATGCCGCGACCGGCCTGGTGATGCTCCAGGGTGCCGGGCTGGACGGCCTGTCCGAGGGCGATGTCGTTCGCGCGCGCGTCGACGCCGACCTGCGCCTGCTGCACGCCGCGCTGCACACCGCCGGCCACCTCGTCGAAGCGGCGGGCCGGCCCGAAGGCTGGACACTGGCCGGCAGCAACCACTTCCCCGGCCAGGCCCGCGTCGAGCTCACCCCACCCGAGGCCGGCACGCGGCTCGCCGATGCCGAGGAGAGGGAGAAGGCCGCCGACCGGCTGCGCGCGTTCGTGGCCGCGGCCATCGCCGACGACCTGCCGGTCACCGCCGAACACGACGACGAGGGACGCCGCGTCGTACGGCTCGGGGACATGCACGCCGCCCCCTGCGGCGGCACTCACGTGCGTAGTCTCGCCGACCTGCGAGAGGTGACGATCTCCGCCGTGAAGCTGAAGAAGGGCCGCATCCGCGTCTCCTACACCGCCTCGCACAGGCCGTCGCGATGAGCGCCCCTGGCCGGGACCGCCGTCCCACCAGCAGCGCCGCCGCCGCTGCCGGTGCCCAGATCCAGCGCCGCCGGCAGCAGCGCGGCATGAGCCAGGCCGAGCTGGCCCGGCGGACCGGGCTGAGCAAGGCGACGCTGTCACAACTGGAGGCGGGCATGGGCAACCCCACCATCGACACCCTGGACTCCGTCGCCGTCGCCCTGGCAATCCCGCTCACCGACCTGCTCATCCGCCACGGCGACCCCGGCACCGTACACATCGCCTCGACGGTCGCCGGCCAGGACGAACCCACCCGCGAACTGCTCCGCCGCATCAGCGGCGGCCACAGCCTGGAGATCTGGCGACTGCGCCTCCCACCGAACACCACCGTCGACGGCATCCCCCACGCCCCCGGCACGACCGAGCACCTCCTGGTCGCCTCCGGCAACCTGCTCGCGGGTCCGGCCGACGATCCCCGCCGCCTGGAGGCCGGCGACATGCTGGCCTTCGCCGGAGACGCCCCGCACCGCTATCGCACCGACGACATCCCCGCCGATGTCACCGTCGTCATCGCCTCACCAGTCGCCGGCTGAGAAGCCGGACGGTTCGGCTCCCTCCGCGCGGTGCGCGACCAGCTTCACGCACCCAGATCGCGAGGCGTCGCGCGCTGACGCTAGCGTTGGAGGGGAGGAGAGGGGTTCCGTTGTCAGTCGTGAAGATCAACGTCCTGACCGTGCCGGCGGAGATGCGGGAGGAGTTGGAGCGACGCTTCTCCAACCGGGCGGGCATGGTGGAGTCGGCCGACGGGTTCGAGTGGTTCGAGCTGCTCAGGCCGGTCGAGGGCACCGACCAGTACCTGGTCTACACCCGCTGGCGCAGCGAGGACGACTTCCAGACGTGGCAGCAGGGTCAGGCCTTCCAGCGCGGGCACGCGCAGGCCGGGGCCGCCCAGGGGCATGGCCACGGCCAGGGGCCCGCCGCGTCCGGATCGCAGCTCTGGTCGTTCGAGGTCGTCCAGAGCGCCAGCCCGAAGAGCTGAGCCGCGCCTGCGCCTGTCGCGTTGATCACGACCTTCTTCCAGGATCCGGTGACTTCCTGAGGCCCGGCGGCTGCCGCGGCACGGCAGAGCGGCGGCCTCGTTCAGGCGCGGAAGCACGATCAGTTGACAGGCAAGTATCGGCTTGCCTATGGTGCGGCGTGTGGGTGACGTCTTCAAGGCCCTGGCCGATTCCACGCGCCGGACGATCCTCGACGAGCTGACCGACCGCAACGGACAGACGCTCTTCGAGATCTGCGCCCGGCTGGCCACCAAGCATGAGCTCGCTTCGTCGCGGCAGGCGATCTCTCAGCATCTCGACGTCCTCGAAGCTGCCGGCCTGGTCGAGACCAGGCGTGAGGGCCGGTACAAGTTCCACTACATCAACACCAGCCCGCTCGAACCGATCATCGAGCGGTGGCTCAGAAGGGGACCGACATGAGAATCAACCTGACGAGCGTGCTCGTTGACGACCAGGAGAAGGCGCTGCGCTTCTACACCGACGTGCTGGGTTTCGTGAAGAAGCACGACATCCCGCTCGGCGAGCACCGGTGGCTGACCGTGGTGTCCCCGCAGGACCCGGACGGCACCGAGCTGGTGCTCGAACCCGGCGCCCACCCGGCGGTGCAGCCGTTCAAGGAGGCGCTGGTCTCCGACGGCATCCCTTACACCTCTTTCGCCGTCGACGACGTCAAGGCCGAGTACGAGCGGCTCCGCGGCCTCGGCGTGCGCTTCACCCAGGAGCCCGCCGACATGGGGCCGGTGACCACCGCCGTGCTCGACGACACCTGCGGCAACCTGATCCAGATCGCCCACCAGGCCGGCTGACCCCTTTACCGCCGTCCCGCCAGGCCGCTCCGGTACGCGATGATGGCCAGTTGGGTGCGGTCGCGGGCGGGCAGCTTGGTGAGCAGCCTGCTGACGTAGGTACGTGCGGTCTCGGGGCTGATGAACAGCTCGGCGGCGATCTCCTGGTTGTTCAGGCCGCGCCCGATCGCGGCCAAGACCTCGCGTTCGCGGCCGGACAGTCCTTCGACCAGCTCCGGCCTGGTTCGCGGGTGCGCCGAGGCGGCGGCGCGCATGACCTTCTCGGTGATCGACGGCGCGAGGAGCGATTGGCCGCCGGCCACGAGACGGATGGCATCGCGCAGGTCCTGCGGCTGGATGTCCTTCAGGAGGTATCCGGACGCGCCCGAGCGGATCGCGTCCAGGACGTTCTCGTCCTCGTCGAACGTGGTGAGCACGATGATCCGGACGCCGTCGAGGTCGGGGTCGTCGAGAATGCGCCTGGTGGCGGTGATGCCGTCGAGCACGGGCATGCGGATGTCCATGAGCACGATATCGGGCCGGTGCTCGCGTACCGAGTCGACCGCGCTCCGGCCGTCGCCGGCCTGGGCCACGACGGCGATGTCACCGTCGTGTTCGGCCAGCGCGCGCAGGCCCGAGCGCAGCAGCGGCTCGTCCTCGGCGATGACGATCCTGATCATGTACGGGGCTCCCGGGCCAGCGGCAGCCGGGCGGTCACGGCGGTGCCGGACGTTGACGACCTGCTGGTGCTCAGCGCGCCTCCCAGGAGGGCCGCCCGCTCGCGCATCCCGGCGATGCCGCGCCCGTCCACGCTCGGCTCGGTCGTCGCCTTGCCGTCGTCGCCGATGGTCAGGTAGAGCGTGTCGTCCTCGATCCTGGTGGTGATGGTGAGCGTGGTCGCACCGGCGTGCTTGATCACGTTGGTCACAGCCTCCTGGGCGATGCGGTGGGCGGCGGTGGCGATCGTGGGTGGCACGCGCGCCGGGTCGGCGGCCAGCTCGGCGCGCGTGGTGAGACCGGCCTGCCGGGCGGTCTCGATGATGGTCCGGATGCCTTCCAGCGTGTGGGGCGCGCGGTCGTCGTGGCCCGTCCGCGCCGGGGAGTGCAGCATGGACACGGTGGCACGGAGTTCGCGCAGGGAACGCGTGGTGGCGTCGGTCACGTTGGACAGCGATCGGGTCACCGTGTCGTCGTCGCGTCCGACGGCCTCGCCGGCGACGTTGGCGTGCACGGTGACGATGGCCAGGGCGTGCCCGATCGTGTCGTGCAGGTCACGAGCGATGCGGATGCGTTCTTCCTGCATGGCGCGTTCGACGCGGTCGCGTTCTCGCTCGCGTTCCAGGGTGATGATGAGTTCCTGTTGCTCGCGCAGTTGGTGACGGCTGCGCACGGTTGAGGCGAGTGCGATCGCGCAGCCGATCAGTGCGGCGTTGGTCAGCAGGTCGTAGGACAGGACGTCGCCCGGCTGGTGCTCGTTGACCGCTCGGAAGAAGGCGGACACGGCCAGCAGTACCAGTCCCGCGCTCAGTGGCCACCGGATGTTCCTGCGTTCGGCGGCGAAGTAGAGCGCCGCGACGGCGGGGGCGGCCATGCCGATCGGTGGATAGTCCATGGCGTAGTAGGTGAAGATGCCGAGAATGGTCGTCGTGAGCACCACGAGCGGGGCGGCTCGGTGCGCGAGCAGCAGGACACCGAACCCGCTCGCGAAGGCGTAAGCGCCCCACCCGCTGTAGCCGCTGCTCGGGGCGCCGACCGCGATGATGAGTGAGATCGCGAGCGCTTGCCCGACGGCGACGAGGGCCAGGAACACCCAGTCCGGGACACCATCGGCGTCCTGGGGTCGTCCGTGCTGGAGCATGCGATCCGTCCTTCTCGCCCGTCCCGTCCTAGTCTGTGGCCTGGCGCGCTGTGAGGCGGGCCGGACCGCGCAGATGTCGCTTCTCGACGTACAAACGGGCCGCGGAATGACGCTTGAGGGGCGATGCGCGGCGGGACCACGCGTTCGTACGTTCGACCGCATGACGTCGAACCAGCAACCTCTTCATTCGCTCAACTGGCTGCTCATCGTAGGCCTGGCGGCCATCGCGCTGGTCCGGCCGCTGTTCTCCATGGTGGGCCTGTCGGACGCGCTCGGAAAGCCGGCCACGCCGATCGTCCTGACGGCCGCGATCTCGCTGGCCTGGATCCTCATCGTCGGACTGACCCAGGTGCGCAGGCCCGTACTGACGCTCGTGCTCGCCGGCCTCCTCTACGGAGTCGTCGCCATCGCGACCAGCGGTCTGGCGCTGCGCGGCGGCCCGGTCGTGATCTTCGGCAGCGTGTCCATCCTCATCACCAACCTGGTCTGGGGGGCGGCCTGCGGCCTGCTCGCGTTGCTGATACAGCGGCTGCGCGGGGTGCGTTGACGCTGTCGGCCAGGCCGCGCTGGGCCGCGGTCCGGACAGGCGCTGCTCACGCTCAGCGACCTCCTGCGGATCTCACGGAGCGCGTAGGTGGTCGGCCAGCCGCTCCAACTGCTCGGCGTAGTAGTCGCCGAACTCGGGTGAGCCCGGGTCGAGGCCGCAGGCGGCCCGGACGAGCTGTGGGAAGGCGATCCCGGCCGCGGCCATCCCGAACAGCGCCACCATCAACGCGGCCGGGTCCAGGTCGGCGGGGAACTCCCCGGTCTCCTGGCGGGCGCGCAGGTGCTCCAGGTCGCGGCGCACGTCCTCGGCGAAGGCGGGATCGGGCGGACCGTCGTCGGTGAGCCCCTGCCAGACCATCAGCTTGCCGAAGTCGCGGCGGCTGGAGTTGGCCCGCGCGTAGTCCGCGACGAGCCGGCCCAGCGACGACCCCCGGTCGGCGAACACGCTCTCCTCGCTCTGCCAGCGGGTGTTCAGCGCACGGAAGAGCCCCTCCTTGCCGCCGAAGTAGTAGGAGATCAGCTGCTTGTTGACCCCGGCCCTGGCCGCGATCTCGCCGACCCGCGCCCCCGCGAACCCCTTGGCCGCGAACTCCTCCAGCGCCGCCTGCAGGATGCGGGCCTTGGTGCGCTCCGGGTCGCGCTGCTTCTCCTCCGGCTCTCGTCTCATGGCCGAACTTTATCATCCATCCGGATGGTTGACAGAATTATCCGTACGGTTGATAGTCATGGACATGACAGCACACATCGCGATCATCGGTGGCGGGGTCGGCGGCCTCTGCCTCGCCCAGGGACTGCTCAAGGCCGGCAAGCACGTCACCGTCTACGAGCGGGACCGCACCCCGGCCGACCGGCTGCAGGGCTACCGGGTGCACATCGACCCCAACGGCGCCCGCGCCCTCCACGACTGCCTGCCTGCGGATCTCTGGCAGGCGTTCCTCGCCACTACCGGGCAGGGTGGTCAGGACTTCGGCTTCCTCACCGAGCGGCTCAGGACGCTGGCGTTGATCGAGACCCCGCCCGCGGCCGACCCGGTCGACGACCACCACTCCGTGAGCCGCATCACGCTCAGGCAGGTGCTGCTGAGCGGGCTGGAGGAGGTGGTGCGGTTCGGCAGGACGTACGAGCGCTATGAGCGGCGGCCCGACGGGCGCGTCGAGCTGTTCTTCGCCGACGGCTCCAGCGAGACGGCCGACATCGTGGTCGCCGCCGACGGCGGCAACTCGCGGGTGCGCAAGCAGTATCTGCCGCACGCCGAACGGGTGGACACCGGTATCACCACGGTGGCGGGCAAGTTCCCGCTCACCGACGAGACCAGGGCGCTCATCTCCCGTCGGCTCGTCGAGGGGCCGAACACCGTCATCCCGCCCAAGGGCCTCGGCATGTTCTGCGCCCCGCACGACCTGGGCGACGTGGCGCCGGTCGGCGGCATCGGGGCGACCGAGCAGCAGGGCGCGCTGATGGACAACGCCGGCAGCTACATCCTGTGGGCCGTGGGCGCCACCAAGGACCGCTTCCCCGCCGACGTCGCCGAACTGCCGGGCGTCCGGCTCAAGCAGGCGGTGGCGCGGATGGTCGAGTCCTGGCATCCCGACCTGCGCAAGCTGATCGACCTGTCGGATCCCGACACGGTCTCGCTGCTGCCGATCCGTACCTCGATCCCGATCGAGCCATGGCCGGCCACCACCATCACGCTGCTCGGCGACGCCATCCACAGCATGACGCCGATGCGCGGCATCGGCGCCAACACCGCGCTGCGCGACGCCCGCCTGCTCTGCCTCGCGCTGACCGGCGGGCGGGACACGGTCAAGGCCATCGCGGGCTACGAGGAGCAGCTGCGCGAGTACGGCTTCGCGGCCGTGCGGGACTCGCTCCGGGCGGCCGAGCAGTTCATCGGCGAGAGCCGGGCCGCCAGGATCGGCTTCAAGACGTTCCTGCGTACGGTCCAGCGGTTCCCGTCGCTCAAAGCGAAGGTCTTCTCGTGAGCGTCGTACCGTAGGGGGCGAGGCTTGGAGGGTGGATGCGGATCGGGATCCTGGGGCCGCTCCAGGTTGCGGGGGCCGCGGTCGGCGGCGCGCGGGTGCGGGCGCTGCTGGTACGGCTGGCGCTCGACCCTGGGCGGGTGGTGACGACCGACCGGTTGATCGACGACCTGTGGCCGGGCGAGCCGCCCGAGCATCCGATGGCCGCGCTGCAGTCGCTGGTGTCCAGGGCGCGCAGGGAAGGGCCGGGCCTGATCTCCTCCCATCCGAACGGCTACCTGCTCGACGTACCCGCCGGTGAGGTGGACGCGTGGGAGTTCGAGCGGCTGGCCCGCGTGGGAGACGCGCACGCGGCGCTGGCGCTCTGGCGCGGACCGGCGCTGGCCGGTGTCGATCTGCCCTTCGCGGAGGCCCCGGCCGCGCGGCTGGAGGAGCTGCGGCTGGCGGCGCTGGCGACCCGGATCGCGGCGGACCTCGCCGCGGGCGGCGCCATCACGGGCCGCGACGTCATGAGCGGTGACGTCGTGGGCGGCGACGTCGTGGCCGAGTTGGAGGAGTTGGTCGCCGAGCACCGGCTGCGTGAGCCGTTCCACGCGTTGCTGATGCGGGCCATGGTGGCGAGCGGGCGGCGGGGAGAGGCGCTGGAGGTCTTCGAGCGGATCAGGGCGGAGCTGGCGGACGAGCTGGGCGTCGATCCGGGAGCCGAGCTGCGCGAAGCGCACCTCGCGGCGCTGCGGGACGAGGAGCCGGCGCCGCGGACCAACCTGCCCGCCCGGCTGACCAGCTTCGTCGGGCGGAACGACGACGTCTCCCGGATCCGGACGCTGGCGGGCGCCCGGCTGATCACCCTCGTGGGGCCCGGCGGGGCGGGAAAGACCCGGCTGGCCGTCGAGGCCGCCGCGACGCTGCGGGTGCCCGACGGGGTGTGGCTGGTCGAGCTGGCCTCTGCAGCCGGTGTACGGGCCGCGCTGGAAGCCGTGCTCAAGACATCTGACCTGGTCAGAGCGCTGCGCGGCACGTCACCCGTGATCGTGCTGGACAACTGCGAGCACCTGATCGACGAGGCCGCGCGGGTGGCGCAGTGGCTGCTGGGCGAGGTGGCCGGGCTGCGGATCATCGCCACCAGCAGGGAGCCGCTGAACATCTCCGGCGAGTCCCTGCATCCCGTGCTCCCGTTACCGCAGGAGCCCGCCGTGGAGTTGCTCCGCGACCGGGCCGCCGCCGCCCGCCCCGACCTGGTGCTGGCGCCGGCCGAGGCGGCACGGATCTGCCGCGAGCTCGACGGCATCCCGCTGGCCATCGAGCTGGCCGCCGCCCGGCTGCGGACGATGTCGGTGTCCATGCTGGTCGAGCAGCTCGGCGACCGGCTGGCCTTCCGCGGCAGCCGTACCTCCGAGCCCAGGCACCGCACGCTCCGCGCGGTCATCGACTGGAGCTGGAACCTGCTGTCGGAGGAGGAGCGGGAGCTGCTGCGCGGGCTGTCGGTGTTCTCCGGCGGCGCGACGGCCGAGGCGATCGCCCGGATCTGCGGCGGTGACCTCGACCTGCTCTCCTCACTGGTCGACAAGTCGCTGATCGCGGTCTCCGGCGACCGCTACACGATGCTGGAGACGATCAGGCAGTACGTCACGGGCGACCTCCCGGAGATCAGGCAGGCCCATGCCGGCTACTACGCCGAGCTGGCCGAGTCCGCCGAGCCGCACCTGCGGACGGATGAGCAGGTCAAGTGGCTGGCGATACTCGACGCCGAGCAGGGCAACCTGGACGCGGCGCTCCGGCATTCCGACGACCCGCTGCGGATCATCCTGCCCAGGCTGTGGCCGTGGATGATGCGCGGGCGGCGGCACGAGATCGCCGCGCACGCGACCGCCGTGCTGCGCAGGGTCGGCGACGTGGCGCCCGAGGGGCGGGAGCTGGCCCACGGGCTCTGCATGATGGCCGCCATGGGCACCGAGCCGACCCGGGCGGTCCTGGAGTCGGACCATCCGGCGGCGCTGCACTCGTGGGCGATGATCATCGCGCTGGGCCCGCCCCGCGACGTGGTGGCCATCACGGAGGCGGGCGCCGAGCGGCTGCGCGATCATCCCGACACCTGGACCAGGTCGACGGCGCTGCTGGTGGCGGGCATCGTGCGGTTCGAGTACGGGGCGGTCACCGGCGCCGAGTCCCTGCTGGAGCCGGCGCTCGACGGCTTGCGCCGGACCGGCGACCGCTGGGGACAGTGGGCCGCCTATTACTGGCTGTCGCTGGCCGCCGAGAACCGCGGCGACTTCGCCCGCGCGCTGGTCCTGGCCAAGGAGCCGGAGCCGATCGCGGCGGAGCTCGCCGCGCTGGGGGCGCCGCTCGGGCCGATGAGTTTCCTGCTGCGGCTCGGCCAGCTCATGACGCGCTCGGGCGACCACGCCGGCGCGGCCACCGCCCTGGAGCGAGCCTGGCAGGCGGCGCTGCGGTCCGAAGACCCGCTGGCCATCGCCCGGGTCATGCACGCCAGAGCCGAGCTGGCCAGGCGTTCCGGCGATCAGGGCGAGGCCGCCCGGCTGCTGCGCAGCGCCCTGGCGATGGACATGGACGCTCCTCCCCAGTTCAGGGCGTTCATGAACGTCGAGCTGGCCCGTGTCGCCGAGCCGGACGAGCCGTTGCGCAGGGCGCTGGAGCTCATGGCCACCTGCGAGGACAGGACCGCCCGCGCGACCGTGCTCGAAGGCGTGGCCGAGCACCGCGAGCCCCTGACGGCCGCCGAGCTGCTGGGGGCGGCCAGGGTGCTCCGCGGGATCACCGAGTCGGCCGACCCGTTCGTGGTCGCGCTGGCCACGCGCTGCCGGACGGCGCTGGGCGAGCGGCGCTATGAGGAGGCCCTGGTCAAGGGGGCGTCGATCCCGAACCCGGAGAGGTACGCGCTGAGCCCGCTCTCGTCCCCGTGATAGCCGATGTAGCCGTCGGGGCGGACCAGGATGACGCCTTCCTGCCCGTCGAGCGGCGGCAGGACCCTGATCCCGTCGCCGTACTCCCGGCCGGTGGCGCCGAGCAGCAGGAAGTGCGTGCCGCGCTGCTCGTCGAAGAGCGTCCCCAGGCGTTCGCCGCCCCGCTCGCCCACGGACAGGGCGCTGCCGAGGTAGGCCAGGTCGAGCTGGTTGGTGTCGTCACCGCGCTCGATGTCGCGCTCCCGGTGCAGCCGGGTGCTGAGACCCAGCACGTGCGCGGCCACCGCCATCCGCTCGTCCTCGTAGGTGTCGATCAGCGCCGCCGAGCCGGCCGCGAGCTTCCAGGCCAGGTTGTAGGCGTCCTGGACCCCGGTGTTGAGCCCCTGGCCACCGGCCGGCGAGTGCACGTGCGCGGCGTCCCCGGCCAGGAACACCCGGCCCACGCGGAACCGCTCGGCCATCCGGACGTTGGCCCGGTAGTCCGAGCGCCACAGGATCTCGTCGAGGTGGACGTGCGGGGCGTGCCTCGTGACGAGCGCGCGTAGGTCGTCCTCGCCCGTGTACGGCGCGACGAGCTGGAAGACGTCCGTGTTCGGCAGCGGGCAGAGGCCGAAGTACATGACCTGCTCCTCCATGGAGCCCCAGAGGTGCCAGTGGTCGCGGTCCAGGTCGCCGGTCTTGACATCGGCCAGCAGCATGCGCTCGCTCTCGTACGTCTCCCCCGCGAAGCCGACGCCGAGCTGCTTGCGGATGGTGCTGCGGCCACCGTCGGCGCCGACGAGGTAGGCGCAGCGGACGGTCTCGCCGCCGCCGAGCGTGGCCGTCACCCCTTGCTCGTCCTGCTCGAAGCCGGTCACCTCGGTGCCGAACTCGACCCGATGGCCCAGCTCGGCGAGCCGGTCGCGGAGGATCCGCTCGGTGCGCCACTGCGGCTGCATGATCAGGTTCGGGTACGGGATGCCCGGCGACGGCTCCTTGGGCTCGTCCATCCGGCCTTCCCAGACGATCTGCTCGCCCTTGTAGCTCCTGATGCCCGGGTAGCCGCTCCCGGTGGCGAGGATCTCGTCGATGACGCCGAGGTCGTCGAAGACCTCCAGTGTGCGGGGCTGCAGCCCCTTGCCGCGCACTCCCGTGGGGGGCTCGGCCGACCTCTCGACGATGCGCAGGTCCACGCCGCGGCGGGCGAGCTCGATGGCCAGGGTCAGTCCTGTCGGCCCGGAGCCGACGATGAGTACGTGTGTCATGCCGGCCACGATGCGCGCGGCCGCTGCCAGATCTCTGTCAGCCGCTGTCGCGGGGTTTCGACTGCGGCATGGGCGAAACCATGTCTTGGCTTAGACGAGACTATTTGCAGGCGCGACGGCGGATACTAGCCGTGATCTCCCGTCATCACGGAGAATGCGCAGGGTGGGGGCAACTTCCACCTCTAAGTGAGGAGACCTGTGGCCGATACAGGCACGCTCGAAACCCGTGGTAGTGACTTCGCGAAACTAGCCCGACAAATCCAGGACGCCGGCCTGCTCGACCGGCGTCCGGTCTACTACGCCGTGCGGCTGACCCTGGTGTTGGCCGCTTACGTCGGTATGTGGGCGTTGTTCTGGTGGGTCGGCGACTCATGGTGGCAACTGCTGGTGGCCGTGGCGCTCGGCGTGGCCTCCGCGCAGATCGGCTTCGTCGCCCACGACCTGGGGCATCGGCAGGTCTTCAGGACCCGCCGGGCGAGTGACATCGTCGGGCTGCTCATCGGCGACTTCGGCATCGGGCTGGGCTGGGGCTGGTGGAACACCAAGCACAACCGCCACCACGCCAACCCCAACCACGAGGACGAGGACCCCGACGTCTCCCCCGCCGTGATCGTCTGGTCGACCGATCAGGTGCGCCGGAGCCAGGGTCTGCCGAGGTTCATCGCCAAGTGGCAGGCGTTCTGGTTCTTCCCCCTGCTCACGCTGGAGGCGTGGCACCTGCACATCGCCAGTGTGAAGGCGGTGTTCCAGCCGACGACGAAGCACCGGAAGTGGGAGGGGGCGCTGCTGCTGGCGCACTTCGCCTGCTACTTCGGCATCGTCTTCGCCGTGCTGCCGCTCGGTATGGCCCTGGTCTTCGTGGTGGTGCACCAGGGGCTGTTCGGCGTCTATCTGGGCAGCACGTTCGCGCCCAATCACAAGGGCATGCCGATCCTCACCAAGGCCGACAAACTCGACTACCTCCGCAAGCAGGTGCTGACCTCGCGCAACGTCAAGGGCGGCGTGTTCGTGGACGTGGCGCTCGGCCAGCTCAACTACCAGATCGAGCACCACCTGTTCCCCAACATGCCGTCGCCGAACCTGCGCAAGGCCCAGCCGATCGTCCGGCAGTACTGCGCCGACCTGGGCGTCAGCTACCTGGAGACCGGGCTGATCGCCTCCTACGGCCAGGCGCTGCGCCACCTGCACGAAGTGGGCGCCCCCCTGCGCTGAGCAGCCCAGCGGATCAGCCGCCGTCGCGACGCCGGAGGAGGTCGTCGCGGCGACGTTCCAGGTCCGCGATCAGCTCTTCCTGCTCGTCGGCCATGCCGATCATCGCGCCGATCTCCACCTGATCGGTGGCGCCCATGTCACCGATCTGGTCGCGCAGATCCTTGGTCTGGGCTCGCAACCTGGTCAGGTCCTCTTCGACCTGACGCAACTCGTCTTCTACGCTCATGCTCCGGCTCTACCCATTGCGGGGCGGTTGGGCACCCGGACGGCAGGCCGTACAGAATGGGCGGCATGCGCACGTTGTCGGCCGGCACCATCGTGTCGCTCGCGGTGGTCATCGCCGTGCTGGCGGGCACGGTGGCCACGTCCTTCCTCCATCCGGGCATCGCTCCGAACGCGCTGGACGTCCTGCTGCCGCTCGTGGCCGGTGCCGGGGTGCTGGCGCGGCAGCGGTACCCGGTGGCGGCGCTGATCGTCGTGCTGGTGGCCGTCGCGCTCTACTATCCGTTCGCCCGGCTCGACGGGCCGATGATCGTCCTGTCGTTCGTGGTGCTTTACACCGCCGCCGAGCTGGGCCACCTGATCGCCGCCATCGCCGCGGGCGCGGCCTCGCTGCTGGCCATGGGGCTGGGCGAGACCGGCGGGATCAGGCACGTGGACGACAGCATGTTCCTGATGATCGCCGGTTGGGTGGTGGCCGCCGTCGCCGGTGGCGGCGTCACCCGCAACCGGCGCGCCTACCTGCGGGAGGCCGAACGGCGCGTGCTCGACGCCCTGCACAGCAAGGAGGAGGAGGCCAGGCTGCGGGCGAGTGAGGAACGGCTGCGCATCGCCAGAGAGCTGCACGACGTACTCGGGCACAACATCTCGATGATCAACGTACAGGCCGCGGCGGCGCTGCACGGGCTGAAGAAGCGGCCGGAGGCCGCGGAGGACGCGCTGCGGACGATCAAGGAGACCAGCAAGGAGACGCTGCGCGAGCTGCGTACCACGCTCGGGGTGCTGCGGCAGGTGGACGAGGGCGCGCCGACCGCGCCCGCCGACAGCCTGGCCCGGATGGAGGCGCTGGTCGCGGGCTCGGGGCTGGACGTGCGGACCGAGCTGTCCGGGCGGCTGGACGAGGTGCCGACCGAGGTGGACCTGGCCGCGACCCGCATCATCAGGGAGGCCCTGACGAACGTCTCCCGGCACTCGGGAGCCGACGCGGCTCGGCTGACTGTCACCAACGAGTCCGGACATATCGTGATCCGCGTGGAGGATGATGGACCGGGGGCGACGTTCACCGACGGGACCGGGTACGGGCTCCAGGGCATGCGTGAGCGCGCCACCGCGCTGGGCGGCACCCTGGAGGCGGGCCCCCGGCCTGACGGCGGCTTCCTGGTCGTCGCCGACCTTCCACTGAACGGAGTGCGATGATCCGCACGGTGCTCGCCGACGACCAGAACCTCGTACGGGCCGGATTCCGGTCCATCCTGAACGACGAGGACGGCATCGAGGTGGTCGGCGAGGCGGCCAACGGCGCCGAGGCCGTGGCCAGGACCCGCGAGCTACGACCTGACGTGGTGCTGATGGACATCCGGATGCCCGAGTTGGACGGCCTGGAGGCGACCCGGATGATCGTCACGGACCCGCGGCTCGACGGCGTCAAGGTGATCATCCTGACCACGTTCGACCTGGACGACTACGTCTACGGCGCGCTGCGTGCGGGCGCGAGCGGCTTCCTGGTCAAGGACACCGAGCCGGCCGAGCTGATCCACGCGGTCCGGGTGGTGGCCAGAGGGGACGCGCTGATCGCGCCCTCGGTGACCCGGCGGCTGATCGCCGAGTTCGCCGGCCGGGTCAAGCGCCCGGAGCCGGGCCCCCGACTCAACGCACTCACCGAGCGCGAGCGGGAGGTCATGGCGCTGGTCGCGGCCGGGCTGTCCAACGACGAGATCGCGGCCCGGCTGGTGCTCAGCCCGGCCACGGCCAAGACGCACGTCAGCCGCATCATGACCAAGCTCGGCTCGCGCGACAGGGCGCAGATCGTGGTGCTCGCCTACGAGGCCGGCATGATCACCCCGGGCTGGCTTACCCCCTGAGTTGTACAGCGGGCGGCCCGTTGACACCACAGGTGTACGACAGGTGCACGCCCCGGCATGACGCGGCGGAGGTGACCTTGACCGGAACCTCTGAGCATGGAGACCGTAGACCTCGCCCGCCTGCAGTTCGCCCTCACCGCAGGGGCGCACTTCCTGTTCGTCGCGCTGACCCTCGGGCTGGCGACGCTGGTGGCCGTCATCCAGACCTGGGCCACCTTGACCGACAGCCCGGTGCACCTGCGGATGACCCGGTTCTGGGGGCAGCTCTACATCATCAACTACGCGATGGGCATCGTCACCGGGCTGGTCATGGAGTTCCAGCTCGGGCTGTCGTGGAGCGGGCTCACCGAGTTCGCCGGGAACGTGTTCGGCTCCTCGCTGGCGATCGAGACGATCGTGGCGTTCTTCGTCGAGTCCACCTTCCTGGGCCTGTGGATCTTCGGCTGGAACAAGCTGAACCGGTGGGCGCACCTGGCGCTGATCTGGGTCGTCACGCTGACGGCCTACGCCTCGGCGTTCTGGATCCTGATCTCCAACGGCTTCCTGCAGAACCCGGTGGGCTACCAGCTCAAGGACGGCGTCCTGCGGCTCACCGACTTCGGCGCGCTGGTGGCCAACCCGGCGGCGCTGGTCGCCTTCTTCCACATCGGCGGCGGAGCGCTGATCGTCGGCGGCTTCCTGATGGCCGGGGTGAGCGCCTACCACCTGGCCAAGCGCACCGCCGAGCAGGACTTCTTCCGTAAGTCGCTGCGCCTCGGGATCGGCGTGGCGCTGCCCGCGACGCTGTTCACCGCGACGTTCGGCGGCATCGGCTTCCAGACGCTGCAGCCGACGAAGCTGGCCGCCTGGTCGGGCAGCGCGCACCGGCTGGCCGAGGCGCAGGCGGAGATGGTGGCCAAGTACGGACCAGGTGACTACCTGCCACCTTTGGGCTGGGTGCACGCCGGCGGGATCACCATGTTGACGCTCTTCGCGGTGCTCTTCTTCGTCTCCGGGGCGAGCTTCCTGTTGATGCTGTTCCGGCCGGTCGTGCGGGGCTTCCGGCCGTGGCATTGGCTGCTGACCGCGTTGATCCCCGTCCCGTTCGTGACCATGATCGCCGGGTGGATCTTCCGCGAGATGGGCCGCCAGCCCTGGGCCGTGTACGGCCTGCTGAAGACGGCCGACGCCATGTCACCGGTGTCGTACGGCCAGATCAGGTTCTCGCTGACCGCCTTCGTCACCGTGTTCACCGTGCTCATCCTGGTCAACTACTGGCTGCTGGCCAGGACCGCCCGCAAGGGACCGGGTGAGGTCGCGCTGGGCGACCGCCCGATCGAGACCGCCGCCCCCGTCCTGACCTTCTGAGGAGCCGTCATGGAGATCCTGATCCTGGCCTTCTTCGCGCTCGGCTACCTCGTGCTGGCCGGGGCCGACATCGGCGTCGGCATGGTGCTGCCGTACCTGGGGCGCGGCGCGGACGAGCGGCGCGAGGCGATCGCCGCGATCGCGCCGTTCTTCCTCGGCAACGAGGTGTGGCTGGTGGCCGCCGCGGGAGTGCTCGCCGGGCTCTTCCCCGCGCTGGAGGGCTCGTTGCTGAGCGGCAACTACTCGCTCGTCGTGATGCTGCTGCTCTCCTGGGTCATCCGGGACAGCGGCCTGTGGCTGCGCGGGCGGCTGCCCGGCGCTCGCTGGCAGGGGCTCTGGGACGGCGCCGTCGTCGTCGGTAGCTGGGGGCTGGCGCTGAGCTGGGGTTGCCTGCTCAGTGACGTGCTGCTCGGCATCCACGGGCCCATCGCGCTGGTGCCCGCCCTGCTGGTGGCCGCGCTGTTCGCCACGCACGGGCTGTCGTTCGCGGCACTGCGACTGCGGGGCGTGCTCCGGGAGCGGGCGGCGGTGCTGTCCGGCGGCGCCGGCGAGGGCCGCACCTACGCCCTGACGGCGACGGCCCTGGTGGCGATTGGCGTCCTGACGGGCTTCCGGCTGCCACTGGCACCGGGCACCTCGGGCGCGCTCCTGGTGCCGGTCGTCCTCACGATGATCCCGTTCCTGGTGGCCTCACAGGCATGGGTCTGGTGGACCTTCCGGCACCGGGTGACGGGCCCGTCGTACCTGTAACTCCCAAGTCCCAGCTGGCCCTCAGGGTCTTCGGCAGAGCATCGCTCCGTCCGGGACGACAGGATTTGCACCTGCGACCCCTTGACCCCCCAGATCAGCGGTCCGCTGTCCCTGTGGGCACGACCCACTGGGTGGGCTGTCCGGTGATCGATGCGACCATATCGAAGTCGCCGTCGTAGTGGAGCACGGTCGCCCGGTGACGTTCGGCAGTGGCGGCAATAAGGAGATCCGCCATGGACAGGGCACGGTGAAAACCACGCTCCAACGCGACGCCTTGAACCTCGAGCACGCGCTCGAACACCTCGTCTCCGCAGTAGAGAAAGTTGAAGCCGCGCAGCAGGAAGTGGATGCGGGCCATGTCCGGCTTGTTGCGAGCGCTGTAGACCATCTCCCATTCCACCGCCGCGCAGGTGGCCAGGACGCCCCGGTCACTGAAATCATCCAGAACCCGGCCGACGGAGGGATGGCCCCAGCGCGCGAGCGCGGATTTGTCAGCGAGGTAATCGGTCACGCAGCACCTTGCTGCGTGGAGCGCTGAAGGGTGCCGTCGGCATTGCGGGGACCGGTGTTCTCCACGATCTCGCTGAGGTCGAGCTCCCCGCTCTTGATCGCGTTCGCGAGCTCCTGACGGAGATGGCGCTTGACGGCATCCTCCATGGCCATGCGCACAGCCTTCGCTTTGGTCTTTGAGCCATAGATGCGCATGGCCTCGGCCACCATCTCGTCATCGAGGTCGATGACAGTTCGGGACATGACAGGACCCCTCCGTTGGCCATCCTCCCCCAAACGATACCGCACACGCAGGAAGATAGATATCATTTCCCGCTGGGCGTGGGACTCCCCTCGCGACGCTGCACCGCAAGGTGCGTCCAGTCGCAAGGCCGGGTACCGATCAACAGGGGTGCCTCCCCACTGACCCCCTGCCCTCAGGGTGCGAGATGCTCCCTCAGACCCGGCGGCCATGCCTCGAGTTCCCGGTCCACCAACAGCTCAGCGTGCTCAGGCGGCCCTTCGACCCGGAACAGCACGACCCGCCCCTCCGGCTCGGGCGCGGCCACAACACGGTGCGCGATCTTCGCCGGGTCGAACGGGAAGTCCCAGTGCGCCAGCCGGCCGTACACCCGGCCGTCGGCGACCAGCTCTGACCGCCGCACCCACGGGCTCCGCGAGCTGCCCACCGCCGCGCGAAGCAGGGAGCTCCCCGGGTGCGGCCACTCCGCATCGGACTCGTCCACGATCACGGCCGATCCGGACCGCAGCCGCAGCGGCTGTGTGGTGGCCTCGGTCAGCGCCGCCAGCAAGGATTCGTCCGCGACCGTGAACCGATCGAGCAGCAGGGCCGCGCCCACGGCGTCGACGTCGCCGTACACGTCATAGAACGTGGCGGTGGTCCGAGCGGCGGGATCTTCCATCCTGCGGATATCGCCAGGTTTTGGACGCGCGAGGTGGGTACGCTTCCCCATCGGCCCGATTGGCTGGCCACTCACCAACACACAGATGGCCAAATCGCTTCTCCTCGCCACCCCAAGTCGGATGGGAAGCTCAGAGAATTACGCCGGAGCGGCGTGCGACAGCCCGTAGACCGGAGAGCTTGCTGCGGCGGTCTCGATGGAGCAGGTCGGTGATCACCTGTCGGAGGCCGGTTCGGCTGACCTCCGAGGGAGCTTGGCTGCAGCGTTCGGCACCCGCACCTACGTCAGGCACTGTTGCATGGTCTTCCGTCGCGAGCCCGTGATCGGGCAGACCCGGAGCTCGCGGCCTGTCTCGTCGACGACCTTCCTGCGTCCCAAGGGCCGCTCGAGTAGGACGGGCACTTCGACGCCACGGAGGATGTCGAGCACGGCAGGAGGCCACAACTCGTCCCGCCACATCTCCAGCAGCGTGCGTTCGGGGGGCGGGCAGGCATCACGAAGCACTATCCGAAGCCGAACACTCGCCTCGGACTCGACGGCTTCGACTTTGTCGGTCTGGAGACATGCCGAGTCGCTCGCCCCGCCGAAGACCTGCAGGATCAGGACCCGTCCTTCCACCATGACCGTGTCGATCCGCCCGGGAAAGGGCGGTTCGACCGGCCGGGACTCCCGCATGCCAGCCACCATGGAGACGGCGACGGCCAGCACCAGGAGGCAGAACATGCGCCACAGGAAGGACGGGCCCAGGGGGTTCATTTCTTGTAGACGTCCTTGCCGACTGCCTTCATTACGTCATGGATGTCGGTGAAGAAGTTCTCGCAGGTGGACACGCTAGGCTTGCCTTCGACGTTGTTGCTGCCGTGGTGGATGCCCTTGGCCACCACGAATCCATCGCCCTTGCGGAAGGTGTAGACAGGAGCGCCCGAGTCACCCCCGATCGTGCACCGGCCGGATTTCTTACCGACCTGAACCCAGCGTGTAGTGCTATCCGAGGCCTCGAGCTTCACGCCGATGTCGGTGACTTTGAAGCCGCAGATCTGTCCGTTGGACAGGACCTTTGTATTCGGGCTGGCACCGCCGACGCAGTATTGGTCTTTTTCTTTCGCGGGGATCGAGAATCGCCCACCCACCCATTCCTTTACTGTTGAGTCCCTGGGACCGATGAAGATGGTGGGGCTGGTGACCCGGCCGAGTACCGTCTGTATCAGGGACACGTCGCCATAATAGGTCGGCTGGTTCGGCAGTTTGATCGTTCCTTGACCGGCCACCCAGTTCGTCCATTCGAGGACACCAGCGCTCGGGGTTCCGCCAGGCGCAACGCAGTGCCCGGCGCTCGCCATGAGGTGGTCGGCCGCAGTCCCCATGGCGAATCCAGTCGTGCACCCCCCTCTGGTGCCGTCGGGATTCAAGGAAGAGAACGTTGAGCCGCCGTTAAGCTTTCCCGTGTCATTCTGTCGGCTGTCCGCGGCGGAGGTGGAGGCGGAGGATGTCGTGCCGACGTCCAGGCGCGGACGGTCACTCTCCGACCGCAGCCAGATGGCGACGTTGTACGTGCCGTACCGGTCCGCCAATGCCTTACGCAGCCCGGCGGAGGCGTCGGTGGACTGCACCACGACCAGGTTGCGCTCGGGCCAGATGTGCGTGGCGAACAGCGCGGTTCCCGCCGGGATCGTCTCGTCCAGATCGAGCACCTGGTCGGTGATGGTGTTCAGCGCCTGGTAGCTGTTGGCGACCTCGGCATATCGGGGAGTGATCGAGTACGGGGTTTCCGCGGCGGCCACCGCGGCAGTCCTGGCCGCCGGCGAATCCTCGTTCTCGAAACCGGTCGCGAGGGTTTCATCGGCGTCGCCGTTGTCCAGCGCGATCCCGCTCAGCACCTGGCTAGCGGTGCCCTTGCCCGCAAGCGTCGCGGGAGCGACCACCTGCCCGCTGGCCGGGTCGAAGTAGGGCGGGGCCAAGGTGGTGGCGTTGGTCTGTGCACGGTCGTCAGCGCCGTTCAACGCGTGCACGTTCTCGGAGGAGACCGGTAGCCCGTCCAGCTTCCAGTCCGCGGGCGCGGTGAACACTTCCACCCCGTCGGGTCCCGCCGGGTACAGGACCTGAGGTGCCGGGACCGGTTGGGTGACGACCGTCAGCTTCGGCACCTCGGTGCCGGGGTCGCCGTACTCGGTGGAGGCGAGCTCGCGGAAGTTGTCGGAGGTGTTGGCCTCGTTCGGCTCCTGCAGTGTGAGCCCGTAGTTGGGGCTGCCGCTAGCCCAGGCTGCGGCGATCTCCTTGACAGGCCAGTCGAGTGTCCCTCTGCCGCAGTCGCTGGCGTGGGACTGGGTGACGATCGTGGCGCCCTCGGTGGTCGTGGCCGGCTTGTTGGCCCAGGTGAGGTTGTACGGATCCCAGCGGCTGGTGGTCCGCCGGACCTGGATACCGTCTCCAACCTCTCCACAGCCCGGGCCATCGGTGTTCACCACCGACAACTTCGCGTCGATGATGCGCTGACCCGTGAGAGCCATGGTGTCGAAGCGCAGCAGGACGCGGTTACGTATGCCGAAGATGCCGCCGGCCATCAGCAACGGCGAAGACGGGTCGCCCGCGCCGCCCTCGTCGGAGACGTCCACGTCCGCACTCGCCGGCATCGCGACCGAGCCGCTGATCGTCACGGGGAAGGCCGCGGTGTCCAGCTTCGCGCCGTCCAGCGCCACCCGCAGGTTGTCGCCGGACTGCTCGCTCTTGAACGCGCTGGGGGCTGATTTCGTGGCCGTCCGCTGTCCTGGCTTGATGTGCAGGCGGGGCGTTGACGCGTGCAGAATGGTTCGCCCCTGAGCGTCCACGAGCTCCTCCCGCTGCTCGCTGGGTGAGGCGCCCTTCATCTGCACGGGAAGTGTGAGGTCCAGGGGTTTCGCCGGGCGACGCTGCAGGACGATCTCGTAGCGGAATCCCGCTGCCATGGCGCTGACCACGAGCTGGGCGCCGTCGCCCAGGTCGTACGTCGCTCGGTTCGCCGAGACCTGAGGGCGCGGGAGCGGGGTCGGCCATGACAGGGCGAGCGATTGACCTTCGGCGGTCGACAGCTGGGCGAACGGTTCGGACTTCCCGCCAGCCGTGAAAGCGAGCGGAGCCTTCACGAGTTTCGGCCGAAGAGCGCCGTCCTTCTCGACGAGCCCCGTGTTGATCCAGGCCCACGCTCCGTTGTTCTGCTTGAGCCGCACGGGACGGGACCAGGTTCGATGATCACCTGCCCGTCCTGCCGACGGACCACTCGCCGAGATTCTGTGGCGGCGCCCAGGATCTCGCCTGGCAGCTGCTTGGTCGCGGTCGCCATGGAAACGGGCGACGGGCCGGCTTGTTGTGCTTGGACGGGCGGAGGGTTGAGGACCGAGGCGGCGAGGGCCGCACCCGCTGTGACGACGAGAGCTGAGCTTCGTAATAACCGTCTAAACCGCAAAGGCGCCATCTCCATGAAGATCCTGACAATCCGGAAAACTCGGAGTGAGCGTAGATCACGAACGGCTTGACGGCAAGATCAACACTGAGTCATGGCATGATGACCGGAGCGTGGATTTCCGCAGCATGGCATGTACGGATGCCTCCCGTACTTTCGGCGTAGGGGATCTCGGGCAGGCAAAAGGGGTCCGGTTCAGCCGGACCCCTTCTACGGAAAGTGAGCTACGAGAGGTCGAACTCTCCCTTGCCGGCT
Organism: Nonomuraea sp. NPDC049269; assembly: GCF_043197155.1. Classification (NCBI taxonomy): domain Bacteria; kingdom Bacillati; phylum Actinomycetota; class Actinomycetes; order Streptosporangiales; family Streptosporangiaceae; genus Nonomuraea; species Nonomuraea sp. NPDC049269. The sequence continues at coordinate 747,072 of NZ_JBICSO010000006.1, forward strand.
CCGTCCAGGAAGGCTGACCACTCTGCGTGAGTGAACGCCAGGACGGGCCCCGATCCGTGATCCTTGGTGTCCCTCACCAGAACCGAGTCATCGGCGCGCCGCATCACCTCGACGCAGCTACCGCCGTTGCCGCCCGACGCTTTCGCCTTGGTCCAGACTCCTACTGGCAGACCTGGTGTGTTACTCATAGCGGCCCATCACCTCGCGTATGATCTCCCTGCTGGCGTCAACGGGATGCGCCATGTTGGACAGGGCATCCCATCGCACGATAAGCGCTTGCACGGTCTGAGTGCGATTGGTTACTCGACCTTCCTCGACGCTCTCTATGTAGGCGTGGTCAGGTCCGCCGTCCCTCAGAGTAGCCACCTCGAACGCGCCCAGCAGACCCGTGGTCAGCCCTGCCGCAAGGGGTAGCACCCTGACTGTGACGTAAGGAGGATTGAGGATCTCCAAGATTTTCGCAAGCTGCTCGCGCATCACCTCTCTTCCGCCTACCGGTCGGTGAAGAACATTTTCATCGACCAGAGTCGAATACATCGGAGGTGGCTTACGGAGAAATACAGACTGTCGTCGAATTCGAAGCTGTACCGCTTTCTCGGCTTGGTCTTCTGTCGCGCCTGGTTCACCTAGGAAAACTTGCCTAGCGTAGCTTTCCGTCTGGAGCAGGCCGGGAATGATCATCGGCTCCGAGGTACGTATGGTGTGCGCGGCGGCCTCTACACGCGGCCACTCCTGGAACCACTTCGGCCCGAGAGAGTTGTGGATCTGTGGGAGGAGCTCCAGGAGCTGTCCGTGGAGGCCAAGAGCTTTCTCGATCTCTCGTGTCAGCTCTTCGCTCGGCTTGCGCATCATGCGCTCGACGTGCCCCACGGCGCTCTCGCTGTAGGAGAGTCGCTCCGCCAGGCGCTCCTGGCTCAACTTTTGTTGCGTCCGGTATGAACGTAGGCGGGAGGCGAATTCCTTCCATGCCTTCCGACCAGGATCCTGCCCATTTTCGGTCATAACAACCCTTTCGGCCTTCTGCCCGTACTCCCTCACTTACGGCCAAGCAGTGAATCCGGAAGAAACTGTACGCCTACTTTTGAGGACTGGACAGGGATAGAACGCCATTGTGAGAGGGCCTACCGAAATCGTAGGACTGTAAGTCCCGATGCCCCAGGCATGTCCGATCTTGTATCACCCCAGGGTGGATCAATGCATGCACATAGCCCCCAAGTACACCGGACGTTGCTTCGCGCCAGTCCCGACACCCCACGTCAAGCCCGCCAAGTCGTGCGCATATGGTCAGCCCTCGGCTTGGGGCTGAAAAGTGATCTGCTGGAGGATGTCGTGTTGGTGGTCTCCGAGTTGGTGACCAACTCCGTTAAACATGCACATTTCATCCCGGGTCGGGAGTGGGTTCAGCTCAGCATCGATACGGACCCAGCGTCTATCCGCGTGACAGTGACGGACCCCGGCCATCCCTCCGAATATCCGCAACGGCCATGGGCGGACTCGCGGAAGTTGAGCGGTCTCACAATGGGAGGCAGGGGACTACAGATCGTTGATCATATTTGCAACGGCGTCTGGAATACGAGCCTGACGGAGAGCCATGAACGCATGGTTCAAGCCCGAATTCCCATAGATCCCCACACCTGATAGGCACGCGCACACGGGAGGTGCGACCCATGGACAACTCCAGAACCACCCCGACTGTGCTGGATGAGTGTCTGAGTCCGCACGTGGCCATGGTTCAGCGTGATCATGTGCGGCTGGAGTGGCGCACGCCGTACCCGGTGCTGGCGCGGGCGCGCGTGGTGGCCTGGACCTGTTTCTGCCGAGCGACGGTCTACGAGCTGTGTGAGAGCGCGGGGCAGGCGTTCATCCGCCGGACCGTCCAGTTCGGCCGCGAGCACGAGGTGCACGAGACCTCTATCCGGCCGATCAATGAGACTCGGGCGATCTGGACGGGATTGTTGTCCGGAAGAGCCCGTTAGAACAGGCGTGGCGGCGGGGAATCTGGAGGGACGACGCCGCCACGCCTGCTGAGGAACGGCCCGGGCTTGGCCGGGATCCACTGCTTGCCGTACGTCAGAAGACCGGCACGCCGGCACGCGTAAGGCGCCAGTTGGCGGCGGTGAAGTCGGTCGGATTGATCGTGCCCTTCGCGGTCGCGTAGTCGATCAGCGCCTGGCGGATCTCCACCTGGGCGTTGTACAGCACCGGCGCGCCCACGACGTGCGGGAACCCGCCGCCACCCGACTGGCGGTAGTTGTTGATCGCGACCACGAACTCCTTGTCCGCCGGAACCGGCGTGCCCTCGTAGCTGAGGTTCGTGATCCGCTGCCCGACCGGCTTGGCGATGTCGATGTCGTACGAGACGCCCGACAACTGGTCGTAGTTGTAGTCCGGCGTGTTCCCGGCGTTGGTCAGCTTCGCGACGTCCACGGGGTCGCCGGGGGCGAGCTGGTTGAAGTACTTGGCGGAGTACTCCAGGTAGTCCTTGATCTGGGCACCCGTCAGCTTCACGGCCAGCAGCGTGTTGTCGTACACGTACAGCCCGGCCACGTCGCGGACCCGGATATCGCCGGCGGGGAAGACGGCGGTCCGGCTGAACGGCGCGGCGATCGACAGGACCGGGAGCTGGTTGTCCGGCAGCGCCTGCTTGACGGTCTCGACCTGGACCTGCTGGATGTAGTCGAGGATCGGGGTGTCCTTGTAGGGGGACTCGGCGGCCGAGAGCTGCTCCGACGACTTGGCCACGACCTTGTTGACATAGCCGACCGTGGCGTCGTGCTGCGGCTTGAGCAGAGCGGTGATCTTGGGGTCCTCGGCGGCCGTGTTCGTGTTGAGCGTGGTCGAGGACTTGCCGGTGACGGTCCATTTGCCGCCGTGCTTGGCCAGCTGGAAGTCGATCACGCTGAGGCGCTGGCCCCACTTGCTCGGCTCGGTGAGCAGGACCTGTTTGCCGGTGGCCTGGTTCGTGACGAACCGCTGGGCCACGTCGTTGTGCGCGTGCCCGAACAGCACCGCGTCGATGCCCGGCACCTGCTCGGCGACCATCGCGGAGGCGTTCTCCACGGGCAGGTCGCCGCCGTAGGACGAGATGCCGCTGTCGCCCGCGTGCGCGGTCACCACGACCACGTCCGCGCCCAGCTTGCGGATGATCGGCACCCACTTCTTGGCCGACTCCACCAGGTCGGTGAAGCGGAGCTTGCCCTCGACGTTCGCCTTGTCCCAGATCGCGACACCCGGGTTGGTCAGGCCGAGCACGCCCACCTTGACTGGCTTGTCGCCCTTGACGTTCATGGTCTTGATCACGAACGGCAGGTAGGCGGGCCGGCCGGTCTTCGCGCTGACGGCGTTCGCGCCGAGCACCGGGGCCTTCATCTGGTGGATCCAGGTGGCCAGCAGGGGCAGGCCGTAGTTGAACTCGTGGTTCCCCAGGGTGACGGCGTCGTAGCCGATGGCGTTCATGGCCTTGGCCATCGGGTGGACGGGGCCGTTCCTGGTGATCGGCTCGACCTTGGCGTAGTAGTACGCCAGCGGGGTGCCCTGGATGGTGTCACCCGAGTCGAACAGCAGCGTCCGGTCGGCGCCGCGCTCCACCCGCACCTTGTTGACCAGCGTCGACACCTTGGCCAGGCCGACGTTGTTGCCGGCGCTGTCCGCGTAGGCCGCGTCCTTGTAGTAGTCCCAGTTGAGGCCGTTGCCATGGATGTCGGAGGTGCCCATCACGGTGACAGTGATGGTTTTGCCACCGGCCGCGTGCGCGGGCAGGCCGATCAGGGCCAGCGCGGTCAGCGTGACGGCCCCAAGCTTGATGATGTGCATGGCGAGGAGGCTAACTGCGGCAAATAACCCACGGGTTACGGCAATCTGGCCGGATCAGCGGGACTTGACCGAGGCGTCCTCCGCTGGGATCTCCTTCGGCGAGGCGCGCAGCCAGCGGCAGCCGTGCGGGTCCAGGGTCAGCCGGGCCACGCCCTCCTCGGAGACCTCCAGCGTCCCGTCCACCAGGAGGTCCGTGAGCGTGTGCGACTCCAGCCCGGCCAGCTTCAGCTCCACGTCCTGGGCTGTTTCGCCCAGGTTGTGGAGCACCACCACCGTGGCGCCGTCGGCGTCGCAGCGGTGCGCCAGGATCGCGGGATCGGCCGCCTCCAGCACCGTGCAGTCGCCCCAGGCCAGCTCCGGGCACTCGCGATAACGCTCGATGAGCAGTTGGAACCAGCGCAGCAGCGAATCCCGGTCCCGCTTCTGGTCGGCCACGTTGATCCGCGCGGGCGAGTAGGCGCCGTCCGGCATCTCGCGTTCGGGGGTGCCCCGGGTGAAGCCGCCGTCCGGTGACCACTGCATCGGCGTCCGTACGGCCATGCGGCCCTCTGCCTTGAGGTTCTCGCCCATGCCGATCTCTTCGCCGTAGAACATGACCGGGGTGCCGGGGAGGGAGAAGAGCAGGCTGTAGGCCATCTTGATGCGGCGGATGTCCCCGCCCATCATGGCCGGCAGGCGTCTGCGCAGGCCACGGCCGTAGATCTGCATGTCCTCCTCCGGGCCGAACGCCCGGAAGACCTCCTGGCGTTCCTTGTCCGTGAGCTTGTCCAGTGTCAGCTCGTCGTGGTTGCGCAGGAACATCGCCCACTGGCAGTCCTTGGGCGGCCTGGGCCGGGACCTGAGCGCGTCGGCGAGCGGCTCGGCCTCGCCGCGTGCCAGCGACAACCACCCGCGCTGCATGCCGATGAAGTCGAAGCACATGGTGAGCTGGTCGCCGAGCCCCTCGCCGAAGTAGCCGAGCAGGTCCTTGTAGGGCAGGTTGACCTCGCCGAGCAGCACCGAGGCGCCCTCGCGCCGGGTCATGAAGGCGCGCAGATCCGCCAGGAACTCGTGCGGGTCGGCCAGTTGGGGCTGGACGTTCTCGATGAGGAACGGCACGGCGTCCACCCGGAACCCCGACAGCCCCAGCTCCATCCAGAAGCCCAGGATCCTGGCGATCTCGTCGCGCACCTCGGGGTTGCTGACGTTCAGGTCGGGCTGGTGGCGGTAGAAGCTGTGCAGGTAGTACTGGCCGGTCGAGGTGTCGAGCTGCCAGATGCTGTCCTCCTCGTCGGGGAAGACCACCTGCTTGGGGTCGTCCGGCTGCGGCTTGTCCGACCAGACGTACCAGTCGCGCTTCGGCGACTTCTTGCTCGACCGCGACTCGATGAACCAAGGATGCTGGTCGGAGGTGTGGTTCACGACCAGGTCCGCGATCACCCGCAGGCCCCGGTCCTTGGCGGTCCGCATGAACTCCACGAAGTCGCCCAGCGTCCCGAGCCTCGGGTCGATGGCGTAGAAGTCGGTGATGTCGTAGCCGTCGTCCCTGTTGGGGGTAGGGAAGAACGGCATCAGCCACAGGCAGGTGACCCCGAGCCCCGCCAGGTAGTCGATCTCCTGCGTGAGCCCCCGGAAGTCGCCGACCCCGTCGTCGTTCCCGTCCTTGAAGGTCTCGACGTCCAGGCAGTAGACAACGGCGTTCTTCCACCACAGATCAGAGGTGTACGTCAGTCGCATGGCGCCACCGCTACCCAGCAGCGGCGCACACATTCAGAGCAGAGTGCCGCCCGTCACCTCGAATCCGGCGAGCGCCTCGTCCACGCGGGCCAGCGTGTCGCGGTGCAGGACGAGGTCGGCGGCGGCCAGGTTCTCCTCGATGTGCGCGGGGGTGCGGCTGCCCGGGATGGCCACCACGTGCTCGTACTGGTGCAGCAGCCAGGCCAGGGCCAGCTGGGCGGGGCTGATGCCCAGGTGGGTGGCCAGGTCCCTGATCGGGGCGTAGCGATCGTTGTTGCTCGCGAGGTTGTCGGCGGAGAAGCGGGGCGCGTTGTGCCGGAAGTCGCCCTCGCCCAGCTGCTGGACGGTGCCGGTGAGGAAGCCGTTGCCGAGCGGGCTCCAGGCCACGATGCCCACGTTCAGCTCGCGGGCCGCCTTGAGGAGGTCGGGATCGACCGGTCGCCACATCGACCATTCGTTCTGCACGGCCGCCACCGGGTGCACGGCATGGGCCCTGCGTAGCTCGTCGGCGGTCACGTTCGACAGGCCAAGGTGCCGGACCAGCCCGGCCTCGACCAGCTCGGCCACCGCCCCGGCCGTCTCCTCGATCGGCACGCCCGGGTCCACGTAGTGCGAGTAGTAGAGGTCGATCACGTCGGTGTCCAGGTTGCGCAGGCTCCGCTCGGCGTAGCGGCGGATCATCCGCGGCTCGGCGTTCACCCGCAGCTCGCCGAACGCGTAGCCCACCGGCTGCGATCTGCTCGCCTCCCCCTCCGGAATGGCCAGGCCGAACTTGGTGGCGACCACCACCTCGTCGCGCCGGCCCTTGATCGCCCGGCCGACCAGGCGCTCGTTGTGGCCGTTCGCGCCGTAGGCGTCACTGGTGTCGATGTGGGTCGCTCCGGCGTCGAGTGCCGCCTTGAGCGCCGTCTCGGCGCGGGTGTCGTCGATGTCGCCGTACACGCCGGGGGACAGCACCATCGCGCCGAAGCCGATCGCGGGGACCCGCAGGTTGTTTCCGAGTTCACGTGTCTTCATGCGGTTCATCCTGCTGGCGGTACGGGCGGCGCGTCCAAGACCTTCTGCTATAACCGATGGTTATGGACGTGCACCTGCGGGACCTGCGTTATTTCGTCGCCACGGCCGAGGAGCTGAACGTGACCAGGGCGGCCGAGCGGCTGTTCGTCTCCCAGCCCGCACTGTCCAAGCAGCTCAGGGCGCTGGAACGGCAGCTCGGCTTCAGTCTCTTCGAGCGCGTGTCCTCCGGCGTGGCCCTCACCAGGCAGGGCGAGGCGCTGCTACCGGTCGCGCGTGAGCTGCTCGACAAGTGGAACGCCGGGCTGGAGACCGCGCGGGCCGCCGCGCCCACGGGCACCCTGGTCATCGGCATGCAGACGGCGGTCGGGCGGGGGATCCAGCAGGAGGCGCTGCGCCGGTTCCGCGCGGCGATGCCCGGCTGGGAGGTGTCGCTGCGGCTGGTCGGCTGGGACGATCCCAGCGGCGGCCTGGCCGACGGCGGCTCCGACGTGGCCTTCATCTGGCTGCCCGTACCCGAGGGACTGAACACGCATGTTCTCGCCACTGAGGGCAGAGGCGTCGCCATGCCGGACGATCACCCCCTCGCCAAACTGGCGGAGATCCCGTTCGAGGCCCTGCGCGACGAGCCGTTCATCGCGCTGCCCGTCTCGGCGGGGCCGCTGCGCGACTACTGGCTCGCCCGCGACTTCCGGGACGACGAGCCGGTCATCGGGGTCACGGCCAACACGCCTGAAGAGGTGTTCGAGGCCGTGACCAGTGGTCTGGGCGTCGTCCTCGTGGCCGAGGGCAACGCCGCGCTCTACAAACGGCCCGGCCTGGTCTACCGCCCGGTGACCGGCCTCCCGCCGGGCGAGCTGGCCATCGCCTGGCGCTCCGGTGATAAAAGGCCAGAAGTCAGGGCATTCATCGACGCACTCCGAGAAAGCGCCACTAAGGTCTGACCGACACGGATCTCGCGAAAGGGCGACCCATGAGCACCGATTACACGATCACCTTTGACCTGATCGATGTTGACAAGGACGGCCGGATCTCCGCCGAAGAGCTGGTGGGGCTGATGGAGGTGCTGGGTCAGCCGATCACGCTGGAGGCCGCGCAGGCCGGGGTGCAGCGGCTCGACAAGGACGGGGACGGCCTGATCGACGTGGAAGAGTTCGGCGCCTTCCTGCAGAAGTAAAACAAGCACTTGCTACACAAACCTCTGCCGCGCGGGTAACAATGGGCGACAGGAGGGACGATGGCCAGCAAGAGTGACACCAGCGACACCCGGATCTCCGCGGACATCGTGAAGACGCTCAGGGCCGGAATCGGCCGGATCTCCGCCGAGGTGATCGGGGAGATCCAGGCCCGCATCCCCGAGTACGCCCGGCCATCCGACGAGGTCTACATCAAGGTCGTCAGGACGACCGTCGAGCAGGCCATCGACGGCTTCCTCGACCACATCCAGGACCCCGCCGCCCCCTGGGACCCCGAGCCGTTCCGCATGATCGGCAAGGGCGAGGCGGCGGAGGGCCGCAACCTGGAGCCGCTGCAGGCCGCGATGCGGCTGGGCGCCCGGGTCGGCTGGCGGCGGCTGACCGAGATCGCCGACCCGCTCGGGCTCTCCCCGCAGTCCCTGTACGACCTGGGCGAGGCCATCTTCATCTACCTCGACCAGCTCGCCGACGCCGCGGCCGAGGGCTTCGACGAAGCTCGGGCACACGCGGCGGGCGAGATCGAGCGGCGGCGCAACCGGCTGCTCGACCTGCTGCTGAGCCGGCCGCCCGCCGGTTCGGAGGCCATCTCCGACCTGGCCAAGGCCGCCGGGTGGCGGCTGCCGAAGACCGTGGCCTGCGTCGCGCTCGACGACCAGCACGGCACCTGCCGCTCCCCCGCGGTGCCGCCCGACGTGCTGACCGGCCTTGACCGAACCACGCCCTGCCTGCTCGTACCCGACCCGAACGGCCCCGGTCAGGCCCGGATGCTGGAGACCGCGCTCCGCGGCTACCTGGGCGCGATCGGACCCGCCGTACCCTTGCCCGCCGCCGCGTCGTCGCTGCGGTGGGCGGCCGAGGCGCTGGAGCTGTCCGGGCGCGGCGTGCTGCCGCGTGGCCTGCTGCGCTGCACGGACCATATGGCGACGCTGGTCGTGTTCAAGGACGAGGAGCTGGTCGACGCGCTGGCGGAGGTACGGCTGGCGCCGCTGGCCCACCTGCGGCCCACGCAGCAGGACCGGCTGGCGGAGACGCTGCTGGCCTGGCTGCGGTACGGCCGGGGGGCGGGGGAGGTGGCGGCTCGGCTGCACGTGCATCCGCAGACGGTCCGGTATCGGCTGCGGCAGTTGGAGGAGCTTTACGGGGACCAGCTCGCCGATCCGGACATCCGCTTCGAACTGGAGATCGTGCTGCGCGCCCGCCGGGCGGCCGCCCTGGCCGCTCGCCCGTTGTGAGCCTGCACGAGCCCGCGACCCGGCCGCTCGGCGTCCGACCCTGACAGCACGAGGTACGACGGCTTTCCGGACACCCTCAAATCAGACAAACCGCTGGTTTTCCCCGGTTTTCGCGCCCGAAAACCTAACCACTGCGGCGAATGTGGCGTTCTAAGATCTCAGGGTGGCGCATACTGGAGTAGATGAAGCCGCCCAGCGCCGCGACCCGGCGCCACCTGCCCACCAGCCCCTTCAAACCCCCGCCCCCGGCCCCGCCGGTCGAGGTCTTCACCTTGGACGACCAGGTGTCCCACGACCGGTACGGTCTCGGTCGGGTCATCGGCGTCGAGGATGAAGCCGTGCTCATCGACTTCGGTTCACGCCAGGAACGGATCACGACCCCGTACGCCAAGCTGATCAAGCTCTAAGACCAGCCTGGCAATACAGAAACCCGCCGGCAGCGTTCGCCAGAGGGCGCTGTCAGTCTGTCTTGACGCGTGTTATCGGGCCCGGCCCATGAAAGCATGGTCATCGCCTTCAGGCGCTCAGCGCCGTTGGAGCTCAGGCGGTGATAGTAGGGACAAGTCCCCGCACTTCCGGCGAGATGGCCGTCCGGCCGCTCGCGCTCCCCGGGCCCAAGCCGTCTGGCCAGTTCGTGCTACCGGAAACAACGACAGAAGCGCGCCTCCGGCCGAAGCCGAAGACGCGCCTTTCTCATGTCGTATGTCAGGTGGTGTGCAGGTAGACCTGGCCGAACACCTCGGACAGCTTCTTGAGGTCCGTGGCCGTGTCGACTTCCGGCGCCGACGGGTCGTAGATCGTGGCCAGCCGGGGACGGATCGAGGTCAGCTTCTTCAGCTGCTCCCAGGTGGCGTTCTCCGCCCACTTCTCCCCGTACAGCCTGCTGACCTGCCCCTGGTCGTTCTGCCAGCGGGACCAGAGGTTGACCGTCTCGGCGGCGTCGGCCTGGAGCGGGGTGGCGATGCGGTCGGTGATCGACTTGGCCGCCTGCTCGGTGGTGAGCTGCGGCGAGCCCACGGTGGCGAAGCCCGCGTCTTCCGCGGCGATCTGACCGTAGGCGTCCCACGCGCGCGCCCTGACCTGGATCCACTGGTTGCGCTGGGCCTCGGTGGCGTCGATCTTCCAGGTGGCGTACTCCGTCGCCAGGTGTCCGCTGTCCAGGGCGAGCTGGTCGACCAGGCCCTTGGTGAGCCAGGCGCCTATCCGCTCGGGGTCGAGCAGCGGGTACTTCTTGGTCATCTCGGTCTTGCACGCGTCGTTGGCGCCACAGCCGAGCAGCGGCACCACCGTGTGCACGGCCAGCTTCTTGCCCGGCGCGAGGTTGTGGAGCGTGGTCGTGGCCTCCGTGACGAACTTGTCCATCTCGTCAGCCGTCTCGAACGTCTTGTTGAACCCGAGCTGCGAGCTGAACCTGATCCCCACGGCCCCCTGCTGCGCCGCGACCGCGGCGACCTTCTTGGCCGCCTCGGCGAGCTTGCCCGACTTCCAGTCGTCGGCCAGCTCGGCGTCGATCCAGACGCGCATCCCGGCCGCGGCGGCGGCCTTGACGGCCTGGCCACCGGCGGTCTTCTCGGCGGCCTGGATCTCGGTCGCCGACAGGCCCTCGGGGTTGACGAAGCAGTCCTCGCTGGACTGGCACTCGGGCGAGCCGCCGTCCTCGGCGCCCTCGACGTCGGGCGAGTCGACGTCGTGCAACTGGCCGTCGCCCTCGGAGTCGTTGGCGCACTCGTTGCCGGCTTCGGTGCAGTCGACGGTGATCGGGTTCAGCGGGCCGGCTTCCTGCAGATGCTCGGCGTCGTTCGAGAGCCAGAAGTTGGCGATGTCGAGCGCCTCTTCCGGCGTGGCCATCCAGCGGCAGACGACGTACGCCGGCGTGTCACCGGACATCAGGTCGTTACAGCTACGCGGATCGTCCTCCGACCAGGCTGGAACACCTATGCCTAACAGTGAGAGTGCCAATCCGATGACGAAAATCTTCCTCAGTCGCATGGCGCCTTACTTCCAGGGGTGATCGTGGACACATCGCACAATATATGGATGATCAGCTACCTTCAATCAGATCTACGGCGTTCTTCACCCCGCGTTCAACCTTTAGTAGTTTCCCGAGTTGCGCGGCTTTTTCGCGATATTCCGATACGGCTCGCAGTCGCTCGGCCAGAGATCGCCCGCTCAGCGCCCTGATCGGCAACGGTGGCGGCCCCGCCCCCAACGCCGCCACCCTGCGTCCCCAGAACGGCTGGTCGGAGAAGAAAGGGCAGACGACATTGGGCACCCCGGCCGCCAACCCCGCCGCCGTGGTCCCCGCCCCACCGTGATGCACGACGGCGGCCATCCTCGGGAACAGCACCTCATGCGCCACCTCACCCGCCGGGCAGACGTCCGCCGACGCCGCCACGGGCAGCCCCTGAACCACCGCCCGCATCCCGGCCAGCCGTAATGCCGCGACCACCTGCTCGGCGACCGCCTCCGGCTCGTCCGGCACCATGCTCCCGAACCCGACGTACACGGGGGGCGGCCCATCGTCCAGGAAGTCGGCGAGGTCGGAGGGGAGCGAGCCGTCCGGGTCGGATGGGAGGCGCCAGTAGCCGGTGAGGTGCACGTAGCCGGCCCAGTCATACGGCCTGGGCACCACCAGCGGGCTGACCCCGCACAGCACCGGCACCCGATCCCGCCGGTCGGCCGCGAACGGGCTACCCCGCAACGGCCGCAGCCCGAGCACCTGCCCGCGCAGCCGGTTCACCATGGGGGCCAGCATCAGCCAGCCGAGCCGTTCGACCATGGCATAGCTGGCCCGGTTGCCGATCCGGCCCAGGGTCCGGCGCGGGATCAGCGGGTTCGGGAACTCGCCGGTCGGCTCGCTGGGCTGGAACTGCAGGATCCCGTACGGCATGCCGTACCTCTCGTGCAGGTGCCGGCCGAAGGAGCCGAGGGCGGGCGCGAGGACCAGTTCGGCGTTCGCGCAGGCGGCGTCCACCTCGGCGAGGAGCGTCGCGGCGAGGGGCTCGACGACGGCTCGGAGGCCCCGCACGAACCCCAGCGGCCCGCTACGCAACCACGCCTGTCCTTCCTCGCTCTCCACGATCGCCACCGGATCCACCCCCAGCGCCGCGAACCGCACTCCGGGACGGTCATAGCGCCCTGCCGCCAGGCGTTCGTAGCGTTCCGGCGCCACGAGCGTGACCTCGTGCCCGCGCCCGCCGAACTCCTGAGCCAGCGCCACGCACGGCTGGATGTCCCCCCGCGACCCCATTGCCAGCACCGCGACCCTCACGGCAGTGCCAGCGAGGCGATCAATGCGCCCAGTAGTACGAGCGCATACCCCTGAGAAAAGCTCCCGACCTCGTGCACGATCACCCCAATAGCCGCAATCCCCAACAGGCCGGAAATCTCACGACTTACGGAGAAGATCCCACCCGCCACCAGCACCAACCCGCAGGCGACCGTCCTGCCGCTCGACCAAGACGTGAACCCGAGCACCCCCTGTAGGAACAGCATTCCCCCGCCCACGCATCCGGCCACCGCGAGCACGGATGGGCGGCGACGCCCAGCCGTACTCGCCTCAGCGCGAACGTCCCGAAAGCCAGAGACACCACCGACGCCGGCAATCCGGGCACATCCACCCTGCGCCGCAGTTCGGAGTGCGTTTCCGGTATCGGGACGGCGGCCAGCGCGATGACGGCCAGGAGGGGGCGGGTGGCGGGCTGGGCGGGGGCCAAAGCCAGGGTTACGTGTCCACCTCCGCCCAGGTCCAGCCGGGCCCGTCGGGGTTCGCCCTGACGACCCTGGTACGACCGGCGGTGACCTTCTCCCAGGTGGGCCGCAGCGTTCCGGAGCCGGAAGCGTCTGGGACGTCGACGGCCGGTGGCCGCTTGGGGACTGCGGACTTGGCGGTGCTGTAGGGCCGCTTTCTGACGGAGGGCGAGGCACGGAGCGGTTTGGCGGGGTCGCTGCCGGACGCAGGCGGGGAGGCGAGACGACCCGACGCAGGCGCGGGGGCGGGCGCAGGCGCGGGGGCTGGGGCGGGATCGGGCGCGGGGGCTGGGGTGGGCACGGGAGCGGGCGCAGGCGCGGGGGCGGGACGACCAGGCGCGGGAACGGTCGCCTCCAAGGCGGGAGCGGGGGGAGCAGGGTCGTGTTCGGCGGATACCGGGATCGGGTCGGTGTCCACGCCGAAGATGGCCGGGCGGCCGTTGACGGTCACCGCTGGCACGCCGGGGTCGTCCTCCGCCCAGTGCCAGCCGGGGCCGTCCGGGTTGGGCTTGATCGCCCTCCCAGGACGCGGGCTGAGCGCCGTCTCGGGGCGCCGAGCCCCGCCGCCGCCCGCACTCGCCGACGCGGCGCCCGGTGACAGCGCCAGTGGGGAAGCCCCATCCCCGGAAGCGATACCCCTGGAGACCGCATCCCTGGAGACCGCATCCCTGGAGACCGCCCGCCCAGAAAGCGGGCGTTCAGGAAGCGGGCGTTCAGGAAGCGGGCGTTCAGGAAGCGGGCGTTCAGGAAGCGGGCGTTCAGGAAGCGGGCGCCCCTCCGGCGGCGGAGATTCACGGAACTCGATCCGCCGATGAATCCCCCGCAACACCCCCGGCAGCCACCAGTTCGCCCCACCCAGCAACCGCATCGTCGCCGGCACCAGCAGGGCCCGCACGAGCGTGGCATCCACCACGATCGCCACGAACATCCCCACCCCGAGCAGCTTCACGATCGTCATCCCGGCCGTCGAGAAGGCCCCGATCACCACCAGCGACAGCAGCGCGGCGCTGGTGATGACACCCCCGGTCCGCTGCAGGCCGGTCGCCACCGCCGCCGTGTTGTCGCCGGTCCGCAGCCACTCCGCCCGCACCCTCGACAGCAGGAACAGCTCATAGTTCATCGACAGCCCGAACACCAGCGCCAGGATCAGCACCGTCACCGTGGCCTCGATGGTCCCCGTGGACGTGAAACGCAGCCACGGTGCCAGGTGGCCGTCCTGGAAGGCCCAGACGATCACCCCGAACGAGGCCCCGATCGACAGGACGTTCATGAGCAGGGCCTTGACGGGCAGGACGACGGAGCCGAAGGCGGCGAACAGCAGCAGGAACGTGACTCCGCCGACCACCAGCGCCATCCACGGCAGCCGGCCGAGCAGGCTGGACAGGAGGTCCATCTGGGCGGCCGTCGGGCCGCCTACGACGACCTGGCGGACGTTCGGCTCCGGGGTCATCGATCTGATCAGCGTCACCAGGTGCTGGGCCGCGTCCGACATGGGGTCGTAGGAGTAGCGGACCGCCAGGCGGATCGCGCCGTTGGGCTGGGAGAGGCCGGCGAGGTCGACGCCCGTGACCCCGGGCAGGTCGCGCAGGCGGTCGGCGAGGGGCTTGGCGTCGGTGGGGTCGATCGGGGTGACGGCGCTGATCGGGGCGTAGCCCTGGCCGAGGGGGCCGGGGGCGGCGGGACGGGTGGTGAAGGAGCGTTCGATGAGAACGTGGACGTCGATCATGGCCATCGAATTCTTGGCGAAGTCGCGGTCGACGGTCTCGGCGACGCGACGGTTCTCGGAGGCGGCGGGCAGGACCCGGTGGTCGACGTTGCCGAACCGTACGTGGGCGAACGGCCCGGCCAGCGCGAGGAGTACGGACGTGACCGCGACCAGGTAGAGCACGGGCCGTCTCATCACGCTGGAGGCGATCGCGTGCCAGACCCCGGCGCCCGCGCGGACCGCGCCGAAGTGGGGCGTGACGCGGATGGCGTCCACGCGGGGACCCAGGACAGCGAGCGCGGCAGGAAGGACGACCAGCGCCGACACCATGGCCACCAGCACCACGGCAGCCGCGCCCAGCCCGATCGAGCGCAGGAACATCTGCGGGAACAGCAGCAGTCCCAGCAGCGAGGTCGCCACGGTCAAACCGGAGAAGGCGACGGTACGGCCGGCCGTCGCCATGGTGCGCACCACGGCCTCACGGGTCGGGAGGCCGGACCTGATCTGCTCGCGGAAGGCGTTCAGCACGAAGAGCGAATAGTCGATGGCCAGCCCGAGCCCGAGCATGGTGACGACGTTCAGCGAGAAGACCGAGACCTCCGTCACCTCGGTCAGCAGCCTGAGCAGCACGAGCGCGCCGATCACGGCGAGCAGCCCGACGAGCAGCGGCAGCCCGGCGGCCACCAGGCTGCCGAACACCACCACGAGCATGACCAGCAGCACCGGCATCGAGATCGCCTCGGCGCGCGCCAGGTCGGCGGCCGTCTGGTCGTTGAGCTCCTTCAGCAGCGGCACCGAGCCGCCGACCTGGACCTGAAGGTTCGCAACGGGCAGCCGGTCCTTGATGACGGCGTACGCCTGCTGCTTGGCGCCTTTCAGGGTGATCAGGGCATAGGTGGCGTGTTCGTCGGTGGACATCAGCTGTTTGGAGCCGGTGGTCCAGTACGTGGCCAGCTTGCGGACGTACTGGGCGGGCAGGGCGCGCAGCGAGTCGTGTACGGCCTTCTTGAAGCGCGCGTCGCGCACCTTGACCTGCGGGTGGCGGTAGAGGACGACGACGTCGGGGCTGTTGCCGCCGTACCAGGCGTCGTTCCAGCGGGCGGCGGTGGTCGAGTCGGCGGCAGGGTCCGCGAAGCCGCCGTCGGCCATCCGGCCGAACAGCTGCAGCCCGAAGGGCGCGACCAGGATGGCCGCCACCAGGCTCAGCACCAGCAGCGTCCACCTGCCGCCGTAGATCAGGCGCCCCGCCGACTCAAACAAGGGCGCCCTCCAGGTACGCCCGCGGGCAGACGCGCTCGATCAGTGCCTCGGGCATGCCCGGGTCCCCTCGCCGACTGCAGGAACCTAGAAAATTACGCCAGAAAGCATCGCGATTCTTGCCAAACGCCGTCACATTCCGCTTCCGGTCTTATCAGCCGCGTAACAAGCAGCAGAAATCCAGACGACAGCGGATGCCAGGAACCCGCACAATAGTGAGCGTTTGGGCGATTAGGGGGCCACCACGTGCACGGCTATCTTCACGATCTCGGTCTGCTCCGAGATCGGCGGTTCACACTGCTGTTGACCGCCAGGACCATGTCGGTGCTGGGCAGCGCCTTCGCGCCCGTGGCACTCGCCTTCGGCGTCCTCGCCCTGCCCGGCGCGGACGCCACCACCCTCTCGGTGGTGCTCACCGCCGAGGCGCTGCCGATGGTGGTGTTCATGCTGGTCGGCGGGGTGATCGCGGACCGGTTCCCCAGGTACAGGGTGATGACGGTCAGCGAGTTCATGAGCGCGCTGGCCTTCTTCGCCCTGGCCGCGATGATGCTGTCGGGCTGGACCCCACTGCCCGCGCTGGCCACTGCCGCCGCCTGCAGCGGGGTGGCGATGGCGATGATGTTCCCCGCACTCACCGGCATCATCCCCGAGGTCGTGCCCGCCGACCGGCTGCAGGCCGGCAACGCGCTGCTCGGCCTGGGCGCCAACAGCTCGCGGGTGGCCGGCGCGGTGCTGGGCGGTGGCACGGTCGTGCTGTTCGGCGGCGGGTGGGCGCTGGCCGTGAGCGGGCTGATGTTCACGGTGGCCGGGGTGCTGATCGCGGCGCTGCGGCTCACGCCCGGCGAGCGGGACGCGGCGGCCGGGCATTCGGTGCTGGCCGACCTGCGTGACGGGTGGCACGAGTTCAGGTCCCGGCAGTGGATCTGGGTGGTGGTCGCGCAGTTCTCCGTGCTCGTGATGGCGCTGCAGGCGGGTCACGGCGTGCTCGGGCCGCTGCTGGCCAAGGAGAGTCTGGGCGGGCCCGCGGCCTGGTCGGCGTTCCTGGCCGGTGAGGCGGTGGGCACGATCGTGGGGGTGATCGTCTCGCTGCGTGTCCGGCCCGGCCGGCCCATCCTGGTCGGGACGCTGCTCTGCCTGCCGACCGCTCTGCCGTACGTGCTGCTGGGCACCGGCGCGCCGCTGTGGGCGATCGTGGCGGGCGCGTTCGTGCTGGGCGTCTGCTTCGACGTGTTCGGGGTGCTGTGGCAGACGACCATGCAACGCGAGATCCCGCCGGAGTCGCTGTCGCGGGTCAGCTCGTACGACGCGCTGGGCTCGATGATGTTCGGCCCGATCGGCCTCATGCTGGCCGGGCCGGTGGCGAACCTGGTCGGCACGCGAGCGGCGCTGCTGGGCTGCGCCGCCCTCGTCGTGCTGTCCACGCTCGCCGCGCTGCTGTCTCCCGGGGTGCGCGACCTACGCGCGCCCGTTCCGGTCGCGGAGAGCGTGCCGGGCTGAGTCGTCCTGGGCGAGGTCGTGCCGGGCCGAGCGGAAGTACGCGTTGGACCTCGGCTGGAACATCAGCGCCACGGCGCCGAGCACGGCCAGCACGTGCAGCACCCGGCTGCCGGCGAACATCAGGCCCATCGCGTCGGCCCCGGCGAATGCCTCGGCGACGGAGTGTCCGTCCATCAGCCATTGGACGGGTCCCATGACGAGCGAGAGCGTGCCGAACACGCCCAGCGTCACCGCCAGCGTCCAGCGGGCCCAGTTGCCGCCCCGCCTGAGTCGCAGCGCCAGGAAGACGGCCGTGACGAAGACGACGAGCCGGATCCCGACGCCGGACAGCAACTCGCCGGCCGAGGCCGTCCCCGAGGACAGCAGGTCGCCGACGACCAGTACGGTCTCGAACGCCCCTGCCGCGACCGCGACCAGCCACAGCGTGGCGGCGGCCTGCACGGCGGGAGGGGGCTCGGTGGGGTTCGGCGCTGAACGGGACGTGAGAATGGTCATGACGGGCCTCCAGGGTGATCGCTTCCTGGCAAGTGTGCGCCGCGCGACCCCGCCGGATCAGGCACGCCGTCCCCCGAATGGCCGGTCAGGCTGGCCCTACCGTCAGACGACGATCAGGGTCACCACCACGCCCGCGCAGTTGCCCGCCACGCAGACGCGGACCGGCACCTCGGACACCCCGGCGGACTCCGGGATGCCGCCGATGTGGCCGTCGGGCCCGATCGTGACGCCTTTCGGCAGCTTGCCGTGGTTGGTCACGGAGAACGTGGGTGGCACACCCGTGGGCCCGCCCTCGATCGTGATCTGCTCGTCGTAACGGTTGCCCACCTTGCCGGGGAAGGCCAGCGCGCTCGGCTGCCAGGGCAGGTTCCGCAGCACGACGATCGTGATCTGCTGATCGACGCAGTCCTGGCCACGGCAGAGCCGGACGGGGGCGGCGAAGGTGCCGGGACGCTGGGGCACGCCGTGCAGCCGGCCCAAGGCGTCCAAGGTCACGCCCGGTGCGAGGGCGGCGGGGTGGATCGTGACGTCGTCCTCGAACGGCATCAGGTGATCATCCACCTCGATGCCCTGCGTGACGTAGAAGACGGTCTCGACGAGCCGCTTGGTCGGGGGATCCATGTGCAGGACGGGCAGGTCGCTCGACACGGCCACGGTACGCGTGACCGGCAGGGCGGGAACCACCGCGCACAAACCCAACCCGGCAACAACCAATCCCCACGTCAGCCGCATTTCGCCCCCCGGTCTGTCTCCCCGATACGTACCCCGGCACCGCGCAGCGTTACTCCTGGCTCACGCGTAGATAATCGGCTCATGGCCGCTGAATCCGCCCAGACCCTGGAGCGCGGGCTCCGCCTGCTGAGGCTGCTCGCCGACGGCAAGGGCGGACGGACGCCCACCGAGCTGAGCGCCGAGCTGTCGCTGTCGCGGCCGGTGGTGTACCGGCTGGTGACCACGCTGCTGAGCGAGGGGTTCGTGCGCCGGGACGCCGAGGGGCGGGTGCATCTCGGGTTCGGGGTGCTCGTGCTGGCTCAGGCCGTACAACCGCTGCTTCGGGCGGCGGCGCTGCCGACGCTGCGGCGGCTCGCCGAGGACGTGGGCGCGACCGCGCACCTGACCGTGGCGGAGGGCGACGACGGGCTGGCCGTGGCGGTGGTCGAACCGTCGTGGACGAACATGCACGTGGCCTACCGGGAAGGGTCACGTCACTCCCTGCTGCGGGGAGCCGCCGGGCAGGCGATCCTGGCGCTGCGCGAAGGCCGGGACGACTATCTGGTGACGGAGGGGCAGTTGCAGGAGGGCGCGCGGGGCATCGCCGCGCCCGTGACCGGGCTGCCGTGGCTGGAGGCGTCGGTCGGCGTGGTGACGTTCGGGCCGCTCGACGAGTCGGCCGGGCGGCGCGTGGTCGAGGCCGCCGCCGAGCTGGCCGGCGCGCTGGGTTGACATCGCCCGTCCGATGGCGGACGGTAGTTGCATATAGAGGACACAGACGTCCGATAAGCGGACGCTCGGGAGGCGACGATGCCTTACTACCGCGTCGTGGGCGAGGTGCCCCGCAAGCGGCACACCCAGTTCAGGCGGCCCGACGGCGGCCTCTACGCCGAGGAGCTGATGGGCGAGGAAGGCTTCTCGTCCGACTCCTCGCTGCTCTACCACCGGTACCTGCCGACCGCGATCGTCAAGGCCGAGGCCGTCACGCCGCCGGTGGACGTCCGCCTGGAGCCGAACCTGCCGCTGTCGCCGCGCCACTTCCGCACCCAGGACCTCGGCAGCGCGGGCGACCTGGTGGCGGGGCGGATGCAGCTGGCCGGCAACGCCGACGTCCGGTTGTCGTACGCCACCAGCGACCGGCCCAGCGAGCTCTACCGCAACTCCATGGGCGACGAGTGCGTGTACGTTCAGGCGGGCCGGGCCCGCTTCGAGTCGACGTACGGCGTCATCGAGGCCGGCGCGGGCGACTACATCGTCATCCCGACCGGCACGATCCACCGGTGGGTGCCCGACGGACGGGTCAACGTGCTGGCCATCGAGGCGTCCGGGCACATCAGGCCGCCCAAGCGCTATCTGTCCCAGTACGGGCAGCTCCTGGAGCAAGCCCCCTACTGCGAGCGCGACCTGCGTGGTCCGGCCGAGCCGCTCGTCGTCGAGGGCGAGGAGGTCCCGGTGCTGGTCCGCACCCGGGGCGGGCTGACCAGGCTGGTCTACCGCAACCACCCGTTCGACGTGGTCGGCTGGGACGGCTACCTGTACCCGTTCGCGTTCAACATCAATGACTTCGAGCCGATCGTGAAGAAGACGCACGCGCCGCCGCCGGTCCACCAGACGTTCGAGGGGCCGGGGTTCGTGGTCTGCTCGTTCTGCCCGCGTCCGCTGGACTTCCACCCCGAGTCCGTGCCGATCCCCTACAACCACCACAACGTCGACTCCGACGAGTTCATGTTCTACGTGGGCGGCGACTACTCGGCCCGCAAGGGCTCCGGCATCGACGTCGGCTCGATCTCGCTGCATCCGGCCGGCTTCACGCACGGTCCGCAGCCCGGGGCGGTGGAGGCGGTCATCGACGCGGTCGGCCGCGGCATCACGACCACCAGCGAGATGGCCGTGATGATCGACACCTTCCGCCCGCTCGACCTCGGCCAGGCCGCTCTGACCTGCGAGGACCCCGGCTACGCATGGACTTGGGCCCGATGATGCTCTATATCGCGCTGGTCGACGACGCCGGCCTGTTCCCGCCGGCCTCCCTGCACATGTCAGAAGCGCTGGCCCGCCACCAACGCGACCAGGAGCGGGGCTTCCAGGTGCTGACCCACCGCTTCCTCTGCCCCACCAGCCGCCTCGACGGACTGCGCCGCGAGGACGTCCTACCGCGCCGGATCGGGCTGATCGTCGACACGCCGGAGATCCCGCCGTTCGACGATCTGCCCGTGGACTCGGTCGAAATACGCGTGGACGCCCTCGCCCTGCTGCCCGAAGGCGGTCTCCCGCCGGACGTGCGGCTGTTCGTCGAGGTGCCCGCCGGGAAGTACGTCGCCGACGTGCCCCAGGGCGCCGCGCTCAAGGTGCGCTGCGGCGGCCTGACCGCCGAAGACTTCCCATCGGCCGAGCATCTCGCGGGGTTCATCCGGTTCTGCGCGGAGCACGACATACCGTTCAAGGCCACCGCCGGTCTGCACCACGCCGTACGCCATTTCGACCCCACGCTCGGCGTCGACCGGCACGGCTTCCTCAACCTGCTGCTCGCCGTCTGTGAGGCGGTGGAGCAGCGCGACCCCGTGCCCGTGCTGCGCACCACGGATGTGAGCCACCTCGTACAACTGGCCCGCGCCGTGTCCGAGGAGACGGCGAAACGGGCCAGGGCACTGCTGGTGAGCTACGGCTCGTGCAACACCGGGGCACCACTGGACGACCTGCGAGCGCTGGGACTGATCGAGGAGGACACGTGACCTGGGGTGTCGACAACCTGCCCTACGGGGTGTTCTCCCGGCGCGGCGAGGCGCCACGGGTGGGCGTGCGCTACGGCGACCGGGTCCTCGACCTGGCCGCCGCGCTGCACGACGAGGTGTTCGCCGCGCCCACCCTCAACCCCTTCATGGCAAGGGGGCGCGCCGCCTGGCACGACACCAGGACACTGATCGTCAACAAGCTCACCTCCGACCTCGCGATCACCGAGCCGCACCTGGTCCCGCTGGAGCAGGTGCGGCTGCACATGCCGTTCGAGGTGGCCGACTACGTCGACTTCTACTGCTCGCTGGAGCACGCCACCAACGTCGGCCGGATGTTCCGGCCCGGCACTGAGGGGCTGCTGCCCAACTGGCGGCACCTGCCGGTCGGCTACCACGGCCGGGCGGGCACGGTCGTGGTGTCCGGGACCCCGATCACCCGGCCGCACGGCCAGCTCGGGGCCGGGCGGTTCGGGCCGTCCGCCAAGCTCGACCTCGAAGCCGAGCTGGGCTTCGTGATCGGCGTGCCGTCCGAGCTCGGCGCGCCCGCCGGGGCGTTCGAGGACCACGTGTTCGGGGTGACGCTGGTCAACGACTGGAGCGCGCGCGACATCCAGGCGTGGGAGTACGTGCCGCTCGGGCCGTTCCTGGGCAAGTCGTTCGCCACCTCGATCTCGCCGTGGATCACGCCGCTGGAGGCGCTGCCCCGGATACCGGGCCGCGCGCAGGAGCCCGAGCCGCTCGGCTACCTGCGCAGGCAGGGCGACTGGGGGCTGGACGTCTCCGTCGAGGTGTCGCTCAACGGCGAGGTCGTGTCCCGGCCGCCGTACTCCGGCATGTACTGGACGCCGGACCAGATGCTCGCCCACATGACGGTCAACGGCGCTTCCCTGCGGACCGGCGACCTGTTCGCCAGCGGCACGATCTCCGGCGCGCAGCGCGAGGAGCGGGGCTCGCTCATCGAGCTGACCTGGAACGGCACCGATCCGATAAAGCTCGCCGGTGGAGAGACCAGGACATTCCTTGAGGACGGCGACACTGTGACGATCAGCGCCACGGCCGGCGGCCGCACATTGGGGGAGGTATCCGGAACCATCCGATAGGTGACTCGGCGTGCTCATTCCATGACTCTTCGCTAACCTGGGTATCCCCTTCCCGGAAAGCAGGATTGAGATGCGGCGCGCCGCGGCCACCTTTCTCGTGGCCCTACTCCTCACCGCGGGCTGCGGCTCGGTAACCGCCGAGCGGCCGGCGCCCGCGCCACCCGTCGTCCAGGTCTCCCCGGCCTTCGACGCGCCGCACGCCCGTACGGATCATGGCCTGGTCGTCAAGGCGCAGGGCGGCAAGCTCCGCCAGGTGCTCGCCTTCGTGGCGGGCGCACCGGTGCCGGGCACACTCGACGCGTCCGGTACGACCTGGCGCTCCTCCTGGACGCTGGCCCCCGGGTCCGAATACACGGTGACCGCCACCGCGGCGCGCCCAGGCGCCCCGTCGACGGTGGCCATGGGCCGCTTCCGCACCCGCGCCACCGACCACACGTTTCAGGTCGCCTCCGTCACCCCGCTGCCGGGCGAGACCGTCGGCGTCGGCATGCCGATCATTCTCGACTTCGACACCCCGATAAGCGACAAGGCGGCCGTGGAGCGGGCGCTGGAGGTCAAACCCGCCACCGAGGGCGCGTGGCGCTGGGTCGGCGACACCCGGGCGATCTATCGCACCCGCGACTTCTGGACGCCGGATCAGCAGATCACGGTCACGGCCCACCTGACCGGGGTACGCATGGCGCCGGGTGTCTACGGCGTGACCGACCGCACGTTCGCCTTCACCGTGGGCCGCGAGCAGTCCAGCTCGGTCGACACCCGGACCCACCAGATGGTCGTCAGGCGCGGCGACCGGATCGCGCAGCGCATGGCCATCAGCGCGGGCATGGCCACCACCCCCGAATACACCACGACCAGCGGCATCCACCTGACCATGGACAAGGGCAACCCGGTCCGCATGATCTCGCCGGGCCGCGTCAAGGGCGAGCCCGGCTTCTACGACGTGCTGATCGACCATGCCGTGCGCATCTCCAACAGCGGCGAATACGTCCACGCCAAGAACAACGTATGGGCCCAGGGCCACGCGAACGTCAGCCACGGCTGCGTCAACGCCCGCCCCGACCAGGCGGCCTGGTTCTTCGCCACCTCGCTGCGCGGCGACCCGGTGACGATCACCGGCACCGCCCGCCCACTCCGGTGGGACAACGGCTGGGGGTTCTGGCAACTGCCGTGGGAGAAGTGGCGGCAGGGCAGCGCCTTGTACCGCCCCACGCCCCTGCCACAGCAATGATTCCGGCATTACGGTAGAAGGGGGGAACCAGCCGAGTACCCAGGCCCGTTATGCCATCAGGAGGGCCGGAACATGGATGAATGGATCATCTGGATAATCCTGGCAGTCGTCCTCGGCGTGGCGGAGATCTTCACCGTCACCGCAGCGCTCGGTCTGCTCGGCGCGGCCGCCCTCCTCACCGCGGCGACCGCCGCCATCGGTCTGCCCGTCCCCCTGCAGCTGCTGGTCTTCGCCTTGTCTTCCACAGCCGGTCTGATCGTGATCCGGCCGGTCGCCATGCGCCACCTCCAGCAGCCGCAACTGCAGCGCTTCGGCGTGGAGGCGCTGGTCGGCAGGCAGGCGTACGTCGTGTCGGAGGTCACCGGACGCGAGGGCAGGGTACGCATCGGCGGCGAGGAGTGGTCCGCGCGCGCCTATGACGAGACCCTGGTGATCCCCACGGGCGCGACCGTCGACGTCATAGAGATCGAGGGCGCCACAGCCCTCGTATATCCCCGGGAGTGACCATGGACCCGCTGTTGCTGGTCGGACTGTTCGTCATCCTGTTCGCGGTGTTCACGGTGCTCAAGGCCGTGCGGATCGTGCCCCAGGCACGCGCCCGCAATGTTGAACGCCTCGGCCGCTACAACCGTACGCTGAAGCCCGGACTCAACTTCGTCATCCCGTACGTCGACCGCGTCTACCCGATGATCGACCTGCGCGAGCAGGTCGTGACCTTCCGCCCGCAGCCGGTCATCACCGAGGACAACCTGGTCGTCGAGATCGACAACGTCCTCTACTTCCAGGTCACCGATCCCCGGGCGGCGGCCTACGAGATCGCCAACTACATCCAGGCGATAGAGCAGCTCACCGTCACCACCATGCGTAACGTCATCGGCTCCATGGACCTGGAGAAGACGCTCACCTCCCGCGACACCATCAACAGCCAGCTGCGCGGCGTGCTCGACGAGGCCACCGGCAAGTGGGGCATCCGCGTCAACCGCGTGGAGGTCAAGGCGATCGACCCGCCGAAGACCATCAAGGACGCGATGGAGAAGCAGATGCGGGCCGAGCGTGACAAGCGGGCGGCGATCCTCAACGCCGAAGGCCAGCGCCAGTCGCAGATCCTCACCGCCGAAGGCGACAAGCAGAGCCGCATCCTGCGCGCCGAAGGCCAGCGCACCGCGGCCATCCTGGAGGCGGAAGGCCAGTCGCGGGCCATCGACCAGGTCTTCCAGGCGGTCCACCGCAACGACCCCGACCCCCAGCTGCTCGCCTACCAGTATCTGCAGATGCTGCCGCAGCTCGCCCAGGGCCCCGGCAACACGTTCTGGGTGATCCCCAGCGAGGTGACCTCGGCGCTGCAGGGTGTGTCGAAGGCGTTCACCGAAGCACTGCCCAGGTCAGCGGCGACGCGGGACGACATGCCGGAGAGCTCGGCGGCGGACGAGGAGGTCGCCAGGGCCTCGGAGGCGGCGGCGGAGGCCGTGGCCGACGCCCAGGACCACGACAGCCCCAACGGGCCTCGCCAGCTCACCCAGGGTGTGGAGGACCCGTCGGCTGCCTTCTCCGACCTGGAGAAGGAGCACCAGGAGCGCTGACCGGCCAGGTGCCCGCCGCGATCACCCGGCGGGCACCTTCGCCGACGCCGACTTATCTTGGGCGACTTTGGTCTTGATCTTGGTCTTGAACTTGACCTTGGGCTTGGCTTTGACCTTGGCTCCGACGAGGGTGGGGCGGCAGGCCGCTTCGAAGAGATCCCGCACCTGAGGCGCACGGTGCACGACATTGGCCCGGCAGGCCAGCTTGACCGCCGCGTCGGCCAGGGTGACGTCCCGGTTTGCTTGAGGGACGTCGTCGCCCACCTCGGTGCGGAGCCACTCGGAGATCTCCGCCCACGAGTAGACGCTGACGTTGTCGGCCTCGATCAGCGGAGCGGGGAACCCGCCGGGCCCGCGCTGTCCACTCGCCAGTTGGCGGAAGCTGGCCTGTGTGCGGCCACCGTGGCGCCTTGCCGCATCGCCGAGCGTCACCGCGTCGTCGTGCCCGACGCCCACGGCCCAGAGCTTGTCAACCGTGCTGATCTGGATGAGCACGGACATGATGGCCTCCAGCAGGCTGTCCGACTCACGATCGCACATGAAGTACGGCTGCGCCCCGCCGACCAGCGCGCAGTCATCCATGCCCGCCTCGTGGAGCCGGTCGAACTCGGCAGCGTCCGGCTCACGGTTGAGCATGACCTGGAAGTCCCAGCTAGTCATGACGTCCCCTCTTGATCGTCGCTCTTGCACTCGAAGTGCCGAGTGGCCCATTGGCGGATCTGTTTGGCATGGATGCCGGGGTTGCGGGGCGTGCAGTTGACCGTGAACGGCTTGTCCCCGCACCGGCAGGTGATCCAGCCCCAGCGATGCCCGTTGTGGTCCTCCTCAACGGTGAGAGCGCTATTGATCTTGCGGATTGCCTTGAGCACCGCGTTGATCTCGTTGTGTTGATGTCTTCCTCGACCAACCATGTTCTAACTGTGCAACAGTGTTACACACTTAGAACGGCACTTCCAAGCCAGGAGCCCCAACCTGCACCCTGGGAGTGACAGGTCCACCCTGTTCGGCCTGGTCGTGCATAACCTCGAAGGCATGGACAGCGACAACCGGCTGGGCGAGTTCCTGCGAGCGCGGCGGGAGCTGGCCAGACCCGAAGCCCATGGGATGCCCGCGGCGGGCCGCCGCCGCACTCCCGGAATGCGGCGGGAAGAGGTCGCGATGCTCGCCGGGGTCAGCACCGACTACTACATCCGTCTGGAACAGGGCCGGGACAAGCATCCGTCGGCACAGGTGCTCGAGGCGCTGGCGAACGCGCTGACGCTGGAGGAGGACGCCGTCGCGCACCTGCACGAGCTGGCCCGCCCGCAACCGCGGCGCAGGCGGCGGGCGAGGCGGCCCGAGCGGGTCGGCCCGGGGCTGGTCCGGCTGATGGAGCGCTGGCCGGACACCCCGGCGCTGGTGCTCGGCCGCTACATGGACGTGCTGGCCTGCAACGCGCTCGGCGCGGCGCTGTTCGGCTGGCTGAGCGACCGCAGCCTGGTCCGGTCGGTGTTTCTCGATCCGCAGGCCCGCGACTTCTATAGCGACTGGCAGAAGGTCACCCAGGACTGCGTCGCGTCCCTGCGTGCGACCGCCGGCGCGGATCTGGACGATCCCCGTCTGACCGACCTGGTCGGTGAGCTGTCGCTCAAGAGCGTCGAGTTCGCCCGCCTGTGGGCACGTCACGACGTACGCGGCAAGACGGCGGAGTTCAAGCGGTTGCGCCATCCGGTGGTCGGCGAGCTGGACCTCAGCTACGAGGCCCTGACCGTCAACAGCGCCCCCGGCCAGCAGCTCGTCGTCTATCAGGCCGAGCCAGGGAGTGCCTCCGAGCAGGCGCTGTCCCTGCTGGGCAGCATCACCGCGCCACCCGTGATGCGCGACGTCGCCATGACCGAACAGGAAGGGTAATCATGTCTGTCTGGTTCATCACCGGATGCTCCACCGGCTTCGGCCGGGAACTGGCCACGCTCGTCCTCAACCGCGGCGAGCAGGCCGTGGTGACCGCCCGGGATCCGGACCAGGTCGCCGACATCGTGGCCGACCACGGTGATCGGGCCCTGGCCCTGCCGCTGGACGTCACCGACCCCGCGCAGGTGACCGCGTCCGTCGAGCGCGCCGAGGAGGTCTTCGGCGGCATCGACGTGCTGGTCAACAACGCGGGGTACGGCTACCTCGCGGCGATCGAGGAGGGCGAGGACGCGCAGGTCCGCGAGCTGTTCGAAGCCAACGTCTTCGGGCTCGTGTCCGTCACCAAGGCGGTGCTGCCCGGCATGCGGGCCAGGCGGCACGGCCACATCCTCAACGTGTCCTCGGTCGGCGGTCTTGCCGCTTTCGGGGCCACCGGTTACTACCACGCCACGAAGTTCGCGGTCGAAGGGCTGTCGGAGTCGCTCGCGGCGGAGGTGGCGCCGCTCGGGATCAGGGTGACCATCGTCGAACCCGGCGGTTTCCGTACGAACTGGTCGGGGCCCTCGATGAAGCAGTCGGGGACCCGCATCGACGACTACTCCCAGACGGCCGGCAAGCGCCGGGAGACCACCCTCGGCACATACGGGAGCCAGCCCGGCGACCCGGTACGCGCCGCCGAGGCCATTCTCACCGTGGTGCGGTCGGAGAACCCGCCGCTGCGCCTGCTTCTGGGGGGTGACGCCCTGAACGTCGCGAACGCCAAACTCGACACGCTCCGACGTGACTTCGACGGGTGGAAGGAGCTGACCCTCAGCACCGCCTACGCCGAATGACCGCGTACGGCCGGAGCCCCCGTGCGCTCAGTGCGACAGCGGCGCTTCCGTGGTGTCGACCAGCGTGCAGTCGGCGACCGGACCATTGGCGACCCGCGCCCAGATGCCCGCCACCTGGATCTTGGCCGGGGGGTCACTGACGCTGAACTCCAGCACTCCGGTCTGTCCCTCCTTGATGGCGCTCGGGTCGATGGTGAAGCCCTCCTCCACCTTCGGCGGCCAGACGTCAAGCCGGTCCTCCTCCCTTGGAATGAAGTCGGCACGGGGCTGCGGGCTGCACTTCTTGCCCGTGGGGATGTAGTTCACCACCACGTTGACCCCCCTGTCCCGCAGGTCCGCCTGGAGCTTGTCGGCGTCCTTCACCTCGTTGATCTGGATGTTGATGGTTCCGTCGGGGTTGTCGGCGATGGCATACGCGGGGGTGCCGCCGAACAGCAGCGGGATCGCCACCGCCGCCGCGGCGGCCAGCCCCAGCGCGGGCGCCAGGACGATGGGTCGCAGCAGGCGTCGCTTCGGCTTGTCGATCTCGGTCATCACGAACTCCTTGAGCAGTCGGTGACGGCCCTCGGGAAGATCGCGGTCGTTTGGCCAGCTCATCGGATCTCCTCCTTTGCGGGGCCTTTGTCACCTACTACCTGTCGGGGCGCGGGCGGCGGTTCCGCCAGTTGGCCGAGTTTCTGGCGCGCTCGCGACAACCGGGACCGTACCGTGCCCACGGGGACGCCGAGCGCCTCGGCCGCCTCCGCGTAACCGAGCCCGGACCAGACGCAGAGCGCGAACACGTCCTGCTCCTGGCGGCGCAGCGAGCCGTAGGCCGCGCGGACGGCGGCCAGCCGTTCCGCGTCGTCGATCCGGCCCACGACTTCGTCGGCGAAGTCCGGCACGGCCCCGCCCCTGGGCATCCTGGCCAGGGCGTCGTCGTGCCTGCGGGCGGCCCGGCGGGCGTTGCGGGCCACGTTGGTGGCGATGACGAGCAGCCACGGCCGCAGCGAGCCGCCCTCGGCGTCGATCCTGCCGCGTAATCGCCAGGCCTCCAGGAAGGTCAGCGCCATCACGTCCTCGGCCGCGGACCAGTTCGCGGTCAGGCGGAAGGCATGGTTGTACACGGCCTTCGCGTAGTCGTCGAAGAGCTGCGCGAAGGCCGCCTTGTCCCCGGCGCGTATCCGGGCACGTGTCGACATATCCACGTAAAGGAACTGTCCGCACACACGTCAGGGTTCCAGCTGTCCACGGTCGAAGTACGCCGCCAGCTCCGGGTCGATCAGCGGCACGTCGTACGGCATGCCGCCGTCGCGCAGGGACATCGTGGCCATGTAACCGGCGGCGACGCTCATCCGGGCGGCCACCGGGGAGGTGTCGGTGACCCCGCCGTCCCGGACGAAACCGCAGAACTCCCGCATGATCTCCGTGTCGGCACCGCCGTGCGAGCCGGTGGCGTCGGGCACCCGGTACGCGATGTCGCCGTCGCTCCGGTAGCCCGACGGGCCGGTGTTCCAGACCTTGACCGTGTCGCCGGGGCCGTCGCCGAAGTTCTCCAGCCGGCCCTCGGTGCCGATCACCGTGTAGTTGCGCACGTAGTCGGGGGTGAAGTGGCACTGCTGGTAGGCGGCGATGACGCCGTTGTCGAGGCGCATGTTCATCACCGACACGTCCTCGACGTCGACGACGTGGTTGAGGTCGCCGCGGCTGGCCGGCGGCCAGTCGTACTCGCGCAGCCAGCCCTCCGGCCTGGGCGTGTCCGGCTCGCGGCGCGGCAGGTCGCCGTAGAGCATGAGGTCGCCGAGGGCGTTCACCCTGGTCGTGTAGCCGCCGGCGAGCCAGTGGATCACGTCGAGGTCGTGCGCGGCCTTCTGCAGGAGCAGGCCCGTGGTCCGGGTGCGGTCGGCGTGCCAGTCCTTGAAGTAGTAGTCGCCGCCGTAGGACACGAAGTGGCGCACCCAGATCGTCTTCGGCTCGCCGATGACGCCCCGCTGGATGATGTCGCGCATCAGCCGGACCACGCCCATGTGCCGCATGTTGTGCCCCACGTACAGCCGGGTTCCGGTCCGCCGCGCGGCGCGCAGGATGTTGTCGCAGCCCTCCACGGTGATGGCCAGCGGCTTCTCCAGGTAGACGGCCTTGCCGGCTTCCAGGCAGTCGATCGCGACGCGCTCGTGCGTGTCGTCGGGCGTCAGGACGATGACCGCGTCGAGGTCCGGGCGGTCGAGCAGCCGGTGGTAGTCCTCGGTCAGGAACTCCGCGTCGAACCTCTTCGCCTGGCTCTTGAGCACCGCCGGGTCGGAGTCGCAGAGCGCGGCCACGACCGAGCCCTGACCAGGTCGGTGCGCGTAGCGTGCCAGGTTGGCGCGGAGGCCGAGGCCGATGATTCCGATGCGCAGGTCTTCCACCCAAGCGAGGCTAGCGCTCGTTTATGCAAATAACCAGCGCCAAAAGTGCTATATCGGGCACGCCGTACGAGTGGCGTGAAGGGAAGCTGTGGGGGCACTTAAGAATCCGTCGATGGACACGTCCCTAAGCGAGCGGGCACAGTGCGTTAGGTTCGGGGCAGAGGGAGAGATGAACCCATGAAAGCGCTGGTCAAGGAGCGAGCCGAGCCCGGATTGTGGCTGGCCGACGTGCCGGAGCCCACACCTGGGCCGGGTGAGGTGCTGATCCGGGTGCTGCGTACCGGCATCTGTGGCACCGACCTCCACATCCGGAAATATGACGATTGGGCGCGGCATACTCTGAAGCTTCCGCTGATCGTGGGGCATGAGTTCTCCGGGCACGTGGTCGAGGTCGCGCCCGGCGTCGAGGACATCTCGGTCGGCGACCTGGTGAGCGGCGAGGGGCACATCGTCTGCGGCAAGTGCCGCAACTGCATGGCCGGGCGCCGCCATCTGTGCCGCAACACCATCGGGCTCGGCGTGAACAGGGACGGCGCCTTCGCCGAATACGTCACGCTGCCCGCCTCCAACGTCTGGAAGCACCGGGTGCCGGTCCATCCCGACGTGGCGGCCATCTTCGACCCGTTCGGCAACGCCGTACACACCGCGCTGTCGTTCCCCTTGGTCGGCGAGGACGTGCTGATCACGGGCGCGGGCCCGATCGGGCTGATGGCGGCGGCGGTGGCCACGCACGTGGGCGCGCGCAACGTGGTGATCACCGACGTCAGCGAGGAACGGCTCGACCTGGCCGGCAAGCTCGGCGTCTCCCTGGCCCTGAACGTCGCGCGGACCTCGATCGCCGAGGGCGTCACGCGGCTCGGCCTGCGCGAGGGCTTCGACGTCGGGCTGGAGATGTCCGGGAACCCGCGGGCCGTACGCGACATGATCGCGAACATGACGCACGGCGGGAAGATCGCGATGCTCGGGCTGCCCGCCGAGGAGTTCGCCATCGACTGGGCCACGGTGGTGACCTCGATGCTCACCATCAAGGGCATCTACGGCCGGGAGATGTACGAGACCTGGTACAACATGTCGGTGCTGCTGGAGAAGGGTCTCGACCTGTCCCCGGTGATCACCGACCGCTACTCGTACCGCGATTTCGACGCCGCCTTCGACACGGCGGCCAGCGGCCGCACGGGCAAGGTCATCCTGGATTGGAGCGTTTGATGTTCACGAACGTACGCGATCAGCTGCGTGCGACGCTCGACGAGATCACCGAGGCGGGGCTGCACAAGCCCGAGCGGGTGATCACCACGCCACAGAGCTCACAGGTGAGCGTGGCCGGGCGAGAGGTGCTGAACTTCTGCGCCAACAACTACCTCGGCCTGGCCGACAACCCCGAGGTGGTCGCCGCCGCCAAGGAGGCGCTCGACCGCTGGGGCTTCGGGATGGCCTCGGTACGGTTCATCTGCGGCACCCAGGAAGTGCACAAGGAGCTCGAAGCCCGCCTTTCTGACTTCCTCGGCCAGGAGGACTCCGTCCTCTACAGCTCGTGCTTCGACGCGAACGGCGGCGTCTTCGAGACGCTGCTCGACGCGCAGGACGCGGTGATCTCCGACGCCCTGAACCACGCGAGCATCATCGACGGCATCCGGCTGTCGAAGGCCCGCCGCTACCGCTACGCCAACCGCGACATGGCCGAGCTGGAGGCCAGGCTGAAGGAGGCGTCCGACGCGCGGCGCCGGCTGATCGTGACCGACGGCGTGTTCTCCATGGACGGCTACCTGGCGCCGCTGGCCGACATCTGCGACCTGGCCGAACGCTACGACGCGATGGTCATGGTCGACGACTCCCACGCGGTCGGGTTCGTCGGGCCGACCGGTCGCGGCACGCCCGAGCTGCACGGCGTCACCGACCGGGTGGACATCATCACCGGCACCCTGGGCAAGGCGCTCGGCGGGGCCAGCGGCGGCTACGTCGCGGCCCGCAAGGAGATCTGCGAGCTGCTGCGCCAGCGCTCCCGCCCGTACCTCTTCTCCAACTCGCTCGCCCCGGTCATCGCCGCGGCCTCGCTGCGCATCCTCGACCTGCTGGAGACCTCCAGCGAGGCCAGGGAGCAACTGCGCGCGAACACCGCCCGGTTCCGCGCCAAGATGACCGAGGCCGGGTTCGACATCCTGCCCGGCGACCATCCGATCACCCCCGTGATGATCGGCGACGCCGCCGAGGCCGGGGCGATGGCCGAGCGGCTGCTGGAGCTCGGCGTGTACGTGATCGGGTTCTCGTACCCGGTCGTGCCGCACGGCCAGGCCCGGATCCGGGTCCAGCTGTCGGCGGCCCACTCGGCCGAGGACGTGGACCGCGCGGTCGACGCCTTCATCCAGGCCCGCGCGTCGCACTGACCCCTCCGGATCGCGGCCCGCACGTCGTACTGACCCTCTGGGCCGCGGCCCGGACGCCTCGCCGGCGCTCCGGACCCAGGAGCTGAGTATTCTCGCTGCGTGATAGACACGCGGCGGCTGCGTACGTTGCGCGCGGTGGCCGACCATGGCACGGTCACCGCCGCGGCCGCCGCACTGCACCTCACCCCTTCGGCCGTCTCCCAGCAGCTCGGGGCGCTGGAGCACGAGGTGGGCCACCGGCTGTTCACCCGCGACGCGCGCGGCGTCCGCCTGACCGCGGTCGGCCAGATCATGCTCACCCACGCCAACGAGGTGCTCGCCCAGCTCGAACGCGCCGAAGCCGAGGTCGCCGCCTACAGCACGGGCGCGGCGGGCGAGGTGACCGTCGCCTGCTTCGCCACCGCGATCAGCGCCGTGCTCTCCCCCGCCATCACCGCCCTGCGCACCGGCTCCCCGGGGCTGCGGATACGCGTACTCGACGCCGAGGGCGACCACAGCCTGACCATGCTGCTCGACGACCGGGCCGATCTGGCCATCGCGGTGGAGTATCGCGGCGCCCCGGACGCGGCCGATCCCCGCCTGCACCGGTCCGCCCTGTACGCCGAGCCGTTCGACCTGGTGCTCCCCCAGGATCACCCTCTGGCGAGCGCCGGCGGCCCGCCCCCGGCGGACGCGGTCCGGCTCGGCGAGCTCGCGGGCGAGACGTGGATCGGGCCCTACCCCGGCAACCCTGTCCACGACGTGATCACGTTCGCCTGCGAGCAGGCGGGCTTCTCACCGAACTTCGCACACTGCTCCGACGACTTCCGCGCCGTGGTGGCACTGGTCGGAGCCGGCGCGGGCGTGGCACTGGTGCCCCGACTGGCCCTGCGCGACATGGTGCTGCCGGGCGTGGCCGTGTCAGGCGTCGCGGTGCCAGGCGTCGCGGTGCCAGGCGTGGCACTGCCGGGGGTCGCGGTGCCGGGCGTGGCGGTACGTCGCGCGCCGGGCCCCGAGCGGCGGGTCTTCGCGGCCGTACGGCGGGGTGCCGAGGCTCATCCTCTTCTTCGGCCGCTGCTCGGCACCCTGCACACGATCGCCGACTCCCTCGGGGCCGGGTGACACGCATGGGGCAGGGTGTGCAGTACCGGAAGCTGTTCGGTCTGCCGGGTGTGACGGCGCAGGCCGTCCTCGGGTTCCTGGCCCAGCTCACGCAGCAGGTCGCGCCGGTGGGGATCGTGCTGGTGGTGCAGGTTTCGAGCGGCTCGCTGGTGCTGGCGGGGCTGGCCGCGGCGGCGTTCGCCATCGGCGCGGGGATGGCCAGGCCCGTCCAGGGGCGCCTCATCGACCGGCGGGGGCCGCGGGGGGTACTGGCCGTCAGCGCGTTGGCGCACGTCACGGCCCTGATCGCGGTGGTGGCCGGCGCCGGGTCCGGGTGGCCGGGGTGGACGATCGTGGCACTGGCCTGGATGGCGGGGGCCGGACTGCCACCGGTCTCGGTGACCATGCGCGTCGAGTGGGGCGCCCGCCTGGCCACCGAGGGCCGTACCGCCGCCTACAGCCTCGTGTACCTGGTGCAGGAGCTGGCCATGCTCACCGGCCCGCTGCTGTTAGGGGTGCTGATCGCGCTGGCGTCGGCCTCGCTGGCGCTGGGTGTGGTGGCCGTCGCCGCGGGGGCGGGCACCTTGGCCTTCTCCCGGGTGCTGCGGGTCACCGGTCCCTCGCGGTCGGCGAGGCGGGGGCGGGTGTTCCGGCATCTCGGGATGCGGTTGCTGCTCGTCGTGGTGGTACTGCTCGGCGGGGCCATCGGGGCGCTGGACGTCGGGGTGCCCGCTCTCGCGGCGGCCCGGGGCATTCCGGCCGCGACGGGCCTGCTGGTGGCGGCGCTGTCGCTGGGCGGCGTCGCCGGGGCGGCCGTCTACGGTGCCCGCCGGTGGACGGCCGATCCCGCTCGCCGGCTGACCGGGCTGCTGCTGGTCTTCGGTCTCGCACTGGGGCCGCTGGTGCTGGTGTCGTCGCTGCCGCTGTTCTGGGTGGTGCTCTTCGCCGGGGGACTCATGCTCAACCCGGCGCTGACGACCACGTCGCTGCTGGTGGACGAGCTCGCGCCGGGGGCGCAGGCGGAGGCGTTCGGGTGGGTGTCGACGGCGGTGGGCGTGGGGGGCGCGGCGGGGTCGGGGCTGGCCGGGGTGGTGGGGCAGCAGTTCGGGCCGTCGATGCCGTTCCTGGTGGCCGCCGGTTTCGCCGGCCTGGGCGCGGCTCTGTCGACCCTCCTCCTCGGGCCTGCCGGCCGCCCCTGACCGACCATCAGGCGCGGGCGCGGGTGATCGCCTCCGTGAAACGGGTGTGCCTGGCCAGTTCGCCCTTCACCGGCTCCAGTACGTACTCGGCGCCGACCTTGGCGATGGCCGACCGCAGGTCCTTCGCCACCCGGCGCGCCCGGCGATGCCCGCCCGCCCAGGCCGCCAGCCGGGACAGCAACGCGATCAGCACCCCGGCCAGCGCACCGCCGCCGAGCAGCACCGTCGGCCACGGCACCACGCCCAGCGTCGGCAGGGGCGGCTGGGGCAGGCGCAGGTAGTCCATGCCGAACAGCACCCCCAGCCACAGCCCACCGGCGACCATGACTGCGAACACCAGCCACTGCAGCATCCCCACCACCCGCCACCACCTCGGCCGCCTGGTCGCCCCGAGCGAGGTCGTCGCCACCGCCCGGTCCACGGCGTCGGTCAGCTCTCCGGCCCGAGACCGCGCCGCCTGCCGTACCGCCGCCGCCCACGCCCCTTCCAGGTCACTCGCCGCTGCCTCGCCGACGTCGCGGATGGCGGTCTCGACCTGTGCTTTCTGTACGGCCGAAGCAGCCGGGACGGACGTACGGCCGACGGTCTCCAACTCGCGCGAAGTGGTGCTCGTGCCGATGCGCAGCCTGCGCAACGGGTCAGGCCGGAACCGCCGGACCCACTTGGTGACCGGCCAGCCGGTCGCCACCACGGCCCGGTGCCGGTGCCCCTTCCGCACGGCCGCCACGACCAGCGGCACCCCGGCGGCCTCGGACAGCGCGTCGGTGAGCGGCTTCCCCAGCCCGGCCACCGCGCCACCCGGCGTACCTGCGCCCGGACGCGGCGCGGCCGACGAATGCGGCGCGGCGGACGGATCGGCCAGGTGGTCCGCAGCGGCGGACACGTCGGCGGACAGGCGGGCGGACCAGGAGCGGCGCTCGGCCACCCGCTCCGCCAGGAGCGTGCGCAGCTCGGCCAGGCCCGCACCCGTACGCGCGGAGGCACCGACGATCGGCACCCCCGCCAGCCCGTCGTCGTCCAGGAGGCGGCGCAGGTCGCGCAGGCACCGGCCCACCGCGTCGGGCGGCAGGCGGTCGATCTGGTTGAGCACCACCACCGTCACGTCCCGGTGCCCGGCCAGCGGACGCAGGTAGCGCTCGTGGACCGCCGCGTCGGCGTACTTCTGCGGGTCCAGCACCCACACCAGCAGATCCACGAGCTCCACCAGCCGGTCGACCTCCAGGCGGTGCGTCAGCCGGATGGAGTCATGGTCGGGGAGGTCTAGCAGGATAAGTCCGGAAAAATCGGGTCCGACAGCGGCCGGGGCGTGCCGTTGGGGGATCTCCAGCCAGTCGAGCAGCGGACCCGCCCCCGCCCCGTCCCACAGCGCCGCCTGCGCGGTCGAGGTGGTCGGCCGGGTGACGCCCACGGCCGCGAGCTCGTCCCCGGCCAGCGCGTTGAACAACGACGACTTCCCGCTCCCCGTGGCCCCGGCCAGCGCCGCCACGGTGTGATCCACCGACAGGCTGCGCCGTACCCCGGCCCGTTCCGCCACCCCCCGCGCGTGGGACACCACGTCGGCCGGCAGCCGCCCCTCGGCCAGCTCGGCCGCCTCCAGCAGCGCGGCCAGCCGGGAGTCCAGCGACGGCCCCTCCTTACGACGCAGCAGCTTCACGACCCCTCACCTTCAGCGAGACCCTCAGCCAAACCCTCAGCCGGGCCTTCGGCGACGTCGACCGGAGCCATGCCCGACGGCAGTTCGGTGCGATGGGCGCGGACCGACTGGGCGGCCTCCCGCAGGGCCCCCGCCGCCCCGGCCGGTGGCTCGACCGCCGCCAGCAGTTCGGTGAACCGCCCGGCCTCCTCCTCCAGCAGTCTCCGCACCCGTTCGCGCAGATCCTCGCGCGCCCGGACGGTCAGCGTCCGCACCGCCTGATCGCCGAACACCGCCTCCAGCAGCTTCTGCGACAGCACGCTCGTCCCACCCGCGATCCCGACCTCGATCCCGGTCAACCCACCCGTGGAGGCGAACACGGCCAGCATCAGCAGCAAGCCGGCCCCGTTCACCCCGAAGGAGGCGATCCGGGCCGTGGTCCGCTTCTCCGCGCCTTCGTGGCGTACCAGGTCGAGGACGTACTCCTGCCACCCCCGTACCGCCGCCGAGGCCCGTTTGCTCAGGTCAGGGGAGGTCCGGCCCAGCCGGGCCGCTTCCACCGCGCCGACGTGGGCGATGATCCCGGGACCGCCGGGCGCGGCCGACCAGCCCTCCAGGCTGCGTTCGGCGGCGGCGTCGGCGGCGCCTCTGATCAGCGTCTCGACGCCGCTCTCCAGCGCGTCGCGCAGCGACTCGGCGGGCACCCGCCCGGTGAAGAAGCCGACGACCCGGTCACGCAGCCATCCCACCCGGCTCTCCAGCGAGCGCATCAGGTCGCCGGTGCCGATGAAGTCCTGCCAGCGGGCCAGCACCTCGCCGCGGAGCAGCGACCCGTCGCGCATGCCCTCGTCGAAGTCGGCCAGCCCGCCCGAGTAGGCCCCCGACACGATGGACCGCAGCGCGTCGAACCCGGCCTGCTGCCGCGTGACGGCGTCGGCCAGCACCGGCACCCGCGTGACCAGGCTGTCGAGCGCCCCGGACAGCGTCTGCCGGACGACCCGGGACCGCTCGGCCGCGTCGGCGGCCAGCTCGGACAGCCACGCGGAGATCGGTGACACCAGGGCGGCGGGCAGCCGCGCCTTCTCCGACGGCAGTGCCGCCTCGGGCACGGTGAACAGCCGGGTGCCGGCGAGACCGTTCTCGACCAGCAGGCGTTCGAGGTCGCGGGTGACGGGCTCGACGGCCTCGGCGGGCACGCGGTCGAGCACGAGGGCGAGCGCCGTGCTGCGTTCGCGCGCCGAGCGCAGGAAGCTCCACGGCACCTCGTCGGCGTAACGGGCGGCGGTGGTGACGAACAACCACAGATCAGCGGCGGCCAGTAGTTGCGCGGCCAGCTCGCGGTTCGCGGTCACCACCGAGTCGATGTCGGGCGCGTCGAGCAGCGCCAGCCCCGGGGCGAGCGACGGAGAGGTGACCACCCGCAGCGCTCCGACGGCCGATCCGGTGCCGCGGGACAGCCCGGGCAGGACGTTCTGGCCCATGAACCAGTCGCGGTCGGCCGGGCTCACCACCAGCGTCGGCACCAGCGTGGTGGGCCGCAGCACGCCCGGCTCGGCGACGTCGGCCCCGACCAGCGAGTTGACCAGCGTCGACTTGCCCGCCCCGGTGGAGCCGCCGACCACGGCGAGCAACGGCGCGTCGATGGCCCGCAGCCGGGGCAGCAGGTAGTCGTCGAGCTGGCCGGTGAGCTCCTTGAGCGCGCGCCGGTCGTCGGCGGCCGCACCGATCTCGAGCGGGAACAGCTCGCCGTCGAGCCGGTGGCGCAACTCCTCCAACGCGCCCAGCAGATCCATAGGACCACGCTAGCCCGCCGGTGGCTCCCGCAGCACATAACCGACGCTACGCAGCGTGTGGATGAGCCTGGGCTCGACGTCGTCGACCTTGCGCCGCAGATAGGACACATACGACTCGACCACACCGGCGTCGCCGCCGAAGTCGTAGTTCCAGACGTGGTCGAGGATCTGTGCCTTGGACAGCACCCGCCCGGCGTTGGACATGAAGTAGTGCAGCAGCTTGAACTCCGTCGGCGACAGCCGCACCTGCCGCCCGTCGCGCCAGACCTCGCGGGCCTCCTCGTCCAGCTCCAGGTCGGCGACCTGCAGGCGGCTCGCGGGCGCGCTCTCCCCGCGCGTACGCCGGAGCACCGCGCGGATCCTGGCCTGGACCTCTTCCAGGCTGAACGGCTTGGTCACGTAGTCGTCGCCCACACCCAGCCCGAGGATCTTGTCCTCGGTGGCGTCACGGGCGGTCAGGAAGAGCACCGGCACGCCGATCCGCTTGGCCACCTCGAACCCGTCGAGATCGGGCAGCATGACGTCGAGGACGACCAGATCCGGTGTGGTCCGCTCGGCCACCTCGACGGCCTCGTAGCCGTCCGCGGCGGTCAGCACCTCGAAGCCGGAGAAGCGCAGGCTCGCGGACAGAAGGTCCCGGATGCTGGGCTCGTCGTCCACCACCATGATCAGCGCCTCGGGTTTAGTCACCTACCCAGAGTGACTCAGGAGGCTGAGGAATAGCTGAATGCTCACTCCAAGGCGAGTGGGAGTTCGACCCGGAACGTGGAGCCCGAGCCGGGCGCGCTGTCGAGCAGCACCGTGCCGCCGTGCGCCTTCACCAGCGCCTGCACGATGGCCAGGCCGAGCCCGCTGCCCCGGTCGTCGCCCGAACGCTGGCGCGACCTGGCCGAGTCGGCCCGGTAGAACCGCTCGAACACCCGCTCGACCTGCTCGGGGGTGAGACCGGGCCCCTTGTCGGCCACTTCCAGGAACGCCGTGTCGTCTCCTGCTCCGACACGTACCGTCACCGGGGTGGCCGGTTCGGTGTGGGTCAGGGCGTTGGTCATGAGGTTGGTGACCACCTGGCGCAGGCGTACTTCGTCACCGGAGACGATCAGCGCCGCGCCGCCGACGACGTCCAGGCTGACCACCCGGTCGGGCGCCAGGATGCGCGCGTCGTGCACCGCGTCGGCGGCCAGCGCCAGCATGTCGACCGGCCGCATGCGCAGCGGGCGCTGCTGGTCGACGCGGGCGAGCAGCAGCAAGTCGTCCACGAGCAGGCTCATCCGGCCGGCGGCCTTCTCCACGCGCTGCATCAGCTCGGCGGCGTCGGCCTTCTGGTTCTGCCTGGCGTACTCGGCGAAACCGCGGATCGAGGTGAGCGGGGTGCGCAGCTCGTGCGAGGCGTCGCCGATGAACTGGCGCATCCGGTCCTCCGAGCGGCGGGCGGCCGCCTCGGAGGCGGACCTGGCGGCGAACGCGGCCTCGATCTGCGCGAGCATCCCGTTGAGCGACAGGGCCAGGCGGCCCACCTCCGTACGCGGGTCGCCGGTCGGCACCCGGCGGCCGAGCTCACCGCCCGCGATGGCCTCGGCGGTGCTCTCGATCTCGGTCAGCGGGCGCATGCTGCGCCGGACCATCGCGACGCCCACGACGGCGAGGATGAGCAGGATGCCGCCGCCGCCCAGCAGCTCGATGAGGCCGAGCCGCCGGGTGATGTCCCTGACCTCCTCCAGGTCCGCCGCGATCACGTAGTCGCCCGCCGGGATCGAGGTCCGCAGCACCCGCCACTCGCCGTCGCCGCTGACCGCCCGCGTCGTGTAGAGGGTCGGTCCGGGCGCCTGCGACAGCACCGGCCTGGGCCTGGCGTCCACGTCGCGGTCGCCGAACACCGGGGTCAGCGTCCCGCCCGGCGGCTGCACCAGCACGATCGTGTCGGACTCGATCAACGCCATCTTGTCGTTGGTCTCCTTGCCCCGCTCCCGCTTCTCCTGGTCGTGCTTGAGCTTGTTCTCCACGCGTACGGCGAGCAGCTGGATCTGGCTGTCGACGCGGTTCATCAGGTAGCCGTGCAGCACGGAGACGCTCACCACGCCGATGAAGGTCAGCCCGAGGCCGAGCAGCGCCAGCATCGCGGCGATCAGCTTGATCCTGAGCGGCAGGCCGCGCATCACGGACTCGGCGGCAGCCGCAGGACGTATCCGACACCGCGCAACGTGTGAATGAGCCGCGGGTTGCGGTTGTCGATCTTACGGCGGAGCACCGACACGTAGGACTCGACGATCCCGACCTCGCCTCTGAAGTCGTAGTCCCAGACGTGGTCGAGGATCTGCGGCTTCGACAGCACCCGGCCCGCGTTCGTCATGAAGTACCGCAGCAGCTTGAACTCGGTCGGCGACAGCGACACGGCGTTGCCGCCGCGCCACACCTCGTGGCTCTCCTCGTCGAGCTCGATGTCGGCGAACGTCAGCCTGGGCGGCGGCGCCTGCGACTCTCCACTGGTACGCCGGAGCACCGCGTGGATCCTGGCGACCACCTCTTCGAGGCTGAACGGCTTGGTGACGTAGTCGTCGCCGCCGATCGTCAGCCCGCGGATCTTGTCCTCGGTCTCGTCACGGGCGGTCAGGAAGACCACCGGCACGTGCACGCCCCCGCCGCGCAGCCGCCGTACGATCTCGAATCCGTCGAGGTCGGGCAGCATGACGTCGAGGACGACCAGGTCGGGACGGTGCCGTTGAACAGCGGTGACGGCGTCTAGGCCGTTTTTAACCGTGGACACGTCGAAACCCGCGAACCTCAGGCTCGCGGCGAGGAGTTCGAGGATGTTGGGGTCGTCCTCGACGATCAGCAGTCGCGCTTCCATCATCTCCAAGCATGCACTCAACGGACGAGTGCTGGGACAATTCCGGCGATGTGCCTGGCAATCGCCAGGCTGGAGGTGGCCGCGGGAGACGGCGCGTTGCGTACCAGCACAACCCTGCCCTGAACGTCCACGGCGAAGTCGTCGACCAACCGGCCGTCCTTCGCCACGGCCTGGGCGCGTACCCCGCCCTCGGTTCGCCGCAGGTCGGAGGCGGTGAGCTCGGGCACGTAGCGGCGCGCGGCCCGGACGAAGGCCCCCTTGACCAGCGAGCCGTGGACCTCCTTGAGCCCGGTGCGCCAGTGCTGCCGGGCCATGCGCAGCGTGCCCGGCCAGCGCAGAATCTGCCAGGAATTACGGAGGTTTATTCCCCGATAACCCTCATAGGCCAGCGCCAGCACCGCGTTCGGCCCGACCAGGACCTCGCCGTCGATGTTCCTGGTCAGATGGACGCCGAGGAACGGGTATCGAGGGTCTGGCACCGGGTAGATCAGGCCGCGCACCAGGTCCTTGGCCGCTCCCTCGAGCGCGTAGTACTCGCCCCTGAACGGCACGATCCTGATGTCGCCCGGCCGTCCCGCCATCCTGGCCACCGCGTCGGTGCTCAGTCCCGCGCAGATCACCAGCCGGTCGAAGGCGAACCTCCGCCCGGCGGCCAGCACCTCGACGCCCTTGAAGGTCTCCCTGATCGCCCTGACCGGGTGCCCGAGCCGTACCGAACCGCCCAGTTCGGCCACGTCGAGCGCGAGCCGGCGCGCGACGGCGGGGAAGTCGGCGATCGCGGTGTGCGGCGAGTGGACCGCGCCGACGCCGACCGCGTGCGGCTCGATCTCGCGCAGCGCGAGCGCGTCCAGCTCGGCGATGCCGGGGACGCCGTTCGCCCTGGCCCGCTCGGCCAGCGCCGCCAGCCGCGGCCGCTCGGCGCCGGTGCAGGCCACGACCAGCTTCCCGACCTCCTCGTACGGCAGGCGGTGGTGCGCGCAGTACTCCTTGAGCAGCGCGACGCCCTCACGGCAGAGCCTGGCCTTGAGCGAGCCCGGCGGGTAGTAGATGCCCGCGTGGACGACGCCGCTGTTGTGGCCGGTCTGGTGCGCGCCGACGCTGTTCTCCTTCTCGAGGACGGTCACCTCGGCACCTCTGGTGGTGGCGAGCTCGCGGGCGACCGCCAGGCCGACGATGCCGGCCCCGATGACACCGATCTTCTCTGTCACGGCGCCAGTCTGCCGACTCTGCGCGGATCCAGGTGCCCTTCAGCGGCAAGCCACCGCAATGTATCCGAAACGGTGTCTTCCACCGGGCGCAGAGTGAGCTCAAGGTCCTTGAGCGTGGGGCCGTCGTCGGTGGGGACCAGGGTGAGCATGAAGTCGGCCGCGTCACGGGTGAGCGGGTAGTCGATGGGCGCCAGCCGCTTGAGCCGGTCGAGCACCGCGGCCATCCCGCGCAGCAGCCCACCGGGTATCCGATAGGCCCGGCCCGCCCGCCCCGTCACCTCCGCACATACTTCCGCCAGCTCCCCCCAGGTACGGAAATGTCCCCCAAGCAGGTAGCGGCGATCCCGGTGGCCCGGCGTGAAACAGCGGGCCAGCGCGACGGCCAGATCCCGGACGTCCAGCACGCTCACGCCACCCGGCACGACCGGCCACCCCCACCGCAGGCCGGCGCGGAGCCCCTCGTTGAGCGCGTCGAGCGTCGGCTGTCCCGGCCCGGCGATGCCGCCCGGGTACACGATGGTCACACCGCCCAGCTCCCTGGCGTACCGCTCGCCCTCGACCTTGGACCTGCCGTAGGCGTTCCTGGGGCTGGTCAGCGGGCTGTCGGCGGTGATGAGCGGCTCGGCGGGCGGCACGAACACCGCGATCGTGGAGACGTGCACGATCGGATCCAGCCCCAGCTCGGCGGCCTGCCCGAGAACGTTACGCAGCCCGACGACGTTGGACCCGTGCAGGTCGGTCCCGTGCCCAGTGACCCCCATGTCAGCGGCGGCGTGCAGCACCGCGTCACACCCGTCCAGCGCCGCTCGTACGGCCGACGCGTCACGGATGTCCCCCTGACGGACCACCCACTCCCCAGCCCCCAACACACGTCGCACTTTTTCCGGACTTCTCGCCAAAAGGCAGGGCTCGTGCCCAGCGGCGATCAGGGCCGAGACCGCGTGCGAGCCGACGAACCCCGACGCACCGCTCACCAGGACACGCATGTCAGGAAAGCTAGCGCTTACTTGGTATTACATCAACCAACCGAAGATCGATCCTCCACTAAAATGGGCAGAGTGCAGGAAATCGTGACATACGTCGAGATGACCGCCGCCGATCAGCTGAATCCAGGCGCGGCCGTCCCCGGTCTCGCCTTGGAGTCCTTGGACCGAGGCTCGCCGCTGGTCGTCGACCTCCAGTCCCGGATCGGCGCGCCCTACGGCTGGCAGAGCGCGCGACGGAGCGAACACCAATGGGTCGCCTGGCTCGCTCAGCACCCTGCGCGGGCGTTCTCGCTGCTGTCCCTGAACGGTGAACCGGTAGGCACGGCCGCCTACGACGTCCACCCCGGCGAGGAGGTCGAGATCGAGACCTTCGGCCTGCTGCCCGAGTTCACCGGCAAGGGCCTGGGCGGATACGCGCTGACGCTGACGGTCCGGCGCGCGTGGCGGTTGACCCCCGCCGTACGGCGGGTCTGGCTGCACACCTCCAGCCTGGATCACCCCCACGCGCTGC
This sequence comes from Nonomuraea sp. NPDC049269, assembly GCF_043197155.1. Classification (NCBI taxonomy): domain Bacteria; kingdom Bacillati; phylum Actinomycetota; class Actinomycetes; order Streptosporangiales; family Streptosporangiaceae; genus Nonomuraea; species Nonomuraea sp. NPDC049269. The sequence continues at coordinate 790,844 of NZ_JBICSO010000006.1, forward strand.
CCAACTACCATCGGCGCGGCTTTCACACGTACAAGACCGAGGTCGGCGAACGCGGCTGACCCGTGCGGGCCGGCCGACGTCGGGTTGTGCCGGCTCACTCGGACGCGTTATTTGAAAGCCGCGACGTGGCGCTCCGCCCACTCGGCGAATGTGCGAGGCGGGCGGCCGAGGAGCCGCTCGACGTCGGGGCCGACACTCTGCTCGGCGGCCGACGGTGCGCCGAGGGCGCCGAGAGTGGCCTCCACGACCGGCTCGGGCATGTATCGCAGCATCTGCTCCCGCGCCTCCTCGCGGCTCTGCTCAACGAACCGCACCGGCTCGCCCAGGGCGTCCCCGATCGCCGCGGCCTGCTGCCGGGGTGAGATCGGCACCGGTCCGGTCAGCGTGTAGACGTTGCCCTCGTGGCCCGGCTCGCGCAGGGCGACGGCGGCGACCTCGGCGATGTCGGCCGGATCGATGGCCGGCACCGCGACGTCGCCGAACGGCGCCCGGACCACCCGTTCCGCGCGGACCGAATCAGCCCACTGGAACGTGTTGGAGGCGAAGTTGCCCGGCCGCAGCATCGTCCATGCCAGACCGGACCGCTTGACCGCGTCTTCCAGACGCGAGGGGTGGCGTCGCGTGCCCACGCCGTGGGAGGACAGCAACACGACCCGCCGGACGCCGACCGCTCGCACGACGTTCAGGACGTCACCGAGATCGCCGTTCGCCATGAAGTCGGGGGAGGTCAGCAAGAACAGCGCTTCGGCTCCTTGCAGGGCGGGTTCGAGGCTCTCCGGCTCAGCCAGGTCGGCCTGCCGGTGCCGCACCCCCACCGGCACGTCCGAGATCTTCCGTGACACCGCCGTCACCCGTTCGCCGGCCGCGGCAAGCGCCCGCACAAGCGGCTGCCCAACGTTGCCCGTTGCTCCAGTCACCACAATCATGTTGGGAAGCTACTAGCGCCGTGATAGTAGGTACCTAGAGGAAAGTATTGGGATTGTGACCAACGACACAGCTTGGGCGCCCCCTGCCGACGTCCCCCCGGAACAGGCCTGCCCGATCACCCCGGTGGTCGACATCGTCTTCAGCCGCTGGACCACCCCCATCCTTTGGGTGCTCAACGAATACGGGCGGCATCGATTCGTGGAGCTGGAACGCCGCATCACCACCATCACACCCAAGGTGCTGACCGATCGACTGCGGCAACTGGAACGCGACGGGCTCGTCGTACGCACCTACCACCCCGAGGTTCCACCGCGAGTGGAGTACGAGATCACCGAATTGGGACGGAGCCTCTCGCCGGTGTTCGAAGCACTCGCCGAGTGGTCGGTCAACCTAGGCGAGGTCGAGCAGGCCCGGCTGGACTACGACGCCAGAAAGCCGGTCAGCAGCCGTCGATAACGCGGGAATCGAACGTGAGTACGATGGATTCATGTATCTCCCGCCGGAGTGGCCGCCCGAGGTCCGTCCGCCCAGCGTTCCCGAGTGGGAGACCTCGGCCGTGGCCTGGTTGCTCGACGCCGTACCGCCCGACTACCGGGCGTATGAGGTGCTGCGGCGCCACCCGATCGCGCTGGCCAGAATGGCGCTTCACCACGTCAATGCGGCTATCGAGGCGGCCAGGGCGGGATACCGGGGTGCCGCCGTCGATCTGAAGCCCTCCCTCCCGCCCCATGCGGTGGAGGCGGTGCTCGACGTCTATCGCGAGGAAGGTCCGCGCCTGGTCCGGCTGGCCCGCTCGATCGAAGTCGTCGACCGAGCTCTCCGCGGCGAGGGTTTCACCGCGCTGCTGCGTGACTCTCGCTAAGGAGCTCGCAGGTCGTCAGCCCGGCGAGCGTCGGCGACCAGCGGAGCGGACCGCATGAGCAGGGGCGTGACGGCGCCCTGGCATCGAGTGCGCGATGAGGCCGCTCGTTCGAGCGCCATCGCCGCCTTGTCCGCCAGACCGGCCTGGCGATAGGCGGGGACCGCGCAGGTCGCGGTCTCGGCGGCGAGCAGGTGGTGACCGAGCTGGGCGAGGGCATCGGTGGCGCCCGAGAGTGCCTCGCCATCGGTGTGTTCGAGCCCATGAGCCGCTCTTGCCAGCGCGTGGCTCATGGGTGTGCCGAGTGCGGTGTTGAGCTCGTCGAGCCGGCGGAGATCGCCCTCTCCGCCGAGGCGGAGCACATCGTAGCGGGCCATCGCCTCGACGCTGGGGAGTCCGATGCCGCGGGCCAGGCCGGCCGCGTACCGGGCGGCACTCACCGCGTCGGCAAGGCGGCCTTCCGCCGCCAGCGTCCAGGCGTTGCCGAGCACGATCCACGGGGAGAAGAGCCGGTTGGCCTCGTTGCCGGTCTGGTCGGCGTGGTCCATCCAGGCTCGCGCGTCGTCCGCCGCGCCGCCCAGAGCGGTGGCCGTGGCCAGCCCGGCCAGGAAGAGGTGGGTGAGCCGGAGGGTGTCGCGGCCGTCGAGCGCGTTGATCGCTTCCCTGAGGGATCGGCCGGCGTCGGCCGGTCTGCCCTGCGCGCATTCCACGAGCCCACGGAAACCGAGATGGCCGGCCGACATCATCGGGCTCTGCCCGGCCAGCACCTGCCGATATCCGTCGTCCGCGACGCTCCATGCCGCGTCCAGCTCACCCATGGCCAGGTACGCCAGAGACCGGGCGACGCCTAGCTCGACCACGCCCCAGGGCAACTCCGCCTGGCGCGCTTCGGCCAGGGCCAGCCCCCGCTCGTGATAGCCGGTGGCGTCCACGGCCCGCCCGAGGAAGCCTGCGGCCCCCGTGGCCGCCGCGGTGGCCCAGATGAGGGCCTGCGCGCTCGCCGAGTCCGAGGCCAGCAGCCGGTCGGCGACCTCCAGCACGGCCGCGCAGCGCCCGTCGAACAGCAGGATCCAGGTGCGGATCCCCTCGGCCAGGTCCTCCCCCGGCCGGCCGCGCAGGAGATCCAGCGTCTGCTCGGCGGCGACGGCGTCCCCGTTGCCCCAGTACATGGTCTCGGCTCGGGCGAGGGCCCACGGGAGCAGCTCGTCGCCCGGCGGGGGCTGCTCCGGTAGCACGGCTGCCGCCTCGGCGCTGCGGCCACGGTATTCGAGCACCTCGGCCAGCAGCGCGTCGGCGTCCACAGAGGGTTCGGCGTCTCTGGCGGCTCGCGCGAGGCGTTCGGCCAGGGCGAGATCCGCCCGGTTGATGGCCTCGCGGGCGCCGGTCCGCACGATGTCGGCGCGTACCACCGCACCGCCTTCGACCTGCCAGAGCGCGGCCCGCAGCAGGTCGTCGCGACGGCGCAGCGGGGTGTCCAGCAGCGCGCCGGCGAGCCGCCACCACAGCTGCCGGGCGCGGCCGGCCGATAATCGGGCACGCAGCACCTCACCGTAGAGCGGGTGCGCGAGTCGCACCTGGACGCGGTTGCCCACACGCCCGGACACGGCCAATCCGTGTGCCTCGGCCTCGTCGATCGACGCCGGATCCACCAGCTGTGCCAGCAGCGCCAGCGGGAGCGGCTCGCCACACGCCAGCAGCTCCAGCACCATCGGGGTTCGCGAGCCGAGCGGGCGCAGGCGATCGGCGAGCAGTTGCTGGATCGCGCCACGGGGACGGTAGTCACCCGCGAGGTGCCACACGCCATGCGTCGCCGCCCACGAGCCGGCGCAACCGCGTGACGTACGCGGCGATCGTGTTGGTCGCCGTTCTCGGTGGCCGCTCACCCCACACCGCGTCCACCAGCCTGTCCGTGCTCACCACTCGCCCGGCCTCGACCAGCAGCACCGCCAGGACCACCCGCTGCTGTTCGGCGGCCACCCGTGTCCACCTGTCGCCTGTGCGGACCTGTAACGGACCCAGCATCCGAAACCGCATCGCCCGTGCCTCTCTATCCGACACCGCCGCGAACATTTCGCCAGAAGACGGCGTGCGGATGACAGGCGGAGTCATCGCCACGTCATGGCTACGTCATGCCATCTCCGTAGCGTCCCCGGCAGTCAGGTGATCGCGCCACGTCTATCACGAAGGCTCAGCCAGAAAGGAAGAATGCTCATGAAGATCCGCCGGCACCACCGATCCCATGGAGTCATCGCCCGAACCGCCCTGATGCGTGTCCTGAGCGTGCTGGTGCTGGCCGTCGGCCTGGGTACGGCCGTGGCGGCGCAGACCTCCACGGCGGCCTCCGCGGCGCGGTGCAACACGGCCGCGCACGTGTACATCAATGGGGGATACATCAAGTACGAGACCGATCCCATCGACGGCCCCATCGCCGACTTCACCGTCCGGAACGGCCAGCGGTACAACGTCGGCGGCAACGGCATCACCCCGGACGAGGACCCCTTCTGGGCCTTCTACCGCGTGTCCGACGGTGCCCACGTGTCCACCATCATCGGTAACCGGACCGGCGGCAACTGCGTCTCCAACCAGAAGACGTTCATCTCCTCGCTGACGCCCGACACGTACATCATGCGGGCCTACTACTACGGCGGAAACAGCGGTAGGACCATCTCCGGCCAGGCCCAACTCCGCATGATCGTGCTGCCCGCGCTCAACGCCACCGCCCGGCAATCAGGTACCGCACAGCTCGACGACAACGCCTCGCGATAGCCCACCGCTCACCGGACCGCCGTCCCTCCCATGGACTCGAGGGGCGGCGGTCTGACGTATTCCGAGATCAGCGGCGTTCGGGGGCCGCGGGGGTGAAGTCGTCGTGGCCGAGGACGCGGAGCAGGCTCAGGTGGTCGATGTTCGGGGTGCCGGGCGGCGGGGTGAAGATGAGGAGTTTCTGGTCTTCGGCTGGGCTGAGGAGCGTTTCGCATTCGAGTTCGAGCGGCCCGATGGCGGGGTGGTTGACGCGCATGCGGCTGCTGCTCCGTACGGCGACCTCGTGCAGATCCCACAGCTCGGCGAACTCGGGACTGGCGGCCCGCAGTCTGGTGACGAGCCCGGTGGAGGCGGCATCGCTGCCGCGCCGGGCGATGGCGGCGCGCAGGTCCGCGACGTTGGCGCGGCTGTGCTGCCGGCGTTCGTCGGGTGAGTAGATCTGGCGGATCGTGGGATCGGTGAACCAGCGCCACACGAAGTTGCGGTCTTGTTCGCGGACCGAGCAGACACAGCCGAGGAGCGCTTCGGCCATGGTGTTGTGCGCGAGGAGGTCACCGATGTCGTTGGTGATGTGCGCCGGGGTCTCCTTGAGCTGGTCGAGCAGGTAGAGCAGGCCGGGCCGTACATGGTCGCCCGCCAGCCGACCGGCCGGCGGCCGGTGCCCCGCCAGCAGATAGAGATGGTCGCGCTCGTCCTCGGTCAGGCGTAGCGCACGGGCGAGCGAGGCGAGGATCTGGGTCGAGGGCTGGGGACTACGGGCCTGTTCGAGCCGCATGTAGTAGTCAGCCGACATCCCGGCGAGCTGGGAGAGCTCCTCGCGCCGCAATCCGGGCGTGCGACGCCGTGGCCCGGCCGGCAGACCTACCTCCTGAGGGCGTAGCCGTTCCCTGGAACGGCGCAGGAAATCGGCGAGCTCAGGGCGGTCCATGTCCATCTCACCATCATCGCCGAGCCTTCCCCCAGGTCAGCACGGCCAGACTGGGACTGCCGATCCTAGGGAAGCCTGTCCGCTCGTGTCCGCCGCGGACCCCTGGCAGCGTGGTCAGTGCCGGCGAGGACACAAGATCAAGGAGCATGGGATGTCCAAGGCAGTGAGATTTCAGCAGTACGGCGGCATCGAGGTTCTGCGGGTCGTCGAGGTGGACCGGCCGGTCCCCGGACCCGGCCAGGTCCTGGTGCGGGTCGAGGCGGCGGCGATCAACCCGGGTGAGGCGATGATCCGTACCGGAGCGCTGCATGACCGTTGGCCGGCAACGTTCCCCTCCGGACAGGGCAGCGATCTGGCCGGGGTGGTGGCGGAGGTCGGCGCGGGGGTCGACGGGTTCACCAGCGGCGATGAGGTGATCGGGTTCACCCACAACCGGGCGAGCCATGCCGAGTTCGTCGTCGTGGAGGCCGCCGATCTCACTCGCCGGCCCGCGGACGTTTCCTGGGAGCAGGCCGGATCGCTGTTCGTGTCGGGAACCACGGCATACGCGGCGGTACGGGCGGTTGCGGCAGGTCCGGGCGACACGGTGGTGATCTCCGGTGCCGCGGGTGGAGTGGGGTCGATCGCGGTTCAGCTCGCCCGCGACACCGGCGCCACCGTGATCGGTCTGGCGAGCGAGGCCAACCACCAGTGGCTCGCCGACCATGGCGCGATCCCCGTCGCCTATGGAGAGGGGGTCGCCGACCGCATCAGGACCGCCGCCGGCGGCGGGAAGGTCGACGCCTTCATCGACGCCTTCGGCGCCGACTATGTCGAGATCGCCCTCGACCTGGGAGTCGCTCCTGAGCGGATCGACACGATCATCAACTTCCAGGCCGTCGAGAAGTACGGGGTCAAGGCCGAGGGGAACATGGCCGCGGCCAGCGCCTCGGTGCTCGCCGAACTGGCCGCGCTGATCAGCGCGGGCCGGCTGGAGATCCCGATCGCCGGTACGTACGGCCTGGACGAGGTCCAGGACGCCTACCGCGAACTGGAGAAGCGTCACACCCGTGGCAAGATCGTGCTCAAGCCTTGAGGCGCCTACCGGGTGCGGCGGGCGACTAACGCGATGACGCCGGTGGCGCCCACGGCGGCGGCCAGCCAGATCAGCACGTCCCTCGGGCTGAGCCCCTCGGCCGGCGCCGGCCGGGCGGACGATGAGGCGGCCGCCTTCGAGCGGGGAGTCGGCGAACTGGACGGCCGGGTGGACGGCAGCGCGGCCGCGGGCAGCGCCACCTGGTAGACCGGGCTGCGGACGCCCTCCGAGCCGGTCAGCAGGCTCTTGCCGTCGCTCGTGTAGGCGATGGACTCGGCCTGCTTCAGCTCCGGCATCGACACCTTGGCGATCGACTCCCCCGAGGGCCGGTAGACCGTGGCCGAGAAGTACGTACGGATGACGTACGACGTGCCGTCGGGCGCGTACGCGGCGTCCGTCGCCATGATCGGGGCCGCGCCCACCTTGCGGAGCACGTTGACCCGGTCGGTCCTGAGCTTCTTGGGCGCCTGGTACACCGACCCGGAGAACTCCTTCGACACCACGAAGAGCCGTCCGGTCACCGGGTTGACCATGATGCCTTCGGCGTTCCTGGCGCCGTCCGCGTACCGAAACCGGTAGCGGACCGCAGAAAGCGTGGCATTCCTCAAGCTCGACGGCTCCATGACCTTGTAGACGGAGACATCCGGCCAGGCGCCGTTCAGGTTGTCGCCGATGTCGGCGAACCACAGCAGCCCACGCCCCGTGGCGGGATCCTTGCTCGCGGCCATCGCCTCCCAGTCGCGAGCCTGCGCCCCCTGGACGCGGAACGTCGCCCGCGTCCGCCCATCGGTCCCGACCGCGTAGAACGTCGGCGCCGCGGAGCTGTCGTTGTGCGTGTAGAAGACGCCCTCCAGCGTCGGCGACACGGCCAGCCCGCTCGACTCGGTGATCCGCGGATCCTTGAAGGTGAACAGCTTCTTCTCGCTGTCTTCGGCGAAGGCCGGACTAGCGGCCATGAAAACGGCGAACACCGCGATCACCCCGGCGGTCGTTCGCTGCAAAAGATCCCCCACCCCGCCATCATGCCCCAACGGCTGCCGCGCCCACCCTCGCGCTGTGCCGGTGGAACCCGGTGCCCTGCAGGACGACCAGCACGCCGTTGGTCACCGCCATGAGCCACCACAGCCCGGCGAGCCCCCAGGCGGCGGCCACGGGTGCGGCGACGGCCACCATCAGCCCGTAACCGGCGGCGAAGTAGATCAGGCTCGCTCCCGACCGCTTGAGCGCGGTGAGCCCGATGCCCTGAACCGCCTGCGCCCCATCGGCCGTCGAGGCCAGCAGCATCAGCGGCAGCAGCGCCGCGGCTCGCTCCCGCACGCTCGGGTCCTCGCTGAACAGCATCAGCGCCGAGTCACCGAACCCGAGCAGCACGGCCGCGGCGACCGCCGTCCCCGCCAGGGCGAGCAGTGCCGCGGTCCGGTTGGCCCGGCGCGCCTCCGTCACATCACGGGCCCTGGCCACCTCGGGCACCGACGCCTGCGCCACGGAGATCGAGAACAGCATGATGAACGCGGTGAGCGTGCTCAGCACCGCGTGCGCGGCCACGTCACGCGTGCCGGTCGCGCTCGCGGCGAAGGTGACGACCCCGAGGCCGCCGAACTTGATCAGGACGGTCCCGGCCAGCGGGATGCTCACCCGGCCGAGCCGGACGATCTCCCTGATCCGCGGCCGGGCCTGGCCGACGCGCGTCCCGAGGGCGCGGCGCAGGCAGAGGTTCGAGACGGCCACGCCCGCGACGCCCGACAGCAGCCAGGCGACGCCCACGCCGGTCAGGCCGAACGGCGGCACCAGGGCGACCGTGCAACCGATCATCGCGGCGGTGGCCGCCAGGCTGGACCAGAGCACCTGGCGGCTGTGGCCGAGCGCCACGAGCACGGTGTTGGCCCCGCCACCCGAGGCGAACACCAGCAGATAGAGCGCGAGGAGCCAGGGCAGCGGCCCCAGCTCGGCCACGACCTCGGCGGGCGCCCCGGTGGCGCGGGCCAGCATCGGCACGCAGAGCACCGCGAGCGCGCCGGCCGTACCCACCAAGAAGGTGAGCCAGCGCGCGTCCCGCAGGATCGGCACGGCCGCCGCGGGCGAGTCCTTGTACGGCGCGACGAACGGCGCGAGCCCACGCAGAGCGCCCACGACGGCGGCCGAGGCGGGATTCAGCACGGCCGACATGACCGCGAAGGCGGCCAGCGTGACGGTGGCGTGCCTGCCGAGCACGGAGGTGACCACGAGCGTGCCGAGCGTGGTCGTGACCATGGAGAGGAACAGGGGCACCGCTGCACGTAGGATGCCCGACCTCACCCGGCCGACCCTACTTGGCTGGAGTGCACTCCAGGTACTTAGGGTGGAGGTCATGGATTATGTGAACCTCGGACGCAGTGGCCTCCGGGTCAGTCCACTCTGCCTCGGCACCATGAACTTCGGCCCCGTGACCTCGGAGGAAGACTCCTTCGTGATCATGGACAGGGCCCATGAGCTGGGCATCAACTTCTTCGACACGGCCAACGTGTACGGCTGGAAGCAGGGCGAGGGGATCACCGAGCAGATCCTCGGCCGCTGGTTCGCCAAGGGCGGGGGCCGCCGGGAGAAGACGGTCATCGCGACCAAGCTCTACGGCTCGATGGGTGACTGGCCCAACGAAAACCTGCTCTCCGCGCTGAACATCCGCCGCGCCTGCGACGCCTCGCTCAAGCGCATGCAGACCGACTACATCGACATCTACCAGGCCCACCACGTCGACCGGAACACACCGTTCGACGAGTTCTGGGAGGCCATGGACGTCCTCAAGCAGCAGGGCAAGATCCTGTACGTGGGCTCGTCCAACTTCGCGGGCTGGCACATCGCCAAGGCCCAGGAGACCGCGGCGCGCCGCAACTCGATCGGGCTGGTCAGCGAGCAGAGCCACTACAACCTGCTCACCCGCGCGGTCGAGCTGGAGGTGCTGCCCGCCTGCCAGGACTACGGCCTCGGCGTGATCCCGTGGAGCCCGCTGGCCGGCGGCCTGCTGGGCGGCGTGCTTCGCAAGATCGACAAGGGGCGGTCGGCCGCCGACCGCATGGTCACGGAGCTCGAGAAGCACCGCGACAAGATCGAGCAGTACGAGAAGTTCTGCGACGAACTCGGCGAGGACCCCGCGCACGTGGCTCTGGCCTGGCTGCTGAAGCAGCCCGCGGTCACCGGACCGATCATCGGCCCGCGCACGCTGGAGCAGCTCGACGGCAGCCTGCGTACGCTGGAGATCGAACTGGACGAGCAGGCGCTGGCCCGCCTCGACGAGATCTTCCCCGGGCACAAGACGGCGCCGGAGGACTACGCCTGGTAGCTCAGGTCAGCAGGGCGCCGATCACGACGATCAGCAGCAGGAGGCCGAGCACTACAGGCAGCAGCCATTGGCGAGGACGGTCCACAATGTGAGCCTAATCGTGCTCGGCGGGTGCCAGGTCCCATTCGGCCAGTGACTCGTACCTCACCTGCGCGCCCTGATGGCTGCGTACGAGATGCACGGACCCCGCCCGCCAGGGCGAGCCGCTGAACCCGGACAGTGACTCGACGAGCGGGCGGAGGTCCAGCTCCGTCCTCGCCCGCGCGAGCGTCAGGTGCGGATGGAAGCGCTTCTCATCGGTCTGTACGGCCCCCGCCCGGCGGGCGCCCGCCTTGACCGACTCCGACAGCCGGATCATCGGGTCGCCCGAGAGCCCGGCCCAGAACACCCTGGCCCGGCGGGCGGACGAGAACGCCCCGAACCCGGTGAAGGCCAGGTCCAGGCTGGTGTGCCGGCTCACGGCGCGGGCCAACCGTACCTCCAGCTCCGGCAGGACGTGCTCGGGCACCTCGCCGAAGAAGGCCAGCGTGATGTGCCAGGTGGCGCGGTCCGGCCAGCGCAGGCCCGGCACCTGCCCGACATGCGGCGCGATGGCTCGCTCGATCTCGTCGAGCACCTCATCGGGCGGCATCAGCGCCGCGAATAACCTCATGCCACCCGATTCTGCAACCTTCTCAGGCGACCGCCAGCACCGGCTCGCTCACCCGCGCGGCGATCAGCTTCGTCAGCAGCACCGCGACCCCCGTGCCGACCAGCACGAGCACCCCGGAGAGCATGACGCCCGCCCTGGGGCCGCCCAGCTCGGACAGCCAGCCGATCAGCGGGGCGCCGATGGGCGCGCCACCGGTGAAGACCAGCATGTAGATGCCCATGACGCGGCCGCGCATGTCCGGTGCCGTGGCGAGCTGGACGCTAGCGTTCGCGGCCGTGTTGATCGTGATCAGCGCGATGCCGGTGGGGATCAGCAGCAGCAGGTACACCGGGTAGAACGGGGCGAGCCCGGTCGCGATCTGGAACAGTCCGAACCCGATCGCACCGGCGATCAGCATCCTGCGTGACGGGCGGGCCCGGCGCGCGGCGAGCAACGCCCCGCCCAGCGCGCCGACGGCGAACATGCTGGAGGCCAGGCCGAACGACGAGGCGCCCGCCTTGAAGACCTCGCGGGCCATGAGCGCGATCGACATCGAGAACGACTGCGAGAACATCGACACGAAGCCGATCAGCAGCACCGGCATCAGCAGCTCTTCGCGGTGCAGCACGTAGCTCAGCCCCTCGCGGAGCTGGCCCTTGGCCCTGGGCACGGGAACGGAGAGGTTCAGCTCGGACTTGCGCATGAAGATCAGGCTGGAGATCACCCCGGCGAACGTGACCGCGTTGATCAGGAAGAGCGGTCCGGTGCCGCCGAACAGGTAGATGAGCACGCCGGCGATCGCCGGCCCCATGACGCGGGCCAGGTTGAAGCTGGAGCTGTTGAGCGCGATCGCGTTCGACAGGTCCGCGCGGCCCACCATCTCGACCACGAACGCCTGCCGGGTCGGCACCTCGACGCAGGAGATCAGGCCCAGCGTGAACGCCATCACGTAGACGTGCCACACCTGCGCGGTGCCCGTCATCGTCAGCACGCCGATGGCCAGGGCGAGCACGGCCATCAGTGACTGCGCCACGATGAGGATCGGCCGCTTGGGGTATCGGTCGGCCAGCACGCCGCCGAAGAGCCCGAACAGCAGCATCGGCAGGAACTGCAGCGCGGTCGCCATACCGAGGGCCGCCGCGCTGCCGTGGGTCAGATCGAGCACCAGCCAGTCCTGGGCGGTGCGTTGCAGCCAGCCGCCGACGTTGGACACGGCGCCACCGGCTACGAACATGCGGTAGTTGCGTACCTTGAGTGACCGGAACATCCCGGTCTTGGGTTCTTCAGGCTCTAGATCCTGCTGAGCTTCTCCAGAATCGGCGCCGCCTGCCTGAGGATGGACCTCTCCTCCGCGGTCAGCTCCTTCAACCGCTGGCTCAGCCACGCTTCCTTGAGACGTCGTTCCTCCCTCAGCAGTTTCTGGGCGGCCTCGGTCACGCTCACGGTCACTTGTCGCCGGTCGGTCGGGTGCGGGGTACGGGTCACCAGACCGCGTTCCTCTAGCGCGGCGATCACGCGAGTCATCGAGGGAGGTTGCACCTTCTCGTGCTCGGCCAATTCGCCGGGGGTTATCGCGGAATGCCGTTCCACCGCGGCGAGCGTCGCGAATTGCGTGGGAGTCAGCGAGTGCGCCGCCGCTTGTCGTCGTAGCCGCCTGGTCAGCCGCGCCAGCGACACGCGCAGGGCTGTGGCCAGGCCTGCGTCGCTGCGCAGGTTTATCTGGGACTGGTTCTTGGTTAGCATGAGTCATTACCTTTGCTAACTATACGGCATTCCACGTTATTTCCCTACCTCACCTTTCATCTCACTCCTTGATACCCCGAGGCCGCCCCTCATGCGACGGACGGCCTCACCACGTCAGACCCCGAAAAGTACCCTGATCGGACCGAGGGCGAAGTAGATCACGAACAGCGCCGTGACCACCCACAACAGCGGGTGGATCTCCCGCACCTTGCCCTTGACGATCTTGATAAGCACGTAGCTGAGGAAGCCGGCGCCGATCCCGTTCGAGATCGAGTACGTGAACGGCATGACCTCGATCGTGAGGAAGGCCGGGATGGCGATCTCGAAGTCGGTGAAGTCGATCTCGCGGATCGAGGTCATCATCAGGAAGCCCACCACGATCAGCGCGGGCGCGGCCGCCTCGTACGGCACGATCTCGACCAGTGGCGCGAAGAAGATCGCCACCAGGAAGAGCAGCCCGGTGACCACGCTGGCCAGTCCGGTCCGCGCGCCCTCGCCGACCCCCGCGGCCGACTCGATGTAGGTGGTGTTCGACGAGACCGAGCCCGCGCCGCCGGCCGCCGCGCCGATCGAGTCGACGAGCAGGATCTCCCGCGTACGCGGCAGCATCCCGTTGGCGTCGACCAGACCGGCCTGACGGCCGACCCCGACGACAGTGCCCATGGTGTCGAAGAAGTCGGTGATGAGCAACGTGAAGACGAACAGCACGGCCAGGATCACCGAGACCCGGCTGAACGCGCCGAACGGGTCGAACTCCTTGAACAGCACCAGCGGGTTGTGGAAGCCGATGATCTGGTCCGGCAGGGTGGGCACGTTCAGCATCCAACCGCCGGGGTTCTTGTCGGAGACCTGGCCGGCCTTCGCGATCGACTCCACGATGATCGCCAGCACGGTGGTGCCGACGATGCCGATCAGGATCGCGCCCTTGACCTGGCGGGCCACCAGCGCCGCCGTCACGAGCAGCCCGACGACGAAGACGAAGATCGGCCAGGAGGTCAGGGTGTTGTGGATGCCCATCTCCAGCGGCGGACCCGCGGACACGCGGCGGACGAAGCCCGCGTCCACGAAGCCGATCAGCGCGATGAACAGCCCGATGCCGACGCTGATGGCGGTCTTGAGCTGGCTCGGGATGGCGTTGAACACCGCCACCCGGAAACCGGTCAGCACCAGGATGCCGATGATGACGCCCTCAAGGAAGACCAGCCCCATGGCCTCCTCCCAGCTCATCACCGAGGCGATGTTGAAGGTCACGAAGGCGTTGAGCCCCAGCCCCGCCGCCATGGCGAACGGCACCCGGCCGATCACTCCCATGAGGATGGTCAGGACCCCCGCCACGAACGCCGTGCCCGCGGCCACGAGGGGCAGGTTCGGCGAGGAGCCGTCGCCGATGAACTGGTGCTGGACGTCCTTACCGGTGGCGATGATGATCGGGTTCAGCACGACGATGTAGGCCATCGTGAAGAACGTGGCCAGCCCGCCACGGACCTCACGGGAGATCGTCGAGCCTCGTGCGGAAATTGCGAAGAACCTGTCGATACCGCTATTTGTGTCACTCACGGGCGAAGAGTGACAGTCTGCGTCATCTGCGAAAAGTGGCGGTGATCGGATCGAGACCTGATTGGAAGCTAGGCTGGATCCCGTGAAGCAGGAATGGCGTCCGGACCCGGAGCCGATCGAGACCAACGACATCGCGACGGTCGCCGCGGGCACGGTCGTGTGGGCGATCGCGCTGGTCGTGCTGCTGATCTTCCGCCCCGCCGCCGAACAGTCGTGGTGGATCTGGACCTGCGTCGCCGGGGTCGTGCTCGGGCTGATGGGCCTCTGGTACGTGCACAGGCGGGCGTCCCGGAGCTGACATTCGTCATCTCCGGCCGATCCCCGAAGTCAGCTGAAAGTGCTGTTTTACCCCACTACCTGGGGAAAAGCCGGCTGATCATGCTGGAGGCATGAAGAAAACCTCATTCCCCGCGCTGCTGTGCGCGGCGGCTCTCGCGAGCACCGCCCTCACGGGCTGCGGATCGGCGGAGCAGCCCGCCGCCACGAAGCCCACCCAGACGAACTCCGGCACCGTCGCCTGGAGCCCCTGCACCGACCTGACCGGTCCCGACGGCAAGCCCGCCGCGCCCGACCCGGCCGTCGAATGCGGCAAGCTCGCGGTGCCACTCGACTACGCCAAGCAGGACGGCGAGCAGATCGACCTGGCCCTCATCCGCGTCAAGGCCTCCGGCGACCGGCTCGGCTCGCTGGTCTTCAACTTCGGCGGCCCCGGCGGCTCGGGGGTCGACATGCTGGGCATGGCCGCCAAGATCTTCGGCGGCTTGGGCGCCGGCTACGACCTGGTCAGCTTCGACCCACGCGGCGTCGAGCGCAGCGCACCCGTCAAGTGCGGCGACAGTGTCGAGAAGTGGATCTCCGTGGACCCCGCGGGCGACGAGATGGACAAGATCGCCAAGGAGTTCGCGGCCTCCTGCGCCAAGGACTCCGGCAAGCTTCTCCCCCACGTCGGCACCGTGAACGCCGCGCGGGACCTCGACCGCATCCGCGCCGCACTGGGCGACGAGCGGCTCAACTACTTCGGCATGTCCTACGGCACGCACCTCGGCGCCGTGTACGCCACCCAGTATCCGAAGAACGTCGGCCGGTTCGTCCTCGACGGCGCCCTCGACCCGACCGTCACCTTCGCCGAGCGCGCGAAGACGCAGTCGGCCGGCTTCAAGCAGGCGTTCGACGCGTTCGCCGCCGACTGCGTGAAGCAGGGCTGCGACCTCGGCGCGGACCCCGCCGCCGTGCGGAAGAGCGTCGAGACGCTGCTGGCCGGCCTACAGGACAAGCCGCTCAAGGTGGCCGGCCGGGAACTCACCAAGGGCCTGGCGGGCACCGGCGTCCTGGCCGCTCTCTACTCCAAGCTCAGCTGGCCGATGCTGGAGCAGGCGGTCGCCGCCGCGGCCAAGGGCGACGGCACGCAACTCCTCACCCTGGCCGACGGCTACACCGGCCGCAAGCCCGACGGGACGTACTCGACGCTGATGACGAGTGTCCTGGCGATCGACTGCGTGGACAGCGCCGAACGGCCGAGCCCGGCCGACATCGACAAGGTCGAACGCGAGACGGGCAAGATCTTCCCGCTCATGCGGTCCGGGGGTCTCGGCGCGATCTGCGCGCATTGGCCGGCGCCCGGCGGCGACGAGTCCAAGAAGATCGACGCCACCGGCTCCGCGCCGATCCTCGTGATCGGCGGCAAGGGCGACCCCGCCACGCCGTACCAGTGGGCGCCCAAGCTCGCCGCGCAGCTCAAGACCGGGGTCCTGGTCACGTACGAGGGCGAGGGGCACGGCGCCTACCTGAGCGGCAGCACCTGCGTCAGCCGCCTGGTCGACGCCTACTTCCTCACCGGCAAGAACCCCGGCGCGAACGCCACCTGCCCGGCGGCGTGAACCATCGTGACGCTACGACAGGTCGGCCTCGGCCAGCAGGAGCGGCACGGCCGTGGGGTCGTGCAGCAGCGCGGCCACCGCGAGCCGGTCGTTCCACTGGCCCGTCGCCCAGGCCAGGCCGCGCGCCAGGCCGTCGAAGCCGGTGCAGTGCACCGAGCCCTCGAAGAACCGCCACGCGCAGGCGACACCGTCCACCAACAGCTTCTCGTGCTCGACGTAGGTCTCGGGGGCCGTCGGGAGCAGGGAGCGCACTTCGGCCGGCACCTGCCGCGTCTCGCCTTCGGACGTGACCTCGCCCTGGGCCAGCTCACCGGCCAGCGGCAGGTCGAGCAGCTCGGACAGCGACTCGGCCAGATCGTACGGAGCCAGCACCAAAGGCCGGTCGGTGACGAGCTGGAGCAGGTCGGGGGCCTCCACCACCACGGCGTCCTCGGCCGCGGCCACCACGATGTCGCCACCGAGCACGGCCCGCACCCTGCCAGGTGGCGCCACCCGCGAGGGCTCCACGGCCGCCAGCGCGATCCACAGGGCCCGCAACTGGGCCCTGTCGACCTCGATGGACTCGTCCGCCATCAGGTCGAGCAGCTCTTCGGGGCCGCCATGGCCGGCGAGCAGCTCGGCCAACGTGGTGCGGACGCCGAGCATCCCCAGCGCCACCTCGTCGAGCCCGCCGGGGGCGTCGCCGTAGAGGCCCTGGAGCAGCGGGTCGGCACCGGGCAGCCGCAGCTCGCGCGGCCGGTGCCCGTCGAGCACGGGGTGATTGGCCAGCCACCACGCCGTGTAGGACGGCACCTCGACGCCCTCGACCCGCAGCGGGTGCAGCGCGGCACGCAGCGGCGGCCTGGTCAGCAGCGCCAGCGCGGCGGGCCAGTCGGCGACCAGCTCCAGATCGCGCACCGCGGCGAACTCCGGCACCACGGGCGGCACGTCGAGCTCCGGCAGCAGGTGGAGCACGTGGTCGAGCCAGTCGTCCTCGCCGTCGAGGTCGTGGTCACAGTCGTCGCCATCGAGCAGCACGTCGGAATCGTGGGCCACGGCGAACCCGTCGAGCACGCCCACGGCTTCGAGCACCCGCGAGCCGTAGGTCTCCTCCAGCTCCGGCGCGACCACGCCGAGGTGCGTGTCGGGCGCCAGCAACCCGGCCAGCGCGCCGTCGGCCAGCATCAGCTCGCCCGCCGCGTAGAGCTCGCCGTCGCTGCCGCGCAGCGCCAGCTCGGCCAGCCACGGCGCCTCTCCGGGCGCCAGCGAGGCGGCTCCCACCAGGGAGAGCACGGCCCGCGCCACGGGCTCGGGGTCGGCGCTGTCGAGCGACTCCCGGACGGCGGCCTTGGTGAGCGGGTCCTCGAGGATCGTCCGAGGCGTGGCCTCGGCGGCGCCGAGCCGGAGCAGCGCCGCGTGCGCCGCCTCCGGATGCACGATCCGCAGCCCCAGCGGCGTCAGGTCGAGCCCGTCTCCGGACAGGTCGAGGCGGGTGCCGCCGAGGTCGAGAATGAGGGTGCCACGCGGGCCGCGGACCAGGCGGCCGTCGGCGAGCGGCACCGGCAGCGCGCCCAGCGACTCGGGATCGTCGGCCGGCAGCACCTCGTAGAGCGAACGCCACCACGACGGATCCCGCGCCTCGACCGCCTCACCGGACAGCAGGTCGACGACGTCGGCCAGCTCGACTCGGCGCACGCCGAGCGAGCCCATCGCCGGATGCCGGGCGGGCCACCCCGCGGGCAGCAGGCCGGGCACGAAGTCGGCGATGGCGGCCAGCAGCTCGCTCGACCCGGCGACCACGGCCGCCTCCTGGCCGGCGACGACCCAGCCGTCCTCCTGCGGCTCCTTGGCCGGGTGCTCGACCTGCCACTCGGCGTCGGGCTCGTAGACCTCGGCCTCGGCGAACGACGGCGTGTGCACGGCCGGGGCCGGCGCGGACAAGGCCGGCAGCAGCGGGGTGGCGGGCAGGCGGCGCAGAATGGCCCGCCGGATCCTGGCGTCGAGCTCGCCCTTGCCCATCAGGGCGGGGACCAGGTCGAGCAGCTTGGGCGTGCGCGGCAGCTCGCCGAGCAGCCGGATGTAGGCGTCGGCGGCCCGCTCGACCAGGAAGTCGGTCAGCGGCCCCTTGGCGACGTGCCGCCGGTCGGTGGCCATCGGGAACGATGCGATGAGCAGCGCCGGCAGGTCGAGCGGCTCGTCGCTGGGCGTCGGCGCGTGCACCACCGGCGGCACCCCGGCGGGCAGCGGACGGGGCTCCTGCAGCTCCGCGCTCGCGACGGGAACGGCCCAGCGGAGTGACCAGTAGGGGCGGGCGCGCTCTTCGGTGGGCCGGTCGGCGAACAGGGCCGCCACCTCGTCGGGAGTGAACTCGCCCGACTCCGACACCACGTGCCACCCGTCGGCCGTCACCTGGCGCACCGAGCCGTCGAGGTCGATCTCGATGGTGGTCAGCGCGGGCATGCCGAGCAGCAGCGCGGGGCTGGTCTCCGCCAGCATGCGCCGGACCGCCGCGATCGACGCGTCGTCGCGCAGCGGCAGCCGTACGAGCGTGTCGAACCCCTGTGGCACGTCGAACGGCTCGGCCGCGAACGGCAGACGCAGCAGCGGCACGTGTCCGCTCCGCGAGCCGAGCTCGGCCGCGAGCTCCGGCACCGAGGCCACCGCGGCGGCCGTCTCCGTGCGCGACCAGCGGACGGCGCCCGTCTCGCGCGAGCTGATCGACGGCTCATCGCAGACCGACACGACCGCGGCGAACCCGACACCGAACCGGCCCGCGGCGCCCGCTTCGTCACGCTTGCCGGAGACCCGCAGCGTCGACAGCCCCTCCACACCGGTCGCGTCGAGCGGGGCGCCCGTGTTGGCGGCGGTCAGCACGTCGTCGCGCAAGGTCAGCCGGAGCACCCCTGGCACACCGGCGCGCAGCGCCGCGTCGGCGGCGTTTTGAGCCAGCTCCACGATCAGCCGGTCGCGGTAGCCGCCGAGTGCGAAGTCCTCCTCGGCGTTGGCGTCCTCGCGGAACCGGGCGGTCGAGGCCGTCCACGCGGCGAGCACGGCGGCTCGCGTCCGGTCGGTGCCAAAGGTGTCGGTCATCTGTCACGATCCTGGTCGCAGGTGTGGCGGGCACCGGCGCATGTCCGGGACCCACCGATGGGGGGCCACCGTAGGTTAGCGGCCCTCACCGACATTCGCGGTCAGGAGTGGCCGAGCTCCTCGGTGGCCGTTCCGTCGACGGAACCGGCCTCCTCCTCCATCAGGTCGAAGCCCATGTCGTCGAGGATGGGCAAGGCCTGCTCGACGGACGGCGGCATGACCGCCGCCTCCGAGTGGGCCCCGCAGCCGTGGTCGGCGGCGACCACCTTGCCGTCGTCGGGGGCGTACTCATTGGCGCAGACCCCGAACACCTGCCGGAGCCCACCCGCGAGCGGCCAGTAGAAACCACAGGTGGAACACTGCGCGGGTGCGGCGTGTGCGATCGGCGTATGCGGCCCGTGCTCGCCCGAGTGCCAGCGTCTGGCAGCGCGGTCCCTGCCGATGACCGAGAGCACACGTGCCCGGCCCAGGCCGTACTCGAAAATCGTCTGATGATCGGTCTCGTCGTCCGTTTTGGCGAAACCCGGCTCCAGCCGGTCGTCGTCCTCCGGGCTCGGCAGCAGGTCGCCGACGCCCAGGTCGCCGGGGCGCAGGCGCTCGCTCCAGGGCAGCCACTCAGGCGCGAGCAACGCTCCCGCCCCTGGCAGCAGGACGGCCTCGCTCACCGTGACGTTCTTCGCCCGCGAGGCGCGGGTCACGGTGACGGCCCAGCGCCAGCCGCGGTAGGCCCGGTCGAGACAGGCGAAGTAATGGGTGACGATGCGGTCGCCCTCGCCCTCGTAACCGAGGTGCTCACCCGGCTCGCCCGGCCGCGCGAGCTCCTCCGCGGCGGCGCGCGCCAGGTCCACCGCGGCGACGCACGCCTGGTCGGGCGGGGAGACGCGGGTCCGGGTGCGGGTCATCTGTCCGCCTCCGCCGCAAGGTGCTGTTGGCTCACACCTCATTCTCACCCATGGCCGGACCTGAAGGTGCCCACACCGACCATCCCGGACCCACTTGAGACTCATCAAACGCCCATCCCCGGGCGATCCGCCGCCGTGATGGAGCGCGGATCGGGTAAGACTGGTAAGCGTGCAAGGAGGCTGGGACGCCGCTCGCGAGATCTCGCGGCGCGTGGGGCGAGGGGTCGCCGACGCGGGCCGCGCCACCGCACGCGCCGGCCGAGCCACCGTACGCGCGGGAAAGGCGACCGCCGGCGGCACCGCGCGGGCGGGCAAGGCCACGGCCAGGGGGGCGCAGAAGGTCGGGCAGGCCACCCGCCGCCTCACCTACGCCAACGGCGCCGACCGCACCGGGCTCGGCCGCCTGATCGAGCTCACCGCCGGTCACAGCGGCGGCGACGCGCTGGTCACGGTCGCGCTGGCGAGCACCGTCTTCTTCGGCGTGCCCGTCGGCGAGGCCCGCGGGCCCGTGGCGCTCTACCTGGTCATCACGATGCTGCCGTTCGCCCTGCTGGCGCCGTTCGTGGGGCCGATACTCGACCGGTTCAGGTCGGGCCGCCGCTACGTCATGGCGGGCACGCTGTTCGGCCGCGGCCTGCTGTGCTTCGCGATGGCCGCCGCCGTGGGGCCCGGCGACCTGCCGACGCTGTTCGTCGGGGCCTTGGGCGTGCTGGTGCTGTCGAAGGCGTACAACGTGTCACGCGCGGCCATCATGCCGAGCGTGCTGCCCGCCGACATCACGCTGGTCTCGGCCAACGCCCGGGTGGCGCTGTTCTCGCTGGTCTCGGCGGGTGTGATGGTGCCGGTCGCCGCGGGCCTGACCGCGTGGCTGGGCAGCGCGGCGGTGCTGCGTACGGCGATGGTCGCCTTTCTCCTGATCGGCGTGCTCGCCGTACGGCTGCCGCGCCACGTCGACTCTCCCGAACTGGAGGAAGAGGAGGCGGGGGGCAGGCCGCTCCGCTGGCGGACCCTCCTGAACGTGGGCCCGGCGGTGGCCGAGGCGGTCTGGGCGAACGTGGCCATCCGCCTGTTCTCCGGCTTCCTGCTGTTCTTCCTGCTGTTCCTGGTGCAGGACAAGGGCGTGCCGTGGCTGACCGTACGCGATCCGTTCTTCGACATCCCCAAGACGATCGCGCTGCTCGCGGCGGCGGCCGGGCTGGGCGGCCTGGTCGGCGCGATGGTCGCGAACTGGACCCGCAACCACTCCCCGCAGCTCATCACGCTGCTGACGCTGGCCGTGACCGGCGCGACCACGATCGTGGCCGCGGTGTTCTTCGGCCTCTGGACCGCGGTCGCGGTCTCGCTCGTCACCGCGTTCGCGCAGGAGCTCGGCAAGCTCGCGCTGGACGCGATCGTGCAGCGGGAGATCGGCGAGGAGGTGCGCTCGTCCACGTTCGGCGTGGTCGAGGCGGTGCTGCAGCTCGCCTGGGTGTTCGGCGGGCTGGTCGGGCTGGTGCTGTCACTGGCCGAGAGCAGCGCGGCCGGGCTGATCACGCTGGCCGTGGCGCTGACAGGCGCGTTCGGCTGGCTGATCGTCCGCCGGCGTCAGCGGATCCGCGCGGCCAAACTCGGCGCTGGCGTCGGGGGCCAGGCCCAGGACCAAGGCGTACGGGACCTAGACGCGCGGGACCTTCAGGACCCCGACGAGCGGGACACCGATGTGCGCGACCAGGGCGCGTGGGACCAGGACGCGCAGGATCGGAGCGCTTGGGACCAGAGCGCGCGGAATCAGCGCGCTGACCGGCGGGATCAGCGCGTCGACACCATCGACTCGACCAAGCCGCTGACCAACCCCCACGGCTAGGCGTCGAGGTCGTCGGCCACCGCTCTGAGCACCTGAGCGATCTTCTTGGCGTGCGCCGCGTCCGGGTGCTTGCCCCGCTGGTAGGAGGTCGAGACGTCGTCGAGGAGCTTGATCAGGTCTTCGACGATGACCACCATCTCGTCCGGCTTCTTACGCTTGGCCTTGGGCTTGGGCTTGGCCAGCGTCGGCGGCTGCTCGAGGATCCGCACCGAGAGGGCCTGCTGGCCGCGGCGTCCTTCGGCCACGCCGAACTCGACCTTCTGGCCGGGCTTGAGCGGACCGGCGCCAGTGGGTAGCGCGGAGGAATGCACGAAGACCTCACCGCCGTCGTCGCGGGTGAGGAAGCCGAAACCCTTGTCGGCGTCGTACCACTTGACCTTGCCACTCGGCACAGGAGGAACCTCGTTCAAACAGTCGTAAAAGATGAATGGATGTAGGTTATGCCCCGCGAGGCTCGGTAGCGACCAGGAATATTCGTGGCATTTACCAGAGTTGGCCGGCCGAACGCCAACCGGCGAACCAGTCGGCGAATTCCGTCAGGTCCCCAAGCGCCACATCCGCTCCATGGTCCCGAAGTTCTCCCAGCGTGTAAGGCCCGGTCGCGACCGTCACGCTGACGGCTCCCCCGGCCCGCGCGGCCTCGATGTCCGCCACATGGTCACCAACATAGGCGGCGGCGCCGAAGCGCGCGAGTGCCGAACCCTTGTCCGCCCCGAAGACCGCCCCGACGACCTCGTCGACGGCGAGCCCGAGCAGCTCGACGGTGCTGGTCGCGTCACGCAGGTTCTTGCCGGTCACGACGATGATCCTGCCTCCTTGCGCGCGTACGGCCTCGATGGCCTCCGCGGCTCCGGCCATGGCCGTGTGCACCGGCACCCCGAGCTCCGGATAGATCTCCCGGAAAAGGCGCACCGCCTCGGGAATCGCCTCCAGCGGCAGCCAGTTCGCCAGCTCCTGTTCGAGCGGCGGGCCGAGTCTGGTGATGATCGCCTTGCTGTCGATGAGCACGCCGAGGCGCGCCGAAAGCTCGTCGTAGACGGCCGCGATGCCCGACCGTGTGTCCGCCAATGTCATGTCTAGGTCGAAACCCACCGATGTCTGCACAAGGTGGAGGATGCCAAACGAGTCCGCATTACGGGTAACGGGCCCTTGTTGTGGGACGGTTGGGAGTGGGAAGAAAGGAATTACTTATCGGGAGGAGTGGCCGTGACAGAGCCCCCCAAACCGCCGGAAGCGGGAGATCGGCTGGTCGCCGCCGCCAACCGGCCCAGTCCGCTGGAACGGCCCGTTTCGCTCACCCAGCCGCGCCCGCACCGGCCCGCACTGCCACGGCAGGTGACGGGACCGGTCAGGGTGTGGCGAGGCGTGGTGGCGTTCCTGGCCTCGGCCGTCCGGCTGGCGTCGCGGCTGGCCGCGCTGATTCTGGCGCTGTACGCGATCTTCACGGTGTTCAGGGCCAACCCGGCCAACATCTGGTACCAGTTCGTCGCCTCGCTCGCCTCGTCGTTGTCGGTGGGGCTGGCCAACCTGTTCCAGCTTGCCGACATACGGTGGACGACACTGGTCAACTACGGGCTCGCGGCGCTGGTGTGGCTGATCGTCGGCTCGGTCGTCGCGGGGCTGATCCGTCGCGCCGCGCCGTGACGGCTACGCTCCTTTACGGAGGTATCAGGAAAGACATGACCAGATCGACGCGTGAGCGGATCATCGACGAGGCTCTGCGGCTCTTCGCCGAGCGGGGCTACTCCGCCACTTCGGTGGCCGAGATCGAGGCCGCGTCAGGGCTCTCGCCGGGCGCCGGAGGGCTCTACAGGCACTTCAAGTCGAAGTACGAGGTGCTCTCCGCGGCGATCAACGAGCATGCCACGCGCACCCGTACGCAGGTGGCCGACAGCCTGGCCGAGCTCGGCGACATGGAGTCCTCGGCCGACCTGGAGGCGCGGCTCTCGCACCTGTGCCGGGCCGGGCTGGCCAAGGTACGCGAGGAGTCGGAGCTGACGCGGGTGTTCTTCCGCGACCTGAGCCAGTTCCCCGAGCTGGTGGCGGTGGTGCGCGAAGGGCTGCTGCAGCCCATGTTCGACGCCATCACGACCTGGTTCCGCGCCCAGCCCGAGTACGAGGACGCCAAGCTCGACTGGAACGGCATCGCGGCGGTGCTCGGTGGCTCCGTGGTGCACTACCGGCTGTTCCAGGAGACGGTCGGCGAGTCGCCGGGACACGCGGAGAAGGACCAGTTCGTCACCGCCTGGGTACGCCTGGCCGTCGGCCTGCTACCGAGCCCCGCCCCGGTCAGCTGACCCGGTCGCGCGCTCAGCCGACCAGGCCGCGGCCGGACGGCGCTGAGCCGATCCCCCCGATACCGGACAGCGCTCAGTCGGCTCCCAGCAGCCTGTAGGCCAGCCACGCCACGCCCAACGCTGTGCCGATCATGAACATCACGCCGCTGACGTCGAAGAACTGGACGACGAACGCCTGCACCCCCGGCTCGGCGCCCACCCGCAGGCCACCGACCAGCGCGCCGCCGAGCGTGTAGCCGAGCAGCGGCGCGCCGACCCCGATCACCCGGTCGCGCAGCGCCCAGCCCTCCGAGAACACCACCAGCAACGCGCCGAACGCCCACACCAGCACCGGCACCCGGAAGATCGCCACCGCCGGCAGGCCGAACGGGATCAGCAGCGCGGCCAGCACCAGGATCGCCATCGCCGCGGTCTCGCGCGGATACTCCTTGACGATGCTGGTGGCGTCCCGACCGCCGGTGGCCATCGGGTTCGCGCTGGACATGGCCGTCCGACGCAGCCCCGCGAACGGCAGGCCGCGTACGGGCCGCCCGGTCAGGCCGTCCTCCGCGCGAGGCCTCCCGATCAGCCGGTCCTCCGCGCGACGCCACCCGATCAGCCGGTCCTCCGCAAGGCGCCGGCCGAGCTGGACCCCCGGGGGCGGGGCCACGTCGTCGACGATCTTGGGGAAGAACGGCGTCGCTCCTCCGGCTCCCGCGACCCGCTCCGCCTTGGCCACAGCGCCCGGCGTCACGGTTCCCCGAGCGGCCCCGGGCGCGACCCTGGGCGCCGTTCCGGACGGGGTGCCCGGCGGGACACCGGACGCGGTGTCCGGCGCCGTCTCGGCCAGCCTGCGGGCCTCACGTTCGACCAGCGCCACCGGGTCGCCGAAGCGGGCGAGTAGCTTGACCACCTGGCGCGGGTTCTGGCTGCCCTGCCGTTCGACCTCGATCCTGGCCCGCAGCCGCTTGGCGAAGTCGAGCCGCTGGTCGGGTTTGAGCACGCCGTGAGCCGCGTCGGCGGCGGCGCTGACGTAGTTGAGTATGAGCTGGTCGGCTCGCTCAATCACGTGAGCCATGCTGCCCCAATCAGGGTGGACATACCATGGCAACGATGGAGTTCACGGAGTGGATCAGGGGGCGCACCGACGAGCAGCTGCGGGCGCTGGTCTCCGCGCGTCCCGAGCTGATCACCCCGGTGCCCGCGCATCTGGAGGGCCTCGCCGTACGGGCGGGCAGCCCTTCGGCGATCGGCCGGGCGCTCGACCGGCTCGACCGCTTCACGCTCGCCGTCCTCGAAACGCTGGCCGTCGCCGAGACACGCGCCACCGCCGCCGCCCATGCGGAAACAGCGCATACGGACGCGGCGCCCGCCGAGACACAGCCCGTAGGACCGCAGCCCGTACGACCGGAGCCCATCACGAAGGCCGCCCTGCGCGAGCTGATCCGTGGCGCGCTCGCGACCGGCAAGCCGGAGCCCGCGCTGTCGACGGCGCTCGACCACCTGCGCGACCTGGCCCTCGTCTACGGCCCCGACACCGCGCTCGGCCTGGCCCCCGGTGTGCGGAAGGTGCTCGACGACCCGGCGGGGCTCGGCCCCCCGGCGGTCGAGGCGTTCCGGCACCACGCGCCCGAGCAACTGGAGGAGATGGCCGACGACATCGCACCGGGCACCAAGGGCTCGGGCAAGGAACGTCTGGCCGCCGCCCTGATCCACCCCGGGAAGCTGATCGAGGAGGTCTCGCCCGAGGCCAGGGCGGCGCTCGACCAGCTCACCTGGGGGCCGCCGACGGGCCGGGTGCCCAACGCCAGGCGCGAGGTGCGGATCGCCTCCGCCCGCTCGCCCATCGATCAGCTGCTCGCCCGCGGCCTGCTGGCGGCGACGGGTGAGGAGAGCGTGGCCCTGCCCAGGGAGGTCGGCCTTCACCTGCGCAACGGCCTCGTACACCGCGACCTGTACGCCGTGCCCCCGGCCCTGGAAGGGGCCACACGGGACCAGAAGCTGGCCGACCGCACAGCGGCGGGGCAGGCGTTCACGTTCGTGCGGACGGTCGAGGAGCTGTGCGAGCGGTGGAGCGCCGAGCCGCCGGGCGTGCTGCGTACCGGCGGGCTGGGCGTACGCGATCTGAAGCGCACCGCGACCGAGCTGGACGTGCCCGAGTGGGCCGCCGCGCTGACCGTGGAGGTCGCGCACGCGGCCGGGCTGGTCGCGGCCGGCGGCAGCGTCGACGGCGAGTGGCTGCCGACCACCGGCTACGACCTGTGGCGGATCCGGCCGACCGCCGACCGGTGGGCGGCGCTGGCGGTCACCTGGCTACACACCGACCGCGTCCCCGGCCTGGTCGGCGAGCGCGACGACCGTGACCGGCCGCTCAACGCGCTGCACACCGACCTGCGCCGCTCGTCCGCGCCGGCCGTGAGGTCGGCGGCGCTGGGCGTGCTCGCGTCGGCGCCCGGTCTGGCGCCCACGCGCGCGTCGGTGTTCGATCGGCTGGCGTGGGAACAGCCGCGCCGCCGTGGGCCGCTGCGGGAGCAGTTGACGGAGTTCGCGCTGCGGGAGGCCGAGCAGGTCGGCGTCACCGGGCTCGGCGTGCTGTCGGGACACGGCCGGGCGCTGCTGGCCGGCGAGGACGCCGCCTCGGTGCTGGCGCCGCTGCTGCCCGAGCCGGTCGATCACGTGCTGCTCCAGGCCGACCTGACCGCCGTCGCGCCCGGTCCGCTCACCAGCGAGCTGAACCGCTGGATGACGCTGGCCGCCGATGTCGAGTCCAAGGGCGGCGCGACCGTCTACCGGTTCGGCGAGGGCTCGATCCGCCGCGCGCTCGACGCGGGCCAGGGGGCCGAGGAGCTGCTGGCCATGCTGGAGCGCCACTCGGCCACGCCGGTCCCGCAGGCGCTGTCGTACCTGGTCGCCGACGTGGCCCGCCGTCACGGGCGGATCAGGGTCGGCACCGCGAGTGCCTACGTCCGCTGCGACGACCCGGCCCTGCTCGACCAGATCTCCGCCGACCGGCGCTCGGCCGCGCTCCGCCTGCGCAGGCTGGCTCCGACGGTCATCGCCTCCCGCTCGTCGCGCGCCGCGCTGGTCGACGGGCTGCGGGCGATGGGGTACGCCCCGGTGGCCGAGTCGCTCGACGGCGATGTGATCATTTCCCAGCTCGACAAGAGGCGCACCGAGGGCCTGCCGCCGGCCCGGTCCGTGCCCCCGCCCAACGGCCTCGACGCCGAGGTGACGGCCGCCGCCGTACGGGCGCTGCGGGCGGGCGACGCGGCCCACCTGACGCGGCGCGAGCCCGCCGACGCCCCCGACGGCCAGATCCCGCGCGGCCCCGCGACCGCCACGATCTCGGCGCTGCAGGAGGCCATCAGGCAGGGCGTACGCGTGTGGATCGGCTACCTCGACTCCCAGGGCAACGCCACCTCGCGCATCCTGGAGCCCGCCCGGATGGAGGGCGGCTACCTGACGGCGTACGACGAGACCAGGGCCGCCGTCCACCGCTTCGCCCTCCATCGCATCACCGGGGTCGCCGACCTGTCTTGACGTCAGGTGTTGATCAGGCGAGGTTGGGACCGTGAGCGAGCTGACGTTGGGCCGGTTGGCCGAGGAGTCCTGGGGCAGGTTCGACGACTTCGACGCGGTCCATTACGAGGGGGTCTGGCACCGCGGCCACGCGCTGGCCGAGCGGGCGCGCAAGGTCTGCGGCGGGCTGGCCGAGGCGGGCGTACGGCCCGGCGACCGGGTCGTGGTGATGATGGCCAACTCGCCGGAGGTGGGCCTGATCTACCAGGCGATCTGGGCGGCCGGTGCGGTGGTGACGCCCGTGGTGTTCCTGGTGGGGGCCGAGGAGTTGCGGCACATCCTGGTCGACAGCGGCGCCACCGCCGTCGTCACCTCGCCCGAGCTGGTGGAGACGGTCCGGGCCACCGACGTACCGGTCCCGATATTTGTGGACACGGTGGAGTTGGAGCGGGCGGCCGAGCGGGGACCCGTCGAGCGGGACGCCACCGATCTGGCGGCGCTCATGTACACCGGAGGCACGACCGGCCTGGCCAAGGGCGTCATGCTGAGCCATCGGGGGCTCTGGCAGGTGGCCAAGGACGCCTACGAGATGTCCCATCAAGAGGGGAAAAATCGCGCGATAGTGCCGGTGCCTCTCTCCCACGCGTACGGGCTGATCCTCACGGTCGCCGGGATGCACGCCACGGATCCGCAGCAGGCGGTGCTGATGCGCTGGTTCGACCCGAAGGCGTTCCTGGAGCTGGCCGCCGCGCAGCGCGCCCAGTATGGGGCGGTCGTGCCCGCCATGCTCCAGATGCTGCTGGCCGAGCCTCTGGAGTCGCACCCCCTGCCCGACCTGGCCTTCCTCACCTGCGGCGCGGCGCCGCTCGGCAGGGAGACGCTGGAGGAGTTCGAGCGCCGGATGCCCGGCGTGCAGATACTCGAAGGCTACGGGATGACCGAGACCAGCGCCGTGACCACGTTCAACCCGCCGGGCCGGCGCCGGATCGGCAGCGTGGGCCTGCCGCTGCCCGGCTACACGATCACGATCCGCGACTCCTCGGGCGACAAGGCCGAGCCGGGGGACGTCGGGGAGATCTGCGTCAGCGGTGACTCGCTGATGCTCGGCTACTGGGGTGAGCACGCCACGGACCCCGCCGACACCGCGCTGACCGAGGGCGAGCTGCGTACCGGCGATCTAGGTTGCGTGGACGACGACGGCTACCTCTACGTCGTCGACAGGAAGAAGGACCTCATCATCCGCGGCGGGTTCAACGTCTTCCCGCGCGACGTCGAGGACGTGCTCAACGAGCACCCCGGCGTGGTGATGTCCGGCGTCGTGGGCCGTCCCGACCCGCGCGTCGGCGAGGAGGTCGTGGCTTTCGTGCAGCTCAAACCGGGCGCCACGGCCACCGCCGACGAGCTGATGACCTGGGCCCGTGACCGGGTCGGCCGGGTGAAGTATCCCCGTGAGGTGATGTTCGTCGACTCGATCCCGGTCACGAGCGTGCTCAAGCTCGACCGCAAGGCGCTGCGGTCGAGACTCGGCTAGTCGTCCTGGTCGATGGCTCCCGTCGACCCCCACGCGATGCCCTTGACCTCGCCCAGCGCCCGCCCGCCTGAGCCATAGGCGGTCACCTTGCTCAGCACGGCCGGGCGGTAGGCACCCTTCTTGTCGGGATACACCCGCGTCCGGCCGATGTAGAAGCCGTTCCGCACGTTGGCCGTCATCTTCCGCCCGTCCGCCCACTCGACCTCCACCCGGGTCGCCTGCGGAGCGACCCGACCGGCCACCACCAGGAAGTACGGGTCGCCGTCCCGACCCGGGTTGATCTCCGACTGCATCTGGCTGTCGTAGGCGTCGATGCTGAGCGCCCCGCGCAGGGCCAGCTTGCCGGGCGGGTCCTCGCCCCAGTAGGAGAAGATCGGGTCCGTCGGGTAGCTGACCAGCCGGATGCCCGGGGTGCACAGGACGAACCCCTTGCGGCTGCCGACCAGCCGCGTCACGCCCAGTTTGTCCTTGGCCTCCACGAGCCAGCGGTAGTCCTTGACGCCCCCGTACCTGGGCACCCGCTGGTTGCCGTCCATGCTGTGCACCGGACCACCCTTGGGCATGCAGTCCTCGACGGTCGCGAACTGCGCGATCGTGTTCCGCGGCAGGCCGGGGATGTCCGGGACGTACGCGGCGGGGGGCGTGCTCGTGAACCGCGCGCTCGCCGTCGGTGTGCTCACGGGTGTGCTCATGGGTGAGGTCGCGGGCGAGGTCGCGGGAGAGGTCACCATCTGGTCGTGCGTCCGCAGCGCCACCACCCCGATGGCCACCACAGAGGCCGCCGCCGCCATGGCCAGCCCCCATCTCGGCCACCGCAGCCGTGTCCGCCTCCGTAGGACACGCGTCAGCAGCAGCTCGGGATCCACGGGCCGGGCTCGGTCGGCCAGCCTGGTCAGGGCCTCGGCGACCGAACGTTCGTCGACTGGCATCTCAGGCCTCCAGATTGACGGGTTCGCCCACCAGCCCGCGCAGCCGCTTCACGGCCTGGTGGGTCTGGCTTCGTACGGTGCCGATCGAGCACCCCATGATCCTGGCGACGTCGGACTCCGGCAGATCCTCGAAGTAGCGCAGAACCAGCACGGCCCGCTTCTTGGCGGGCAGCCTGCGCAGCGCCTGTTCGAGCGTGAGCCGGTCGTCGACCTGCGCGGTGTCGTCGCCGGCGATCCGCTCGGGCGGCGTCTCGACCACGCGCTCGCGGCCCCAGCGCGGGCTGCGCCACCGGCCGACCTGCTCGTGGTACATGACTCGGCGGACGTACGCCTCAGGATCGCCCCTGATGCTCCGCCATCGGTCCGCGGTCTTGGCCAGCGCGCTCTGGAGCAGATCCTCCGCGGCGTGCTGGTCGCCGGTGAGCACGTACGCCAGACGAATGAGGCTGTCCGATCGCGTCGTGACGAACGCCGTGAAGACTCGTAGGTCGTCCGGGTGCAACACGCCTCCCTGCTCTGGGTCTCGCCCTCTAGAGACGTGTGAGAGGGTCCATATCTATGGCGAGACCGCAGACCTGGCCGGGCGCGTGGCCATTCCGTGATAAATGTTGACCTGTTGGGAGGTGGCATGAGCCAGCAAGATCCATCGGGCGAATATCCGTACCAGCCCTACGGCGCACCATACGGCCAGCAGCCGCCACCGCATCATGGCTACGGCTATGGCTACGGCTATCCCCCGCCGCCTCGGCCGTCCGAGGGGCCCAGGGCCACCGCCATCGTCGCGCTGGTGCTCAATCTGCTCGCGATCGTCAGCTGTTGCAACATCCTGGCCATCCCCGGAGCCGTCCTCGCGGGCCTGGCGCTCGGCCGGTCGAGCACGGAGCCGGCCAGTGCCAAGAACCTGCTCGTATGGAGCTGGGTCCTGTTCGGGGTGGGCTTCGCACTGACGCTCGGCACCTTCGTCTTCCTCGGCGTCAACGGCTACCTCGACGACTGATTACCTGTTCGGGGACTGTTCTTGCCGTCGCGAGTGTTGGATAGGCGTCAACCGTAGAAGGGATGTCCGTGAACGACGGCCCGCTCATCGTCCAGTCGGACAAGACGCTGCTCCTCGAAGTCGACCATGAGAACGCCGGCGACTGCCGCAAGGCCATCGCACCGTTCGCCGAGCTCGAGCGCGCCCCCGAACACGTGCACACCTACCGCGTCACCCCGCTGGCGCTGTGGAACGCGCGCGCGGCCGGGCACGACGCCGAGCAGGTCATCGACGCGCTGATCAGTTTCAGCCGCTACCCGGTGCCCCACGCGCTGCTGGTGGACATCGCCGAGACCATGGACCGCTACGGCCGGCTCAAGCTGGAGAAGGACCCGGTCAACGGCCTGGTCCTGACCTCCACCGACCGGGCCGTGCTCGAAGAGGTGCTGCGGTCCAAGAAGATCCAGCCCATGCTGGGCGAACGGCTCACCGGCGACTCGGTGGCCGTGCATCCGAGCGACCGCGGCAACGTCAAGCAGGCGCTGCTCAAGCTGGGCTGGCCCGCGGAGGACCTCGCGGGCTACGTCGACGGCGAGCACCACAAGATCGAGCTGGTGCAGGAGGGCTGGAGCCTGCGGCCCTACCAGCAGGACGCGGCCGACTCCTTCTGGCACGGCGGCTCCGGCGTGGTCGTGCTGCCCTGTGGGGCCGGCAAGACGATCGTCGGCGCGGCCGCGATGGCGCACGCCCAGGCCACCACGCTGATCCTGGTCACCAACACGGTGAGCGCCCACCAGTGGAAGCAGGAGCTGCTCAAGCGCACCTCGCTGACCGAGGACGAGATCGGCGAATACTCCGGCAGCAAGAAGGAGATCCGCCCGGTCACCATCGCCACCTACCAGGTGATGACGACCAGGCGGAAGGGCGTCTACAGCCATCTGGAGCTGTTCGACGCGCGCGACTGGGGCCTGGTCGTCTACGACGAGGTGCACCTGCTGCCCGCGCCGATCTTCCGGATGACCGCCGACCTGCAGGCCCGCAGGCGCGTCGGACTGACCGCGACGCTGGTGCGCGAGGACGGCCGCGAGGGCGACGTGTTCTCGCTGATCGGCCCCAAGCGCTATGACGCGCCCTGGAAGGAGATGGAGAACCAGGGCTGGATCGCCCCCGCCGACTGCGTGGAGGTCCGGGTCACCCTCACGGACGAGGAACGGCTGGCGTACGCGATGGCCGAGTCCGAGGAGCGCTACCGGTTCTGCGCCACCACACCGTCCAAGACCCGCGTGACCGAGGCGCTGGTCCGCCGGCACCTGGGCGAGCAGGTGCTGGTCATCGGCCAGTACATCGACCAGCTCGACGAGCTGGGCGAGCACCTCAACGCGCCGGTGATCAAGGGCGAGACCCGGATCAAGGAGCGCGAGCGGCTCTACCAGGCCTTCCGCGACAAGGAGATCCAGGTCCTGGTCGTGTCCAAGGTGGCGAACTTCTCCATCGACCTGCCCGAGGCGGCCGTGGCCATCCAGGTGTCGGGCACGTTCGGGTCGCGCCAGGAGGAGGCGCAGCGGCTCGGCCGGGTGCTGCGGCCCAAGGCCGACGGCGGAGGCGCCCGCTTCTACACGGTGGTCAGCAGGGACACGGTCGATCAGGAGTTCGCGGCGCACCGGCAGCGGTTCCTGGCCGAGCAGGGTTACGCGTACCAGATCATCGACGCCGACGACGTGCTCGGCGGCGTGTAAAGCTATGTGAGGCGAAGGCCCGGCCGCTCACCCTCCGAGCGGCCAGGCTCCGACGTCGATTACGTCCACGAGACTCCGCGGGCTGTCGACAATCGAACCACCCCCCTCACCAGCGTGCTATCGCCGCCGCACCTCTCAAGTAGCCAGCGACATACCCCCATGATCCGACAAATCCACCTGATATGCCCGAATTCTCGGTTATTGGCAGGTTGTCGTTATCTTGCCAGCATGCCGCCCAGGAAGAGCACCCCTTCGGCGGCGATCCAGGCGGCCACACTCACGCCCATGAATCGGGTGAACACCCGTGGATCGTTTCTGGCCGAGGGCGCCAACCAGGCGGCGGCCGTGCAGCAGGCGGCGGCCACGGCGAACAGCCCCGACACCGTCGAGACCGAATCGAGCCGTTGAGAGCAGTCCGACGCGGACTCGCCACCCGCGCAGAACGCCTCCAGCCCCCACCCCGCGAACACCGACAAGGCCCACAACGCCGCCAGCAGGAAGCTGGCGACCGTCGGAATGATCGGAGAGATACCGATCCGTACCCTTGCCACAGTCTCTCCCTACCCCGGGTAAATGCTGTGGAAGCCTGCCGAGCGCCCCACTAAACTGGTCGATTCGCTGCCTACACCACCTCCGTTACCTTGACCAGGGAGGCACTTCCGCATGCCCGCACACCAGTTGGCCCCCGACATACCCGCCGACGTCCTCGCCGCCGAGCAGGCCCATCTGGCCGAGTCGAGAGCCGCGCTGCAGGCCATGCGCCTGCACGCCCAATCACTGTCGGCCGACGCGGCCGGCGACTGGGTGTCGCAGCAGATTCTGCAGTCGCTGCTCGACAAGCGGGTGGCCGCGCTGGCCGACCACCCCGACACCCCGCTGTTCTTCGGCCGCCTCGACCGCTCGGCGGATGACGACCTGCCCGGCACGATCTACGTCGGCCGACGCCACGTGCACGACGGCACCAGCCGCCCGCTGGTGATCGACTGGCGCGCGCCGGTGTCCCGGGCGTTCTACCAGGCCAGCCCCGCCGATCCGATGAACGTCGCGCGGCGGCGCCGGTTCGGCTACCACGGCGGCCTGCTGACCGCGTTCGAGGACGAGCCGCTCGGCGAGGACGCCGACATCGGCCCCTCGAAGATCCTGACCGAGGAGATCGAGCGCCCGCGCACCGGCCCGATGCGCGACATCGTGGCCACGATCCAGCCCGACCAGGACGAGATCGTCCGTGCCACGCTCGCCCAGACCGTCTGCGTCCAGGGCGCGCCGGGCACCGGGAAGACCGCCGTCGGCCTGCACCGGGCCGCGTACCTGCTGTTCACCCACCGCGAGCGGCTGGCCAGGTCGGGCGTCATGATCGTCGGCCCCAACCGGGCCTTCCTGTCCTACATCTCCTCCGTGCTCCCCGCGCTCGGCGAGGTCAAGGTCGACCAGACCACGGTCGCGGGCCTGCTCGGCGAGCACGCCACGCCGGAGGACCCGATGGTGTCGGCGCTGAAGGGCGACGCCCGCATGGCCGCCGTGCTGGAGCGGGCGCTGTGGCTGCACATCGTGAAGCCGGAGGAGGGCGTCGTCTACAGCAAGGGCGCCTACCGCTTCCGGGTGGCCGACTACGAGGTACGCGAGATCGTCGCCTCGCTGCGCGGCACCACCCGCTACGGACCCGGCCGGGCGGCGCTGGCGCAGCGGCTCGCGCACATGGTGCTCGTACGCATGGAGCAGCGCGGGGAGTCGCCCGACGACCGGGTCCAGGATGCCGTGGCCAGGTCCAAGCCGGTCAAGCAGCTCGTCGACGCGGTCTGGCCCAAACTGGTGCCGCAGCAGGTTCTCTTCAAGCTCCTCTCGGACCCCGACTTCCTCGCGCGAGCCGCCAAGTCGGATCTGTCGCCCGAGGAGCAGCAGGAGCTGCTCTGGCGCAAGCCGTACCGAGGCTGGAAGTCCGCGAAGTGGTCGGCGGCCGACGCCGCGCTGCTCGACGAGCTCGGCGACCTGATCGAACGCACGCCCTCGCTCGGCCACCTGGTCGTCGACGAGGCGCAGGACCTGTCGGAGATGCAGCTGCGCGCGCTCGGCCGGCGCTGCCGCAACGGCTCGGCCACCGTGCTCGGCGATCTCGCCCAGGGCACCACCCCGTGGTCCACCAGCTCGTGGGAGACCGTGCTCAGGCATCTGGGCCAGGACGGGGGCGAGGTCACCGAGCTGACGCTGGGCTTCCGCGTGCCGCGCGAGGTGCTCGACTACGCCGCCCGCCTGCTGCCGTCGATCGCCCCGGCGCTGGCTCCGCCGCGCTCGCTGCGTCCCGGCGTGGGCTCGCTGTCGGTACGCCCCGGCGGCGCGGTCGCCGACGCGGCGCGCGAGGCCCTGGCCCGGGAGGGCTCGATCGGCGTGATCGTGCCCGACACGCTGGTGGAGGAGGTGTCGAGGCAGCTCGACGGGCTCGCCCACGCCGTGCTCGACCCCGACACGACCGAGGAGCACCGGCTGCTGATCGTCCCGGCGACGCTGGCCAAGGGCCTGGAGTATGACCACGTGATCGTCGTCGAGCCGGCCGACATCGTGGCGGCCGAGCCCCGCGGCCTGGCCAGGCTGTACGTGGTGCTCACCCGCGCGGTCACCTCGCTCACCGTCCTGCACGGGAAGGCACTGCCCGCCCAGCTGACCGCCTGACCGCGAGCGGGCCCGGCCTCTCCCGAGCTCCTAGGATGGCGAGGGTAGTGGAGGATCTCAACCAAGGAGGACGCCGTGCCCGCACCGCTTCCACACGAACACCTGCCGTCGGTCCCCGCGCTCACGGTCCAGAGCAACGACATCACGGACGGGGAGAGGCTGGGAGACCTCCACGTCTTCAATGACTGGGGCATGACCGGACAGAACCTGTCACCTCACCTGCAGTGGTCCGGCGCCCCGGCCGAGACCCAGAGCTACGCCGTGACCTGCTACGACCCCGACGCGCCCACGGGCAGCGGGTTCTGGCACTGGGTGCTCTTCGACATCCCGGCCTCCGTCACCGAGCTCCCCACGGGCGCGGGCACCGCCCCCGAGTTCAAGGGCCTGCCCGCGGGGGCGACCCACGCGCGCAACGACTACGGCAGTAAGGAGTACGGCGGCGCCGCTCCCCCGCCCGGCGACCCGCACCGCTACGTCTACACGGTGCACGCGCTGGGTGTGGCGGAGCTGGGCGTCCCCAGTGACGCCAGCCCGGCGGTGGTCGGCTTCAACATCACCGCCAACACGCTCGCGCGCGGCCACATCGTCGCCCACTTCGGCGTGTGATGGCCGTCGATTCTGGACTGAAGATCCGCTACGCCGAGCTCGGCGACGTGCCCGCGGTGCTCGACTTCTGGCTCCTGGCCGCCGAGGGCACCGACCGGCGCGACTCGCCCGACAAGGTGGTCGCGCTGATCGAACGCGACCCGGAGGCTCTGCTCATCGCCGAGCTCGACGGGCAGCTGGCAGGCACGCTCATCGCGGGCTGGGACGGCTGGCGGGCGCACCTCTACCGCCTGGCCGTCCACCCGTCCCACCGCCGCAAGGGCATCGCCACCACGCTCCTGGCCGCGGCCGAGGCCCGCATCACCGCCTTCGGCGCCTTCCGCGCCGACGCGATGGTTCTGGACTCCAACGTCTCCGCCCAGGGGGCCTGGTCGGCCGCGGGCTACACACCGCAGCCCGAATGGTCGCGCTGGGTCAAACCCCTCAAGTAGTCATTCGCCGCAGAAAACACAGACCGGCCCGGGCAACACGCGCCCGGGCCGGTCTGATGAAAAGCGACCTTAGAAGTCCATGTCTCCGCCACCCGGCATGGCCGGAGCGGCAGGGTTCTTCTCGGGCTTCTCGGCGATGACCGCCTCGGTGGTGAGGAAGAGCGCCGCGATGGAAGCGGCGTTCTGCAGCGCCGAGCGCGT
>NZ_JBICSO010000007.1:0-306143 GCF_043197155.1 Nonomuraea sp. NPDC049269
GCCGCAAGATCCGTCACACCATCCCCGAACCACGCGATCAACGCGCCCACCGCCGCCGGCGCGGCTCGGCCGGAGGACGACCCACCGGCTTCGACACCGAACGCTACAAGGGCAGAAACGTCGTCGAACGGGCGATCAACCGGCTGAAGAACTTCCGGGCGGTGGCCACACGCTATGACAAACGCGCCTACATCTTCCTCGGCACCGTCACCCTGGCCGCCCTGGCCATCTGGCTCCGAACTTGATCTAAGAAACAGCTCTTAGGCCAGGGTGTACTCCCACCCCGGCTGCCACGCGAACGGAGCATCGACCAGCTCCGCCAACTCCGCCCCCTGGAGCAGGTTCTGCAGCGCCCACCGATTGGCCGAGTGCGAGATGACCAGCACCGAACACCCCTGCCACTTCTCCATCACCTCCTCAAGGAACGCCGCGGTCTCGGCCACCACCTGCCGATAGCTCTGCCCCCCTGGCCACGGCACCTCGACGAACCGCCGCCGCAATCTCGCCACCTCACTGACCGGCCGCCCGTTGTAGATCCCGTAGTCGCACTCCCGCAACCTGGAGTCCAGCCGAATCGTCTGTTCGTCGCCGAACGCCACCTCCGCCGTCTGCACCGCCCGCCGCAGATCAGAGGCGTACACCACATCCACGTCCCGCCGCCGCACCCCCAACTCCACGGCCAGCTCTCGCCCGGCCTGGGACAACTCCCCTGGCAACCAGCCGGTGGCGATGCCCGTCTCGTTGTCGACCGTGAGGGAATGCGTCTCGTAGATCAGCCTGACCGCCATGCCACCGACGCTACCGGCCGATCAGTGCCGTTGGCGTACGCGCTGAGTGAACGAGGACGATCTATGCTGGCATGGTGGCTCAGGTGTGGAAGGATGCATGTTTGCAAGGGGCGGTAGCTCAGCCGGTCAGAGCATCGGACTCATAATCCGTGGGTCGTGGGTTCAAGTCCCACCCGCCCTACTTTCTAATGCCGCGTTCGACCTGGGGTTTCTCGGTTTCCACTGCCTCTGACCCCTGGTTGCTCGGTGGTCGCTCGTGCGTACGGATCGTGTATCGCGGTAGGTCGTTCAGGCGGCCTTCGTCAACTCAGACCCCAGTGATGAGCAACAGAAGATCAAGTCAGAAGGCCTGCTCATCATCGTTCGGCTTGGGCCTCCGTGCGACGGCCCATGCGGACAAAGCTCGGCTGCGGCGCGGGCCACCTCGGCATACGGTTCCGTCTCGCCGACCGTCGTGACCCGCTCCCCGTTTCCCACCCGCTCGGCGTGCCACATCTCGACGCCCTCCATGTCCGCCGAGACCATGGCCGGCTCCGGAGTCAGCCCTTTGCCCTGGGACACGGACAACGTGTAGCCGTTCGGGCAGATCGCCTGGAATGTGGACGCTTTCCTGCATTCTATTATTTGGCCAGACGGCGGCCCATTTATGCGCCCCCGCCACGGGAAAGAAACTCACTTCCATTTCTTGGAAGCAACATGCCGAGGTTCTGTCGCCGCGAGTGGTCACCGAACGTCGCCTGCGAACCTGGCCTGACCAGGTGCGCAACGATCCAACAACGAGTTCGCAACGACCTCCGGAGACTATCGAATTGTCGGCGCGATATCGCCACGACAACTCCCGTCCGAACATCTACACCGACGAGCTCTCAACGATTTCTGTGATCAACGTGAAAGAGAGGCAGTAACACCATGATGACAAAAGTCAGAAGTGGGATCGGACACCTCAGCGACCGGATGCTCGCGCGCATCGTCCCGCACAAGACCGCTGACGCGGTCGTCTGTGTCTGGGAAAACTGCTGCGTGTTCGGAGCGAACTGGGTGGCCTATCGCGGCACACGGCAGGTCGACCCGCTGCACGGCACAGGGTGCACCGCGTGCTACACCCGCTACATCGACAAGTGTTAATGACGCTGTGGTGCTCTCGCTAGGCGTCATCGCGGTGCCATGACATATCTGAGCTTCGCCGGCCACTGGTTGCTCGGGGTGGTCTTCGCGATCTCCGCGGTGAGCAAGTTGCGCGGCCGGGTGGCGTTCACAGAGTTCGTCGCCACCACGCGCAACCTGCTCCCGTCGCGGTGGCGCGCATTGAGCATGACGGTCAGTGCTGTCGTGGTCGTCCTTGAGGCGGCGGTTCCGGTGCTGCTCTCCGTTCCCGGATGGCGACCGGGCGGGCTCGGCTTGGCGATGAT
Source organism: Nonomuraea sp. NPDC049269 (assembly GCF_043197155.1). Taxonomy (NCBI): domain Bacteria; kingdom Bacillati; phylum Actinomycetota; class Actinomycetes; order Streptosporangiales; family Streptosporangiaceae; genus Nonomuraea; species Nonomuraea sp. NPDC049269. The sequence goes on from NZ_JBICSO010000007.1 coordinate 2,198, forward strand.
CCTGCTGGCCGGGTTCGGTGCCGGTATCGCGGCCGCGTTGCGTCGGGGTGAGCGTACCGCGTGCCGCTGCTTCGGGGTTTCGCGGGCGCCGCTCGGCATTCGGCACCTGGTCCGCAACAGTCTGCTCGCGGCTGTGGCGGTGCTCGCACTCGTCGGCGGGAACTCCCATCCCGCCGACGCGGCCGGCCTGGTCGTCGCAGGCGCGGCTGCCGGTGTTCTCGCCCTGCTGGTGATCCGCTTCGACGACGTGATCGGCTTGTTCGTACCCCCTTCCTCAACAAGGCGGAACCGATGGTTGTATTGGCTGCAGCGGTGACCCTGGTCGGCGCGCTGTGTCTGCTGAACCTGCTGCTGACTTTCGGTGTGATCCGGCGGCTGCGAGACCACACCGAGACACTGACCAACCTCATGCGATACGGCGGCGGCGCCGCGACCGATATTCCCGTCGTCGGCGCGGCGGTCGGCGAGTTCACCGCCTCCACCGTGGACGGTGACCCGGTGTCGACCGACCTGCTTACCGGCACCACGGCAGTGGTGTTCCTCTCCTCGGAGTGCACGACCTGCCGCGCCCAACTGCCGAGCCTGGCGGTATGGGCCGGCGAGCGCGACCGGGAGCGGGTGCTGGTCGTGATCGATACGACCGCTTCCGACGGCGCTGATCTCGTCGCGGCGTTGACGAACGTGGCCAGGGTGGTGCGCGATCCGGCCGGTGGGCCGGTATGCGAAGCGTTCGGGGTGAGCGCGTTTCCTGCGGCTTGCGTGGTCACCGACGGCGTGGTGGTCGCGACGGCGCCAGACTTCTCCCGGCTGCCGGCACTGGTGTGACCACCGTGTCTCGGATGGCCACGCTGATCTGGCGGTCGGCCCCCCTGCACATCGTGGCGTACCTGGCGGTGAGCGTGGCGGTCGCGCTCTCTTCGGTCACCGTGGCCTGGCTGACGAGGTCGGCGCTGGACCAGCTGGTGTCGCGCGGTCCGCTCGGCGTACTCGTTGGGCTGGCGAGTGGTATCGCGGTGTGGGGGATGGTCGGCGCGCTCAGCCCCCAGCTCGGCCAGTTCCTGCGCGCGGAGCTGGACCGCCGCGTCGGGCTGCGCGCCAAGGACAGCTTGTACGCCGCCGTCGAACGGTTCGACGGCATCGGGCGGTTCGAGGACCCGACGTTCCTGGACCGGCTGCGGATGGCCGACATGAGCGTGACGAGTTCGGGTCAGCTGGTCGACTCGACGTTCCTTGTCGTCCGGAGTGTGCTGACGCTGCTGGGTTTCCTCGGTTCGCTGGCCGTCATCAGCCCGTGGTTCACCGTGGTGGTGCTGACCGCGACCGTTCCCGCATTCGTCGTCGAGCTGCGGCTGGCCCGGCAACGTACCGCGATGATGTGGAATATCAGCCCGGTTCAGCGCCGTGAACTGTTCTACGCGGGGCTGCTCGGCACCGTGCAGGCCGCCAAGGAGATCCGGCTGCTGGGGCTCGGTGCTTTTCTGCGCGAGCGGATGCTCGACGAGGTGCGGCGAGGGAATGCCGCCCGCCGTCGGATGGACCGCAGCGAGCTGCTGCGGCAAGGTGGATTGATCGCGCTCGCCGGCCTCGTCGCGGGCGGCGGCCTGGTCTGGGTGATCATGTCCGCTGGGCGGGGCACCCTGTCCGTCGGTGACGTCTCGATGTTCGTCGCGGCCACCGGCGGGGTGCAGGCGGCAGCGGCCGGACTGGTCGGCGCGACCGCCGGTCTGCGTCAGCAGATGCTGCTGTTCCGGCACTACCACGCGGTGGTGACCGCCGGGCCTGACTTGCGGGTCCCGGCGCGACTCCGCGAGCTTCCAGCACTGCGCCGCGGTATCGAGCTGCGCGACGTGTGGTTCCGCTACGCCGACGAGCACCCATGGGTCCTGCGCGGCGTGAACCTGTTCCTGCCCCACGGGGCGACGGTCGCGGTGGTGGGACGCAACGGCGGAGGCAAGAGCACGATCGTGAAGCTGCTGTGCCGCTTCTATGACCCGACCCGCGGTGAGATCCGGTGGGACGGCGTGGACATCCGCGACGTGCCGGTCGACGAGCTGCGGGCCCGGCTGGGGGCGGTGTTCCAGGACTTCATGGCCTACGAGTTCAGCGCGAGCGACAACATCGCGGTCGGCGATCTGCCCGCGCTCGACGACCACGATCGGATCGAACTGGCAGCCCGGGAGGCAGGGGTGCACGACACCCTCGCCGCGCTGCCCCGCGGCTACGACACCCTGCTGACCAGAGCCTTCCGCAGCCAATCCGAATCAGACGAACCACAGGCCGGAGTGGCGCTCTCTGGCGGCCAGTGGCAGCGGGTGGCACTGGCCAGAGCCTTCCTGAGAAGAGACCGCGACCTGGTCATCCTGGATGAGCCGAGTGCCGGCCTGGACGCCGAGGCTGAGCATGAGGTGCACACCCGGCTCCGGAAGCTCCGGGCGGGCCGCACGAGTCTGCTGATCTCCCACCGGCTCGGCACCATCCGGGACGCGGATCACATCGCCGTACTCGCCGACGGGGTAATCATCGAACAGGGCACTCACAGCGAACTCATGGCGGTGGACGGCGCCTACACCCACCTGTTCACCCTCCAAGCCGCCGGCTACGCCGACGCAAATGAGCCATCGTCTGCCTCCGGATGCACCAGGACCGCGGGCCCATGATCGCTACGGCCCTCCCCGTGCTGCTCTGTCTGCTGCTCGCGACCGGGGCTCTCTGGTTACGCCGACGGTACGCGGTGATCACTGTGCGGGGCGAGAGCATGAGCCCCACCTACCGGCCCGGGGATCGCCTGCTGCTGCGCCGGAACACCGCGATACGCGCTGGACAATGCGTGGTGTTCGCCGGCCGGCAGTCGGCGACGACCGGACGCCCAGGTGGATGGATCCTCAAGCGAGTCATCGCGGTGCCCGGTGATCCAGTACCCCGCGAACAGGTACCCGCATTGAGAGAGGTGCGCGAGCAGCGCGTGCCGCCCAGCCAACTCGTGGTGATGGGCGACAACGCGGTCCACTCGACCGACTCGCGGCACCTCGGTTACATCGCCGCGGACCGAGTTCTCGGCATCGTGCTACGGCGGCTCTGACGCCGTCTACCTCCACGTGAATCGGGGAGCGGCCGGAAAAAGAATGGCGAAGAACGAAGCCCGCGCGAATGCCCACATGACGACGCGGTGGTTCTCACTATTTCACGTGCAGGTGTGACGCAGCATGCTCCACTCCATCAACTGGGCCTTTTGCGACCTCCGGTGAAAATACTTTCCAGCAAGAGGAGATCAGATGAGAAAAGGGTTCGTGACGCTGCTCACGGCCGTGGCGGCGATCGCGACGAGCGTCGTCGTCGCTCAACCGGCCTTAGCCGCCGGCCCCCGCCCCGATTTCCGCGCGCCGTGGCCGTGCGGCCAGGTGCGGGACTACTACCACCACTCCGGCGAGGTCGCCAACGCGATCGACTTCAACATCGCGGGCAGCGGCGACCTGGGCACCCCGGCCCTGGCGTCGGCGCCGGGTACGGTGATCGACACCGTGACCGGAGATCCGGGGTACGGCAACTACGTCCGTGTCGATCACGGCGGCGGCTGGACGAGCCTGGTCGCCCACCTGGACCGGATCACGGTGTCCAGGGGGGCGTGGGTCAACGCGGGCCAGGAACTCGGCAAGGTCGGTACGACCGGCAATTCCACCGGCCCGCACCTGCATTACGAGCAGGAGGCCGACGGCGTGAACCAGCCGGTCATCGTCGATGGCGTGGCGATGAACTACGACGGCCAGACGCGCCGTCACACGAGCGGCAACTGCGGCGGCGGTGGTGGTGGCTCGTTGATGCTTGGTGGTTCGCCTGCCGATTTCAATGGTGACGGTAAGGAGGACATCGTCACCTTCACCCACAACGCGAGCGGCGATGTCTACGTGGCCCTGTCCACCGGCAGCGGTTTCGCCGGCACGTCGGTGAAGTGGCACGACTACTTCTCCATCGGTGGTGAGACACCACTGACCGGTGATTTCAACGGTGACGGGAAAGACGACATCGTCACCTTCACCCACGGCGCGGCGGCCGACGTCTACGTCGCCCTGTCGGACGGCACCAAATTCGGCACGTCGGCGAAATGGCATGACTGGTTCGCCCCCACCGGCGAGATCCCGGCGGTCGGCGACTTCAACGGCGACGGAAAAGACGACATCGCCACCTTCACCCACAACGCCACCGCCGACGTCTACGTCGCCCTGTCCACCGGCACCGGCTTCACCGGCACATCGGTGAAATGGCACGACTTCTTCGCGCCGGCCGGCGAATTCCCCGCCGTCGGCGACGTGAACGGCGACGGAAAAGACGACATCATCGTCTTCACCCAAGGCAGCAGCGGCGACGTCTACTGGGCGCAATCGACCGGCAACAGCTTCCAAACCTCCGCCAAGGTACACGACTGGTTCGCCCCCGCCGGCGAACTACCACGAGTCGGCGACTTCAACGGCGACGGAAAAGACGACATCGCCACCTTCACCAACAGCGCCACCGCCGACGACGCCTACGTAGCCCTGTCCACCGGCACCGGCTTCGGCCCCGGAACCAAATGGAACGACCACTTCGTCCTGCCCGGCGAATTCCCCTACACCGGCGACTACAACGGCGACGGAAAAGACGACATCGTCACCTTCACCCTCGGAAAGACCAACGACGTCTACGTCGGAATCTCCAACACCACCTCATTCGGCACCGGCACCAAATGGCACGACTTCTTCGGCCTCCCCGGCGAGATCACCCTCTGATGGCACAGCATTTCAAGGCGCTGGTGCTGCTGATGAGCACGCTGACCGCGTTGTTCATCGCGGCGCCGGCGCCGGCCACAGCGGCCGCTGCCGACAAGGGGCCGATCGGGTGGGACGTCTTCCGCAGGCTGGACCGGCTGCCGTACCTCAGCCCCGGAACCGACACGCGGCAGTTCTCCAGCTTCGACCGGGCGGGCGGCAACCCCGACGACGGATTCACCGGGCAGTACTCCTGCTTGCGGACCACCGGCACCGGCTGCGTGATAGCCGAGGACAGCGGGCCAGGTGAGATCTCGTCGATCTGGTTCACCAGGGACGGCGGCGACGTCACGGCGACCGGGACGATCACCATCGAACTGGACGGCGCCGTCGTCGTCAACGCGTCCTTGCAGGCTCTGGTCAACGGCCAGGTCGGCGGGCCGTTCGTGTACCCGCTGGTGGCCAACGCGAACCAAAGCTCGGGCGGCGTCTACATCAAGGTGCCGATGCCGTACCGGGAGTCCATGCGAATCACCACGCGCAACAACCCGTTCTTCCATCACGTGACGTACCGGCATTTCGCCGACGCCGAAGGCGTGAAGCGCTTCGACGCCAACGAGAACGCCACCGACGTCGTCAACCTGGTCAAGGCGTCCGGAACCAAGGACCCCAAGCCGGCGCAGCCCGGCGCTACCACCGTCGGCCAGAAGAGCACCCTGACGGCAGGGCAGCAACTGCAAATGGCGCAGATCACCGGGTCAGGCAGCATTTCGGCGCTGCGCATCCGGATTCCCGACGCGCAGGCCTCCGACGACACGCTCGCCGAACTGCGACTGCGGATCGACTTCGACGGCCGTAACACCGTCGATTCGCCGGTCGGCGAATTCTTCGGCGGCGGGCTCGGGGAGAGCGCGGTGCGGTCGCTGCTGTTCGCCATGGATACGTCGGCGGGCGGCTGGTACACCACCTGGTGGCCGATGCCGTACCGCACCGAGGCCAGGGTCAGCCTGGTCAACGGCACCGGACGGCCGCTGAGCGACCTGGAGGTGCAGGTCACCTCCGCGCCCGACGCCACCTGGTCCGACGCGTTCGAGGGTGGAAAGGCGGGCTATTTCACCACCGAATCACGGCGCGGCGACGTCACACCCGATGCCGACTGGCTTTTCGCCGATCGGACCGGGCGCGGCAAGTTCGTCGGCGTCTCGCACACCATGGAGAGCCGCGTTACCACGACGCGCGCATACCTGGAAGGAGACGAACGCGTCTACGTCGACGGCTCCCTCAGCCCACGCATCCACGGGACGGGAACCGAGGACTTCTACGAGTCGGGCTGGTACTTCAACCGGCAGCAGTTCACCAATCCGCTGAACGGCAACACGGCGCACGAGAAGAACGGCGGCGGCTGCCTCTACGAATGCGACGCCGCGTACCGGCTGATGCTGTCGGACGGGGTCGACTATTCAACCGCGCTGCGTTTCGGCATCGAACACGGCCCACAGAACGAGACGGCGGCCGTCTACGGCTCCACCGCCTTCCTGTACGCGCAGCCGACCTTCGGGGCGCACCGCACCAGCGTCCTGGACCTCGGCGACGCCGCCGCCAGGGCGAACCACGACTACAAGGAGACGGGCGCGGCGACCCAGGCCACGCTGACCTCCCTCTACGAGGGAGATGAGGACCCCCTGACCGTACGGGACGTCGTCCGCTCGACGGCGAGCCCGGTGTCGTTCCTGCTCGCCGTCGACCGCGACAACAACGGCGTGCTGCTGCGGCGCATCAACGACCAGGCCGTCGCATACCAGGCGGCCCGAGTGCTGGTCGACGGCATGGACGTCGGGCTGTGGCAGCAGCCGCTGTCCAACGGTATACAGCGATGGCTGGCCGACACGTTCCCGCTTCCGGCCAGCGTGACCGCCAACAAGAGCGCGATCCGGGTGGAACTGCGCCCGGTGCCCGGTTCCCCGCAGTGGACGGCGAGCCGCTACACCGCAGACAGTCTCCTCCCGGCGCAGCACATCGACGCGCGGGCCCCTTCGTCGTCCACCGGGCCGTCGCTGGTCGGCGGCGCCGAGCACGCGCTGCACCTCACGTGGCGCGAGCCCGATGACGACCTGGGAATACGCGAGTACCGCGTGTACGGGTCCACGACGCCCGGCACCCAGACCACCCGGCTCGGCACGACGCGCGGCCTGGGCTTCACCCATCGCGCCCTCGCCCCCGGGCAGACCTGGTACTACCGGGTCCAGGCCGTGGACCTGTCGGGGCGTACGGCCGACATCGGCTCGACGGTCTCCGGCCGTACGGGCAGACCGACCCGCACGGACGTCGACAACGACGGCAGGGACGACGTCGTGACGTTCACCAGGGGTCCGACCGCCGACGTGTACGTCTCGACGTCCGACGGCGCGAAGTTCGTCCAGAACGCCTGGAAGTGGAATGACTGGTTCGCCGCTGGCCAGGAGATCCCGCTGACCGGCGACTTCGACGGCGACGGCCGCGACGACATCGCCACGTTCACCAGGGGCGACAGCGCCGACGTGTACGTGGCGCTGTCCACTGGCACCGGGTACGGGACGGGCGTGAAGTGGCACGACTACTTCGCGGCCGGCACCGAGATCCCGCTGACCGGCGACTTCGACGGCGACGGCCGCGACGACATCGCCACGTTCACCAGGGGCGACTCCGGTGACGTGTGGGTGGCGCTGTCCACGGGGTCCGGGTTCGCCGGCTCCCGCAAGTGGCACGACCACTTCGGGCTCGGCACCGAGATCCCGCTGACCGGCGACTTCGACGGCGACGGCCGCGACGACATCGCCACGTTCACGCGGGGTGACAGAGCCGATGTGTACGTGGCGCTGTCCAGCGGGAGCGTGTTCCGGCAGGACGGCTGGCTCTGGCACCAGAACTTCGCCGTCGGGAACGAGACCCCCGCCGTGGGCGATTTCGACGGCGACGGGCGCGACGACATCGTGACGGTCACCGGCGGGAGCGCCGCCGACGTGTACGTGTCGCTGTCCGACGGTGGGAGGTTCGTCCAGAACGCCTGGAAGTGGCATGACGGCTTCGCCAGTGGCGACCAGGTGCCGGGCGTGGGCGACTTCAACGGCGACGGCAAGGCCGACGTGGTCTCCTTCACCCGGGGAAGCGCGGGCGACGTGTTCGTGACGACGTCCGACGGCGGACGATTCCTGCCGACGGTGGCGAAGTGGCACGACAACTTCGCCATCGGGACGGAATGGCCGCGTCCCAGCCAGCTGATGAACTGAGCAACCAAGATCCAACCCGTAAAGCGGTAGGAGCAGGGAGTCGCCCCGCACCCGCCAGGTGTGGGGCGACCCGCGCGAAGGCGACGCCGTCGTAGGGCTGCGCCCGCTCCGCTCGAACGGTCCTGCGCCCAGCACGAGAGTCGCCGCCACCCCGCGTCCAACGGCGATCCCGCCCGCTGCCAGTACCGGCACAGGAGTGACGAGATCCACCACCGCGGGCACGAGGCTGAGGCGAGCGCCGTTCGCGGTGGGGTGTGGTCAGACGGCTCGGGCTCGCGCTCGCACGGGCTCGACATGCCTGGCCGGCGTTGTGAGATCGTCGTGGGTTCGTCGCAGGTGCTGGACTCGTTCACTGCGCCGTCGGCGCTACCGATCCAGGTGATCGTGGATCTTGGGGCGGATCCGGTCGGCGTCGGCGTGGCCGAGCTGGTCGAAGATCTCCAGCGCGCACCGCCAGGCGTGGCCGGCCGGCTGGTCGTGGCCGGCGGCGTGGTGGGCGTCGCCGAGGCGTACGAGGGTGGCGGCCTCGTTGTAGCGGTCGGCGACCTCGCGGAACAGGTTCAGGGCCTGCTCGTAACAGGCGGCGGCTTGGGCGTGATGGCCGAGGTGCAGGTGCGCGTGTCCGAGGCTGTCCCAGGTGGTGGCCTGACCATGCTGATGGCCGAGTTCGCGGTGCAGGTCGAGGGCTCGCTGGCAGTGGATCAGGGCCTGATCGTGGTGGCCCAGCAGGGTGTGGTACCAGCCGATCGCGTTGAGCGCGTGCGCGAGTCCGGCTCGATGGCCGGCTTGCTGGTAGAGTTCGCGGGCCTGTTCGGCATGGCCGAGCGCCTCTTGATAACCCTGGTGGGTCTCCAGGAGCGAGGCGACGCCGCGGTGGGCGTTGGCCAGGCCGACCCGATCACCAAGCGCGCCGAACAGGGTGAGCGTCTGCTCGACGTGGGCGCGGACCTTGTCATGGCGGCCCAGCCGGGTGTAGACGCGTACGAGCCCTTCGTGGGCGTGGGCCTGGCCGAGCCGATCCCCGAGCCGCTGCGCGGCGGCCAGCGCGGTCTGCTGGGTGGAGAGAAGTTCCGGCCAGTGTCCTTGATGGTCGAAATAGGTGACCAAGGCCCAGGCCAGCTGCCAGGTGAGGGTGCCGAATCCCAGGTCGGCGGCCTGGCGCACGGCCGCGATCAGCACCGCGTGCTCGGCGGTGAACCAGGCCATCGCCTGCTGCGGATCCGTCAGGACCGTCGGACGCACTCCCTCACGGGGCGCGGACAAGGTGATCGGATGGCGGTGCGGATACAGCAGCAGCATGGCGGCGTGCGCGGTCTGCACATAATGATCCAGTACGCGATGCGACCCGGCACGCCGGACGGTCTGCGTATCGCGCGTGAGGGCCTGCTCCGCGGCGTAGGCACGCAGCAGGTCATGGAAGGTGTAGCGTCGCGGCCGGTGCTCGATGAGCAGGTGCGCCCGCGTCAGCTCGGTCAACAGCCGTCGCGCCTGAGCACGGTCCAGGGCGGCCATGCTGGCCGCCGCCTCCTCGTCGGCGTCTGGTCCGGGGTGTATGCCCAATAATCGAAACAGTCTGGCCGCCGGCGCGGACAAGGTGCGATAGGACCAGGAGAATACCGCCTTGAGGTCGGCGGCCGGCTCTCCCGCGTCCAGTGCGTCCAGCCGGGCCGAGTCCCTGCCCAGGTTCTCGGCCAGGGCCCGCAGCGGGAAGTCCGGGCGGATCTTCGCCCGGGCCGCGATGATGCTCAGCGCGAGCGGCAGCCCCGCGCACAGCTCCAGCAGGCCGGCCACCGCCGCAGGCTCGGCCGCGGCCCGCCGGCTGCCCACATGCCGGGTGAACAGCCGTCGCGCCTCGACCTGACCGAGAGGAGGCAACGTGATCGGGCAGGCACCGTGACCGGCCATCAGGCCGGCCAGCTCGTGGCGGCTGGTCACCAGCACGAAGCAGGACGGGTTCCCCGGCAACAGGGGCGCCACCTGCGTCGTGTCGCGGGCATTGTCCAAAACGATCAGCATGCGCCTGCCCGACACCAGACTGCGGTACAGCGCGACCTGCGCGTCCAGCGTCGGCGGGATCGCCGCCGGATCGACGCCCAGGGCGCCCAGCAAGGTTCGTACCGCCACCACCGCCGACATCGGCGCGTCGCAGGGGTCGAAGCCACGCAGGTTCACGTACAACTGCCCGTCGGCGAACGCGTCCGCGTTCCGGTGCGCCCAATGCAGCGCGAGCCAGGTCTTGCCGATGCCCCCGCAGCCGCCGACCGCGACGATTCGCACCGTGCCCGTTGTCAGCTGAACGTTCAGCGCGTCATCGAGCTCGGCCAACTCCCGGGCGCGGCCGACGAAAAGCGGCGGCGCCGCCGGCAATGTCCGCGGCACCAGGGCCACGTCCACCGGCGTCGGCGGTGTGCGCGGCACCGAGGCGACGTCGCGCGCCATCGATGGCGTGCGCGATGCCGCGCCTACGTCGGCCGTCGCGGGCACTCGGACCGGGGCGAGCGCGGGATCGGCGCTCAGAATCTGCTGATGGAGCCGCTGGAGGGTAGCGCCGGGGTCGGTCCCCAGGGCCTCGGCCAACCCGCGCCGGACCCGCGTGTAGCACGCCAAAGCGTCGGCTTGGCGACCGCTACGATACAGCGCGATCATGAGCTGACCGGCCAGCCGTTCGTCCAGCGGATGCACCGCCGCCAGCGCCGCGAGGTCGGCGAGCAACGTGGCGTCCTCGCCCCGCCGGAGCCGGAGGTCCTGACAGTCGAGCTGCGCGGCGAACCGCTCGGCCTGCAGCGTGTGCCGCAGCGCCGTCAACCAGGGGGTGTCCAGGTCAGCGAACGCCTCGCCGCGCCACAACGCCAGCGCCCGCTCGTACAGTCCTACTGGCTCCACGCCGTCCCGGCCGCCCCGCGCCTGCGCCAGTAGCCGGTGGAACAGATGCAGATCCACGGCCGCCTCGTCGACCTCAAGCAGATAGCCGCCGGAACGACGCCGGATGCCCCACTCCTCGACCACCGGCACCGCGGCCCGCAACCGCGACAGATAGCTGCGCAATGTACCCGCGGCCTGCGGCGGCCGGTCCTCGCCCCAGACCCGCTCGGCGAGTCGATCCATGGAGACCGGGTGATTCGCCTCCACCAGCAGCGCTGTCAGCACATACCGCTGCCGCGTCGGCCCGACATCGACCGGCTTGCCGTCCACCCGCGCGCAAACTTCGCCCAACAGCCGGAACTCGACTCGCATAGCCCTCCCTCAACCGGGCCGTACGATAACTAGAGTTGACTCTACAAAAGAGGGTCCAGGCCGCCTGAGACTTCAACAAAGCTCAAACTGATCGCGGCGCGGCAGAGCATGGAGGAGACCATCGTCCGCGCAGACGCCGCCGCGCGGGGACGGCTGACCGGCGACCTGGTGGCAGTCGAAATTCACTGACCCCGGTCATCCACGACCGTGGACCATGTCCCCGGTCCTGAGGGCACCGCATTGCGCGCCGAGCAGAGACGCATAACCGAGCTTCCGAACGGGACACGCGCGTAGACCGGGCCGGAGACTCCGGGAAGGGGGTCCCGTCGCGTTGCTCCTGGGGAAGCTCTCGGTCTCGCCGTTTCCGGGGCACGGTCGATCGCGGTGGGATCGTCCAGCCCGGGGGGAGACCCCGGGCTGACCTGGCATCAGCTGGCGGGGGTGTGGCCCTCGCCGGTTCTGGTGGCCTTCTTGGTGGCAGGGGTTGCCGCGTTGCCGGTCCTCATCGTCGGCACGCTCTTGGCGAACGTCTCGGTCGCGTAAGCGGCGCCGTCCGCGAGCTGGTCGAGGAGGGTCGTGTTGACGTTGTCGTACGTGTCACAGGCCAGGTGGTAGCAGGGGTCATAGGGCACCTCGTACACAGGACGCCGAAAGCGTCATGGACGCCTCTCGGGGCGCTTGGTTGACATTAATCACAGGGTGAAATGTCCAGTTTTGCGTGACAAGTCCAGTAATGGGGCGGCAGAATGCGGGACCACCAGTCTCCCCCGCCACTGAAGGAACCCATGCGTAGACCCCTGGGAGTACTCGCCGCCGTCGCCAGCCTCGCCGCCTGCACCCCGTCCGCCGATCAGCCGCCGGGCGGAGCGGCCGGAGCGGTGCCCGAGGTGACCGCGTCGGCCTCGACGCCCGCACAGACCGGAGCGCCGGTTCGACGGCCGGCCCCTGAATCGGACGAGTGCCGGGTGAGCGTGGTCAGGCCGGACATCTCCGCGCTCAGGATCCGGACCTCGGCCGCCCGCCGTGGCTGTGTGCACCCCGCGCTGCTGCGCATCCAGGTCAAGCGCGCCGTCCCCGGCGCCGATCCGGTCGTCAAGAGCGGCGCCACCAGGAAGAGCCGCATCGCTCTGCGACTGCCCTGCAAACCGGGTACGTACTACGCGGTCGCCACCGACTACCGGGGCGGCACAGCCAGGTCCAACGCCGTACGGCTGACGTGCGTCACGCCCGCCCCCACGGCGCGGAAGACGGAGACGCCGTCGACTCCTGAGAGGAAGGCGTCCGTCACGTCCGTCGGCACGGCGCTGGAGAACGAGGTCGTCCGGCTGACCAACGCCGAGCGGGCCAAGGGTGGCTGCGACCCGCTCAAGCACGACGCGCGGCTGCGCAAGGCCGCGTTCGGGCACTCGGCCGACATGGCGAAGAAAGACTACTTCGACCACGACTCTCAGGACGGCCGCGACATGGTCGACCGCATGCGCGCAGCCGGCTTCACCGGCTCGGCCTGGGCCGAGAACATCGCCATGGGCCAGCGGTCGGCGGCCGAGGTGGTCCGGACCTGGATGAACAGCGACGGCCACCGGCAGAACATCATGAACTGCTCGTACACCCTCATCGGGGTGGGCGCGGCCAAGGACGCGCAGGGACAGCTCTACTGGACGCAGGACTTCGCCGCCCGCTGACCCCACGACGGCCGCAGCCGCCACCTTGATCACGCTCTCGGTCTCGCCGTTTCCGGGGCACGGTCGATCGCGGTGGGATCGTCCAGCCCGGGGGGAGACCCCGGGCTGACCTGGCATCAGCTGGCGGGGGTGTGGCCCTCGCCGGTTCTGGTGGCCTTCTTGGTGGCAGGGGTTGCCGCGTTGCCGGTCCTCATCGTCGGCACGCTCTTGGCGAACGTCTCGGTCGCGTAAGCGGCGCCGTCCGCGAGCTGGTCGAGGAGGGTCGTGTTGACGTTGTCGTAGGTGTCGCAGGCCTGGTGGTAGCAGGGGTCATAGGGCTTCCCGGCCGTGCCGCCGAAGACGGCGGCCTCCTCGGCCGTCTTGACGGTGTCGGTGCGCGTCACTCACCGGCGAGGCCTCCGGTCTCCAGCAGCCGCCCGCCGGACAGCTCCAGCCGGCGGTCCACCTTGATCTCCGCGAGGAACCGCTCGTCGTGGCTGACCACCACGAACGCCCCCTCGTACGCGCCGAGCGCGCTCTCCAACTGCCCCACGCTGACCAGGTCGAGGTTGTTGGTGGGCTCGTCGAGCAGCAGGAGCTGAGGCGCCGGCTCGGCGCACAGCGCGCAGGCGAGCGTGGCGCGCAACCGTTCTCCGCCCGACAGCACCCCGACAGGCAGGTGGGCGCGGGTGCCCCGGAAGAGGAAGCGGGCCAGCAGGTTCATCCGCTCCGCCGCCGGCATGCCGGGGGCGAACGCGGCCAGGTTCTCCGCCACGGTGCGCCCGACGTCGAGCAGGTCCAGCCGCTGCGACAGGTAGGCCACCCGGCCTCCGGCCCGCCTGGTCGTGCCGTCGTCGGGCTCCAGGTCGCCGCTGATCAGGCGGAGCAGGGTGGACTTGCCCGCGCCGTTGGGGCCGGTCAGCGCGATGCGCTCGGGTCCGCGGATCGTCAGGTCGAGGCCCGGCTCGGCGAACAGGTCGCGGGCCCGCAGGTGTTCGCCGAGGAAGACCGTGCGCCCGGCGGGGACGTTGGTCCCGGGCAGGTTCAGCACGATCTTCTGGTCGTCACGCAGGGCGCGCTCCGCCTCGTCGAGCCGGGCCCTGGCATCGCCGACGCGTGCGGCGTGCGTCTGACCCGCCCGGCCGGCGGACTCCTGGGCGCCGCGTTTCATGTTCCCGGCGAAGATCCGCGGCAGGCCGGCGTTCTTGAGGTTGCGCGCGGCGTTGCTCGCCCGGCGCTCGGCCCGCTCACGAGCCTGCTGCAGCTCCCGCTTCTCGCGCTTGAGCTCCTGCTCGGCGCTGCGCACGTTCCGCTGGGCGGCCTCCTGCTCGGTGCGTACGGCCTCCTCGTACGCGGTGAAGTCGCCGCCGTAGAAGCGGACCTCGCCCCGGTCCAGCTCGGCGATGCGGTCCATGCGGTCGAGCAGGGCCCGGTCGTGACTGACCACGAGCAGGCAGCCGTTCCAGTCGCCGAGCACGTCGTAGAGGCCGCGGCGCGCGTCGAGGTCGAGATTGTTCGTCGGCTCGTCGAGCAGCAGGACGCCGGGCCGTTTGAGGAGCTGCGCGGCCAGGCCGAGCGAGACGACCTGTCCCCCGCTCAGCGTACGCAGCGTGCGCGCGAACTCGAGGTCGCCGAGCCCGAGCCGGTCGAGCTGAGCCCGGGTGCGCTCCTCGATGTCCCAGTCGTTGCCGATGGTGGTGAAGTGCTCCTCGCTCGCGTCCCCGGACTCGATGGCGTCCAGCGCGGCGATCACGGGAGCGATGCCCAGGACCTCGGCCACGGTCAGCTCGCCGGCCAGCGGCAGGCTCTGCGGCAGGTAGCCGAGCGCGCCGTCGACGGACACACTGCCGCCGCCGGGCTGGTACTCGCCGGCGATCAGCTTGAGCAGCGTGCTCTTGCCCGCGCCGTTCGGGGCGACCAGGCCCGTACGGCCGGCGCCCACGGTGAAGGAGAGCTCGCTGAAGACGGGGGTGTCGTCAGGCCAGGAGAAGGACAGGTTGGCACAGATGATGAACGCATCGGACATGCGAGATACCTCGTACGTACGTGATCCGGGGCGCGCCGAAGCCGCCCGGCAAAGGGACAGGGATTCGGGAAACGACGACCGAGGCCACATCGGCGGCGATCATGAGCGCCCGCCGGGGCCGGTCAACCTCCGGTCTCACCCGGAGATGTCGTCGTCGCCTGCCATGTCTGGTCTCCTAGCTCTGATCACGAACTTTCCACACGATAGCAGCCGTCCGCCGCCCAACGGCAAGGACGATCTTGAGATGCCGTCACCAGCATGGCCGCGCTCGACTCCGAGCTGCCGGCCGAGCTGGGGCACCCGAAGGCATCGTTTGACCCGCCCGTCAGGCGCCGGCCAGCACTCTGCGGAGCTTGTTCCGCGAGTTGACGTCGAGCTTGGTGAACACCTTGCCCAGGTGCCATTCGACCGTGCGAGGGCTGATGAACAGCTCGGCGCCGATCTCGGAGTTCGTCTTTCCGTCGGCGGCGAGCCGGGCGATCTGGGCTTCCTGCGCTGTGAGGTCCTGACGGAGCTCGACCGCGCGCTGGCGCACCGACTCGCCGGTGGCAAGGAGTTCGCGACGGGCGCGCTCGGCGAAGGCATGGGCGCCGAAACGGTGCAGCATCTCATAGGCGGTTCGCAGTTGTTCGCGCGCGTCGAGGCGCCGGTTCTCGCGGCGAAGCCACTCGCCGTACACCAGGTGGGTGCGAGCGAGGTGAACGGCGATCCGGCTGCGTTTGAGGTGCTCGATGGCCTCGCGGTAGAGCACGTCGGCGGCCCGGCCCTCGCTGAGCAGCGCTCTCGATCGGGCCAGAACGCCGAGTGCCCAGTCCGTGCCGCCGGCGCCGGCTCGTTCCTCGATCTGTCGCAGGGCAGCCTCGGCCGCCTCGGGGACATCGCAGCGGGCGGCCGCCTCGACGAGCTCGACGAGAGCGAAACCGTAGACTCCCAGATCCTCGTGCTCACACGCCCGTTCCGCGCTGGCCAGGGCGGCCTGGTACTGACCGAGGCCGTTGTTCAGCACCGCGATCAGGTAGGCGCCCAAACCGATCGCTCGCCCCTCACCCCAGGAGGCCGCGTCTCGGGCGTTGGCCTGGATCAGCGCCGCCGCCTGGGCATCCTCGCCACGCCAGGCGACGAGCAGGAGCGAAGAGTAACCGAGCGGCGAGTTGCGGGTCGCCTCCGTGATCGCGTCGGACTCCTCGATCAATGCCGAGGCCACGTCGAACTCTCCGGCGTGCACGTGCACGGAAGCGCGGTAGGTGAGGGCCAGGGGAAGGAAATTGAGCGCGCCGGCCTCGCGAGCCGTCCGGACCGCGTGCGTGGTCAGTTCATGCCATGTCTCGTCGTCCCACATGTCGGCGGCGACCAGCCAGGTCAGCCAGAGCCAGCGCATGATGTCGTCCCCGTTGCGTCCGGCGTCCCGCCGAAACGCCCGCAGAGCGCGCTTCAACAGCGGCGCACCCTCGACGTAGCCCTCGGCGAACCACGTCGCCAGGCCATCGAGAAGTACGTCCGCCGGCCGTGGTGGTCGCGGTCCCCGCGGTGCGGCGCGGGCGGCCTCGGCCACCTGCCGCACTCCGCCGCGTCCGTTGAGGCGGCCGGCGAAGATCGCCGCTCCGACCGCTTCGAGGTACGCCTCACGCGCCTGCCCGTCGTCGACCCGTTCCAGTCGGCCGGCCGCGTCGAGCAGGAGCGGCAGAGCATCGCCGCCGCGTCTGCGCGCGAAGACGATCTGGGCGCGGAGCCGGGCCAGCCGCCCGCGCCGGAGCTCGTCCAACGGACCCATCTCCGCGGCGGCGAGGAGCTCGAGCGCCGCATCCGGGGCGCCGGCCTCGAAGGTGGCCTGCGCCGCGGCCACCGCCCTCGCTCCGCGTATGGCCGGATCAGGCGTCAGCTCGGTCGCCCGCTTCAGGAACGCGGCCGCCGCCGCGATACCGCCGCGCGCCTGGGCCCGGTCGGCTGAGCGCTCCAGTTCGCCGGCCACGGCCTCGTCGGGTTCGACCGCCGCGTGGGCGCGATGCCAGGCTCGGCGATCCGGGTCGGACGCGGGATCGGTTGCCTCGGCCAGCGCACGATGGACGTCCTGGCGCTCTCCAGGATCCGCCGCGCGATAAGCGGCCGAACGTACCAGCGGATGACGGAACCGCACCGGTGTGCCGAACTCGATCAGCCCCGCCGCCTGGGCCACCGCCGCGGCGTCCGCCCCGATGTCGAGCCGCTCGGCCACCCGCCTCAGCAACGACACGTCCCCCACCGGCTCGGCGGCCGCCGCCAGCAGGAGCCGTTGCGTCGCACCCGGAAGCGACCCGATACGCCGCAGGAAACTCTGCTCGATCTGACTCGCCAGGGGCCGCGCGTCAGGACGCCCGAACCCACCGGCCAGCTCCGCCACCGTCAACCCCCGCGGCAACTCCAGCAGGGCCAGGGGATTACCGCGGGTCTCGGCGACGATTCGGTCTCTGACCCGCTCGTCCAGCCGCCCGGGGACCACCGAATCCAGGAGCGCGCGCGCATCGTCGTCGCGCAGGCCCCGGATCACGAGCTCCGGCAGCCCCAGCAACTGATCATCGCCTTGACCGAGCGGCGACGCACGCGCGGCGAACACCACCGCCACCCGCTCCGCGAGCAGCCGGCGCGCGACGAAGGCCAGCGTCTGCGCGGAGACCCGATCGAGCCACTGAGCGTCGTCCACCACGCAGAGGAGCGGCTGCTCCTCCGCCGCCTCGGCCAACAGGCTGAGCACCGCCAACCCGACCAGGAAACGGTCCGGAGCGCTCCCCGCGCTCAGGCCGAACGCGATGGCCAAGGCATCACGCTGCGGGCCGGGGAGACGATCGAGCTGCCCCATCTTCGGCCCGCACAGCTGGTGCAACCCGGCGAACGCCAGCTCCATCTCGGACTCGACACCGGCAGCCCGCAGGATCTGGTATCCCTTAGCGCTCCCCACCAGGTACTCCACCAAGGCGGACTTGCCGACTCCCGCCTCGCCGCGCAGCACCAGTACCTGACTCTGACCCGCCTTGGCGCTCGCGACCAACCGATCCAGCGCTTCACACTCGCCACGCCTGCCACGCAGACCGCGCCGAGGAGCGCTGCTCGACATTCACCACCACCATGCAGGTCAAGTGGGACAGACCCTGGTCGATTAGGGTCAGCCCAATTATGCCCTGCGAGGGGACGGTCCGGACAATTCGCCTAGGTGGCCCATCCCCGTTGGGGGCGGATCGAAAGATGGCCCTTGGCGAGCAGGTCGATGAGACGCGCCATGTCGCCGGCTCGCGCCGCACCGAGAAAGGCGTCGAACAGCCCATCTCGCTCCGCTGGATCGACCGGATTGCGCGGTCGTTCGGCGAGATGCTTGCGCGCCCGGCGCGCCAGTTGCCGCGCGTTGGCTTCGCTGAGCTCGAGTACTTCGGCGATCTCGCGGAACGGATAGTCGAACGCCTCGCGAAGCACGTAAACGGCGCGTTCGACGGGGGACAGCCGTTCCATCAGGAGCTGTACCGCGAGCTCGACCCCCTCACCGCGTTCTGCTTCCAGCACGGGATCGAGGGATGCGAGATCACGCTTCGGTGGCCATCCCCCGACACTGACCTCGCGACGAGCGCGGGCCGAGGTCGCCGCGTTGAGCGCCAGCCGCGTCGTGATGGTCACGAGGAACGCGACCCGATTCTGGACCCGCGCTCGGTCCGCGCCCTGCCAGCGGACCCACACGTCCTGAACGACGTCCTCGGCGTCGGCCGCACGACCCAGCAGCTGGTACGCGATCCCGAACAGTCGAGAACGGAGGTTTTCGAAGTCCGCCGCCGACGAGCCTGATTCCGACACGACATCGACGCTGCACGAGCGCATGACGATCTTCCCCCCTCACGGTGGCCTGGACCGCCGGGACCGGCTCCTCGTTCTCCAGGCCCGGCTCAGTGACATAGCCACCCTCGCCCGGCTCGGGTGCCGATCGCGCCCGTAGAACGCCCGGTCATATCCCTGGCCGGTGCACGGGGACGGCGACCTGCGGCGCGTTGTCACAAATCGGCGTGCTGCCCTGTCTTCAGGCAGGAGGGACTCACGGAGCGACAGGAGCGGGACCTTGCCACCAGCCAGCAGCACCATCCGGATCCGGGTCCGGATGAGCGCTCGTGCCATCGATGAGCCGCATCGCGTCTCCAGCCCGCTGGAGCTCCTGTTCGACCTCACCTTCGTGGTCGCGGTCGCGGCCGTCACCGCGCAGCTCGCGCACGGCATCGCCGATGGTCATGGCCTGGCCGGGCTGGTCCCGTTCTTGCAGGTGTTCTTCGCGATCTGGTGGGCGTGGATGAACTTCACCTGGTTCGCCTCGTCCTACGACACCGACGATGTCGCCTACCGGCTGCTGACCATGGTGCAGATGGCCGGTGTGCTGGTGCTCGCCGCCGGTGTGCCCGCCGCGGCCGGGCACTCCGACTACAGGTTCATCGCCCTGGGCTACCTGATCATGAGGGTCGGGCTCGTCACCCAGTGGTTGCGGGCCGGTATCGAAGACCCGGCGCGCCGCCGCACCGCACTGCGCTACGCCGCCGGCATCAGCATCGCGCAGCTGGGCTGGGTGCTGTGGCTGGTCCTCGTGGAGGCAGGCATCCTGCCCTCGGCCTTCCAGCTGCCGTTCTTCCTCTGCCTGGTCATCGGGGAACTCGCGGTGCCCCGGTGGGCGGAGCGGGCCAGGGCCACCAACTGGCATCCGCATCACATCGCCGAGCGTTACGGCCTGTTCACGATCATTCTGCTCGGTGAAAGTGTCCTGGCCGCGAGCAGAGGAGTCGAGGGAGCGCTCGAAGCGGGTGAGATCAGCGGTCCCTTCCTCGTGATCGCCGGCTCCGGTCTCGTCCTGTTGTTCGCCCTTTGGTGGCTGTACTTCCTCGTGGAGGCGGGGGAAGGTCTCAGTGACCGCCGTCATCGGTCGTACCTGTGGGGGTACGGCCACTATGGCATCTTCGCGGCCCTGGCGGCGCTGGGCGCCGGGCTCGAAGTGGCGGTGGAGCAGACCGGGCACGACGTCGCGGCATCACCGCTGGCGCTCGGCTACGCGGTAGCCATCCCGGTCGGGGTGTGTCTCGCTCTGCTGTGGGCGGTCCACGCGCTGGTCGCCGCGGCGCCCGTCATCTTTCCCGCCGCTGCTCTGAGCTGCGCCGCAGTCGTCCTGCTGCTCCCGCTCGCGGCGCCCTGGATCGGGGTGGCCGCCGTGGTCGCGCTGATCGCGGCCGGCTGCGTCGTGCTGGTAGCGGTCACGATCTGGGGCGCGGCCGCTGGGGGCCGCACCGGAAGCGCGCTGTCATGGCCCGGAACCCCCGCAAGGTAGACCGCCGTTCCCGACGGGATACGCGGACATCGAGTCACAAACCACACCGCTACCCGGTCTTGTTTTCAGGAATCGTTTTCTTCGACGTGGTCAGAGGAGCACCATGCACGCGCCAGAGCACCGGATCGCAACATCAGTCCTGGTCATCGGCACGGGAGGAGCCGGGCTGCGAGCCGCCATCGAACTCGCCGAGCGCGGCGTCGACGTCCTCGCCGTGGGCAAGCGGCCGAAGACGGACGCGCACACCTCGCTCGCGGCCGGTGGCATCAATGCGGCGCTCGCCACGATGGACCCCGAGGACAGCTGGCAACAGCACGCGGCGGACACCCTCAAAGAGAGCTACCTCCTGGCCAACCCGCACACGGTGCGAATTGTCGCCGAGGGGGCCGCGCAGGGTATCGAAGACCTCCAGCGCTGGGGCATGCCGTTCGCCCGCGAGCAGGACGGGCGGATCTCGCAGCGCTTCTTCGGCGCCCACACCTACCGGCGCACCGCCTTCGCCGGCGACTACACCGGGCTGGAGATCCAGCGCACCCTGATCAACCGGGCGGCGCAACTGGAGGTCCCCGTCCTCGACACCGTGTACATCACGCGCCTCCTCGTCCGCGACAACGCGGTCTTCGGCGCGTACGGGTTCGACCTGACCGACGGCAGCCGCTATGTCATCCATGCCGACGCGGTGATCCTGGCCGCCGGCGGCCACACCCGGATCTGGCGGCGTACCTCCTCCCGGCGTGACGAGAACACCGGCGACTCCTTCCGCCTCGCCGTCCTGGCCGGCTGTCGCATCCGCGACGCCGAGCTGGTGCAGTTCCACCCGTCCGGTCTCATCGCACCCGAAAACGCGGCGGGCACCCTGGTGTCCGAAGCGGCCCGGGGCGAGGGCGGAATCCTGCGCAACCAGCTCGGCGAGCGCTTCATGTCACGGTACGACCCTGAACGGATGGAGTTGTCCACGCGCGACCGCGTCTCACTGGCCGCCTATACCGAGATCAAAGAAGGCCGCGGCACTCCGAACGGCGGCGTCTGGCTGGACGTGTCCCACCTGCCGCGCGAGACGATCATGACGCGGTTGCCGCGGGTGTACCAGACGCTCCTGGAACTGCAGATGCTCGACATCACCAAGGAGCCGATCGAGATCGCCCCGACAGCGCACTACTCGATGGGCGGAGTCTGGGTGCGGCCGGAGGACCACAGCACGGGCGTCGACGGCCTTTACGCGATCGGAGAGGCGGCCAGCGGCCTGCACGGCGCCAACCGCCTCGGCGGCAACTCCCTCATCGAACTGCTCGTCTTCGGCCGCATCGTCGGACAGGCGGCGGCCGAGTATTCCGCGGCCCTCGACGCCCAGCGCCGCTCGGCCGAGGCACTCGACGCGGCGCGGGCGGAGGTGGACGAACTCCTCGCCACCGACGGCCCCGAGAACGTGCGCTCACTGCAGCGCTCCCTCCGCGACATCATGACCGAGTACGCCGGCGTGGTGCGCGACGAGAGCGGCCTGCGCAAAGGCCTCGCCGAACTCACCGCGGTACGGGCGCGCATCGCCGACGTCGGCGTGCACCCGGACCTCGCCGGTTTCCAGGACCTGGCCCACGCCTTCGACCTGAAGTCCGCGGCGCTGGCCGCCCGGGCGACGATCGAGACCGCACTGGAGCGCCGCGAGACCCGCGGCTGCCACAACCGCTCCGACTATCCCGAGCTCGACCCCGCGCTGCAGGTCAACCTCGTGTGGTCCGGTCCCGGATCGGTGGAGAAGGAGGCCATCCCGCCGATTCCCGGCGAGATCGCGGCGCTCATGCGCGAGGTCTCGACCGTCGGAAAACTCGTCGAGTAGATCGGCGACCGGAGATCGGCCGGCTTGTCAGCGGCCGGTGGATCCGTCGATCCGCTCGCGGAGGATGTCGGCGTGGCCGGCGTGCCGGCCGGTCTCCTCGATCATGTGCACCAGGACCCAGCGCATCGATGGTGCCGGACCTGGGCGCGAGGGTCGCGGGGCGGGCAGGGTCAGGTCTGGGCAGGCGTCGATGACCTGGTTCGCTCGCTCGACGGTCTTCCGGTAGTCGGCGAGCACGCCGTCGATGGTGTCCTCCGCGGACGGCCGCATGGTCGCGCCCCAGTCGCCGGCGTCCTCACCGAGGAAGTAGAACCGTTCGACGTACGCCAGATGCTTGAGCAGTCCGAGAAGGTTGGTGCCCGAGGGCACGCCGCCCGTTCGGACCTGCGGTTCCGGCACGCCCGTGACCTTGTCCGCGATCGAGTTCCGCAGATAGTCGAGGAAGCCCCGCAGGGTGGCCTTCTCGTCAGCGCCGGTCCGCGGAGGCTTGGTGTCCTTCGCCCTCGTCCTGGATGGGTTCTCTGGCATCGGGTCACTCCGGTCCGGCGGATCGCTGGATGAGCAGGACATTGTCGATGACCGTCGCGGTCTCACCAGCGGGTCCGGTGGCCTGGCGGCGGGGCATGTCGGCGCGCAGAACGGGCCAGTGCGCGGGGTCGAGATCGAGTTCGGCGGCGATCTCGGTGGGTGTGGGGTAGCGGATGTCGGGGTCCTGGTTCCACGACCAGGGCGCGGTGGAGCCGTGGTCGACGATCAGCAGCAGACCGCCGGGGCGCAGGGCCCGTGCGGCGGTGCGCAGGACTCGGCCGCGGAGCAGCGGGAACGGGGTCTGGAAGTACTGGGCGGAGACGAGATCGAACTCTCCGTCCGGGAAGGTTCGGGCCAGATCGTGCTGTTCGGTGGCGACCCGGTCCGCGACGCCGAGTTCACGGGCGCGTTCCCGCACCCGTTCGACGGCGGTGGTGGAGATGTCCACCGCCGTGACGTGCCAGCCTCGCCGGGCGAGCCAGATGGCGTCGCCGCCGGCGCCGCAGCCCAGATCCAGGGCGGCGCCGGGACGCAGTGGAGCGGCGGTCTCGGCGAGCAGCGCGTTCACGTGTGCGTCCCAGGTACGCCGGGTGCGGTAGTGCCGTTCCCAGAACAGTTCGGCGTCCTCGGTGGGTAGTCGGGCGGAATCCATCTGCGTTGTCCCTTCGACGCCGGTGATGTGCGAAGAGCATCGCCGCCGCGGTTTCCCCCTTGCAAGAAAAGTTGCGGATCCGCATTATCGGGGGCATGGATCACCCCGAAGAAGATGTCCTGGCCGGAGTCGGGCCGCGGCTGCGTGCCCTGCGCCGGGCGCGGAGCGCCACGCTGGCGGCGCTGGCAACCGAGACCGGCCTCACGGCGAGCACCTTGTCCCGTCTCGAGAACGGCAAGCTCCGCCCCACGCTGGAGCAGCTCCTGCCGCTGGCCCGGGCGCACGGCGTCCCGCTCGATGATCTCGTCGCGGCGCCGCCCACCGGCGACCCGCGCATCCACCTGCGGCCAGTGCGGCGAGCCGGGCTGGTGATGGTGCCGCTGACCAGGCGGGCCGGTGGCATCCAGGCCTACAAGGTGATCTATCCACCCGCCGGCCGAGCGCCGGCGATGCGCATGCGGACCCACGAGGGATACGAGTGGTTCTACGTCCTCAACGGACATGTCAGGTTCGTGCTCGGCGAGCAGGAGTTCCGGCTCGGCGCCGGCGAGGCCGCGGAGTTCGACACCCGCGTACCGCACTGGATCGGCAGCGCCGACAACCAGCCCGCGGAGCTGCTCACCCTGTTCGGCGCGCAGGGAGAGCGCGCCCATCTGGCACCGTCCAAGCGCTGAAGCACCCTCGGAGGTTCAGACGCGCACCACCGCCGTGCGGGCGTGGCCGCGGCTGCCGCCGACCTCCACCTTGATCGCGCGCTTGGACTTACGCACGCCGCGGTCGCTCTCCTTGATTGATTTCACCGGCCAGGGCAGTTTGATCTTCACCTCGTCGGCGGTCCTGGACGGGTCGGAGACCGCGAGCCGTACCCCCTTGTGGTCGCGGCGGACCAGCAGCGTGCAAGGGCCGTCGGCGGTGAGCGGTCCGTAGGCGGTCTCGACGGTCCCCGCGCGCCAGAAGACGGCGGCGAGCAGGTCGTCGCGGGAAATGGCCTGGACCACTCGGGAGTTGGCGAGGACCTCGACCCGCCCGCCGTAAGCCGCGGTCTGCGCGATGGAGGCGTCGGGCAGCACGGCATAGGCATAGCGCGCCTTGCGCGGATCGACGCCGTGGTCGATGACGATCGTCGTGTAGTGCCTGGTGACGGGGGTCTGGTCGCCTCCGGTGGTGGCGCCCTTGTCGATGTCCCGCCAGCGGCCGGTGCGCTGCTCGCGGATCACCTTCGCGTCGGCGCCGTCGAGCAGCGCGTAACCGGCCGCACCGGACAGGTGGATCCAGCCGTCGCCCCGGGTCAGCGGCGGATGCCGGTCGTGGGTGTTGCGGTTCTCCACGATGGTCTCGATGCGGCGGCCATCGGAGGCGGCGATGCCGGCGCCGAGCGCGATCACCGCGTCATCGAGGAGGAACCACGCCTTCTTGGCCCGTAACGAGGAGCCGTCGGCGATCAGCTTCATGGCCGCCACGCCGTACTCGCCGTCGAGTGCCACACCGCCCGCCCACGGGGTGGGTGGCAGGCGGCGCTTGCCGTACGGGAGATCGGCGCGTCCGCGGGTGTCAACCGTCGTGCCCGGCAGCCGGTACGGGTCGATGGTGGGCCACAGCTCATCGTTCCAGTGGGTGAGATCGCCGGTGTAGAGATAGGTCATGCCGTCACCGGTGTACCAGCCGTGCAGGTTCTCCTGGTTCATGGCCTCGGCCGCGCCGATGCGCTCCGAGCTCATCGCGATCGCGCAGGCCCAGGTGGGACGGCGGTGCACGACGCGGTCCATGTCGGCGAAGACGTACGTGCCCGTCATGCGCGGGCCGACCGGCACCGACGGGTCCTCCAGCAGGGCCTTGGCCCCCGCGATGCTCGCCAGTGGTGCGAGCGTGCCGACGGGGCCGACCTGGTTGCGGATGAGCCAGCCCTTCACCATCGGTCGCCAGCGCCGGGCATGGCGCTCGGGCGCCGTCTCCAGCAAGGTGAGGATGGACTCGACCGCCTTCTGCCCCGAGTGGTAGTCGCGGTGGCCCTGCACCGAGATCTGCCGGCCGCGTACGCAGTCCATCATCAGCCCGTCGAAGATGAACGGCACGAACGAGCGATCCACGATGTCGTAGACGTTCCCGATTCCGGTGATCTCCCACGGTGACCTCGCGAGCACGGCGATCAGCTTGGCCACGCTCTCCAGGTAGTCCACGCCGTAGCTGCCGGTGTAGGCGTACACGTCGTGCTGGATGAACGACCCGTCACGGTAGAAGCCGTCGCCTGGGCCCCTGGTCGGCCGCAGCAGGTCGGAGACCGCGTCCCGGGCCCGCTTGATCAGGCGTGCGTCGTGGGTGAGTAATCCGCGGATCGCCACCGCCGTGGCCTTGCCCGCCCGGTTGGCGCCGGTCTCGACGACGCCGGGGTGGCTGACGCGGCGCTCCGGGTCGGGGCACCAGCGGTGCAAGGGGCGCAGCCAGCGCTCCAGGTGGTCCTTGGGCAGGCCGTCGTACAGCAGGGCGCAGGTGTCGGTCAGCGCGCGGGGGACGCCGATCTCCCACCAGTACCAGTTGCTGTCCCGCCGCTTGAGCCCCTCGTGGTAGGCGTGCTCGTACAGGAAGTCCAGCGCCATGACCGCGGTCTCGGCGACCTGACCGTCCCGGTGCATGACGGTGCCCGGCGTGGCCCAGCCCAGCGCCAGCGTGCGCATGCGGTTGTAGGCGCGGTTGAAGTTGCCCGTCCGGGGGTCGTCGAGCGGCAGGTCGGGCCACAGGCTCGGGCGGCCGGGGGTGGGCTTCAGCTTGCGCAGCACCGCGTTGGCCGAGCCCTCGACCGCCCGCGTCTTGTCGGGGTAGGCGGCGTCGTACGACCCGCCGGCCAGCAGGCTCACCCACCGTTCACGCGCGGCGTCGAACGCGGCGGCGCCGACCGCCTCTGCCGGTCTCTCCCACACGGCCAGGCCGGCCACGGCCGCGGCACCCAGCAGAGCGGACCGCCGACTGAGGGGGTGGATCATTGCGGCCTTTCCGACAGTCGGGCAAATAACATACGAAAAGATCCTAATCGTCGATGACCAGTCCCTTCGCTTCGAGGACGGCGGCGAGGTCGCTGACCTCGATGACGCTCTTTCCGGCACGGTAGGCGGCGATGTACCCGGCCTCGGCGTCGACGCGCTCCTGCGACTTCCGCACCACTTCGCCCACGTCTTCGCGCCGGACGACCACGACGCCGTCGGCGTCACCTCGCACCACGTCGCCAGGACGGACGATCTCGCCGCCGATCAGCACGGGCTCCGCCATGGGACCGACGGTCTCCTTGACCGTGCCCTTGATGGAGACGCTGAAGGAGAACACCGGGAAGCCGAGTTCGCGCAGTTCCCGGGTGTCGCGGACGCCCGTGTCGGTGATCAGCCCGCCCAGGCCCTTGGCCACGCAGGCGTTGGCCAGTACGTCGCCGAAGGAGCCGGCCTCCGCATATTCGCCGGCGGACACCACGACGACATCGCCGGGCTGAGCGTGCGCGATGGCGACCTGGAGCATGATGTTGTCCCGGGGGGCGCAGCGCACGGTGAAGGCGGGTCCGCACAGCGACATGGCGTCGTCGACCGGCTTGATCGTGGAGCTCAGGGCGCCGAGCCGGCCCTGCGCCTCGTGAATGGTGGCCGACGAATACGCGCTCAGCCGCTCGACCAGCGCCGGATCGGGGCGGTCGAACTTCGTGTTGACACGCAGCATGAGTCTCCTACTCCAAGATCAGGAAAGGTCGGCGCAGGCGCGGGCGATGCGCTCGCAGCCCTCGGTCAGGACGGAGCTCGACGTCGCGAAGGAGACGCGGAAGTAGCCTGGCGCTCCGTAGGCGGATCCGTGGATCACCGCCACCTGCTGCGACTCCAGCAGATAGCGGGCGAACTCCTCGTCCGTACGGATCTCTTCGCCGGCCGGGGTCCGGCCGCCGAGCAGCGCGGCGCATCCCACGAGCACGTAGAAGCCGCCGCTCGGCGCGGTGCAGGTCAGGCCGGGGACGCCGGTCAGCATCTTGACCGTCTCGTCCCGCCGGGCCCGGTAGACGGCGACGCAGTCACCGATGAAGCTCTGGTCGCCGGTGAGCGCGGCGGTGGCGGCCGCCTGGCTGATCGACGAGGGGCACGAGGAGATCTGCGACTGCAGCTTGTTGACCGCCCCGACCAGCTCCGCCGGACCCACGCCGTAGCCGATCCGCCAGCCGGTCATGGCATACGTCTTGGAGACGCCGTTCGTGAGGAACACCTGGTCCGCCAGGCGCGGTTCGACCGCGGCCAGGGTGCTGGGCAGCTCCGGCTCATACGAGATCTCGTCGTAGATCTCGTCGGTCAGCACCATGACGTGCGGGTGGGCGAGCAGCACGTCGGCGAGCGCGCGGAGTTCGTCCGTGGTGTAGGCGGCGCCCGTGGGGTTGTTCGGGGCGTTGAGGATGACCCAGCGGGTCGCGTCGGTGATCGCGGATTCCAGCCGTCGCGGCGTCAGCTTGAAGCCGTCGGCCTCCGGGCACGGGACCACGACGGGTGTGCCGTCGTTGGCCAGCACCATGTCCGGGTAGGAGACCCAGTACGGTGCCGGGACGATGACCTCGTCCCCCGCGTCCAGCGTGGCCGCCAGGGCGAGGAAGATGATCTGCTTCGCCCCGCCGCCCACGGTGATCCGGTCGGTGGGGTAACGCAGTCCGTGCCGCCGGGCGAGCTTGTCGGCGATGGCCGCCCTGAGCTGCGGGGTTCCGTTGACGGGGGTGTACTTGGTCTCGCCCCGCGCGATCGCCTCGATCGCGGCGGCCTTGACGTGGTCGGGGGTGTCGAAGTCGGGCTCGCCCACCGTGAGGTCGAGGATCTCGTGGCCCTGCGCCTTGAGTTCGCGTACGCGCTGGGCCGCGGCCGTGCTGGGCGAGGGTTTGATGCGGTTCACCCGCTGCGCCAGTGCCATGTCAGTCGGCCCGCCTTTCGAAGTTGAGGCCGCCGGGCACCTGGAAGGTCGGCATGATCTCCAGGTGCCCGATGTTCACATGGCGGGGCGAGCCGATGGCGTAGTCGATCGCGTCGGCGATGTCCTCCGGCTTGAGCGACTCGTACCCGTCGTAGTACAGGCGCTGGGCCGCTTCCATGTCGCCGAGCAGCCGGCCGAAGATCTCCGTCTCCACCCGGCCGGGGCAGATCTCGGTGACCCGGATCCGGCGGCCGTACCCGTCGACGCGGAGCTGACGGGACAGGGTGTGCACGGCCGCCTTCGTGGCGTGGTAGATCGTGTTGCCGCCGAAGTTGTAGACGGCGGCGATCGAGCTGATGTTGATGATGTGGCCGAGATCGCGTTCCACCATGCCCGGCATGATCAGGCGTACGAGGTGCAGCACCGCCTGGATGTTGACCGCCACCTGCTCGTCGATGGCGAACTCGTCGGCCGACAGGATGTTCCCCGGGCGGGAGACCCCCGCGTTGTTGACGAGGACGTCGACGTCGATCCCCCGCAGAGCCTCGGTCAGTGCGGCGGTGTCCGTGATGTCGACGGCGTGCGGCGTGCATCCCGTACGCCGGGCCAGGTCGCCGAGCCGCTCGGCGTCGCGGGCCACGGCGTGGACGTCGAGCCCCCGCTTCGCCAGGCGCTCGACGACCACCGCCCCGATTCCGGTGGAGGCGCCGGTCACCAGAGCGGTCTTGTAGTCCGAGAAGGGCATGTGAATCTCTCCGCGTGAGGATGAGTGGTGCGGTGGGGTGCTACGCGTCGCGCAGCGGCTGGTGTGCCCTGTCCTTCACCCGGGACACGGCGATGAGCGTGCCGAGCGCGGTGAGGACCGCGTAGAAGGCGGGCATGCCGGTGTTGCCGGTCTTGGCGATGAGGAAGGTCATCAGCAGCGGCGCGGTGCCGCCGAAGAGTGCGGCCGAGACGTTGTACCCGAGCCCGTAGGCGGAGTAGCGCACCCGGGTCGGGAAGAGTTCGACGAGCAGGATGTGGATGACGCCCGTGTGGCCCGCGAAGATGATCGCCATGACGCACGCGCCCAGGATGGCGAGCGGCATGCTGCCGGTGCCGATGAGCAGATAGCAGGGGATCCCGGCGATCGCCATGGCGATGGCGGCACCCGCGAGGACCCGCTTGCGCCCGACCCGGTCGGACAGCCGGCCCATGTAGGGGATGGCGACGCAGATGGCCACCAGGCTGGTCGCGGTGACGAGCAGGGCCTGCACCTTGCTGAAGTGCAGCTGGGCGTTCATGAACGTCGGCATGTAGGTGAACAGCACGTAGTAACCGGAGCCATTCATCAGCGGGATGAACAGGGCGAGCAGCATCGCGCGGCGGTGCTCGGCGGAGGAGAAGGCCTCCTTAAGCGGGTTCTTCGCCAGGTTGCCGCTCTCCTGGAGACGGGTGAAGTTCGGGGTGTCGCTGATGCGCTTGCGGATGTAGATGCCGGTGATACCGAGCGGGATGGCCAGCAGGAACGGGATCCGCCAGCCGTACGCCTCCATGCGGTCCGGGCCGAGGCCGCTGGTCAGGGCGGCGGCGATCAGCGTGCCGGTGAGCAGGGAGAGGAAGGAGGCGATCTGGGCGTAGCTGGTGTAGAGGCCGCGCTTGCCCTCGGGCGCGTGCTCGGCGAGGAAGCTCATCGCGCCGGACGCCTCGCCACCGACCGAGAAGCCCTGCATGACGCGCATCAGGATGAGCAGGGCGGGTGCCGCGATGCCGACGCTCGCGTAGGTCGGCAGCAGGCCGATGGCCGCCGTCGCGACGCTGATCAGCAGGATGACGAAGACGAGCATCCGCTGCCGTCCGATGCGGTCGCCGAGGTGACCGCAGATGATGCCGCCGAGGGGCCGGAAGAAGAACGAGACGGCATACCCGAGGAAGACGAGCTGGATGGCGTTGGCCGAGTCCGGGAAGAAGACGGTGCCCAGAGTGCCGGCCATGAAGCCGAAGATGCCGTTGTCGTAGAGCTCGGCGAAGATCCCGATGCACCCCGCCAGGGTGACCTTACGGGCGGTTTTCGGATCGACGGTGTTGGGTGTCGGTTGTGCGGCCACGGTGGCCATGGCTGTCTCCTTCACTCGCTTACTGGGTGGGGGGTGAGTGCGTCGAACACCGTGCGTACGCGAGTGCGCAGGGAGTCTATGTCGGCGCGTTGTGACCGGTACGCGGCCACGGCCTCGGCCACCGTCCGGCGCCGGAACCGGACGGACTGACCGGGGCGGGCCTGCCCCAGTGCGGACAGGCCGGTCGAGGTGACGACCGCGAGGACGGGATAGCCGGCGGTGACGCCACGGCCGCGGTGCAGGACGAGCAGTTCGTCCCCGGCCGGCACCTCGACCGCGCCGACGGGCACGCCACGGGAGAGCACCTCACCGGTCGCCGTCCGGCGCGGCACGTCGCCGCGCATCCGCAGGCCGATGTGGTTGCTCTGGGGGGTGACGGTGAACTCCGACCGGAACAGCCGCTCCGCGGTGTCACCGAACTCCGCCAGGTCCGGGCCGTCGGTGACGTCGATCGTCCACGGTTCGCCGAAGCGCGGTACGGAAGCGTTCAACCGGAACAGCGGAATGTCGGAGAACGGGTGATCGACCGGCGGAAAGGGCGTACGAATGGCGAGCTGATCGCCGTCCCGCAGCGTGCGCCCGAACCCGAGGATCGTGTCGGGAGCGCAACTGCCCAGCAGGGACGGCGACTCCACCGAGCCGTGCACGGCGAGGTAGACGCGCAGACCCTGCCTGATGCGCGTGACGCGGATCGTTTCGCCCGCCCGGACCACGACCGGTTCCCACCGGGGACGCGGAACGTCATCGACGGTGATCTCGGCGGGAGCGCCGGTCACCGCGATGAGCACCTCGGCCGAGGGCGTGCAGGCGAAGCCCAGTGCCGTGATCTCCAGCAGTGGCGCACCTTCGTCGTTGCCGGTCAGAACGTTGGCGACGCGGGCGGAGTACTGGTCCAGAGCGCCGTTGACCGGCAGGCCGTAGCGGGAGCGGCCGAGCCGCCCGAGGTCCTGCACCACCGAGAGTCCGGCGCGGTGGACGGTGAGCGTGTCAGCCACGGGCCACCGCCTCAGCCGCGAGCATCGCGCCGTCGTGGTCGGACCACTCCTCGGGAGTGATCGATACGAACCGGAAGATGTCACCGGGCCGGTACGGAGTCAGCGGCTCGGAGTCGAGATCGAGGACACGCAGCGGGGTGCGCCCCAGCAGCGGCCACCCGCCCGGTGAACGCATGGGGCAGATCACGGCCTGCCGGCCCGCGACGGCGATCGACCCGGGCGGGACGCTGGTACGCGGAGAGGCCAGCCTCGGGACCGGTTTCGGGAACGCGGGGCCGTCCATCATCGGGGCTCCCACCGGTGCGCCGAGGCAGCGCACCATCAGGTCCCGGGCGGTGTGCAGGTCGACGACCTCCCGCTCGGTCAGCCCCAGCTGCTCCGCCACCACGGGCAGGTCGGGTCCGTACTCACCGCCGTACACCACCGGGACCGTGAACCGCCTGGGCGAGGGCGCCGGGGCCGGGCTCTCGGCGAGCCGCCCGGCCGCGCCCCGCAGGGCGCGGTGAACCGTGTCGTGATCCGTGGCGGAGCAGTCGAACTCGACGAGCAACGAGTCGTAGGTGGGAACAACGCCGTGCACCCCGTGGAGCCGGACCGCCTCGATCGCGTCGGCCAGGGCGTGCACGACCCGCCAGGCACCGCCGCCGGTGGCCTTGACCACGACGGCCGAGTCGCCGCAGTCCGCGATGTGGATGCCGTGGTCCATCTCAGCCGCCGTACCTGGCGTCGAGCACGTCTACCAGCGGGGCGATCGTCACGCCCGCCGCGATGAGTTCCTTGCGGATGAGGTGGGCGAGCGCGATGGCGCCGGGGGTGTCGCTGTGCAGCAGGACGGTGTCGCAATGGACGGGGATGTCCCGGCCGCCGACGCTGCGGATCACGCCTTCGGTCACCAGCCGGACCGTCCGCTCACTGATCTCTCGCTCGTCATGGATGACCGCGCCGGGTTCGCTCCTCGGCACCAGGGTGCCGTCGTCGAGGTAGGCCCGGTCGGCGATCCCGACGATGCCGACCCGCAGGCCACGGGCGCGGGCGGCGTCGGCGAGCTCCCCGTCCTGCGCCAGGACGATCAGCGAGGGGTCGAGGGAGGCGACCGCGTCGGCCACGGCGGCCGCGTAGTCCTGCCTGGTCGCGACCAGGTTGCCGAGCCGGCCGTGCGGTGCCACGTGGTGTACGCGGGTGCCGTGCGCGGCGGCGAACGCCTGCAGAGCTCCCACCTGGTACAGCACATCGGTACGGACCTCGTCCGGTGCCAGCTCCATCGCGCGGCGGCCGAACCCGACCAGGTCGGGAAAGCTGGGGTGCGCGCCGACGGCGACACCGCGTTCGACGCAGTGGCGTACGGTGGCGTCCATGATCCGCGGGTCGCCCGCGTGGAAGCCGCACGCGACGTTGGCCGAGGTGAGGACATCCAGCAGCGCCTCGTCGTCACCCATGGTGTAGGCGCCGAATCCCTCACCGAGATCGGCCACCAGATCGACCGTGTGTGCCATGTCGTCCTCCGCTCAAGAGGTCAGAAGGGGCGCGAAGCGCGATTGAGCTCGGCTGCGAAGATCCCGCCGGGGGTTGCCGGTCAGGCCCGAATTACCGTTTGGGTGACCGTAATCCGGGGAGATGGGCACATCAAATACACATTGCGTGTGACGTGATAGGTCCCCGCTATGACCGCGCACCTGCTCCGGCTCTGTGCCCGGCCCGTACGATGAGCCCCTGGCAAAGGCTGGAGGTAGCCGATGGACACCAGGCGTCTCTACTCGTTCGTCAAGGTCGTCGACGCCGGGAGCATCACGCGCGCCGCCGACATCCTGCATATCGCGCAGCCCGCGCTGAGCCAGCAGATCTCCATGCTGGAGAGCCAGTTCAAGCAGCAACTGCTGATCAGGAGCAAGCGCGGGGTGGCGCCGACCGAGGCCGGACGCGCCCTCTACCGCCACGCCCAGCTGATCCTGCGCCAGCTCGAACACGCGCAGGCGGCGATCGACGTATCCGGCCGGGCGCCCGCCGGAGGCGTCTCGGTCGGGCTGGCTCCGTACAGCACGGGCGCGGCACTGGCCCTGCCGCTGCTGCGGGCCGTGCGGGAGCGCTACCCCGACATCCTGCTGCACATCAACGAGAACTTCGGCGGCGTCATCAGCGAAGCGATCATGACGGGCCGCATGGACATGGCGTTCATCTACGACGCCGGGCCCATCCGCGGGGTCCAGTTCGAGCCGATGCGCACCGAGGATCTCTACCTGGTCGCCGCCCCGGGAACCGGCCTGGCGTCAGAGACGGACGACGTCTCCATCGCGGAGCTGGCCGATGTGGGCCTGCTGCTGCCGAGCCGCATTCACACCATCCGCCAGGTCGTGGACGCCGCCTTCCGCCATGCCTCACTCGAACCGAAGGTCGTCGGCGAGATCGAGTCGGTGCTGACCCTGGTCAGCGCCATCAGCGCCGGTCTGGGTGCCACGGTGCTGCCCTGGTCGGCGGCGCAGGCCATCCTCGACGTACGGAATCTGGTGGTGCGGCGGATCGTCAACCCCACGATCGAGGTCAAGCTCTCGCTGTGCACGTCCCACCATCAACCGCTGTCGGAGCCCGCCCTCGCGGTACACGATCTCTTTCACGAGCTGATCCTCGAATTCGGCAAGAATTCGGGTGGCCGATGACGTCACACACACTAGGTATTGGTCAAACCCGATGAGCTCTGACTAGCGTTCTCACGGCCCGACAAGTGGATGAAAGCGGTACCAGCGTGACAAGCAGCCCATTGTTCGACATCGAGGGACGCATCGCGCTGATCACCGGCTCCAGCCGGGGCATCGGCCGTGCGCTGGCCCAAGGGCTGCTGGAGGCCGGGTGCACAGTGGTGCTCAACGGCCGTGACGAGGCGGTCCTCGCGCGGACCCACGCCGAACTGGCCCCGGCCGGAAAGGTCTTCGCCCGAGCTTTCGACGTGACCGACTCCGCGGCCGTGGCCGCCAATGTCGCCGCGATCGAGGACGAGGTGGGACCGATCGACATCCTGGTCAACAACACCGGGACGCAACACCGCGCGCCGCTGGTGGACTTCCCCGACGAGGACTGGCACCGGCTGATCGGCACCAACCTCACCAGCGCCTTCCTGATGGGCCGGGAGGTCGCCCGCCGGATGGTCCCGCGCCGCCGCGGCAAGATCATCAACATCTGCTCGGTGCAGAGCGAGACGGTACGGCCCGGCATCGCCCCCTACGCGGCCACCAAGGGCGGGCTGAAGCTGCTGACCAAGGGCATGTGCGCGGACCTCGGCCCGTCAGGCATCCAGGTCAACGGCCTGGGACCGGGATATTTCGCGACCGAACTCACCGAGGCGCTCGTCGCGGACGAGGAGTTCAGCGCATGGGTGCGGGGGCGCACCCCGGCCGGCCGGTGGGGCCAGGTCTCCGACCTGATCGGTGCCTTGATCTTCCTGGCGTCACCCGCGTCCGACTTCGTCAGCGGGCAAGTGTTGTACGTCGACGGCGGAATGCTGTCCGTTCTGTGAGGGAGCACATATGCGTGCCTGCGTCGTCCACAAGGCGGGCGATCTCCGGGTCGAGGAGTGGGACCCCGGCCTTCCCCGCTCCGGGGAGGCGCTCGTGGCCGCGACCCTCGGCGGCATCTGCGGCTCGGACCTGCACTACTACCATCGCGGCTCGGTCGGTGACTTCCAGGTCCGCGAGCCCCTGGTGCTCGGCCATGAGGTCGTCGGCCGGGTCCACGCGCTCGGCCCCGGTACGGACGGCCCGGCCGCCGGCACACCGGTGGCGATCCACCCGGCCACCCCGTGCGGCGCGTGCCCGGAGTGCGCGGGCGGCCGGCGGAACGTGTGCGGTCAGGCCCGCTACCTCGGCAGCGCCGCCCGGATGCCGCACGTCCAGGGTGGTTTCGCCCAGCGGCTGATCGTACCCGCCGATCAGGTACGAGCGCTGCCTGCCGGGCTCGACCCGCGCCGGGCCGTGCTGGCCGAGCCGCTGTCCGTCGCTCTGCACGCGGTCCGCCGCGCCGGGGAGGTGGCCGGGAAGCGCGTGCTGGTCACGGGCGCCGGTCCCATCGGCGCCCTGGTGGTCGCCGCGTTGCGGCACGCGGGCGCCGCCGAGGTGACCGTCAGCGATCTGCTGGACGCGCCCCTGGACATCGCCAGGAGGGTCGGCGCCACAGCCACCGTCCGGGCCGACCAGCCCGACGACCCGGCGTGGCCGGACAACGTCGACGTCGCCATCGAGGCGTCCGGCTCCGGGGCGGGCCTCGGCACCTGCGTCCAGCGGGTACGTCGCGGCGGCACGGTCGTCCTGCTCGGCCTGCTCCCACCTGGCGAGACCGGCTTCCTCGGCAATGTGGTGGTCACCCGGGAGATCACCATGCGGGGTGCCTTCCGCTTCGACCACGAATTCGACGACGCGCTGTCGCTGCTGGCCGCGGGCTTGGACGTCCAGCCGGTGATCAGCCACACCCTCCCGCTGGCCCGGGCGGTCGAAGCGTTCGACCTGGCCGGCGATCGCGCCGTGGCGTCGAAGGTCCTGCTCGATCTGGGCGGCGAATGACCGGAACCGCCTCGCCCCGCTCTCAAGGGGTGGGGCCGGACCGAACCCCGGTGCGAGCGGCGCGGTATTCCTCCACAACCAGGTCGGTGAGTTCCTTCACGGAGGTCCGGGCGGTGGGTTTGTCGAAGGTGATGCTGCCGTGCTGGAGGAGGTTGACCCGGTCGCAGACCTCCAGGACCTGGGCGTAGTTGTGGGCGATGATCATTATGGAGACTTCGCCGCGGGATTTGAGATCGCGGACCAGGTCGAGGATCTGAACGCCCTCTTTCGCACCCATCGCGGCCAGCGGCTCGTCCAGCAGGAGGATCTTGGAGCGGGAGTAGACGGAGCGGGCCACGGCGATGGCCTGGCGTTGACCGCCCGACAGTTTGGCTACTTCCACATCCACCGACGGGATGTTGACGCCCATGTCGTTGAGGTGTTCGCGAGCCAGGCTGCGCATTTTGCGGTTGTTCAGCAGACAGCCGAAGATCACCGGCTCGCGGTTGAGGAACATGTTGTGGTAGACGCTCAGTTCGTTGATCAACGCCAAGTCCTGGTAGACGGTGTCGATGCCGAGTGAGCGGGCGTGGTCGACGGATTTGAAGGACACCTCCTCGCCGTCGAGCAGGATGCGGCCGGCGTCGGGCTGGTGGAAGCCGCAGATGATCTTCATGAGGGTGGACTTGCCGGCGCCGTTGTCGCCGATCAGGCCGAGTACCTCGCCCCTGGTCAGGTGGATGTTGACGTCGCGCAGCGCGGTCACCGTGCCGAAGCGCTTGGAGACGTGCTCCACGCGCAGGACGTCGACGGCACCAGTGGAGTCGGCGTTCGGAGAGGTCACGTCGTCTTGCCCGCCCTTCTCAGTCGGCTCAGGTACACGTTGGCGATCATCGCCAGGAGGATGGCGCCGCCGAGGATCAGGAAATACGGGTTGGCGGAGATGCCGATCAGGTTGAAGCCGTTCTGGAGCTCGGCCAGCACCAGCGCGCCCAGGGCACCGCCGATGATCGTCCCGGAGCCGCCGGCCAGGGCCGTGCCGCCGATGACCGCCGCCGAGACCGCGGTGAACATCAGGCCGGTGCCGCCACCGAGGTTGGGGTCGATCGTGTGAATCCGGAAGGCTTCCAATATCCCGGCAAGAGCCCCCAAAGTGCCCGCAATCATGAAATTTCCGACCTTGATGCGCCCTGTTCGGACGCCCGCCTCCTGCGCCCCCAGCAGGTTCCCGCCCACGGCGATCGTGTGCAGCCCCCACCGCGTACGCGTGAACAGCACGTGGAAGAACGCCACGATCACCAGAGCCCACACGAGATGCGCCCAGTTGGCCGCCCCCAGCCACTGCCCGATCCGGTTGTCCACCGACGCGGGAATCTCGGCCGGATAGGCGCCGGACGTGGTCAGCACGATCCCGGTCACCAGGTAGAAGGTGCCCAGCGTGGTGATGAACGAGGGCACTTTCAGCACGACCGTGACCAACCCGTTCCCCAGCCCGATAACCGTCCCGGTCAGCAGGGCGAGCAGAATCGCCGGGACACCTGGAACCCCCCAGTAGTCGATCGCGTAGTGCATCATGAACGGCGCCAGCGCCGCCACCACCCCGACCGACAGATCGATCTCGCCGCTGACCAGCAGCAGCACGATGCCGCAGGCGACGATGGCGCTCGGCGCGGCCGCCTGGGTGATGTTGACCATGTTGTCGCCGGTCAGGAACGCCTCGGAGGCCGAGGCGAAGTAGGCCCCCAGCGCCAGCGCCACGACCAGCACGCTCGCCTCGCGCCGCCGCAGGAACTCGTCCCTGATCCGCAGCAGGATCCGGTTCGCGCCGCGCCGCGCCCCGTTCCCCGTGGGCCGTCCGGCCACCTCCGCGGGCGCCGGCGACTCGCGGATACCATCGCTGATGTCGGGCACCTCGCCCTCCTCCACATGGATTGACTGGGTGTACGACTTGCGCCCCGCGCGTTCCCCGGACGCAAGCCGTACGTCTCAACTCCCGATCAACGCCTCTAGGAGGCGTGAGCGATGGCGCCGGACCGTTCGACCAGCTTCTGGGCGGTGTCCGAGCCCTCGAAGCGGGTTTTGGTGGTCTGGTACGGCCCCACGGTGTCCTTGGTCACGAAGAGCAGACCGGTGTTGGTCTCCGACGGGAACAGCAGCCCGCCGGAGAGCTTGTACAGGTAGAGGTAGAGCACCGGCAGGAATCCCTGCAGGTACGGCTGCTGGTCGATGGTGTAGTCCAGATCGCCGTTCTTGATGGCCGTCAGCGTCTCGGGCACCAGGTCGAAGCCGCCGGCCACCTTGAGCTTCTTCGATCGCATGTTGTACTTCTTGACGACCTGCCCGATCGACTGCGTCGATCCGGCGTCGACGGCGAGCATCCCGGCCAGGTTCGGGTGCCCCTGGGCATACGCGTCGATGATCGACAGCCCCTTGGTGATGTCGGCGTTCGTCCCGACCGACTCGAACGTGATCGCCTTGCCCGAGTCCTTGACCGCCTGGGCGGCGCCGTCGATCCTGGGCTGGATGTTCAGGGCGCCCGGGGTGGCGATGAACCCCACCACGTCGCCGGAGTCCACCTGCTGAAGGGCCCGCTGGCCCAGGGCGTAGCCGGATTCGTAGAGCCCCTGCCCGATGTACGCCAGCCGGCTGGTCCCCTTGTCGTCACGGGCGCCGTCGGCGTTGTAGGACACCACCGGGATACCCGCGTCCAGGGCACGGTTCACCGGCTCCTTGAAGGCCGCCTTGTCCACGACCGCCAGCCCCAGCCCATCGGCCTTGGCCGAGATGGCGGTGTTGGTCGCGTTGACCATCTCGGCCACGATCGAGTCCTTCGACCCGGTCCACTGGAACTCGGTGCCGAGCAGCGCGCACGCGTCCTGGGCGCCGTACTGGGTGGGGGTGAAGAACGGGTTGGTGGTGACGTGGCAGACGAAGACGAACTTCCACTTGGGCGTGGACGGGAAGTCCCCGGCCCCGGCCGCCGCCGCGGTGCCGCCTGAGGCGGCGGGCCTGTTCCCGCCCGAGTCACTGGTGCACGCGCTGAGCAGCGCGGCCGCGGCGGCCGAGGCGCTGACCAGGCCCGCCCCGGACAGGAGGCGACGGCGCGCGACCCGGTTCAGGTTGAGTGTGTCGAGGGCCTCCTCGACCTTCGGATGGATGTCTTTCATGATCCTGCCTCATGAGATCGGCGGGGGATTTCACGCAGTTGTCACACCGTGGAGAACGCGTAGATCGTCGTGGTCCGGTAGACCTCGCCCGGCCGCAGGACGGTCGAGGGGAAGTTCTCGTGGTTGGGCGAGTCCGGGAAGTGCTGCGACTCCAGAGCGAAGCCGGACCGCTTCGGGTAGAGGCGGCCGCTGGTGCCGCGCAGCGTGCCGTCCAGGAAGTTGCCCGAGTAGAACTGCAGGCCCGGCTGGTCGGTGATGACCTCGAGCACGCGCCCGCTGTCCGGCTCGACGACCCTGGCGGCCAGTTTGAGGCCCCGCCCGTGGCTCTGGAGGACGTAGTTGTGGTCGTACCCGCCGCCTCGCACGATCTGCTGGTTCTCGCTGTCGATGCGGTCGCCGATGGCGGTGGGCCGGCGGAAGTCCAGCGGTGTCCCGCCCAGCCGGGCGATCTTTCCGGTGGGGATGAGCGTCTTGTCGACCGGCGTGTAGCGGGAGGCGTTGATCTGCAGCTCGTGGCCGAGGATCGTGCCGTTGCCCTCACCGCGCAGGTTGAAGTACGCGTGGTTGGTGAGGTTGACGATCGTGGGCCTGCTGGTGGTGGCTCGGTAGTCCATCCGGAGCTGGTTGTCGTCGGTCAACGTGTAGACGACCTTGGTACGCAGCGTCCCCGGGTAGCCCTCCTCACCGTTCGGGCTGGTGTAGGTCAGCACGAGCCCCACGCTGTTGTGCCGCTTGACCGGGTGGGCCTGCCAGACCTGCTTGTCGAAACCCTTGTTGCCGCCATGCAGGTGGTTGGGGCCGTCGTTGGTGGCCAGCCGGTACGTCTTGCCGTCCAGGGTGAACCGCCCCTTGGCGACGCGGTTGGCGTACCGGCCGGTGATGGACCCGAAATACGGGCTCTTCTTCACGTAGTCGGACAGGTTGTCGAATCCGAGCGTCACGTCGGCGAACTTGCCCCCGCTGTCGGGGACCTCGATCGACTGAAGAATGCCGCCGTAGGTGAGGATCTTCACCCGCATCCCGTTGGAGTTCCGCAGTGTGTAGATGTCGATCTTCTTGCCGTTGGGCAGGATCCCGAACCGCTTCTTGGTGATGCTCGGCCCGCCGCCGGCGGCCTGCGCCGGGGGCACGGCCGCCAGGCTCATTCCCAGGGCGAGAACGGCCACGAGGACGACCCTGACGGTGGTGGCGAGTCTGTTTCGGATGCGGGCGCTACTGGGCATGGACGATCTCCCTTCAGCTGCGCTGATCTCCGTCATCGTCGGTAAGTCGCGAACCCCAGGCGCCCCAGAATGCTGCGGGTCATATGTCACCTGACGAATGGCCGTGGTTGCGTTAACAGTCCGCCCGGCAAGCGTGGGAATTGCGTGGTGCTACAGCAATGCGCAGAACTGAGAGGCCGCCAGAGGGGAGGCGCAATATGACCACACCTGGCTCCACCAGTGAGCCGGTGACTCCCGAATCACAAAATGAAAACGATTTAATGCAATCGTATTCATGGTTACGTTCCCATCAGCAGGGGGTCGTGTCAACACCGGTCCACTCCGAAGAGAGGAGCCTGGCACATGAGGACCCATCCCAGGTGGCCTGTCCGGGCGGCCGCGGCGGTGCCATTGCTCGCGGCCACCGCCTGCGGCCAGGAGGAGCCTTCGCCCTGCTCTACACCGCGCTCATAACTCCGTTCCTCATCATCGGCGGCTATCTGCTGGCACTGCTCACCGCCAGGAACACCGCCCTGCGCCGGGTCACCCGGACGGTGGTCTTCATCCCGGTCGTAATCGGTCTCGGAGTGTCGAGCCTGCTCTGGTACTGGCTTTTCAGCACCGATTTCGGTCTGGCGAACCGGGCGCTGCTCGATCTGGGGATCATCGACAAGCCCGTGCTGTGGCTGGGCGTGGACGCCGGCGTCTCCAACTTCGCGATCAGCGCCTCCGTGGTCTGGAAGGTGATCGGCTTCGGGATGATCCTTTTCGTCGCCGCGATCCAAGCCGTACCGACGGACGTGGTCGAAGCCGCCCTCGTCGACGGGGCGAGCCCCCGTCTGATGAGCGGAGCCGTCAAATAAGCGTTGGCATGATCGGTTTCAGCTCAGCGCCGGAGGTGCGGTCGAGTCCCGCACTATCAATTCCGGCTGGAAAATCTCAAGAGCCGGCAGGCGCTGGGCGTCGGCCGGTTCCCGGGCCAGCCTGACCGCCTGCGTAACGGCGTAGCCGACGATCTCCGATATCGGCATCCGCACGGTGGTCAGGGCCGGCACGGTATGCGCCGCGATGACGATGTCGTCGAAGCCGACGACCGACAGGCAATCCGGCACTGTCACGCCCAAGCTGTGCGCGGCGTGCAGCACGCCCACGGCCACCACATCGGTCGAGGCGGCGATCGCCGTGGGCGGGTCGGGCCGGTCCATCAGGCGCCGCAGCGCGGCATCGCCGCC
Source organism: Nonomuraea sp. NPDC049269 (assembly GCF_043197155.1). Taxonomy (NCBI): domain Bacteria; kingdom Bacillati; phylum Actinomycetota; class Actinomycetes; order Streptosporangiales; family Streptosporangiaceae; genus Nonomuraea; species Nonomuraea sp. NPDC049269. Next base: position 43,584 of record NZ_JBICSO010000007.1, read on the forward strand.
GGCCAAGGTGCTGGGGCTGCGCTCGGCATAGCCCGGCGGCACGGCGCCGAATCGATCACGCATGAAATCGAGGTAGGCATCCTCCCGCGCCCGATATTCATTGGGAAGCTCAGCGTTGATGTAGGCGATCCTCTTGTGTCCCAGTGACACCAGATGGCGCAGGCCGGCCCGGATGCCGGCCCGGTCGTCGGCGTCAACGGTCGGGAACTCGTGCGGGCTCGTGCCCGGCCAGAGCGCGACCACCGGCACGATCGAGTTGCGCAGGTCGGCAAGGAACCGCGGATGCTGCTGCATGTCACCGAGCAGCACCACCGCATCGGTGTGCCGGGTCTCCAGCACGGTGGTCAGCGAGAGCGCCTCATCGCCCGCCCGGCCCGGCACGTGGCCCAGAACAACGTTGTAGCCGTGCGCCATCGACTCGACCACGAGCGCCTCGATCGCCCCGGCGAAGAAGAGATCACTGAAGTCGCGCACCACCGCACCGATGAGGTTCGTCGAGGCGCCGCGCAGCCCGCGAGCCAGCGGGTTGGGCCGATAGCCCAGCTCCCGGGCGGTCCGCAGCACCCGCTGGCGAGTCTCCTCCGCGATGGGCACGGCGGTGGGCGCGCCACTGAGGACACGGGACACGGTGCTCTGCGAGACGGCAGCCACAGCGGCGATGTCCCGCATGGTAGGCACTGACCGCCTGGCCGACCGGTCTTTAGACATCCAGCCGAGACTATCGCATCACGATGCAGGCATACGATTTCGCCCACCTAGGAGGCAGTCTTGCCATGAGCGACAACACGTACAACCTTTTGCACGGCCACGAACAAGTGCTCCGCGGGATTTCCAGATTCTGGCGTCGAGCCACCCAAGCTGCCTTAGCACGTGCGAGCTCGACCGCGCGGCTGCCGGAACTCTGGCGGGCATGAGGGACATCATCCTGATAATCGCCAAGTGTCCTGACAACAGGTGGAAGCCCAGCTTCAGCGGATATGTTCCGGGCTTTCGCCTTGTCGCGGTCGAAAATGACTCGACGCGGCGACACTGACGGCATCGACCCCGGCCTGCGGCTCGGCTGGATCGTGGTCGTCGCCGACTGCCTGGTCACGGCCACGCTGGTCAACAACCTCCGGTCGCGCATACTGAACGCCCGACTCGTCGAGTACAGCCGGAAGGCGCGGGCACCGAGGCCGGCGACGTCAAATGATGCGGGCACCCTGAGCCCCGAGGAGGCGAGAGCGTAGGGGACCTGACCAGTCGCGGATGTCGTCGGATTTCTGACCGGCCGTCAAATTCACATCAACAGCGGAGTGGATTCACCGGGTGGAGCAGGCGATGAGCTCAATGGTGGGAGAATTCTTCGACAGATCGCTTCCCTCGTGAATTTTATTTCTATTTTATACTCACCATTCATCCAATCGCAAAAGCAATACGCCAGGCGTACCTGTTCGTTCACGCCGAAGGCCACCGGAGCGATCGAGCTGCAACCTCGCCAGCACATATTCCCAGGCCAGAGCCATCTCGCCGGTTAAATGATCTTCCTTTTGAAGTGTGTTACGCAGTTGTTATCAGGCTTCCCCTTGCCCCCGGGTTGCAGACTATTCACTATTCGACTTTGGGCCACGAAAATCTTTTGTTCGGTACGGCCCGCGTGGGGGGAAGCACATGCGCGAAGGCAGGACTACGTCATTATGGATGCGGCTGTTAGCCGCGCTCGCAGCGCTTGTCGTGGTGGTGCCGATGGGTGGAGTGGCCGTCGCCACGCCCACCATCGCACCCGGCGCGTTCATGCAGATTGTGGCGCATGAGGACGACGACATCTTGTTCATGAACCCCGATATCGACGACTCGATCCAGTCGGGGGCGGCGAACGTCACGGTCTTCCTGACCGCGGGGCAGGTCACTGGAGACGGTGATACCGACGAGCAGCGGGCCCGTAATCGGCAGCGCGGCATGCTGGACGCCTACGCCCGGATGACGGGGGTGCCGGACGTGAATCCGGCCGCCCAGGAGGAGTGGACCGGGGTGGCCTGGACGATCGCGAATCGGCAGGTCGAGCGGTACACGCTCACGGATCATCCGCAGATCCAGCTGGTGTTCATGAACATGCGGGACAACGAGATCGGCTGGTTCAACTGGGTGGACGACTTCGTCGATCACACGATCATCCCCGAGGACGGCCTGGTGAGCGAGTCGTACACGTACGAGCGCGCTGACGTGATCGCCGTCCTGGCGGGGTTGATGAACCACTACCAGCCCAACGTCCTGCGCGCCCAAGACCCCATCGTCGACAACCGCTACGACCCGGGCCACGGCGACCATGTGGCCGCGGGACGGTTGGCCGGGGACGCGGCCCAGGCGTCAGGCTTGCCGATTCTGCTGGTGAACTACCGCGACTACAACATCGCCGACGCGCCGATGAACCTGACGACCGCGATCAGCGCCCGCAAGAGCGCGATCATCGATCACTACATCCAATACGACCACGCGTTCGACCCGAACGTGTGGCCTACCCGGATGTACTACCGCTGGGCCAGGGGAACCCATTGGGCGGGCCGGAACGCTGATGGCCGACCCCAGATCTTCGTGGTGCGCAACGGTGTGGTGAACACCTACGGGCAGACCCTGCTGGGAGCGTGGGACGGCCCGCACGTGCTGGCCGGCGCGGGCGGCGCCCTGGCGCCCGCGATCAGCGTGGGCAAGCAGGCCGACGGCCGCCTGGCGATCTTCGCCAGGCGAATGACCGACCACCACATCGTCACCATGTCCCAGACCGCGGCCAACGGCGCCTGGACAGGGAGTTGGACCGACCTTGGCAATCCCCACACGGACTGGGAGATCCAAGAGCAGATCGGCCTGCCCGTGGTCGCCTCCAACGCCAACGGCCGGATGCAGCTGTTCGTCAAGAACGGCAACGGCGGGGTCAGCAGCCGCGTCCAGACCGCGGCCAACGGCGGCTGGGGCGCGTGGCAGAACCGGGGCGGCACTGACGTGCAGGACGGCCTCACCGCCGTTACCACGCCACTGGGTCTCATTGAGGTGTTCGCCAGTTCCAGGACTCGACTGCTGCGCTGGTATCAGTCCACACCCAATGGCAGTTTCACTTTCGCCACCACCGTCCCGTCGATGACCCCGGCCAGCCCGCCCTCGATCGCTCTGTCCCAGGACGGGCGTCTCCACGTGGCCTACCGCCGCGCCGGCACCGCTGAGATGGTCGTCAGCTACCAGCTCGTCGCCGGTGGCCCCTGGAGCACCACGCCTGCTGTGATCGGGGGACACGCGGGGGTTGGTGAGCCCGCTCTCGTCACCACCCCGGCTGGTCCGGACGCGCGGATCCTGATGTTCGAGCGCAACGCCGGGACCGGGGTCAGCATGACCAAGCAGTTGACCGCGAACGGCAGCGGTTATGGCGCGTGGGCCGACCTCAGCGGAACCATTGTCGATTACCCTGCGGCCACTCTTGATGCGAGTGGGGCTGCCGTGATGTTCGCCATCGGCACCGATGGCGTTGTTCATGCCCGCAGGCAATCGGCGCCGGGAGCCGACAGTCCGTTCGGGGACTGGGAGGCTCTGCCCTGATTCACCTGGGGTTGCAGTGATCCTGTCGACGTTCTGGGAGGAGCTGTACTGGATCCGGCCGTGGACCTCCGCGGCCGGATCCAGCTAGCGGCAGACGCGGGCCCGCTCGATGTTCGCCGGCAGCACCGGCTTGCCGTCCACCGGCGGCGCCGGATCCCCGGGTGTCGGCTGGATGCCACCCGCGGCGATCCGGTCCAGCACGGCCAGCCCGGCGGCGTCCACGGTGCCGAAGATGGTGTAGCCCGGCCGCAGCCCTGAATCCCCGTACACCAGGAAAAACTGGCTCCCGTTCGTGTCCGGCCCCGCGTTCGCCATGGCCAGCACACCGCGCGCGTACGTCTTCCGCTCTCCCGTCGGATCCCCCGGCCACGGCGGCAGGTCGGTGGGCAGCTCGTCCTTGTACCGGTAGCCAGGCCCACCCTCGCCGGTGAAGCTGGGGTCGCCGCACTGCAGCACCTTCAACCGGTCGTAGGCGGTCAGCCGATGGCAGGAGGTCACGTCGTAGAACCGGTGCCGGATCAGGTGGACGAAGCTCTGCACGGTGCACGGCGCCTTGGCCGGGTCGAGGGTGAGCCCGATGTCGCCGTGGTTCGTCTTCAGCACGGCGGAGACGGGCCGGGTGGGCGTGCGGCGCGGGTCGGGCGGCAGCGGCACCTCGCGCACGGCGGGGTCGTCGGGCGTCTCGGTGTACTGGCACGGGCCCTTGGTCACCTTCGGCGGCCGGGCCCCGTTCGTGGTCGGGGCCGCGGCCGTCGTGGGCTCGTCCGGCTCCGCGGACGCGGGCGGCGCGAACGCCACCAGGCAACTCGCCGCCACCGCCAGTGGTAACCATGCTCTACGGATCATGACACCCGTTTAGTCGATCTCGACCGTCACGTCAACCATCGGTGAGCGCGGATTGTCCGGAAGTACCGGTCACTTGCCGCGCATCACCGCCGGCTCGTGTCGGCGCAGCATGCGGGCCACCAGGAAGGCGAAGACGATCGCGAGGACGGCCAGGACGCTCATGTCCAGGAACCAGGTGCCGAAGTCCTGGCTCCACAAGGGGTCCGGCGGATCCTGGACGTGCGGGATGAGCTGGCCCACGTCGAGCGTGCCCGCCAGCGCCGCCAGCGCCCAGCGAGCCGGTACGAGCCAGGAGATCTGCTCCATCACCGGCTTGCCGTCCAGGTGTACCAGCGCCCCGCAGAAGACGAGCTGGATCAGTGTGACGAGCACGAGCAGCGGCATGGTCATCTCGCTGGTCTTGGCCAGCGCGGAGATGAGCAGGCCCACGGTCATCGCGGTGAACGACAGCAGCGCGACGGCGAGCGACAGCTCGGTCAACGGCGCGGTGAACACCCCCTTGTCGTACGTTTCGACGTTCAGCATCGCCACGTAGGTCAGCACGATGCCCTGTGCCACGGTGATCAGGCCGAGCACGAGCAGCTTGGAGCAGAGATAGGCCGATCTGGACAACCCGACCGCCCGTTCTCGCTGGTAGATGGCGCGTTCCTTGACCAGTTCGCGCACCGCGTTCGCGGCGCCGGTCAGGCAGCCGCCGATGCACAGGATCAGCAGCAGGTTCGCCGCGTTGCCGTTGCTGTTCGGGGGTCCCTTCAGGTCGCCGGTCGGGACGACGCGGGCCAGCAGGCCCATGATGATCGGCAGGGCGATGGTGATGCCGAGGAACAACCGGTCCGCCACGATGCTCCGGCAGTAGCGGCGCACCAGCGTGCTGAGCTGCTCCGGCCAGCTCTGCGGTTTCGGCGGGAGCTCGCGCTGCGCGGCGGGTCGCGCCGAGACCGGCGCGATCAGGTCGGCCGCGATGTACTTCCGGTGCAGCGGAGATCGCGCGTACTCGCCGGCCCAGTCCCTGGCCTGGTCGTCGAACGCCAGGAACACATCCGCCCAGTCGGTGAAGCCGAGGAACGGCAGCGCCTCGTCAGGCGGCCCGAAGTAGGCGATCTTCCCGCCCGGCGCCATCACCAGGAGCCGGTCGCAGATGTCCAGATTGGCGACGCTGTGCGTGACGACGGCGACGGTACGGCCGTCGTCGGCCAGGCCCCGCAGCATCTGCATCACCGACTTGTCCAGCCCCGGGTCCAGGCCGGAGGTCGGCTCGTCGAGGAACAGCAGGGACGGCTTGGTCAGCAGCTCCAGGGCGACGCTGACGCGCTTGCGCTGTCCGCCGGACAGCGAGGAGATGCGGTTGTACTTGCGGTTGTCCAGCCCGAGCTGCCGCAGCACCTCGTCGACCCGCGCCTTCCGCTCGTGCTGCCGGGTGTCGTCGGGGAAGCGCAGCTCCGCGGCGTAGATGAGGGCGCGGCGCACGGTGAGCTGGCTGTGCAGGATGTCGTCCTGCGGCACGAGGCCGACCCGCGAGCGCAGTTCGGCGTAGTCGCGGTAGAGATCGCGTCCGTCGTAGGTGACGACGCCCTGGTCGGCCGGGCGCAACCCGGTGAGTGCGCGCAGCAGGGTGGACTTGCCCGAGCCGCTGGGGCCGACGATCGCCAGCAGGCACTTCTCGCCCACCGGGAACGACACATGGTCCAGGAGCACCTTGCCGCCTCCCACGGTGACGGTGAGGTCGTGCGCCTGGAGGCAGACCTCGCCCGTATCGGCGTACTCCATGAGCGTGTCGCCCACGAGCTGGAACGTCGACGGCCCGATGCCGATGAGATCGTCCGGGGAGATCTGGGCGCGCCGCACGCGCCGGCCGTTGACATAGGTGCCCATGCCGCTGCCCACGTCGACGATCTCGTGGACGCCGCCGGTGATCCGGAGCTCGGCATGTCGCCGGGACACCCGCAGATCGGTGACGACCATGTCGTTGTCCGGCGCCCGGCCGATGCGCACGACCTGCGCGCCGCCGACGTTCCTGACGGCGGCCGGCTGACGCCACTGCCCGGTGCGCGGGAAGCGGACTGTGGGCGTCGCCGGCAGTTCCGGAGCGCGGAAGCCGATGAGTTCGCCCTCCGCCGGGTCTCCGAGGTGGATCCTGGTTCCCGGTCCGACGACGACCCGCTGGACGCGGTGGCCGTTCTCGTACGTGCCGTTGCTGCTGCCCGCGTCCTCCAGGATCCACTGTCCGCCCTCGAACCGCAGCACGGCGTGCGTACGCGAGACGCGCTCGGCGCTGACGACGATGTCCGCCCCCGGGTCGCGGCCCAGCCGGTACGAACGGCCCGGATCGAGGGTCACCGACATGCCAGGGCCTTCGATGACAAGCTGCGTCACGAGACCGCCTTTCTCTTGGAGGGCCTACGCCGGCGTGACCGTCCCGAAACCGGTGCCGGCTTGCCGCAGCAAGTCCGCCAGCTCGGTTCGGGAGGTGATGCCCAGCTTGGGGAAGGCACGGTAGAGGTGGTAGCCGACGGTCCGCGGGCTGAGGAAGAGCTTGGCGGCGATGTCCCGGTTGGACGACCCCTGCGCGGCGAGGGACACCACGTGCCGCTCCTGCGGCGTCAGCCCGCGCAGCGCCTCCGGCAGCGGCTCCGCCGGGCTCGCCTCCCCCGTCGCGCTCAGCTCGGCCGCGGCGCGCTCCGCCCAGGGGGTGCTGCCGAGCTGCTCGAACGCGGCCCGCGCGGCACGCAGATGAGAGCGGGCCTCGGACCTGCGCCTGATCCGGCGGAGCCACTGCCCGTACGCGAGCTCGGTCCTGGCCCGCTGGAAGGAGGAGGCCGGGGACGGGCCGTGCAGATCGAGCGCGCCGGTGAAGAGCGGCTCCGCCTCGCCGTCCGGCGCGACCAGCGCCCGGCACCGCAGCGCCACCGCGCCCACCCAGCGCTGGCGCGTGTCGCCCGCCCATCGCTCCAGCAGGGCGAGCGGCTCGACGGCGGCGCCGGGCAGGTCGGCCTGGACGGCCGCGTCGACCAGGTCGGCCGCGCAGTGGACCGCCACCACCGGGTGGTGCGCGGGGCCGGCGACCACGCGCGCGAGGTGGTCCACGGCGGCGCCCGCCCGGCCCCGCCCCAGCTCCAGCAGGCCGAGCGCCCAGGTGGCCAGCGCCGCGCTGGCCGGCGCGTCGTGGTCGGCGCAGTAGGCCAGGCTCGACTCGGCGTAGGCCCGGCAGCGCTTCTCGTCGCCGCTCAACGCGGCGATCAGCGCGACCAGGCCGCTCAGGTGCCCGACCCGGTGGGTCTGGCCGAGGTCACCGGCGAGCTTCAGCCCCTCGGTGGCCTGCCTGAGCGCTTCGGCCTTGCGGCCGCTCAGCAGGAGGGCCTGGGCCTGGAGTTGCAGGGCGTACGGCAGGAGCCCCAGCAGGTCCTGGTGGCGGCAGTCGGTCACGAGCGTGGAGGTCAGCCGCAGCGCCGAGCCGGCGTCGGCGGCCATCAGCCCCAAAGAGGTGGCGGTTATGGCTTGCTGGGTGGCCAACGCGGGCGTCTGCTCGACCAGCTCGCCGATGGCGGCGAAGCCGCTGAACGGGTCACCGGCCATGATCTTCGCCAGCGTGGGCAACGATCGGGCCAGCGGAGCCGACCATGAGGGCTGGGCTCCTGACCGCGCGACCTGCGAAGGGGCTCGCGACGCCGCCGGTGCCGTGTCCGGCACCGGACCCGCCGGATCCTCGACCGCGCTGCCGGACGCCCAGACGGCGGCGGCGATCTGGGCGGCGAGCCCCTCGTCGCCGCTGTAGCCGAACAGCCGGATCGCGTCGGCGATCATCACGATGGCCATGGCGTGGTCGTCGTCGCCGATCCTGGCCGCCGCGTCGAGCAGCATCTGCGCGGCCTTGGTCGGCGAGCCGATCTCGGACTCCACGGTGGCCAGCACGCGGGCGGCCGAGGCCAGCGTCGAGGGTTCGGCGCTCAGCTCGCTCGCGCGGGTCGCCAGGTCCGTCGCGCGGCGGAGCTGGCCGGCGTCGCACGCGGCGACCGCGGCGGCCGCATAGCGCCGGGCGCGCGGCTGGGGGTCGGCGGTCAGTTCGGCCGCGCGTTCCAGCGCCGACGACGTCCCGATGGCCGCCAGCTCGCGCGCGATCTCCTCGTCCGGCCCCAGTATGGCAGCGGCGGCGAGATGCCAGACTCGCCGCTCGGGCGACACCTCGGCCAGGGCCCGGTGCGCGGCGATGCGGGCCGAGACCGGCGCGGACTGGTAGGCGGCGACCAGGATCAGCAGGTGGCGAGGGGTGAGCCCGGCCTGCCGCACCTCGACGAGCTGGGCGGTCTCGGCGGGCTCCAGATCAGCCGGGGTCGCTCCGGCGGCAGCGAAGAGCTCGGAGTGCGGGGCCGGAATCGCCCTTGTGGCGGCGAAAGACTCGGAGTGGGATGCCGGGATCGCCTCGGCGGCGTAAGGCGCGGAGTGAGGGGTCGGGATCGCCTCGGTGGCGGCGAGCAGTTCGGGCAGGGAGGCCGCGGGGTCGGTGGCGGCCAGCAGGAGGAGGAAGCGGGTCCGCTCGGGCAGGGCGCGTAAGCGCTCGCCGTACAACTGATCGGCCCGCCGCGAACGCCCGGGCCAGCCGGTATAGAGGCCCAGCGGCGACAGCCCGCCCTCGACCTGCGCGGGGCTGAGCCCCGCGGCCAGCTCGCACAGGGACAGCGGATTGCCGCGGGCGTCACCGACGATCCGCTCACGCACCTGCGGGACGATGCCCGGCCTGCGCTCGGCGACGATGTCCAGCGCCGCCTGCCGGTCGACACCGGGCAGGTCCAGCTCGTCGATCCCCCGCAGCGCGGGCAGGTCGCCCTCGCCGGCCACCAGGATCACCACGCGCGCGGCGGCGAGGCGGCGGACGCAGAAGGACAGGACCGCCAGGCTCTCCCGGTCCAGCCAGTGCGCGTCGTCGATCAGGCAGAGCACGGGCCCTCGCCCCGCCAGGTGACGCAGGAGGTTCCAGACCGGAAGGTACGGCCAGGCATCGGGGCCACGCGGTTCCGGCTCGCCCAGGTGGTCGAGGACGTCGCGCTGCTGGGCGGGCAGGTGTTTCCAGCGCGGGCGGGTGGTCGCCAGCAGCATGTGCAGGCCGCCGTACGGGAGGTGAGACTCTTCGGGGGTACCGGAGGCGCGGAGTACGATTTGATCACTCGCGAGCTCGGCGGCGAAGGCGAGCAACGCGCTCTTGCCCGCCCCGGCTTCCCCGCGCACCATCAGGGCGCCGCTCTCACCAGCGAGAAGTCGCATGATCCTGGCCTGCTCCGCGATGCGCCCGTGCAGCACGAGGCGAGAGTACCGGACTTGTAGTGGATCTCATACCTAACCGGGAAGGTTCGGACGACCTAGATCCACGTCCCCCGTACAGATGTGGGGCGGACAGGTGGCGATTACGGTCGCCGCCGGAGGTCTGCATGAGGAACCGTTGGGCTACCCGTCTTTGCGCTGCACTGACAGTGAGCACCCTTGTCATCAGCGTCGCAGCTCAGGGAGCCTCAGCGGCTCCCAAGGAGCCCACGCTTCCCGAGCAGCGGCTCGGCTCGGCGGCGAACCGTGCCCACCAGGTGGCGGCGGACGCGACCCAGGCGCGGACCGAGCCGGCGAAGCGGGCCGCCGCCAAGCCGCCCAAGGGGACCGTGCCCCAGGAGGCCCCGAAGACGCCCAAGCCTGTCTCCCGGCTGTCCAACAAACCACAGCGGGTGGGCGCGGCGACCGGCAAGCCGGGCAACGGGGAAGTTCACGGGTTCGACGCCAAGCAGAGCCAGGTGGTGCCCAGGCTGGGCGACGCGACGTCGAAGGTCTTCCAGAACCCTGATCAGACCTACACCGTACGCACCTACTCCAGGCCGGTGCGATATCAGACGGCCACCGGCGAGTGGAAGGACATCGACCTCAACCTGACCGGCGCGGCCGGGCGCTGGCGGCAGGCGGCCAACGACGTCGGAGTCGAGGTGGCCGACGACGCCGCCGACTCCAGGCTCCAGTCGATCACCTTGGACGAGGGGCACAGCCTGTCTTTCGCCCTCCAAGGAGCAAAAAGCACCAAAGCCAATATTTCTGGAAATATCGCGAAATACAGCGAGGTGCTGCCGGGGACCGACGTCGAGGTCGAGGCCACCTGGAACGGGATCAAGGAGTCGCTCGTCCTGACCTCGCGCCAGGCCGCGACGGGCCCCTGGGACTTCCCCTTCCAGGCCAAGGGTCTGACGCCGCGCAGCTCGCCGCAGGGTGTGGAGTTCGTCGACGAGCATGGCGCCGTCCGCATCACCGTCCCCGCCGGATTCATGCGCGACGCCGCGGGCGCCCGCTCCGACGCGGTCCATTACGCCCTCGTCGGCAACGTCCTGCGGGTCAGCGCCGACGAGAAGTGGCTGCACGCCGAGAAGCGCGCGTTCCCGGTGGTCATCGACCCTTCCTCCTACGTACGCACCACCAGCGGCGCCGCCTCCGACACCTACGTCGACAACCACTCGGGCGCCAACCACTCCGGCAGCGACCAGCTCCTGGTCGGCTCCCAGGACGGCACCAAGCGCAACAACTCCTACATCAACTTCAACCTCGCCTCCCAGATCCCGCACGCCTACGTGACCGGCGCCGCGCTCTTCCTCTACAACACCCTGTCGAACTCCTGCTCGGCCAACCCGGTCACGGTGAAGGAGATCACCAGCAGCTGGAACGTCGGCACGATCGCCTCCTATCCCGGCGTGACCCTCGGCGACACCTGGGGCTCGGCCAGCTTCAGCGGCGGTGTCACCTGCGGCGGCGCCGGCTGGGCGTGGATCGGGATCAACAGCGCGGGCCTGTCCGCCCTGTCGGACTGGGCCAACGGCGCGGGTAACAACGGCCTGGCGCTGACCGCCGACAGCTTCAAGGAGTTCGCCAGCGCCAACTCGGCCAACCCGCCGTACCTCCAGGTGGATTACAGCCCCTGGCGGGCGCTCTACGTGATCGGCTCCGACGCCACGATCGACCCGCCGGTGACGGCCACCACCGCCGGCAAGCTCCCCGTCACGGTGATCAACAATGGGATGAACTCCTGGTCCCCCGGCTCGGTCAAGCTGGGCTACAAGCTGTACACCACCGGCGGCACCTTCGTGGGCAGCTCCACCGCGGCCGCGAGCCTGCCCGCCACGATCGCCAACAACGGCTCGGCGAAGGTGAGCGCCACGATCGACTCGCTCAACCCGGGCTCGTACCAGATCTGCTGGGACATGGTGGCGAACGGGCAGTTCTTCTCCGACTGGGGTGTGCCCGTCTGGTGCGTCAGCCTGACCGTGGTCAACATCCCGCCCCAGATCGACTCGATGTGGCCGGGCAGCGGGTACGTGGAGTCCACGCTGACGCCGGAGTTCACGGTCACCGGCCATGACCAGGACGAGTGGCCCGGCGGCTCGCTGAACTTCATCTTCAACGTCTGCCTGCTCTCCGACACCAACACGTGCCCCGCGGCCGGCTTGGTGAAGGGCGACTCCAACACCGGTGAGCAGAGCGCGAGCTGGACGGTGCCGCAGGGCAAGCTCAAGTGGGGCGAGCGGTACGTGTGGCAGGCCCTGGTCACCGACGGCAAGACCTCCAGCCCGGCGACGGGGTGGAGCACGTTCAGCACGGTCGTGCCGCAGCCCCTGGTCTCCTCACACGTCTCCGACAGCGCGGGCACGGCCGCCGTCAAGGGCGTCGACCCGCTGACCGGCCAGTACGCGGCCACCACCACGGACGCCAGCCTGACCACCGCCGGTCCCGCGCTGGCGATCACCCGCTCGTACAGCAGCCTGAACTCCCGGACGGGGATGTTCGGCGTGGGCTGGACCACCGCGTACGACATGAAGATCGTCACCGACGCGGACTGGACGGGCAACGTCGTCGTCACCTACCCCGACGGGCGGCAGGCGCGCTTCGGCCGCAACCCCGACGGCACGTTCGCGCCGCCCGAGGGCCGGTCGGTGAGCCTGGTGAAGACCGACGCGGCCTGGTTCCTGCGCGACAAGTCCGGCGGCGCGTACGTGTTCGACCCGAGCGGCCGGTTGACCGCGATCTACGACGACGACCTGCACGGCGAGTTCCTCACCTACAACGGCGACGGCACCCTCGCCAAGGTCGTGAACAAGCTCAGCGGCCGCGGCCTCTACTTCACCTGGAACAGCGGGGTGGTGACCTCGGTCGCCACCGATCCCGCCCAGGGAGCGCCCGCGTGGACCTACGGCTACGGTTACGGCCTGCTCGCCCAGGTCTGCCCGCCGGGGACGACGACGGCCTGCACGAAATACACCTACAAAATGGTGTCGCACTACCGGACGGCCGTCGTGGACGCCGCCCCCGCGATGTACTACCGGCTCCACCAGGGCGCGACCAACGAGACCCACGAGTTCATCGGCCAGGACGACGCGGAGGCGGTCAACCTGGCCTACGGAGCGGCGGGCGCCCCGGCCGGGGCCACGGACGGCTCGGCGACGTTCAACGGCACGAGCTCGTACCTGCGCATGCCGTACAACATCACCGACGACACCACCTACGCGGCGGTCGGGATGTGGTTCAAGACCACCAAGGCCGGCGTGCTGTACGGCGCCCAGATGAACACGCTGGAGGACTCACGGGGCCCGCTCCCCTGGGGCTTCCTGCCGATGCTCTACGTCGGGACCGACGGGAAGCTGCACGGCCAGCTGTCCGACGACGGCAGCTGCGGATCGATGAGCTCGACCACGGCGGTGAACGACGGGGCCTGGCACCACGTGGTGCTGACCTCGAGCGGCACCTGGCAGGGCCTGTACGTGGACGGGACGATCGTCGACGACCGGTCCAAGCAGATCGTGCCGACCCGCCTGCCGTACGCCAGCGTCGGAGCGGGCTACATCAACACCTCGGGCTGGTGCCCCGCCGCGCCCGCCGACACGCGCGGCCACTTCACCGGCCAGATCGACGACCCCGCCTTCTACACCCACCCGCTCGGCCCCACGGCCGTCACCGCCCAGTACAAGGCCGGGCAGTACACGGGCGTGCTGGAGACGGTCAAGCTGCCCTCGGGCAAGCTGCAGGCCACGCTCGCCTACGACGCCCAGAGCGACCGCGTCGCCTCGGTGACCGACGCCAACGGCGGGCTCTGGCGGGTCTACCCCGCCCAGACGCAGGGCTCCACCGAGTACTACCCCAACGCGGTCCTGAGCGCCCGGCCGCGCGAGTACTACCGCCTCGCCGAGTACTCCGGCACGCGGGCGGCCAGCGCGGCCTACGGCGACGGACGTGACACCGACGCGACCTACCACAACGTCACCCTGAACCAGAGCGCGCCCATCGTCCTGGCCACCGGCGGCGACACGGCCGCCGGGTTCAACGGCACCAGCTCCTACCTGGAGCTCCCCGACGGCGAGATCAAGGGCGGCGGCGACCTGTCGGCCGAGCTGTGGTTCAAGACCGCCAAGCCGGGTGTGCTGCTCGCCTACCAGGCCCAGGCCATCACCGACCCGGCCGGGCCGCAGGCGAACTACACACCCGCGCTGTACATCGGGACGGACGGCAAGCTGCGCGGCCAGTTCTGGGACGGCGCCGCGGTCGCGCCGATCACCACGAGCACGGCCGTGACCGACGCGAGCTGGCACCACGTCGCCCTGACGGCCTCGGGCGGCACCCAGTGGCTCTGGCTGGACGGTGCCGTGGTCGGGACCAGGTCCAAGGGGCCGGTGTCCACGGTCGCGCAGAACCATGTCTACGTCGGCGCCGGCTTCATCGCGGGCAACTGGCCCGCCAAGCCCTCGGACACCCTGGGTCACTTCACCGGCACCATCGACGAGGTGGCGCTCTACTGGAACAGCCTGCACACGGACGCGATCCAGACGCACTACAACGACGTCGCGACGTTCGGCATCCCCGCCACCACCGTGCTCGCCGCCGATCCGGGCGGCAAGGCGATGGTCTACACCTTCGACCCCCGGCACGGCGGCCGCCCGACCTCACTGTACGACGCGACGGGCGGCACCACCCGCTACGGCTACGACCTCAACGGCAACCTGGCCTCGGTGACCGACCCGGACGGGCACACCACCCAGCTCTTCAACGACGACCGGGGCAACCCGGTCATGAAGGTGACCTGCCGGGGACCGCGCTCCTGCCAGACCTCCTACTTCACCTACTACCTGGACACCGGCAACCCGCTGAACCCCCGCAACGACAAGCTGACCGGCACGTTCGACGCCCGGGCCACCAGCACGGCCGACACGGACCACCGCACCAGCTACACCTACGACATCTCCGGCGACCTGCTCAGCGTCACCACACCTCCCGTGGGCGGATCCGCCACCGGCCGCACCACCAAGTACGCCTACACCGACGGCACCGAGGCCGCCGTGGACGGCGGCACCGTCCCGGACTCGCTGCTCGCCTCCGTGACCACCTCCGGCGGCAAGACCACCCGGTTCTCCTACCGCCAGAACGGCGACCTCGCCCAGATGGTGGACCCGGCGGGGCTCACCACGAAGTACGACTACGACAGCGCCGGCCGGCCCACCGCCGTGTCCCAGGTCTCCGACACGTTCCCGAACGGCGTCACCACCTCGATGGGCTACGACGCCCTCAACCACCTCACCGCCACCGTCGGCCCCCAGACCACGGACGTGATCAGCGGCGTCAAGCACCTCCCGTGGGTCATCTACACCTACGACGTCGACGGCAACGTCACCCAGGTCGACCGGATGGACCCCACCGGCAAGGACCCCACCCGCACCACCACCTACACCTACGACTCCGCCGCCCGCGTCTCGTCCGTCAAGGACGCCGCCGGTAACACCACCACCTACGGGTACGACGTCTACGGCAACCTCAACCGCACCGTGGACGCCACCGGCGCCGATTATCGGAGCGTCTACGGACCGACCGGACTGCTGCTGACCACCAGCCTCGCCAACTGGGTGGGCGACCCGCTGAACAGCGACTCCCCCAAGGAGCTGGTCCTCGAATCCCGCGCCTACGACCCGGCCGGACGCCTGGCCACGGTCACCGACGCCATGGGCCGTACCACCCGCAACCACTACTACGACGACAACCTGCTCGAATCGGTCTGGGCCGAGGGCTTCCGCAACGCCGACGGATCCACCCGGGACATCCCGCTCCAGCAGAGCACCTACGACAGCGCGGGCAACCTCATCCAGAGCGTCACCGGCAACGGCAAGAGCACGACCGCCTACACCGTGGACGCCGCCAACCGGACCACGGCGGCTCTGCTGGACCCCGCCGGCCTGAAGCGCAAGACCACGTACGGCTACGACGATGACGACCACGTGGTCTCCCTGGTCCAGGCGCAGGACAGCGGCTACACCTGGACCGCGTTCGACCTCGACGCGCTGGGCCGGCCCCTGGCCCAGAAGGTCTGGGACGGCGACAAATGGCTCACCACGTCCTGGACCAGGGACCAGCGGGGCCTGCCTCGGACGATGACCGACCCCCGTGGCGCGGTGACCGACTACACCCACGACGAGGCGGGCCGGCTCACCATGACCAAGGCGCCGACGGTGGCCGTCGAGCACCTGGGCAGCACGCCGTTCAACGTCAGGCCGCAGACGCGGGCCGGCTACAACAGCTTCGGCGACGTCGTGACGAGCGAGGACGCCGAGGGCTACCGGACCACGTTCGCCTACGACGCCATGAGCCGGCCGCTCAACGTCACCCTGCCCTCCTACCAGCAGGTCGGCACCGGTGCCACGGTGGCCGCGGGGTCCACCGCGACGTACGACGCGCTGGGCCGCGTGACGAGCTCCGTGGACGCGCTCGGCCACGGCGACACCTACACCTACGACCAACTGGGCAACGTGGTCGCCACGACCGACGCGGCGGGCAAGCAGTCGCGCTCGGGCTTCGACGTGGCCGGGGAATGGCTCTGGACCCGGGACCAGGCGGGACGGCTCACCGGGGCGACGTACGACGACCTGGGCCGCCGGATCTCCGAAACCGCCGTCGACCGCACACCCACCGCGGCCGGGTACACCACCGCCTACGACTACGACGACGCGGGGAACCTGACCTACGTCGCCACGCCGTCGGGCGCGCGCAGCCAGTTCGGCTACAACGCGGCGGGCGAGGTCGTGGTCGACGTCGACCCGCTCAACCAGGGCCACTGGTACACCCGTGACCACGCCGGCCGGGTGACCAAGGTCTCCAACCCGGACGGCACCAGCAGCACGGTCACCTTCGACGGTGCCGGCCGGGCGACCGCGATGGCCGATCTCGACGCGTCGGGCAAGCAGCTACGGCCGATGACGATCGGCTACGACGCGGGGAGCAACCCGGTCACCGTCAACAAGGCCGGGGGCGGGGTCACCACCTACGACTACGACGCGCTGAACCGGCTGACCGGCCAGCACGAGAAGACCACGTCGACGCACACCGTCAACACGACATTCGGCTACGACGCGGTCGGCAACACCACCCGCTTCACCGACGGCAACGGTAACGCGACCACGTACGGCTACAACCCATGGAACCTCCCGGTGACGATGCTCGTCCCGGCGACCACGGCCTACCCAGCCGTCGCCGACCGCCAGACGATCACCGACTACGACGCGGCCGGTCGCCCCGTCCAGGTCAAAAAGCCGGGTGGGGTCACCGTCGCCCGTACCTTCGACGCGCTGAACCAGCTCACCGCGGAGACCGGCGCGGGCGCCGAGACCGCGACGACCGCCCACAGCTTCGGCTACGACGCCGTGGGCCGGCAGACCTCGGCCGGGGGCGACACCTTCGGCTACGACGATCGCGATCATCTCGTCAGCACGGCGGGGCCGTCCGGCACGGCGTCCTTCACCTACGACGCGGACGGCCGTATGAAGACCCGCACCGACAAGGCGGGCACGGCCACCTACGACTACGACGCGGGGAGCCGCCTCACCACGGTCCGGGACCCGCTCACCGGCGGGACCTCGACCTACTCCTACGACTCGATGAACCAGCTCAAGGCCGTGGACTACGGCGGCGCCAAGCGTTCCTTCGACTACGACGCGTCGCACCGGCCCACCGCCGACACGCTCAAGAACAACGCGGGCGCGGTGCTGGCCGCCATCGCCTACGGCTACGACGACGCCGACCGGCTCACCAGCAAGACCACGACCGGAACGGCGGGCGCCGCGGCCAACACCTACGGCTACGACCTGGCGGGCCGGCTGACGTCGTGGAACTCGGTCGCCTACGAGTACGACGACGCGGGCAACCGGACCAAGGCGGGAACGGCCGCCGCCGTCTACGACGCGCGCAACCAGCTCGTCTCCGACGGGTCGGCCGGCTACGCCTACTCGGCGCGCGGCACCCTGAGATCCAGGACGCCGACCGGCGGGAGCGCGAGCGCGACGAGCTACGACGCGTTCGACCGGATGATCAGCGACGGTGCCACGACCTACGCCTACGACGGGCTGGACCGGCTCGCCTCCACCGCGGGCCGCACGTTCAGCTACTCCGGCCTGGGCAACACCCCGGCCGCGGCGGGTACCGAGCTCTACGGCAGGGATCCGGCGGGCAACGTCGTCTCCGTCGCGGGCCTGTACGCCTACACCGACCGGCACGGCGACCTCACCGCCACCTTCACCGGCGCGGGTGTGCTGACCGACTCGGTGGCCTACGACCCCTACGGGAAGGTCGTCGCCAGCGCGGGCACCAAGCGCGGCGTCGGCTACCAGGGCGGCTGGACGGACCCGACCAGCGGCAAGGTCAACATGGCCGCCCGCTGGTACGACCCCGGAACCGGCGCGTTCCCCAGCAGGGACACGCTCGAGGTGGATCCGATGCCGTCGGTGAAGGGCAACCGCTTCACCTACGCCGACGGCGACCCGCTCAACCGGGTCGACCCGACCGGCCACTTCGGCTGCCCCGCCTTCGTCTGCGGCACCGCCAAGAACGTGATCAAGGTCGTCAAGATCGACATCGCCAAGCCGATCCTGACCGCGGCCGACTTCGTCCTCACCGGTGGCGGGGCGGCCGGCGCGGCCGCGCGCGGCTCACGGTTCTGCGGTCCGCTCTGGCTCGGCTGCCTCGCGGCGGTCGGCGTCGCCGGCGGCCTGGGCTACCTGGCTGGGAAGTGGTGGCAGAACCACTGGTGGAAGGGCTGGCCGGACGGCAGCGGACCGTCCATCGACTACCCGGGCGGCTCCTCGCCCGGCAAGGGCAAGTCCGACGGCACGCCCGGCGACGGCGACCCCGGCACCACGCCCGGCAAGGGCACGAAGACCCCGCCCAAGGCGGACCCGCCGCCGCCTCCGCCGCCCACGCCCCAGGAGCTCGCCGACATCGCCGCGAAGACGCGCGCGACCAGGCCGGGCCCGATCGACCATGACCAGCTCCCCGGCCCGGCGGGCATCTCGCTGGCCGACGCGCTCGACAAGGGGCTCAATCACCGGGTCGACAACGCCATCGACAAGATCCTGGACAAGGTCGGCGTGGCCTTCACGCCGATCGAGGCCGGAGCGGGCGACGGGCAGCCCAACGGCGGCCTCGACCCGGCCCCGCACGTCATCGGCCAATGCTCAGGGGTGTTCGGCGCGGACGCGATGCAGGACTGCCGCGTCGATCCGGGCCCGGGCGTCCCGCCGGATCCGACGGTGCAGCTGAACCCCTGCCGTGGCGTGACGGGCGCCGGCGCCGCCTGCTCCTCCGAGGAAGGGCTGCCCCTGGAGGACGCGGGGTACGGCGGCGACGATGGTGCGGGCGCGCGGGGGCTGTTCGTCGGCGGTGACTCCGTCAAGCTGGCCCGCGCCAGGGATGCCAGAAGGCCGCACTGGAGCGAGAAGCTCCCGATGAACATGGACACGGTCCGGCGGGTGGCCCAGACCTGGGACATCCGGATCGACGACCTGCGCATCAGGATCGACAAGAGCATCGACGGGCAGGCCGGGGTGACCTATCCCGATCAGACGGTCAAGCTGCGGCGAGCGGCCTTCCGCAGCGAGGAACTGCTGGCCCGCACCCTCGCCCACGAGCGGTTCCACGTGGAGGAGCTGCGCGGGGGCCTCCCCTACCCGACGACCAACGAAGAGGCGGACCCGTACGAAGACCGGGCCTATGCCTTCGAGGACGATTGGTGGGACAACCATCCGCGTAACCGGTGACTCATGGGGTCGGGCGGCTCGTTCGGCGAGCCGCCCGGGCATCGATCGCGGTATATGTACGTAGAGCCGGAAGACGACCGAGGTGGCCCATTGTCGAACACTCAGGACGAGGCACTCCGATGGGAGAGCTGGCTTCAGGCCTATGTGCGGGCCCGTGACGAGCTGCCCGGACCGATCTCCGGGCATTGCCCGAACTGCGGGCGAGCCTGCCTCCGCCTGGTGTACCGGCTCCGGATCCCCCACCTGCTCATCGGTGACGCCCACTTCTGGTGTGACCACTGCCTGCAGGGCCCTTATCTCGGCCGCGTCGAGATCCCCGAAGCCGCGGCGGCGGCCGCGGACGAGCAGGAGTACCAGCGGCTGAAGCCCACGATCCCGAACTACGAGCTCGTCCCGCCCGCGGGCTTGTAGACCAGGTACAGCACGCCTGTCGTGAACGTCTCGGACTTGATCAGCTCCAGCGGGACCGGGTTCTCCCCCTCGTCGAACAGCCGCTCGCCCTTGCGGATGGCGATGGGGTGCACCAGCAGGTGCAGTTCGTCCAGCAGACCCGTGGCCAGCAGCTCGCGGACCACCGAGATCGAGCCGCTCACGGCGATGGGGCCGCCCGGCTCCTTCTTCAGCGCGCTCACGGCCTCGACCAGGTCGCCCGGCAGGAGTTCGGAGTTCCGCCAGGTGAACTCCAGGGGCTGGCGGGACACGACGATCTTCCGCGCGTCGCCGAGCGTCTTCGCGAAGTCGGCGTCCTCGCCGCCCGCGGCTTCCCGCTCCGGCCACGCTCCGGCGAAGCTGTCATAGGTCTTGCGCCCCAGGAGCAGGGTGTCGGACATCTGCGCCCCCACGGCGGCGCCCATCTCATCGTTGAAGTACGGAAAGTGCCAGTCCGCAGGGTTCTCGACAACCCCGTCGAGCGAGATGAACAGGCTCGCGGCGATCTTTCGCATGATGCTGCTCCTCGGTAAGGCGCGGGGGCCGTCCGGCCCCGCCGTTCTGATGTGCCTAAAGCGTCGCAGCACCTGCTTACGGATCTCTTAAGGTCTCCCTCTGGGCCGGGCGGGACGGCGCCCGCCCGGCCTGTCCTCAGTTGAGGGTGACGCGGTCGCCCTGCGGCGCGTGGATCGGCGAGTGCGCGACGAGGTACGTCGCCAGGGCCCCTGTGTCGTCCGGCCCGGCGGTGTACACGTTCGTACTCCAGTTCCAGGCCGGGAACCCCTCCTGGCCGGCCGCCAGGTTGTAGTTCGCGGCGATCCTGAGGACCTGGTCGTCGGCGACCTGAGCGCCGTTCAGCGTGAGCTCGGTGACCACCCCGCCGGTCAGCGTGTAGCGGATTGAGGCCGAAGGGGTCAGCACGCCGGCCGTCGGGCTCGCGTGGCCGAGCAGCGTCTTGAGCTGTGCGCCGGTCATCGCGTAGACGTTGATGGCCAGTCCGGCGGGTTGCACGTTCCAGACTTCGCCGAAGTCGATGGGACCCGCCGGCAGGTCCCAGCGGATCGCCCGTCTGCTGACCA
This sequence comes from Nonomuraea sp. NPDC049269, assembly GCF_043197155.1. Lineage (NCBI taxonomy): Bacteria > Bacillati > Actinomycetota > Actinomycetes > Streptosporangiales > Streptosporangiaceae > Nonomuraea > Nonomuraea sp. NPDC049269. The sequence continues at coordinate 64,579 of NZ_JBICSO010000007.1, forward strand.
GGGCGGCCTGCGCGCCGGACAGGGACTTGACCGACTCCAGTTGCGCGTCGGCGATCAGCTCCGCCAGCGGGCCGCCCATAGCGGTCCTGGAGATGTCCTCCTCGGCGACGCCGAACGTGGGGTCACCGACGGGGTTGCCGCACTTGAAGTAGTAGATGACGTTGGACGTCAGCGGGTCCGGCTGGTCGATCTCGATCTGGATCGAGGTCTTGGCCGACTCCCAGTCGTACTCCCAGTCGAGCGTCTCCAGCACGGTCGTGTAGACGCCACCGTGGCCGGCCGGCACCTCGACGGTCTTCCACTCCTCGGTGCCGACGAGGCGGTACCTGATGGTCTGAGCGCCTTCGGGCAGCCCTTCGAAGAAGCCGTGGACCTTGATGGTCACCGGACACTTCGACGCGGTGGTCCGCTCGAAGGCGAGGGTGAGTTTGCCCACGGCGTTCTGCGCGTCATCCGCCACAGAGACGGCGTTGGAGAGGGCTGGTCGCGGAACCGCCTGCGCTTCTGAGGCGAGGACACCGGACGCCACGGCGACGATGGCCACCGGCGCCGGTAACGAAGGACGGGGTACAGCTCAGGAGCTCATGGGCTGGGCCGTGCACCTACCGGAACCTCAACAGCGGCAAGTGCCTGGACATCTCGAACGGGTCGGCGGGGGCTCGGCGGGTCCGCAGGCTAAGGGACGCGGCCGACGCCGCCCAGGATGCCGCCCTTCTCCATCCCGGGGACGATGAACGGGTCGTCGTTGCGCCAGTTCTGCACCGGTACGAGGCCGGGTTCGAGCAGCTCCAGCCCGTCGAAGTACGTGCGCACCATCTCGTAGTCCCGCAGGTGCAGCGCGCCGGAGGTCGTACGCCGGTAGACGTCCTCGGTCTCGCTCCTCCGGTCGGGGATGCTCTGGCCCTTCTCCACGTACGCGTGGGTGATGATCAGCTGACTCCCCGGCACCAGCGGCTCGCGCAGGGCCTGGACGATGCCGGCCACCTCGTCGTCGTCGCTGAAGTAGTGGAACAGCGCCACGACCAGCACCGCCACGGGCTGGCTGAAGTCGAGGTGCTGGGCGGCGGCGGTCAGGAGCCCCTTGGGGTCGTGCGCGTCGCCGTCGATGATCACCGTGTCGGGGTTGTCGGCCAGCAGCGCCCGGGCGTGGACCAGCACGATCGAGTCGTTGTCCGAGTAGACGACCTTGGCGTCGGGGATGATCCGGTGCGCGACCTGGTGCACGTTGTCCTGCGTGGGCAGGCCGGTGCCGATGTCGAGGAACTGCCGCACGCCGGCCCTGGCCGCCGCCTCCACCGCGCGGACCAGGAAGTCGCGGTTCGCCCGGGCCATTTCCCGTACGTTCGCGCCGCCCTGGCTGCTCAGCTCGACGATCTTCTCGGCGGCCTCGCGGTCGGCGGGGAAGTTGTCCTTCCCGCCCAGGAAATAGTCGTACATTCGGGCGACGGTGGGGACAGTCGGATCGATCTTCCCCGGAGGTCGCTCACGCTCGGTCACGCCACACCCTTCCTCACCTTTGACCGCATCTTATGGGTAATCGGTAGGTCTGTGATCGGGATCCGCCAGATGCCCTGTATTTACCGAGGAATCGTTCCGGCCGCTGGACAGCAGGGGTCCACGTGCGGGTCAGCCTGCATCGGCCGACCGTGCACCTCCGGTAACAGAGCGTGTGGTCTATGCGGAACGCGCGGCGCCGTTCTTCGCGGGCGAGTCGGCGGCGGCTCGTTCGAAGGAAGGCTCTGGCGGGGTCAGCTCGGGCGTGGCGGAGTCCGTCACGGCCGGCCGCTCTTCGGCCTTCGGCTCCGCGGAACTGACAGCCCCCGCTGCCGGGGCGCTTGTCGCGGAGCGCTCGAAGAAACGCAGCAACTCCACGGGCAGCGGCATGACCAGGGTGGAGGTCTTCTCGGCGGCCACCTCCACGACGGTCTGCAGCAGCCGCAGCTGAAGCGCGCCGGGGGCCTCGGTCATGATGGCCGCCGCGTCGGCGAGCTTCCGCGAGGCCTGGAACTCCCCGTCCGCGGTGATCACCCGGGCCCTGCGCTCGCGCTCGGCCTCCGCCTGGCGGGCGATGGACCGCTTCATGCCCTCGGGCAGATGGACATCCTTGATCTCCACGCGGTCCATGTGGATGCCCCAGCCGAGCGCGGGGCTGTCGATCATCAGCGCGAGGCCCCTGTTCAGCTCCTCACGGTTGGAGAGCAGGTCGTCGAGATCGCTCTTGCCGATGATCGAGCGCAGTGAGGTCTGCGCCACCTGCTCGATCGCGAACAGGTAGTCCTGCACCGCGATGGCCGCCCGCAGCGGCTCCTCGACCCGGAAGTAGGCGACGGCGTCGACCTGGACGGAGACGTTGTCACGGGTGATGCCCTCCTGCGTGGGCACCGGCATCGTGACGATCTGTACGTTCACCTTCCTCATGCGATCCACGACCGGAATGAGGAGGGTGAACCCTGGCTGGCGGACCTCCCGCTGGACCCTGCCGAAGCGGAAGACCACACCGCGCTCTACCTGGTTGACGATCCTGATGCTGCTGACCGCCAGCCAGACCGTCAGCATGACGATCAGCCCGAGCACGATATTGATGATCATGGCGTGCCCCTTCCAGTTCAAGGCTAGATCCGGGTACACACCTGCCAGGTAAGGAATGCGTCAAGTCCTGGTCAGCGGCGTCGGCGCCGTCATGCGCCCGGGGCTCGGTAGTCCACCTCCTGCCGCGCCGCCTCGTCGATCTCCTCCGGGGTCAGCAGGACGACCGTCTTCGTCCGTGCTCCTCCGGCCGCCGTCACCGCGAGGCCTATGGCGGCCGAGGCCGCGTTGTTGGGCAGGTCCCCGATGATGTAGACGTCGTTCTCGCCGAAGGCGAAGTACATCTGCTCGACCCGGCCGCCGACGCTCTCCAGCATGCGCTCCACCACCCGGCATCGTGCGGTGCCTCCATCGCGAAGCACCCCCTTGATGCCGTCCACCGAATAGCTCGCCTGAATCAGGTATTTGGGCATGGTCGAACTCCCCTTCACGTGGCGCCGCCCTCACGAGAACGGCGGTGAATACGATCTCGTGGGCGAAGTTCTCGGTTTCGGGTGTCGGCAATCCCAGCCGGTGTACTGATTTCCGTCTGGAAGCTCAAGCGGCGAAAATCGGGTGTAACGCGCCACGCCACCACCTAAGGTCATGACCGTGACCAAGCTCAACCAGATCCTCGCGGTCGAGAAGGGCGTCAAGGCCAGCACGCAGCGTGCGGTGTCCGACGCCTACCACACCGTCCAGAAGGCGCCGCTCCTGTCCGGCCTCTCGCGTACCTACCAGCCGATCGACGACGAGGGCGAGCAACTGCCGCCGGAGTCGACGCGCGTGCAGGTGAAGACCGAGCAGGTCATCGCCGACGTGGCCGCGGCACTGACCAGGCTGTTCGACGTGACCGCGACGAAGGACTGGACGAACGCGCTCGCCAAGGCCGACGTGGTCGTCGACGGCCGGACGATCGTCTCGGGGGTGCCGGTCACGTACCTGCTGTTCCTGGAGAAGCAGCTCGTCGACCTGCACACGTTCATCTCGAAGCTGCCGACGCTCGACTCGGCCGAGACGTGGACGTTCGACGACAACGCCGAGACGTGGCGCACCGAGCCGGTCAAGACGACCCGCACCAAGAAGGTGCCGCGCAACCATGTCCTGGCCGAGGCGACGGACAAGCATCCGGCGCAGGTCCAGGTGTTCACCGAGGACGTCGTGGTCGGCTACTGGACGAAGACCACCTTCTCCGGCGCGCTGCCGGGCCGCCGCGTGAACGAACTGCTGGCCCGCGTGCAGAAGCTTCAGGACGCGGTGAAGTACGCCCGCGAAGAGGCCAACGCGACTGCCGTCGAGGACCAGGAGGTCGGCGACGCGGTGTTCCGTTACCTGTTCGCCTAACCTAGAGACTCCCCGTTGAGCGCGGGGTGCGCGAAAGCGCGAAGCTGAAGCTCAGATTGAAACTGACGAACGGCCCCAGCGGAGGTTCGAATCCTCCCCGCGGTACGAGCCGCGGTAGCCCAGTTGGCAGAGGCAGCCGATCAGACTCAGATTCTCGCTCTAGGCTCAGCATCGCCGTCGGCGCCAGATCAACCGAGGATGGACTGTGATTGTTGAGATGCCGGTTCGAATCCGGCCCGCCGCTCTTCATGCGGCGGTTGCTCAATGGCAGAGCGCACGTCGTCAGGACTGATCCGCCCTCTTAAACGCCGCTGGCGCCTTACATGGCGGCACAAGACAGGCCCCCCGGCTTGGGTAGTCCGGGGGGCCGCTGCCTGTCCAAGGTGCTGGCGCTCCACATCCTCGCTGATTACTATGCGTAGTGGAAAGGCTGCGTAGAGTAGTAGGAGGTTCCGTGAAGCGTCTCATCGCCACTCTCACCACCGCCACCATGGGCGTCGCGCTCGCCATCTGCCTGACCACCCCAGCCGCCGCCGAGCTCAGCAAGCGGCAAACCCTCAGCGAGCCACCCGGGCCTTCGTCGACACGTCTCATCGATTTCGAAGAGGCGCGGGTCATACCCGGGATCATCCCCAACACCTTCATCCTGGTCGTCCGTGGCGAGAAGCCCTATCTCAACATGCGGGTCGAGCTGGTGCCGCTGCGTTACGTCCACCGGCCCGACTACTGGGGCATCGAAGTGACCGGCAGACTCCCCGGCGGCATCGGCCTGCCGGTCACCACCCCGTACACGGCGTCGCTGCCGCTCGACGGCATCCTCGGCTACCGGGGCATCGAAGTCATCGGGGCGACCTCCAGCAAGAGGATCGACGTGCCCTCGACCTGACGGCTATGCGAGAGACGCCCCGTCCCCTTCGAAGGTGGACGGGGCGTCTTCGCGAAGCGCCGCTATTTGCTGACCTCGACCAGGTTGACGATGGCCACCGCGGCGCGGAAGTACTTGTTGCGGCCGAGATCGCCGATGGTCTTGATGTTGAACGCCTTGGCCAGCGACTCGGCGTCAGCGTCGCTCACACCGGCGAGCGCGCTGACCGGGGCGGTAGGAAGCTTGTCCAGGGCGTACTCCTCGAATGCCTTGTCGAGCAGCTTGTCGAGATTGGCGGTAATCGTCATGGCGCACCTCCGTGTGGTGATCGGATAGCGGGTCGCTAACCCCCACCGGGAGGTTTTCAGCCTTGTCGTGATCCGCCCCGGATCGACCCGGCTCCTTTCCGGGTCATGAGGCTGGCTTGCCGAATCGCTTTCCTACCAGTCGCCCTTGTAGAGCTGGCCGCGGATCGCGCCGCCGGGGAACTTGGCGGTGTGCAGGTTCACGTACCAGTTCTTCGGGTTCTTCCAGATGCGCTGGGCCACCGCGGTAGAGGTGGTCACGCTGCCGGCGACGCCGTTGACGCTGGGCGGCAGGCCCTTTTCGGCGGCGAAGAAGGGCACGACCACCGGCCCGTTCTTGCCCTTCGGGGCGCGGTGGATGTGCGAGCCGATCGGCGGCTCGATATCCCCCCATGAGGAGGCGAACCACACCCGGTTGCCCTCCGGCTGCACCAGCCAGCCGGCGAACCCGTTGTGGTCACCGACCTTCATGCCGGGCGCCGGCACCTCCTGACGCCCGTTGGCCCGCGCGGTGAGCGTGGTGCCGAACCCGTGCGACAGCACCGACTCCAGCTCCACCGGGCGGATCCGGTACAGCTGAGCCCGTACCGCGCCGCCGCCGAACTCGGCGTTGTGCAGGTTGGCGTACCAGTTGCCGGGGTTGTTGACGATGCGGCCGAGCAGGTTGAGGTCCTTGACCAGGACCGTGCCCTTGACCGCATGGAGCGAGGCGGGCATCGCCTCGCCGAAGAACGGGACCCTGACGTCGCCGTTCTCGCCCTGCTTGCCCTTGTGGATGTGGAACCCGCTGGGCGCGTCCACCTTCTGCCACCGGACGGCGTAGTCGACCCGGTTGCCATGGATCCGGAACACCGCGAGGGCGTTGCCGTCCACGTCACCTACCTTCATCCCCGCGGCCGGCACCTCGTTCGCGCCCTTGAGCGACGCGGCCAGGTAGATGGGGGTGCTGGCCTGCGCGGCGATGGGGCTGAGCGAGGTGGCGACCAGGGTGAGGGCGGCGGTCAGGCCAGGGATAACGAGGGGGCGCATGTTCATGATTACCCTTTCAGTTCTCTCTGGCCTGGTACGGCTGCCTTCCTTGCGGGGTTCAAACCACCTTGATTACTCGATGGCGCCGGACTGGGTGAGCAGGTTCTGATACCAGGTCTCGTAGGGGCGGTTGGTGGCCGGATAGTTGGCCGGCGGGGTGGTGGCGTCGCTCGCCGAGTCGAAGTCCCAGCCGCGTACGAGCCGACCCGCCTGTCGTGCCGCGGTGATGAACGAGGACTCGGTGGCGGGCGCCGCGTAGAACAGCGCGCCCTGCTGGAGCTCCGCGCTGTCGCCTTGCTGGTACTCGTCGAAGGCGACCTGCTGGTAGCGGATGCGGTCGCCGTTGGACCGGTCGGTGTCCAGCCGCAGGGTCTGGGCCGAGGTGGGGCCGTCGGCGCCGGTCCACACGTGTACGCGCGACGTGCCACTGGTCGAGGTGGTCTTGTCGTAGCGGGCGTCGGAGGTCTTGGCGTTGCCGCTCCACGAGACCGTCCCCGCGCCGGCGTTGAGCACGCCGTTCCAGTTCCAGTTCTGGGAGTTGCTCTGGCTGCGGTGTATCTCGCGCAACTGGGTGCCGGCCGCGTCGGTGAACCTGACCGTCGGCAGGACGCCGTTGTCGTACTGATGGCTGGACGACCAGGTGATTTCGCCGTCGGCACCGAGGTGGCCGACGCGGTACCACAGCGTGGTCGCGCTCTGGGACTGGTGGACCTCGACCAGGTCGCCGTTGTCGTTCAGGGTGACGGCCGGTGTGACGCCGTTGTCGTACTTGCCGTGGCGTAACCACGTCACGCGGCCGTCGGCACCGTACGTGCCGGTCCAGTACCAGAGCGCGCCGGAGCCCGAGTCGTGCACCTCCACGACCTGGCCGCGGCCGTTGATCGCGACGGCCGGGTTGGCGCCGACGTCACGCTTGTACTGGGTGCGGGTCTCGCCGTTGCCGGAGATCACCGCGAGCACCCGGCCGCGCAGCGTGTCGACCGTCGGCGGACTCGCCGGGTAGTCCTTGGCCTGCAACAGCCGGGAGCCGAAGACGGAGGTGAGTTCCTGGTTGAGCGCGGCCGGCTCGCCGGCGGCGAAGGAGGGGTTGTCGGTCAGGTTGTCCTTGACATCGAGCGCGACGACGATCGGTGCGGCGGCGGGATGCTGCGCGGACCAGGTGTTGATCACGCTGAGCCAGTCGCGCAGGAGGTTCGACGCGGGGTTTCCGGTGTGGTCCACCTGGTTGCCGGGCGAGTCATGGCCGATGGCGTAGTCGTGCGAGGTGGCGTAACCGTTGTCGTGTATGTCGAGTTCGATGAAGCGGATGCCGTGGTCGAGCTGGTAGGTGATCGAGTTCTTGGCGCCGTCGACGTTGCCCGAGTAGCTGTTGTGCGTGGCGCGGAAGATGGCCGAGGGTAACGGCGGATCCGCCGCCGCCTCGGCGTTTCCGCTGATCAGCAGCGTGGAGGCGGCGACGGCAAGTAAGGGGAGAACCGTTCTTGGTCGGGGCATTCTCTGATCTTCACACCGGGGGTGATCCCCGACAACACGATCACATACTTTGGGCCCGTGGCTCCGCGCCGCCTTCGTCGAGGCGTAGGAAGGTCGCACCCGCGGCGGCCGCGCGGGCTCCGAGGACGTGCCCGTCGCACATCCTCGTCTCCGTCCCGGCCCGGTCGATCACCTTCCACGCCACCGGCTCCTGGCACGGCCGGCCGCGCCGGTCGTGGTTCCAGGTGCGCCGGCACACCCGGCACGTGGAGACGCCGGCCGTGGAGGAGAGGGTGTTGCCGTGCTCGGGGCAGATGCCCCACGGCAGGCCGCACGGCTGGGCCTGGAGCCTGGCCAGGTCCTCGGCCGCGCGCTCCAGATCCTCGGCGCCTCGGGCCAGCCAGTTCGCGGCCTGCCCGGCCGCCACAAGGGGGTCGCGTTCCGGCGATCCGATCGGGGCGCTGTCGCAGAGCGCCCGGACCTCGGCGGCGAGCGCCTCGGCGCGGCTCGCGAAGGCGCTCAGGTGCGCGGGGGTGACGGTCATGCGGGCTTCCATCTCGCGAAGGACGACGGCTGGTTGCTGATCTGCACCCTACGTCCGCGAGGGCCTCGGGGTTACGAAGGTTGGCAGCCGGTGGCCGACAGGCTGCTGTTCCACGGAAGAGCCGTGCGGCACGTGTACCCGCCCGCCGCGGCGCCCGACCGGATGGTGACCGTCACGTCGAAGTAGCCCGAGCCGCTGCAGCCCCAGGCGGTCAGGGCATACTCGGCTCCGTCCTGGCTCCGCTCACCGAAGAAACAGTCGTGCGAGCCGTCCGCGTGCGCGGGCGTCGCGAGTAAGGGTGCCGCCAGCAGCGCTGTGGCGAGAGCGGCGAGGAGGCGTCTGATGGACATGTCTCGACGGTATGAGCTGGGAGCGACGTCCCATAGATGCCGTTTGTCACCACTGCCGGTGTGATTCCCACACGGCGCATCCGGGTCAGAGCAGGTGTTGCTTGATCAAGGCGGCCACCTGTCCGGCCTCCGATGAGGAGGTGGCCTCCAGGATCGCGAGCGAGCGCCGCCAGGCGTCCACGGCCGCGGGCAGGTCTCCGGCCTCGCGGTGCACGTCACCGAGGGCGCGCAGGGCGAGGCCGTGGCGGCGTGGGGCGGGGATGGCCTGGCAGATCTCTATGACCTCCGTCAACGTCGCGACGGCCTCGTCGAATCGGCCCTGCAGGCGCCGGAGCTCGGCCCGGGCGAACAGGACGCGGGCCCGGCCCAGGCTCTCTCCGACGTTGTCGTAGATGGCCAGGGCCCGCTGCAGAAGACGTTCCGCGTCGACGAGGTCGTGCTGGGCGAGTCTGGCCGACGCCAGCCCCAGAGTCGCGTACGCGGTCCCCCTGGGGAAGCCGAGCGTGTCGAAGTAGGACATCGCCTGGCTGAAACCGGCCTCCGCGGCGGCGGAATCGCCTCGCGCAAGCTCGATCTCGCCGAGAATGATCCTGGCGAACTCCCGCGAACGGACGTCGCCGGTGTCGTCGGCCAGCCGCACCGCCCGCCGGAGGTACGGGCCGGCGAGGTCGTAGCGCCCCTGGTTGAAGTGGATGTGGCCGATGCCCCGCATGATGGCGATCTCCGTGCCGTGGTCGCCGGCCCGCGCCACACCTTCCGTCGCCTGCTCGTACAACTCCAGGGCCTGGGCGTAGCGGCCTTCTAGACGATGGAGCTCGGCCAGGTTGACCAGGACCAGGGCATGGCCGTGCCGGTCCTCGGCCTTCTCGAACAGCCCGAGGGCCTCCTCCAGCGCCTCGCCACTGCGCTGCATGTCGTCGCGGGCGAGGAACAGTCCCGCCAGGCCGTTGAGTACGGTCGCCTGGCCCCGTACGTTGCCCGAGGTCCGGGCGCAGAGCAGGGCCGTCTCGTGCGTCGCGCGCCATTCGTCGTAGAAGCTGCGGGTCTCGAAGAGGTGCATGGCGCTGGAGGCGAGTTCCCAGCAGAGTTCGTCCGCTCCCAGCGCCGCGCTCTGGCCGACCGCGGTGACGATGCCCGCCCGCTCGGCTTCCACCCAGGCGAGCGGGTCGCGTACATGGCGTTCGACGATCTCCGGGTCAGGCGACCAGAGCGGGCTGCGGCCGTACGGCAGGCGGTAGTGGCCGCCGCACAGCCGGACGTGCGCCTGGCGGGTCAGGGCGAGCCAGGCGCTCAAAGCACGTCGAAGCGCGGCGATCCGTTCGTTGTCGGACTCCTCGGCCTCGGCGCATTCTCGCGCGTACGCACGCGTCAGGTCGTGGAAGCGGAACCGCGCCTGCCCGGACGGGTCGTGACCCGCGACGTCGAGGAGGCGGACGTCGACCAGTTGCTCGATCAGATCCTCGGCCTCGGCGTGCGGCATGTCGAGCAGGGCGGCGGCCGTCCAGGCGGCGAAGTCCTGCGCTTCCAGCAGCCCGAGCAGGCGGAACAGCCGTCGCGCCGGAGAGGTCAGGCCCTGATAGCCCACGGCGAGGCTGGCCCGCACCGCCTGGGAGCCGTGGGAGAGCTGGCGCAGGCGGCTGCGCGTGTCGCTCAGCCTGGTGACCAGCTGGTCCAGGCCCCAGTGCGGGCGGGCGGCGAGCTTGGCTCCGGCGATGCGTACGGCAAGGGGCAGGCCACCGCACAACTGGACGAGCGTGTCGGCGTCGCCGGACGCTTCGGCGGCCCGATCGGCGCCGATGAGGTGCCGCAGGAGTTCGAGCGCCTCGCCGGAGGGCATCATCGGCAGATCGATCATGCGCGCCGCGGGCAGCCCCGTCAGCCGGTGCCTGCTGGTGATGAGGACCGCGCACCCCGGCGTGCCGGGCAGCAGCGGGTAGAGCTGGCCCTCGTCCGCCGCGTCGTCCAGCACCACCAGGTAGCGCCCGTTCGCCAGCTTGCCGCGGTACAGCTCCGCCCGCTGGTCCAGTCCCGCGGGGACGGTGGCGCTGTCGACCTCGAGCGCGCGCAGGAACCGGCCCAGCGCCTCCTCCGGGTCTGTGGGGCGGTTCTCCCCGCCGCGCAGGTTGATGTACAACTGCCCGTCGGGAAAGTCGTGCCGGGCGTGGTGGGCGATGTGGATGGCCAGGGCGGTCTTACCCACGCCCCCTTGGCCGGAGATGACGCAGAGGGGCACCGTCAGCGTCGGCGGGATCCGCGCGGGTTCGGCCCCCGCCGGCTCGGAGGTCGTCGCCCTCTGGCGGGCCGGGCCGAGCGTCTCGAGCGCCGTGGCCAGCTCTCCTTGCCTGCCGACGAAGTCGGCGATGTCCGGAGGTAGCTGACAGATGCCCCTCGCCCGCGGTTCGGGCGCGACAGGCGGCAGGCCGCCGCCAAGGATCATGGACTGCAGGTCTTGCAGGTCCTTGCTCGGTTCGACGCCGAGCTCCTCCACGAGCACGTCGCGGGCGCGCCGGTAGGTGTCGAGCGCCTTGTCCCGCTGCCCCGCGCGCGCGTGTGCCAGCATGAGCAGATACCAGGCCTTCTCCCGTAAGGGCTGCTCAGCCAGCAGGTGGTGGAGATCGTCGATGATCTCTTTGTGGGCGCCGAGGACGAGTTTCACTTCCGCGTAGTCGAGCAGTGTCTCCGTGCGGCGCTCCTCCACCTCGGCGACGCGGGCGAGCAGGTCGCCCCCCAGGGGAGTGCCCTCGGCGGGCTGGCCGCGCCACAGCGCCAGCGCCCGCTCGAACCGCTCAGCCGCGGCCCCGGCCTCGCCCCTCTCGGCCTCCAGCCGAGCCTGTCGCACCTCCTGGTCGAAGATGAGCAGGTCGACCTCGTCCGCACCGGCTTGCAGCAGGTAGCCGGATCCTTTGGTGAGGAGGCGGGTGCCCGCCGGCAACGCCTTTCTCAGCCGGGCGACGTAGGTCTGAAGGTTGGAGACCGCGGAGTGGGGGGCGTTCTCCCACAGCGCGGCGATCAGCCGGTCCCTGGACACCGTGGTGTTGACATTGAGCAGCAGGCTGGCCAGGACCACGCTCGGCTTGCCGCTCAGCTCGATGGATTGCCGACCGTCCAGGCGAACGCATACCGGCCCCAAGATGCCGAAGAACACCGCCGCCAAATCGCGCTCCCTCCTGTGATCAGTGGGTCGATCGATGGCTCCTGGGGTCATTGTTGATCAGGCGAGGCCCTCAGTCGAGAGTCTGACCTGGCTGCGGCGGGGGCGCACGACCGACGGGCCCAGCGGGGAGCGGATTATGCGGGGCGCCACAATGCGACGCGGAAAGGCGTCTTCCATGGCGTCGGCGCGGCGCGGAAGGCTTGCCGAAAATCGCGCTTCGGCCGCTTCGACATTATCGGCCGTACGATGTAGAGAGCGCGCACATAGGGATGACTGCCTGCGCAAATGCCTTTATATGACATAGCGCCGAATATCGGCTTGAGCATTTATCCAGGCTCTACAGCAAGCTGACGAACACCTGTGGTGAAGCCGAGCTCGATAAAGGCGGCCCATCCGTCAGAGTGGCAGGGGGATTCGCTCGACGAACCAGTACAGGCTGACCGCCACGATGGGGACCGACATCGCGGCCAGCGCCCAGCGGGCGGCGGAGGTGCGGCGAAGGAGCACCAGCAGCGGGAAGAGCACGGCGATGATCGCGAGTTGGGCGGCCTCGATGCCGAGGTTGAAGCTCAGCAGTGACAGGAGCAGCTCCCACGAGCCGCCCTGGTCGATGTCGAGCGCGCCGGCGAAGCCGAGCCCGTGCACCAGGCCGAAGGCGAAGACGATGGGCAGGCGCCACTTGCCCAGCCGGTCTTCCGCACGGCCGAGCAGGTTGGCGAGCGCCACGACGATGATCGAGCCCGCGATGATCGGCTCGACGATCGCGCTGGGAACGTCCACGATGCCCATCGCCGCCAGGAGGAACGTGATGCTGTGGGCGGCGGTGAAGGCGGAGGCGGTGACGATGACATCGCGCAGGCGGCGCGCGCCGATGAGCAGGGCGAGCAGGAAGAGGACGTGGTCGAGGCCGAACAGCAGATGTTCGGCGCCGAGCAGGAAGAACTCGCCGATCTGGCTGGACGCCTTGTGCTCGCCGACCCGCACCGTGGGGGCTGTGGCGTCCAGGACGGCGGAGCCCTTCTCCCCGTCGAGGTCGTACCGGACGATGGTCTTCGTGCTGTGGACGAAGGACTCCGAGTCGGGGAAGAGCGCGCTGGAGATCGCGTGGGCTCCCCCGCTCTCGCCCCGGCAGGCGTAGGTGAGGGTGACCACGGCGAAGGCCACCTTGCCGCGCGGGCGCACGTCCGCGTCGCCCACCGGCGTGGGCGCGCACGGTTTGTCGCCGTACGCCACGGCGAAGCGGCCCGTGACGTATGTGGTCACGGCGTCTCGGTTGATCTTGAGCTGGCGGAGCTGCTCGGTCCGTTCCTTCGCGTCATAGGCCTCGTCGTAGAGCCAGGCCGACTTCATCAGCAGGTCGTACTCGAGGTCGAGGACGACCTTGACGTTCGTGCCCGTGCCGGTCACCTCGGCCTGGGCGGTGGTGGTGACGTCGTGCGCCGCCGCCGGAGCGGGAAGCACCAGATCCGTCAGCACGCCGCCGAGGATGGCGGCGAGGAGCACCGCGGACAGCCAGCGCATGTCTAGTCTCCAGATCGGGGTGGAGGCCGCCCCGGACCGAGGTCCGGGGCGGAGCCGGCTCAGCGGTTGTTGAACCAGTGGTACATGGGCGAGTCGGCGTCCCACTTGCCGGGGCGGCCGTGCTCGTCCTTCGTGACGAAGACGCTCGGCTCGGAGGCGGTCACACCGCCGCCGGCGGAACGCGCCACGACGAACCAGGCGTAGGCCGTGTCGTCCTTGAGGCGGTTCCAGGTGACCGAGGCGACCTGGCCCGAGGTGACCGTGCTCTTGCCGATGATCCGGCTGGGCTTGTAGAGCGCCAGGGAGTCGGTCTGGAAGCTCGTCGTGCGGGAGGTGAGGTCGACCGGCAGCACCATGTTGTCCTCGCGGCCGTTGTAGCGGCGCAGCGGATCGAACTCGGTGGCGCCGAAGTCGTTGAGCAGCGGAGAGTAGGCGTCAATGCTCAGCTCCGCCCGCTTGACGTTGAACTGCAGCAGCCGGAAGAAGCTCGCACCGAACTGGAGCTGGTCGTCCGGCTTGTACCCGCCGATCTCGGTGAGCCCGAGCCGGTCGGCCGAGACCGTGTAGAACTGGTAGTCCGCCAGCAGCTCGACGACGCCGTTGCCGACCTGGCCGACCTTCGGCTTCACGTTGGTGCCCACGCCGTGCTCGTGACCGGCGAGGATGAGGAAGACGTTCGGGTTCTTCTCGACCACCGTCTTGTACAGCATCGAGCCGTCGGGTGCGGAGAATCCGGCGCCGCGCCCGTCGGGGTTGGTGCTCGGCACAAGGTAGTCGTGCGAGAGCAGGATGCCGTTGCGGTCGGGGAACTTCTTGAAGATGGAGTCGGCCCATTCGGCCTCCTCCCTCGTCACGCCGAACGACAGACCGACCACGACGAAGTCCAGCCCGCCGGCGGAGAACAGGTCGTAGTGGTTCTGGTTGTCGCCCTCCTTCCACGGGCCGCCGTACTTGGCGTGCTGCCAGCCCTGTGAGGCGTCCTGGTAACGGCTGGGGCCGTAGTACTTGTTGTAGATCGCCTCCGGCCCCTCCTCGGTGCCCGACTGGTTGTCGTGGTTGCCGGCGATCACGCCGTTCGGGATGTTGGCCTCGTCCAGCACGCGCTGCTGCTTCGACGACACCTCGAACTCGCCGGTGATCTGCTTCTGTGTGGCCTCGTCGGCGGGCTTGCGGATGTTGTTCTCGATGATGTCGCCGGTGTGCGCGACGTAGGAGATCTTGCGCTGGTCCTTGTTCGCCTTGATCCAGTCGACGACGCCGGAGTAGGCGGACTCCCACACCGCGCGTTCCTCGGGCGTCTCCTGCTCCACCGCGCCCTCGGAGATGTACTGGGTGTCGGTGTAGTGGACGATCGAGAAGTCGTACGAGGCGGGGTCGTCGAAGTGGTTCGGGTCACCGGGATCGACGTCGTCGGCGAACGGGTCCTCACCCGTCACCAGGACGTGCACCTGCCGCTTGTCGATGTACTTCTCGTCGACCACGGCCGTCAGGGCGGTCTTGCCCTGGGCTGCGCCGCGGGCGCTCGTCAGGAGGTCCCACGCCTTGTCCTTGGTGTTCCACACCCGCAGCGACACCAGACGCTCGGGGTCGATGGCGCCCTCCCAGCGCAGGACCGGGGCTTCCACGTGCCCCTCCACCTTGACGTCGTACCGCTGATAGGTGATGTCCTGGCCGGCGAGCGCGTCGAGCGTCTTGCCGTCGGCCGGGTCGAGCCCGTCGGCCTTGACGCGCTTCTCACCCGGAACCTGCAAGGTCGTGGGGAGGGACTTGGCCGTACCCTGGTACACCTCGTTCGGAGTGAGGATCTCGGCCTGCGAGAACGTCGCCGTCACCTTGCCGCCATCCGGCTCGGCGACCTTCGCCGAGAGCTTGACGGGATCGGACACATCGACGGCCCCCAGTGCCGGGGTCAGCTCGGCGGGTACGTCCGGGATGCCCGCGGACTCGAACACGATCTCGCGGGTCGCGGTGTTGCCGAGCCCGTCGGCCCCGGTCACGGCCAGCGTGTGCTTGCCGGCTCGAAGGCCCGGTCCCACCTTGGTGCCCAGCTCGATCGGCTGGCCGTCGAGCTTGACGTCCGGCCCTGACACGACGCCCGAGGCGTCCTCGAGCTTGACGTCCAGCACGACCGAGGCGGAGATCTTCTCGTTCGCGGCCGGGACGCTCTTGCCGACCTTCGGCGCCGAGTTGTCGGTGACCAGGAGCCGTGTGGCGACCTCGCCCGCCGCCGACGTCGCGGACAGCGTGTGCTTGCCGTCCTTGATGGCGGTGGTGTCGAGGTCGGCGCGCAGGCCGCGGGCCGGGGCGTCCACGAGGAATTCGAGGTCGATCTCGGTCAGCGGGTTCACGGTGTCGCCGCAGTTGCCGTCGCCCATGCCGTACGAGGTCTTGAGCATCTGACCGGCCGCCGTGCCCGCCGCCGGGGTGAGGGCGATGTTGGAGATCGCGAAGTCGTCGCGGTTGTTGCCGCACGACGTCGGGAAGGTGCCGGCCACGAAGTCGATCGTGTTCCAGCCGGGCACCAGGAACTCGTTCGGGATCGTGAAGTCGACGCGGCGGCTGACGAAGTCACCGTCGAGCACGACCTTCTGGCCGTTGACGAGCACGTAGTTCTGGTAGCGCGCCTCGATCGAGTTGGTACCCACGTTGAAGCTGAGCGTCGCGTTGCCCGAGCCGAGCGTCTCCATGACGTGCACCGGCGGAGCGTCGATCTTGTAGCGCAGCTCGGCCTCGCGCAGCGCGGTCTGGCTGCTGCCGCAGGTGCCGTCGCCCATCTCGTACGACGGCTTGATGTCCTGGCCGGTCACGGTGCCGCCGTCCAGGGCGAGGGCGAGGTTGGCGATGACGAAGTCGTCGCGGTTGTTGCCGCAGGTCTCCTTGAAGTCTCCGGTGACCACCTTGATCACGTTGTCGCCGGGCACCAGGAACCGGGCCGGGACCGCGATGGTCACCCGCCGGCTCACCCAGGAGCCGCCCAGGTCGATGCGCTTGCCGTTGACGAGCAGGAAGTTGTCGAACTTGTCGTCGATCGAGTCCGCGCCCACGTCGAAGCTGAGCTGCGCGGCGCCGTTGCCGAGCGTGGCCTTCGTGACGGGCTCGGCGCCGTCGACGGTGAGGGACTTGACCCCGTCCCCGGCGCCGGCCGGGACGGTGGCGAAGACCGATTTGGTGCCCGCCACGAGCGTGCCGTCCGTGGGCAGCAGGCGCGGCGCGCCGGCCGGGGCGTTGTTCACGCTCACGGTGTTCTTGACCTTCGCGCCGGCCGCGGTCGTGGCGGTGATGGTGTGCTCACCGTTGGCCAGCTTGGTCGTGTCCACGTCCGTGGCGAGGCCGGTGGTGCCCTGCGGGTCGGACTGGACGAAGAACTTGAGCGTGGCGCGCTTCAGCAGCGAGGTGTTCGTACCGCAACTGCCGTCGCCGAAGGAGAGGGTGTAGGGGTTGTCCTCGCCGTCGGCGACCTCACCGAGCAGCGCGAGACCCACGTCGGACAGCACGAAGTCGTCGTAGTTGACGCCGCACGAGGACTGGACCGTCCCGACCACGATCTCGACGGTGTTCTCGCCCTTGACGAGCTGCTCGTTGGGGATGTCGATGGTGGCCCGGGTGTTCACGTAGTCGCCGATGTCGGTGCGGTGAGCGCCGTTGACGAGCACGTAGCTGTGGTACTGCGCCTCCGTGGAGTTCGAGCCGACGTCGAAGCTGAGCTTGGAGACGCCCACGGTACGGGTGGCGTCGAGCGCGGTGCCGTCGATGTCGAGTTTCGTGACGCTGTCACCGGCCGTGGACGGGACCGCCGCGACCTTCACCTTGCCCTCAAGGTAGGAACCGCTGACGGGGGTGAGCGTCGGAGGGGTCGACGGGCTCTGGGAGGTGGTGGGCGTCGGGCTGGGCCGTCCCCGCTCTTGCTGCGCCGGGTCGGGATCGGCGTACGCCGAGGTGACAAGACTGCTCATGAGCAGGGCCACGACCGTGCCGATCGCGGCGAGCCGCCATCGGCGCCCTAAACCACCCCGTGATTTATGTGCTGCTGACCGCATCAGGTGCAGTCCCTTCTTTCCTTACGTGCCCTTGCGGCGAACACTTTCGAGCGCACCCGTGAACGGTGCGCATGGAGGGGCTGAAGAGAAAGCAAACGATCAAATGATTCTGCTCATCTGTTACGAGATAGGAGCAAACGGGTCACAAGACCGAACATCCTTACAGAACGGCCAGACAAGGACGAGACAAGCTCTTCGGAAATACATCCGATGTATGATCGACGGTCGCCCGCACAAGGCCATTGACAGGCCCAGCCTTCTATGGGATCACAGTCAAAAGATCCCATCTTTGAGGAGTGCCATGCGTCAGGACCTCGCCAAGCTGAGCCGCCGATCACTCGTCGGGGGCGCGGTGGCGGCCATCGCCGCGCCCGCGCTCGCGAGCGGCGCCGTGGCGGGGGCCGAACCCGCCCGTGCGGCGACGGGCCGCCCTTTGGACGCGTCCACCGCGCTGCTGGACCAGTGGGCGCAGGCGCCCGGATCCCACCCCCTGATACCCGACATATCCCGCGCGGGCTACCGCCTGGGCAGCCGTCCGCCGCGTCTGGACGTGGTGACCCGGGTGACCGACCACGGCGCCCGCGCGGACGGGACGACGGACTGCGCACCGGCGTTCAACGCGGCGCTGCGCGCGGCCGGGGAGCGGGGCGGCGGCGTGGTGCTGGTGCCCCGCGGCACCTATCTGCTGTCGTCGCCGGTCTTCGTGCACTGGTCCAACGTCGTCCTGCGCGGTGCTGGGCGCGACGCCACCGTGCTGCGTTTCAGCCGGACGCTGGACGACGGTTACCGGCCGGCCCGGCAGTCCAACGGCAACAGCCGCTGGTCGTGGACCGGCGGGCAGATCTGGTTCATGGCGGCCGAGCGGCGGGCCCGGTCGGAGGCCGAGGACTTCGCCGGCACCGAGGGCTGGCTGCTGGGAGACACCCTCGCGGAGGCCGGCGCCGCCTCCCGTGGCCAGTGGACGCTCCCGGTCTCCGGCACCAGCCGGCTGCGCGCGGGCGACATGGTGGTGCTCGAGTGCGACAACCCGCCGGACGCGAGCTTGCTGACGCATCTGGCCGGCGACATCCCCGGTGCCCGGTCCTCCTCCTACGACTGGCCGCGCCGGGCGCCGCAACTCGTCACCGGCTCCGGCGGCCAGTACGTTCAGTACGCCACGCTCCAGTGGCCCGTCCGCGTCGAGGCGATCCTCGGCGACCGGCTGGTCGTCCTGGCCCAGCCGCTCAAGTACGACCTGCGTCCCGGCTGGCCGGCGCGGCTGCGCGCGATCGGACCGACCATCCACGACAGCGGCGTCGAGCAGCTGACCGTCCGCAACGAACTGGTCGCGATGACCGCGCACAACAGACATCCCGGCTCGAACGGTGTGTGCTTCCAGGCCGTGCACGACTGCTGGGCGAGCGAGGTACGCGTGGAGAACTGCGACCTCGGCTTCGGCTTCACCTCCGCCAAGTCGACCACCCTCTCCAAGGTCACCGTGGGCGGCCGGTCCGCTCACCACAGCTTCGCCTGCCGGATGCAGTCGCATGACAACCTCGTCGACGACTTCGAGATCGAGGCGTTCACCGTGCCGGTGCCCTCCGGCGCCGTCCACCACGGCCTCAATGTGGAGGGCCTGTCCTCGGGCAACGTCTGGCGGCGCGGCCGGATGGCCGAGGGCACCTTCGACACCCACCGGGCGCTGCCGTACGAGAACGCCCGGACCAACATCACCCTGGTGAACAACGGCCGCGTCGGCGGCTCGGCCGCGTCCGGCCCGCTGTTCGGGGCCCGGATCGCGCACTGGAACGTCCGGGTCACCGGCGGCAGCGCGTACGCCCTGACGATCGCCGACGTGGCCCCCCGCAGCGTGACCGTCGGCATCCAGGGCACCGACGGCACCGCCAGCGAGCTCACCCCGGACTTCACCGGCGACCTGGAGAGCCTCCTCGTCCAACAGGGCACCCCGCCCCGCGTCACCGACCTGTACGCCGCCCAGCGCGACCGCACGGACTGACCGGCGATCGCGCGTTAGGTGCTCGTGAACGGCTCATGCCCTCGCCGAGGGTGAGATCAGCACGCGGAGGAGGTCAGCACGCTGACGAGTCGGCCGCCGTGCCTTCGGCGCAGGCGCTCGCCACCAGCCTGGTGCGCAGGGCGGACAGGGTCGGCGCCGTACCCGCAGTGGGCGTGGCAGTCGCCGTGGGGGCGGTCTCCGGCTCTCCTGCGGGCACGGAGGTGGCCGTCGCGTCCGGCTTGCCCGTGGGCTGGGGGCAGAGGTCGTCGTCGCAGGTGGACGTGGGAGTCGGCTCGGTCTCGTCCTCGGGTACGTATTGCGCGGGGTCGGTGACCGGGCGGCCGATGAGCTGCCGGCGCGCGGCCAGGTTGTGGACGTACATGACGCCCGTGCCGGCCGTGCCGATGGAGTCCTTGAGCTCGGCCAGTGTCGAGGTGGCGGGATGCTCGACCTGCAGTCTGATCTTCCCGTCGGCATAACCTTGGCCGAGCTGCCCGGCCAGGACCTTGTCCACGCGCACGACCAGACTGGCGTACCGGATGGCGGCATCCTCGCTGTCGTAGGCGACGATCGCGGAGGAGCCGTCGGAGTCGTCGGAGGCGAACGCGATGCCCGGCTCGATGTCCACGATCGTGCCCTGGACGAGGGCGGCGGCGGCCTTGAAGGCGGCCGAGTCCGAGGCGCCGGGGGTGACGTCGGCCAGCGAGGCGCATGGTCACCACGCTCCGTTGATGTGCGAGCGGTCGTGGCTGCTGTAGGTGGCGGTGGTGGACGTGCCGGCCTTCATGCATGAGGTGAGGTTCGTGTGGCCCAGTCCGATGCTGTGCCCGATCTCGTGGCAGGCGGTCTTCCTGCGGACGGTCGTGTTCGTCATGTCGGCCAGGTCGAAGCGGAGCTCGGCCCGGTCACAGGTGTATTCGCCGCCTATCTGGGCCAGCACCCGGACGCACGGTGTGGGTGCCGGCGGTGCTGTCGTAGCCTCCGATGCGCAGATCGGTCTGGTAGTCCAGGTTGGCCATGCCGTAGTCGGCCGCGTACAGCATGTTGGTGGTGAGGGTGGAGGCGTTCCAGTAGACGTCGCGGTTGTCCGTCTTGGGGCAGCACCAGGTGGGGTGCCAGGCGTAGAAGCCGAAGGTGTTGGCAGTCGCGGGAATGGCCATGGTGACCGCGGCCGAGGCGGTCGTGACCACCGCGAAGAGTAAGGCGAGAGCTGACTTGCGCATGGATGATCACTTTGGGATCGACGCGCGGCGGTAGGTGGAAATTTACCCCAACCGTAGACGTACGCGAGGCGACGACTCGGCTCCGCTTGAACGGCACAGACAGCACGGCAATGATCGAATCCGGCAGTGCGCCCCGGAACTGTGCGAAGGAGACTCATGGACCCCCAGCAAACGCCCGGCACATTAGCAGCCCCGCCGCGCTCGCCGTGGCTGACGATCGTCATCGTCTACCTCGGCGGGGTCGTCGCGGCG
The DNA here is from genome assembly GCF_043197155.1 of Nonomuraea sp. NPDC049269. Lineage (NCBI taxonomy): Bacteria > Bacillati > Actinomycetota > Actinomycetes > Streptosporangiales > Streptosporangiaceae > Nonomuraea > Nonomuraea sp. NPDC049269. The sequence continues at coordinate 85,237 of NZ_JBICSO010000007.1, forward strand.
ATGAGCCTCGGCAAGTTCGCCTCGGTGGGGCCGGTGGTGGCGGCCGAGCTCGGGCTGTCGCTGTCGCGACTGGGCTGGGTGATCTCGGCGGTCGTCGGCGTGGGCGCCGCCGTCGGCCTGCCCGCCGGTTATCTGGTCCGCCGCTTCGGCGCGGAGCGGTCGCTGGTCACCGGCCTGATCCTGATCGCGGCGGCGAGCGCGGTCAGCGTGGCCACCAGTGACTTCGCCTGGTTGCTGGCCGTCCGGGGCGTCGAGGGCATCGGCTACCTGCTGGTCACCATCTCCTGCCCGGCGCTGATCCTCCGGCTGGCCCGCGAGCGGGATCGCGGCATGGCGCTGTCGTTCTGGGCCACGTTCGTCCCGATGGGAATCGGCGCGAGCACGCTCGCGGGGGGCGCGATGGGCTCCGCCCTGGGCTGGCGCGGCTGGATCGGGCTGCTCGCCGGTCTGACGTTCGTGATGGCGCTGGTGGTCTGGGTACGGCTGCCGCGCGGGGCCGGGCGGCAGCCGGCGGCCGGGCCGGTCCCCCGCGCCGGGGCGCTGGTGTGGCCGGCGGTGCTCGCCGCGGCCTTCTGCCTGGCCGCGTTGGTGACCATTCCGGTGATCGTCCTGCTGCCCACGCTCCTCATCGAGCAGCACGGCCGCTCGGCCACCGCCGCCGGCGCCGTGACCTCGGTGATCTCGCTGCTCAGCGTGTTCGGCGGGCTGGCCGTGGGAGTGCTGCTCCGCCGGGGCACGCCGGTCGGCGTCCTGGGGCTGGTCGGGGTGCTGACCGTACCGGCGGCCTGGCTGATGTACGGCGGCCCCGGCTCGGTGGCAGCCGTGCAGGCCGGCGCGGGGGTCGTCTCGATGGAGAACGGGTTCCTCGGCGCCCTCGTCTTCGCCGCTCTCCCGCTGGTGCTGGCGCGCCTTGACCACGCCGATGTCGGCAACGGCGTGGTCGCCCAGGCGGGCAGCCTCGGATCGCTGCTCGGTCCGCCGCTGTTCGGCCTGGTGGCCGGCGGGATGGGCTACCAGGCCCTGGTGCCGGTCATCGCCGTCGGGATCCTGGCCGCCGTCGGTCTGTTGCTGCTGGTCGGTGTACGAGTGGCCCGGCAGCCTTCCTAGCCTCTCCCTGGTTCGAGCACGGCGGCGGCGGTCTCCAGAGCGGCGAGGTGCTCGTCGACCGAGCGCAGTCCCGCCCGCATGGTGTCGATGGCCACGTGCGTGGCTCCGGACTCCCGCCACCGGTGGACTGACTTGTGCAGTTCGTCCGCACTGCCGTCCCAGCGGACCCGGCCTTCCATCCCGAGTGCGGCCGGGTCGCGCCCCGCCTGCGAGGCGGCCTCCTCGACCATGGCCTTGGCCTCATCGAGCTGAGGGCCCGGAGACATCTGCGGGAACCACCCGTCGGCCAGGCGTCCGGCACGGCGGTACGCCGCGGGCGACTGCCCGCCGAACCAGACGGGGATCGGCCGCTGCACGGGCAGGGGCGCCAGCCCCGCTCCCGTCACCCGGTCGAAGGTGCCCTCGAACGTGACCGAGGGCTCGGTCCACAGCCGGCGCATCAACTCCACCTGCTCCTCGACGCGCTTGCCCCGGGTGGTGAAGTCCTGGCCGAGGGCTTCGTACTCGACCCGGTTCCAGCCCAGTCCCACGCCCAGCCGGAACCGGCCGGTGGTCAGCAGGTCGACCTCCGCCGCCTGCTTGGCCACCAGGGCCGTCTGCCGCTGGGGCAGGATGATGATGCCGGTGACGAGCTCCAGCGAGGTCAGCGCGGCGAGGTATCCGAACAGGACCATCGGCTCGTGGAACGTGGTCCGCACGTCATAGGGGCCGTCCCAGCCCCGGTGGACCGCCGGGTCGGCGCCGACGACGTGGTCGAAGGCCATCACGTGCCGGAACCCGAGTTCCTCGACCCGCTGCCCGTAGGCGCGTACGGCGCCCGCGTCCGCGCCGATCTCGGTCTGAGGAAAGACGACACCGATCCGCATGCATGGCTCCCGTCAAGTTCCGGCGACTCCCGGACATCATCCCGTACCCGGGCACCCGATCAGCGGCACAGGCCGGCCAGCCGGCGGATGTCGGCACGGACCGCCCGCCGCAGCAGCCACCCCAGAACCGGCTCCAGCAGCCTCTCGGCGGCGGGGCGCGGGGCGACGCGGCTACCCGACCTTGCGCAGCACCACGCCGAGCAAGCGGTCCGTCGTCAGATAGCCGGAATGGCGAGAGTCATGTGAGTGGTCCGCGTTGTCCCCCAGCACGACCAGGTGGCCGGCCGGCACGCGGGTTCCTGGCGCGGTTCGCAGCGCGGGCACGGTGTCCCTCGGTATTGGGTCACCCGGTAGGGCCGCGACTCGCTTGATGATCAGGTATGGCCCGCTCATGGGCGCGTCCGGCTGGGTGTGACCCGGCTCGGTGAGCACCACGACCTGCCCGGTGCGCAGTGAACGGGGTGGCGTCCGCCGAAGGACCAGGCGCTCGCCCGGACGATACGTCGGCAGCATGCTCTCCCCACGGACGGTCACCACCATGTACCGCCTGCGCAGCCGGACGACGGCGAGCACACCGGCGACGGTGACGAGCACGGCGATCGCGCCGATCATCGCGCCGCTCCGGTCGGGTGGACCTCGTCCCGGTAACCGGTGGCCTGCCGGGTGAACAGCCGCGCGTACGTGCCGCCGTCCGCCAGCAGTTCGGCGTGCGTGCCCTCCTCGGTGACGACGCCGTCGGCCAGCACCACGATCCGGTCGGCGGCACGAACCGCGCCGAGCCGATGGGAGATCACCACGCTGGTACGCCCGGACCGCAGGCTCGCGAGCCGGCTGTGCACCTCGTACTCGGCTTCGGGATCGAGGCCCGAGCTGGGCTCGTCGAGGATCATCAGGTCCCGGTCACGGCGCAGGAACGCCCGCGCGAGCGCCACCCGCTGCCACTGCCCGCCGGACAGCAGCACGCCCTCCGCCTCCTCGCCCTCCTCGTCCAGGGTGAATCCACGGCTCAGCAGCGTGCGATAGCCGTACGGCAGAGCCGCGACGGTGTCGTGGACGCCGGCGTCCTGCGCCGCCCGCTCGACCCGCGCCTGGTCCTGGGTGGCGGCCTGGTCGCCCAAGGCGATGTTGTCGGCCGCGGTCAGCTCGTACGTCACGAAGTCCTGGAAGACCGCGCCGATCCGGGCGCGCAGCGTCTCCGGCGCCACGTCGCGGAGGTCCACGCCGTCCCACAGGATCGCGCCGCGGGTCGGGTCGTAGAACCGGCACAACAACTTCACCAGCGTGCTCTTGCCGCCGCCGTTACGGCCGACGAGCGCGACCGTACGGCCGTGCGGGATGAACAGGTCGACACCGCGCAGTACCCAGGGATGATCCTCGCCGTACCTGAACCAGACGTCGCGCAGCTCGATGCCCCGGCGCAGTGGTGCGAGCGGCGCCGGCCGGAGCGGCGCCGGCAGGTCGGGGCCCGCGGTCACGATGGTGACGTGATGGTGGAACGTCAGCAGCTGTTCGTAGGCCATCACGCCGGCCGACACCATGACGTTCAGCGCGGACTGCACACCGGCGACGGCCGCCACGAACATCGACACGTCACCCACGCTGAGCTGCCCACGGCCCGCCGCGAGGATCGTCCAGACCAGCCCCGCCCCGGCCACGATCGCCGACGTGGCCGACAGGCTCGCCTGGACGAAGAACTCCCGCCGATCCATCCGGCGGCGCGCGGCGTTGGCGGTCCGCAGCTCGGCCAGCATGCGCAGGCGCAGGAAGGCGCCGAGGTCGAAGAGGCGGATCTCCTTGGCGGCGTCCGCGGTCGACATCAGCTGGGCGTAGAACAGCTCCCGGCGTTCGGCCGGCCCGATCCGCCACAGCATCGCGACCCGCTGCCGGGACAGCCGCAGCTCGATGAACAGCGCCGGTACGGCCGACAGCAGGACCAGGACGGTGAAGGCGGGACTGATCAGCGCCAGGGAGCCGACGAACCCGGCGACGGTCATCGCGCTGCGCGCGGCGGAGGCCGCGGTGTCCACCAGCCTGCCCGGGTTGGTCGCGCTCTGCTGGGCCAGACGCAGCCGGTCGAGGAAGGCGGGGCTCTCGAACGGGGCCAGTCCCGTGAAGCGGGTCACCGCCGCGAACAGTTCGTCCTTGGAACGCAGCGCGGTCCGGCGGTCCACCTCGGCGCGCAGGTACTGCGCCGCGTGCGTGGCCGCCACCGCGGCCGTCGTCACGGCGGCGATCGTCACCGCCAGGCCGAGCAGGATGGTGGTCCGGCCCTGCGCCAGGCCGTCAAGCACGGCCTTCGTCAGCCAGGCCAGGGCGATCGGGGTGGCGGCGCCCACGAGCGTGACCGCCAGGTATCCGAGCAGGTGGACCGGCGCCGAGCGCCACACCATCCCGGCGGCGCGTACCGCGCATCCCGCCAGGACCCGGGGCGTCGGTGACGTCTCCGGACCGCGGCTGGTCACGCCGGCGACCCGGCCGGCAGCCGAGAGATCCGGGACGCCGTCGCGAGCAGTCTGCCGCCCGCGGCCACCTGGAAGAAGCTCGGGAACGACTGAACCTGGAACGCGCCCGCGACCTGCGAGAACGCATCCCCGGTGATCACCTGCGCGACGGGTGACAAGGTCGTGACGAGCTGCTCGGGATCACCCGACCGGTCGTCGACCACGGCCAGCACCCGTGACCGGTCCTGGCCCGCCGCCCAGGAGGCCAGCTCGGGAAGCTGCTCGTGGCAGCCCTTGCAGTCGGGCGACAGGAACGTGACGACCGTCCCCTCAGCCAGCAGGTCCCGCGTCACGCCGGTTCCGTCCATGGTCGTCGCGTCGAAATCGCCGACGACCTCACCGACGGCCAGTCCTCCGCCGCCGCCCGCTCCGGCCAGGGCGCCCGTGCCGACGACTTCGTACAGCGCGTCGATCAGCTTCGTCTGCTCCCGGATCCGCCGGACCACGCCGAGGGTCAGCAGCAGGTCCACCAGGCAAAGGATGCCGACAAGGGCCACGATGGCGATCAGGTAAGGCACAGGACATCTCCGTGTCGAAAGCTCATGAGGGTGTGCCCGGCCGCGGCCGACCACCGCCGGGCACCGTGAAACTGCTATCTGGTCCAGCGGTTACGAGCAGGCGATGGAGCTCTTGCAGCCGCCGCACGACACGTGGCCGTTCGGGTAGTAGCAGCAGTACTTCGCGGTGAACGCCGGGAACTTGCAGCACTCATAGCCGCAGTCGGTAGCCCGGGCCACGGTGTGCGGGGCGATGAGCTCAAGGAGCCGATCGGCCATTCTGGTCACGACGCGCATGGAACCTCCCAATAAGCGATCCCGGGCGGGCCGAGTCCCGCCCGGAGCGGCCGGGTACGGCCAACCTGCCGCCGTCCCGCTGCCGCACGTCGCAGCCTGCACCGGAGGGTTGAGCGATTTCTCAATGATTTCTTAACGGCCTATCCCCGCTGGTCGGAGTCCTGGCCGTCGGGCTGGTCGGCGGCGGCGATGCGGTCGCGCACCTTGCCGGCCTTGGCGTCGCCGAGAGCGTCGTAGCACTCCGCCGCCCGCTTCCAGGCGTCGAGCGCGGCCGCGGTGTCACCCGCCAGCAGGTGCGTCTCGCCCAGCCGGACCAGCGTCTCGGCGGCCGGGTGCAGGTCGTCGCAGCCGCGCAGCAACTCCACCGCCCGCTCGTACGCCGCCACCGCCTGCGCGAAGTCGCCTTTGACCTCCAGCACGGTGGCGATGCTGTCCCAGGCGTGCCCCTCGCCCTGGGCGTACCCGAACTCGGCCAGGATGCGCTGCGCCCGGCGGCAGTCGGCCAGCGCCTGGTCGTGCTCGCCGACCTGGGCTCGCCACCAGCCCGTGTTGTTCAACGCCCGCGCCTCACCGATGACGTCGCCGCCCTGCCGGAACAGCTCCTGCGCGCGCAGCGTGTGCTCCAGCACCTCGCTGGGTCGCACCCGGTTCAGCGAGACGGTCAGGCCCAGGTGGACGTGCGCCTCCAGAACCGGCTCGTCCAGGTCCTGATACAGCTCGAGCGCCTGATGGAAGTGCTCGACCGCCTCCAGGTCGCGGCCGAGCCTGACATGGGCGCGGGCGATGCTGTTGTGGCAGCGGGCCTGGGCCGCCCGGTCGCCGAGCCGCCTGGTCGCCTCCAACGCCACCCCCTGAACGTGCAGGATCTGCTCCCATGGACCGCGGCGCTGCATGAACTCGGCGAACGCCCACGCCAGCTGCCACGCGTGCCGGTCCAGCCCGGCCGCGGTCGCCTCCGCCAGCAACCCCGGCAGCGCCACCGACTCGTCGGCGTACCAGCGCAGGGCCTCCGCCTGCCCGGCGAAGGGCTCCAGCACGGCACCTCGCGCCCGCGGTTCCAGCTTCAGCTTCTCGCGGTGCGGGTAACAGATCTCGCTCGCGGCGCACGCCGAATGCAGGTAGTAGTCCAGCAGCCGCCGCGTGGCCGCACGCCGTACCGTCCGGCTGTCGGCGGTTCGCTCCTGCTCCAGCGCGTACACGCGTAGCAGGTCGTGCAGCCGCAGGCGGCCGGGGGCGCGGAGGCTGACCAGGTTGGCGCGGTCGAGCTGCGCGGCCAGTTCCCGGGTGCGGTCCACCGGCAGAGCGGCCAGGCTCGCCGCCGCCGCGAGCGGCAGGTGCGGCCCGGGGTGTCGCCCGAGGCGCCGGAACAGCCGGATCGCGGGCTCGGGCAGGTCCCGATACGAGCGCCCGAACACTCCGCGCAGGTCCACCGCCGGGTCGCTGTGGGCGAACGGCTCCAGATCCGCGTCGGCCCGCGCGAGGTCGGCGGCGACCTCCGCCAGCGGCAGATCGGTCCGCCGCACCAGCTGCGCCGCGACGATCGCCAGGGCCAGCGGCAGCCGGCCGCACCGGCGGATGATCAGCTCGGCGGCTTCGGGCTCCGCCGCCAGCCGCGGCTCGCCCAGCCGCGCCGCCAGGAGGCGGTAGGCGTCTTCATCGGGCAGGACGTCCAGGCACACCAGGGAGGCACCCGCGGTGACCGCGAGGCCGGACAGCTCGGATCGGCTGGTGATCAGCGTCAGGCACCCCGGCGCGGCGGCCAGCAGCGGGCGTACCTGTTCGGCGCCGCGGGCGTCGTCCAGGACGACGAGGACCCGCCGGGAGGCCAGCATGCTGCGGTAGAGCCCGATCCGGGCCTCGGCGCCCGAGGGCACCTGGGCTTCCGGGACCGCGAGCGCGCTGAGGAACCGGGGCAGGACCATGGCCGCGTCGGCCGGGTCGACCGTGCTGAGATCGGCGTACAGCTGCCCGTCGGGGAAGCGGTCGCGATTCAGGTGCGCCCAGCGCAGCGCGAGCGACGACTTGCCCACGCCGGGCGGTCCCGAGATCGCGCAGACCGCCGCGGTCTCCGGCCGGTCGCCGGTCGCGATCGCGGCCAGGCGTTCCAGCTCAGGCGCCCGTCCGACGAAGCCCCTCAGGTCGACCGGTAGCTGGGCCGGGACCACCTGTCCGGTCTCGGCCGCGTCGCCGGACCGCAGCAGCGTCCGATGGACGCGCCGCAGCTCCGTACCCGGCTCGACGCCCAGCTCGTCGGCGAGCGTCCGGCGTACCTGCGCGAAGTGCGCCAGCGCGTCGGCGGTCCGCCCCCACGCGTGCAACGCCTCGATCAGCGCGGCCGCCAGGAGCTCGTCCAGCGGGTACTCATCGGCCAGCGGCGACAGTGCCGCCACCGCGGCCGCGGCGTCACGACCGGTCATCGTCCGCGCCCACCGCAGCATGCTCTCTTTACGTTCGTCGCGCAGACGGTGGCGGGCCCGCTCGGCCCATTCACCGGGCAACCCCGTCAGCGGGTCGCCGCGCCACAACGCGAGAGCATCACCCAGCAACGGCGCCGGATCCGGCTCGGCCATCGCCTGGTAGGCGAGACTCCGGAACCGCGACACGTCCACCGCGGACTCGTCCACGTCGAGCAGATAACCCCCGAGCCGATGGACGACGGCGCCGTCACCCGCCAGTACGTCACGGCGGATGCGGGTGATGATCGTGTACAGGGTGCGCCGCGCGCCGGGCGGAACCTGCTCGCCCCAGACCCGGGCGAGGAGCGTCTCGACGGACACGACCCGGCGAACCTCCCAGGCCAGCGCGGCGAGTGCGAGCGCGACCTGCGGCGGCCGTACGGGCCGGGTCTGGCCCGAACGCTCCACCTCGATGGTTCCGAGCAGCCGAATCAGCACGACGGTTTCTCCCTGCTTGCAGATCTTCGAGGGTAACCAACCGTTATGGCACCGGTACGCAGTACGCGGTAAGCAGCGCTCTTGCCGCATTCGCCCCACCGTGGCTAGGTTGTGATCATGCAGTACGTCGATGTGGCGAGCAGACTGCTGCTGCTCACGATGTTCGCGCTCGCCCTGGTGAGCAAGATTTCGAGCCGCCGGGCCTGGGGCGAATTCGTCGAGTCGACCAGAGCGATGGCGGTAGTCGGCGACTCGCAGGTCGTGGCGGTGGCGGTGGCCACGGCGGCGGCCGAGGGTGCGGTCATCGTGCTGGCCGCCGTTCCGCTCCGCTGGGCCGGATCCGTGGCGTTCATCATCGCCGCCGGGCTGCTCGGGTGTCTCACCGTCGCGGTCGGCCTGGTCGTCCGGCGGGGGAAGTCCGTCACCTGCCGCTGCTTCGGCGCCTCCCAGACGCCGTTGGGCGTACCGCACGTGGTCCGCAACGTTCTTCTCGTCGTGATCGCCCTGCTCGGGCTGGCCGGATCGTTGGTGAACGGCCCCTTCGACCCGTTCCTCACCGCGATCGTCGGCGTCTTCGGCGCCGTTCTGGGGTTGCTCGTCTCCCGCTGGGACGATCTCGTCTCGTTGCTGGCAGCACCTTGAGGTAAGCGCCGGTCATAGGGCTGGTCGAGCACTCGTCTCCCGGTGTTGAGCCCTCTCTGGTTCTCCTCCGTCCGATGCTTATAACGGAGCGGCATTGATCTTCGTGACGCTCCGGGAGACACCTTGATCACCCAAGTAGGACGAATAGCCGCCGGCATGGGCCTGCTCGCCGCCCTGTGCGTGCCAGGGCAGGCCGTCGCCGAGCCTGAACCGCCCTTGGCAGCGACGGCGCCGCCGGTGCTGGACCTGGTGCTGGACGGCGATTCGCTCTCCCTGCGGGACTCCTTCGCGATCCTCGAAGGCCGTCCCGTCGTCGCGCGGCTCGCGGCGCAGGCGTGGGCGAACATGAACGAGACGCGGGCCGGCGCGCTGGCGGCCCTGGACGACCAGCGGGTGTACGGGTGGAACCAGGCGCTCGGGCCGCTGAAGGACCGTCCGCTGACGCCCGAGCAGGCGGAGCAGTTCCAGCGCAACGTGCTGCGCTCCCACGCCGCGGGCGTCGGTGAGCCGCTGCCCGACAACGTGGTCAGGCTGGCCCTGATCCTCAAGGCGAACCAGATGGCCAGAGGCACGGTCGGCGTACGCCCCGAGGTGCCCCAGCGGCTGCTGGACATGGTCAACGCCGGGGTCCTACCGCGAATGCCGCAGATCGGCTCGCTGGGCACCGGAGACCTGCAGCCGCAGGCGGCGGCGGGACTGGCGGCGATCGGCGAGGACGCGCCGGTGCGCTACCGGGGTGAGGAGGGACCCGCCTCCGAGCTGCTGCCGAAGGCCGGGCTGGCCGCCGGCTTCACCTTGCAGGCCGGGGAAGCGCTGCCGATCATCAGCGGCAGCACCGTCCTGGCCGCCACGCTGATGGACGCCGTACACCGGGCCACCGTACTCGCCGACCAGGCTGAGGGCGCTTTCGCGCTGTTCATGGAGGCGACCAGGGCCGAACAGGGATCGCTGGACGCGCGTACCCACCAAGAACGCCGCATCCCCGAGCAGAACGCGATCGCCGCGCGGCTGCGCGCGATGGTGGCGGGCTCGGGCTGGATGACGGAGGAGGGCCGCAAGCGCCTCGATCCGGCGAACTACCACCCGCGCGTCCAGGACGCGGTGTCGGTGCGGGCGGCGCCGCACATCATGGCCGGGCTGCGGCACGTGCTCGCCGACACGCGCCGGACCCTGGTACGGGAGGCCAACGCTTCGACCTCCAACCCACTGATCTTCAAGCGCGACCAGGGGCCGGGGTACGAGTTCGTGATGGGCGGCAACTGGGACGGCTCCGTCATGGGGCATCTCGCCGACACCGTGAACGCGGAGATCACCGACCTCGGGGTGCTGTCGCAGGAGTTGTCGGGGCGGCTGCTGTCCCCCAGGTGGAGCTACGACCTGCCGGCCAACCTCGCCGGTGGGACGGTCGGCCTGAACTCCGGAATGGTGCAGGTGCAGACGGTGGCCGCCGCGCTGATCCCGGAGATGCAGGCCAGGGCCACACCCGCGGGCACCCTGTCCCGGCCGGTGAAGGACGGGCAGGAGGATCACAACACGATGGCGATGGCCTCGGTCCGGCACCTGCACGAGAACCTCGACCGGCTGGAGATCGTGCTGGCGGTCCAGTACCTGATGTCCGCTCAGGGAATCGACCTCATCGCGCGGAAGATGGCGGGCTTGCCGCTCGGCGCCGGCACGCGGACCCTGCTGGCGGAGCTCAGGGGGTACATCACGCCGCTGGACGAGGACCGCTATCTCACTCCCGACCTGGAGCGGGCCATCTGGCTGGTGCACAACCGGCACCTGGTGCCGTCCGTCGCGGGGTGACGCGGGTGGCGTGACCGTCGAGTGGCCGCGGCCAGGGAGTCGCGGGGTGACGCGGGTGGTGTGGCCGCGGCTAGGGGGTCGCGGGCGTCAGTGGTGGAGCCGCGTTCCGCGCTCTGTCCAGTGCCTGGTCGGGCCACCACTGGCCGGCGGCCGGGGTGACGATGCCGTACGCCGGGTCCGCCGGTCCCGGGGTGCCGCGGGTGCACTGGCCGTTGGAGAATCCCGGGCTGTTGAGCCACAGCAGCGCGTCGGCCAGCGGCCGCCCGGTGCCGGCGGTCGGCCGTGCCCCGGTGCCCCTGCCCGGAGGGTTGCACCATTCGTCCGGCACCGGGAACCGCCCGGCCGGTGGCTGCCACTCGCCCGTGCCGTTCCGGCTGGTGTCGACGACGAAGTGCGGCAGGCCGGGCGTGTCGTCCGGTACGGCGGCGAGAGCCGCGTCGGCGCACGAGGCCGTACGCGACACCGTTCTCAGAAGGACGCACCTGGACAGCTTCGCGGCGTAGGCGAGCGAGCGATCGGTCGGGCGGTAGCCGACGATGTTGACGTAGAAGCCATCCGCGCGGGCCGCCCCCGCGTTGACCAGCCGGTCGGCGATCTGCGTGAACCCGGGCCACCCCGCCAGCCCGCCGTCGAGGTAGACGGCGGTGTCGGCCAGGCCCGTGAGGGTCTCCACGGCGTAGGACAGATCGCCGTACCGCTGGACGGCGGCGGCCTCCCCGCCCCGCGGGCATTCCGGGCCGCCGGGTATCCGCGCCAGGCCGCTGGGCTCCAGGGCGACGACCGCGGGCCGGTTCCCGATGCCCTCGGCCACGGCGTCGATCCATGCCCGGTAGGTCTCGGTGTTCGGGGCGCCGCCGTTCCAGCAGTCACGTCCCGGGATGTTGTTGGTGACGAACACCGGAACGGTCCGCTGCCGGTCCGCCTGGGTGACGATCTCACGCACCGTACGGGAGACGTCGGCGGGCGAGCCGCCGGCGAGCCAGATGGCCTGGGGGACCTCCGACATGGCGCGCATGAGAGCGGCGTCGGCCGTCCTGCCCTGGGCCGACCAGGTCCGGGCCTGCCGGGCCGCTTCGGTGTCCGGCTGCGTGTAGAACCGTACGCCGTCGGCGCGCAGCGGGTTCTCGCCGGGGAGCTTCCGCCGGCGCGTCCCGGCGTCCGCCGCGACGGCGGAGGTCCCGGGGGTCCGCGTGGACTGGCCCGGAAGGCCGCGGTCGGCGGTCGCCTGGATGGCGAGGATGGTGCCCGCCGCCAGGGCGAGCGCGGCGCCGGCCCACACCCAACGCCTGGACGTGGCCCGACGTCGTCGCCGACCCCTGCCCGGCGCGGCGACGCGACCCGGCTCGGGAGCGGTCGGCTGGCCCTTGGAATCGGTGCGAGAGACCTTGCTCCCGACCGCTCCGGACGAAGCGCGCGCGGGCTCGGACTCACGCGCCTCAGGCGGAGTCCCCCCGGCCCGAGTCGGCACAAAGGCGGGCGCAGCGTCCCCAGCCAAGGCGCCCAAGGGGTCGGCCCCGCGCACCTCGGGCGGAGTGTCCTCGGCCCGAGGCGGGACGGAGGGGGGTGGAAGGCGTTCCGTTGTGCCCCCGGCGAGGGCGTCCACGATCTCCGCGGCCGTCGGGCGGGCCGTCGGGTCCTTGCTCAGCGCACGCCGCACCAGGTCGCCGAGGACGCCGTCCAACTGAGGGAGGACGGGGTCGTCGTGGATCACCCGGTACAGGACCCCGTGACTCGCTCCGGTGCCGAAAGGCGGCTGACCGCAGGCCGCGAAGACCACCACACCACCCCACGAGAAGACGTCGGAGGCGGGCGTCGCCGACCCGCGGGCCTGTTCCGGAGACATGTACGCCGGCGTGCCCATCGCGGTGACGGAGAGCGTGGTGGAGTCGGCCGAGAAGGCCAGGCCGAAGTCGATGACCTTCGGGCCCACAGGGGACAGCAGCACGTTCGACGGTTTGAGGTCCCGGTGGACGACGCCCGACGCGTGGATCGCCCCCAGCGCGACCGCCGTGCTCATGGCGAGCCCCTCAAGCGCCGAGCCCGACATCGGGCCCCGCTCCATGACCGCGCGGTACAGCGTCGGCCCCGGCACGTACTCGGTCACGACGTACGCCGTCTCGCCGTCCACATCGGCCTCGAGCACGGGAGCCGTGGAGAAGCGGGCGACCCGCCGCGCGGTCGCGACCTCGCGGCGGAACCGGCGGCGGAACTCCGGGTCACCCGCGAGGTGCCGGTGGATGACCTTGATCGCCACCGGTCTCCGCGCACGGCCCTCCGCGAGGTAGACGATGCCCATCCCACCCTCGCCGAGCCGGCGGATGATGCGATGGCCGCCGACCCACCGGGGGTCGTCGCCGGTTCTCCTGTCCACCGCGTCGCCGTGCTTGGTGCCGTGTGCCATCGCCCGCCCATCTGGAAAGACGCCGGGGTCCTCCTGAGACCTGAACGCAACAGGACTTCGGCAAGAGGTACGGCTCCGGCGGCACCCGGGTTCAGGTGCCACCGGTAAGGGGCGTGGTCAGTCCACCTCGATCGGCAGCTCGTAGATCTCCGAGGTGGGGTGTCCGGCCTTCTCGTGCACCCGCTGCACCGCTTCCTTCGACGGTCCGGACGACAGGCAGAACACCTTGCCGGACTCGGGGTCGAGCCAGGCGCGCTCGAAGTGCACGCCCTCCTCACCTTCGACCGCGAGGTCGCGCTCGTGAGCCTCGCGCAGCTGCTCCTCGGTGACGCCGACGAACCCGCTGTGCACATCCATGAACTTCGCCATCGTGAACTCTCCCTCGGTCTCCCCTTCTCTGCTAGGAGGGCGTTCCATCCCGTTCCATCGCCGTCCGGTCCGGAGCGCGCAGGACACAGCGGACGAGGTGCTCCTCTCCGTACACAGGAACCTCGCCGCCGCACGCGTCGGTGGCGTACGGGCAACGGTTGCGGAACAGGCACCCGCCTGCGAGGGGTGGCCCGTTCCTGCGCTCCTGCCGGGGTGGCCGCTCGCCCTCGTGCGCCGCCCAGGGGTCGGGGGCGGCCTCGGCCAGCAGCCGGGTGTACGGGTGCTCCGGCGTGAGGATGACGTCGTCGGCCGGGCCGCGTTCGACGATCTGCCCCCGGTACATGACCATGATGTCGCGGGCGAAGTGCCGGGCGGTGGCCAGGTCGTGCGTGACGTAGAGGACGGCCAGGTCCTCCTCGCTCTTGAGCCGGTCGATCAGGTTGAGTATCTCCAGCCTGATCGACACGTCCAGCATCGAGACCGGCTCGTCGGCCAGCAGCACCTTGGGACGCGGGGCCAGCGCCCGGGCGATCGCCACCCGCTGCCGCTGGCCGCCGGACAGCTCGTGCGGATATCTGCGGGCGAACGCGGCGGGCAGGTTGACCCGTTCCAGAAGCTCCTCGGCCGTGCCCGGCGTCTTGTGGATCTCCAGGGGGCGGCGCAGGTGGTAGCCGATCGTGTGGGCCGGATTGAGCGACGCGAACGGGTCTTGGAAGACCATCTGTACGTCTTTGCGGTAGTTCGAGGTCGCCAGCAGGATCTCGCCGGAGGTGGGCGTGACGAGCCTGGCCAGCATGCGGGCGATCGTGGACTTGCCGCTGCCGCTCTCCCCCACCAGCGCGGTGGTCTCGCCGGAGCGCAGCTCGAAGGAGACGTCGTCGACCGCCCTGAGGCGCTCCTTCCGGTTCAGTTTGAAGGTCTTGCTCAGGTGGCTGACCGTCATCGACGTCACGGGGTCACCTCGTACTCGAAGCGGCGTTCTAGCAGGCGCCGGTCGGGGCGGGCGGGGTGCAGCCTGCGGTCGTACTGCAGGCAGGCCACGAAGGAGTCCTGGATCGAGTCGAGCTCGGGCTCGTACTTGTCGCAGCCCTCGAACGCGTACGGGCAGCGGGGGGCGAACGAGCAGCCCGTCACCTCCTTCGACAGGTCGGGCGGGCTGCCGGGGATGCCGTGCAGCGCCTGGCGTTCGCCGCGCAGGCTGGGGAAGGAGTTGAGCAGGCCCACCGTGTAGGGGTGGCGGGGCTGGAGGAGGGTGTCCTTGCTGGTGCCGTACTCGACGATGCGGCCGCCGTACATGATCGCGAGCTGGTCGCTGATCTCCAGCAGCAGCGACAGATCGTGGGTGATGAAGACGACGGCGAAGCCGAACATCTCCCGCAGCCGGTCGATCTCCTCCAGGATGTCGCGCTGCACCACCACGTCGAGCGCCGTGGTGGGCTCGTCCAGGACGACCACGTCGGGGTTGAGCGCCATCGCCATCGCGATCAGCACCCGCTGGCGCATGCCCCCCGACAGTTCGTGCGGGTAGGAGCCGATGCGTCCAGGGTCGATGCCGACCAGCTTCAGCAGTTCGCGGGAGCGCTCCTCCCGCTCGCGCTTGGACATCGACGGCTCGTGGGTGGTGAACACGTCGTGGAGCTGGCGCCGGACGCTGAGCACGGGATTGAGCGCGTTCATGGCGCTCTGGAACACCATGGCCACCCGCCGCCAGCGGAAGCGCCGCAGCGCCTCCCCCTCCAGGGCGAGCACGTCGATCGGGTCGCCGTCCTGGGGGTGGAAGACCACCTCGCCGGCGGTGGTCCTGCCGGGTGGCTGCAGCAGCCGGTTGATCGCGTACGCCAGCGTCGACTTGCCGCAGCCGCTCTCGCCCGCGATGCCGAGGACCTGGCCCCGGCCCAGCTCGAAGCTGATGTCGCGGACCGCGCGGGTCTGTCCGTAGGCCACGCTCAGGTTGCGTACGGACAGAACGGTGTCGTTCATGCGGCCGCCTTTCGCAGTCGCGGGTTCATCAGTTCGTCGATGCTGAAGTTGATCAGCGAGAGCCCGGTGCCGAGCG
This sequence comes from Nonomuraea sp. NPDC049269, assembly GCF_043197155.1. Taxonomy (NCBI): domain Bacteria; kingdom Bacillati; phylum Actinomycetota; class Actinomycetes; order Streptosporangiales; family Streptosporangiaceae; genus Nonomuraea; species Nonomuraea sp. NPDC049269. The sequence continues at coordinate 100,673 of NZ_JBICSO010000007.1, forward strand.
CGGCGATGCACAGCCCCGGCGGAACGAACCACCACCAGGCGCCCAGCGAGAGCGCGGAGCCGTTCTGGGCGAAGTAGAGCATCCCTCCCCAGGAGGTGACGGAGCCGCCACCCAGGCCGAGCGCGGACAGTCCCGACTCGGTGAGGATGGCCCCGATCACCGCCCAGACGAACCCGGAGGCGATGACGGGGGTGAGGTTCGGCAGGATGTGAAAAATCATGATCCGCCAGCCCGGCTCGCCGCTCACCCGTGCCGCGTCCACGTAATCGCGGTTGCGCAGCGACATGACCTGCGACCGGATGACCCGCGACGGGCCCGCCCAGCTGATCAGGGAGATGATCAGGGCGTAGGTGACCGGGCCGCTGTCCTCGACGTAGTCGGCGACCACGATCAGCAGCGGCAGCGTGGGGATGACCAGCGTGACGTTGCTGAGCAGGGAGAACGCCTCGTCCAGCCAGCCGCCGACATACCCGCCGACGACGCCGACGATCAGCGAGGCCGCCGTGGCCAGCACCCCGGCGACCAGGCCGATCAGCATCGACCCGCGTGTGGCGTGCAGCAGCTGGGCCAGCACGCTCTGCCCGGTGTCGGTCGAGCCGAGCCAGAGCTGCGCCGACGGCGAGTCGAGCCGTCCGGCCACCAGGGCCTCGGGGTCGCCGACCAGCAGGGGCCCGATGACGGCGAGCAGGGCGAAGAAGCCGACGATCGCCAGGCCGGTGACGAGCTTGCCCGATCTCGGCAGGCCGAGCAGCCGGTCCCGGGGAGCGGCCAGGCTTACAACGACGGTCACGGCCTCAGCCCGCCTTCCGCACTCGGGGGTCGATCAGCCCGTACAGCAGGTCGACCAGGAGGTTGGCGGCCAGCACGGCCGCCGAGATCATGAGGAAGAGGCCCTGCATGAGCGGGTAGTCGGCGCTGCCGACGGCCTGCAGCAGCGCGAATCCCACGCCGGGGTAGGAGAAGACCACCTCGGTGGCGACCTGGCCGCCGACGAAGAAGCCGAGCGTGATCGCGAACCCGGTCACGCTGGGCAGCACGGCGTTGCGGGCCGCGTACGCGATCATCACCCGGCGCGGGCGCAGCCCCTTCGCCCGCGCCATGACCACGTAGTCCTCGGCCATGGTCGAGACCATCATGTTGCGCATGCCCAGCAGCCACCCCGCGACCCCGGAGATCACCAGCGTGAGCGCGGGCAGCACACCGTGGTAGAGCACACTGCCGATGAACTCGCCGGTGAGGCCCATGCGCACGTGGGCGTAGTCGTAGGCGCCGTTGAGCGGGAACCAGCCGAGCCCCCCGCCCAGGAGGAAGAGCAGGAGCAGGGCCAGCCAGAAGTACGGGATCGCGGCCAGGAACGTCGTGGACGGGATGAGATTGTCCAGCCAGCTCCCCCGCCGCCACCCGGCCACCATGCCCAGCCCGACGCCCAGCGCCATCGTGATCAGCAGCGAGATCGAGACCAGCCCGAGCGTCCAGGGGATCGCCTGGCCGATCACGGTGGTCACCGGGGCCGGGTAGTAGGTGACGGAGGTGCCCAGGTCGCCGGTGGCCAGGTGGCGCAGGTAGGCGAGGTACTGGATCCACAGCGGGTCGTCGTTGACCCCGAACATGACCTCCAGGGTCCTGCGGAACTCCGGTGGCGGCGGTTGCCTGGTCTGGAAGCGCGCCAGGATGATGTCGACCGGGTTGCCCCTGATGAGGCGCGGGATGAGGAAGTTGATCGTCAGTGCCGCCCACAGCGCCACCGCGTAGAACCCGAGCTTGCGCCAGAGATATCCCATGTGACTACTGCGCCGGCTGGAGGTTCTTGGCCACGATGCCGTTGTCGGGGTGGGAGAACGGCAGGCCGAGCGCGTACGGGTTCTGCTCGGTGGGCCACCCGGTGACGTTGGTGGTCCGGAACTCCGCCAGGGAGCTGGACTGCTGCAGCGGGATGTAGGGCAGGTCGGCCACGACCGCGTCCTGGATGGCGTAGAGGGCCTGCTTGATCGTGTCCGCCTGCTCCGGCGGGGTGTTGGCGACGAGCTCCAGCGCCTCGTCCACGGCCGGGTTCTTGTAGCGGGCCATGTTCTGGTTGGCCGGGGGCACGCTCTTGCTGTTGAGGATGTTGTTGTACATCTGGAACGGGAGGGGGCCGCCCCAGGCGTTCCACAGCATCGCCTGGAAGTCGCCCTTCTGCTGGATGTCGACGAAGGCGTTGAAGGAGACCTCCTTCGCCTTGAACTCGATACCGACCTCCTTGAGCTGCTGCTTCATGACCTGAGCGGCGGAGATGTAGTCGGTCCAGCCGGTCACCAGGTGGCAGGTGATGGACAGGCGCTTGCCGTCCTTGGCGTAGTAGCCGTCGCCGCCCTTGGTGTAGCCGGCCGCCTCGAGGAGCTGGCGGGCCTTGTCCTGGTTGTACTCGAGCTTCAGCGAGGCGTACTTCGGCGAGACGTAGTCCTGGAAGAGCGGCAGCACCAGGCCCAGCGGGCTGACCGGCTTGCCGAGCCCGGCGAACGCCAGGTCGATGATCTTGTCGCGGTCGAGCGCGACGTTGACGGCCTGGCGTACGGCCAGGTCGTTCAGCGGCGCCTTGGTGAGGTTCGGGATCAGGTTGGTGATGTAGAGGTGGGCCTCGTTCTTGTACTGGTTGTGCTGCGGGTCCTTGGCCACGAACTGCTTGTCCGGCTCGGGCATGAACATCCCGGCCCAGTCGAGCTGCCCGGCGACCAGCGCCTGCATGGAGGCGTCGTTGTTGTTGTACGTCCAGAACCGCAGCCCAGCGATCTTGGGCTTGCCGGTGTCCCAGTGCAGCGGGTTCTTGAGGAAGGTGTAGCTCTGCGGTGTGAACTCGCCCACCATGAACGGCCCCGTGCCGACCGGCTTGGGGTTGGTCTCCTTGCTCGGCTTGTCGATCTTCTCCCAGATGTGCTTGGGCACCATGTAGGTGGGGGCGCCCGCGACGTCCGAGAGCTTGGTGTACATCCGCTCGGTGAAGGTGATCTTCACTTGGGTGGGACTGAGGACCTGCGCGTCCTTGATGTTGGTGCCGGCCGCGTTCAGGTCCTTCTTGTCCCGGCGGTAGAGGAAGTTGAACGCCACGTCCTCGGCGGTGAACGGCTTGCCGTCGCTCCACTTCACGCCCTCGCGGAGGGTGAAGGTGAGCGACCTGCCGTCGTCGCCGAACTCGTACTTGGTGGCCAGCAGCGGCTGGACGTCGCCGGACTTGGACTGGTTGAAGAACATCAGCGGCTCGTAGATCATCCCCCACGTGCCCATGAGGTTGGGGACGCCCTGGACCAGTGGGTTGAAGTTCTCGGTGAACTGGCCGGTCGCGGCGGCGACGTTCACCATCACGTCCTTGGCGGCGCCGCCCGGGGCCGACGCGGAGCTGGGCGCGGTGCTGCCGGCGGTCAGCGGCACCCCGCCGCCCGAACAGGCGGTGAGTACGGCAAGCGCGGCGCCTGCCATGATCTGCTTGACTCTCATCTACATCTCCATGTGGGGGGTATGGGCATTCACCCAGGTGATCGGCACACTCATTCCGATGTCGCGATTCAGCCGGAACCGATGGCTCTCGCCGGGCAGCAGCGTGATGAGCTGGTCGTCCACCTCGGCGTCGGGGTGGACCCGGTCGGGGAAGATCGCCAGGTCCCGGACCAGCGTGTGAGCGTCAACGGTGACGTCAAGCCCCTCGACCGTCACCGTGCACCGCCCCTCGGGCAGGTCGAGATCCTTGTCCGGCAGGAAGAACCAGAGCGCCCGGCGCTCCCCCGCGCGCACCGCGACCAGCTCTCTGGCGGGGTCGGCCGGTTCGCCCACGCCTAGGGGCACGGTGACCGCGCCGCGCGGCGGCACCTCGATGTCGAAGCTCTCGGCCTGGAGCTCAACGCCGTCCACGCCGAGCCGCGCGGCCACCGCCGTGCTCACCCACGGCTCGTCGGTGTCGTTGACGGCCACCAGGGCCAGGCCGCCGTCGCGCGGCTGCACGGTCAGCAGCCGCTCGGCGTAAGCCCGGCGCAGCGCGTGGAACAGCGGCTTCCTGCGCCCGTCGCCGTCGATCGCGGACCACGACGTGACCGGCCAGCAGTCGTTGAGCTGCCACACGATCGTGCCCGCGCAGTGCGGCCACAGGGACCTGAAGTGCTCCACGCCGAGCTGGATCGCCCTGGCCTGGTTGACCTGCGTCAGGTAGTGCCACTCGGCGAAGCTCGTGGGCGGCGGGAAGTGCGGCTTGAGCCCGGCGGCCAGTTTGAGCTCGCCGTCGATCGCCTTCTGGTGGTGCCGCATGCCGGGCGAGTCGGGCGTGAGCGGCTCGTCGCCGATGGCCCGCCTGATGGTCGCGTACGTGGCGGGCCCCTGGAAGCCGAACTCCGAGACGAACCGGGGCCGGTATTCGCGGTAGGCCGTGTAGTCGCGTTCGTTCCAGACATCCCAGATATGAATGTTGTGGTGGTCAGGGTCGTTGGGATGCAGGTCCATCGACCCCGAGTACGGGCTGCCCGGCCAGTACGGCCTGCCCGGGTCGAGCTCGGCCACGATGCCGGGCAGCAGGTCGAGGTAGTAGCCCCCGCCCCAGCTCCGCCCGGCCAGCTTCGCGCGCCAGCCCCAGTCGAACAGGCCCCAGATGTTCTCGTTGTTGCCGCACCACAGGGCCAGGCTCGGATGCGGCATGAGGCGGGTGACGTTCTCGCGGGCCTCGGCCTCGACCTCCGAACGCAGCGGCTCCTCCTCCGGATAGGCGGCGCAGGCGAACGCGAAGTCCTGCCAGACCAGCAGCCCCAGCTCGTCGCACAGGTCGTAGAAGTCGTCGCTCTCGTAGAGCCCGCCGCCCCAGACGCGCATCAGGTTGACGCCGGCCTCGCACGCCTGCGCGAGCCGCTCGGCGTAGCGGGCGCGGTCGATCCTGGCCGGGAAGCAGTCGTCGGGGATCCAGTTGACGCCCTTGGCGAAGATCGGGCGGCCGTTGACCTCGATCGTGAAGGCGCCGTCCGCCGTGTTCAGCTCGACGGTCCGGAACCCGATCTTCGACTGCCACGCATCGAGGTCGTCTCCGAGCGTCACGGTCAGCTCGTGCAGCGGCTGCGCGCCGTACCCACGAGGCCACCACAGCTCGGGTTGGGGGATTTCGAGCTCAAGCAGCGCTTTGTCCGCTGGGAGCGCTCCCATAACAGACCTGCCGCAGACACTGGCGGTGATCAGCAGGTTCTCCTGTACGGCCCGCTCGACCTCGACGTGCACGGCGACCCGGGCGACGCCGTCGGCGACGCTCACCACCGGCCGCACGGCGGCCAGCCGGGCACCGCTCCACTCGTGCAGCCCGATCGGCCGCCAGATGCCGGCCGTGACCAGCGTCGGCCCCCAGTCCCAGCCGAAGTCGCAGGCCATCTTCCTGATGAAGTTGAAGGGCTCCGCGTAGGTGCTCGGCCGGTCGCCGAGCTCCTCCTTCAGCCGCTCGGCGTACTCCCGCGCCGGCCGGAACGTGATCGCCAGCCGGTTGCCTCCGATGCGCAGCACGTGGCGGACGTCGAACCTGTAGGAGCGGTGCATATTGGCGGTCTCGCCCACGAGAACGCCGTTGAGCTCGATCTCGGCCACGGTGTCGAGCCCTTTGCAGACCAGGTCGGTGTGCTCGTGCTCGGTGCCGTCCCACGAGAACTCCGTCTCGTAACGCCACTCGGTACGGCCCACCCAGGCCACGCGGTTCTCGTTGTCGTCGAGGTAGGGATCCGGGATCAGCCCGGCGGCGAGCAGGTCGGTGTGCACGCAACCGGGGACCGTGGCCGGAGCCCGCACGTCGCCGCTCGCCGAGCGGACGGTCCAGGATTCATGCAGGGGGCGGAACGATGTCATCAACCCTCCGGGCTTGAGCAGCGGGGATTGGCTGACATGCCATCACTAAACCCGTTTAGTTGCAATGATTAGTCGGTGAGATTTCCGCTCGGTTACTGAACCGGGTCAGCGCAGGGGGCGGTGCTCCCCCTGTCCACCAGGCGCGGCTCGGCCTGCCGCGAGTCGCCGACCTCGCGGCCCTCGACCAGGTCGAGCAGCGACCTGGCGGCCTGGGCGCCGAACGCGGCGATGTCCCTGCTCACCGCCGTCAGGTGGGGCCGGGACAGCAGGCACAGGGCGGAGTCGTCCCAGGCCACGACGGACAGCTCGGCGGGCACCGAGATCCCCGCCTCGCGAGCGGCGGCGGTGCCCGCCACGGCCATCACATCGTTGTCGTACACGATGGCGGTCGGCCGCCCTGGCCCGCGCAGCAGGTCGAAGGTGATCCGCTCGGCGCTCTCGCCGCTGTAGTCGGCGTACACGGTGACGGCCGCCACCCCCAGCCTGGCGGCCGCCTCCCGCATCGCGCCGGTCCTGACGCGGGTGTGCCTGAGCTCCTCCTGCCCCGCGACCCTGGCGATCCTGCGGTGCCCCAGCGCGGCCAGGTGCTCCATCACGACGCCGATCGCGCCGGCGTCGTCACTCCAGACGGCGGGCAGCCGCCCCGTCCCCTCCGGTCCGCCGATGACCACGGCGGGCAGCTTCAGCTCCTCCAGCACGGCGATCCTGGCGTCCTCGGCCCTCAGATCGACGACGAACACCCCGGCCACCCGGTGCTGCGCCCACCATTTCCGATAAATCGCGATTTCGTGCTCGGGGTCCTCGGTCATCTGCAGCAGCAGTCCGACGGACGCCGCCGACAGCGTGGCCTCGATGCCGGAGATCAGCTGCATGAAGAACGGCTCCAGCCCCAGCGTGCGCGCCGGCCGGTCCACCACGAGACCCAGCACGTCGGGCCGCCCGTCGGACAGGGCCCGCGCCAGGCTGTTCGGCTGCCAGCCCAGCTCGGCGGCGATGGCCTGGATGCGGCGGCGGGTCGCGCTGGAGACGCCGGGACGGCCGTTCAACGCGAACGACACCGCACCCTTCGAGACACCGGCCCTGCGGGCGATGTCGTCGATCGTGGGTCGCTTCATACGGCCGCCCCTGAATTTACCGGTTCACTTTCGCCGCGCACGCGACCTTACGTGAATCCATCTCAATGAAGGTCGGCCGCTGGCGCAAGCCCTCGGAGGAGGTCGGCGGTGGCTCGGGTGATCGTCCATCATCGCGGCTCCGGGGCGGAGCGGCCTCACGACGGAGCGGCCTCACGACGGAGCGGCCTCACGACGGAGCGGCCTCACGACGGAGCGGCCTCACGACGGAGCGGCCTCACGACGGGGCGGCTTCAGGCGGGGCGAGGCCGGCGAGGGACTCGCGGACCCGGGCGGTCAGCTCCTCGTCGGAGAGGTCGCCGGGCTCGCGAAGGTCCGGGTCGGCCGTGTAGTCCTCCAGGGCGTAGAAGACGTCCAGCAGTGCCCGTTCCAGGCCGTCACGGACCCGATCTCCCTCCTCAAGGGAGCGTCGGCGGGCGGCCAGCCAGGCCGGCGCGAAGGATGCGGCGGGCAGGTCGCCGCACGCCAGTGCCCTCATAAGAGCCAGTTGCTCGGCCACCCCGGTGCCCGGAGCGACCTCGGCCGGCGTGGACGCCGACGGATGTCGCGGAGGGAACCGCGCGGCGATCGCCGCCAGCTCCGGCCGCGAGCCGGCCAGCCTTTTCGCGTATCTGGCGAACCTCACCCTGGCCTCGTCGATCCCGGTGTCCAGGCACGCCCGGACGAACCGGGCGTCCCCCGCGACCAGCGCGTATCCCTGCCCCGTGACGAGGACGGCGCCGGACAGCCCGGGAAGGGCGAGCAGGAGGCCGCTGTCGGACCGGGGCAGCCCGGCCAGCGGCACCCGCAGCTCAAGGACGCCTTCGGCGGCGTGCCGCGCGCCGACCTGTCCGGCGAGGACGTGGTCCACGCCGGACGCCCGGGCGCCGGCGGAGACCCGGCCCGCGAGCCGTTCGTCCGGCGGCCAGGACGCGGGCACCGGCACCACCGCCTTGGCGCCCTCGTCCAGCCACCGGCCGCCGAACCGGTGGGGGCCGTCGAGGAGCGCCTCGGCCAGCTCCCCACTCGTCGCGGGGTCGCCTCCGCCTGCCGTCAATACAGGTAACCCTTGTCTATGATGCCCGCGAGCTGCTTGCTTCCGAGGTTCCAGGCGGACCAGAACGACCCGTCCGCGTGGAGCATCACCATCTTGCCCGTACTGGGATCGATGAAGCCGACCGCCGTGCCCTGTCCCCGGTAGTTGAACCGGTAGATCTTGGTTCCCGGCGCGGCCATGTGGTCCCGCATGGCCTTCTCGAACGCCTGCATCGAGGCCTTGTTGCGGGTGCCCTTGATGCCGAAGTCGGCGGCGTGGGCGTCGAACTTCTTGCTCATCGTCTTCTGGCTGGTGAAGTTGGCCTTGCCGAGCCAGGACGCCTTCGGGCAGGCGCCGTTGTGGACCAGCAGGTTCGCCGCGCCGGCGGCCACATAGAACGTGTGCGTCCCGCCGACCGTGAGGTTGTGGACGCGGTCCCATCTGAAGAGCTTGCGGACCGCGCTGACCTGCACATAGGTGCCGGCGGAGGTCCGCAGCCACGTGCCGGGGACGAGGTCGCCGGCCTCGACCCATTCGCGGCGGTCCGGGACCCAGAACGGGTGCCCGTCGGTCGCGGTGACCGTGCCCCGTTCTCCATCCAGGTCCACGGTCAGCTCGACGAGGCTCTTCGACCCGAGGCCCTGGATGAGCGCGGTGACGGGCTCGCCGCGGGTGGCCCCGGTCGCCGGATCGGTCACCATGACCAGCTCGCCGACCCGCACCTCGCTGATCGGCTTGCGTGTCCCGTCCGCCATGAGGACCGGGGTGTCGCCGGTGAAGCTGTTGCCCACGCACTGCGCGACCTTGCCGAACTGGAACGCCTTGCCGAACATCCCGAGCCCGCAGCCGAGCAGCGCCTGCGTGCCGACGCTGCCCCACTCGACCTTGCGGCCGGACAGCCGCTGGGTCAGGTACTCCAGGCCGCCGCCGAACAGCGCGCCGCCCAGGCAGGCGGCCAGCATCGGGCTGTTGCCGCTCGGGTCGGTCGCGTTGACCGGGTCGCCGGCCGCGTAACCGTAGAGGTTGGCCCCGCCGTCGACGCCGACCGGGTCCTCGCTGATGAACCGGCCGAGCGTCGGGCTGTAGTAGCGGGCGCGGTAGAACAGCAGGCCGGTGCCGTCGTCCTCGCGGCCGGTGTACGTGAACCCGTTGCCGCCCGGATCACCGGTGGCCGTCGTGCCGCCGTTGGGGTCGTAGGAGTAGGCCGTCTTCAGGCTGCCGTCGTCGGCGCCGAGCGCCAGCGTGCTGCCCTGGAGGTCGGTGAGATAGGTCTGGGTGCCGGCCCCGCTGGTGCGGCCGAACCACTGGTCGATCGCGCCGGACATCAGCTCGGCCGTGACGTTGCCCGACGCGTCGGTCTCGGCGATGGGGTTGTCCCCGCCGGCCAGGTAGCCGGTCACGGCTCCGTTGACCGTGCGGCGGTCTCGCTGCCCCTCGGCGTCGTAACGGAACCCGGCGGTCAGGCCGGCCCGGCTGAGGCCCTTGAGCTGGCCTCGGGCGTTCCAGTCGTAGGTGGTGGTGCCGTCGCCGGTGAGGTTGCCGTCGGGGTCGTACGACAGCGTCTGCCCCGAACGGCTGGTCAGCCGGTTGGCCGCGTCGTAGACCATCCCGCTGACCGCCGCCGGCAGCGCGACCTTGGCGAACGAGCCGGTGACGTCGGCGATCTGGCCGAGCGGGTCGTAGCCGTAGGCCAGGCCGCCCTTGTCGGTCGTACCGTGGCGGTAGGTGATCCCGGTGACCCGGCCCGCGTCGTCGTAGCCGTAGTGCTGGCTCCAGCCGCCGGGCAGGTCGAGGCGGTCCTCCCGGCCCGCGTCGTCGTAGTGCGGGGCCACGGCCACGTTTCCGCGGGCGATCCGCTTGACCGCGCCGGTGTCGTCGTAGTCGTAGGTGACGGGCGCCCGGCCGAGGACGGTGACGCTGGTCCGCTGGTCCGCCGCGTCGTACCCGTAGTCGACCTGCCCGGCCGGGCGCGTGACCCGGGTGACCCGGTCGAGGTCGTCGTAGGTGAAGACCGTGTCGCCGCCGGCGGCCGTGTCGGCGATGCGCTTGAGCCGGTCGGCCTCGTCGTAGGTGAAGACCACGGTCGATTCGGCGGTGGTGCCGCTGACGCCGTAGTCGACCTGCTTGGTCCGGCCGAGGGCGTCGTAGGCGAACTTGGTGAGCTTGCCGTTGCGGCTGGTCGTGGTGGCGACCTGCCCGGCCTTGTCGTAGGTCGTGATCGTCGATCGGCCGAGCGGATCGGTGACCTTGGTGACCCGGTCCGAGGCGTCGTACTCCCAGGACATCGAGTTGTTGCGCGGATCGGTGAGCTTGGTGCGGTTGCCGTTCTCGTCGTAGCCGAAGGCGAACGTCCGGCCCAGCGGGTCCGTCACGGAGCCGATCTGGTTGCGGGCGTCATAGGCGATCGTCGAGACGGCTCCGGCCGGGTCGGTGGTCTGGGTGATCCGGCCGGCGTTGTCGGTGAAGAAGCGGGAGACGCGGCCTGTCGGATCGGTGGAGGTCTTCAGGTCGCCGAGGCTGTAGGTGTTGGTGGTGACCTTGCCGGCCGCGTCGGTGACGGTGAGCACCTGGCCCGCGGAGTTGTAGCGGGTCTTGCTGACCCGGCCCAGCGGGTCGGTCTCGGTGAGGAGGTTGCCCTTGTCGTCGTACTCGTACGTGGTGGTCTTGCCCAGCTCGTCGGTGACGGCCGAGGGCAGGTCGAAGGGCCCGCCGTAGACGGTCTTCACGCCCTTCGCCTCGGCCGGGGTGCCCGACAGCCGGGTGGACTGGGTGAGCCGGCCTTCGCCGTCGTAGGACATGGACGTGGTCCGGCCCGTGGAGTCGGTCATCGAGTCGATCCGCTGGCCGGTGCCGCGGGTGAAGGTCGTCGTGCTCGCCTCGGGCGTGCCGTACGCCTCGGTCTGGCTGGTCGCCGCGCCGGCCGCGTTGAAGGTGACCCGTTGCACCGCGCCGTTCGGCTGGGTGACCCGGGTCTCGGTGATCTTCCCGGCGGTGTCGGTGACGTAGTCGAACGTGTAGATCTGCCCGTCCGTCAGCGTCTGCTTGGCCACACGGCCCGCGGCGTCGTACTCGTTGGTCAGGTAGGTGATGCCCCGGGTGTCGGTCGCGGTGAACATGCGGCCGGCGGAGTCGTAGGTGTACCTCATGACCTTGCCGCCGGTGTCGGTGACCGTCTCCAGCCGGCCGCCGGCGTTGTACGTGTAGCCCACCGTGCGGCCGATGTTGTCGCGCAGCCCGGTGACGCGGTTGTTCGCGTTGTACGCCAGCTTGATCCACTTGCCGTTGGGCGAGGTGATCTGGACGAGGTTGAGCTGGCCGTCGCGGGTCAAGGTGATCGTGTTGTCGTTGCGGTCCCTGATCTCCGCCAGCGGCTGGTACTGCGGGAAGTAGTACCGCATGCCGTCGCGCCGCCACAGTTCCCAGCCGTCGCGCGTGTTGTCGCGTCTGATGGTCGAGCCTCGGTACTCGCCGGGAGTGTTCACGGCGGCGAAGACCGCGTCCCCGAAGCCCGTTCCTGGAGAGGTCCGGACGTAGTGGATGATCGCGCCGCCCGGAATGTAGAGGTCGACCTCCTGGTACTGCTGCTCCGAGTGCAGGAAGGCGTTGTAGGCCCCGATCTGCCCGATCCCGAAGTCACGGTTGGCGGTGTCGCCCTGGTAGAGCGTGCGGGTGACCTCGATCGGCAGCACGTCGTCGACGGCGAGGTCGGTGCGCGAGTCCATGAGCTGACCGGTGGACAGTTGCACCGGGTCGCCGTTGATCCAGTCCCAGACGTCCTTGAACCAGCCCTGCAGCCACTTCGGCAGCGACGCGGTGTTGAACATCCCGCCGTAGAACGACCACACCTTGGTGCCGGGATCCGGTACGACCTGCGTCGCGTCGGCACTCACCTTGCCGTGACCGTAGACGTGCCAGCCCTGCCGCTCCGGGTCGTAGTTCCAGAAGTCCACGGTCTGGCCCGGCGGCAGCTTGGTGTAGTTCGGGTAGACGACGCGGGCGCCGTCGGGGAAGACGAAGGTGCCGCCGGGCTGCACGGTGAAGTAGACGGGCACGATGCCGTTCGGCGGCAGCGGGAAGGGCGGCCGGTCGATCGGGATCGGCGTGATGCCCAGCTCGGTGATGACCTTGCCGAACTTGTCGCGGATCACCGACCCCGCCGGGATGCGTACCTCCAGGCCGGGGATCTTCGGCGTGGTGAGCACGACCTCCTTGGTGGCCGGCGAGTCGAACTTCACCATGTACTGGGTGTCGAGCCGCTGCATCCAGATGGTGTACGGGAGCACGGTGGTCCGCCCGGCGGCCAGGTCCACCTTGACCGAGTAGAAGCCGTAGCGGTGGCCCTTCGTGCTGGCCGCGGCACCGTCGACGTCGAGCGTCGAGGTTCCGGCGGGCAGACCGGTGAGCAGGAAGCGGCCCTTGCCGTCGGTGGTCCCCTTGACCCGGCCGACGGTCAGCGCGACCTTCGGCAGCGGCTTGCCGTCGATCGTCCGGATCACGCCGGACAGTGCCGTGACCCCGGTGGAAGCCAGCGCCGGCTCGATCGTCGCGGGCTCGGCCCGCCGGATGTTCCAGTCGACGCCTTGCAGGTTGCCCTTGTCGGGCTTCCAGTCCCCCTCGCCGTACGGCGTCTCACCGGCGAAGGTGGCGGGCCGGATCGGCGCGGTCGCCGACGGGGTCGGGGACGGCGAGGCGGCCGGACCCGAGGTCGCGTTCGTGGCGGCGGGCGCCGGCGGCGCGAGCGTGGTCCTGGTGGCGAGCGCGAGGCCGACCTGCCCGGTCAGGCCCTTGGTCGGGTCGACCACGACCGTGTACGCCCCGGCCGCGGGAAGGTCCGCGACGTTGACGGTCGTGTTGGCGGACATGTAGGTGTTGCTGAGCTGGGTCCCGTCAGGCTTGATGACGGCCACGTAGATCGGCCCGGTGAAGCTCGGCACCCCGGTGACGGCGAGCTTGACCTTCTGGGCGGCGGTGCCGGTGAAGGTGTAGGCCGCGTCCTGCCCGGCGCGGGCGATCGTGGCGTTGACGACGGCGCCGCCCAGGGTGAGCGAGCCGGCCGCGATCCGGTTGGAGAGCGTGGCCGTGACCGACCCCGTTCCCGCCTTCGTCGGGTCGATCACAACCTGGTACGTCCCGGTCTGCGGGAGTTTGGCAATGTCGATCTCGTCGGCCGTCGCGGCCGAGATATAGGTGTTCTTCACCACGACCGTGCCGTCCGGCGCCAGCACGTTGACGTACATCGGCTGGTTGACGGTGTTGGGGGTGAGGCCGATGCCGACGGCGCCGTCCGCCGTCCCGGCGAAGGTCAGGACCGCGTCCTGACCGGCGCGCGAGATCGCCGCCGCCACTCCGGCGCCGGTGGGCGTCAGCGTCCCGGTGAGCGGCTCGGACAGCGTGGCGGTGATCGAGCCGGTGACCGCCTGGGTGGGGTCGATCACCACTCGGTACGTACCGGTCTGCGGAAGTTTGACGATGTCGATCTCGTCAGCCGCCGCAGCCGAGACGTAGAAGTTCTTCACCGTGACCGTGCCGTCCGGCGCCAGCACGTTGACGTACACGGCCTTGGCCAGCGTGTTCGCCGTCAACCCCAGGCTCACGGCGCGGTCCGCCGTCCCGGCGAAGGTCAGGACCGCGTCCTGACCGGCGCGCGAGAGCGCCGACGTCACCCCGGCGCCGGTGGGCGTCAGCGTCCCGGTGAGCGGCTCGGACAGCGTGGCCGTGATCGAGCCGGTGGCCGCGTCATTGGGATCGATCACCACCCGGTACGTACCGGTCTGCGGAAGTTTCTCGATGTCGATCTCGTCGGCGGCCGCGGCGGACACGTAGAAGTTCTTCACCGTGACCGTGCCGTCCGGCGCCAGCACGTTGACGTACGCCGACTTGGTCAGCGTGTTCGCCGTCAACCCCAGGCTCACGGGGCGGTCCGCCGTCCCGGCGAAGGTGAGGATGGCGTCCTGACCGGGCCGCGGGATCGGCAGCACCGCGGCCGCGCCCGTCGCCGTGATCTGGCCGCCGGACACCGGGCTCGACAGCGTCACCGTGACCGAGCCGGTGCTCGCCTGGTCCGGGTCGATCAGCACCTGGTAGGTGCCGGTCTGCGACAGCTTGGCGATGTCGATCTCACCGGAGGTCGTCGAGGACAGGAACTGGTTGTCCACGACGACGGTCCCGTCCGGCGCCACCACGTCCAGGTAGATCGTCTTGCCGAAGGTGTTGGCGGTGAGACCGAGGCTCACCGCGGCGTCGGCGGTGCCCGCGAAGGTCAATCCCGCGTCCTGGCCCGGCCGGGCGATCGTCACGACCGACCCGGCCTCCGTCGCCGACAGCACGCCGCTGGCCACCGGTAGGGAGAGCGTCGCCGTGACCGAGCCGGTACCGCCCAAGTTGGCATCGACGACGACCCGGTAGGTGCCGGACGCCGGCAGCTTCGGAATGTCGATCTCCCCCGACGCGCCGGCGGCGAAGATCCGGCTGTCGACCACCTTCGTGCCGTCGGGGGCCGTCACGTTGACGATCCACAACTTGTCGATCGTGGTGCCGGTGAATCCCAGGCTCACGGCGGCGTCCGCGGCCCCGGTGAAAGTGAACGCCACGTCCTGGCCCGGCCGGGCGATCGTCGCGGTCGATCCCGCGGCCGTGGCCGACAGCGGGCCGCCGGACACCGGGGACGACAGCGTCGCCGTGACCGAGCCGGTCGCGGCGGAGGCGGGATCGATGACGACCCGGTAAGTGCCGGATATCGGCAGCTTCGGAAGATCGAGGTCACCTGACGTGCCGGCGGAGTAATTGTAGTTGTCGACCACCGTGCCGTTCGGCCCCACCACGTCGACGTTCCAGTACTTGTCGATCGTGCTACCGGTGAATCCCACGCTCACGGCGGCGTCCGCGGCTCCGACGAAGGTGAAGACCGCGCGCTGGCCCGGCCGGGCGATCGTCGCGGTCGATCCCGCGGCCGTGGCCGACAGCAGGCCGCCGGACACCGGGAACGACAGCGTCACCGTGACCTGACCTGTCGCCGTCGCCGTGCTCGGATCGAGCAGGAGCTGGTAGGTCCGCCCTTCGGCGAGACCGCTGAGGTGCAGTGATCCACTGCTGCTGGCGACGGTGACGTTCTGGATTCTGGTGCCCGCGTAGTTGTAGACGGTCGCGTTGATCGTGCCCAGCGTGCTCCCCGTCAGCCCGACGTCGACCTCACCTGACGCCGGCGCGTCGAACACGACGAGCGCGGACTTGCCCGCGCTGGAGATGAGGACGGGCTGCGCCTCGCCGCCGACCTGCAGGCGGGTCGTGTTCTCGATGGTGGCCGGGTCCACCGCGGTCAGGGGGACGATGAAGTCCGCGGCTGAGGTCGCCTCTCCGGCGGGGGTCGCGACCAACACCTTGCCGGAGCTCGCGCCGTTGGGAACCACGAACGTCAGCTGCGTGGCCGTGGCCGCCGTCACCTCGGCGCGCAACCCGTTGATGCTGACGATGTTGTCCGACAGCGCGCTCGCGAAGCCGGATCCGGTGATGGTGACCGCGGTGGTCGGCGGACCGGTCTGCGGAGTGACCGCGGTGAGGGCGGGTCCAGGACCGGCCACGGTGAACGTCCCGGCCTGCGCGGTGGTGCCGCCGACGGTGACGGCGACCGCACCGGTGGTCACGCTCGCCGGCACCGTCACCGTGAGCGAGGTGGCGGTGGCGGCGGTCACGGTGGCGGCGGCGCCGTTGAACGAGACGGCGTTGCCCGACGGAGTGGCGGAGAAGCCGGTGCCGGAGAGGCGCACGGTCGATCCGGGCCGGCCGGCGACCGGGACGACGCTCATCACCGAGAGCTGCGTCGCGGGGTACCGCTCGATGCCGGTCAGGTTGCCGGCCGGGTCGTAGCTGTACTTGGCGGCCTCGCCGCCGGGGTGCGTGACGCCGGTCAACATGCCCGCCGCGTCATAGGCGTAGACGGCGGGACCCGCCGCGTCCGCGACGGCCGCCGTGGCCTTGACACTCGCCGGTGGTGGCCGGTCGTGATCGGGAAGTGCCGCGGGTAAGACGGTTCGGGAGCTCTGAGCCAGTACGGGAAGTGGCGAAAAGACGACACTAAGCCCGAGCAGTATCGCCAAGAGCTTTCCACGGACGAAACCCGACATATGGCACTCCCCCGCGACAATGCCCAAGGGAAGTCGGAATTATCCCGACTGTCCGCTTTATATAGGCTTTACTCGGCGATTGGGAACACTAAGCCGGACGATCACTGAAAACAAGACTGATTATTTACAGCGTCTCAGTTCGGCAACAGATCTTGACCCGATCGGCAACCTGATGTTTTGTGTCCTGTCGAACAGTACGGAGAACCTGTGACACCACGCCGGTCGGCAGCCCAGACGTCATCCACCGACCCCGGAGTCACCACCCGGCGCGGCGCCATGGCCCTCGCCGGCTTCGCGGCCGTCTGCGCGATGACCGCCGCCGACTCCGGCGACGAGCCGGCGTTCGAGGCCGCCGACGTCGCTCCGCTGCCCGCCGTGCTCCTGCCCCCCGCTTCGCACGTCGTCCTCACCGCGCTCGACGTACCGTCCGGCGCCGATGCCGTACGCTCCCTCGACGCGCTGGCCCGGCTGGCCCGCGAGCCCGGCGGCGGAACACAGGCGGCCATCGCCCTCGGTGCGTCGTGGTTCGACAAGGCCGGCCTGGCGGCGGCTCGGCCCGTCGCGCTGACGCCGATGCCCGCCTTCGTCGGAGACGTGCTCGACCCCGCCCTGGTCCACGGCGACCTGCTCCTTCAGGTCAGTGCCGGCACCGCCGAGCTGGCCAGGCAGGTGAGCGGCTCGTTGCTGCGAGCCGTGCCCGGAGTTCGAGTCCGATGGGAGAAGCAGGGCTTCCGGGCGGGCGGCCAGTTGAGCGAAGGGCGGGCCCTGGCCCGCAACCTGTTCGGTTTCATGGAGGGCCACGGCAACCCCTCCTACCGGAGCAGCCCCGGCGCGGCGGAGGTGGCCCGCGTGGCGGCCGGCTCGGGCGAACCGCGATGGGCGGTGGGCGGCAGCTACCAGGTCGTCCGCATCATCCGTTTCGCCACCCGGCTCTGGGACCTCGAACCCGTGCCCGTACAGGAGCGGGTCATGGGACGCCGCCGCGACGGAACGTGGCTGGACGGCACCCACTCCACCGGCAGACCCGTGTTCGACGCCGACCCGGAGGGCCGGATCACTCCCCTGGACGCCCACACCCGCCGCGCCAACCCAGGCACCTCAGGGGTCGCCGCCCCCAGGATGCTCCGGCGGGGCTACTCCTACCATGACGGCCCCGAGGACCAGGGCATGCTGTTCGTGGCCTTCCAGGGCGATCTTGAGCAGGGGTTCGCCGGGGTCCAGCGCCGGCTGGCCGGGCAGACGCTCGACAGGTACACGCTCACGGTCGGCGGCGGATACTACTTCCTGCTCGACCTCTCCCGTGGGCCGGCGAATATCGCGGTGTGATCGGCGGCTTTTTCACTATCGGCTATTGAGCAGTTACTCAAACAGGTCCCTTTACTTGATGACGCGGCCGACGAGTTTCCCGCCGTCGAACGGGACGGCCAGGCAATACGCCGTTCTGTACCTCGGCCAGTCCGCCTCTGCCGGAACGATTACGGTCGCACCGGCCTCACCTATTCTCGACTCCACGTACCGCATCTTCGGCCCGCACCCCATCGCGGCCAGCCCCACCACTTCGCCGGAGCCCGGCCACGGGCCGTTCGGAATGACGTAGGTGGTGGCGAACTCCGCCGCATGCGGCACCGAACAAGGCACCACCGTCACCATGGCGTTTTCGGGCATGGGCTCGATGCAGTCGCCGGGACGCAGTTCGGTGGCGTGATACCGCTGCCCGGCAACGGCAGGGGCGGCGGTGCAGCCGAGGAGCGCGCTCACCAGGCACGCGCCCGCGAGCAAGGGACGGATCATGAGGCTGGATGGTGCCAGGTTGAGATCACGCAACAGTTTCGGGCAGCGCTGGTCCGGCGATCGTCACTGTGGGTGAAAAGCCAACGGTGACGATCACCAACCGTGTGCTGACACGCTGTCAACACGCCATTTGGCCGTATTCTTCGCATCTGGAGCTTGAAGTGCATGTGCCCCATCGGCATAGTGGACGCACCACAGGCGTACGTACCAGTCGTGGCAGGCAACCTGGGGGGCCACCACCAGTTCACGACGGCTAAGCGGCGCACACCACGCGCGGAATTGGACATGATGGATGAGCTCGCCCCCGCCGATCCGTACCAAGCTGCTCAGGATCCTCCTGCTTCCGCTGGTCTCCATGATCGCCCTGTGGGGGTTCATCGCCTACTCCAGCGTGGACGAGATCTCGTCGATCTCCCAGACGCAGGACCGGTGGGAGGCCATCGGGTCGCCGGTGCTGGAGTTGATCATCGAGTTACAGCAGGAGCGCCAGCTTTCGGCGGCGGCACCGCGCAGCACCGGGTCGTACGCGCCACTGGCCGAGCAGCGGCCGATCACCGACAGCAAGGCCGACCGCCTGCGCGAGGTCATCGGATCCGTTGACGTCGGGCCGGAAGGCGAGACCCCGGCCGAGGTGCAGGCGCTGGTGAAGGCGCTCGACGGCCTCCAGTCGCTGCGCGCGTCCGCGGACGACGGCGCGTTGTCCCCGCGGCTGAAGGTCATCAACGCGTACAACGACCTGATCGACGTCGCCTACCGGCAGTTCAGCGACCGCGACGCGTTGAGCGGCCTCTCCTCCGCCCGTGCGGTGCGTGGCATGGCGGCCTACAGCGCCACGTCGGAGTACCTGGGCCGGGAGCACGCCGTGCTCACCAACACGATCGTGCACCACAAGATGACCCCCACCGACCGGGCCTCGTTCGTCGAAGCGATGACCAGCCGCAGGATCTTCTTCGCCAACGCCGCACGCGACGCGGGTCCCGCCCTGAAGGCGAGCTACGACAGGCTGGTCGACAGCGCCCCGTACAAGCGGCTGGAGGCGGTGGAGGACCGGCTGTTCGTGTGGGACACCAACGGATCACCGCCGGTGGAGCCGGCCGAGTGGAAGAGCGACGCCGAGTCCCTCCTCAGCGTGATCAACCGGGACACGCACACGGAGCTGGGCCGCACCTCGATCGAGTCCGAGGACCTGAAGGCCGGAGCCTACTGGCGGATCGGGCTGGTCCTGGTCCTGGGCCTGCTGGCGGTCGTCGGGTCGGTGGCGCTGTCCTTCCGGTTCGGCCGTTCGCTGATCTCCGAGCTCAAGCGGCTGCAGTCGTCCGCGGTGGAGCTGGCCGAGGAGCGGCTGCCCCGGCTGGTCGAGCGGCTGCGCCGCGGCGACGACGTGGATCCGGCCACCGAGGCGCCCGGCTTGGACCCGGCGCACACCGCCGAGGTCGATCGCGTGGTGAACGCGTTCGCCGCCGTACGCCGCACGGCGGTCGAGGCCGCGGTGGGCCAGGCGACCCTGCGCAAGGGCGTCGCCCAGGTCTTCCTCAACCTGGCCTGGCGCAACCAGGCGCTGCTCCACCGCCAGCTCGCGCTGCTCGACACCATGGAGCGCCGGATCGAGGAGCCGGAGGTCCTGGAGGACCTGTTCAAGCTCGACCACCTGACCACCCGCATGCGGCGGCACGCGGAGAACCTGATCATCCTGTCCGACTCCGCCCCCGCGCGCCGCTGGCGCGACCCCGTGTCGCTGTTCGACGTCGTACGCGCCGCGGTGCTGGAGGTCGAGGACTACACCCGCGTCACGATCGCGCCGATGCCGAACGCCCCGATGCTGGTCGGCGCCGCGGTCACCGACGTGATCCACCTGATCGCCGAGCTGGTGGAGAACGCCGCCGTCTTCTCCCCGCCCGACACGACCGTGCACATCCGCAGCATGACGGCGGCGAACGGCTTCGCGCTCGAGGTGGAGGACCGGGGCCTGGGGTTGAACCAGGCCACCCTCGACGAGCTCAACGCCCGGCTGGCCGACCCGCCGGAGTTCGACCTGGCCGACAGCGACCGGCTCGGCCTGTTCGT
The DNA here is from genome assembly GCF_043197155.1 of Nonomuraea sp. NPDC049269. Classification (NCBI taxonomy): domain Bacteria; kingdom Bacillati; phylum Actinomycetota; class Actinomycetes; order Streptosporangiales; family Streptosporangiaceae; genus Nonomuraea; species Nonomuraea sp. NPDC049269. Next base: position 120,631 of record NZ_JBICSO010000007.1, read on the forward strand.
GGTCTCCAGGCTCGCGGTCCGGCACAGCATCAAGATCGCGCTGCGCCGCTCGCCGTACGACGGGACCACGGCGATCGTGCTGCTGCCCACCGCCCTGCTCGCCCTCTCCGAGCCCCCGGCCGTCACCGCGGCGACGCAGACCGCGACGCACACGGCGGAACGCACCACGGGCCGCGCGGGCAGGCCCATGCGCGCGCTCGGCACGGGGCCCGCCGACAGCCGACCCCGTGTGGTGTCCGTGGCCCCGGAGCCCTTGCCCGATGTCGCTCCGGACGCCTTCCCGAGCGTCGCTCCGGACCCACTCCCCAGCGTCGCGCCGGACCCCTTCCCGAGTTTCCCCTCGGATGCCTTCCCGAGCCTCGACCCGGAGCCCTTCTCGGCCCGCGGGCCGGAGGCCGCGAACGGCCGGGAGTTCCCGGGCGCCGACGGGGACGCGGGCGGCCTGGGCGGCCTCCCGGACTGGCCCGTGGATGACTCGGAGCCCGAGCGGGTGGCCTGGTTCGAGGCCACCCCCGCACCGCCAAGGCAGACCCCGCCGGCCGGAACCGGCCCGGCGAACGGACCGATGACCGACCCGGCGAACGGACCGGTGAGCCCCTCAGCGAACGAGGCCGGAAACGGGTCCGTCGCCGAGCCGAGGACCGGCCCCGTCACGCGACGGGTGCCCGGCGCCTCCATCCCCGGTCCGTCCGTCGAGTGGAGCGTCACCGTACCGGCCCAGGATGCCGACGAAGACCTCGACGGGTTGCCGATGCGCGTGCCGCAGGCGAATATGGCTCCGCAACTACGTGCCGCCAAGCGCGCGGACCGGAGCTCCGTCTCGGTGCGCTCGCCGGAGGAGCTCTCACAGCTCATGTCGTCCATGCAGCGCGGCTGGCAGGAAGGCCGCAGCCAAACGGAGCAGGGACAAGACGTATGGAATCGAAAGGACGACCATCCCGATGCCCGACCCCAGAAGTGAACTGAGCTGGCTGCTCGACGACCTCACCCAGCGAGTCCCCGGCATCCGGCACGCCATCGTGCTGTCCGCCGACGGGCTGGCCATGGGCGGCTCCCGGGAGCTGACCCGGGAGGACTCCGAGCACCTGTCCGCCATCTCCGCCGGCAGCCACAGCCTCGCCATGGGCGCGGGACGGCACTTCGGTCTGGGCGGCGTACGTCAGACGATCATCGAGATGGAGGGTGGCTTCCTGTTCGTCACCGCCGCCGGCCAGGGCGCCCGGCTGGCCGTGATCGCCTCGGGCGACGCCGAGCTGGGCATGGTCACCTACGAGATGGCGCTCATGGTCAAGCGGGTCGGCGAGCACCTCTCCTCCCAGCCGAGGGGAGCGGCACCGGCACCCGCCTGGAACGGCGCCAGACCGTGACCGGGGAGGATCCCGGGCCGCTGATCCGGCTGTTCGGGCTGACCGGCGGCAGGGCGCGCCCGCGGGGCGAGACGTTCGACCTGGTGGCCATCGTCACCACGGTCGGCGGCTCCCACGCGCACGTGGACCTGATCCCGGAGCATCACACCGTGCTGTCGGTGTGCCGCAGGCCCACGCCCGTGGCGGATGTCGCGGCGCACCTCAAGCTGCCACTCAACATCACCCGGGTGATCCTGAGTGACCTGCGGCGAGAGGGCCTGGTCACCATCGAACGCCCGCGTCCGGCGGCGCAGACCATCGACGAACGCATCTACAGGGAAGTGCTGCATGGACTACGCAGCCTCTGAGCCGGGGGCGACCTCGGTCGCCTCGGCCTTGGCACTCAAGATCCTCATCGCGGGCGGCTTCGGCGTCGGCAAGACGACCATGGTCGGCACGATCAGCGAGATCCGGCCGCTGCACACCGAGGAGCTGCTGAGCGAGCGGAGCATGGGGGTGGACGACACCTCGGGCGTGGAGTCCAAGACCACCACCACGGTGGCGCTGGATTTCGGCCGCATCACCATCCGCGACGGGCTGTGGCTGTACCTGTTCGGCACCCCCGGGCAGGACCGGTTCTGGTTCATGTGGGATGAGCTGTCCGTCGGCGCGCTCGGCGCCGTCGTGCTGGCCGACACCCGCCGCCTGCAGGACTGCTTTCCGGCGGTGGACTACTTCGAGCAGCGCGGCATCCCGTTCGTGGTCTGCGTGAACTGCTTCGACGGCGCCCGCCGCCACGACCCGGCCAAGGTACGGCGGGCGCTCGGGCTCAGCGAGACCATCCCGATCGTGCTGTGCGACGTGCGCGAGCGCGACTCGGTCAAGGACGTGCTCACCACACTGGTCATGTACGCGGTGGAAGGCGCCTCCGCGTCGCCGAATTGAGTATGGGGGTGCTCATGCCCTCCCCCCTCCCCGCTCCCACGATCGAGGTGATCGATCGACTCTGGGGGGAGACGACATGGGCGACCCATCGATGCCGTACAGCCGGCGCGCCGTCCTGCACGCGGGCGCCGCGCTGGGCGCGCTCATCGGCCTGGACAGGGGCGGGATGGTGCCGGCGGCGGGGTTCGCCGAGCGCCTCGCCGCCGGTACGACGCGAGCCGCCGGCCCGTTCGCCTGGGTGGCGCGGCACAACCTGACCGCGGCGCAGTACCAGGCGGAGTTCGACCGGCTGAACGGCCAGGGCTACCGGCTCACGCACGTGGACGGCTATGAGGCGGGCGGGCAGGCCCTGTACGCGGCCATCTGGGAACGCATGCCAGGACCGCCGCTGGTCGCGCGCCACGGCCTCACCGGGGCGCAGTACCAGGCCGAGTTCGACCGGCTGACCGGCCAGGGCTACCGCCCGGCGCACGTGGTCGGTTACCAGGTCGGCGGGCAGGCCCTGTTCGCCGCCATCTGGGAGCAGACCGGCGGCCCGCCATGGGTGGCCCGCCACAACCTCACCGCCGCCCAGTACCAAGCCGAATTCGACCGATTGACCGGCCAGGGCTACCGCCCCGTGCAGGTGGACGGTTACCAGGTCGGCGGGCAGGCCCTGTTCGCCGCCATCTGGGAGCAGACCGGCGGCCCGCCATGGGTGGCCCGCCACAACCTCACCGCCGCCCAGTACCAAGCCGAATTCGACCGGCTGAACGGTCAGGGCTACCGCCCCATGCGCGTCAGCGGCTACACCGTGGGCGGCACCGATCTGTACGCGGCGATCTGGGCACGCGGCGCCGGCCCGCGCTGGTCGGCCCGTCACGGCCTCAGCTCCGCCGACTACCAGCTCGCCTTCGACGCGCACCAGAGCCAGGGCTTCCGGCCCGCGCGGGTGAGCGGTTACGGCAGTGGCACGCCCCGGTTCGCGGCGATCTGGTGGAACCAGGCACCGGCCGCCGGCGACTTCGCCCCCGTCGACGCGGTCGTCAACCGCTACCTGACCAGTGCCGGCGTCGCGGGCATCTCGCTCGCGATCGCCCGCCGCGGCGCGCTCGTCTTCGCCCGGGGGTACGGCCGGGCCAACCGGGAGACCGGCGAGCAGCTCACCGAACGACACCTGCTCCGCGTCGCCAGCGTCTCCAAGCCGATCACGTCGGTCGCGATCATGCGGCTCGTCGAGGCCGGGCGGCTGAGGCTCGGGCAACGGGTGTTCGGCACCGGCGGCGTCCTCGGCACCCGCTACGGCACCCAGCCGTACGGCACGGGCATCGAGGCCATCACCATCCAGCACCTCCTTCAGCACACCGCCGGCGGCTGGACCAACGACGGCAACGACCCGATGTTCACCAACCCCGGCATGAACCACGCGCAGCTGATCGGCTGGGTGCTCGACAACCGGCCCTTGCAGCACACCCCGGGCACCACCTACCTGTACTCCAACTTCGGCTACTGCGTGCTCGGCCGGGTCATCGAACAGGTCACCGGGCAGGCGTACGCCGATCACGTACGCCAGAACGTGCTCGCGCCCAGCGGGATCACCAACATGCACCTCGCCGGCGACACCCGCGCCGAGCGACGCTCCGACGAGGTGGTCTACTACGGCGCCGACGACCCGTACGGCATGCGCGTACGGCGGATGGACTCCCACGGCGGCTGGCTCGCCTCGCCCACGGACCTCCTGCGGTTCGCGGTGCGGGCCGACGGGTTCGCCACGGCGCCCGACCTGCTGCGCAGGGACACGATCAGCACGATGACCACACCGTCGGCGGCGAACTCCGGATACGCCTGCGGCTGGGCCGTCAACTCCAGCGACAACTGGTGGCACACGGGACACCTGCCCGGCACCGAGGCCGTGCTCGTGCGTACTGGGAACGAGTTCTGCTGGGCGGCGGTGGCCAACGGCAACGGCGTCGACCTCGACGCGATGATGTGGGACGTCTACCGGGCGGTCGCCGCCTGGCCGGCGCACGACCTGTTCTAGAGGCCGGGTTACTGCTTATCCTGGCTCTTCGCACCACGACATCGAGATGATCGAAGGTGGGCCGTGGGCCCGCGTCCCCTGGATCCGGACGAGCCTGAGCGGATAGGCGACTACCGGCTGACCGGCGTGCTCGGCCAGGGCGGGCAAGGGGTGGTCTACCTCGGAGAGGCGCCGTCGGCGGGCCGCGTCGCGATCAAGGTGTTGCACCACAGCGCCTCGATGGACGCCGAGAGCCGCCGGCGGTTCCTGCGCGAGGCGGACACCGCCCGGCGGGTCGCCCCCTTCTGCACCGCGCGGGTGCTGGACGTGGGGGACGTCCACGGCCGCCCCTACGTCGTCAGCGAGTACATCCCCGGCGGGTCCCTGGCCGAGGCGGTCGCCACCGACGGCCCGCGGACCGGTAGCGGGCTGCACCGTCTGGCGGTCGCCACGCTGACGGCTCTGACCGCGATCCACCGGGCCGGGATCGTGCACCGCGACTTCAAGCCCGGCAACGTGATCCTGGGTCCCGAGGGGCCGGTGGTCATCGACTTCGGCATCGCCCGCGCCCTGGACCACACCACCATCGAGTCCGGCGTGGTGGGCACCCCCGCCTACATCGCCCCGGAGCAGTTCGCCGGGCAACCGCCCAGCCGGGCGTCGGACGTGTTCAGCTGGGCGTGCACGATGGCGTTCGCGGCGACGGGGCGTCTAGCCTTCGGCGGCGCGACGATTCCCGCGCTCCTGTACTCCATCTCCACCCGCGACCCCGACCTGGCCGGTGTGCCCGGCGACCTCCGCCCGCTGCTCGCGGCCTGCCTGAGCAAGGACCCCGCCGCCCGGCCCACGGCCGCCGACCTCCTGCGCGACCTCACCGGGAGCGACCCGCAGAGCCGGCACACCGCCGCCGACTTGCTTCGCGAGCACGCCGGCAGCGACCCGCGCACCTCGGCGGACGCCCAGCCGCCCTTATCGGCGGGGCCGGATCCGTCCACCGCGATCCCCCCGACGTCGCGCGCCGCCATACAGAAGACCACCCCGGGAAGGACGCGGTCACGGCGGTGGATCCTGGGTGTCGCGGCCGGTCTGGCGGCGGTGCTCGTCGCGGGCGTGATCCTCGTGCCGAAGTTCAGCTCGCACGAGGCGCCGGCGAACGGCCCGCTGCTCTACGCCGACGACTTCAGCGACCGGGGCAACTGGGACGGCTACACCTTCAACCCCACCGCCGAAGGCGACAACCGGACCGTGCACGGGTACGAGATCGACCGCGGTGTCTACTCCCTCTTCGCCGACAAGGGCTACCCGAACAACCCCGCCCTCTCCCCCGTGCCGGCCAAGAACCCGGCCTCGCCGGCCGCGGTCGAACGCGACGTGCTGATCGGCGCGACGGCCGAGGTGCGGGCGGGCTCGACGGGCCGGGCGAGCTTCGGGCTCCTGTGCCGATGGGACGAAGAGGTACCCAACGGGTACGCGTTCCTGCTCGGCCTCGACGGCACCGCGCGCGTCGTCAGGAACGCCCAGGGCACCAATCTCGACGTGACGCCTCCCGTACAGGCCGGGGCGCCGGCCGCCGGGCGGCAGGTCCGCATCCAGGCCGCCTGCCGGCAGTCCGGCACCGGAACCCACCTGACGCTCTGGATCGACGGAACCCAGACGATCGACGTCGTCGACTCTCAGACGCTGCCGGACAGCTCGATCAGTCAGGCGGGCGTGGTCGCGCGGGTGCCGGAGGCCGGCGGCGGTGTCATCACCGTGTCGTTCGACGACTTCAGCGTCCATCGGGCGCAGTGACGCACCCGTTCAGCGTCCATCGGGCACAGTTAGCGCTGGTCAGGCGGTCACCGCGGTCACCGCCTCCGCCCAGATCGCGCCGGCCTCCTTCACCTGCTCGGAGTTGACGACCAGCGCGGGGATGAACCGGACGACCTCTCCCCAGGCGCCGCAGGTCAGCAGCAGCAGGCCCCGCTTTGCGGCCTCCTGCTGGGCCGCGGCGGCGGTGGCGCCGTCCGGGTCTCCGTTCGCGTCGCGGAACTCGTTGCCCAGCATCAGGCCCAGGCCGCGTACGTCGGTGATGTTCTTGTGCCGGGACGCCACGTCCTGCAGCGCCGCGCGGAGTTCGGCGCCGCGGTCGGCCGAGTTCTGGACGAGTCCTTCGCTCAGGATCACGTCGAGGGTGGCGATGGCCGCGGCGCAGGCCACCGCGTTCGCGCCGTAGGTGCCGCCCTGCGATCCGGGCCAGGCCTTCTCCATGAGATCCGCGCGGGCGGCGATCGCCGACAGCGGGAACCCGGAGGCCAGGCCCTTGGCGGTGATCAGGATGTCGGCGCGGGCGGCGAAATGGTCGCCGCCCCAGAACTTGCCGGTGCGCCCCCAACCGGTCTGCACCTCGTCGAGGACCAGCAGGATCCCGTGCCGGTCGGCGCGCTCGCGCAGGCCGGCCAGGAACCGGGTGTTGGCCGGCACGTAGCCGCCCTCCCCCAGCACCGGCTCGACGAAGAAGGCGGCGGTCTCGGCCGGCGTCGTCACGGTCTGAAGGAGGTAGTCCAGCTCGCGCAGGGCGAAGTCGGTGGCTTCCTCCTCGTTCCATCCGTAGTGGGTGGGGTTCGGGAAGGGCGCGATGACGACGCCGCCCATGATGGGGCTGAAGCCGGCGCGGAACTTGGTTCCTGAGGTGGTCATCGAGGCGGCCGCGACGGTCCGGCCGTGGAAGCCGCCGTGGAAGACGACGACGTTCGGGCGGGCGGTCGACTGGCGGGCCAGGCGGAGGGCCGCCTCCACCCCTTCGGAGCCGGAATTGGCGAAGAACATGCGGTCGAGGCCGGTGGGCAGCACCTCGCCGAGCCGGTCGACCAGGTCGAGCAGCGGGCGGTGCATGACCGTCGTGTACTGGGCGTGGATGAGGGTCGCGACCTGGCGTTGGGCCGCCTCGACCACGCGCGGGTGGCAGTGCCCCGTGCTGGTGACGCCGATGCCGGCGGTGAAGTCGAGATAGCGGCGGCCGTCCTCGTCGTAGAGGTGCACGCCTTCGCCGCGGGCGGCGATGACTCCGGTTGCCTGCTTGAGGATCGAAGAGAGTTCTGCCACGAGTACCCCTCTGGTAGATTGTCGACAATCAAACTGGTAGATAACTTACAACGGCTCGCGGGCCGCGTCAGCCCCCGGAGCGGCGCCGGCGCCCAGCGGCCTCTGTCGGAAGGGACGAGAAATGACTGATCAGGCCCGTGAGCGCTCAGTCGTCGAGGCGGCTCCGAAGCAGCTCTTCATCAACGGCAAGTGGACTGACGCGTCGTCAGGAGCCACCTTCGACGTACTGGATCCCTCCACGGGCAAGGTGCTGTGCGCCGTTGCAGACGCGTCGCCCGAAGACGGGATGGCCGCCCTCGAAGCCGCCGCCGCGGCGCAGACCGCGTTCGCCGCCACCCCGCCACGGGCGCGGGCCGACATGCTCATGCGCGCCTTTCACCTGCTGCACGAGCGCATTGACACCCTCGCCCTGCTCATGACGCTGGAGATGGGCAAGCCCCTGGCGGAGTCACGAGGCGAGATCGCCTACGCCGCGGAGTTCTTCCGCCACTTCGCCGAAGAGGCCGTCCGCGTCAACGGCGGCTACCAGGTCGCACCGGCCGGCGGCGCCCGTTTCCTGGTGACCAAGCAGCCCGTCGGGCCGTCACTGCTGATCACGCCGTGGAACTTCCCCATGGCCATGGGCACCCGCAAGATCGGTCCCGCGATCGCCGCCGGCTGCACCAGTGTCATCAAGCCGGCCGCGCAGACCCCGCTGTCCATGCTGGCCCTGGCCGAGATCCTGGCCGAAGCCGGTGTGCCCGAGGGCGTGGTCAATGTCGTGACCACGGACAACGCGGGCGCGGTCATGGAGCCGCTGATCCGCTCCGGCGTGGCGCGCAAGCTGTCGTTCACGGGTTCCACCGCCGTGGGCCGCCGGCTGCTCGAGCAGTGCGCCGACAAGGTGCTGCGCACCTCGATGGAGCTCGGTGGCAACGCCGCGTTCATCGTCTTCCCCGACGCCGACCTCGACGCTGCCGTCGACGGGGCGATCGCCGCGAAGATGCGCAACTCCGGCGAGGCCTGCACCGCCGCGAACCGCATGTACGTCCACACCGACGTCATCGACGCCTTCGGTACGAAACTGGCCGAGAAGATGGCCGCCCTGCCCGTCGGGCGCGGTGTCGACGACGGCGTCCGCGTCGGCCCGCTCATCGACGCCGCCGCGCAACGGAAGGTGCAGCAACTGGTGACCGACGCCGTCGAGCGTGGCGCCAAGGTGCTCACCGGCGGAGAGACCGGGAACGAGCCCGGCTTCTTCTACCCGCCGACGGTTCTGACCGGCGTGCCCGAGTCGGCCCGGATGCGGCACGAGGAGATCTTCGGCCCGGTCGCGCCGCTGACGCCGTTCACCAGCGAGGAAGAGGTCGTGGCGGCCGCCAACGACACCGAGTACGGCCTGGTCAACTACCTGTTCACCAACGACCTGTCGCGCGCGCTGCGCGTCGCGGAGGCGCTGGAGACGGGCATGGTCGGCATCAACCAGGGCGTGGTGTCCAACCCCGCCGCGCCGTTCGGCGGGGTCAAGGCCTCGGGGCTCGGCCGCGAGGGCGGGCCGACCGGTATCGAGGAGTTCCTGGAGACCAAGTACATCGGCATCGCCCTCGCCTGACCGGTCTTGGGCGGCGGACCCCGCCACCCAAGGCCAGGTGGCGACCCCCGCCACCCGAGCCCAGGTGGCGACCCCCGCCACCCGAGCCCAGGTGGCGGACTCCCGCGATCCGCGGCTAGGTGGCGGCTCCCCGCGACCCGAGGCGGACCACCGCGTCGCGCATGTGCTCGATGAGCAGGCGGTCAACGAGTTCGGCATCGCCGGCGATGAACGCGTCGGCGATCTCGTTGTGCTCGGGGACGCGGTCGTCGGGCGCGGGGTAGGTCTCCTGCAGCGCGGTCACGCACATGCGGGTCTCGGTCAGCAGCGTGTGGTGCATACGGGACAGCCGAGGGCTCTGGGCCATCCGGACGAGCTCCTCGTGGAACTCCAGGTCCGCGGCGCCGATCTTCTCTCCGTCCAGCCGGTCGGAGGCCTTCTCCATCTTCTTGATGATCGCCGACAGTCGCTTACCCGCGTCGACGGGATCGCGGCGGAAGATCTCGGCGGCGGCGGCGCGCTCGACGGCGGTGCGTGCCACGTAGATGTCGTAGACGTCGTCATCGGTCAGCTCGATGACGAACAGACCGCGGTTGCGGATCGAGATCAGCAACCCCTCCTGCGTCAGGCGCTGCATGGCCTCCCGCAGCGGGCCACGGCTCACGCCGAGCTCGCGGGCCAGGTCGGCCTCGCCCAGCTGGGTGCCCGGCTGGAGCTCCCCGTGGGCGATGGCCTCACGGAGCTTGCGGGCGATGATGCTCGGCGTGGACTCGCGGTCCACGGGTCCGATGAACCTGCCCAGGGTGGTCATGCTGGTCTCCGATTCGGCTGCGACAGTGCGGCGCGGAGAGCCCGGCGTGCGTGTCGATTGTGGATTGTTCATCATCGTGATGCGGGAATCAACTGATGCCATGTCCGTGTCACCGGCGGAAGAGGGAACCCATGCCGTCGAGGCGCGTGCTCCCTCCCCCGATCCGGAGTCCTTCCCATACCGTGACCTGGTTGGCGGTGAGGACCGGCTTGCCGACGGCGCTTTCGAGGTCGTCCAGCCAGGCCAGCGAGTGCATCGCGGTGTCGGGGACCAGCACGGCCTCCGCATCGTCGACGTCACCGGAGCGCACCATGTCCGCCACCTGCTCCTTGCCGAGGGTGCCGACCTCGGCCGCCGTGAAGATGCCGTGGCTGCCCAGCGCCGCGACCTCGACCCCGCCGCGCCGCAGGAATTCCACGAAGTGCGTCGCGACGTCCTGCGGGTAGGACGCCGCGACAGCGACGCGGCTCAGGCCGAGCGCGTGCACCGCCTCGACGAAGGCGATCGAGGTCGATGAGACGGGCAGCCCCATGATCTTCGCCACCCCGTCCACCTGCTCGCGGGCGCCGTCCCAGCCGAACACGAAGCTGCCCGAGGTGCACGCCCACATCACGGCGTCCGGAGCGTGCCCGACCAGTTGCCGGGCGCCTTCGGCCAGGCGCTCGGGGCTGCCGAGGTCCAGCAGCGCGTCGACCCGGTGGGCGTCCTCACCGACCGACGTGTGCACCAGCGGCAGGCGCACGGCGCCGCCCAGCCGTCGCTCGAGGGCGGGGAAATCGTCCTCGGCGCCGAAGCCTGGGTACAGCAGACCGACGGTCGTATGACGGAGTTTTTCGTTCACGGATGACCTTTCGGCTGAGCGGTAATGCCGAGCAGAGCATGTATCGCGAGTGTTTCGAGCGCGTTCCAATATCCCGAGGGATCAATAAGATTGTTGACAATGCTACACCAGCTGATTAGCTTCGGTCAGCAACAAAGAGGCCTCGCGCCGTACCTGGCGAATCCCGGCTTCCCAACGCTGTCCCCCAGGACGGCCGCGACGATATCGGAGTCGACATGACCTACGACCCCTCGCGGAGAGCCCTCCTTCGCGGCCTCGGCGCCGCCGCGATGGCCGCGCCGCTGACCGGATTCCTGGCCGGCTGCAGCCGGACCGAGATCCCCGGCTCCGCGAGCGCCACACAGGACCTGCTCGCGACCGGGCGAAAGCAAGGCTTTCTCCGCGTGGGCATCGCGAACGAGCCGCCGTACACGCAGGTCACCGCGGACGGAAACGTCACGGGCGCCGAGCCGGACGTGTTCCGGGCCGTGTGCAAGCGGCTGGGCATCAACGACGTCCAGGGAGTCATCACTCCGTACGCGTCGATGATCCCCGGCCTGAAGGCCAACCGATGGGACGCCATCGCGGCGGGCCTGTTCATGAAGCAGTCACGCTGCGCCGAGGTGCTCTATTCGGAGCCGGTCATCGTGTCGACGGAGTCCTTCGGGGTCAAGCCCGGCAACCCGAAGAAGATCACCACCGTCGCCGGCGTGCTCGCGAACGCGGACCTGAAGATCGCGGTGCTGCCCGGCGGGTTCGAGGACGGGATACTCAAGACGGCCAAGGTGCCCGACGGGCAGCTGGTCAAGGTGGACGACGGGCGCAGCGGCATCGAGGCGCTGCGGGCCGGACGAGCCGACGCCTTCTTCCTGCCGACCCTCTCGCTGAAGGCCCTGCAGGAGAAGGACAAGGACTTCGAGGTCACCGAGCCGGTGGGTGACGCGCCACGGACCGGGTCCGGAGCGGCCTTCCGCCCCACGGACAAGACGTTCCTGGCCGAGTACAACAAGGAGCTCGCCGCGTTCAAGGCGACCAGCGAGTTCGCCGCGATCCTCACCAAGTGGGGCTTCGACGCGCAGATCACCAAGGGCGTCACAGCCGCCGAGCTGTGCAAGAACGCCGGCTGACCCGAGTGGGCCACCCCAGCCTCACCCCTACGGCCCAGGAGATCGACGACCCATGTCCGATGTGATCACCTACGCGCCGCTGCTGCTGCAGGGGCTGCTCATCACGCTGCTCGTCACCGTTCTCGGCGCCATCCTCACGGTGGTGACGGCGTTCACGGCGGGTCTCGCCCGCCTGTCGCAGCACTGGTGGCTTCGGTGGCCGGCCGGCGTCTTCGTCGAGGTCTTCCGCGGCACCTCTCTGCTGGTCCAGATGTTCTGGTTCTTCTTCGCGCTGCCCTTCTTCGGCTTCCAGCTCGCCCCGCTCACCGCGGCGGTGCTGGCGCTGGGGTTCAACGAAGGGGCCTACGGGGCCGAGATCGTACGTGGCACGATCAGCTCACGCGCCGCCGGGCAGAACGAGGCGTGCATAGCCCTCGGAATGGGCCGGGCGCTGCGGATGCGACGGGTGCTGATACCCCAGTCCATCCCGGCCATGTTGCCGCCGTTCTGCAACGTGATGGTCGATCTGCTGAAGAACACCTCACTGGTCTCGCTCGTCACGGTCGCGGATCTCACCTTCCGCGGGCAGATGGTACGCAACACCACCGGGCAGACGACGGCCGTGTTCCTCACGATCCTCGTGCTGTACTTCTTGCTCTCGACCCTGATCTCCCAGCTGATGAAGTGGCTGGAGCGGCGATTCGCCCTGGACCGCCAGTCCAAGTCGCGCCGGGATCAGCCGGGTCCGCTCGTGAAGGCAGGGATGCCCGTATGATCTGGGACTCCAAATTCGCGCTGTCGATCCTGCCGGATCTGCTTCAGGGACTGTGGGTGACCGTCCAGATCACCCTCGCCGGCACGGTCATCGCGATGCTCCTCGGCCTGGTGGTCGCGGTCATCCGGTTCTCGCGCCTGCCGGTCCTGTCAAAGCTGTTCGACTTCTACGTCCAGTTCGTGCGGGGAACGCCGCTGCTGATCCAGGCGTACTGCGCGTTCTTCATCCTGCCCAACTACGGCCTGAGCTTCAGTCCGATGGCCACCGGCATCGTCGTGATCGGCATCAACTACAGCGCCTACACGGCCGAGGTCTACCGCTCCGGAATCCACGACGTGCCGCCCGGGCAGTGGGAGGCGGCGAAGGCGCTCAATCTGCCCATCGGTGCCACCTGGACCCGGATCGTCCTTCCGCAGGCCGTCCGGTCGGTGATCCCCATCCTGGGCAACTACCTCATCCAGATGTTCAAGGACTCGGCCGTGCTGTCCGCCATCACCGTGTTCGAACTGCTGGCCCACGCTCAGGCGATCGGATCGAACAACTTCCGCTACCTCGAGCCGCTGACCATCGCGGGTCTGCTCTTCCTCCTGGTCAGCTACCCGGCCTCTCAGATGGTCCGGAGATTGGAGCGTCGACTTGCCCCCTCACATTGACACCGAGTCTGCCCCCGTACCCGAATCGACGCCCGCGGCGGACCGCGAGGTCATGATCTCCTTCGACGACGTCAGCAAGCGGTGGGGCGACAATGAGGTGCTCCGCTCGCTGAACTTCGACGTCAAGTCGGGCGAGAAGGTGTCCATCATCGGGCCGTCCGGATCGGGCAAGACCACGATCCTGCGGATCCTGATGACCCTGGAGACCCCCGACACGGGACTCGTGACGGTCAACGGCGAAACCCTGTGGGACGTCAAGCCCGGCTCGCGGCCCAAGGAGACCAAGCAGATGCGGGCGACCCGCCGGCACGTCGGCATGGTGTTCCAGCAGTTCAACCTCTTCCCGCACATGACCGCCCTGGAGAACGTCCTCGAGGCGCCCACCCGGGTGCTCAAGCTGGACAAGGAGGAGGCCCGTCAGCGCTCGGTCGAACTGCTGGAGATGGTGGGCCTGTCGAAGCACCTCGACCACAAGCCGCCGAAGCTGTCCGGCGGGCAGCAGCAGCGGGTGGCCATCGCCCGCGCGCTGGCGATGCGGCCCAAGGTGATGCTCTTCGACGAGCCCACATCGGCCCTCGACCCCGAGCTGATCGGCGAGGTGCTCAACGTCATCCGGGAGCTCGCCGTGAGCACCGACATGACGATGCTCATGGTGACCCACGAGATGCGCTTCGCCGAGGAGATCTCGGATCGCGTCGTGATGTTCGACCATGGTTCCGTGGTCGAACAGGGTCCGCCCGGAGAGATCTTCAAGGCGCCGAAGGAAGATCGCACCAAGAGCTTCCTGCACGCCGTCCTGAGCCATTGACCCGCCACTCGACGGCTTTCGACGTCGAGTCGCTGGCCACGCGGCTGACGTCCGTCCTGCGGGGGACGGCCCGCCACGACCCCGGGACCAAGGCCCTGTACAGCACGGACGCCTCCAACTACCGGCTGGTGCCCGACCTGGTCGTCGTGCCCGCCGACGTCGACGACCTCGTGGCCGCCGTGTGCATCGCGGCCGAGGTGGGCGCGCCCGTGGTGGTCCGCGGCGGCGGTACGTCCATGGCCGGCAACGCCCTCGGCGGCGTGGTCATCGACGTCTCCCGCCACGTCAACAGGATCCTCGATCTCGACCCCGCCAGTCGCACCGCCGTGGTCGAACCGGGTGTCGTACTCACCGACCTGACCGCGGCGGCGGCCCGCCATGGCCTCACCTTCGGCGCCGATCCCTCCTCGGCCAGCCGGGCGACCCTCGGCGGGATGATCGCCAACAACGCCTGCGGCGCCCACTCGGTGGCCTGGGGGACCACCGCGGACAACCTCATGGGTCTTGAGGCACTGCTCGCGGACGGCTCCCGGCTGGACCTCACGGTGCCGGCCGCCGATGCCGACACCCGGCGACGGATGGCCGAGCTGGCCGCCCGGCCGGGCCGCGAAGGCGAGCTCCACCGCGCGATGCAGGAGTTGGCCCAGCGGAACGCCCTCGCGATCGGCCGGCGCTTCTCCGGTCTCAAACGCCGCATCTCCGGGTACGCGCTGGACCGGCTGCTGCCCGAGCACGGCTACGACGTCGCCCGGTTCCTCTGTGGCACCGAGGGCACCCTGGCGACCACCCTGCGGGCGACCGTCGGCCTGGTACCGCTGCCCGCCGCCAAGGCCCTGCTGGTGCTGGGCTTCCCCGACTCGTTCAGCGCCGCCGAATGCGTGCCCCACGTGCTCCCCCACCGGCCACTGACCATGGAATCGATCAATGACGCGCTGGTACGGCGCCTGCCCGGCCAGGTCAGGAACGACGCGGTCGCGGCGGGCCTGCCGGAGGGCAGCGCCTGGCTGCTCATCGAGGTAGCGGGCGACGACGCCGAGCAGGCCGCCCGTGCGGGCCGCGCGATCGTCGCCGACCTCGACGGCGCGGGCATCCCGGTGACGTCGGCGCTGGTCACCGACCCGCGGGCACAGGGCGTGCTGTGGCGGTGCCGGCGCGACGGCACCGGCCTCGCCACCCGCCGGGCCGACGGCGCGGAGGCCTGGGGCGGCTGGGAGGACGCCGCGGTCCCGCCGGACCGGCTCGCGACGTACCTGCGCGAGCTCGACGAGCTGATGGCGGCCCACGACCTGTCGGGCGCCTCGTACGGGCACTTCGGCGAGGGTTGCATGCACATGCGCATCGACTTCGACCTGATGAGCCGGGCCGGTCTGGCCACCTTCCGCTCGTTCGTCGAGCAGGCCACCGACCTCGTCGTACGCCTGGGCGGCTCGGTCTCCGGCGAACACGGCGACGGACGAGCGCGTTCCGAACTGCTGACCCGCATGTACGGCACCGACATCATGGGCCTGTTCCGCGAGGTCAAGCAGCTCTGGGATCCCTCCGGGGCACTGAACCCGGACGTCATCGCCGACCCCGCGCCGATCGACGCGAACATCCGGCATGCCGGAGCGGCCGACCCCAAGCGTTTGCTTACGGTCTTCGCCTACCCGCAGGACGCCGGCAGCTTCGCGCAGGCACAGCGCCGCTGCGTCGGGGTGGGCAAGTGCCGGGAGTCCTCGGGCGGTGTGATGTGCCCCAGCTACCAGGTCACCCGCGAAGAACAGCACTCCACGCGGGGCCGGGCCCACCTGCTGTGGGAGATGCTCCGGGGTGAGGTCATCACCGACGGGTGGCGCTCCACCGAGGTCCGCGACGCCCTCGACCTGTGCCTGTCGTGCAAGGGATGCCTGTCCGACTGCCCCGTCAACGTCGACATGGCCACCTACAAGGCCGAGTTCCAGTACCACCACTACCGGCATCGGCTCCGGCCGCTGTCGCACTACTCGATGGGCTGGCTGCCGCTGTGGTCGCGCCTGGCGGGGCGCATGCCGAGGGTGGTCAACCGGGTGACGTCGTCCGGTCTCGCGGGCCTGCTCAAGCGGATCGGCGGGATCGCGCCCGAACGGGCCATCCCGCGCTTCGCCGACCAGCCGTTGACGGCGTGGTTCCGCCAGCGCAGCCGACCGGCCGGCGCCAGCAGCAGCAGCGGCACGCGTGGCAAGGTCGTGCTGTGGCCCGACTCCTTCACCACCTACCTCTCCCCCGAGGTCGGCCGGGCCGCGGTCCGGGTGCTGGAGGCGGCGGGGTTCGAGGTGGTGCTGCCGCGCGGCCAGGTGTGCTGCGGGCTGACCTGGATCTCGACCGGGCAGCTCGGGGTCGCCAAGCGGGTGCTGCGCCACTCTCTCGGTCTGCTCGACGACTACCTGCGGGCGGGTGTGCCCGTCGTCGGGCTGGAGCCGAGTTGCACGGCCGTCTTCCGGCACGAGGCCGTCGATCTGCTGCCCGGTGACGAGCGGGCCGAACGGGCCAAGCGGCTCACCCACACCCTGGCCGAACTGCTGGCCGCGTACGCACCGGACTGGCGACCGCCCGACGTGGGCGGGAAGGCACTGGTGCAGCGGCACTGCCACCAGCATTCGGTCATGGGCTTCGAGGCGGACTCCGCGCTGATGCGGGCGGCGGGCATCGATGCCGAGGCCCCGGACTCCGGCTGTTGCGGCCTCGCCGGAAATTTCGGGTTCGAGCGGGGTCATTATGAGGTGTCGCGGGCGGCCGGCGAGCGGGTGTTGCTACCCGCCGTACGCGCGGCGGACCCTGAGACGGCGATCGTCGCGGACGGCTTCAGCTGCCGTACGCAGATCGGTCAGGGCACCGACCGGACCGCGCTACACCTGGCACAGGTACTCGCGGCGGCCTTGGACACCGGTGCCGCCCGCGAAGGCGGCCCCGGCTCAGTCGGTGAGTAGCCGCATCGCGCACAGTGCGTAGGTGCGAGCCGCGACCAGGAGCTCTTCGAGGCTGACCGACTCGTCGGCCCGGTGCGCCTGCTCGGCGACCGAGCCGGGGCCGAGCACGATCACCGGGACCCCCGCGTCTCGGGCGATGAATCCGCCGTCGCACGCGGCGGTCCATCCCGCCAGCGGCAGATCGGGCCCGCCGGCGTCGCTCACCGCCCGCCTGGCCGTGGCGACCAGCCGATCGTCCGGCGCCGTCTCGAACCCGGGCATCTGCATCGTCATGGTGACCTCGACGCCCAGCCCACGCTCGTCCAGGCGCAGGGCCTCGATCCGGCCGGTCGTCTCGGCCAGCACGGTCTCCCCCTTCTCCTCGGGCAGCAGGCGCCGGTCGGCGGTGATCAGGCACTCGGCCGGGACGGTGGACGTACCGGTGCCGCCGGCGATCTGACCGACGCTCCACGTGGCGGCCCCGACCAGCGGGTGCCGCGCGTCCGACAGCTCACCGTGCCAGCGTTCGAGCTCGGTCACCACCGCGGCGGCGCCGTAGATGGCGTTGAGCCCGTCGGAGGGCTTGCCGGAGTGGGCCGCCCGCCCGGTGACCGCGATCTCGACGTACGAGTCGCCGCGCGCCGCGATGATCGTCTGCAGGTCGGTCGGCTCCGCCACGACGCACCCGGCGAAGCCGGAACGGTCACCGTCGGCGAGATAGGCCCGGATGCCCTTGCCGGTCTCCTCCTCGTCGACCACTGCGGCCAGCTCGACCGGACCGGTGAGGCCGACACCGGCCCGGCGCAGCGCGGACAGCGCCACCACACACGCGGCAAGGCCGCCCTTCATGTCCGCCGAGCCGCGCCCGAACAGCCGTCCGTCGCGGACCTGGCCGCCGAAGGGGGGCACGGTCCAGTTG
Source organism: Nonomuraea sp. NPDC049269 (assembly GCF_043197155.1). Classification (NCBI taxonomy): domain Bacteria; kingdom Bacillati; phylum Actinomycetota; class Actinomycetes; order Streptosporangiales; family Streptosporangiaceae; genus Nonomuraea; species Nonomuraea sp. NPDC049269. The sequence goes on from NZ_JBICSO010000007.1 coordinate 138,391, forward strand.
TCGCCAACGGGCACCACGTCGGTGTGCCCGAGCAGCAGCAACCCGGGCCCGGATCCCCCGGCGAGGACCGCCGACACGTTGGACCGGCCGGGCTCCACCTCGGTGGTCGTCACCGCCAGACCGCGCGCCTCGCAGGCGGCGGCGAGCACGTCCACGGTCGGCCCCTCCTCGCCGGGCGGGTTCTGCCCCACCGCCCGGACCAGGTCCACCGCGAGCTCGCGGATCTCGTCGAGCGTGATCAGGTCGAGGACCGCGTGTTCGGCCGCGGTGATCGCTTCCCGGTCAGCCACGCTGAGCCCCCGTCGTCACCAGGTCGATCGCGCGGCGCAACCGGCGTACACCCTCCAGGGTGCGCTCCGGGGTGGTCGACGCGAAGCACAGCCGCAGGGCGTTGCGGAATCGGCCGCTGGGCGAGAAGGCCGAGCCGGGGATGAAGGCGACCCCTTCGGCCAGCCCCACCTCGAACAGCTCCTGCGCGTCGACCTCCTCCGGCAGCGTCACCCACAGGAAGAAGCCGCCGTCCGGGCTGGTCCATCGCGCGATGTCGCCGAGGTGCTCGGTGAGCGCCCGCTGCATCCCGATCTTGCGGCGCAGGTACTCCACGCGCAGGCCGCTCAGGTGCTCGGTGAGGTGACCGTCCTCCAGGAACCGGGCCACCAGGAGCTGCGCGGGCAGGTTGGCGCAGGTGTCCATGGCCTGTTTGGCGTTGATCAGCAACTGGCCGAGCTCGGGGGCCGCGTCGACCCAGCCCACCCGCAGACCCGGCGCCAGCACCTTCGAGAAGGTACGCACCGAGAACACGTTCGCGCCCCCCTCACCCAGCTCGCGCAGGCTGGGCAGGTCCTCGCCGGCGAAGCGCAACCAGCCGTACGGGTCGTCGTCGATGACGATCGCCCCCCAAGCGCGGGCCAGCTCGATGAGCGCGAGCCGCCGCGCGAGCGACATGGTGGTGCCGGAGGGGTTCTGGAAGTTCGGGATCGTGTAGATCGCCTTCGGCAGGCGGCCGGCCCGCTCGACGAGCTCCGGCAGGGCCTCGACGACCAGCCCGTCGTCGTCGACGGGCGCTTCGAGCACCTCTCCGCCGTACGACATGACGGTGGCACTGCCGTTGGTGTAGGTCGGCGACTCGACGACGACCAGGTCGCCGGGGTCGACGAAGAGTTTGCAGGCCAGGTCGATGCCCTGCATCCCGCCGCTGGTGATGGTCAGCCGGTCGGGGGTCGTCGCCTCACCGGTGCCCGACAGCATGCCGAGCACCGCCTCCCGCAGCCGGGGGTCGCCCTCGGTCGCGGCGTAGTCGTAGGCGTGTGCCGAGCCCAGTTCGGCGGCGCCGATCGCGGCCAGGAGCCGCGTGGGGACCGCTTCGGCGGCGGGGCTGCCCATCGCGAAGCGGACGATGTCGTGCGACTGCTTCTGCAGCAGCGACGTGCTCGAGTCGATGACCGACCCGACCAGTCCTGCGGCCCGTGCCGCGAGCGGCACCTGCGTGGCGGTCCGTGTCATCGTGTTCACCGTCCGATCGTGAGGTTCTGGGTGAGGTCGGTCAGCCGCTCGACCCCGTCGGCGGTCAGCGCGACGGGTTCGGACAGCTCGTATCCCCAGTCGTCCATCCACATGCCGAGGATGACGTGGAAGCACATACCGGCCTTGAGCACGGTGTGCTCGTCGGGCCGCAGGCTGATGGTGCGCTCGCCCCAGTCCGGCGGGTATCCCAGACCGATGGAGTAGCCGATCCGGGATTCCTTGGTCAGGCCGTGCGCGCTGATGACGGCGTTCCACGCGGCGTGGATCTCGTGGGCGGTCCGTCCGGGGCGGAGCGTGGCCAGCACCTCGGCCATGCCGTCGCGGACGATCGCCGCGGTGTCGGCGAGCCGGCGGGGCGGCTCGCCGAGCATGATGGTGCGGGCCAGCGGCGCGTGGTAGCGCCGGTACACGCCCGCGAGCTCGATCGTCGTGGCCTCACCGACGCGGAACTCCTCCTCGGTCCAGGTCAGGTGCGGGGTGCCGGCTCCCTTGCCGGTGGGCAGCATCGGCACGAGCGCCGGGTAGTCGCCGCCGTGCTCAGCCGTGCCGCGCGCCTGAGCCGCGGCGATCTCGGCGACGACGTCACACTGGCGTCGTCCCGGGGCCACGGCCGCCAGCGCCACCTCCATGACCTGCTGCGCGATCGACCCGGCGATCCGCAGCTGGGCGAGCTCGTGGTCGGACTTGACCACGCGCACCCAGTTGACCAGCTCCTGGCTGTCTTCGAGCCGGACGTGCGGGAGACCCGCCCGCAGCGCGAGGTAGCCGCGGGCCGTGAAGAACGCGGAGTCGCCCTCGATTCCCACGCACCTGTCCGGGCCGGGCTCGATCAGACCGCGTTCGCGGACGCGTTCGGCGATCCAGTCGTAGGGGTGCACCTTCGGGCGGTGGACCAGTTCCTCCGGGTAGCCCTCGATCTGCTCCGGCGGCAGCCAGGCGGTGAAACCGGCGCCGGCGGCGTCCATCGCGCGGGCGAACAGCACCGGCGGACCACTGGCCGGCACCACCAGGCACTGCGGCGTATAGAAGGACCAGGCGTTGTAGCCGGTGAGGTAGTACATGTTGGCCGGATCGGTCACCAGCAGGGCGGCGAACGAGCGCTCCGCCATGCCCTCCTGTACGCGGGCGAGCCGTTGCGCGTACTCGGCGGCATCCGGGCCGAGGGAAGACTGCTGCACTAGCAAAACCTCATTTCAGTGGTCACCGAGGAGACGCTGCCCCGGCCCTGTCGCCCGGCGGCCGATGGCCCGCAGCGCCGCCCACATGGTCGCCTGGTTCGCGCTGATCACCGGCTTGCCGAGCCGCGCTTCAAGCGGGGCGATGACGTCATAGGTCGGCAGATTGGTGCACGAGATCACAATCGCGTCGGCCTCGGCGTGGTCGGCCTGAGCGACGAGTTCGGCGGTGCGCGCGTAAGGGACCTTCCAGATGTCGGCGCTCAGCCCCAGGTGGGAGCTGCCGACGACGTCCACGCCGGCCTCCCGCAGGAACAGCCCCAGCCGCTCGGTCACGTCCGGGTCGTACGGGGTGGCGATCGCCACGCGCTCGGCGGCCAGCTGCCTCAGGGCCGCCAGCAGGGCGCCGGACGTCGTGACCGCCGCAGGGGCCCCGGCCGCGCACATCGCCTCGACCAGTTGCCGCTCTCCCCGTACGCCGCGCACGAAACTGCCCGACGTACAGCCGTAGGCGTACACCTCGGGCGAGACCGTGATCAGGTCCCGGGTGCAACGGCTGACGACCTCGGCGTCACCGACGTGCTCCGCCATCTCCACCGTCACCGGCAGCGGCGAGAACGGGGTGCGGGTGAAGAACAGCGCCACGTCGTCGGGCGTCCAGCGCCACAGCTCCCGATCCAGCGCCATGTCGTATGGGACGATCACGCCGACGCCGGTCTGGACCGGCGGTCCGGGCGGTGCGGTGCTCGTGTTCGTGGTCATGGACAGGTCTCCTGCGATCGTGGGGGCCGGCCCCGTGCGAGTGTGGAGCCGTGTCGCCATCATGCAGGATCGATGCATTGTTGACAATCATACGTAGCTCTCCTACGTTGGGCCGCGGCCCAGGTGGCGAGCGAACGGGGAGGCGCCCATGGCAGAATCCGACGGCAAGCCGATCATCGCCGTGCTCTGCGCGGCCGGGGGCCCGCCTCCCCCGCACATGCGCGCCATCGAGGAGCGTGCGACAGTCCGCTACTGCGACGCCGACGGCCTGGCCGCCGCCGTGGCGGACGCGGACGCCCTCTTCCTGTGGGACTTCTTCTCCAGCGCCGTACGCCAGATCTGGGAGCACGCCGGGGCACTGCGGTGGATCCACGTGGCCGCGGCCGGCGTGGACAAGCTCCTCTTCGATGAGCTCAACGACTCCGACGTCATCGTCACCAACGCACGTGGCGTCTTCGACCGGCCCATCGCCGAGTTCGTGCTCGGCTCGGTGCTCGCCTTCGCCAAGGACCTGCACCGCAGCCACGATCTGCAGCTCGCCCGTACGTGGAAGCACCGGGAGACCCTGCCGGTGGCCGGCACCACGGCGTTGATCGTGGGCACCGGCGCCATCGGGCGCGAGACCGCCCGGCTGCTCCGCGCCGTCGGCATGGACGTACGGGGGGCCGGCCGCACCGCGCGGGCCGACGACCCCGACTTCGGCACCGTAGTCGCCAGCGGCGAACTGGCCGCGCACGTCGGCTGGGCCGACCACGTCATCATGGTCGCGCCCCTGACCGAGGCGACCCGGGGGCTCATCGACGCTACCGTGCTGGCCGCGATGAAGCCCACCGCCCACCTGATCAACGTCGGGCGCGGCCCCTGCGTCGTCGAGGACGACCTGGTCGCGGCCCTGGCGGGCGGGCAGATCGCGGGGGCGTCGTTGGACGTGTTCGCGACCGAGCCGCTGCCGGCGAACCATCCGCTGTGGAGCGCGCCCGGCGTGGTCGTGTCCGCGCACATGTCCGGTGACACCGTCGGCTGGCTCGACACGCTGGCCCGGCAGTTCACCGACAACGCCGTCCGCTGGCTCGACGGCGAGGAGCTCGTCAACGTCGTCGACAAGCGGCTCGGATTCGTACCCGCCCACCCCCAACCGAGCCACGCGCAGCCGAGCCGCCCGTAGCCGCGTCCCGTAGACGAGTAGGGAGCCCTGATGACCGACCTGACCCGGCTGAGCGCCACCGAACTGATCGCCGGCTACCGCGACCGCAGCGTGTCCCCGGTGGAGGCCACCCGCGCCGCGCTCGCCGCGATCGAGGCCACCAACGACGACGTGAACGCCTTCGTCCTGGTCGACGCCGAGGCCGCGCTGGCCGCCGCGGCGGAGTCCGAGGCCCGCTGGCGCGAGGGCCGCACCCATGGACCCGGCGACGGCGTACCCACCTCGATCAAGGACATCCTGTACACCCGCGGCTGGCCGACCCTGCGCGGCACCAACCTCATCGACGAGCAGGGACCGTGGCCGGAGGACGCCCCGGCCGTGGCCCGGCTGCGCGAGACCGGAGCCGTGCTGCTGGGCAAGACCACCACGCCCGAGTTCGGGTGGAAGGGCGTCACCGACTCCCCGCGACACGGCGCCACCGGAAATCCGTGGAACCCCGAGCTGACCGCCGGCGGATCGAGCGGCGGCAGCGCGGCGGCGGTCGCGCTGGGCATGGGGGCCTGGTCGGTCGGCACCGACGGCGGCGGATCGGTGCGCATCCCCGCCGCGTTCACCGGAACGGTCACCATCAAACCGACGTACGGCCTCATCCCGATGTGGCCCGCCAGCCCGTTCGGCACCCTGTCACACGGCGGGCCCATGACCCGCACCGTCACCGACACCGCCCTGATGCTCGACATACTCACCGGTTTCGACGCACGCGACTGGTCGGCCCTGCCCACCCCGGCGACCTCGTTCCGCGACGGACTCGACGACGGCGTCCGCGGCCTGCGCGTCGCGTTCTCCCCCACGCTCGGGTACGTGCGCAACGACCCCGAGGTCGAGGCCGCCGTCCGTACCGCCGCGGCCGTGCTGGCCGAGGCGGGGGCCGAGGTCGAGGAGGTCGATCCCGGCTTCGCCGACCCCGTCGAGGCCTTCCACGTCCTGTGGTTCACCGGCGCGGCCAAGGTCGTCGACGCCTATGGCCCCGGCGCCCTGGAGCGGGTCGACCCCGGGCTGCGCCGCGGCGTCATGCGCGCCCTGGCCGCGAGCGCCGCGGACTATCTCGACGCCACGGCGGTGCGGATGGACCTCGGGGTACGGATGGGGCGCTTCCACCAGACGTACGACCTGCTGCTGACGCCGACCCTGCCGATCACCGCGTTCCCCAAGGGAATGGACGCGCCGAAGGGCTGGCACTCCGAGGACTGGACCAGCTGGACCCCGTACACGTACCCGTTCAACATGACCCAGCAGCCCGCCGCGAGCGTGCCCTGCGGATTCACCTCCGCCGGGCTGCCCGTCGGCCTGCAGATCGTCGGCCCCCGGCACGCCGACGCGCTCGTGCTGCGGGCCGCCCGCTCCTATGAGGCGGCCACCGACTGGACCTCCACGCGGCCGCCGCTCGCCCGCCCCTAACCATTGAGGAGACTCCCCATGGCTCGCTACATCACGGTCACGCTGGAATCGCGCGGCGTTTCCTGCACCGCCCGGCTGCTCGACGACGAGGCGCCGCGCACCGCGGCCGCCGTCTGGGACGCGCTGCCGCTGTCCGGTCAGGTCTTCCACGGGAAGTACGCCCGTAACGAGATCTACAACCTCGTGCCGGCGTTCGCGGCGGTCGAGCCCGGGAAGGAGAACACCACGGTCACTCCCATTCCCGGCGATCTCTGCTATTTCGCGTTCGACGCCAATGATCTCGCCACTCCCTCGCACGGCTACGAGAGCGGTGGCGGTCCCAAGGACCTGTCCCACATCATCGATCTGGCGCTGTTCTACGGGCGCAACAACCTGCTGCTCAACGGTGACCAGGGCTGGGTGCCAGGCAACGTCTTCGGCACCGTCGTCGAGGGGCTCGCGGAGATGGCCGTCGCTTGCCAGGACATCTGGATGTCCGGCGCCCGGGGTGAGACGCTGACGTTCGCGCGCTCCCACGAGGACTGACGAAGGCAGGGCGTCACTGGCTGACCGCTCGCTTGTACAGGCGAGTGGCCAGCGGGACGAACACCACCAGTATCAGCACCGACCAGCCCACCGATACCGGCACCGCGTGCTGGAGCGGCCACGCGTCGGGCACCGGCCTGAGCGGCGTGGTGTTGCCGAACAGCTCGCGCGCCGCCTGGACGAACGTCGAGACCGGGTTCCATTCGGCGACGGGCTTGAGCGGGCCGGGCAGCCGCGCGCTGTCGACGAAGGCGTTGGACAGGAAGACCAGCGGGAACGACACGAGGGTGGCGATGTTGTTGAACACCTCGGGCGTGCGCAGGGCCAGCGCGACCGTCGCCGTCACCCAGGAGAAGGCGTACGAGAAGAACAGCAGCAGCAGGAACCCCCCGGCCGCCTCCAGCGGCGACGTGTGGACGCGCCAGCCGACCAGCAGCCCCACCAGCGCCATCACGACGATGCTCGTGATGTTCATGAGCATGTCGCAGAGCGTCTGCCCGACCAGCACCGCCGTCGGCGCCATCGGCAGCGTGCGGAACCGGTCGAAGATGCCCTTCTGCAGGTCCTGGGTGAGCGTATAGCCGGTGATCTGCGCGCTGGTCACGATCGTCTGGACGAAGATCCCCGGCAGCAGGTACTCCTGGTAGGAGATGCCGGGCAGGTCGATCATGCTGCCGAACACGTACGCGAACAGCAGCACGAACACGATCGGGAGGATGATCACACCGCCGAGCAGGTCGGGGGCTCGCCTGATCTTGAGCGCGTTGCGCTTGCTGATCGTCATGCCGTCGGCGACCGCCATCTGAAGGGCGTTCATCGGACCGTCTCCTTGGTGTCGTCGGTGGCGGCCTGGTGGCCGGTGAGGCTCAGGAAGACCTCGTCCAGGGTCGGCCGCCGCAGCCCGGCGTCGCGTACGGCGACGCCCTCGGCGGCCAGGCGGCCCAGGGCGGTGGTGAGCGAGGCGGCGCCACCCGCCACCGGGATGGTGACGCGCAGGGCGGTGGGGTCGGTCCAGACCTCGGCGACGGCCAGCGGCGCCAGGACCCGGTGTACGGTCTCCAGCTCGGCGTGACTGGTCACCGAGAGTTCGATCCGGTCGCCGCCGACCTGGTCCTTGAGCTCGTTGGCGGTGCCGAGCGCGATGACCCGTCCGTGGTCGACCACCGCGATCCGGTCGGCGAGCCGGTCGGCCTCCTCCAGATACTGGGTGGTGAGCAGGACCGTCGTGCCGCCGGCGACCAGGTCGGCGATGACCTCCCACAAGCTCACCCTGGCGCGGGGGTCCAGGCCGGTCGTCGGCTCGTCCAGGAACAGCACCGGCGGATCGGCCACCAGCGCTCCGGCCAGGTCGAGCCTTCGCCGCATGCCGCCGGAGTAGCCCTGCACCGGGCGGTCACCCGCCTCCGACAGGTCGAAGCGGTCCAGCAGCTCTCTGGCGCGCTGTTTGCTGCGTTTGGTGCCCAGGTGGTAGAGACGGCCGACCATCTCCAGGTTCTCCGCGCCGGTGAGGTGCTCGTCCACCGCCGCGTACTGCCCGGACGCCCCGATATGAGAGCGCAGCCGCTGCGCGTCGGCCACCACGTCCAATCCGGCGACCGTGGCATGTCCGGCGTCCGGCTTCAGCAGCGTGGTCAGGATCCGCGCTGTCGTCGTCTTGCCGGCGCCGTTCGGGCCGAGTAATCCGAACACCGTTCCTTCCGGGACCGACAGATCGATCCCGTCCAGGGCGACCACGTCGCCGTATCTCTTGACCAGGCCTTCGGCCACGATCGCTGGGGGCATGAGATCTTCTCCTCTTGATGTTCTGTTTCACGAACGGTGGATCACGATGTCGCCGTAGGCGGTGTGGGCCCGCACCTCGACGGTCTCGTCGGACTGGCCGGGGCCGGAGCAGTCGTCCAGGGAGACGTCCACGCTGCCGTACTGCGAGCTCACGTCAAGCCAGGCGGCGGTGCCCTCCCGGATCCCGAGTTCGAGCCGGCCGCCGGCGGTCTCCATGACGACCGCGCCGGACACCACCTCGCCGATCCGGACACTGCCGTACGCGGTCTTGGCGGCGACTCCAGCCAGGGCGCGGTCTACGGTGATGTCGCCGTACGCGGTCTTCAGCCGGAGCTCGCCGGTGACCGAGCCGAGCCTGAGGTCGCCGTTGGAGGTCCTGACCACCGCCGTGCCGTCGATCTCGCCGATCCGGATGTCGCCGTTGGAACTGGTGATGTCGGCGTGCCCGACCGACCGGGTCACCGAGATGTCACCGGACCCCGTCTTCAACTGCAGCCGGCCGGCCTCCTCAAGCCGGATGTCGCCGTAGGAGGCGGCGAACTTCACCTCGCCGAGGCGGCCCCTGCACTGGAAATCCGCCGCCGCGTTCGCTTCGACGCGGGAGCCGGACGGCAGGTCGATCGTCACGTCGACCGAGCCGCCCCAGCCGAGCAGCGAACGGGCCCAGGTTCTGGGCGCCTCGACCAGCTTGTCGATCGAGTCGCCCCACCCGGAGGGCGGAGCGGGCCGGTTCTTGTCCGCCTTCACGAGCAGCCGGCCGCCGGCGTACTCGACCTGGATCTGCTCGGCGGCGTGCCGGTCGGTCTCGCTGAACTCGTCGCCGGGGCGTACGTCGACGACGGTGTCGGTGCGATCGCTCGCGTTGATCCGGACTTTGGCGGCTGCGAGATCGATCATTACGGAGATGGGCTCGGGGGTGGCGAACGTTGGCATGACGGTCCCCTCATGGGTTCGGCGGGCGTTCCGGCTGTCGTTGGATGCTGTCTTTGGGTGCGGCGAACGTCCTGGCTGCCGGACGGCGTGGCCTTGGATCCGGCTAGCGGACCCAGCCGCTGTGGCTTCGCAGGGTCCGCGGGGCCGCGCGCCGGCCTCCGCCGTCGGGTTCGAGCGCCGCGGAGACGGCGCGGACGAGCCAGGTGTTGACCGAGAGCCCGTCTCGGCCGGCCGCCTCCTCGATGCGCGGCTTGAGCTGCTCGGGAACGCGGAGCGAGATCCGCGACGTCCCGCCCTCGTCGACGTCCTGCGGCCTGGCACCCCGCTCGGCTGCCCCGGCATGCCCCGGCTCCCCGAACGGCTGACCGATCGGTGGTGGCGTCACGACGAAGCCGGGATCGGGTCCGCGCAGGCGTACCTCGACCGAACCCGGTGCGAGGTCGCGGGTGATCTCGTCCGCGGCGGCGGAGAGCGCCTCCAGCAGGGCGAGCCGGGTGGCCGGCTCCAGCGTCAGGGCGAGACGCTCGGCGAGCACGCGAGCGTCCTCACCGCCTGCCTCGGCGGCGATCGTGAGTTCACGGCGGAGCTGGTCGACATACGGCGCGAGATCCATGACACAACTATGGCGTCATAATGGCGTCATTGCAAGCCCAAGATGCCCCGACTTGACGCCACCTAGGCATCACGGCCAGAAAGCGCAGGCGGTACGGCACACCGCTCGGCCGCTCAGGTGCCAGCCGGAGGACCGGCGAGGGGGCCGGTGTGGCCGGGAAGGGCCATGGCGCAACCGGGGCGCGCGGCAAGGAAGTCGGCGTAGCCAAGAAGGTCCATAGCGTGGACGGGGTGCGCAGGGAGGGGTCGGCGTGGTCGAGGGCGGGCAACTCCCGACCGGTCCTCGCGAGGTCGTCGCGAAATGCCGCTATACCCGTTTGCGTATGCCTTGAGGAAGATTCATAGCGCCGTACGTACCTCCTGACGGCAGATTCCGGTTTCGGGAGGTATGTAATGCACCGCAGAGTCGCCCTGCTCTCCGCCGTCGCACTGACCGTGGCAGGTGCCCTGGTCCCCGCAGGTGCCGCCCAGGCCAGTGGTGGCAGGATCAGCGCGGACCCCACGCCCGTCAGGTGGTCCGCCACGGACTCCTGGTCGGAGCGCAGGACCGTCCTGCAGTACTGGACACAGCAGCGCATGATGGCGGCGCAGCCGCTGGACGACCCCACGCCGCGACGCTCCAACGGGTCGGGCTCGCCGACCCAGGGCACGCCGTGGGCCACGCGAGGCGCCTCCACCACCACGACCCAGCGCACCCCGTGGACCACCCGGGTCGCCACGGCCGATGCCACCCAGGGCACCCCATTGAGGGTCCAGGGCGTCTCGGCCCAGGAGCAGGCCCGGGTGCCCAACAGCCCCGGCCTCCGGTGGACCGACGGCGGTGCCGTCGTGCGTACCACCGGACGCGTCTTCTTCACCACCGCCAACGGCGGCAACGCCTCCTGTTCCGGCTCGGCGGTGACCAGCGCCAACGAGAGCGTCGTGATCACCGCCGGGCACTGCGTGAAGGAGGGCGGTGCCTTTCACCGGAACTGGGTGTTCATCCCGGCCTTCGACAACGGCCGGCGCCCGTTCGGCACGTGGGTGGCCAGCAGGCTGCTGACCACGCAGCAGTGGAACGCTCGCGAGGACATCAACTTCGACGTGGCCGCCGCCGTGGTCGCGCCGCTCCAGGGCCGGACGCTGACCGACGTCGTGGGCGGGCAGGGGGTGGCGTTCAACCAGCCCAGGCAGCGGCAGATGTTCTCGTTCGGCTACCCGGCGGCGCCGCCCTTCGACGGGTCGAAGCTGGTCTACTGCAGCGGGCGCGCGTTCAACGACACCGTGATGACCAGGGACCAGGGGCTGCGCTGCAACATGACTGGCGGGGCGAGCGGCGGGCCGTGGTTCCAGGGGTTCAACGAGTCCACCGGGCTCGGGTGGCTGAACTCGGTCAACAGCTTCAAGTACGACTTCGCCCCCGATTTCATGTTCGGCCCCTTCTTCGGGAACGAGGCGATGGCCGTCTACCAGGCCGCGCAGAACACCAACGCCCCCTGAGCCTCCCTCTGCCGGTGACCGCGATCCCCGGCCTGGGTCCGCTTCAGATCCGGCCGGCGGTCCTTGGGCCGCTCACCTCAATGAGCCGGGCTCTCCAGTCGCGGTCGGCGGGCCCAGATGAGTGATCCCCTCTTGGTCACCCGCAACGGGGTGGTCACGCGGTGCGCGGCGTCGCGCGCCGCCGGCTCGGTCAGGCCGCGGCCCCTGAGGTAGAGGGTGACGGCCTCCCGGTCGGGCAGATGCAGCAGCGGTTCGTCCCAGGAGGTCACCGCCACCACGTCCAGGACCTCGCCGACGACGGCGGGCGCCGCCTCCGCGTCGAAGCTCAACGGCTGCCCCCAATCCGGCAGGATCGACGACAGCTCGGGGTCGTTGTGCCGGCTCGGCGCCGAGACCGCCAGCAGCCCTCCGGGCCTCAGCACCCGGCGGACCTCGGCCAGCACCCGCGCGGGCTCGGCGAAGTGGTACAGCATCCACAACGCGGCCGCGCCGCCGAAGACGCCGTCGGTGAACGGGAGCGTCAACGCGTCGGCTCGCACCGCGGGCCGGGGCGCCTGTACGATGTGCGCCGCGGCGTCGAGCACGACCGTGGGCACCCCGGCGTCGGCCAGCAGCCGTCCCAGCACGCCGGTGCCGCCACCGACGTCCAGCACCGGACGGACCCCCTCCGCCGCCAAGCGGGCCGCTACCAGGGGATGGATGTCTCTTGGCGTCGCCTGCCGGTTCGCCACGAAACGGCCCGGATCATCGTCATAGTCAACGGGCAGCGCCCTGCGGCGCGATTCGGCCATGCAGCCACGATGCCGACCGAACCCAGCGCCCCGCCACCCGTTTTACCCGCACGGACCCACGCCGCACGAGCGCACCCCGGCGGGGAGTTGCAACGGGACTGCAACGGCGATCGGGACCATCTGAGCATCGGGTGGGCGGCGGACGCTGCCCCGGATGCGAGGAGTGATGTCATGTTTACTGCGATTCTCACGAGGGTGCGCGGGCTGTGGGTGGCCCTGGTCGCGGGTGTGGCTCTGATCGTCGGCGTCGGGCTGGCGGCCCCGGCGAACGCCGCGGTGCCGCCTGAGGTGATCATCGCCGACACGTTCGCCACCAGGACGGTGACGGCCGACACCTTTGCCGACTACCTGTTCAACGTGCCGGCCGGCAATTGGACGGCTGAGGCGACCCTCACGGCCCGCAACAACACCGCCACAGCGGCGGCCCTGGCCTGCTCATTCCTGATCATCAGCGAGAGCAGCACCAACAACACCAGTGTCGTCGCCACGGTCGGCCCCAACGGCCAGCTCGCGAGCCTGTCGACGGGCACCGCCCGTGCCGTGGCGACCACCGGGGTGGTTCGGCTACGGTGCGCCGCGACTACGGCCACCACCAACATGTCGGTGTTCAACGTGAACATCATGGCGACCCGGGTCAACGCGATTACCCGGGTGAATCTCGGTTGAGCGACTGAAGCACCGAAAGGGGTCGCAGGCCGCGGCCCCTTTCAGCGGGCCGGGGGCTACAGGTCGGTGGCGATGATCTTCTCGATGTTCCGTTCGGCGAGTGCCGTGATGGTGACGAACGGGTTCACGCTGGTGTTGCCGGGGATCAGTGAGCCGTCGATGACGTACAGGCCCGGGTAGCCGGCCAGGCGGCCGTAGTTGTCGGTGGCCTTGTTCAGGACCGCGCCCCCGAGCGGGTGGTACGTGAGGTGGTCGCCCCAGATCTTGTAGATGCCGAAGAGGTCGGTCCGGTAGATCGTCCCCTCCGTCGAGTTGATCTTGTCGAAGATCGTCTTGGCCATGTCGATGGCCGGTTGCTTCCAGGCGGTCTGCCAGTTCAGGTCGACCTGTCCCGTCGTGGCGTTCCAGGAGAACTGGGCGCGGTTCGGGTTCTTGGTGATCGACAGATAGAACGAGGCGAAGGTCTCGATCCCGGTGGGCAGTGGTGCGACTTCGGCGAACGCGCCACCGGCCGCCCAGTTGTCGATGCCGGCGCAGGGAATGGTCGACTGGTTGCTGCCGGTCGGATCCCACAGGTGGTTGGCGCGGCCGCACATGACGTTGCCGTTGTCGCCCCAGCCCTTGCCGACCTCGGCGTTCAGGTTGGGCAGCGCTCCGGTGGCCTTCAGCTTGACCAGCAGCTTGCTGGTGCCGACGCTGCCGGCGGCGAAGAACACCCGGTCGGCGGTCACGGTCTTGGTGGCCGTGGTGTCGCCGGTGGTGTTGATCTGCTGGATGACGACCGTGTAGCCGCCACCGGCCGCCGGGGCGACCGAGGTGACCTTGTGCAGCGGCGAGATGGTGACCCTGCCGGTGGCCTTGGCCTGGGCGATGTAGGTCTTCTGCAGGGACTTCTTGCCGTGGTTGTTGCCGTAGAGGATCTCGCCGGCCAGGGCCGACTTGGTGGCGGTTCCGGCCGCCTCCTGCTCCATGTAGTTCCAGTCGTACACGTCGGGCACGAAGACGAACGGGAAGCCGGAGCGCTGGGCGTGCTTACGGCCGACCCTGGCGAACTGGTACCAGTCGGTGGAGTCGAACCAGGCCGATCTGATCGTGCCGACCCCGAGCCCGGCGTTGGCGCGCGGGTAGTAGGTGCTGTACATCTCGTCGGCGTTGACCGACGGGAGGACGGCGGCGAAGTTCTCCCGCTTGGGGGTGACCGCCATGCCGCCGTTGACCAGCGAACCGCCGCCGACGCCGCGACCCTGGTAGACGGTGATGCCGCTGAACTCCTCGGCGTCCAGGACCCCGGTGTAGCGGGAGATGTCGCGGTCGATCGGGAAGCCGAGGAAGTAGTTGAGGGGCGCCTTGGTCCTGGTGCGCAACCAGTAGGACCGGTTGTCCGGCGAGAGCGTGCTGCAGAAGATCTTGCCGTCGGAGCCGGGGGTGTCCCAGGCCATGCCCATCTCGATCATGTGTACGTCGACGCCCGCCTGGGCGAGACGGAGCGCGGCGACGGAACCGCCGTATCCGGTCCCGATCACCAGGGCCGCGACGTGAGCCCCGTTGCCGATCGGGCCGGCTGCCGCCCGGGCCGCGGTGGGGTGGGCTGTGAGGGCCAGGGCGCCCACGGTTCCCGCGATGAATCCGCGGCGCGAGACACCTTTGGAACCGGTACCGCGCGGGGTGTTGTCACTCATCCGATGGTCCTTACTCTCGGTGGGATGAGAACAGGTCCTGCATGTTGCTCGCGCCTTTGTGTTGGTCAGGAGGCCCGCTTGGGGGCGGGCGATGGGCCGCTGGGCAGTCTGCACACGGTGTCGAGGCCCAGGACGTGGTTGAGCCGGCCGAACGCCAGCCAGGAGCCGATGCTCATGCTCAGCTCGACGATCTCCAACTGGCTGTAGTGCGCGGTCATCCGCGTCCAGAACTCGTCGTCGAGGCCGTGGTGATCCAGGGCGTACCGCTCGGCGTACTCGGCGGCCAGCCGGGTGCGATCGTCGAAGGCGTCGGTGGTGCGCCATCGCGTGACCGCGTCGGCGAACTCCTCCTCGACCTTCTGCCCGTCCCGTTCGGTACGCCAGTCGAGGCAGAAGGCGCAGCCGTTGATCTGCGCGATCCGCAGCCGGGCGGCCTCGAACTCACGGAGCCCGAGGGTCGTGTGGGCGTACACCGACAGGGAGAAGTGCGAGGCGGCGATCCCGATGCCGGGCACCATCTCACCCCACACGTACTCGATCGCGTCCTTTCCCTCGGGGATGTCGAGGTTCATAGGTGTTTCCTCCGGAGTTTTCCGATCGCGGGGCGCAAGGGGACGTCGAGCGCGTCGTAAAGGCCGGGTTCGGCGTCCACGAGCCAGTCGATGGCGTTCACCAGGCGGCCGACCGCGGTGGCGTTCCCGCCCGCGGCCCGGTTGCCGTCCTCGTCGGTGGCCTCGACCGTGACCTCGATGCGCGGGCGGCCCTCGATGATCACCCGGTGCGCGCCCTGGCCGTCGGGCGGGGTCGGCCAGTCCGGCGCGCAGGACGGGTGGATGCGGGTGACGTGCTCGATGACGATGCGGGGCTCGCCCTCGACGACGCCCTGCACCTCGAACCGCACCGCGCCCTGGGTGCCCGCCTCGAACTCGCCCATCGTCTCGGTGCCCACCGTCGCGTCGAGCGGGCGCCGGTCCACGGTCTCGCGGATCTCGTCGAGTTCGACGCCGAGGGCTCTGGCCATCAGCCGTATCTGACCGCCCCACACCATGGTCGGGACCGTCGGCGCGATCATCGGCGGCTCATAGTCCATCGGCTGGCCCATGCCGACCAGGTACCGGACCGAGTCGGGCTGGTCGTAGGTGGAGTAGTCGAAGATCTCCTGGCAGCGGACCACGTCCACGGTGCCGCCGAGTCCGCTGATCAGCAGGGGCAGCACGTCGTTGCCCCAGCCCGGGTCGACGCCGGAGACGAACAGCGAGCCGCCGCCGTCCGCGATGGCGGCCAGCACCGGCTCGCGCAGTTCCGGCGGGGCGTTGCGCTGGTCGTAGAGCGCGTACAACGAGGGGGTGACGACCACGGCTCCGGCGCGAATCGCCCTGATGATGTCGGCGAGGGCCTCATCAGGACGGATGTCGCCGGACGCCGCGTAGACGACGGCGCGGGGACCGGTGGCCAGCACCGCGTCGACGTCGTCGGTCGCCGCGATCCCCAGATCGGCGCCGAGTCCGGCGAGCGCGCCGGCGTCGCGGCCGACCTTACCGGGGTCATGGACGAGTACGGCCGCGAGCCGCAACGCCGGGTGGGCCTCGACGGCACGGATGGCCGCGCGGCCGACGTTGCCGGTGCCCCAGACGATCGTGGACAACATGATCGGAGCGTAGCAAGCGCTTGGTTAGGTGCATAGGGTCATCACGACCCCGCTGATGGCGATGTGAGGGCCGCCCTGGCCATGGCCTTCACCCTGCTCGCGGCGAAACTCCGGCACCGTAATAGTAGCGAGATACGCGAAATAACGGACATCTGTTCAATGCCTGGAGGATTTATTTCGACATTTCCCGCTGCCGGATGAATTTTCCGGCTGGTGAACCATGGTCGTTGTTGTCCCGTACCTCAGGAAAACCGGGCTTTCCGGTTCACGTTCCGAACCCGAGAGGAGTTCCGCGTATGGCGAATGCCTCGGGGAGCAGACCATTCAGGCCATGGTTGGCCGTTGTTTCCGCCGTCGGAGGTATCACTCTCGTCCTTGCGGGGTCCCCCGCAGCAGGGCAGTCGATAACCTTGACGAGCATGTCCGCCCGCGCGGACACGATCAGCTGCCCAAGTGTGGCGGACAAACTTCCGGAGATTCCGGCAGCGGCGCAAGCTGAGGTCGACCGCAACCTCGCCCTGCTGAACACCCAGATCGCCGAAGCGAACAAACGGCTGGTCACCTCGGCCGGAGAGGGCGGCCCGAACTTCGTACAGAACGCCATCCTCGGCCCGCTGTCCGACAAGCGGACGGCCACGATCAACCGCATCGCCACGGCCATCGGCCGAGTGGCGGCACGCCCCGAACTCCAGGTGGCCTCTCTGTCCACCTGCAAGCTCGGCGGCGGCGCCACTGCCACCGAAGCCCCGGCGCCTGAGGCCTCCGCCTCGGCGACACCGGGGACCTCTGATGCGCCGGCGCCCGAGGGCACAGCCAAGACGATCACCTGCCCGAGCGTCGCGGACAAACTTCCGGAGATCCCCGCAGCAGCCAAGGCCGAAATCGACCGCAACCTCGCCCTGCTCGACACCCAGATCGCCGAAGCCAACAAACGCCTGGTCACCTCAGCCGGAGAGGGCGGCCCCAACTTCATCCAGAACGCCATCCTCGGCCCCCTGGCCGACAAACGAACCGCCACCATCAACCGCATGGCCACCGCCATCGGCCGGGTAGCGGCACGCCCCAACCTCCAGGTTGAGGCCCTGTCCACCTGCAAGCTCGGCAGCGGCGGCGCCACTGCCACCGCCGCCCCCGAGTCCCCCACTTCTCCTCCGTCCGATGACGGAACCACCGCACCTCCCAGCACCGGCAGCAAGACGATCACCTGCCCGAGCGTCGCGGACAAACTTCCGGAGATCCCCGCAGCGGCCAAGGCCGAAATCGACCGCAACCTCGCCCTGCTCGACACCCAGATCGCCGAAGCCAACAAACGCCTGGTCACCTCAGCCGGTGAAGGCGGCCCCAACTTCATCCAGAACGCCATCCTCGGCCCCCTGGCCGACAAACGAACCGCCACCATCAACCGCATGGCCACCGCCATCGGCCGGGTAGCGGCACGCCCCAACCTCCAGGTTGAGGCCCTGTCCACCTGCAAGCTGAGCGCCGCCGCCGCCAAGTCTTCGGCCGCCGCCAAGAGCGCCGGTCCGTCGGCCGACGACTTCATCGACATCCAGGCGGTCTCCCCCGTGCAGCAGCCGAAGCTGACCGCGTCCAGCGGCACCTTCGTCTCCAGGTGCGGTACGGGCCAGGAGGGCCACACCAACTCCGACAACGTCATCATCGCTCCGGGCGTGTCCAACGGCGCCCAGCACGTGAACAACTACGTGGGTAACGAGTCCACCGACGCCTTCTCCACCAACGAGAGCCTGGCCGCCGCGGACACCACCTGCCGCTTCAGCGCCGACCAGTCGAGCTACTTCTGGCCGGCCCTGCAGGTGCTCACGGGGGGCAAGAGCACATCCGTGCTGCCCACCGCGGTGCAGTTGCAGTTCCGCGGCAATGCCACGTCGCGGGTCACGGCGGCGCCCCGCTTCCTCAGGCTGGTCACCGGCGACGCGATGGCAGTGACCAACAGCGCGGCCGACGCCCCGGCCGACACCTCGACGGACGCCCCCACTGACGTCCCGACCGACGCCCCGAGCGATCTCCCGACGGACGTTCCGAGCGACCTGCCGACCGACGTTCCGACCGACCTCCCGACTGACGTCGCAACCGACGTCCCGGCCGATACCTCGACTGACGCCCCGACCGATGCCCCAGCCGATGCCCCGGCCGCCAGCGCGGACAACGCCCGGCCGACGTTCAGCTGCACCGGCTTCACCGACAGGCTGACCGACAAGTATCCGATCTGCCCGGACGGCAGCGCTGTCGTCCGCATCCTCGACATGCCCAGTTGCTGGGACGGCCAGAACCTCGACAGCGCCGACCACCGTACCCACGTCGTCTTCCCCGACGAGAACGGTGCCTGCCCGAGCGGGACCAAGGCCGTACCGCAGCTACGCATGACGCTGGTCTACGGCAACGTGCCCAACACCCAGCCCGAAGGTACGAACGTCCCGTTCGCGCTGGACGGGGTCGCCAGCGAGCAGCAGAGCCCGAACACCGACCACGCCGGCGCCATCGAGGTGATGTCCAAGCAGCTCATGAAGACCGTCGTCCGTTGCATCAACACCGGCAGGAGGTGCTGACAGCCGGAAGACAAACAGAAAGGGCCACCCGAGTGATTCGGGTGGCCCTTTCTGTCAGCCGATCAGCGTCCGCTGCTGACCGCGTGATACTGCAGGTCCTGCACCACGGGTGCGGCCACCACGGTCCAGGGCGAGGTGACGGTGGCCGTCGTCGTCCCGGACCGGACCACGGAGACCTTGTTGGTGCCGTTGGCCAGCGGGTAGAGCTGGGCCTGCAGGCCCGCCTTGGCCGAGTAGGTCTTGGCCGTGCCGCCGATGGTGGCGTTCACCGTCGCGGCGCCCGTGAGGAACGACAGGATCTCGACGTCGTCCCTGGGCGTGCTGGTGCCCGAGCGCGGCGCCATCAGCTTCGTCTGGCCGCCCGTGGGCTTGGCCGCGGCGAGCTGGGTGCGGTGCGTCAGGTAGACCGTGTCCCGGACGATCGCCGGGGCCTTGCCGGTTTTCAGCCACGTCAGGTAGTAGGACGAGATGTCCAGGTAGGCCGAGTCGTTGTGCGGGGACGGGGTGAACTGGGTGCCTTCGGAGAAGTCGTTCCAGGTGGTGAGCTGGACCCAGTCCGCGCTGTTGTTGATCGAGCCTTCCCACGTGGTCCTGAGGTTCTGGGTGTTCAGGGCCTCGTCGTAGATGCTCTGGTTCGGGCGCTCGTCCTGGACGGAGACCGGCTGCATCCAGATCTTGCCGAGGTCGTGCGCCTTCTTGATGTTGCTCGCGATGCCCGTCTGCCCGGCCGGGCTGCGGTTGCCCCAGTTGGAGAAGCCGTAGCTGATGGAGGCGAAGGCCGAGGCGTTGGCGGAGAAGTTCAGGAACGTCGGCACGAGGGCGACCTTGATGCCGTACTTGGTGTTCATGACGTCGATGAGGTCCGCCCACCAGGCCGCGGTCTTGGCCTCGGCCTTGAACGGCGACACGACGACGCGCCCGTCGGGCAGGCGGTAGCTCGACTTCGAGGCGGCCAGCTCGGCGAGGGAGGCGGCGAGCGTCGCAGCGTCGGCCGACAGCGAGGTCATGTCGGGCATCGGGACGATGGTGAAGCCGCTGTCGACCGCCTCGGCCGCCTTCACGAGCAGCTTGAGCCGGGTCCAGTTGGCGCTGCTCAGCGAGAGCATGTCCACGGTGAACCCGTCGATGCCCGCCGCGGCGGCCGTCTTGACCTCGGTCTCCATGTCCTGAAGCTGGTAGTCGCCGGAGAGCGCCGCGCGCGGCTTCGGGCGGTCGCGCAGCAGCCCGCCGTAGGCGGCGTGCTTACCGCTCTCGCCGGCCGGGTTGAGGTAGTTCTTGGCGTAGTAGTCGACGCTGCCCTCCTTGTTGTCCAAGGAGATGGGGTACGGCGTGAAGTAGTGCGCGAACACCTTCTTGGCGGAGGCGCGCAGCGTGCTCTTGGCCGGCAGGTCGAACGGCAGGGGGCCGGTGGCCGCGGAAGTCGGCGTGGGAGTGGGGGCGGTGGCCGTCGTGTACGTCACCACCAGGCGGGGGCCCTTGCCCGTGGTCGAGTGGGACGAGTGCAGCACGCCCTGCGCGCCGGCCGTCGACGAGAGCCCGAAGGCGTAGGTGCCGTTACCCGTGTAGGCGGAGGTGACGTCGAGCTTCTTGGTCTCGTCCTTGACCAGGCCCTTCGCGGTGGCGATGGCCGTGCCGAAGACCGGTTTGTTGGCCCAGTTCGCCGTGGCCGCGGCCCAGCTTCCGGTGACCTTGCTCGCGGAGATCGTCGTGTCGGTGGTCCGGGCGGCGGTCACCTCCAGCGAGAGTTTGACGTTCTTGGCCCCTGAGGGCACGCCGCTGACGGTGAACGAAGCCAGCGCGCGGCGCTCCGCATCGGCTTTGCCGTCACACGTCGCCGCACAGACCGAGAGCCAGGTGTAGCTCTCGTGCGTACGGGTGGGGGCGTCCTGGCTGAGATAGGTGTCCTTGGCCGTCTCGACGGTGATGGGCGACGCGACGGCGGCCGTCCCGGTCACGGCCCCGGCGGCGGTGGCACCCGACATGGCCAGAAGCAGGACGCCTACCGATAAGGCGACCCCTCTTCCCAGCCTGACCTGCGAAATCATGCTTGTTGCCCTCGATTGTCTCTTGTCCTACGCAATCGGGGATCATCCTGTCAGCCGGAAGTACAGATAAAGCACATGTCCTAACCTCGCAACCTGCATAGTTCGACCGCATAGTGGCAGAAAACGGATATGACCGCTGGACCAGGCGACTACCCCGAGGACTCCCGGTATCTGCCGATCGGAGAGCACGGGTTGATCGGTGACCTGCGCACGGTCGCGCTCGTGGGCACCAACGGCACGATCGACTGGTACTGCTGCCCGAGCTTCGACGCCCCCAGCGTGTTCGCCTCGATCCTGGACGCCGACAAAGGCGGCTCGTTCGAGCTGTTCGCCGACACCCCGGCGAAGACCAAGCAGTTCTACTTCCCGGACACCACTGTCCTGATCACCCGCTTCTTCGCCGTCGACGGGGTGGGTGAGATCCAGGACTTCATGCCGATCGTGGGCGACTCCGGCGAGGCCGATCGGCACCGGCTGATCCGCCGGGTCGCCTGCGTCCGCGGCACTCTGCCGTTCCGCGCCCGGGTGGCCCCCCGTTTCGACTACGCCCGGCAATCCCACACGGTCCGCCAGCAGGGCGGCTTGACGATTTTCGAGTCGGCGTGCCTCTCACTCAACCTGTCCGCCAGCGTGCCCGTCGACACCGACGGGCGCGACGCCTGGGCACGGTTCGAGCTCCAGGAGGGCGAGAGCGCGGTGTTCTCCCTCGACCGGATCGGCGACGGGGTTCCGCCACGAGGCTGCCCGATGGCGGAGGCGGAGGCGCAGTTCGCCGAGACGGTACGGTTCTGGCGGAACTGGCTGTCCGCCTCCCGCTACCGGGGCCGGTGGCGGGAGGTCGTCCACCGTTCGGCCCTCACGCTGAAGCTGCTCACCTACGCGCCGACCGGCGGGATCGTCGCCGCGGCCACGACCAGCCTTCCCGAGCGGTTGAAGGGCAGCCGTAATTGGGACTACCGCTACGTGTGGGTCCGCGACGCGGCCTTCTGCGTGTACGCCCTGCTCAGGCTCGGCTTCACCGAGGAGGCCGAGGCCTTCATGGGCTTCCTGTCCACGCACGTCCGCTCCGACGGCGACCGCCGCACCGGCCCGCTGCAGATCATGTACGGCATCGACGGCCGCAGCGACCTGCCGGAGAGCGAGCTGAGTCACCTGGAGGGCTACCGGGCATCGGCCCCGGTACGCGTGGGGAACGCCGCCGTCAGCCAGCTCCAGCTGGACATCTACGGAGCGCTCCTCGACTCCATCTACCTCTACAACAAGTGGGGCACCCCGATCTCCAGCGACCGCTGGGAGCAGGTGTGCACGCTGGTGGAATGGGTCTGCGAGAACTGGGACCAACCCGACGAAGGCATCTGGGAGACCCGCGGCGGGCGCAAGAACTTCGTCTACTCACGGCTGATGTGCTGGGTGGCCATCGAACGCGCCATGCGCATGGCCTCCCATCGGGGGCTGCCCGCCGACATACGGCGCTGGCGGCAGGCCCGCGACGCGATCTACCACGACATCATGAAACGCGGCTGGTCGACCACGCTGCAGGCGTTCGTCCAGCACTTCGACGAGGACGTCCTGGACGCGTCGATCCTGATGATGCCGCTGGCCAAGTTCGTCTCGCCCACCGACCCCAAGTGGCTGTCCACCCTCGACGCCCTCAGCCGCGAGCTGGTCTCCGACTCGCTGGTCTATCGCTACGATCCCGAGGCCAGCCCGGACGGGCTGGAAGGCCAGGAAGGCACGTTCTCGATCTGCTCGTTCTGGTACGTCGAAGCCCTGGCCCGCGCCGGTCGCCTCGACGAGGCCCGCCTGGCCTTCGAGAAAATGCTCACCTACGCCAACCACCTGGGGCTGTACGCCGAGGAGATCGACCACACCGGCGAGCAGCTCGGCAACTTCCCGCAGGCCTTCACCCACCTCGCCCTCATCAGCGCCGCCTTCAACCTCGACCACGCGCTCGGCTAGGCCACCTCGTCGTACTCGACCGCGTAGTCGTGCTGTGAGCGATCCTTCAGCGCGAGCGCGGCGACGAGGCTGATCAGCGCGCAGATCGCCATGTAGACGGCGATGGCGAACGAGCTCTTGTAGGTGGTGTACAGCCAGACGGCGATCAGGGGCGCGGGCCCGCCCGCCGTCACCGAGGCCAGCTGGTAGCCGAGCGAGGCGCCGCTGTAGCGCAGCCGGCCGGTGAAGCTCTCGGCGATGAAGGTGGCCTGGGGGCCGTACTGGATGTCGTGGATGGGCGCGGCCAGCACGATGGCCAGGAAGACCAGCGCGGGGACGCGGGTGTCCAGCAGGGGCCAGTAGATGAAGGACCAGACCACCATGGCCGCGGCGCCCACGCTGTACAGCCGTCTGCGGTTCACGAGGTCGGAGATGTACCCCCAGAACGGCACGGTGAACAGGGAGACGATCCCCGCCACGATGACGTACAGGTAGACGTCACTCGCCGCGAAGCCCAGCGTCTTGGTGGCGTAGGTCAGGATGAAGACGGTGAAGATGTAGAACGGCGCCTGCTGCCCGGTGCGGAGCAACGCGCTCAGCACGATCTCCCGCCAGTTCCTGACGATGACCTCGCGTACGGGGACGCGCTCGACCTTGTTCTCCGCCAGGAGCTTGGCGAAGACGGGCGTCTCCAGGATGCCGAGCCTGATGTAGAGGCCGACGGCGGCCATCACGATGCTGAGCAGGAACGGAATGCGCCAGCCCCAGTAGGGGTCGAGCGGCTGGAACACCTGCAGGGCCGTGTAGCCGAGCACGAGGCCGACGGGGACGCCGAACTGCGGCCAGCTGCCGAGGAAGCCGCGCCGGCCGCCGCGCGACTTGCCCCACTCGGTGGCGAGCAGGACTGACCCGCCCCATTCGCCGCCGACGCTGATGCCCTGGAGCAGGCGCAGGACGGTCAGCAGGATGCCGCCCCAGATCCCGATCTGGGCGTAGGTGGGCACCAGGCCCACGAGCGCGGTGGAGATGCCCATGGTCAGCAGGGTGATGATCAGGGTGGCCTTACGGCCGATGCGGTCGCCGTAGTGGCCGAAGATCGCCGCACCGATCGGGCGGGCGGCGAAGCCGCCGAAGTAGGTGGCGAGGGCGAGCAGGAGTCCCGTCGTCGGTTCGCTTGTCGGGAAATACAGCTTCGCGAAGATGGTGCTGGCGGCGAAGCCGTACAGGAAGAAGTCGTACCATTCGATCGAGGTCCCCACTGCGGAGGCGATCACCGCCCGGACCAGTTGCCTTCTGTCGTGCTCGCCTGTCGCGTCGGGTCGCCGCTCCTCAACCATCTACCGCACCTCCGGTAGCGTCGCACGTTTCCCGTGACGCTACATGATCCGTCACCGAAGGTCACCAGGCTGCAGTTTCGGGGCCTTCGATGGGGTAGGTGGGTGCTCGCCGACCTGTCTGTAGTCGAGGAGCACGGTGATGGCGAGCCACGTGGAAATCGAACGCAAGTACGACGTCGACGGGGACGTCGAGATCGGAGACCTCACCGGCCCGGACGGCGAGATGACGGCGGACGAGCCGGAGACGTGGCGGCTGGTTGCGGAGTACGTCGACACTGCGGCCCTGACCCTCGCCACCCACGGCATCACCCTGCGCCGTCGCCAGGGCGGCGAGGACGCCGGGTGGCATCTCAAGCTGCCGATGGCCAAGGGGGCCAGGCGGGAGGTCCACGCGCCGCTCGGCGCCGACGTCCATCACGTGCCCGTCCAGCTGGCCGAACTCGTCGCGGCCCACGTACGCGGACACGAACTCGTCCCGGTCGTCACCTTGGAGACCACCCGCACGGTGCGGCGGCTGCACGACGACGGCGGCAAGGTCGTGGCCGAGGTGGCCGACGACCAGGTGGTGGGCCGCCGCCTGGACCGGGACCGCCGGCCGGCGTCGTGGCGCGAGATCGAGGTCGAGCTGGTCGAGGGGTCCACCGGCGTACTGGACGCCGTCGAGCGCAGACTGCGTGCGGCCGGGGCGACGCCGTCCCCGTCGGTGTCCAAGCTGGCGCGCGTGCTGGGCGACGACCTGCCTCCGGCCGCGGACCGGGGTTCGGGGCGGAGCGCCGGCGCCGCCCTGGCCGCGTACCTGCGGCGGCAGCGCGAGCGCATGCTCGGCTACGATCCGCTGGTCCGGCTGGCCGATCACGACGACGACTCGGTGCACAAGATGCGCGTGGCGGTACGGCGCATGCGCAGTGTGCTGCGTACCCACTCCCGGCTGTTGGACGGCGACCGGGTCGCCCCGCTGGAGGCGGAGCTGAGATGGCTGGCCGGTGAGCTGGGCACGGTGCGCGATCTCGAAGTGCTCACCGCCCGGTTCGACCAGCGACTGGCCGGGCAGCCCCAGGACGGCGGCCTCGGGAACGCGCGCTGGCCCGGCCTGCTGGCCACGCGAGAACGCAAGGCCCGGCAGACGCTCAGGCAGACGCTGAGTGCGCCGCGTTACTTCACCCTGCTGGCCGCCGTCGACGACTTCATCGCCGACCCGCCCTTCCAGGACCGGGCCGGGCGCAAGGCGAGCCGCCAGACGCCCCGCCTGGTGGCCAGGAGCTGGCGCAAGGTGCTCACCAGGTACACCGAGGCCCAGAGACTGCCCGAGGGCGCCGAGCGCGACAGGGCCCTGCATTCCACCCGCAAGGCCGCCAAACGCGCCCGCTACACCGCCGAGGCCGCGACCCCGGTGCTCGGCAAGCCCGCCAAGAAGCTCGCCAAGCAGGCCGAACGGCTGCAGGAGACCCTCGGCCGCCGCCAGGACGCGCTGGTCGCCCAGCAGGAGCTCACCCAGCTCGCCACCCGTCCGGGCCTGCGGGTGGCCGACGCCTTCACCCTCGGCCTGCTGCTCGCCGACGAACGCCACGCGGCCGACGCGGCACTACGCGACCTCGCGCCGGTCTGGAAGAAGGCCGCCAAGCCCCGGCTCCTGAACGCGCTCAACGCCTGATCCGGGCGGCCGTCGCGGTCAGGCGGGGTCAGGCGGGGTCGGTGTTGGCCTTGATCGCGAGGCTGACCAGCGCCACCAGGAGATCGAGGTCGGCGCGCGTGTCGAGCCGGAGGGCGATCCATCCGTCCTGTGCGGCGAGGTGAACGTGCGCGGAGGAGGCGAGCGCCTCGTGCAGGCGTTCGACGACGGGCCGGGTCAAGTGGAGGCGGGCGGTGTCGCGGCCGGTCAGCCGGAGGATCTCGATGTCGCCCACGGTGAAGACGACGGCGTCGGGAGCGTGTGCCATGGCCAGGACGGACCAGGTGGCGAACTCGGTTTTGGCTCGTTCCATGTAGGACGTCGGGCCGCCACCGGGTGCGCTCAAGGGGACCGCCATGCGACCCATACTGAGTGCCCGTTACCCATGTGACGCCTGCCGTTCTTTAACCGTTATGGTGCTCTGACACTCCCGCGACCCTTCTGACCGTTATATGATCAAAGGTCCTTTTATAAGGATATTGGAGCGTACCAGCCACCGCGACGGCGGGAGGGGGCGGGCCGGGCCCGCCCCCTCGTCGTCATCGAGCGTGCAGGCGGAAGGGCAGGCGGACGGTGATGAACTCGTCGTTGTCCGGCTGACCCGCCGTCCGTCCGGACGAGAACGGGAAGTTGTTGTCGTTGAGGATGCCGAGTGTGCGGTCGTCGAGGATCACGACGTCCTCGATGGTCTGGAACGGGAAGCGGAAGGTCTCCCCGAACCCGCCCAGCCCCTTGGGGTTGGCCAGGTCCAGCAGGTCGGCGGCGAGGGTCTTGTCCAGCGCGCCGTCGTGGTCGCGGTCGCGCTTGTCGGCCAGGTAGACGCGCTTGAGCGCGGCGGCGTCGCCCTGGTTGTTGTCCCGCTCGATGATCAGGAACCGGTTCTCGTCCACCGCGATGGCATCGCCGATCGCGTTGGCGGGGCTGTCCAGCTTGTACGTCCAGCGCTTGCTGGTGTACGCCCGCCCGCGGACGTCGAACTCGTTCAGCCGCAGCGTTCCCGCCGGGTCTCCGCTGACCGTGCCCTCCAGCAGCGGGTAGAGCCACCGCCCGTCGGCCGAGCGGGCCATGCCCTCGAAGCCCTTGCTGCCGGCCAGGTTCGGCGTCGCGCCGTTGAGCGTCGGGTTCTCCGGCGCCTTGACGCCGGGCAGCTCGATCGGCGCCTCCAGCAGCGTCCCGGTGGCGGAGAAGTGCAGTAGGAACGGGCCGAACTCATCGCCGATCCAGTACGTGCCGTCCGCCGACCTGACGATCGACTCCACGTCGAAGTCGGCACCGGTGAGCTTCCGGTCCGCCCTGGTCAGCGGCCAGGACACCCGGCCGCGCGGGTCGGACAGGTTGAACCCGCCCAGCACCTGGACGGTGCCCGCCTTGAAGTCCGGCTTGATCCGGTGCACCCGCAGCAGGAAGTCGGCGCTGTTGTTCTTGGCTCCGTACCCGTTGTCGGACAGCACGTCGAAGCTGCCGTCGCCGCGCCGGACGATGCCGCTGAAGCCCTGGACGGCTGGCCGGCGAAGGGCGGGGTGACGCCGTTGATCGGGGTGGTGCCGAGCTGAGCGCCGGAGGGCTCGCTGCCGGGCACGAAGGTCTGCGCCGGGAGCGCGGCGAATCCGGTCAGCGTGGCGGCGCCCACCGCCAGGGAGATGCGTTTCATGCCCGGCACGCTAGGAGTGTCACATGTCGTGTTTCCAAACGCAGCGCGTACGAGTCGTTCATCTTCGGACGATCTTCCCAGGTCGGGTCTGCCGCTTTCTTCATCCAGCGTTCACCATAGGTGCGGAGTGCGGGGTGCCGGCCTTTCCCCTGAGGCAGTTGGGTCGGCTCCTGCAGACGTTCGACGCTGGAGGAGATGTCCCATGTCCGCACCTGTTTCCCGCCGTTCCTTCATCAGCCGCGGCACCGCCGGCGGCCTCGGCATCGCGTTCGCCGGCAGCATTGAGGCGATCGCCGGGCCCCCCGCGTTCGCGGCCACGCGGCCCCCGCTCGGCTACGGCCCGCTGGTCGCCGATCCGGCCGGGATACTGGCCCTGCCCGCCGGGTTCTCGTACCGGATCGTCGCGGAGGCGGGGGTGACGCTGCTGGAGAGCGGCGAGCCCACGCCGAGTGACGCGGACGGGACCGCGAGCTTCTCCCATGGCCGGGGCGCCACGCTGGTCAACAACCATGAGATCGGCGGCAGCGAGCCGTACCGGGTGCCCGCCCTGCCCGGTCTCACCTACGACCCGGGCGCGGGCGGCGGCACCACGAACATCGACGTGGACGCGCACGGCGAGCGGATCCGCGAGTACGTCAGCCTGGCCGGCACGCACAACAACTGCGCGGGCGGCAAGACGCCCTGGAGCACCTGGCTGACCTGCGAGGAGACCGAGCAGCGGGCCGGTGGCGCCTTCCAGAAGGACCACGGGTACGTCTTCGAGGTCGACCCGTTCGACCGCAAGGCCAACCAGGACCCGGTGCCGCTGAAGTTCCTCGGCCGCTACTCGCACGAGGCCGTCGCCGTCGACCCGCGCACGTCGGCGATCTACCTGACCGAGGACGCCGGCGGCCCGAGCGGGCTGTACTACCGCTGGACGCCGCCGAGCGGCTTCCGCGGCGGCAGGGGCGCCCTGCGGAAGCTGGCGCTGTCCGACGGCGGCGACACCGCGGGCAAGCTGGAGGCGATGAGCTGCTCCCACGACGGCACGCACGTCGCCGACCTGTCGGAGGCCACCACTCCCGGCACCCGCTACCGGGTCCGGTGGGTGGAGGTGCCCGACCGTGACGCGCGCACCCAGTCGGTCCGCGTGCAGCTCACCAACGACCAGGTCACCCGCAGCCGCAAGCTGGAGGGCGCCTGGTGGGCGGACGGCGGCGCGTACTTCGTCGCCAGCTTCGCCCGCCACACCGACGGCAGCGTCAACGAGCACGACGGCCAGGTGTGGTTCTACGACCCGCGCCACGAGACGGTCACGCTGAAGACCCTGTTCGGCGTCAACCCCGACCCCACCCAGGACACGAACTACGACGGGCCGGACAACATCACCGTCTCCCCGTACGGCGGAGTGATCCTCGCGGAGGACGGAGAGGGCATCCAGCACCTGGTCGGCGTCACCGACAAGGGCAAGGCGTACCCGATGGCGCGCAACGACCACAACGACAGCGAGTTCACCGGCCCCACCTTCAGCGCGGACGGCCGGATCCTGTTCGCCAACATCCAGACCCCCGGGCACGTCTTCGCGATCACCGGCCCCTGGCGCCGCCCCGCCAACACCGACAGCTGATATTCACGGCGCCGTATCGGATAACGGTTGAGGAACACAGGATGGCGGTGCGGTGTGCCGTGGAGCAGCATTAGGGGGTATGGCAGGAATTTCCGTCAGGCGACAGTCGAGCCTTCGTCACGGGCCTTTTGTGGCCCGGGCGATGGCCGAATTGCGTTCCTGGCCGGCGCTGGCGCTGAGCGACACACGGCGAGGCGTCGCCTTCACGGACGAAAATCGTCCGCCTGACCGGCGAGGACGAGGTATGCCTACGCCTGACCGCTCCGGCGATCAGCCGGTTGCAGCCGCATCTGCGTGACTGTGACCAGGTACAGAGCTGCTCCGACCGCGCCTGGGTGGCCGTCCACGTCGACGCCGAGCTCGACCTGGACCTGCTGCTCGCCCTGACCAGCGTGGCCATCAAGGCGCACACACCATAAAGCCACCAAAAATGACCGAGAGGTTAACCGCGGGGAAACGGCGGGCAACCCCTGGTGTCATTTATCCGGTTTCCGCTGGGAGTTCACTGCCGGTTCATTCTGTGCGCCTAACGTGCTGAAAACGTCGAAACGATGAGGACAGCGACATGGAGCACGTGACGTTCCTGGTCGTCGTGGTGATCATCGTGGACGACAAGCTGGTGACCCCGCCGATGGTGTTCGCCGGGCTGATCGGCGCGATCCTGTGGAACCTGCTCACCTGGCTGTTCGGGCTGCCGTCCAGTTCCTCGCACGCGCTGTTCGGCGGTTTGATCGGCGCGGTCTGGGTCGGGGCCGGGATGCGGGGCGTGCACTTCGACACGGTGCTGCAGAAGATCCTCATTCCGGCTCCGGCCCGCCGATCTGGGTGATCGCCGCCGCCGGGGTGACCATCGGCCTGGGCACGTACCTGGGCGGCTGGCGGATCATCCGCACCGTGGGCAAGGGCATCACCGAGATCGAGTCGCCGCAGGGCTTCGCCGCCGAGGCGAGCGCGACCACCGTCATCCTCGCCTCCTCCCACCTGGGCTTCGCGCTGTCCACCACGCAGGTGGTCTCCGGCGCGATCCTCGGCACCGGACTCGGCCGCCGCCTGGCCCAGGTGCGCTGGGGCGTGGCCGGCCGGATGGCACTCGCCTGGCTGCTCACGCTGCCCGCGGCGGCCGTCCTGTGCTTCGCCGCCTGCGCCGCGGTGGTCGGCTACGGCATCTACCTGATCGTCCCGCAGTTCCACTGACCGTCACTACCAAGCGGCTCCGAGCGCCCCTTCCGCAGATCCGCCGGTCTCAGGCTGTGACAACGGCGAGCGGTGCATACAGGCAGGTCAGGAGTTTGAAGCGGGTGGAGTTGGCCATGTTGAGCGTAGGGGGGCCGGTGAGGGGGACCGATGGCTGTGACGACACTGACGCAGGAGACACTGACCGGTCTTTCCGAGCAGGTGGCGGTCCCCTCCTATGACCGGTCGCTGCTCACGGCGGGCATCGTCCACTTCGGGGTAGGGGGATTCCACCGCGCGCACCAGGCGATGTACCTCGACCGGCTGATGAACGAGGGCAAGGCGTTGGACTGGGCGGTCTGCGGGGTCGGGGTCCTGCCCGGCGACGCGCGGATGCGCGACGTGCTGACCGCGCAGGACGGCCTCTACACGCTCGTGCTGAAGCACCCTGACGGGACCCGCGAGGCCCGTGTCATCGGGTCGATCATCGACTATCTCTTCGCCCCCGACGATCCGGAGGCGGTCATCGAGAAGATGGCCGAGCCCGCCGTACGCATCGTGTCGCTCACCGTCACCGAGGGGGGCTACAACATCCACCCCGTCACCGGTGAGTTCGACGCGGAGACACCGGCCATCCGCGCGGATCTGGCACCCGGAGCGCGCCCAGCCACGGTGTTCGGCCTGGTCACCGAGGCGCTGCGGCGTCGGCGGGATCGGGGGGTGCCGCCGTTCACGGTCATGTCGTGCGACAACATCCAGGGCAACGGCGACGTCGCCCGCCGCACCTTCACGGCCTTCGCCCGGCTCGCCGATCCCGAGCTCGCCGCCTGGATGGAGCGCGAGGTCGCCTTCCCCAACTCCATGGTCGACCGCATCACCCCGGCCACCACCGACGAGGACCGCGAGGCCGTGGCCCGGCGGTTCGGGGTGCGGGACGAGTGGCCGGTCATCTGTGAGCCGTTCACGCAGTGGGTGCTGGAGGAGCACTTCCCCGGTGGGCGGCCGCCGTTCGAAGAGGTGGGGGTCCAGGTCGTCGCGGATGTCGAGCCGTACGAGCTGATGAAGCTGCGCCTGCTCAACGCCGGGCACCAGGCGCTGGCCTACTTCGGTTTCCTCAGCGGATACCACTACGTCCACGAGGCGGCCGCCGACCCGGCGATCGCGGCGTTCGTGCTCGCCTACATGGACGTCGAGGCCACTCCCACGCTGCGCCCGGTGCCCGGCGTCGATCTGGACGTCTACAAGCGGACCCTGATCGAGCGCTTCTCCAATCCCGAGGTACGCGACACGGTCGCGCGGTTGTGCGCCGAGTCGTCGGACCGGATCCCGAAGTGGCTGCTTCCGGTCGTACGCGAGCAGCTTGCCCGGGGCGGGGAGGTCGGTCGCTCGGCCGCCGTGGTGGCGAGCTGGGCGCGTTATGCCGAGGGCGTCGACGAATCGGGGGCGCCCATCGCGATCGTCGACCGGCTGAAGGACCGGTTGACGGCCATCGCGGGCACGCAGCGCCGGGAGCCCACGGCGTTCATCGCGAATCGGGAGCTCTTCGGAGATCTGGTCGACGACGAGCGGTTCGTGGAGCCGTACCTGAACGCGCTGGAATCGCTGCACACCAAGGGCGCCCGCGCCACGGTGCGGGAGCTCGCGGAGCACCGCACTTGACCATTTTACTTAACCCACTAAAAGCCAAAATATTCTATAGTCCCGGCGAAAATCTCACATACACCATTTAAAGCAATATCGATTAGGGATAAACATGGTCTTATCGCCCTTTTCTAATGCAGTACCGGGGGTGAAGTGGCCGTGAACTGTCCAGCTCAGCCGAGCCGACGCGACATTCTTCGCGGAGCCTTGGCCGCCGGGGCAGCGGTGACCGTCGGCGGAAGTCTGAGTTCGTGTGGATCTCGCGGTGATGTGACCCGAGCCGCCACCAGCGACCAGTGGCGCCAGTTCCAGGGCGCCACCCTGAACTTCATCTCCGAGAACACCGCCCCGACCGCCGCCATCGCCGCGAACACCAAGCCGTTCACCGATCTGACGGGGATCGACGTCAGGATCGTGACACTCGAGCTGACCGCCCTGGTCCAGCGGGTCGCCCTGGACCTGGCCTCGGGCCGGGCCCAGTACCAGGTGATCTACGCCGACCCCTACCAGGTGCTCGCGCCGTACCAGCGGGGGCTGGTGGACCTGCGCACGTTGGAGGCGGATCCGAACCTGCCCAAGCTGCCCGGCGGGGTCGGGGACTTCATCCCCGTCCAGATGGACGCCGCGGGACGGTTCGTCGATCCCACGGCGTACTACGCCCTGCCGTACGACGCGCCGACGATGATCTGGCAGTACCGGCAGGACCTGTTCGCCAAGTACCACGACCGCATGGCCAACGACCTGGGGTTCGACCCCACTCCCGGCGGCGACCGGACCTGGGAGGAGTACTTCCGGATCGCCCAGTGGTTCAACAAGAACGCGACCTCGGACGTCAAGTACGGCACCGGCCACCAGGCCAGGCAGCACGACTCCCTGATGAACGACTTCAGCAACGTGCTGTGGTCCTACGGCGGCGCCTACTTCGACAACGGCAAGGAAGTGGGCCGTCTGGGCGCGCGGGATCCCGGACCGTGCCGGCTCGACTCCGACGCCGCCATCGCGGGCGCGGAGTTCTACAACCGGCTGCTCTCCATCGCCGACCCCGCCTCCAAGACGTGGGACTGGGACGGCGTCGGCGCCGCCTTCCGCTCGGGCCGGCTGGCGATGTGCCCGAACTGGCATGAGTTCGCGGCCAGCAACGAGCTGGTGATGCCCGGCAAGGCCGGCTACGCGGTGCTGCCCAAGGGCCCGGTCGCCACGGCCAACATGTACGGCGGCACGGGGGTCGGCATCAGCGCGAACACCATGCCCAACGAGCGCGGCGCCGCCTGGCTCTTCCTCGTGTGGGCCACCTCCCCCGAGACGCAACTGGCCAACCTCAAGAGCAAGGCCGGTGGCGGCACCCCCACGCGTACCTCCGTGTACGAGATGCCGGAAGTGCGGGCAGCCGAGAAGCGGCCGTCGCCGATGCCCAACATGCTCACGGCCGCCGCGGTACGGGAGGCCTGGACGCCCGAGCGGATCGGCCTGCGGCCCAAGATCCCGATGTGGAACGAGTGCAACACCGCGATCTTCACCCAGCTGTCCACGATGCTCAGCGGGGCCGAGACACCCGCGAACGCGATGCGTTCGATCAAGTCGCGGGTGGACCAGATCGTGGCGCGAGGGTGGGTGGCCTAGATGACGCACGCGGCGCAGACCTCGGCGGTACGCGGAACGGCCACGCCCAAGAGCAGCCCTCGCAAGGAGCCGCGGATCGGCTTCGAAGGCATGATGATGGCTCCCGGCCTGCTGCTGCTGGCCGCGCTGTCGATCGTGCCGTTCATCGCCCTGATCGCGATGAGCTTCTCCCGCGTCCGGCTGCTGGGCGGAGTACGGCTCGACCTGGTGGGCCTGAGCAACTGGGCGCGCTTCTTCACCGACGCGGACATGTGGATGTCCTGGCTGCGGACGATCATCTTCTTCGTGCTCACCGTCGGGCTGGAGATGGTCCTGGGCATAGGCATCGCGCTGTGCCTGTTCCGGGTGCTGCGCGGCCGCAACATCCTGCTCGCCCTGCTGCTGCTGCCGATGTTCGCCGCACCGTCGATCGTCGGCCTGCTGGGCCGCTACCTCACCGACTCCACCTTCGGGCTCTACGCCTGGGTGCTGCGCGGGTTCGGCTACAGCGGCGACATCCTCGGCGCCCCGCTCAGCGCCTTCGCCGCCGTCGTCCTCATGGACGTGTGGGAGTGGACCCCGCTGATCGCCCTGATCACCCTCGCCGGGCTGTCCAGCGTGCCACAGTCGGTACGGGAGGCCGCCGCCGTCGACGGCGCCCGGGGATGGATGACGCTGCGCTACATCCTCTTCCCGGCGATCTCCAACGTGCTGCTGGTCGCGCTGCTCATCCGCTCGATGGACGCCATCCGCTACTTCGACATCATCTGGGTCACCACCAACGGCGGCCCGGCGGACGCGACCAAGATCGTACCCATCCGGCTGTACGAGACCGCGTTCCGCTTCTTCGACCTGGGCTACGCCGCCGCCATCGGCCTGGCGATGCTGGCCTTCTCGATCTTCATCGCCCGCACGTTCGTGCGGCTGCTGGATGTGCGGGGGTTGACCCGATGAGCACCTCGATGACGCCTCCGTCGTCCCCACCTCTGCAAACCGTTCCCGGTGGGGCCGCGCCGCGGGAGCCGGTCACCGCCGCCCCGCGCGGAGAGGCGCAGTCGCCGCTGGAGGCGAGCAGCCGTCGTTCGCGGTGGATGGTGACGCTGCTCATCGTGGTGGCGCTGCTCTGGACGCTGGTCCCCCTGGTGTGGATGCTGATGTCGTCGTTCAAGAGCGCCCGGGACGTGACCGCGGCCACGCCGCAGTTCTTCTTCGCGCCGACTCTGGACAACTACCGCAACCTGTTCAGCGGGGCCAACAACCTCGGGCCGTACATCGTGCACAGCGTGCTCGCCGCCGGCATCTCCGCGCTGCTCGCGGTCGGCCTGGGCGCGCTGGCCGGGTACGGGCTGGCGCGCACCCACATGCGCGGGAAGAAGCACCTGGCGTTCTGGATCATCTCCACGCGTATGGCGCCCATCGCGGCGGTCGTGGTGCCGCTGTTCCTCATCTTCCGCGGGCTCGGCCTGATCGACTCGATTCCGGGGCTGATCCTGGCCTACCTGACCTTCAACCTGCCCTTCGCGATCTGGCTGATGAGCGCGTTCTTCGCCGAGGTGCCATCCTCGCTGGAGGAGTCGGCGCTGGTCGCCGGCTGCTCCCGCTGGCAGGCCTTCTGGATGGTGATCCTGCCGCTGACCAAGTCGGGGCTGGTCACCACGTTCATCCTGTGCCTGGTCTTCGCCTGGAACGACTACGCGTTCGCCGTGGTCTTCTCCGGGCCGAACTCCCAGACGCTGCCCATCGCCGCCTCCCAGCTGGTCACCCAGACGGGCATCGACTGGGGCCAGCTCACCGCGATCGGCACGATCGTGGTCGTGCCGATGATGCTCGCCGGGCTCGCCGTGCGCCGCTGGCTGGTCACCGGACTCACCCTCGGCGCCATCACCGGGGAGTAGGTGGGCCATGCGCGCGGCCGTACTGCAGGGTGTCGGCAAGATCCAGCTGGAGGAGCGGCCACGGCCCGAGCCCGGCCCCCGGGAGGTGCTGGTGCGGGTCGCCTCGGTCGGGACGTGCGGCTCGGACGTGCACTACTACGAACACGGCCGCATCGGCGACTTCGTGGTGGACTCGCCGCTGGTGCTGGGCCACGAGCCGTCGGGCACCGTGGTCGTCACCGGGCCCGGGGTCAGCCGTCATCGGGTGGGCCAGCGCGTCTCCGTGGAGCCCGGGGTGCCCGACTTCACCTGCCGGCAGTGCCGGGCCGGCCGCTACAACCTCTGCCCGAGCATGCGCTTCTTCGGCACCCCGCCGATCGACGGCGCCTTCTGCGAGTACGTCGTCACCCACGAGGAGTTCGCCCACCCCGTCCCCGACACGCTGTCCGATGACGCCGCCGCCCTGATCGAGCCGCTCTCGGTGGGCGTGTGGGCCTGCCGGAAGGCCCGGGTCGAGCCGGGCACCCGGGTGCTGGTCACCGGCGCCGGCCCGGTCGGGCTGCTGTGCATGCAGACCGCCCTCGCCTTCGGCGCGACCGACGTGCTGATCACCGACGTGAACTCCGTCCGGCTCGGGGTCGCCCGCGACCTGGGCGCGAGCGAGACCCTCGACGTAGGCGAGACCCGCCTGTCCGAAGCCGGGTTCGAACCCGATGTGCTGCTCGAATGCTCCGGTCATCCGGCCGCGATCGGGGAGGCCATCCGCGCGGTGGGACGGGCCGGGCGCGTCGTCCTCATCGGCATGGGCGGGGACGAGATCCCGCTGCCGCTCTCCCACGTACAGACCCGCGAGCTCGAGGTGACGGGCACGTTCCGCTATGCCGGCACCTGGCCGGCGGCCATCGCCCTGGCCGCCGCCGGCCGCGTCCAGCTGGACGCGCTGGTAACCGGCCACTTCGGCCTGGCCGACGTCGAACAGGCACTCACCGCCGGCACCCGTGATCCCAAGCTGGTCAAGGCCGTCGTCCGGCCGCAGGAGTGAGGGTGCGTCCTAAGGAGAGATCATGTCCAGAGTCCTGTACGAAGAGGCGACCCGCGTCTATCCCGGATCCGACCGGCCCGCGGTCGACGCGCTCGACCTCGACATCCATGACGGTGAGTTCCTGGTCCTCGTCGGCCCGTCGGGCTGCGGGAAGTCCACCTCCCTGCGCATGCTCGCGGGGCTGGAAAGGGTGGACGGCGGGCGCATCGCCATCGGTGAGCGCGACGTCACCCACCTGGCGCCGCGTGATCGGGACATCGCCATGGTGTTCCAGAACTATGCCCTGTATCCGCACATGTCGGTGGCCGACAACATGGGCTTCGCCCTTCGGGTGATGAAGACGCCCAAGAACGAGATCGACCGCCGGGTCCGTGAGGCCGCCCACCTGCTGGACCTGGACGAGTTCCTGGACCGCAAACCCAAGGCGCTCTCCGGCGGGCAGCGGCAACGCGTGGCCATGGGCCGGGCGATCGTCCGCGAGCCGAAGGTGTTCCTCATGGACGAGCCTTTGTCCAACCTGGACGCCAAACTGCGCGTACAGACCCGCACGCAGATCGCCGCCCTGCAGCGCAGGCTCGGCGTGACGACGGTCTACGTGACCCACGACCAGGTCGAGGCCATGACCATGGGCGACCGGGTGGCCGTGCTCAAGGACGGGGTTCTCCAGCAGGTGGACACGCCGCTCCGGCTCTACCAGCACCCGGCCAACGTCTTCGTCGCCGGCTTCATCGGCTCCCCGTCGATGAACCTCTCGGAGTACCCGGTCGAAGGCGGCGAAGCGGTCCTCAACGACACGCGGGTGCCGCTGAGCCGCGAGACGCTCAACGCGCTCAAGGACGAAGGCGCGGACCGCGTCATCCTGGGCTTCCGGCCCGAGAGCGTCGAGGTGGTGGGCGAGGGCACGCAGGGGAGCTTCCCGGTCACCGTCACCGTCGTGGAGGAACTCGGCTCCGACGCCTTCCTCTACGGCCAGTACGCCGACACGACCGATCCGGCCCGCCTCGAACAGACCGTCATCGCCCGCGTCGACCCCAACCGGCCGCCGGCCAAGGGCGAACGGGTCCGGCTGCGCATCCTGCCGGGCAAGGAGCGGCTCTTCTCGGCGGTCACCGGCCAGCGGCTGCCCGCCTGACGAGATCTCATTTCCTTCCGGACCGCTGATCGGGAGCGCCCGGCACCGGGGCGGCCGGGTCGGATCCGAGGGCGACGATCCGATTGCGCCCGTCGACGTGGACGACGGACGGGACGTACGACTTGACCTCGCTCTCGTCCACCTGCCGGTAGGACATGATGATGACCAGGTCATCCGGTGACACGAGGTGCGCGGCCGCGCCGTTGATCCCGATCACGCCCGAACCCGCCGGCCCTTCTATGACATAGGTCGTCAGCCGGGACCCGTTGGTGATGTCGACGACGTCGACCCGCTCACCCTCGACGAGGTCGGCCGCGTCCATGAGGACTCTGTCGATCGTGATCGAGCCGACGTAGTGCAGGTCGGCCTGGGTCACGGTGGCCCTGTGGATCTTTCCGCCGAGCAGGGTGCGCTGCATGTCCATGCCCTCCAAGGGGTGGGTAAAAGTTAGGTAATGCTATCCTAAGTTCACCCGTCGACTCCCGCCTGTGCGACCCCCCGGCCAGCGGCCACCGAGACGCCGGAGGGCACAGAGACAAGGAACTCAGATGACTCCTCCCGGCACCGTCCGTCCCTCGCGCGTCGCGGCGATCGCCGTGGCCTGCGCCCTCGTGGTGGGTGCGCTGGTCTCGTGTTCGAGCCCCGCGCAGGCCCCGAAGACCACGGCGGCGGCCGATCCGGCCTTCCCCGTCGCCATCGACCACAAGTTCGGGTCCACCACGATCAAGTCGAGGCCCACCCGGGTGGTCACCGTCGGGTGGAACGACCAGGACTTCGCCCTCGCCCTCGGCGTGGTGCCGGTGAGCACGCGGCAGTGGTTCGACGAGTACCTCACCTACCCGTGGGTCAAGACGGCGCTGGGCGGTAAGCCGCTGCCCACGTTCTCGGCGGAGATCAACTTCGAGGCCATCATCAAGCAGCGGCCCGACCTGATCATCGCGATCTACGAGACGATCAACAAGCAGACGTACGACAAGCTCTCGCAGATCGCCCCGACGGTCGTCCAGTCCAGCAAGTACCCGGACGAGCAGACCCCGTGGGACGTCCAGACGCTCACCACGGGCAAGGCGCTGGGCCGGTCCGCGCAGGCGCAGGCGCTCGTCGACAAGGTCAACGGCAAGATCGCCGAGGCGAAGCAGGCGCATCCCGAGTTCGCCGGGAAGGTCCTCGTGGTGGACTACGGCCCCGAGAACGGACAGCACTACCTGATCCCCGGCCGCGACCCGCGCCGCGCGCTGTTCGACGCGCTCGGCTTCGCCGCCCAGAGCCAGAACGGCGACATCAGCGAGGAGCGGCTGGACCTGCTCGACCGGGACGTGCTGTTCGTCAACGGCTCGACCAAGGCGAAGATGGCCTCGTCGCCGGTCTTCTCCCGCCTGAAGGTGGTCAAGACCGACCGAACCATTTACACGGACTTCTCCACCCCGCTCGGTGGCGCACTGTCGTACAGCGGCCCGGACGCCCTGCTGTACGCGCTCGACGTGCTCGTGCCCCAGCTGGCGAACGCGGCCGACATGAAGCCGTCGACCCCGGTCACCGACCTGTCCTGACCTTCTGCTTTCACCGGGCAAGGTGCTGGCCGACAAGCGGGCCGAGGATCTCCAGAGTGCGGGTGTCCAGTAGTTCGGAATGCCCGCACTCGATGGCGAACGTCCACAGCTCGCCCCCGACGTACCGGCTCCACTGGTCGGAGGCCGTCCCCGTGAACCCCTGCTCGGGCACGGTCGCGTCGACGAAGATCACGTCTCCGGGGAAGACGCCGTACTCGGCCCGCGCCATCATGCGGTCGCTGGCCAGGTAGTTCTCGACTACCTGCGCGATCTGCGCGTCCTCCAGCGCGGCGACGCCGCCGCCCAGCTCGCGGACGAGCCCGACCGCGTCGGCGATGGACAACGTGTCGCGCCGCTCCTCCGGCACCTGGCAGCCCATCTCGATCAGCAGATCGGCGATCGCCGCGGGCCGGTCCCATGCTCCAGCGGGCCTCTCGGTGAGATCCCTTCGCGTGTCGAGCATGCCGAGGAACGTGACCTCACGTCCGTCGGCTATCAGCCGAATCGCCACCTGATGCGCCACCGCGCCCCCGAACGACCAGCCGAGCAGTCCGACCGGCCCTTCGGGGGCGGTCCGGCCGATCAGGTCGGCGTACTCGCCGGCCAGCGCGCTGATCGTGACGGGCAGGTCGGTGGTACGGCTCAGCAGGGGCGATTGCAGGCCGTAGAGCGGGACGTCCTGCGGCAGGTAGCGCTTGAGCCCGGCGAACTGCCAGCTCAGGCCGCTGGCCGGCGGCAGACAGAAGAGCGGCGTGCCCTCGCCGCCTGCCCCCAGGACCAGCAAGGGGGCCATCGCATCGTTGGCGGACGCGGCATCGCCGAGCCGGTGGGCGAGGGCGGCGGCCGTGGGGGCTGTGAACAGGTCCGCGATCGGGAGGGCGACGCCGAGGTCCCGGCGCAGGGCCGCGGCGAGCCGTACCAGCAGCAGCGAGTGCCCGCCGAGGACGAAGAAGTCGTCGTCCACGCCGACCGAGTCGAGCCCCAGCACCTCCGCGATGACGGCGCAGACGGCCGCCTCGGTACGCGACCGCGGCTCTGTACGGGTGGCCAACCGGGCGAAGTCGACGTCCGGCAGTGCCGAGCGATCCACCTTGCCGTTCGGTGTGAGGGGCAACTCGTCGAGGACCGTCACGACCGCGGGCACCATGTACGCCGGCAGACGCTGGGCAAGGTAGTCCCGGAACTGGAGCGACGACACGACGTCACCGTCCCGCATCGGGGATGCGGTGTTGTCCGGGGTGACGTACGCGAGGATGTGGGTCTCGCCGCGCGAGTCCTGTCGCGCGACCACCGCGACCTGCCGGGCAGCGGGATGCTGGGCCGCGACCGACTCGATCTCGCCCAGCTCGATGCGGAAGCCGCGCACCTTGACCTGGTGGTCCGAGCGGCCGAGGAACTCCAGCGAGCCGTCAGAGGTCCAGCGAGCGAGGTCCCCGGTGCGATAGAGCCGGGCGCCATCGCCGAACGGATCGGCGACGAACCGGGCTGCGGTGAGGCCGTGACGTCCCAGGTAGCCGCGGGTGACCTGCGCCCCGCCGAGGTACAGCTCGCCGATGGCACCGGGAGGAACCGGGCACAGCGCCGCGTCCAGGAGGTGAGCCGTGGTGCCGGGCAGGGGGCGACCGATCGTGGGACGGTCGCGCCAGCCGTCGTTCACAGGGGCGGCTGTGGCCCAGACCGTCGCCTCCGTGGGACCGTACAGGTTCGTTACGCTCTGAGCCCTTTCCGCCAGCTCCCCCGCGAGCGTGGTCGGCAGCGCTTCGCCGCCGACCAGCGCTCGCACGCCGCTGAGGTCGGTGTCCGGCGACTGTGCCAGCGCCGACCACAGCGACGGGGTCGCCTGCATGACTGTGACGCGTTCGGCCGCCGCCAGCGCGGCGAGGAGCCTCGGGTCGCGTACCTGCTCCTCCGTGGCCATCACCACGCACCCACCGGCGCGTAGTGGCGCCATCAGTTCGAGTACGGAGATGTCGAAGGAAAGGGTGGTGACGGCGAGCAGCCGGTCGGACTCGCCGATCGGGACGGCTGCGGCCACGGCGGCGAGGAAGGTCTCCAGGTCGCGATGGGTGACCACGACGCCCTTGGGCCTGCCGGTGGATCCCGAGGTGTAGATGACGTACGCTGCGGAGTCCGGGTCACGCGGAGCTCTGCGGAAGGCGTGCGTGGGTGTGCCGCCGACGCCAATCGGGTCCGGAACACTCGGAGCCCCGTGGCGGGGACGGGCAGGTGTGCCGTCGATGTCCGTGCGGTTCGGATCGCTCGGAGCCGCGTGCCGGAGGTGTCCGAGCGAGCTGTCGAAGTCGATGAGTGTCGTGCCGTGGGGTATCGCGGGGAACAGTTGCCCCGATCGCTCGTCGGCGACCACAACGGCGGGCCGGGCGTCGTCGATCATGAATCGCAGCCGCTCGGCCGGGAACGCGGGATCGAGCGGCAGGTACGCCGCTCCCGCCTTGGCGACGCCCAGCACCGCCACCAGCAGGTCGGCCGAGCGCGGCAGGGCGAGCCCGACCAGGCTCTCCGGACCGGCGCCGAGGTCGGCGAGCCTGGCGGCGAACGCGTTGGAGGCCGCGTCGAGCTCGGCGTAGCTCATCGTCCGGCCGCCGGACACGCAGGCGTCCACGTCGGGTGCCGCCTTCGCCCGCGCGGAGAACCGCACGTCCCAGGGCAGGTCATCGGGTGCCTCGGTGGAGGGCCGCACGTCCCAAGGGAGGTCATCGGGTGCCACCGGCCCGCCGGACCGCCACCGGGAGAGGTCGTCGAGGTCGCCCGCGGCGAGTACCGGGATCGTGCCGGTCGGCTGTTCCGGCCGGACCGCGAGCTCGCCGAGCAGCACGATGAGGCGGTCGAGCAGGCGCCGCGCGGTGCCGTCGTGGAAGCGTGCGGCGTCGTACTCCAGGATGATGTCGACCGGCTGTCGCGGGCCGGCGTCTACGAAGGTGAAGTTCAGGTCGACTTTCGGGTCGGAGAGGTACGCGGGCGTGTCGCCCGTGGGCAGGCCCAGGGCGGTGTCGTGGCCGGTCTGCCGGTGCAGGAAACCGATCATCACCTGGAACAGCGGGTTGCGTCCGTGTTCGCGTACCGGATTGACCACCTCGACGACCTGCTGGAAGGGCACGTTGGCGTGCTCGAACGCGGCCAGGTCGGTCTCGCGTACCCGGCGCAACAGCTCGGTGAAGGACGGCGAGCCGGAAAGGTCGGCGCGCAGGACGACGGTGTTGACGAAGAAGCCGACCAGGTCGTTCAGCACCGCGTCGGCGCGGCCCGAGGTCGGGCTGCCGATCGGGACGTCAGTGCCAGCGCCGAGGCGGTGCAGCAAGGTGGCGAGTGCGGCGTGCAGCACCATGAACAGGCTCGCCGACTCGGCCCTGCCCAGCTCCCGCAGCGGGTCGATCAGCTCCGGCGAGAGCGGCACGGACACTTGACCGGCCCGGCGGACGTCACGAGTCTGATCGGCTCGACGAGCGTCACGAGTCTGATCGGCTCGACGAGCGTCACGAGCCTGGTCGGCTCGGCGGGCGTCGCGGGCCTGCCGGGGCCGGTCGGCCGGGAGGGGGATCTCGTCCGGTAGGCCGCGCAGGTGCTCCTGCCAGTAGGTCCGTTCGGTGGCGTGCCTGCTGGCCGGGTTCGCGGGGTCGCCGAGCAGTTCGCGCTGCCAGAGGGTGTAGTCCGCGTACTGCACCGGCAGCGGCTCCCAGCGTGGGGCGTGACCGGCCTGCCGGGCGGCGTAAGCGGTGTCGAGGTCGCGCAGCAGCGGCCGGTCGGACCACTCGTCCATCGCGATGTGGTGCAGGATCAGGGCCAGCACGCTGTCCCCGGTGTCCTGCTCTTGGATCAGGGTGACCCGCAACGGTGGGTCCGCGGCCAGGTCGAAGGGGCGGGCCACCGCCGCCGACACCGCGTTCCCGGTCTCGGCGGCCGGGCGGTCCACGACCGTGACGGAGATCGGGGACGGGTCGAGTACGTCCTGGACCGGCTGGTCGTCGATGACCGTGACCAGCGTCCGCAGCACCTCGTGCCGCGCCACCACGTCGCCGAGCGCGGCCCGGAGGGCGTCGTGGTCGACGGAGCCGCGGAGGCGGACGAGCAGCGGGTAGTTGTACGCCGTCGAGGTGGGGTCCAGTTGCTGGAGCAGCCAGAGCCGTTCCTGCGCCGCCGACAGGGGCGGGCGCTCGATCCGCGGGCGGGAGACGAGCTCGGGAGGTGTGGTCCCGGCTCGGTCGGCGAGACGGGCGGCCAGGCGCGCGGGCGTGCGCGTGTCGAACAGGTCGCGCAACGACAGCTCGACGCCCAAACCCGCCCGCACCAGCCCGAACAGCTGGATGGCGAGCAGAGAGTGCCCACCCCGATCGAAGAAGTCGTCCTCGGCCCCAAAACCGCCGAGACCACCCGGTTCTCCGACGCCGAGTACCTCGCCGAACAGCTCGCACAGCCGCCGTTCCAGCTCCCCCGCCGGCGCCCTCGAACTCGACGGCAGCGACCGCGGCGCCGGCAGCGCGGCGGTGTCCAGCTTGCCGTTGATGGTCAGCGGCAGCGCCTCCACGACCGCGAAGGCCGACGGCACCATGTACCCGGGCAGCAGCGACTTCAACTCGCGATGGACGGCCACCAGCAGGGAGTCCTCATCACCGGGCTCCTCAGGAACGACATAGGCCACCAGCAATTTGCCGCCCGACGGACCAGGAACGGCGAGCACCGCGCTCTGGTGCACGCTCGGCCGGGCCGTCACGACGGCCTCGACCTCCGCCGGTTCCACCCGATAACCGCGGATCTTGACCTGATCGTCAGTGCGGCCCAGGAAGTCGAGGTTCCCGTCGGCACCGGCTCGCACCAGGTCGCCGGTACGGTACATCCGCCCACCGGACACGTACGGATCCGCCACGAATCGCGAGGCGGTCAACCCGAACCGGTCGAGATATCCACGCGCCAGCCCCGCCCCGCTGATGTAGAGCTCGCCGGGCACGCCCGCGGGCACCGGCCGGAGGGCGGCGTCCAGTACGTAGCCGCGGGTGTTCCAAATGGGCCGCCCGACCGTGGTGCCCGCGCTGTCCTCGGTGCCCGCGCCGAGGGTGTTGATCGTGTACTCGGTCGGACCGTACAGGTTGTAGCCATCCACCCCCTCGGCCTCGCGCAGCGCGGTCCACAGCGTCTGCGGCACCGCCTCGCCGCCGAGGAGCACCAGAGCCGGACGGTACGAACCGGGCGGCCCCCCGAACCGCGCGCCGTCGAGCAGCCCCTGGTCGAGCAGGTGCTGGGCGTAGGTCGGTGTCACGTTCACGACGTCGACGCGGTGCCGGTCGCAGTAGGCGACGAGCGCGCGGGCGTCACGGCGCAGCTCCTCGTCGCAGATGTGTACGTGATGGCCTTCGACCAGCCACAGCAGTTCCTCCCACGACATGTCGAAGGAGAACGAGACCGTGTGGGCGATCGTGAGGATCCGGTTCCCGGCGGCGGCGATCGTGGGGGCGAAGATGGCCTCGCGATGGTTGAGCTGCATGTTGGTCAGCCCCCGGTACGGCGTGACCACGCCCTTGGGCCGTCCCGTGGAGCCGGAGGTGTAGATGACGTACGCCGGGTGGTCGAGCCGTCCCGGCCTGCCGGGGGCGAATTCGCCCAGTTCGCGGCCCTCGATCGGCTCCGACGATCCGGTACGCGCGGCGGCGCCGTCCAGGCACAGCACCGGCACCGGGTGAGAGGCGAGCCGAGGGGCCACCGCCTCGGTGGTGACCAGCAGGACCGGCCCCGCGTCGGCCAGCATCGCCAGCAGGCGGTCGTCGGGATGGTCCAG
Source organism: Nonomuraea sp. NPDC049269 (assembly GCF_043197155.1). Classification (NCBI taxonomy): domain Bacteria; kingdom Bacillati; phylum Actinomycetota; class Actinomycetes; order Streptosporangiales; family Streptosporangiaceae; genus Nonomuraea; species Nonomuraea sp. NPDC049269. The sequence goes on from NZ_JBICSO010000007.1 coordinate 183,178, forward strand.
TTCGAGGGGCAGGTAGGCGGCTCCGGTACGGAGGACCGCGAACAGCGCGGCCACCATGTCGATGGATCGGGGCACGGCCAGCGCGATGATCCGCTCGGGGCCCGCGCCCCGGTCGAGCAGCAGGCGGGCGAGCTGGTTCACGCGCGCGTCGAGTTCGGCGTAGGTCAGTGTCCGCGTGCCGGAGGTGAGGGCCGCGGCGTCCGGTGTCCGCCGGGCCTGGGCGCCCATCAGCTCCGCGATCGTCTCGGCGCCGATGGGATGGGTGACCGCGTCCCATCCGGCCTCAAGCTCCGCGAGCTCGTACGGGAGCAGGACGGGAACATCGGCGACCGTCGCGGCGGGCTGCTCCGAGAGGTGGAGCAGCACCTGCTCCAGCCGGGACAGCAGCGCCCGCGCCTGTTCCGGCGCGACCACGTCGGCACGGAACTCCAGCCGCACCGCCAGCCGCGCCCCCGGCGTGGCCACCCAGGTGAGCGGGTAGTGCGTCGCGTCCACGCTCTCCACGCCGACGATGCCGTGTTCCTCCTCCAGATCGGTGAAGGTGTCGTCGTCGAGGAAGTTCTGCAGGACGTACAGGCTGTCGAAGAGCTGGTCGCGGCCCGCCGCGCGCTGGATGTCGCCCAGGCCGAGGTACTCGTGCGGCATCATCTCCACGCGGTCGGCCTGCACGCGCCGCATGACCTCCAGCACGGGTTCGGCCGGGGTCAGGCGTACGTGGACGGGAACGGTGTTGAGGAAGACCCCGATCACCGCGTCGATGCCGTCCAGCTCGGTCGGCCGTCCGGCGACGGTCGTACCGAACACGGCCTCCTGCCGTCCCGAGGCATGGCTCAGCACCATCGCCAGCGCCGTGCTGAGCATCGCGTTGAGTGTCACCCCAGCGCGACGCGCCTGCTCGGCGACGCGACCGGTCTGCTCCCGGCTCAGCCGGAACGACAGGCTGGTCGCCAGCACCGGCGCGGTCCCCGCCGCCGCTGGGAACAGGATGGTCGGCTCCTCCAGCCCGGCGAGCGCCCGCCCCCAGGCCCGCGCCGACGCGTCCGCGTCCTGCCGGGCCAGCCAGGCAAGATAGTCGGTGAACGTCGCCGCCTCCGCACCGGGCGACGGCCGTCCCGCCGCGCGACCTGCCGCTGTCTCCGCGTCAGACGAGGACGGTCCGACCGTGCGGCCTGTTGCCGTCTCCGCGTCTGGCCGCTGGGCGGGGTGGCCGTCGCGGGCAAGGGCGTACTCGCCGAACAGTTCGCGCAGGACCAGCTCCCGCGACCACCCGTCCCACAGCAGCAGGTGGTACGTGAGCAGCAGCCGATCGCGCCCGCCGGGCAGGCGGACCACGCTCAGGCGGCACAGCGGCGGCCGGGCCAGCTCGAACGGCCGGCGACGGTCCTCCTCCATCAGCGCCCGGAGCCGATGGTCGTCCTTCTCGTCTGACAGGTCCACCACGTCGACCGAGCTGTCCAGGCCGGTGCCGACCAGGGCTACGGGCCGGGTCGTGCCCTCGGCGGTGAAGCCGAGCCGCATGGCCGCGTGACGATCGAGCACGGCGGCGTACGCGTGGCGGAGGGCTTCGACATCAAGCCGTCCGGCGAAGTCGAACGCGTTCTGCGCCACGTACACGTCGGCGTCGCCCGCGTAGCCCGCCTGGAAGTACAGGCCCTCCTGGAGCGGCGACAAGGGCCAGATGTCCTGTACGGCGACCGGGGCCGCGGCGAGCACCCGGTCGACCTCATCGGGGGTGAGGGTGGGGTGGTTCAGCGCGGTGGAGCCGCTCAGCGCAGTGGGGTCGCTCAGCGCAGTGGGGTCGCTCAGCGAGCCGGGCCGGGCCGAGTGGTCCGCTCCACGTTCGCGGCCATGGCCAGGCGACGCGGCGGCCAGCTCGCGCGCGGCCGCGGCCCAGGCGTCGGCGAGCGCGTCCACGTCGTTCGCGCCGAGGCCGCCGTCCGCATAGGTGAACACGGCGTGCAGCTCGGGCCCCGCCGCCATGTCGTGGCAGGCGACGTTGATCTCCAGCAGGTACGGCGTGCCCAGGTCCGGGTCCGGGTGCACCCGCAGCGCCTCCGCCTCGGGCGCCGTGTCCCAGTCGCCGGATCGCCCGGCGGGGAATCGGCCGAGGTAGTTGAACAGCAGCTGGGGTGTTCCCAGCCGGGCGAGCGCGGGGGCGGTGCGCGCGTTGCAGTAACGCAACTGCCCGTACCCGAGCCCACCGTCCGGAACGGCCCGCAGCACTTGGCACACGTCGCCGAGCACGGCGGTGACCGCACCGGAGACGGCGGGCAGCCGCACGGGGGCGATGGCGGTGAACCACCCCACGGTCCTGGACAGGTCCTCACCGTCCGCGACCTCTTCGCGCCCGTGCCGTTCCAGGTCGATCACCAGCGGCGCCGCAGGGTCACCGCCACGCGCCACCCGCCAGCGCGAGACCGCGACATGCAACGCGGCAACGAGCACATCGGTCACGTCGGCCACTGGAGCGGCTGGCCCAGCCGACGCGGTCGCCGACACAGCCGTCCCAGCCGACGCGGTCATCGGCACGGCTGTGAGCAGCGGGCCGGTCACCTCGGCGGGCAGGCGTACGACGTGGTCGCGGGTTCGGCCTGCGGTCAGGCCGATGGTCGGGGTCACCGGGTCGAGTTCGGCGCCCGGAGCCAGGGTGGTCGTCCAATGGTCGAACTCGGCGAGCCTGGCCGCCTGGGTGGCGTTCTCGGTGATGGACCGGGCGAAGGCGCGCAGGGACGTGCCGACCGGTTCGAGCCGCACCTGTTGCCCGGTGCTCACGGCTTCCCACGCCTGTCGCAGGTCGTCGACCAGGATCCGCCACGAGACCCCGTCGACCACCAGGTGATGCGCGACGAGCAGCAGCCTGCCCTGCTGCTCGGGCCCCCGGTCGAACCACACCGCCTGCAACACATCGCCGTTGTCGGGATCCAGCCGGTCGGCGGCGGCGTCGGACTCGGCGGCGATCAAGGCGCGCAGGGCGTCCTCGTCGAGACCCACCGCATCGACCGAGGTCACGGCGGGATCGGGAACGTCGGCGGCCGGACGGGCCTCCAGGGACCACAGCAACGGAGACGGCCGGTTCAGCCGCAGCCGGAGCGCGTCGTGCCGCCCGACCAGCGCGCGGATCAGCGTGACGACCTGCTCGTGGGTGGCGCCCTGCGGGGTGAGCAGCAGCTCGGACTGGTTCAGCCGGGAGATCCGCCCGCCCAGCTCGGCCAACCGGTGCACGATCGGCATCAGCATGACCTCGCCGACCCCATCGGACACGGCCTCATCCGGCTCCCGGTCAGGTCCGGCGGCCGACTCCCGGCCAGTTCCGGTGTCCGCGTCGGAGGGCCCGATCGCGTCGGCGAGCGCGGCCGGCGTGCGGTGGATGAACACGTCCCTCGGGGACAGTCGCAATGACCGGCGCCGGGCCAGGTTGACGAGCTGGATCGCGATGATGCTGTCGCCGCCGAGCACGAAGAAGTCGTCCTCAGGCCCGACGTCGTCCAGACGCAGCACCTCCGCGTACAGCGCCCGCAGAACGACCACAGGCGACGCTCCCCCAGCAGAGACCTCGACCTGGGCGACCGGGAGTCGGCCGGCAACCACCGCCCGCGTGGTCTGCGGAACGGGCAGGGCCTCGCGGTCAAGCTCACCGGTATCCAAGGTCGCCGATACGGGCAGGGTGGGCTCGCCGACAACCACCGCCCGAGCGGTCGCCGGAGCGGGCAAGGCGTCGCGGTCGAGTTTGCCGTTGACCGTCAGTGGCAGCGCGGAGAGTGACACGAACGTCGCCGGAATCATGTAGAAAGGCAGCCTCTCAGCCAGCCGGGCATGGGCCTCGGCGGCACCGACGCGCACCCCGTCCCGCGCGACCAGGTACGCCACGAGCCGCCGCCGGCCGGGCTCGTCCTCGCGCACGATGACGGCGGCGTTCACGACTCCGTCCAGTGTCAGCAGCGCGGACTCGATCTCGCCGAGTTCGATGCGGTACCCCCGTACCTTCACCTGCTGGTCGGACCGGCCCAGGTAGACCAGGTCGCCGTCGGGAGTCCACCGCGCGAGGTCGCCGGTGCGGTAGAGCCGCCCGCCGGAGGCGTCGGCGACGAACCGTTCGGCGGTCAGGCCGGGGCGGTCGAGGTACCCGCGGGCCAGCTGGTCACCCGCGACGTAGATCTCGCCGGTGACGCCCGGCGGGACCGGCTGGAGACGGCGGTCGAGCACGTGTACGCCGAGGCCGGGCAGCGGCCCGCCGATGACGCTGTCGCCGTTCGCGTCGTCCGAGGTCAGAGCCCGGAACGACACGTGCACGCAGGTCTCGGTGATGCCGTACATGTTCACCAGCAGCGGTGCTTGGCGGTCGTACCACGGGGCCAGGCGGGCGAGGTCCAGCGCCTCGCCGCCGAAGATCACGTACCGGAGGGCGAGCTCGCCCGGCCGCCCGCGTTCGGCCTCGATCAGCGGGTAGAACGCGGACGGGGTCTGGTTCAGCACGGTCACGCGCTCGCGTTCCAGCAGGTCCAGGAAGCGTCGCGGGTCGCGCGCCACATCGTGGGCGACGACCACCAGGCGCCCGCCGTACAGCAGCGCGCCCCACAGCTCCCACACCGAGAAGTCGAACGCGTACGAGTGGAACATGGTCCACACATCGTCCGGACCGAACTCGAAAAGCTCCTCAGCCGCCGCGAACAGCGACAGCACATTGCGATGGGTCACCGTCACGCCCTTGGGCCGCCCCGTCGAACCCGAGGTGTAGATGACATACGCCGCGTTGTCCGCGCTCAGCGGTACCGGCCGCGGCGGGGCGGTGGAGTGGCCCGCGATGACCTCCGGGTCGTCCAGCAGCATGACCGGCACCGTGGCAGGGGGCAGCGAGCCCAGCGTCGCGCTGTCGGTCAGCAGGCGTACGGGGTTCGAGTCGGCGAGGATGTATGCGAGCCGTGCGGCCGGGGCGCCGATGTCCAGCGGTACGTAGCAGCCGCCCGCCTTGACGATCGCGAGCAGCGCCACGACGAGGTCGGCCGAGCGCGGCAACGCGACGGCGACCCGCGACTCCGGCCGTACTCCTCCGGCGATCAGCGCGCGGGCCATCCGGTTGGCGGCCGCGTCCAGTTCGGCGTGCGTGAGCGAAACATCGCCCGAGGTGACGGCGATGGAGTCCGGCCGGACCGGGGCGGCGGCGTACGCGCCCGCGAGCGTCGCACCGTCCTCCACCCGTGCCACAGCCGCCCCGGACGACACCACTGAAGCGACCGGCAGGTCAGGGGCCGTGGCCAGTTGGTCGAGCACGCGCGCCACCTGGTCCAGCAGCCGCCGGGCCGCCCGCTCCCCGACCAGCTCGACGTCGTACTTGATCTCCAGCGTCAGCCGCTCACCGGGAAAGGCCACCAGCGACACCGGATAGTGCGGCGAATCCGTCCCGGTGAAGCCCCGCACGCTCAGCCCATCCCGGCTACCGTCCCGCACAGCGGGGAAGTTCTCCACCACGACCATCGTGTCGAAGAACTCCCGGACACCAGCGACGGCGGCGAGCTCGCCGAGCCCCACCTGCTGCACGTCGAGCAGGTCCGTCTGCTGCTCCTGCAGCTGCGCGAGCACCTCGTGCAGCGAGTCCCCGGGACTCCAGGACATGGGCACCGGAATGGTGTTGATCAACAGACCGACGATCGACTCGACGCCGGGCAGCTCCCCGCCCCGTCCCGACACCGTGGAGCCGAAGACCACCCGCTCCTGCCCGAGCAGGCCGCCGAGCAGCAGACCCCAGGCGCCGTGCACGAACGTACTGAGGGTCACCCCCTGCTCGCGAGCGGCCTCGACCAGGGCGGCCGTGCGCTCGGCGGGCAGCGCGACGTGGACGCTGTCATGCCGGGAGACCTTCTCGACAGCGCTGCCGAACAGGCGGGTGGCCGAGCCGATGCCGGACAGCGCGCGGGCCCACACGCCGCGAGCGTGTGCCCGGTCCAGGCCGGCCACCGCCTCGACGTGGTCGCGGAACGTCACCGCCGGAGCGGGCAGCTCGTACCCGGCTCCGGACCGGCCCCGCTCGTAGGACTCGATCACGTCCCCGAACATCAGCGGGTACGACCACCCGTCGGCGAGGATGTGGTGCATGGTCTCCACCAGCCGGTGGTCGGTCCGGCTGAGCGAGACCAGGGCATACCGCAGCAGGGGCGCGGTTGCCAGGTCGAAGGGCTCGGCCAGCTCGGCGGCCGTGACCTCGGCCAGCCGTTCGCGCGCCGCCTCATCGCCGAGACCGGTCAGGTCCACCTCGTGCCACGGTACGTCCACCCCGTCGGCGATCACCTGGACCACCCGGCCGTCGGCCAGCTCACGGAAGCAGGCGCGCAGGGCGTCGTGACGGTGGACCACCGCCTCCACGGCGCGGCGGAGCGCCGCCGGATCGACCGGGCCGGACAGCTCGGCCACCTGCTGCACCACGTACGTGTCGGTGTGGTCCTCGGCGAAGGACGCGTGGAAGTACATGCCCTGCTGCAACGGCAGCAGCGGGAGCACGTCCCGCACCCCGGACGGCGCGAGCCGGTCCACGTCCCCCTGGGTCAGCTCGACCAGCGGGAAGTCGGAAGGGGTACGCCCGGCGAGCTCGGCACAGCGGGTCAGCGCGGTCAGCGCGGCCATCCACAGCTCGGCCAGCCGACCCACCTCATCGGCCGTCATGACGCCGGACGGCCAGGACAGCGTGGCCGAGAACACCGTGCCCGCCCGCCCGTCCCGGGCCAGCGCGTTGATCTCCAGCCCCATCGCGGGGTTGCTCGGGTGGACGCCTTCGCGCAGCGCGCCCGCCGCCGCCCAGTCCCCGCCCTCGTCGGCGGCGAACCGCCCCAGGTAGTTGAACAGGATCTGCGGCGGCTCGCCCCGCAGGTCCGCCTCGCCGTCGAGGTAGCGCAGGATCCCGTACCCAAGCCCTTGCCGGGGCACGGCGCGGAGCTGCTCCTTGACCCGCTTGGCCGCCGCCGCGAGGGCGGCGCCCGCCTCGGTGACCTCGGCCCAGCGCAGCGGTCCCGGGTCGAGGCATACGGGGTAGATGGCGGTGAACCAGCCGACCGTGCGGGAAAGGTCCACGTTGTCGAGAGCGTCACGGCCGTGGCTCTCCAGGCTGAGGACCACGGCGCTCGCGCCGCGCCGCCACTCGGCGAGTGCGGTGGCGAAGCCGGTCAGCAGGACGTCGTTGACGCCGCCGTGCATCGCGGCGGGCACGGCCGACAACAGGGCCGTGCTCACCTCGGCGGGCAGCGAGACCGTCAGCGATTCCACGGTGGCGGCCGTGTCGATCACCGGGTCGAGCGGGCGCGTGCCCAACCAGGGGTCCTCGGTGGCGAGGACGGCCCGCCAGTGGTCGAGCTCGTCGCGGAACGTACCCCGCTCGGTCGCCTCCTCGACCAGCTTCGACCAGGTACGGAAGGAGGTCGGCACCTCGTCGGGCACCGGCTCGCGGCCCGCCCGTACCTCCGCCCAGGCCCGCGCGAGGTCGTCGGCGAGCACCCGCCAGGAGACGCCGTCGATCACCAGGTGGTGGATGATCAGCAGCAGCCGGCCGGGCCCGGACTCGCCGGCGAACCACACCGCCCGCAGCATGACCCCGCGCTCGGGGTCGAGGCCGTCGGCAGCCCGCCCGGTGACCTCCTCCACGTCGGCCGAGCCGTCCACCCTGGTGAGCGCGTCCGCCGCGCGGAACGCCGCCGGCGGCGGCACCGACAGCGCCCATGCGGCGCCGTCGCGATCGAGCCGGGCCCGCAGCAGATCGTGGCGTTCGCCGACGGCCTGGAGCACCCGCTCCAGTTGCTCGTGGGTCATGCCGGCCGGGGTGCGGAGGATCATCGACTGGTAGAAGCGCTCCAGCGGCGTACCCGCCCGCATCGTCTCGGCCAGCATCGGGGTGAGCGCGACCGTACCCTCGCCGCTGTCCCGCGGTCCGCTCAGGCGGGCCTGGGGCGCGGCGGCGGCCAGCGCCCGCACGGTGCGGCGGCGGAAGACGTCGCGCGGAGTGAGGTGCAGGCCCGCCTTGCGTGCGCGGCCGGTCACGGCGATCGAGGAGATGCTGTCGCCGCCGAGGGCGAAGAAGTCGTCGTCGATGCCGACCCCGGCGAGGCCGAGCACCTCCGCGTAGATGGCGCACAGGGTTCGCTCGCGGTCGTCGCGCGGACCGTCGCCGCCGCTGACGGGTGCCACGGGCTCGGGCAGCGCGGCGACGTCGAGCTTGCCGTTGACCGTCAGCGGCAGCTCGCCGACTATGCCGTACAGCGCGGGGACCATGTAGCCGGGCAGCCGCTCGGCCAGCGCGGCCCGCAGGTCCGCGACGAGGGCGCTCTGGTCGGCCCCCTCCGCCGGCACCACGTACGCGACCAGCTTCTTCAGCCCGGTCACCGCCGAGTCGGTACGGGCGATGACCGCGGCCTGCCGGACCTGCGGCAACGCGGTCAGGGCCGACTCCACCTCGCCGAGCTCGACCCGGTAGCCGCGGATCTTCACCTGGTCGTCGACGCGGCCGAGGAAGTCGAGGTTGCCGTCGCGGCGCTGCCGTACGAGGTCCCCGGTCCGGTACATGCGGCCGCCGGGCACGAACGGGTCCGCCACGAACCGCGACGCGGTCAGGTCCGGCGCGTGCAGATAGCCGTGCGCGAGCCCCGCGCCCGCCACGTAGAGCTCGCCGAGCACTCCCGGATGGACAGGGCGCAGCCAGGCGTCGAGCACGTACGCGCGGGTGTTCCAGATCGGGCGGCCCACGGTCGGCGTGGCGCTGTCGCCGGTGCCCGCGCCCAGCGTGTTGATCGTGTACTCGGTCGGGCCGTACAGGTTGTAACCCTCGGCGCCGCCGGGCTCGCTCAGCCGGTTCCAGACGGCTTCGCTGACCGCCTCGCCGCCGAGCAGCACCAGGCGGGGCGGATGCCCGTCCCGGTCGAGCAGCCCCTCCTCGAACAGGTGGTGGGCGTACGTCGGGGTCACGTTGATCACGTCGATGCGGTTCGCGCGGCAGTAGGCGGCCAGGGCGGCGGCGTCCCGGCGCAGTTCCTCGTCGCAGATGTGCACCTCGTGGCCCTCGACGAGCCACAGCAGCTCCTCCCACGACATGTCGAAGGAGAACGACACCGTGTGTGCGATGCGCAGCCGGTCCCGCCCGGTGCTCCGAGCGCGGGCGACGACCGGGTCGAAGATCTCGGCCCGGTGGTTGAGCTGCATGTTGGTCAGGCCGCGGTACGGCGTGACCACGCCCTTGGGGCGGCCGGTGGAGCCGGAGGTGTAGATGACGTACGCCGGATGCTCCAGCCTGCCCGGCACCGTGGCGGCGAACGCTCCCAGCTCCGCGTCACTCAGCGGATGCGCGGGCAGCGTGTCGTCGGGCACCAGGCATTCCCCGCCCAGCCGCCGCTGCGCCTCGGCCAGCGGTGTGGCCGTGTCGGCGCAGACCAGCAGCACCGGCCGCGCGTCGTCGAGCATGTCGGCGAGCCGGTTCACGGGGTGGTCGAGCTCGAGCGGCAGGTAGGCGGCGCCGGTACGCAGGACGGCGAAGAGCGCGACCACCATCTCGACGCCGCGCGGCAGGCCGAGCGCCACGATCCGGCCCGGTCCCGCGCCCTTGGCCAGCAGCAGCCGGGCGCAGCCGTTGATCCGGCCGTCCAGCTCGGCGTAGGTCAGCGACAGCTCCCCGAACACCAGGGCGATCTCGTCCGGACAGCCCTTGGCCCGCTCGGCCAGGAGGTCGGCGATGGTGGCCGAGCCGATCGGATGCTCCGTGGCCGCCCACTGCCCGGCCAGTTCGGCGTGCTCCTCGTCGAGCAGCGGGTCGAGCGCGCCCGCCTGGACCGACAGGCCGCCGGCGAGCGACTCCAGCAGCCGCCTGAAGCGCCGGACCAGCCTCCGCGCGTCCTGCTCCGCCACCACGTCCGGCCGGTATTCGAGCTTGATCCGCAGGTTGGCGCCGGGGGTCAGCACCCAGGTGAACGGGTAGTGGGTGGTGTCGACGTACTCCACTCCGACGATGCCCTGCTCGCGTTCCAGCTCGGTGAAGGTCGTGTCGGACAGGAAGTTCTGCAGGACGTACAGCGTGTCGAAGAGCTGCTCGTGTCCGGCGGCCCGCTGGATGTCGCCGAGTCCCAGGTACTCGTGCGGCGCGAGCCCGATGCGGTCCTCCTGCGCCCGGCGCGCCAGCTCGATCACCGTCATGTCGGGCGAGGCGGCCACCCGGGCCGGGACGGTGTTGAGGAACAGGCCGATCACGTCCTCGATCCCCGGCAACTGGGTGGGCCGGCCCGCGACCGTCGTACCGAACACGACGTCGGTCCGCCCGGTCTCATAGCCGAGGAGCAGGCCGAGCGCGGCGGTCAGCAGCGAGTTGAGCGTGACCCCGCCGCGCCTGGCCTGCTCCCCCAGCCGGGTGGTCACCTCGGCCGGGAGCGCCGCCAGGACGCGTTCCGACGGGATCGGCTCCCGGCCGGCCGCCTCCGGGACCAGGATGGTCGGCTCGGAGACGTCGGCGAGCGCGGCTGCCCAGGCGGCGGTGGAGGCGTCGCGGTCGCGGGCGGCGATCCAGGCGAGGTGGTCGGTGAACGCCGCCCGCGCCGGCGGCAACGCGCCGCGTTCCCCTCGAGAGTCGTAGAGCGCGAACAGCTCGCGCAGCACCAGCTCGCGCGACCAGCCGTCCCAGAGCAGGAAGTGCGCGGTCAGCAGCAGCCGGTCCCGGCCGCCGGGAAGGCGTACGACGGTCAGCCGGGCCAGGGGCGGCCGGGTGAGATCGAACGGTTCCTCCCGGTCGGAGCGCATCAGCTCCGCGAGCGCGTCCCCGGAGCCGGTGGACAGGTCCACGACCGCGACCTCGGCCGGGACCTCGGCGCCGATGTACTGCACGACGCCTGGGACGCCGTCACCGGTGAACCCGGCGCGCAGCGTGGGATGGCGTCGCAGCAGCGCCGCGAACGCCGTGGTCATGGCCTCGGCGTCGAGACGGCGGTCGAAGTCGAACACGTTCTGCGCGATGTAGGTGCCGGCGCCCTCGGAGAAGGCCGCCTGGTAGTAGACGCCCTCCTGGAGGGGGGACACCGCCCAGATGTCGGCCACCGGAACCGGGCTGACCGCCACGACGTGGTCGATCTCCGCCTGGGTCAGCGACACGGTCGTCAGCTCGGCGGGTCGCAGCCGGGGCGCCGGCTCGGCGACTCGCAGCGGTGCCGTCGGCTCGCCGCCTGCCAGGTGGGCCTCGATGGCGGAGGGGGTACGCATGCGGAAGATGTCCTCGGTGGTCAGTTCGATCCCGTCCTTGGCGAGCAGGCTGACGACGCGGATGGCCTGGATGCTGTCGCCTCCGGCCGTGAAGAAGTCGTCGTGGACACCGATGCCGTCGTGACCGTCGCGGCTGTCGCGGCTGTCGCGGCTGTCGCGGCCGAGCACCGTGCCGAAGTGGGCGCAGATCAGCGCCTCCCTTGGGGTGCGCGGGCGTCCGCCCCTGGCGGTCGGCTCGGGGGCGGGAAGCGCCCGGCGGTCTCGTTTGCCGTTGGGGAGCATTGGCAGGTGGTCCAGGATGGTTATCGTGGCGGGGACCAGGTACGGGGGTAGTTCGGCGCGTAGCGTCGCGCGGAGGGCGTTGGGGTCGATCTCCTCGCCGGGGGCGGCCACCACATAGGCGTGCAGAGAACGCGTGCCGCCGGTGTCTCCGCCCGTTGCGCGTACGGCGACCACGGCGTCCGTCACACCCGCGCGGCGCATCAGGGCGGCCTCCAGCTCGCCCGGCTCCACGCGGTGACCGTTGATCTTCACCTGGTCGTCGGCCCGGCCGAGGAACTCGACCCGCCCGTCTGCTGTCCACCGGCCGAGGTCTCCGGTGCGGTAGAGCCGGGCGCCGTCGGTGTACGGGTCGGCCACGAATCGGGTGGCCGTCGCACCGCCCTGGCCCAGGTAGCCGAGGGCGAGCTGGGCGCCACCGACGTAGATCTCCCCGACCGCGCCGGGCGGGACGAGGTCAAGGGCGGCATCCAGCAGATGGATCCGCGCCCCGGGCACCGGCGTCCCCAACGTCACCGGCCCCGCCGTGCCCACCTCACCCTGCAACACGTCACCCGCCACCTCCGATGATCCGTAGGAGTTGACGATCCGGGCACCGGGGGACGCCTGCCGGAGCGCGGTCACGCAGGCCTGGGCCAGCGGTTCCCCGCTGCAGATCCAGCGGCTGAGCGTCGCGAGCCGTTCCGGTTCCGTGTCCGCCAGCGCGCCGGCCAGACTGGGCACGGCGAGCAACTGGGTCGCCCCGGACCGCTCGACGAGCCCGGCCAGCGCGGCGCCGTCGGTGGCCTCCGTGGCGTCGGCGATGACCGTCGTCGCCCCCGCGACCAGACCCCCGAGCAGCTCCGTGGTGCCGTCGACAAAGCTCAGCGAGCTCTTCGCCACCCGAACATCGGCCACCCACTCCCGCGCGGCCCAGCCCAGCCGATTGGCAAGCGCCTCCTGCGTCCCGACGACCGCCTTCGGCCGCCCCGTCGAGCCGGAGGTGTAAACAACGGACACCGCATCCAGGGGGCCTGTTCCGGTCCCGACCGACACCACGTCCTGCGGAGTCCCGGTCCCGACCGACACCGCAACGTGCGGGTTCGTCCCAGTCCCGACCGACCTCGCATCCAGCGGGCCTGTTTGCGTTCCGTCGCCGTTGGTGTCCGTGTCGGCCGCCGCCCGTACGGTGAGCGTCGGCAGGTCGTGCGGCGGCAGCGACCTGGCGCTCGCGTCGTCGGTCAGCACGCACACCGGCCGCGCGTCCCCGAGCATGAACTCGATCCGGGCCGCCGGATAGCCGGGATCGACCGGCAGGTAGGCGGCCCCAGCACGCATGACGGCGAGCAGGGCCACGGCCATGTCCGCCGAGCGGCTCGTCGCCACCGCGACGATGTCACCACGGCGCACACCCGCCCGGGTCAGTGCCATGCCCACCCGTCCGGCGCGATCGTCCAGCTCAGCGTAGGTGAGCGCGAGGTCGCCGCAGACGACGGCCGTACGCGCCGGGTGCCGGGCCACCTGCCCCGCGAACAGGTCCACAACCGTGGCGCCGGGCCGCCGCGCCGGGGCACCGGAACCGGCGGCCATCAGCCACTCGCGCTCCTCCCCGGTCACCAACTCGACCAGGTCGCAGGCCTGTTCGGCGTCCTCGGCGATGGCGGCAAGCACCATCTCGTACTGGCGGGCCAGCCGGGCCGCGACACTCGTACCGACTACCCGCCGATCGTGGGTCAGCGTGACGGCGATCCGCGCGCCCGGCTTGGCCATCAGCGTCACCGGGTAGTGAGGCGCCTCAACCGTGTGCACGGCGGCGATCTGGATCTCCCCTGCCGGGGTGGGCGGCGCCGGGTAGTTCTCGATGACCACGAGCGTGTCGAACAGCTCAGGCACACCCAGCCGCCGCTGCAGCCGGGCCAGCGAGACGTGCTCGTGCTCCACCACCTCGCGCCGGTCGCGGGCGAAGCGCCGTACCACGGTGGCTAGCGACTCGGCGGGACTCCACCGTACCCGCGCGGGAACCGTGTTGATCAGCAGACCGACCATGGAGTCGATACCCGCCACATCGGCAGCCCCACGCCCGGAGACGGTCGAACCGAACGTCACGTCGGACCGACCTGCCAGCCGTCCGACGAGAATGCCCCAAGCGGCGCCGATGACCGCCCCGACCGTCAGCCCGTGCTCCCGCGCCCACGCGCTCACCCGGTCGCTGACCTCCTCGGACAGCTCCCGATCGACGCGCCCGAACCCACCGACCGCCTGCCCGGCGACCTCTTCGGGAATGCCGAGTGCATCAGCGAGCCCGGTCTCGTCCGGAACGCCGAGCGCGCCAGCGAGCCCGGTCTCGTCGGGAACGCCGAGCGCATCAGCGAGCCTGGTCGGCTCGTGCACGTCCGCCAGGGCGTCCGCCCACGCCTCGGTCGCCACGTCGGGGTCCTGTGCCGCCAGCATCCGCAGGAACTCCCGGTAATGGGGCGGCGCGGGCAGCGCCTCGGCCCGTCCCCCGGCCTCGTAGAACGCCAGCAGGTCGCGCAGGAGCAGCGGCACCGACCAGCCGTCAGCGAGGATGTGGTGCACGGTGTGGATCAGCACATGCCGCCGCTCACCCAGCCTGAGCAGCGCGTACCTCATGGACGGAGGCCGAGCCAGATCGAACGGCAAGGACCGCTCCGCCTCCGCGACGGCGGCCACCCACGAGGCGGCACCCTCCGCGCCGAACCCGCCGAGATCCTCCACCCGCCACGGCACCGGCGGACGGCCCGCGATCACGGACACGACCTGCCCGTCGCCGACAGTGCGGAACGCCGCGCCCAGGTTGGGGTACCTGTCGATCAGCCGGTCCGCGGCCAGCCGTAACCGGTCGCCGTCCAGCGGGCCGGTGAGCTCGATGATCTGCTGGACGACGTACGGGTCAGTGTCGCGGGCGAAGGTGGCATGGAAGTAGAGGCCGGTCTGCAGCGGTGACAGGGGAAGCACCTCCCGGAGTTCCGGTGCCGCGGCCTCGATGGCGGCCACGTCGCTCGGCTCCAGGGCGACAAGGGGGAAGTCCGACGGGGTGTGTCCGGCGACCGTCTCGCTCGTGGCGATGCCGGTGAGCACCTGGGTCCACAGCTCGGCCAGCGCCCGCACCCGGCCGCCGTCGAGCACACCGCCAGGCCAGCTGAACCTCGTCTCCAGCACCGGCCCGTCGGCCGTGTCCACGGCGACCGAGTTGATCTCCAGCACACGCGGCAGCGGCATGCGCGGGTCACGCCGCTCGACGACGATCTCGCCGCTACCGCCGCCACCATCACCGCCGTCGCCATCCGCACCGCCGTCGCCAACGGCCGTCCACTCCTCGGTAGAACCGGCCGCGAACCGCCCGAGGTAGTGGAACAGCACGTGCGGCGCGACGGCCAGGTCAGGACGGGACTCGCCACCGAGGTAACGCAAGGCACCGTAGCTCAACCCCCGCCGGGGCACCGCCCGGAGTTGCTCCTTGACCGCCTTCACCGCGTCTCCGAGGGCGGCATCGCCCGGCCCCGGATCGAGTACGGCCGGGAAGAGCGTGGTGAACCAGCCGAAGGTACGGGAGAGGTCGACGTCGCCGACCGCGTCTTCCTCCCGGCCGTGTCCCTCCAGTTCCAGCAGCACCTCGGACCCCGCGTCGGGGCAGTGGCCGGCCCGCCACCGGCCCAGGGCGATCGCCGCCGCCGCGACCAGGACGTCGTTCACACCGCCGTGAATGGACGCGGGCACCGCGCCGAGCAGACGGGCGGCAACGGGCGACGGGAGCGCGACCGTCAGCGACTCCTCGGCCGCCACCACGTCGCGGCGCGGGTCCAGAGGCCGCTCCCCCAGCATCGGGTCGGGGGTGGCCGCCGCCCGCAGCCAGTACGCCTCGTCGGCGGCGAACGCGCCCGCGCGGGTACGGTCGCGCAGCAGTGTCGCCCACTGTCTGAACGAAGTGGGTACGCCGGGCAGCGACACCGCCCGCCCATCGCGAACCGCCGCCCATGCCTGTCCGAGATCCTCCAGGAGCACCCGGAGCGACACCCCGTCCACGATCACGTGATGGATCACCACCACGAGCCGGCCCTGCGCGTGCGCCCCGGCGTCCAGCCACACCAGCTCGACCATCCGTCCACCGGCCGGGTCAAGCCGTCGCGCCGCCGCCGTGACCTCCCTGGCGGCGACCGCCTCCACCGCCGCGGCGTCGCTGGTGGTCACGTCTACGCGAGTGATTACCTGGGCCGCTCGTGGCGAGCCCACCGGCTGGATCGACAGGGTCCAGGGGGCCGCGCCGTCGATCCGTGCCCGCAGCAGGTCGTGGGTGGCGAGTACGGCGTCGACGACGTGTTCGAGCTGGTCGGCGGTCATACCGGCAGGCGTGTGGACTGTCATCGACTGGATGAACCCGTCCATCGACGGGCCGGTGGCCTGGAGCCACTCGGTGATCGGGGTCGGGGGCACCTCGCCGACCGCGCCGGTGGCGGGGCCGGCGGTCGTGGTGACCTCGGTTACCGTGGCGGCCAGCGCGGCTGGGGTGGGATGGGCGAACAGGTCGCGCGCCCGCACCACGAGTCCCGCGTGCCGCGCCTGCCGGACCACGCCGATGGCGACGATGCTGTCACCGCCCAAAGCGAAGAAGTCCTCCTCCGCCCCCACCTCCTCGATGCCGAGCACCCGCGCGAAGATCTCGCACAGGGCACGTTCCCCGCCCCTGGCTCCACCCGGCAGAGCGCGGCCGTCCGTCTTGGACGCCGACACAGGGCGGCGGTGCGCTTGGGGTTCTGGGAGTGCGCGGCGGTCCACCTTGCCGTTGGCCGTGAGCGGGAAGCGGTCCAGGACGACGAAGGCGCTCGGCACCATGTACTCGGGCAGCCGGTCGGCGCACCAGCGCCGTAGTTCCCCGGCCGGGAGGTCGTCGTGGGAGGTCACGTAGCCGATGAGGTGTCGCGCGCCCGCCGCGTTCGTGCCCACGGTGACGGTCGCCTGGCGGACCCGCGGGTGCGTGGCGAGCGCCGCTTCCACTTCCTCCGGCTCCAGCCGCATGCCGCGGATCTTCACCTGGTTGTCCGCCCGCCCCACGAACTCCAGCGAGCCGTCGGCGTTCCAGCGCGCGAGGTCGCCGGTGCGGTACATCCGGGACCCGCCGTCACCGAACGGGTTGGCCACGAAACGGGAGCCCGTCAGCGCGGGGGCGTTGATGTATCCGCGCCCGAGCAGGAACCCCGCGGCGTACAGCTCGCCGGCCTCGCCCACAGGCAGCGGCTCCAGCCGGTCGTCGAGGACGTAGAGCTGGGTGTGCGGGTTCGGGCGGCCGATCGACGTCGCGATGCGTTCGGCGGTGTCGCGGTAGATGACGTGTGAGACGCCGATGGTCGCCTCGGCCGGGCCGTACCCGTGGTAGAGGGTCGTGGACAGCCGGCTCCGGAACCGGTCGAACAGCTCGGGGGTGAGCACCTCGCCACCGCACCAGACGTGCTTCAGCCCGGACAGCAGCGAGGTTCCTTGGGCCATCTCCAGAAGCGTGTCGAGCATCGACGACACCAAGTAGACGAACGTCACCCGCTCCCGCGCGATCAGGTCGAGCAGGTACTGGGGATCGCGTTCGCCGCCGGGCTCGGCGACCACCACGTAGCCGCCGGAGACGAGCGGAAGCAGGATCTCGTTGACCGAGATGTCGAACGACAGCGGCGCCTTGAACAGCGACGCGTCACCGGCCCCGAACCCGAGGATCTCCTCGACCTGCCACAGCAGCCGGGTGCTGATCGCCTCGTGCCGGATCATCGCGCCCTTGGGCTTGCCCGTGGAGCCGGAGGTGAACATCACGTACGCGAGCCGTCCCCCGCTGATGGGCGGCAGCGACGGCGGCTCGGCCGGCTCGTGACCGTAGTGCCAGGTGCCGAGGTCCACCTCCACGACGCAGTCACCGGTCTCCGCGCCGGGGGCGGCGATGACCAGGCCCGCGCCCGCCTCGGCCCGTACCTGGGCTCGGCGGTCCGCCGGCCAGGACGGCTCGACCGGTACGAAGGCGCCGCCCGCGACCATGACCGCCAGCACGGCGACGACCAGTTCGGCGGAGCGGGGAGTGGAGACGGCGACGACGTCTTCCGCCCGCAGGCCGCGTCCGCGCAGGTGGCGCGCGAGCTGGAAGACGTGCGTGCCCAGCTCGGCGTACGTCAGGCGGGCGCCGGGTGCCACGACCGCGAGGGCCTGCGGGGTCCGGCGTACCTGCGCGATGAACAGGTCGGCGACCGTGGTGATCGTCTCAGGTGTGGTCGCGTTGTTCCACCTGCGCAATGCCTCAAGTCGCTCCGCGATGCCGTCCTGACGTCCTGGGTTCACGGTATTCGCCACGTAACTTAGGTTAGCCTAGCCTTACTTGATGGGGAAGTGGGGGTACGCGTCTCCCAGGCCCGCCACAGTTCGGCGTACCGGCCGCCGGCGGCGACCAGCTCGTGATGCGGCCCTTCCTCGAGGACCCGGCCGTGTTCGAGGACGATCACCCGGTCGGCCGAGGCCGCCTGGGTGAGACGGTGGGCGACGATCAGGGTGGTCCGTCCCCGGGTCGCCGCGGCGGCGGATTCCTCGATGTCACGGGCGCCCAGGCTGCCCGCCTCCGCCGTGGCCTCGTCGAGGACGGCGATCGCGGGGTCCACGAGGACCAGCCGGGCGAGCGCGAGCTGCTGGGCCTGGGCCGCGGTGAGCTCGTGACCGCCTTCGCCGACCACCGTGTCGAGGCCGTCGGGGAGGCCCTGGGCCCAGTCGAGGGCGCCGACGGTGGCCAGCGCCCGGGTGGCCTCGTCCGGGGAGGCTCCCGGCCGGGCCAGGCGCAGGTCCTCGATCAGCGGCCCGGCGAAGACGTGTGTCTCCTGGGTGACGATCGCCACCCGCTCGCGCAGGTCGGCCGGAGCGAGCTCCGCCAGCGGCACGCCGCCGACCCGCGCCTCGCCGTGACCGGGGCGCAGGATCCCGGCCGCGATCGCCGCGAGGGTGGACTTGCCCGCCCCCGTCGATCCGACCAGCGCCACCCGCGCGCCCGCCGCGACCCGGACGCTCACACCATCGAGCACATCGACCTGACCGTCATAGCTGAAGCGCACGCCGGACAACTCCAACGAACCGTCCACCGGCAGACGCGGCTCACCGGACAATTCCGGCGAGCCGTCCGCCGGCACGGGCGGCTCTCCGTCCAGGTCGCCGCCGGTGGCCGGGCGCGGTGTCGGGGTGAGCTCGACCACCCCGACGAGGCGGGCCAGGCTCGCGCCCGCCGCCTGTACCTCGTCGAAGGTGAACAGCAGCATCCCGATCGGGTTGAACAGGCGGTGGAAGAGGACCGCCGCCGCCGCGCTCTCGCCGACCGTGACCGACCCGCCACGCACCAGCAGGAACCCCGCTATCAGGATCGCGGCCAGGCCGAAGAACTCCGCCCGGTTGACCCGCCCGACAAAGCGGGTGAACAGCCTGAAGACCGACACCGAGATGTCCCGAGCCCGCCCGGAGGCGATCCCGATGTCGTGCAGGCGGGCCTGTTCCAGGCGGTAGGCGTGCACCGTACGGACGCCCTGCATGTTCTCGACCAAAAGCTGCGAGGAGTCCGCCACCGCCCGCCGCTCCCTGGCGTACTGGGGCGCCGCCTTCGGCAGGTACCACCGCAGAGCCATCGCGTACAACGGCACCGCGACCGCGCCGGCCAGCCCCAGCCGCCAGTCGATCCCGGCCATCGCCGCGACGCTCAGGACGCCCAGCAGGAACGCCGAGATCATCGTGGGGATCACGTCGGAGGCGGCCTTGCCGATCGACGCGGCGTCCGTGCCCACCCGCGAGAGCAGGTCGCCCTTGCCGGTACGCTCGAGCGTCGTGGCCGGCAAGGTCAGTGCCCGGGCCACGGTCGCCTCCCGCAGCACCGCGAGGATCTGCCCGCACAACCTGCCGATCAGGTACGTGGCCAGGCCGGTGGTCACGCCCCCGACCACGGCGGCGACAGTGATCACGATCGTGATGGGCACGATCGCGGAGCCAGGGGCGTGCTCCCGCACCCGGTCCACGAGCGCGCCCAGCGCGTAGGCCGGGACCACGGAGGCGACCGCCCCCACCAGGCCCACCAGCAGCGCGAAGGTGAGGTTCAGCCACCGGCCGCGCAGCTCCCGCCACAGCCACGACCACGTCAGTCGCGCGCCCGCGATCGGCAGCAGCTCACGGTCAGACGCTTCGGCGATCGACGGCGCCTCGCGGTCGAGCGAGCCGGCTGTCGGGAGCGGCCCACGGTCAGGCGCTCCGGTGATCGGCTCGCGGTCGAGTTCCGCGGCCGGGTTGTCGCCGTCTGGTCCGGTCATCTCAGTACCGCCCGGTTGTAGTTCCTGTCTGTCGCGGCCAGTTCGGCGTGGGCTCCTTCGGCGACCACCCGGCCGTCGTCGATGACGACGACCCGGTCCGTGACGGCCAGCATCGCGGGGCTGCTCGTGATCACGACGGTGGTGAACGGCCCTGTCTCGTCCGGTGGGTGCCGCAGCGCCCGTACGCCTTGGGCGATCGCGTGTTCGGTGACGGCGTCGACGGCCGTCGTCGGGTCGTGCAGGACGAGGATCGGTGGCCGGGCCATCAGCGCCCGGGCGAGGGCGACCCGTTGCCTCTGCCCGCCCGACAGGCTGGCACCCCGCTCGGTGACGAGGTGCTCCAGACCGTCGGGATGCGCGGAGAGCACCTGATCGGCCGCCGACGCGGCCAGGACCCCGGCCAGCACTTCCGCCGGACTTCCCGCCTGGCGCTCCGGCGGGTCCTCGGTCGGGTCCATCGGCGGTGCGCCGGCGGTGACGTTGTCTCTGATCGTGCCCGTGAACAGGTCCGTGTGGTGGGGTTCGACCAGCATCGTCCGGCGGAGCTGCGCCAGCCGGACGCGGGCCAGTTGCCGGTCGCCGACCAGGATCTGGCCGTCGTACTCCGCCGGCGCCACCCGCCCCGAGAGGATCTTGACCAGCGCCTCCCCGTCGGCGGCGCGGTGTGCCACCACGCCCACGAACTCGCCGGGACGCACGATCAGGTCCACCCCGTCGAGCGTGCCGTATTTGAGCGCGCGCACCTCCAGCTCGGGCGCTCCGTCGGGGGCGAGTTCCTCGACGCCCTCGGGCACCAGCGGGTCCGCGTCCAGGACGACGGCCACCCGATCGGCCGACGCCCGCGCCTCGGCGACCCAGCTCGGGACGATGGCCAGCAGCCCAATCGGCTCCATCAGGAACTGGGCGAGCCCGATGACGGTGATGAGCTCCCCGGCGCTGATCCGCCCGTTCAGCGCGAACCAGCCGGCCAGGATCGCGATGCCGCAGGCCAGCAGCGCCCCACAGACCGTCGAGGCGGCCACGTACACGCCCTGGGTGCGGGCCGCCCGGACGATGGCCCGCAGCGAACGCCCACTGACCTCCCGGTAACGCTGGGCGGCCGCCTCCTCGGCGCCGATGCCGCGCAGCGGGCGCAGGCCGCTGACCAGGTCGGTCGCCAGTGACGTGGCCTCGGCCGCGCGTTCCTGCTGCTCGGCCACCCGCTTGGTGATCAGCGGCGTACCCGCCTGCAGCGCGAGGAGCACCACGGGCGTTCCGACGAGGACGGCCAGCCCGAGCCGGACGTCGATCACGAGCAGCGCGACGGCGCTCACCACGGTGGCCGTCACCGCACCGGCGACGCGTGGTACATAGTCCAGCAGGTACGAGGTGTTGTCCGTGTCGGTGGTCGAGACGGTGAGCAGGTCGCCGGCCCGCTGGTCGGTACGGATGCCACGCGGATGCATGATCTTCGTGGCGACCTCGACCCGGAGCGTGTGGGCCTCCACCGCGATGGCGAGCATGAGCTGCCGGGCACCGAACCGGTACACCGTCGTCAGCACGCCGAACAGCACCCCCAGCGCCGCCACCCAGAGCACCAGGGCGCCGCCGTCGCCGGGGCCGATGGCCCGGTCGACGATGACCCCGATGAAGATCGGCACGAGTGACTCGCACACCTGGTGAAGGCTGATGAGACCGGTTCCCAGGCCCAGCCGCCGCCGGTTGCGGGTCACCGTACGCAGAAGGATGCGCCACCCCGTCCAGGGCCGCGCTGCCGCTGACGCGCTCAGCTGTCGTTCACCTGCACCGAAGCGGGGCCCGAAGCACGGGCCGAAGCATGGGCCATGCTTTCGCGCAGGCTCTTGGGACGCAGGTCCGTCCAGTTCTGGTCGACATAGTCGAGGCACTCCTGCCGCTTGCCCTGCCCGCCTTCACCGAAGACGATCCGCCAGCCGGCGGGCACCTCCTTGAAGGTCGGCCACAGGGAGTGCTGCTCCTCGTCGTTCACCAGGACGTAGAAGGTGCCGTTCTCGTCGTCGAAGGGGTTGTCGGACACTGTGCCTCCTCGGCATCGGGGATGGGTTGGGATCGCGGGATGACCAGGGGTGTGTGCGTCTCCGGGTCGTCGATGATCCGGCAGGGCAGGCCGAACACGTCCTCGATCAGCTCGGCGGTGATGATCGCCTTGGGGTCGCCTCGCGCCACGATCGAGCCCGCCTTCATGGCGATGATGTGGTCGGCGTACCGGCAGGCCTGGTTGAGGTCGTGCAGGACGGCCACGGTGGTGTTGCGGTGTTCGCGGTTCAGGCGCCGGCACAGTTCGAGCAGCTCGATCTGGTGGCCGATGTCGAGGAACGTGGTGGGCTCGTCGAGCAGCACGATCGGGGTCTGCTGGGCGAGCACCATCGCGACCCAGACCCGCTGGCGCTGCCCGCCGGACAGCGTGTCCACCAGCCGGCCCGACAGGTCGAGCACGCCGGTCGCCGTCATCGCGGCCACCACGGCGGCCTCGTCCTCGGCCGACCACTGCCTGATCAGCTTCTGGTAGGGGTACCGGCCGCGGGCCACCAGGTCGGCCGCGGTGATGCCGTCGGGCGCGATCGACGACTGCGGCAGCAGACCGAGCCGCCGGGCGACCTCCTTGGCCGGATAGGCGTGGATGTCCTTGCCGTCCAGCACCACCTGCCCGGCGTCCGGCTTGAGCAGCCGTGACAGCGCCCTGAGCAGCGTGGACTTGCCACACGCGTTCGGCCCGACGATCACGGTGAACCGCCCGTCGGGCACGTCCACGCTCAGGTGTTCGCTGATCGGCCGCCGGCCGTACCCCACGGTGATGTCCCGGGCGCTCAAGCGCGCCTCTGTGCTCGGCGTAAGCGCCGGTGTGCTCGGCGTGAGCGGTGTGCTCGGCATGACTCGCCTCCTCATCGGCTGCGCGCGTGCCTGGCCAGCAGCCATGCGAAGTAGACGCCACCCAGCGACACCGTGACGATGCCGACCGGGAGCTGGATGGGGGCGAAGGCCCGCTGCGCGAGCCAGTCGCTCGTGGCCAGCAGCAGCGCGCCCGTGACCGCGGACGGCACCAGCGCGATGCCGGCCGTACGCGTCAGCAGGCGGGCGAGCTGCGGGACGGCCAGCGCGACGAACGAGATCGGCCCGGCGGCCGCCGTCGCCACCGCCGTCAGCGCCACCCCGATGACGAGGTACACCAGGCGGGACCGCTCCGCGCGGACGCCGAGCGCCGCGGCGGCGTCGTCCCCCATCGCCAGCAGGGACAGGCGCGGCCCGAGTGCCATCAGGAGCGCGGTCAGCACCGCGACCGAGACGGCCACGGGCAGGACCTGGTCCCAGCCCAGGGTGTTCAGGCTGCCCTGTCCCCAGATCGCGGCCGCGACGGCGGTCTGCAGGTTCACCTTGATGACGAACCACTGGTTGGCCGCGCCGAGGACCGCGCCGACCGCGATCCCCACGATGATCAGCCGGAACCCCTGCACACCCTTCCGGTACGCCAGCAGGTAGACCACCGCGGCGGCGAGCAGGCCGCCTGCCAGCGCGCCCGCGGCCGTCTGGTAGTAGTCGCGGCCCACGAACATCATCGTGACGAGCACCCCGGTGTACGCCCCGGTGTTGAACCCGATCACGTCGGGGCTGCCCAGCGGATTACGCATCAACGACTGGAACACGGCACCGCTGAGCCCCAGGGCCGTCCCGATGATCAGGGACAGCAGCACCCGTGGCAGCCGCCACTCCACGACCACCAGCCGGGCGGGGCCCTGTTCACCGCCCAGCAGGACGCGGACCACCTCCCCCACGGGCACCTCGAACTCACCGGTGCCAAGTGCCAGCACGCCCACCGCGAGGGCGGCCACGCCCAGCACCGCGCAGATGATCCCGGTACGCACGCCGAGCCGCAGGGACAGCGCCGCGCCGCGCACGACCACGACCCGCCTGCCGAAGTCCAACCCGGTCATGGCCCGCTCACCGTTCTGCGGCGGATCAGCCAGATCAGCACCGGGGCGCC
Organism: Nonomuraea sp. NPDC049269; assembly: GCF_043197155.1. Classification (NCBI taxonomy): domain Bacteria; kingdom Bacillati; phylum Actinomycetota; class Actinomycetes; order Streptosporangiales; family Streptosporangiaceae; genus Nonomuraea; species Nonomuraea sp. NPDC049269. The sequence goes on from NZ_JBICSO010000007.1 coordinate 206,965, forward strand.
CACGAACGCCGTCACGATCCCCACCTGCAGCTCGGCCGGCCGGATCACCACCCGGCCGACGACGTCGGCGGCGAGCAGCAGAATCGGCGCGCAGACCACCGTGTAGGCGAAGATCCAGCGCTGGTCCGGCCCGACGATCCAGCGAGCGGCATGCGGCACCATCAGCCCCACGAACCCGATCGGCCCGACCGCCGCGGTCGCCGCGCCCGCCAGCAGGGTCACCGAGAGCATGGACAGGGCCCGTGCCCGGCCGATGTTCGTGCCCAGCGACCGGGCGAGATCGTCCCCCAGGGCGATGGCGTTGAGCGAACGCGCGACAACCAGCGCCAGGACCAGCCCCGCCACGACGAACGGCGCCACGGCTCCCGCGATCGACAGCGGCCGGCCCGTCAGGGTGCCGACGTCCCAGAACCGCAGGTAGTCGAACGCCCGCGGCTTCAGCAGCCGGATCCCGGCCGAGACGCCCTCCATGACCGCGCCGAGCGCCACCCCGGCGAGCGTCAGCTGGACCGGCGTCGCGCCCCTGCGCCCCGCCGAGCCCAGGGCGTACACCAGGACCATGGCCACGGCGCTCCCGAGGAAGGCGAACCACACGTACGACCAGATGCCGCTGAGCCCCAGCACCCCGATCGCGAAGACCACGAACAGGCCCGCGCCCGCGTTGATGCCGAGGATCTGGGTGTCGGCCAGCGGGTTCCGGGTCACGGCCTGGAGGACCGCGCCCGAGATGCCCAGCGCCGCGCCGACGAGCAGGCCCAGCGCGGTCCTGGGGACGCGCAGCTCGCGTACGAGTGCCTGGTCGTCGGTGTTGGTGAAGTGGGCGAAGGCGTTCCAGACCGTGGCCGGCGCGATGTTCTTGGTGCCGATCACGATGCTCAGGACGCAGGCGGCGGCCAGCAGCGCCACGCACACCGCCAGCCACGCGCTCCGGCCCGTGTTGGTCGCGGCGACGCCGCCGGTCACCGCCTGCTCCGCCTGTCCCGGACGTAAGCGCAGGGCTACCACTAGCTCGTGGCTCGTGCGCGACTGGCGAGCAGGGAGTCGCGGATCTCGCCGGCGCGGACGGCCGTTGTGGACAGCAGCGTGGAGGTGATGCCGTGGGTGTGCTCGCTGGCCCCCTGTACGTAGATGCCCGCGGACACGTGCCAGGGCACCTCGACCCGGTAGTCGCGGCCGATCCGTACCTCGTCCTCCTCGTCCCGCAGGCAGAGCTTGGCCGTCTCGCCGAGCACGGTGCCGAGGTCCTGGGGGCGGTAGCCGGTGGCGTGCACCAGGATGTCCGTGGCCAGCACCTCCCGCTCGCCGGTGGGCAGGTACTCCACCGTGACGTCCAGGCGGTCGCCGGCGACGCTGACGTCCCTGATGCGGGAGACCTTGAGGATGCGCAGGCGTTCGTTGCCCTGGACCTTCTCGCGGTACATGGTCGCGTACAGGGACTCGATGAGGTCCATGTCGACCACCGAGTAGTTGGTGCCGCGGTGGTATTCGTAGAGCGCCTGCTTGACCGGGGCCGGGGCCTGGAAGAAGGTGTCGACGGCTTCGGGGTCGAAGATCCGGTTCGCGAAGGGGCTGTCGTCGGCGGGGGTGTAGCCGTACTTGGCGAACACCGCGCACACCTCGGCCCCGGTGAAGGTCCGGTGGAGATAGTCGGCCGTCTCGGCCGCGCTCTGCCCGGCCCCGAGCACCAGGATCCGGCGCACCGGGACACCGGCCTCGGTGAGGGCGGCCACCCGCGGGATCAGCTCGCTGTTGTGCCACACCCGGTCCGACAGGGCGGCGCCCGGCGGCAGGTGCGGTTCGAGGCCGGTGGCGACGCAGATGTTGCGGGTGCGGCGGACGATGACGCGATCCGGGTCGGCGGGGTCGCGGCTGATCACGTCGAACAGGCGGACCTCGCCGTCCTCGGTGACGACCGGCTCGATGGACACGACCTCGGCGGAGTACTCGACCACGTCCCGCATCCGGGCCGCGGCCCACTCGAAGTAGCCGTGGAAGTCGATTCTTAACGGGAACAGCGTCTTGTGGTTGAGAAAGTCCACCAGCCTGCCGCGCTCCTTCAGGTAGCACAGGAAGCTGAAGTCGCTCGCCGGGTCACGCATGGTGACCAGGTCCTTCAGGAACGACACCTGCATGGTGGCGTCGTCGAGCAGCATCCCCCGGTGCCAGCCGAAGGCGGGCTGCTTCTCCAGGAACCCGGCGCGGAGCCGCTCCGCTTCCGGAACCCGTGCGTTGTGCTCGTCGACGGCTATGGCCAGCGCCAGGTTCGACGGCCCGAAACCTACGCCCAGGATGTCGTAGATGCTGTCCGGTCCACTCGGCAGTGTGTCCACCGCGGCATCGCCTCCCTCATCGTGGTCATAGTAGATAAGGTTAGGCTAACCTTTCAATAATCATGAAGGAGAGGGTGCGATCATGCGAGTGGTCATGTTCGGGTACCAGACCTGGGGTCATCGGACGCTGCGTGCCCTGCTCGACTCCGGGCATGACGTGATCCTCGCCGTCACCCATCCCAAGAGTGAGCACGCGTACGAGAAGATCTGGGACGACTCGGTCGCGGAGCTCGCGGCCGAGCATGACGTACCGGTGCTGCTGCGCAACCGGCCCGACGACGCCGGGCTCCTTCAGACGCTCAAGGACGCCGCGCCGGACATCATCGTCGCCAACAACTGGCGGACCTGGCTGCCGCCGGAGATCTTCGACCTGCCGCCGCACGGCACGCTCAACGTCCACGATTCGCTGCTTCCGGCGTACGCGGGCTTCTCCCCGCTGATCTGGGCGTTGATCAACGGAGAGAAGGAGGTCGGCGTCACCGCGCACCGCATGAACGCCGAGCTGGACGCGGGCGACATCCTGCTGCAACGGGCCGTGCCCGTGCAGGACGGCGACACCGCGACCGACCTCTTCCACCGGACGGTGGACCTGATCGAGCCGATCGTGCGGGAGTCGCTGGACCTGATCGCCTCCGGTCAGGCGCGGTGGGTCCCCCAGGACCGCGCCGAAGCCAGCTTCTTCCACAAACGGTCGGTCGAAGACGGCCGGATCGACTGGAACTGGCCGGCCGAGGACCTGGAGCGGCTGATCCGCGCCCAGTCGGACCCGTACCCGAACGCCTTCACCCACCATCGCGGTGAGCGGATCGAGATCCTGTCGGCCGCGGTGTCGCAGGCCCGCTACGGCGGCACCCCAGGACGGATCTTCATCCGGGAGGGGGACGGCGTGGCCATCGTCTCCGGCTCGGACGCCCGCAAGGGGCAGCGGCGCGGGCTGGTGGTGAGACGGTTGCGGACGCCGGACGGCGTCGAGCACGCGGCCACCGACTACTTCCGCACCATGGGTGGCTATCTCGGGTAGTCGCTCAGGCGAGAACGACTGGGCCGGGGTCCTCCCAGGGGACCGGGTCGGCCGCCTGGTATCGGGCCCGGGACACGGCCAGGCGGTCCCAGTTGTTCATCTCACCGTCGCGGATGGCCAGGAAGTCCCCGTACAGGTCGTCATACAGAGCGGACCGCCGCGCGTCGGGCTCGAAGACGTCGCGCGGCACCACGTGCCGTTCCACCGCGGCCCGCACGGAGGGCACGGCGCCGGAGGCGACGAGCGCGGTGACGAACGCCCCCTTGGCCCCGATCTCGGAGTCGGCGGACCGCATCGTGGGCACGCCGGTGATGTCGGCGAGCAACTGGCACCAGAAGTCACTGTTCGCCCCGCCACCCGTGATCCGCAGCTCCGTGGCGCGGGTGCCCGAGAACTCCAGGCATTCGCGCACGACATAGCTCATCCCTTCCAGCATGGCGCGGGCGATATGGGACCTGGTGTGCTCGAAGGAGAGCCCGCTCATCGAGCCGCGGGCCCGGGTGTCCCGGAACGGGGCGCGCTCGCCCGCGGGACTGAGGTACGGGTGGAAGAAGATGCCGCCCGCGCCGGGATCGGTGGTCTGCGCGAGGTCGGAGATCCAGTTGGGCTTGTCCAGGCCGATGAGCTTCATCCCCCAGCCGATGGCCTCCACCCCGGCCATGGCGGCGAGGGAGCGCAGGTATCCGCCCGGCGCTCCGGAGGGCAGGGTCATCCCGGCCGGCGTGCCAGAGGTGTCGACCGCGGCGACGGGTGTCCCGGTGGACAGGGTGGTCCCGAGGATCGTGCAGGTCTGTCCCGGTGTGACGGCCCCGATGCCGAGCGCCGTGGCCGGGATGTCGAACGGCGCCATGACCACCGGCAGCCCGGCCGGGAGCCGCAGCTCCGCCGCCGCCTGGGCCTGCAGCTCGCCGATCCGGTCGCCGTCGCCGCGGACGCCGGGCAGGAGGCGTTCGGCCCAAGGCATGCCGAGGAGGTCGAGAACCTCGGGCGAGTAGGTACGCCCGCGGATGTCGAGGAACGGCGAGGCGGCGTCGGACTCCTCGACCGCGTACTCGCCGGTGAGCCGCAGGAACAGCCAGCCGCCGCAGTACAGCGCCTTGTGAGACCCGTCGAGCCGCTGCCGGTCGTTGGCCCGCAACCACTTCAGGATGGCACCGGACGTGCCGGCGAAGCCGTAGTTGCCGTTGATCCGGAAGGCGTCGTCGAGCACCCCGCCGGCCTCCCAGCGGTCGATGATGTCACCGGCCCGCCCGTCGTTCCACAGAATGGCCGGCCCCGTGGGGCGGCCGTCGGGTCCCACCAGCCAGCATCCGTCCCCCTGCCCGGTGAACGCGAGCATCCGCACCGGCTCGCGGCAACCGTGGACGACGGACCGGACGGTGTACACGACCGCGTCCCAGACGCCGTACATGTCCTGCTCGCTGAAGCCCGGGGAAGGTCGCCGGACCTGCGTCGCCTGGCGGGCGACCTGCAGCTCGCGGCCCTCGTCGTCGAACATCACGGCCTTGACCATGGTGGTGCCCGCGTCGACGCACAGGATGGCCATGCTTCTCGCTCCTTCGTGACCGCGCCAATCTCCGGGGAGGGATCCCTAGCTCGCGGTGCGTTCCTCGTAGCGGGTGATGACCACGACCTTCTCATTCGACGGGGAGGAGCTGTCGAACTCGTAGCCGAGCCACTCCTTGACCAGGCGGCGGGCCAGCTCGGGCCCGATCACGCGCTGGCCGAGCGTGAGCACCTGGCAGTCGTTGGACAGGATCGACCGCTCGGCGCTGAAGGAGTCGTGAGCGACCGTGGCGCGCACGCCGGGCACCTTGTTGGCGCTGATGGCCATGCCGATGCCGGTGCCGCAGATCAGCACACCCCTGTCGATCTCCCCCGCCGCGACGAGCTCGGCGAGCCTGATCCCGACCTCGCCGTAGGACTCGCTCTCCGGATCCGACGCGGGGACACCGAGGTCGCGGACCGACTCCACGCGGTCGTCGGCCCGCAGGTCCGCGAGGATCATCTCCTTGTAGGCGAGCCCGGCGACGTCACAACCGATCGCCATCCGCCAGCGCTTGGAAACCATGGACAGTCGTCTCCTTCGTACGTTCCTTCAGTCGGGCCTTCGGGCGGCGTCAGCCGCGGTGCCGGGCGAGTACGTCGCCGACGGCTGTGAGGATGAGGCCCATAGAGGTCGCGCCGGCGTCCGGGGACCCGACACTGCGTTTGGCCAGGGGCCGGGCCCGGCCGATCCTGGGCACGAGCCGCGAGGTGGCGGCGGCCGCCTCGACCGCGGACCGGGCCGCGGCGGCCCAGGCGTCGGCGAGCGCGGCGCCCGCGGCGAGGTTGGCGTCGAGGGCGTCGACGAACGGGAAGAGCGCGTCGAGCATGGTCTTGTCGCCGAGTTCGGCGCCGCCGAAATCCTTCATCGCCGCCGCGCCCCGCCGCACGGCCCGCGCGAGCCGGGCCGGGTCGACGGGCTCGACGTCGCCGAGGGACTCCCCGATCGTGCGCAGGAACAGGCTCCACAGCACCCCGGAGGTGCCACCTGCCCGGTCACCGAAGGCGCTCGCGGCGGCGGCGAGCACGGTCTCGACGCCTCCCCTGGCCGCCTCGGCGGCTGACTGGGCGGCGCGCGACCCGCGAACCATGCCGGAGCCATGGTCGCCGTCGCCGGCGACCGCGTCGATCCGCGCCAGTTCGTCCTCGTGCTCGACCACGACGGCGGTCATCGCGCGGAGCGCGTCCCGGACGACGGCGGCGGCGCACTCCGACTCGGGGCCGGCCTGCTCGGCGGCGCCCGCCACGGCGGCCTGTCCCGGGGGCACGTAGCGTTCGAAGGTCTCGCTGCGTTCCAAGACCTCGGCGCGTTCGAAGGCGTGGACACCGCCCCGGCGGAAGGCGGGTGTCTGTGCCGGGGCCCGCCAGAGCTCGTCCAGCTCGTCGTCCAGCCAGGTGATCGAGAGCGAGCAGCCCGCCATGTCCAGGCTCGTGACCAGCTCGCCGACCTCCGGCATGACCGGCTCGACGCCGGCGTCGGCGAGCAGCGGCCACACGTTGCTCCAGAGCAGGAACAGCTCCTCGTACTTGGTGGCCCCGAGGCCGTTGAGGAGCACGGCGGCGCGACGGGCGCCCGCCGGACGTTCGGCGAGGAGCGGCTCCACCAGCGCGGCGGCGATCTTCGACGCGGGCATCCAGGCATCGGATCGGACGCCGGGCTCGCCGTGGATGCCCAGCCCGAAGTCCATCGTCCGCTCGGCCACGGCGAACAGCGGGCCGGACTGCCCCGGGAACGTACAGCCGGCGAAGGCGACACCGAACGAGAACGTACGGGCGTTGGCCGCGCGCATGATCCGCTCCACCGTGTCGAGATCGTCGCCGCGCTCCGCGGCGGCACCTCCGGCCTTGTAGACGGTGAACGTGCCGGCGATGCCGCGCCGCTTGTCCATCTCGGCGGCGGTGGCGGAGGCGATGTCGTCGGTCACGTACACGATGCGGACGTCGACGCCCTCCGCGCGCAGGCGATCGGCGGCGGCGGCGAAGTTCAGCCGGTCACCGGCGTAGTTGCCGAAGGCCAGAACCAGTCCGGCGCCGCCGTGCGCGGCGCGCGCGACCCGGTAGACCTGCTCGGCCGAGGGCGAGGTGAAGACGTCACCGAGCACGGCTCCGTCGGCGAACCCGACGCCGGTCACCCCCGAGTAGGACGGATAATGACCCGATCCACCGCCGACGACCAGGCTGACCTTGCCCGCGCGCGGGCCGCCGGACCGGATGAAACCGGAGGCTCCGGGCACCTGGCGGACGTAGTCCGGGTAGGCGAGGGCGAACCCGTTGATGACCTCGTTCTTGAAGTCGGCGGGATCGTTGAAGATCTTGGTCACGGGCGTACTCCCTCCGGCAGCTGCGCGAGGATGAACTCACGCGCATCGACGTGATCGGCGGCAAGGTGGTCCGCCAGCGCCGCCGCATCCGGTTTGGGCGGGTAGGTGGCGTTCGGAATCCCGACGACGAGCAGGCCGGCGGCGTACGCGGCCCGGATGCCGTTGCTGGAGTCCTCCACGGCGAGGCCGTTGCCGGGGCTGATCCCGAGCAGGGCGACGGCCTCGAGGTAGACGTCGGGACTCGGCTTGCCGCGAGGCACCTCCTCACTCGACACGGTGGCGGTGAACAGGCCGGCCAGGTCGTGATGGTGGAGCACCGCGTCGATGGCCCGGCGGGCGGCCGACGAGGCCAGCGCGATGGGGACGCGGGCGCTCACGCTGGTGACCAGCTCTTTCGCGCCGGGGAGAAGTTCGGCCTCACCGCGCCGGATGCGGCTGACCAGCCCGTCCACGCAGTAGTCGCGGGCCACGTCCGCGTCGCCGGGGGCGCCGACGTGGTGGGCGAGGTAGCCGGCCCACTCGATCGAGCTCATGCCCTGGACGGCCAGGGTGTCGGACAGCTCCCACGGGCGCCCTCGAGATTCGGAGAAGTCGCGCCAGACCTCCTCCCAGAGGTGCTCGCTCTCGATGATCACACCATCCAGATCGAAGACGACCCCCTCGATGGTCTGGGCGTGGGTCATGAGGCCACCTCCACGGTCGCTCCGGCCGCCTCAAGGGCTTCGAGCGCCTGCGGGCTCGCCTCGGAGTCGGTGATCACTAGATCGAAGACGGACAGGGGAGCCAGCCCGTGCAGCGCGGTCTTGTCCAGCTTGCTGCTGTCCACCAGCAGGTAGCGCACGGAGGCGGACCCGATCATCGCCCGCTTGAACGCCACGATGCGCTCCTCCTGGTGGTAGGCGTGACCGGCCGCGACGGCCGAGGTGGACATGAACAGCACGTCGGCGTGAATGGCCTTGATGACCTCGATGGCGTGCATGCCCTGGAAGGAGTCGTGCAGTGGGTCATAGTCGCCGCCGATCCCGATGACGCGGATGTCCGGCAGGGCGGTCAGCTCCTTGAGCGCGGCCATGAAGTTCGTGGCGACGTGCAGCGGCGCGTACTCCGCGAGGCCGGGGACCATGTGCAGGACAGTCGTCGAGTCGTCGAGCATCACGGACATGCCGGGTTCGACGTGGCGCAGCGCCGCCTGGGCGATCCGGCGCTTGTGCTCGATGGCGGTCGCGTGCCGGAACGCCACGCGGGCCTCGAACACCCCGCTCGGCAGGGCGGTCGCGACGCCGCGCGCCTTGCGCAGGACGCCCTGCCGCTCGAGCTCGTCGAGGTCACGGTGAATCGTCATGACGCTGACGCCGAACATCTCCGCGAGTTCCTGCGCCGTCATCGACCCCTCCCCCAGGATGAGGTCGGCGATCTGGTTCTGACGAGCCTTGTTCTTTCGCACGGGGGCTCTTTCGGCGTCGGGGACAGTTTCAAGATTCGTCATAGTCGATCACCGTCGGCCACGCGAAGCCGGGGGTCTCTGACGATCTCGCGGGCGGCCACGGCCGACTCGTCGTCGGGGAGCCGCTGGGCGGCCAGTTCCGCCTCGAGCCGGGCGAGGTAGAAGCCGAGCTCCTTCCGCACCCGCTCGGCATCCCAGCCGAGCGCCGTGCCGATCACCGGGGCGACCGCGCGCGCGGCGGCGGCACCCCGATCGTGCGTCTCGATCGCGATGTGGGTACGGCGGGTCAGAACGTCGTCGAGGTGGAGCGCGCCCTCGTGCGTCACGGCGTAGACCGCCTCGGCGAGCAGGTAGTCCGGCGCGCCGTCGATGGGCCGCCCGAGTTCGGGCCGTTCGACGATCATGGCGATCAGGTCCTCGGTCAGCGAGCCGTAGCGACCGAGGAGGTGATCGGTCTGCTCCGGGGTGAGACCCACGGACGCGGCGAGGCCGGCCGCGCGCGCCCTGGTCTCGGCGTAGCCGAGGGCGCCGATCAGGGGGACGCTCTGGGTCCGCGACGAGGGCGTCTCGCGGCCGAGTCCCTTCACCGCCTCGTCGATCGCGTCCTTGGCCATGATCCGGTAAGTGGTGTACTTGCCGCCCGCGATCGTGGTGAACCCCGGGACGGAGGTCTCCACCGCGTGCTCCCGGCTGAGCCTGCTGGTCGTGCCGGCCTCGCCGTGGATGAGGGGGCGGAGCCCGGCGAAGACGCCGTCGACGTCGTCCCGGCCGAGCTCGGTCTCCAGCACGGCGTTCACGTTGCGCAGCAGGTAGTCGATGTCGGTCGAGGTCGCCGCCGGATGGTCGAGCCCGGCCGTCCACGCCGTGTCCGTGGTGCCGATCAGCCAATGGCGGCCCCAGCTCCGTACGAACAGGACGCTGTCCTCGGCGCGGACGAAGAGCGAGACGTCGCTGCGGATCCGCTCCCGCGGCACCATGATGTGGACGCCCTTGGACGCTTTCACGCTGAAGCCGGGCCTGCCTCCCGCGAGCCTGGCCAGCCCGTCCGTCCAGACGCCTGCGGCGTTGACCACGTGCCTGGCGCGGATGGTGAAGGTCTCTCCGGTCTCCAGGTCCTGTGCCTCCGCGCCGTGGACGGCGCCACCGGACCTGGTCAGCCCGACGACCTTGACGGCGGAGGCGACCTCCGCGCCGTGAGCCGCCGCGGTGCGGACGAGTTCCAGGGTGTGGCGCGAGTCGTCGACCTGGGTGTCGTAGAACGTGATCGCGCCGATCAGCCCGCTCTGCTTGACACCGGGCGCGAGGCGCCGCACCGCGCCGCGGGACAGGTGCCGGTGGCGGGGAACGGCGCCGGCGCCGCCCAGGGTGTCGTAGAGCAGGAGGCCCGCGCCCACGTAGGCGCGCTCCCAGAGCCGCCGGCGGAGCGGGTAGAGGAAGCGGATGGGCTTCACGAGGTGCGGCGCGATGTCCTTCAGGAGCAGCCTGCGCTCGCGCAGCGACTCGCGGACGAGGCCGAAGTCGAACCGCTCGAGGTAGCGGAGGCCGCCGTGAATGAGCTTGCCCGATCGGCTGGACGTGCCGGCCGCGTAGTCACGCATCTCGACGAGGGCGACGGCCAGCCCGCGGGTGGCCGCGTCCAGGGCGGCCCCGGCTCCGGTGACGCCGCCGCCTATGACGAGGACGTCGTACTCCGTGCGGGCGAGTCGGGCCAGCGCTTCCGCGCGCCCCGCCGGGCTGAGCTGGCCGTTCGGCATGCGCTATCGGGCCCTTTCTGGCAGATGGTAGGGATGCTGGGTTCCAGGCTCGTCATACGCCCGGGGAGCGGGTGCCCGCTCCCCGGCCGGGATTACCCCCGCTCACTTGTCCATGACGAACGGCGCCTGGTACTTGTCGACGTTGTCCTTGGTGATGAGCACGCAGTCGATGCTCTGCTTCTCGTCGGCGACGCCGGTCTTGCCGCTCTTGAGGTACTCGACGGCCTGGGCGACGGCGTTCGTCGTCCCCTGGACGATGGGCTGGAGCACCGTGGCCACCATGGTCCCGGAGCGCACCGCCTCGACCGCGTCGGCGTTCCCGTCGAAGCCGAGCACCTTCACCTTGTTGATCTTCTTGGCGTCGGTGAGGGCCTCGATCGCGCCGAGGGCCATCTCGTCGTTGCCGGCGATGACGCCGGTGATGTCCGGGTGGGCGGCCAGGAGGCCCTCCATCTTGTCCTTGCCCTGGGCGCGGTCCCAGTTCGCGGTCTCCTGGCCGACCTTCTTGAGGTCGGGGTAGGCGGAGATGACGGCCGCGTAACCGTCGGAGCGCACCTTGGCGTTGTTGTCGGTCGGGTTGCCGAACAGCTCGACGTACTTGCCCTTGCCGTCCATCGCCTTCACCCAGGCCTCGGCTCCGATCGTGGCGCCCTGGGCGTTGTTGGAGATGATCTGCGACTTGGCGATCCCCTGCTTGGAGATCTCGGCGTTCACCAGCAGCACCGGGATGCCGGCGTCGGTCGCCTTCTGGACGGCGGCCACGGACTCGTCGGCACCGGCCGGGTCGAGGATGATGGCCTTGACCTTGTTGCTGATGGCGGTGTCGATCAGCTGGTTCTGCTTGTCGGGATCGGCCCCGTGGGCGTTGACCGTGGCCTGGAAGCCGGCCTTCTCGATCTCGGCCTTGGCGGTGTTCGCCTCCGCCTGCCAGTAGGAGTTGGCCAGGTCCACCGTGATGACGGCGATGGTGCCGCCCTGGGCTGCGGCGGCCGAGGCGGGTGCGGCGCTCTTGGCGGAGCTCGAGGCGGAATCGGAGCCTGAGGAGCCGCAGGCGGCGAGGCCGAGTGCCATCACACCCGTCGCTGCCATGGCGGCGATCTTTCGGAACATGTGGAGCCTTTCGCGAACACTGGTAGTGCAGACGGCGCGCAGCGGGCCGTCCGGGGTACGTCGGGTCACACCGGGGCGGTCATGCGCTCCGACGGCTTGGGGGGTGACAGCGCGGCCTTGGCGGACCGGCGCTTCTGGAGGGTCTGCTGGAGCTGGTCCAGCGCGACCGCGATGATGATCACGGCGCCCTTGATGATCTGCTGCCAGAACTGGGAGACCCCGACGAGGACGAGGCCGTCCACGAGGAAGCCGATGACGAAGGCGCCGATGAGGGTCCCGCGGATCGTGCCGCGGCCGCCCGAGAGCGCGGCGCCGCCGATCACCACGGCGGCGATGGCGTTGAGCTCGAAGAACTCGCCTGCCGCCGGGGTGGCCGAGGACAGATCGGCCGTCAGGAGCAGGCCGACGGCCGCCGCGCACAGCCCGGACAGGAGGTAGATGCGGGTCTTCACCTTTTTGACCGGGACGCCGGACAGCTCGGCCGCGCGCTCGTTCCCGCCGGTCGCGTAGAGCCAGCGGCCGAACGGGCTCTTGCTGAGCACCACCGCGAACACCGCGGCGAACAGGATCATCGCCCAGACCGGCATGGGCAGTCCGAGAGGCGAGCTCTTGAGGAAGGTGAGGAAGCCGGTGTTACCCAGGCCCGCCTGCCCGCCGAGCTTGGAGAACGGGGTGCCGTTCGTGATCAGGAGCGCGACGCCGCGGGCGACGTACAGCATGCCGAGCGTCGCGATGAACGGCGCGACCTTGAGCCTGGTCACCACCAGCCCGTTGACCCACCCGGCGAGGGTCCCGACGCCGAGGGAGACGACGATCACGACCCAGACGGCGGGGTAGACGAAGAGGTCGAGGCTGTTGAGCTTGAGTCCTTCGAGCAGCATGCCGGCGATGACGCCGGACAGGCCGACGATCGAGCCGACCGACAGGTCGATGCCGCCGTTGAGGATCACCAGGAGCATCCCGATCGCCAGGATCGCGTTCATCGCGACGTGCCGGGTCATGACGATGAGGTTGTCGGCGCTGAGGAAGTTGGGCGACAGCAGTGAGAAGACGACCACGATGAGGAGCAGCGCGAGCAGCGCCCGCCCCTCGATCATCAGGGCCCTGGTGTTGATCTTGCGGAGGGCGCGCGGCGCCGTCGCGTTCACGGCGGCCTGGCTCAACTCACTCACTGGCGGTTCCCATCGGCTGGATGCCGACCTCGGATTCTCCGGAGGCGGCCATGATCTCTTCACGTGAGGCTGTGCGCGGGTCGAACTCCCGGACGACGCGGCCCTTGGACATCACGACGATGCGATGCGACGCGGTGATCGCCTCGCCGATCTCACTGGTCACGTAGAGGACCGCGAGGCCCTTGCGCGCCTCGCGGAAGAGCAGGGAGAAGATCTCGCCCTTGGCGCCGACGTCGATGCCGCGGGTCGGCTCGTCGAGAAGGAGCACCTTCGGGCCGGTGAGCAGCATCTTGCCGATCACCACCTTCTGCTGGTTCCCACCGCTCAGCGACGTGATCGGCGCGGCGGGACCGGCGGTCTTCACCCGGACCTCGGAGATCCCGTCCCGGATCCGGGCGGCCTCGCGTCCACGGGAGATGAAGCTGGAGACGACGAAGGATCGTGTCATCTCCAGCAGGCTCGACAGGGACAGGTTCTGGCCGACGGACATCGACTGGACCAGCCCGTCACGCTGCCGGTCCTCGGGGACGAGGCCGATACCGAGGTCGATCCGCTCCGCGATGGACGTGCCGGAGAGGTCCCGGCCACCGAGCTCCACCCGGCCGGAGGCGATCCCCCCACGGCCGGCCAGAGCCTCGACCAGCTCGGTCCGGCCGGCGCCCATGAGCCCGTACAGGCAGACGATCTCGCCGTACCTGACGTCCAGCGAGACGTCGTTGACGGCGAGGCGGCCCTCCCCGGTGGCGTCGACGACCTTGAGGTTGCGGATGCTCAGCGCGACGTCACCGCGGTCCCGCTCCGCGTCGCGGAAGTCGTACTCGGCGGCTCGCCCGACCATCTTGCCGACCACCCAGGACAGGTCGATATTGGCCGCGTCCTCGGTGGCCACCAGCTCGCCGTCGCGGAACACGACCGCGTGATCGGAGATCTCGATCGCCTCCTCCAGGTGGTGGGAGATGTAGACGATCGCGACCCCGTTGCCGGTGAGGTCCTTAATGACCTTGAAGAGGACCTCGGCCTCCGGGGCGCTGAGCGCGGAGGTGGGCTCGTCCATGATCAGGATGCGGGCGTCGAGCGCCAGGGCGCGGGCGATCTCGACGATCTGCTGCTGCCCGATGCGGAGGTCGGCGACGAGGGTGTTGGGGTCGATGTCCTCCTCGAGCCGCTCCATGAGCCGCTGCACGACCTTGCGCTCACCGCGGTAGTCCACCGTGCCGAACAGGCCCCTGTGCTCCCGGCCGATGAAGATGTTGTCGCGCACGCTCATGTTCGGGCAGAGGTTGAGCTCCTGATGGATGATCGAGATGCCCTGCTCGACCGCCTGGTTGGGCGAGCTCAGCTCGATCCGCTTCCCATCGAGTTCGAGGTGTCCCGAGGTCGGGGATTCGACGCCGGCGATGATCTTCATCAGCGTCGACTTGCCAGCCCCGTTCTCGCCGAACAGGACGGTGACCTTGCCCCGGTGCACCTCGAAGTTGACCCCCTTGAGGGCCTGCGTCGCGCCGTAGTGCTTGGTGATGTCCACTGCCCGCAGGACGACGTCGGACCGGTCGGGGCTCGCGGCTTCGCGGAACATCAGCCCGCCACCTCGATCTTGACCGGAGTGACGAGGTAACTGCCCTCCGGGCCGGTGTTGGTGACGTAGACGGCGACCACCGACGCCTTCGCGCCCCGCGCCGCGGCGACGTCGACCTTGCCGGCGACGTCCGCGAGCATCCTGGTCTTCAGCTCGTTGGCGACCTGCTGATAGTCGGTCTGGTTCTGGAAGTCCTTGAACTTGAGGGTGCCGGGGACGTCGCGCAGGGCCGTGCCATTGGCGGCCTGGCCCACCGCGACGCGGACCACGCTGCCTTTGGGCAGCCCCGCCACGTCGACGGTGAGAAGACCCGCTTCGGCTTCGGTGATCTTGCCGGTGAAGCGCACCGGGATCGCGTACTTGTCGGTGCCCGCGATGTTGCCGTACTTCTTGCCGGCGGCCTCGGGGTCGGCGGCGACCGCGGTGGCGACCTCCTTGAGGTCCACGGCCTTCGCCTCAACGGCGCTCACGATCTTGGGGTACTGGGCGGCGGCGAAGTCCTTGGCGTTGAACTCCGCGGGGTTGAGCGCGGTGACCTCTTTCCCGGACAGGAACCTGGTGTCCATGGCCATGGCGACCAGGACGGCCACGATCACGACAGGCCAGACGAGGCGCGCGAGCAGGCGAGGCGGGCGGGCGGCGGCTGCGGTGCTCATCGGACTCGGGGACTCCTTTCCGGGAACGCACAGGTGAGAGGCGACACGGGGGGCGAGATGCGGGGTGCCTGTCACGCGTTCATGGGAACGTAACAGAACATAACGTTATCTATCAAGATTTTTTTGTTATGTACGCCAACGGATCTCTAGAAACTGTGACTCAGGTCACATCATGCTAGATTTATCACGCGGCTCGCGATAGTGTCCTCGCGATTTCATGTTAGAAATAACGCCGCGTATCTCATACAGACATGAGATGATCCCTCAGGAATGTGATGAGCAGCTCCCGACACCGCTCCCTCCAGCGCCTTCAGCACGAGTTCGACCTGCTCGTCATCGGTGGCGGTGTGAACGGGCTGGGCATAGCGTGGGACGCGGCCGAGCGCGGCCTGTCGGTGCTGGTGATCGACAAGGGAGACTGGGGAAGCGGCACGTCGTCGTGGTCGTCGCGCATGATCCACGGCGGGCTCAAATACCTGGACAAGCTCGAGGTGGGACTCGTCCGCGAGTCACTGCGGGACCGGGAGTGGCTGCTGCGCCGCGCGCCACACCTCGTCGCGCCGCTCCGGTTCGCGCTTCCGTTCTATCGGAACAACGCGCACCACCGCTTCGCGTTGCGCGCGGGGATGGTGCTCTACGACGCCCTCTCCTTCGACAAGTCGCTGCCGATCCACCGCACCTACGGGCGCAGGAAGACCACGGCCCTGCTGCCCGGCCTGTCACGGGACGGCCTCCAGGGCTCGGCGGTCTACTACGACGCGCAGGTGGAGTACGCCGAGCGGCTCTCCGTCGAGATCATGCTCGCCGCGCGGGCGGCCGGGGCCACCACGCTCAACTACGCCGCGTCCACCCGGTTGCGGGTCGAGCACGGCCGCGTGGTCGGGGCGTCGGTTCGCGACGTGATCACCGGCACGGTGCACGAGGTGGCGGCGCGTTTCACCGTCAACGTGGCGGGGCCGTGGGCCGACTCCGTCCTGTCCGGTTCGCTACCCGCGCCCGAGCGGCTGATCGGCGGCACCAAGGGCACGCATCTTGTCGTGGAGCCGTTCCCCGGCTCGCCCGGCTGCGCGATGTACTACGAGGCGCTCAGCGACGGCCGCCCCCTCATGGTGATCCCCTGGCTCGGCAGATACCTCATCGGGAGCACGGACGAGCGGTTCGAGGGCGACCCCGGCACGGTCGGGGCCGACCGGGGGGAGATCGACTACATCCTCGCCGAGACCAACCGCCTCTTCCCCGCCGCGAACCTGAGCGAGGACAGCATCCTGTACACCTACACAGGAGTCAGGCCCCTTCCCTTCGCGGCGAGCGGCGACCCCGGAGACATCACGCGCAAGCACATCCTGCACGACCACAGGCCGGGGCTCGACGGGCTGCTCTCGATCGTCGGCGGCAAGCTGACCACCTTCCGTACGCTCGCCGAGCACGCCGTGGACGAGGTGAGCGGCCGTCTGAGCAGGAGGACGGCGTCGCGGACCCGCGGGCTCGACCTCCCCGGCAGCCCACCCGAGGGATCAGAAGAGTTCGGGCGCGCGTTCGAGCGGGAGAGTGAGCTCCCGGCCGCCGAGGCACGCCGGCTGGCGCGCGTGTACGGCGCCCGCGCCCGCCGGGTCGCCGCCCTGATCGCCTCGTCCGATGCCCTCTCCCAGACCGTCGTCCCCTCGATCGGGCTGCGGGCCGGCGAGGTCGTCTTCACGATCAGGGAAGAGGAGGCCGTCAGCCTCGCCGACGTGCTCGCCCGCCGAACCATGATCGGCCTGGAGCCCGACCTCGGCCAGGGAGCCATGGACGCGGTGGCCACCGTCTGCGCCGCCGAACTCGGCTGGGACGACGCGGAGACCGCCCGGCAGAAGGCCACCTACCTGGCCTACCTCCGGAGGTTCCGCGAACTCGAGCCGCGGTCCGTGGTCTAGATGGGACCCTGCCTCCTCGGCGTCGACGCCGGATCCACCGTCACCAAGGCCGTGCTCTTCGACGAGACCGGCCGTGAGATCGGCCAGGCCGCGCAGCGGGTGCCGCACAGCTACCCGCGCCCCCACCACGTCGAGCGCGACCAGGACGAACTGTGGGAGGTGACCTGCTCGGTCATCCGGGAGGTCGTCGACACGACCGGCGTCCGGCCCTCGGAGGTCGCGGGCGTCGCGGTCACCTCCCACGGGGACGGGATCTACCTGGTCGACGAGCGAGGCAGGCCGACCCGGCCGGGCATCCTCTCCCTCGACACCCGCGCGGCGGGCCTGGTCGCGGACTGGGAGCGCACCGGCCACTGTGGCGCGGTCCTCCCGCTCAGCGGGCAGAAGCCCTGGCCGGGCTCACCGGTCTCGGTGCTCGCCTGGCTGCTGCGCAACGAACCGGACGTCATGGCCCGGACGGCCTACGCGCTGCCGGGCAAGGACGTCATCAAACAGCGACTCACCGGCGTCTTCTCCACCGACCCGACGGAGTCGAGCCTGTCCTTCACCAACGTGTACTCGCAGGAGTACGACCGCGAGACGCTGCGCGTCTTCGGGGTCGAGGAGCTGTTCCGACTGCTGCCGCAGGTGATCCCCTCCCATGAGGTCGCGGGTGAGGTCACCGGCGCGGCGGCGGAGCGGTGCGGCCTCCTCCCGGGCACGCCGGTCGCCTCGGGGGCGCACGACGTCGACTGCGGGGCCATCGGCATGGGTACGGTGCTCCCCGGCCAGCTCGCGATGATCGCGGGCACTTTCAGCATCAACGAGGTCATCTCCGACGCGGCCCGGGTGGACGAGCGGTGGAACGCCCGCGCGTTCGTCGTACCGGGCCAGTGGATGAACATGTCGCTCTCCCCGTCGAGCGCGGCCAATCTCGAGTGGTTCGCCACCCGGCTCGCCGCCACCGACATGCGGGCGGGAAGCGCCGTCGGCCGGCCGTTCGGCTTCGTGGAGGAGGATCTCCGCGCGATCGAGTCGACCCCCAGCGACCTGGTCTACCTCCCCTTCCTCTACGGCTCCCCCTACCCGGTGGACGCGAGTGCGGCCTTCGTCGGACTGCGCGGGTGGCACGAGCGCGGCCACCTGCTCCGCGCGGTGATGGAAGGGGTGGTCTTCAACCACCGCCACCACGTCGACGCGCTGCGGGACGGGTTCGACGTCACCGACATCCGGCTCACCGGCGGGGCCGCCAACAGCGCGCGGTGGGTGCGGATGTTCGCCGACACCTTGGCCGCGCCGGTGGGCGTGAGCACCGTGCGGGAGGCGGGCGCGCTCGGCTCGGCCATGCTCGCCGGCATCGCGGCCGGCCTCTACGCCGACCTGCCGCAGGCCGCCGCGGCGGTCGGCACGGAGCCCGTGATCTGCGAGCCAACTCCCGGCGGTGTGGCGCGGCAGGAGGAGAACTACCGGCGCCACCAGCGCGTCGTGAAGAAGATGACGGCCGTCTGGGCCGAGCTCGAGGAGAACCGATGACGTGGATCGGCACCAGCTGGAAGATGAACAAGACGCTGGCCGAGGCACGCGCGTTCGTCGACGGTCTCGTCGCCGCCCGGAGCGCGCTCGACGGGGTCCGGGCCTTCGTCATCCCGCCGCACACCGCCATCGCCGCCGTACGCGAGCGCCTGCCGTCCGACGTCCCCCTCCTCATCGGCGCCCAGAACGCGCATTGGGCACCCGCCGGGGCCTACACCGGCGAGGTGTCGATGGGGATGATCGCCGACGCGGGCGCGACGCTCGTCGAGATCGGCCACTCCGAACGCAGGGAGTGCTTCGGCGAGACCGACGAGACCGTGGCGCTCAAGGTCGAGGCCGCCGTCACGGCGGGTCTCACGCCACTGCTGTGCGTCGGCGAACCGGCCGGGGTACGCGCCGCCGGAGGGGAGAACGACTGGGTCGCCGGGCAGGTGAGCCGGGGGCTCTCCCGGATCGCCACGCATGACCGGCACCGGGTCGTCGTCGCCTATGAGCCCGTCTGGGCGATCGGCGACCTCGGCCGGGAGGCACTGCCGCACGAGATCGCCCCCGTCATGGCGATGCTGTCGGCCCGCTTCGGGCCCGATGGGGAGGCGCCCAGCGGGGTCGCGGCCGTTCTCTATGGGGGAAGCGTCAACCGGCTCAACGCGGCGGCGTTGCTCGGCGTACCCGGAACCGACGGCCTGTTCGTCGGCCGCGCCGCGTGGGACGTCGCGGAGTTCGTGGAGTTGGTGCGCATCGGGGCTCGGGCCGGTGCGGCGGGACGGCTGGATACGAGATAGTCGGAGGCGGGATATCCCGATCCGGCAGGAGGTGCGATGAAGGAACTGCCCGCGGAGGGCCGCCTGGATCGGCAGCGAGCGCGCCAGCGCGCGATCGCCGCGGACGTGATGGCGGATGGCTCGGTCCGCATCGAGGCACTCGTGGAGAAGCACGGGATCAGCCTGATGACCGCCCACCGCGACCTCGACGCGCTCGTCGCCCGGGGGATCGTCCGCAAGAGCCGGGGCGTGGTCACCGCCCTGCCGTCCAGCCTCGTCGAGGCCAGCGACCTGTTCCGGCGCGGCCGTCAGCAGGCCGAGAAGGCGGCACTCGCCCGAGCCGCCTGCGCGTGGATCGAGCCGGGACACTCCGTCATCCTCGACGACTCCACCACCACCTTGACCCTCGTCCCGCTGCTCCGCGACAAGGCGCCCCTGACGGTGATCACGAACTTCGTGCCCGTCATCGAGGACCTCACCGGCGAACCGGACCTCACGCTCATCGCGCTCGGCGGCCGCTTCCATCCCTGGGCCAACTCGTTCATGGGGCACATGACCGTCGCGGCGATCCGCCAGGTGCGCGCCGACATCGTCATCATGTCCACCTCTGCCATCACCGACGACATCTGCTTCCACCAGACCGAGGAGACGGTCGACACCAAGCGTGCCATGTTCGACTCGGCGGCCACCCGGCTGCTGATCGTCGACCACACGAAGTTCGACCGCCGGGCCCTGCACGCGCTCGCCCCGCTGACCGACTTCGACCAGGTCATCGTGGACTGGCGGACGCCGGCGGAGCACGTGGAGCGACTGCGGCGCAAGGGCGTGGACGTCACCGTGGCACCCGCGTCACGCGGTCATTGACGTCCTGGTTGTTGGTAAAGACATGCCTGAGTAGGCAGATATCCGTTTTTCAGATGGTCGGCTCTTAGAATGACGTGATCATCTGCCTGGCGGTCGCCAGGTTCTTCCCGGCTGATGGTGTCCGGATCGCACTACACCCATGCCAGTTGGAGGAGCCCTATGCGTACCGGTGTCTACCGTGCCCTCGCCGTGGTCACGGCACTCACCCTCGCCCCGGTCGCCGCCCACGCCGACCCCGCCCCCTCCGAGCGGGAGCTGATCGACTCCGTCTCCGTCCCGATGGTCAAGCAGCACCTGGGGGCGTTGCAGGCCATCGCCGAGGCCAACCACGGCACGCGCGCGGCGGGCACCGGCGGCCACGACGCGTCGCGCGACTACGTGGCCGCCAGGCTCAAGAAGGCCGGCTACAAGGTGACCATCCAGCCGTTCGACTTCCCCTACTACGAGGAGAAGTCCACCGCGCTGATGGAGCAGATCTCCCCCGACCCCGAGCTGTACGCCCCGACCCCGCCCGGCGGCTCCCCCCTCGGCGACTTCGCCACGATGAACTACACCGGAGCCGGTGACGTCACCGCGACCCTGCAGAATGTCGACCTGATCCTGCCGCCCGGCCCGACAGCGAACACCTCCACCTCCGGCTGCGAGGCCGCCGACTTCGCCGGGTTCACACCGGGCAACATCGCGCTGTTGCAGCGCGGCACCTGCACCTTCCTGGTCAAGGCGCAGAACGCCCAGGCGGCCGGCGCCGTGGCCGCGATCATCTTCAACGAGGGTCAACCGGGCCGGACCGCGACTCCGCAGGGCAACCTCAGCACACCCGTCTCCATCCCGGTCGTCGGCGCGAGCTTCGCGGTCGGCGAGGAACTGTCGTCCCCCGCGGGCACGGTGGTCCACCTCAGGACCGACACGATCAGCGAACTCCGCACCACCGACAACGTGCTCGCCGAGTCCACGTGGGGCGAGTCGAAGAAGGTCGTCATGTCCGGAGCGCATCTGGACTCCGTGCCGGCCGGACCGGGCATCAACGACAACGGCTCGGGCAGCGCCGCGCTCCTGGCCGTCGCCGAGGCGCTCGGCAAGGTCCCCACCAGGAACAAGCTCCGCTTCGCCTGGTGGAGCGCCGAAGAGCTGGGCCTGCTCGGCTCGACGTTCTACGTGCACAGCCTGAGCGCCGCCGCCCGGAACAAGATCAAGCTGTACCTCAACTACGACATGATCGCCTCACCGAACTACGTCTTCAACATCTATGACGGCGACGACTCGGACGCCACGGGCGCGCCGGCCGGCCCGCCCGGGTCGGACGAGATCGAGAAGCTCTTCGAGAAGTACTTCGACACGCTGAGGCAGAGCCACAGCGGCACCGACTTCGACGGCCGCTCCGACTACGGCCCGTTCATCGAGGCGGGCATCCCGTCCGGCGGCCTGTTCACCGGCGGCGAGGGCATCAAGACGGCCGAGGAGGCGGCCCTCTTCGGTGGTACGGCGGGCCAGCCCTATGACGCGTGCTACCACAAGGCCTGCGACACCGTGGCCAACATCAACGACCGGGCCCTCGCGTTGAACACCGGCGCCATCGCCACCGCCACCGTGGTCTACGCCTACAGCGGCGACCTTCCCGGCCCGGCCGCCGCCGCGAAAGCCGCGGTCGCCGCTGATGATGCTGAGCTTGTTGGCAGAGTCGCGCGATAAATCTGGGTCGAACCTCGATAAGGGCGCGGACGTACCCGTCCATAGGGGACGCTTGCCCAACTGAGGGATGCTCCCGACAAAGGAGGACGCGGTGCTGTTACCCGGGCGTCGGGCTCTCTTGTACGGAGGCCTGGCCATCGCGGTCGGCCTCCTGGCGCTGGCCGTCGCCCTGTGGATCGGCGGAGGCGGACCGCCGCCGCCGATCAAGGGGCTGCCGACTCCCGGCCCGTTGACCGTCTGGGGACTGTCGGTGACGCGACTGGCGCTGGACCTTTGCTCCATCGCCACGGTGGGAGCACTGGTCGCCGGAGTGGTCCTCGCCCCCCGCGACGCACCGGAGGCGAACGCCTGCGTACGCGCGGCCGGCTGGTGGGCGCTGGCCTGGGCGGTCTGCGCGCTGATGACCTACCTGCTGACGCTGTCGAACATCCTCAGCATGCCGGCGAACGAGGTCCTCGGCGACTTCACCCTGTTGAACTTCGGCACCACCCTCCCCCAGACGCAGGCCATGCTCGTCGTGACGTGCACGGCCACGGTCGTGGTGCTCGCCTCCTCCCGGATGAAAGAGGCCGGCCTGCCCCGGTGGACGGGGGTCGCCTTGCTGGTGACCGCCGGGTTCGGCCTGCTTCCTCCGGTCTACGTCGGCCACGCCGCGTCGGCCGGAGATCACGACATCGCGGTCTCCGCGCTCATGACGCATCTGCTCGCGGCGGCCGTCTGGGTCGGCGGGCTGGCGGCCGTGCTGGTCCACTTCCGGAATTCGGACCGGCTCGCGAGCGTCGTGGCCCGGTTCAGCACGCTGGCCCTGTGCTGCTTCGTCGCGGTGACGGTGTCCGGCGTGGCCGGGGCCTGGGTCCGGATGGACTCGGTGCCGCAACTGTGGACGACCCGGTACGGTCTGCTCGTCCTGGGCAAGGTGACGGCGCTGGTGGCCTTGGGCGTGTTCGGGATGATCCACCGCCGCCGCACCATCGCCGCGATCGCCGAACGTACGACACGAGGCACCTTCACCCGGCTGGCCGCCGGCGAGTTGATGGTGATGGCCGCGGCGACGGGACTGGCCGCCGGCCTGTCGCGCTCCGCGCCACCCGCCATCGGCGGCCACAACGACCTGCTGGGCTACGACCTGGCGCCCTACTCGATCGGCGCGCTGATCACCGAGATCCGGCTCAACCCGCTGGTCCTGCTCGCCCTGGCGCTTCCGGCCGCCGGTTATCTGGCCGGGGTGCGCAGGCTGGCCCGTACCGGCGACCCGTGGCCGGTGGGCCGTACGCTCGCCTGGTTCGCCGGGCTGGCGGTGCTGGCGGCGGTGCTCGTGGGCGGCGTGAGCGGCTACGCGCGGGCGATGCCGTCGGCGCACGCCCTGCAGTACACGGTGCTCAACGTCATCGGGCCGCTGCTGCTGGCCTTCGGGGCGCCGCTGACCCTGACCGCGCGGGCCATCACCCCCGGATCGCAGTACGGCGACCTCGCCTCGGCGCTCCTGCGCAGCCGCCTGGCCGCGCGGCTCACTCATCCGATCGCCGCCCTGGCCCTTTACGTGCTGCCGGTCGTCGTCCTGTACGGCACCGGCTGGCTGGCCTGGTCGACCGCCAACCAGGCGGTCCACCTGCTCACCCAGGTGCTGTTCTTCGGCACCGGGCTGCTGTCCTGCTGGCTGCTGGCCGGGGTCGATCCCCTGCCGCGGCCGATCACGCGGCGGGATCGCGCGTGGGTGCTCGCGGCTGTCGTCGCGGTACAGGTGGTGGTCGGCCTGTTCCTGCTGGCCGGGCCGGTGCTGGGCCAGGAGTGGTTCTCGCAGGTGGCTCCGCGCGGCGTGGCGAGTGTGGCGGCCGACCAGGGGCTGGCCGGCCTGGTGTACCTGGTCCTGCCTGTGCCGGCTCTCGCCGCGCTGGCCGTACGGCTGACCCGGTCGCGGAAGACCGCACTCAAGCTTGTCGCCCGCGTGGACGTGCCGGTGTGAGCTCTGTGAGCTGCGCGTTCATGGTGTGCGTGTTGACGCGAACGGGATGAAGGGATACGTTCCGGTAGATTTCACGATTGGCCAAGGGAAATCCGGTGAGAAGCCGGTGCGGACGCGCCACTGTATCCGGGACGTAGATCCCGGGAGCCAGGTCGCTTGGCCACCGTGACCTCGTTTGTTGGGACGCGTCATCCCTGAGGAGGCACTATGAGTGGCCTGACCACTCCCACGTCCGTTCCCTTCCCCCGCCTGCGCCCATGGCTGCTGGCCGTACCCCTGCTCCTGTTGGTGGCCTATCTGGTCCTGATGGACAACGGAGCGATCTCACAGACCGGCAACTACCTCCACGAACTCATGCACGACGGGCGGCACCTGCTCGGCGTGCCGTGCCACTAGGGGTCGGCGTGGTGCGCACCCTGCTGGTCAGGGGGCTGCTTCTGGGCCTGCTGGCCGGGCTGATCGCCGGTGGTTTCGCGTTCGCCTTCGGCGAGCCGAGTGTGGACAGCGCGATCGCCCTGGAGGAAGCCGCCCAGCCGCCCGCGGCCGAGGCGGCCGGTCACAATCATGGAGAGGAGGCGGTGGTCAGCAGACCCGGCCAGAAAGCCGGGCTGTTCCTGGCCACCGGGTTGTACGGGCTGGCCGTGGGCGGAGTGTTCGCCCTGGTGTTCGCGGGGTTGCGGGGGCGGGTCGGCCCTCGCTCCGAGGGCGGGCTCGCGCTGGCCGCCGCGGCCACCGCTTTCGTGGCCATCATTCTCCTTCCATTCCTGAAATATCCCGCCAACCCACCAGCGGTCGGCGATCCGGAGACGATCAACAGCCGCACCCTGCTCTACGTGATCATGATCGGGGTCGGGCTGGCCTCGACCGCGATCGCGGTGGCGAGTGGGCGGCGGACGCAGGGCGGGCCGTGGGCACGCTGGCTCGTCACGGTGGTGACGTTCCTGGTGCCGGTGATCGCCGCCTGGGCGCTGCTGCCCGCGGTCAACGAGGTGCCCGCGAACTTCCCCGCGACCTTGCTGTGGGAGTTCAGGCTCGCGTCGCTGGGTACGCAACTGGTCTTCTGGACCGCGTTCGGCGTGCTCTTCGGCTGGGCCTGCGATCGAGCGGCCCGCCGCCCGGCCGCGGTTCCCGTCGCGGTGCCCACACCGAGCTGAGAGAGGTGCTGTTCGTACGGCAGGCCGGCACACCGGGAACGCGGTCGGCCTGCTTCCCCATGGACGAGAACGCCGACCCGTCGAGCCTAGCCAGAGCCGCCGCCCTGGCCAGGGCCAGATCCTGGACGGGTCTCGCGCTGGTGGCCCCGGCCAGGGCCGCCGATCAGACCGCCGCCGCCATGGGACTGCGGCCGTCGGTGGTCCAGGCTCTCGCGGAGGCCGATCACGGCAGTTGGCGCGGCCTGCCGTACGCGAAGGTCGCGGAGGCCGAGCCGGACGCCCTGGCGAGCTGGCTCGCCGACCCGCACGCCACGCCCCACGGCGGGGAGAGCCTGGCCGCGCTGGCGGCCCGCGTCGCGGCCTGGCTCGACGCGGAACGCCGGTCCCCCGCCATCGTGATCTGCGACGTGGGAGTGATCAGGGCCGCCCTTGGCCACGCGCTCGGGCTGAACCCCCTGGTCACCACCCGCTTCGACCTGGCGCCGTTGTCCACCACCGAACTGTCCAGCACACGCGGCGGCTGGCGCGTCGCGCATGTCAACCGGAAGGCCACCCTTTGATCGTCACCTACCCGTTCAGCGCCGTCGTCGGGCTCGCGGACCTGAAGCTGGCGCTGGTGCTCAACGCCGTCTCGCCGCGCGTGGGCGGCGTGCTCGTACGCGGCGAGAAGGGCACCGCCAAGTCCACCATCGTCCGCGCGCTGGCCGCCCAGCTCCCGCCCGTGGACGTCGTGGCGGGCTGCCGCTTCGCCTGCGATCCCGCCGCACCGGGCGACGAGTGCCCCGACGGGCCGCACGAGCCGGGCGAGCAGTGGCTACGCCGCCCCGCCTCGCTGGTGGAGCTGCCCGTCGGCGCCTCCGAGGACCGCCTGGCCGGCTCGCTCGACGTGGAGCGGGCGCTGACCGAGGGCGTGAAGGCGTTCGAGCCCGGCCTGCTGGCCGCCGCGCACCGCGGCGTGCTCTACGTGGACGAGGTGAACCTGCTCCACGACCATCTGGTGGACCTGCTGCTGGACGCGGCCGCCCTCGGGATCTGCTACGTCGAACGCGAGTCGGTGTCGGTACGGCACGCGGCCCGCTTCCTCCTGGTCGGCACCATGAACCCGGAGGAGGGCGAACTACGGCCGCAACTCCTCGACCGCTTCGGCCTGACGGTGGAGGTGAAGGCGTCCCGCGACCCCGCCGAACGGGCCGAGGTGGTACGGCGGCGCCTGGCCTTCGACGCCGATCCCGGCGCCTTCGCCGCCCGGTGGACGGCGGAGGAGTCTGCCCTGGCCGAACGGATCGCCCAGGCCAGGGCCAGGGTGCCCGGGGTGCGGCTGCCCGATGTCCGGCTCACGCAGATCGCCACGGTGTGCGCCGCGTTCGAGGTGGACGGCCTCCGCGCCGACCTGGTCACGGCCAACGCCGCCATCGCGCACGCCGCCTGGCAGGGCAGAGACGTCGTGACGACCGAGGACGTACGTGCCGCCGCCCGTTTGTCGCTGCCGCACCGGCGGCGGCGTGACCCGTTCGACGCGCCTGGTCTGGACGAGTCGCTGCTGGAGGACCTGCTGGCCCGGACGGGAGGAGACGACCCTCCCGACGGCTCCGACGATCCCGGAGGCGCCGACGGCCCTGGCGATCTTGGGGGTCCCGACGATCCCGGTGGTGCCGGAAGTCCTGGAGGTGCCGGTGGCGCCGACGATCGCGCGGCCTCCGGCGATCCTGCGGCCTCCGGCCCTGGCCGCCCGGACGGCGGGCCCGGAGACGCCGTGCCCGGCGGCCCGGCGGATGCGCACCTCCAGGACCCGGCGGGCTCGGCCGAGGAGCGACCCGGAGGCCCCAGCCGGGGCGCGTCCGGGGGCTCGGGTCAGGACGGGTCCGAGGATCCGGCGTCCTCAGCGGCGACGCCCGGAGGCGGCCAGGTGGCGGTGGTCGCGGAGCCGTACCGGGTGCCGCTGTTGAAGGTGCCGGGACTGGGCGAAGGCGTGGCGGGGCGGCGCTCGCGGGCACGGACGTCGCACGGCCGCGCCACCGGCTCGCGGTCGCCCGCCGGACGGGTCCGCGACCTCCACCTGCCGGCGACCATGCTGGCCGCGGCGCCGTACCAGAAAGAACGCGGACGCACCGGACCCGGCCTGCTGCTCCGCGAGGGCGACCTGCGCGAGGTCGTGCGCGAGGGCAGGGAGGGCAACCTCGTGCTGTTCGTGGTGGACGCGAGCGGCTCGATGGCCGCCCGCAAGCGGATGACCGCGGTCAAGACCGCCGTCCTGAGCCTGCTGCTCGACGCCTACCAGCGGCGGGACAAGATCGGCCTGGTCACTTTCAGGGGCGCCACCGCCGAGCTGGCGCTGCCGCCGACCTCGTCGGTCGAGGCGGGCGCCGCCAGGCTCCGCTCACTGCCCACCGGGGGCCGCACCCCGCTGGCGGCCGGGCTGGTACGCGCGGCGGAGGTGCTGCGGGTCGAGCGGTTGCGCGACCCCGCGCGGCGCCCGCTGCTGGTGGTGGTGACCGACGGCCGCGCCACCTCGGGCGGAGACGTGGACAGGGCCGCGGCCCTGCTCGGCGGTACGGCGAGCGTGGTCGTCGACTGCGAGAGCGGCCCGGTCCGGCTCGGCCTGGCCGTCAGGCTGGCGCGCCGGCTCCGGGCGCCGGCCATCTCGCTCGACTCGCTGTCCGACCTCGGCTCGGTCGTACGTGACTACAGGAAGGCGGTCTGACATGCCGCAGGGCAGGCCCGAGGTCGTCCCGGACGACGGACTCACCACGCGGCAACGCCGCACCAGGCCGTTGCTCATGGTGCACACCGGCCCCGGCAAAGGGAAGTCGACGGCGGCCTTCGGGATGGCGTTGCGGGCCTGGAACCAGGGCTGGCCGATCGGCGTGTTCCAGTTCGTGAAGTCGGCCAAGTGGCGCATCGGCGAGGAACGGGCTCTCACCGTACTCGGCGCCACCGGCGAGGGCGGTCCGGTGACCTGGCACAAGATGGGCGAGGGCTGGTCGTGGATCCAGCGGCCCGGGACGGAGGAGGACCACGCCGCCGACGCGCGCGAGGGCTGGGCGCAGATCAAGCGCGATCTGGCCGCCGAGACGTACCGCTTCTACGTGCTGGACGAGTTCACTTACCCGCTGAAGTGGGGGTGGCTCGACCTGGACGACGTACTGGAGACGCTCACCACCAGACCGGGCAGCCAGCATGTGGTGATCACCGGCAGGGACGCGCCCGAACGGTTGCTGGAGACGGCCGATCTGGTGACCGAGATGGGTAAGGTCCGCCATCCCATGGACGCCGGGCAGAAGGGGCAGAAAGGCATCGAGTGGTAGTCCCGCGCCTGGTCATCGCGGCGCCCTCGTCGGGCAGCGGCAAGACGACGGTGGCGACCGGCCTGATGGCCGCGCTGCGGGCTCGCGGGCTGGCGGTCTCGCCGCACAAGGTGGGGCCCGACTACATCGACCCCGGCTACCACGCGCTCGCCACCGGCCGTCCGGGGCGCAACCTCGACCCGTTTCTGGTCGGTGAGGAACACGTGGTGCCGCTGTTCGCGCACGGTGCCGCGGGGTGCGACATCGCGGTGGTCGAGGGTGTGATGGGCCTGTTCGACGGCAAGGGAGAGACGGACTTCGCCTCGACCGCGCACGTCGCCCGCCTCCTAGGCGCGCCGGTGGTGCTGGTCGTGGACGCGGCCAGGCAGAGCCGGTCCGTGGCCGCCGTCGTGCATGGTTTCGCCACGTTCGATCCGCGGGTGCGGGTGGGCGGGGTGGTGCTCAACCGCGTCGGGTCCGACAGGCACGAGGAGCTGTGCCGGGCCGCACTGGCCGAGGCGGGAGTACGGGTGCTGGGCGCGATCCGCCGCGACGACGCCGTCGCCACGCCCTCCCGGCACCTCGGCCTGGTGCCCGCGGCGGAACGAGCGGCCGAGGCGGTGTCCACGGTGGACCGGCTCGGCACGCTGGTGACCCGCTCGTGCGACCTCGAAGCCCTGGTACATCTGGCCCGCTCGGCACCTCCACTGACCGACACTCCCTGGGACCCGGCCGCGGCGATCGGGGAGCTGACCAACGAGGTAGCGGGCGGGATGACCCGCGAGGCGACCGGCGGGATGACCGCCGGGGTGACCGGCGAGGTGACCGCCGGGGCGACGGGCGGGGTGACCCGGCAGGCGGGCCGTGGTCCGGATCGGGCTGTGGTGGCGGTGGCGGGTGGGGCGGCGTTCACGTTCGGCTATGCCGAGCACGTAGAGCTGTTGCGGGCGGCAGGGGCCGAGGTGGCCGTGTTCGACCCGCTGCGCGATGAGGCCCTGCCCGCCGGGACGGGCGCGGTGGTGATCGGCGGCGGGTTCCCCGAGATGTACGCCGTGGAGCTGTCCGCCAACGAACCGCTGCGCGCGCAGGTGGCGGCCTTCGACGGCCCCATCGCGGCGGAGTGCGCCGGACTGCTGTACCTGTGCCGGGAACTGGACGGGCAGCCGATGTGCGGACGGGTGCCCGGCGTCGCCCGGATGAGCGACCGGCTCACGCTGGGCTACCGGGACGCGGTGGCCGTCCGGCGATCGCTGCTCACCGAGCCGGGCGAGCGGTTCAGCGGACACGAGTTCCACCGGACCGTGGTCGACTGGGCCGTGGCCGAACGGGCCACGGTCGAACGAGCCGCAGTCGAACAGGCCGGCGAGCCGCTCTTCCGCTGGGCGGGCGGCGCCGACGGGTTCGGCGATCCGCTGCTCACCGCGTCCTACCTGCACCTGCACTGGGCCGGCAGCCCGGCGTCGGCTCAGCGGCTGGTGTCGTCCTCCAGGTCACCCTCGGTCTTGAGGTAGACCTCCCGCAGCCCGTCCATGACCTCCGGGTCGGGATGCGCCCACATGCCCCGCTCGGCGGCCTCCAGCAGGCGTTCCGCGATGCCGTGCAGCGCCCACGGGTTCGACTTCGCCATGAACGCCTGGTTCTCCGGATCGAGCACGTACGTTTCCGTCAGCTTGTCGTACATCCAGTCGGCCAGCACCCCCGTCGTGGCGTCGTAGCCGAACAGGTAGTCCACGGTCGCGGCCAGCTCGAACGCGCCCTTGTAGCCGTGCCGCCGCATCGCGGCCAGCCACTGCGGGTTGACCACCCTGGCGCGGAAGATCCGCGAGGTCTCCTCGGACAGCGTCCGGGTGCGTACGGCGTCGGGGCGGGTGCTGTCGCCGACGTAGGCGGCCGGTGCCTTTCCGGTGAGCGCGCGGACCGTGGCGACCATGCCGCCGTGGTACTGGAAGTAGTCGTCGGAGTCGGCTATGTCGTGCTCGCGGGTGTCGACGTTCTTGGCCGCCACGGCGATCCTGCGATAGGCGCTCTCCATGTCGGGCCGGGCGGCGACGCCGTCGAGGTCACGGCCGTAGGCGAAGCCGCCCCAGACCGCGTACACCTCGGCCAGGTCCGCGTCGTCGCGCCAGTTGCCGCTGTCGATCAGCGGCAGCAGACCGGCCCCGTACGCGCCGGGCGCGGAGCCGAAGATCCGCATCGTGGCCCTGCGCTCGTCGCCGTGCGCCTCGGTGTCGGCGGCGACGTGGGCGCGGACGTAGTTGTCCTCGGCGGGTTCGTCCAGCCCGGCGGCCAGCCGTACGGCGTCGTCGAGCATGCTCACCACGTGCGGGAAGGCGTCTCGGAAGAAGCCGCTGATGCGGACGGTCACGTCGATCCTGGGACGGCCCAGTTCGGCGAGCGGGATCGGCTCCAGTGTGGTCACCCGGCGGGACGCCTCATCCCATTCGGGGCGGATGCCGAGCAGGGCCAGCACCTCGGCCACGTCGTCGCCGGCCGTACGCATGGCGCTGGTGCCCCAGACGGACAGGCCGACCGAGCGCGGCCAGTCGCCGGTGTCGGCACGGTAGCGCTCCAGCAGCGAATCGGCCATGGCCTGGCCCGTCTCCCAGGCGAGCCTGCTGGGCACCGCGCGCGGATCGACGGAGTAGAAGTTGCGCCCCGTCGGCAGAACGTTGATGAGCCCGCGCAGCGGGGAGCCGCTCGGCCCGGCCGGGACGTATCCGCCGTCCAGAGCGTGCAGGAGGTGGTCGAGCTCATCGGTGGTACGGGCCAGCCGGGGGACCACCTCGGTGGCGGCGAAGGTGAGGATCCGCGTCACGAGCTCCAGCCGCCCCATGGGGTGGTCAGCCTCAGCCGTCGTGAGGATCGTGCGGGCGATCTCCGGCGCCGCGTCCGGTGCCCAATCCCGTGCCTCCATCGCCTCCACCAGGGCGCGGGCGGTCGACTCGGCGGTGTCCACGCTGGTCAGGCTCGCCGTGCCGTCCTCGGCCAGGCCGAGCGCCTCCCGCAACCCGGGCAGGGTCTCCCTGCCCGCCCACATCTGCCTGGCCCGCAGCATCGCGAGCACCAGGTCCACCCGGACCTGTCCCTCGGGCGCCTGGCCGAGTACGTGCAGGCCGTCACGGATCTGCGCGTCCTTCACCTCGCACAGCCAGCCGTCCACGTGCAGGATGAAGTCGTCGAACTCGGTGTCGTGCGGCCGATCGGCCAACCCCAGATCGTGGTCCAGCCGGGCGGCCTGGATGAGCGTCCAGATCTGCGCCCTGATCGCGGGCAGCTTGGCCGGGTCCATCGCCGCGATCGAGGCGTGTTCGTCGAGGAGCTGTTCCAGCCGGGCGATGTCGCCGTACGTCTCGGCGCGGGCCATCGGCGGCACCATGTGGTCCACCAGCACCGCGTGCGCCCGCCGCTTGGCCTGCGTACCCTCGCCCGGGTCGTTCACCAGGAACGGGTACACGAGCGGCAGATCACCCAGCGCCGCGTCCGTGCCGCACGAGGCGGACATACCGGCCGACTTGCCCGGCAGCCACTCCAGGTTGCCGTGCTTGCCCACGTGCACCATCGCGTGCGCGCCGAACTCCTTCGACAGCCAGCGGTACGCGGCCAGGTAGTGGTGGCTGGGCGGCAGGTCGGGGTCGTGGTAGATGGCGATCGGGTTCTCGCCGAATCCGCGCGGCGGTTGCACCATCACCACCACGTTGCCCGCCCGCAGCGCGGCCAGCACGATGGCGCCCTCGTGCACGAACAGCTCGCCCGGTGGCGGGCCCCAATGGCGTTCCATGTCCGCGCGCAGGTCGCCGGGCAGCGTGCGGTACCACTGCCCGTAGGACTCCGCGGAGATGCGCACGGGGTTGCCCGCGAGATGCTCCTCGGTCAGCCAGTCCTGGTCCTGGCCGCCCGCGGCGATCAGCGCGTGGATCAGCGCGTCGCCGTCCTGCTCGGCCACGCCGGGAAAGCCGTCCCCCAGGTCGTAGCCCGCCTCGGCGAGTCTGGCGAGCAGTCGCACCGTGCTGGCGGGGGTGTCCAGGCCGACCGCGTTGCCGACCCTGGAGTGCTTGGTCGGGTACGCCGACAGCATCACGACCAGGCGGCGCTCGGCGGGCGGGGTGTGCCTGAGCAGGCCGTGCCGTACAGCGAGGCCGGCGACCCGTGCGGCCCGCTCGGCGTCGGCGACGTAGACCGTCAGCCCGTCCTCGTCGATCTCCTTGAACGAGAACGGCACCGTGATGATCCGCCCGTCGAACTCGGGGATCGCCACCTGGGAGGCGGCGTCGAGCGGAGACAGACCGTCGTCGTTCTCCTCCCACGCCTGTCTGCTGGTCGTCAGGCAGAGCCCCTGCAGGATCGGCACGTCCAGCTCGGCCAGCGCGCCCACGTCCCACGCCTCGTCGTCGCCACCGGCGCCCGCGGTGGCCGGACGGGAGCCGCCCGCGGCCAGTACGGTCACCACCAGCGCGTCCGCGGTACGCAGGAGGTCGAGCAGACCGGCCTCCGCGGTGCGGAGTGAGGAGCAGAAAATGGGCAGCGCCCGTCCGCCCTTGTCCTCGACCGCCTGGCACAGGGTCTCGACGAACGCGGTGTTGCCCGCCACGTGATGCGCCCGGTAGTAGAGCACGCCGACCACCGGCCCGCTCTCCCCCCGCGCGGTGCGCTCCAGGCGGCCCCAGGTGGGCGTGGGCTCGGGCCGGGCGAACCCGCGGCCGGTCAGCAGAACGGTGTCGGACAGGAAGGCGTGCAGCTCGGTCAGGTTGGCGGGCCCGCCGTGCGCCAGGTACGCGTGCGCCTCCGCGCAGACGCCACCGCTGACCGTGGACAGCTCCATCAGCTCGGCGTCTGGGGCCTGCTCGCCACCGAGCACCACCACCGGGCGCGGTCCCGCCAGCAGGTGGTCCAGCCCTTCCTCCCAGGCCCGGCGCCCGCCCAGCAGTCGTACCACGACCAGGTCGACACCCTCCAGCAGGGCGGGCAGGTCCTCGGCCGCCAGCCTGGCGGGGTTGCCCAGGCGGTAGGCGGCACCGCCGGCCCGAGCGCTCAGCAGGTCGGTGTCGGAAGTCGAGAGCAGCAGGACGGTATGGCTGTCGCCGAGCACGGCGCAATCCTCCCTCGGGGTCCTCGCCCCAGTAGCGGGTGTCACGACGGCAGGAGTCTCCTGGCTCCCGGATCAGCGCTCGCCCCGGCCTTCCCATCCGT
This sequence comes from Nonomuraea sp. NPDC049269, assembly GCF_043197155.1. Classification (NCBI taxonomy): domain Bacteria; kingdom Bacillati; phylum Actinomycetota; class Actinomycetes; order Streptosporangiales; family Streptosporangiaceae; genus Nonomuraea; species Nonomuraea sp. NPDC049269. Next base: position 240,221 of record NZ_JBICSO010000007.1, read on the forward strand.
CGCCGGACAGTGGCCTTCGTGGGGTTCGCTCCCCGGTCACAGTGGCGGGACCGCGCCGGTTTCGCACCGGCTTCCTCCCTTTGCCATCGCCTCCCGATCAGACCACGGCAGGGGCGACCACCGCAAGAAACTGGCGTTACCATCCTCTTCGTGTCCATAGCCGACTTTTCCGGACGTGTGCGCCCCGACGCCTGTCCGGGGGCGCTACAGGTGCACGAGGCCGCCGACGGCCCGCTTGCTCGGGTCCGCCTGCCCGGCGGCGCGGTGTCGGCCGCCCAGCTTCGCGAGCTGGCCGCCTGCGCCACCGACCTGGGCTCCGGGGTGATCGAGCTGACGTCCCGGGCGAACGTCCAGGTGCGCGGCCTGCGCTCGGCCACCGCCTTCGCCGAGCGGATGGCCTTTGTTGGGTTGCTGCCGTCGGCCGCGCACGAGCGGGTACGCAACATCGTCGCCTCGCCCCTGAGCGGACGCGGACCCGCGGGCCTGCTCGACACGCAGCCGCTGGTGGAGGCGCTGGACCAGGCGCTGTGCGCGTGTCTCCGGCTGGCCGGGCTGCCGGGACGGTTCCTGTTCGCGCTGGACGACGGGAGTGGCGACGTGGTGGGGCTCGGCGCGGACGTCACGTTCGTTGGGGGCACCGGCCGGCTGCTTCTGGCGGGGAGGGACTCCGGGCTCTCCTTGCGTGGGGAGGCGGCCGTGTCCTACATGATCGCCGCAGCCGAGGCGTTCCTCGACGAACGGGAGAGCGCCTCCGCGCTTGATACCGAGGTCCGGCAGGAGAGCGCCTCCGTGCGCGAGGGCGAGGCCCAGCGTGACAGCACCGCGTGGCGGATCGGGGAGCTGGAGGACGGCGCCGCCAGGATCGCCGCCCGGCTGGGCGGCGTCGCGGTCGACAGCCCGCCATTCGCTCCGGAGACACGGGGTGCGGGGCTCACCGAGCAGCGGGACGGGCGCGTGGCGCTGGAGGCGGTGGTTCCGCTCGGCCGGTTGACCGCCGCCCAGGCCCGCGCGATCGCCGCCGCCGCCGAATCCGGCGTCGCCGTGCGGCTGACGCCGTGGCGGACCGTGGTGCTCCTCGATCTGCCGCCATCCCACGCCGACCACGTGGCGCGGGCGCTCGACGCCGCCGGGCTGGTGACCGATCCGGCGTCGCCCTGGGTGGGCGTGACCGCCTGTACCGGCCGCCCCGGCTGTGCGAAAGCGCTGGCCGACGTACGGGAGGACGCGCGGCGCTGGGTGGCGGACCGCGATGGCCCCACGGCCATGCCCGTGCACTGGGCCGGTTGTGAGCGGCGTTGCGGGCTGCCCCGGGGGCCGGTCATCCAAATGGTCGCCACAGCCGACGGATACGTCGCCGCAACCGACGGGCACGTCACCACAACCGACTGATACGCCGCCACAACCGACGGATACCAGGAAAGGCAGCAGTGACCGACTACATCCGTGACGGCGCCGAGATCTACCGGCGGTCGTTCGCCACCATCCGTGCCGAGACGGACCTCAGCGGGATCCCGCCCGAGGTGGCCCAGGTGGTGGTGCGGATGATCCACGCCTGCGGCATGACCGACCTGGTGAACGACGTGGACTGGTCACCCTCGGTCGTCACGCGGGCCCGTGCGGCGCTGCGCGGCGGCGCTCCCGTGCTCTGTGACGCCATGATGGTCGCCTCCGGCGTGACCAGGCGCAGGCTGCCCGCGGGCAACGAGGTGCTGTGCACCCTCGGCGCTCCGGGGGTGGCCGAGCTGGCCGAGCGGCTCGGCACCACCCGCAGCGCCGCGGCGCTCGAACTCTGGCGCGACCGGCTCGACGGCGCCGTGGTGGCCATCGGTAACGCGCCGACGGCCCTGTTCCGGCTGCTCGAACTGGTCGCGGAAGGGGCGGGCAGGCCCGCGGCGGTGCTCGGCATCCCCGTGGGGTTCATCGGCGCGGCCGAGTCCAAGCGGGCGCTGGCCGAGAGCGGCCTCGAATACCTGGTGGTGCACGGCCGTCGCGGCGGCAGTGCGATGACGGCGGCGGCGGTCAACGCCATCGCGAGCGAAGCGGAGTGATCACGATGACCGGACGGCTGTACGGGGTGGGCCTCGGTCCCGGCGACCCTGAACTGGTCACGGTGAAGACGGCCAGGCTCATCGGCGAGGCCGAGGTGATCGCCTACCACGCCGCCAGGCACGGCCGCAGCATCGCCCGCTCCATCGCGCTGCCGTACATGAAGGAAGGGCAGATCGAGGAACTGCTGCTCTACCCGCTGACCACGGAGACCACCGACCATCCGGGCGGGTACCAGGGCGCGCTCGACGACTTCTACGCCGACTGCGCCGCCAGGCTGGCCGCGCATCTGGACGCGGGCAGGACCGTGGTCGTGCTGGCCGAGGGCGACCCGCTGTTCTACGGCTCCTACATGCACCTGCACAAGCGGCTCGCGCACCACTACCCGACGGAGGTGGTGCCCGGCGTCACCTCGGTCAGCGCCGCCTCCGCCGTGCTGGGCCGTCCGCTGGTGGAACGCGACGAGGTGCTCACCGTGCTGCCCGGCACGCTGCCCGCCGAGGCGCTGGCGGAGCGGTTGCGCGCCACCGACTCGGCCGCGGTGCTCAAGCTGGGCAGGACGTTCTCCAAGGTACGCGACGCGCTGGCCGAGGCCGGGCGGCTGGACGACGCCTGGTACGTCGAGCGCGCCACCATGGGAGCCGAACGAGTGGCGCCGCTCAAGGACGTGGACCCGGGCGACGTACCGTACTTCTCGCTGGCCCTGCTCACCAGCCCGGCCGAACGGACCTTCGTCCCCTCCCCCGCGCCGGCCGAGGTCACCGGCGAGGTCACCGTGGTGGGGCTCGGCCCCGCCGGACGGCCGTGGTTGACGCCGGAGGCGCAGGAGGCGCTGGCGGCGGCCACCGACCTGGTCGGGTACGGCCCGTACGTGGACCGGGTGGCGCCGAACCCGCGCCAGCGCCGCCACCGTACCGACAACCGGGTCGAGGCCGAGCGGGCCAGGCACGCGCTGGATCTGGCGCGCGAAGGCGCGCGGGTGGCGGTGGTCTCCTCCGGCGATCCCGGTGTGTTCGCGATGGCCAGCGCCGTGCTGGAGGCGGCGGTGGACTTCCCGGACGTGCCCGTGCGCGTGGTGCCCGGGCTGACGGCCGCGCAGGCGGTGGCGAGCCGGGTGGGCGCGCCGCTGGGCCACGACTATTGCGTGCTGTCGCTGTCCGACCTGCTCAAGCCGTGGGAGGTGGTGGCCGACCGGCTGGCCGCCGCGGCCCGGGCCGATCTGGTGCTGGCGCTGTACAACCCGGCCTCGCGCAGCCGTACCTGGCAGCTCGCCGCCGCCCGCGACGTGCTGCTGGAGCACCGTGACGCGGCCACCCCCGTGGTGATCGGCCGCGACGTCGGCGGCGCGCACGAGAGCGTCACCGTCACCACGCTCGGCGAACTGGATCCCGCGCGCGTGGACATGCGCTGCCTGCTGATCGTCGGCTCCTCGACCACCCGCGTGGCGAAGAACGGAACCGTCTACACCCCGCGCCGCTATCCGTGAACCCACTCCACGGCCGCCGCCACGGTGTCCACCAGCCGGACACCCTCGGGCAGCGGCGGCCGGTTCACCATGATCACGGGTAGCCCGAGCCGCCGGGCCGCGGTGAGCTTCGCGGTGGTCAGCTGACCGCCGCTGTCCTTGGTGACCAGCACGTCGAGGCGGTGCTCGCGGATGAGCGCGAGTTCGCCTTCGACGGTGTACGGCCCGCGGTCGAGCAGCACGTGCACGTTGGCGGGGACGGGCGGCTCGGGCGGATCGACCGACCTGGCCAGCAGCCACACCCCGGCGAGCCCGCTGAAAACCGGCAGGCTCCGGCGCCCGGTAGTGAGGAACACCCGCGCAGGCTCGGGCAGGAGGTCGGCGGCGGCCCGCAGGGAGCCGACCCGCTGCCAGGCGTCGCCCGGCTCCTCCTGCCAGCCCGGTCGCCGCAGCACCAGCAGCGGCACACCCGTGCTCGCCGACGCGACGGCCGCCGAAGCGGTCATCCGCGCCGCGAACGGATGGGTGGCGTCCACCACCGCGTCGACTCCCTCGGCGACCAGCCAGGCGGCCAGCCCCTCAGGGCCGCCGAACCCGCCCTCGCGCACCTCGCCGACCGGCAGCCGCGGGTTGGTGACCCGCCCGGCCAGGGACGACACGACGCGCACACCCGGGTCGGCGGCCAGCTCCGCGGCCAGCGCCCTGGCCTCGGCCGTGCCACCGAGGATCAGGATCCGTCTCACGTCCTCGTCCCGGCCGACGCTGGCGAGGGTCACGTCCTCGTCCCGGCCGGCGCTGGAGGGAGTCATGTCCTCGTCCGGTCGGCGCTGTAGAGGTGGCTGTCGGGGAACTCCGACGCCGACAGCACCCGGCCCACGACGATGACCGCCGTACGCCGGATCCCGGCCGCTTTGACCTGGCCGGCGATGTCGGCCAGCGTCCCGCGCAGGATCACCTCGTCCGCCCTGCTGGCCCGCGCCACCACCGCGACCGGGCAGCCCAGCCCGTAGGACGGCTGCAACTCCGCCACCACCGCGTCGATCCGCTGTACGGCCAGGTGCAGCACCAGCGTCGCGCCACTCGCCCCGAGCGTCGCCAGGTCCTCGCCGTCGGGCATCGGCGTGGCGCGCCCCGAGACGCGCGTCAGGATGACCGTCTGGCCGACCCCGGGCACGGTCAGCTCCCTGCCGAGCGAGGCCGCGGCCGCCGCGAACGCCGGCACCCCCGGGACCACCTCGTACGGCACCCCGAGCGCGTCCAGTCGCCGCATCTGCTCGGCCACGGCGCTGAAGACGGACGGGTCGCCGGAGTGCAGCCGCGCCACGTCCAGCCCGGCCCGGTGCGCGGTCACCAGCTCTGTGACGATCTCGTCGAGCGTCAGGTTCGCGGTGTCGACCAGTCTGGCCGCCGGCGGGCAGGACGCAAGGAGCTCGCGGGGCACCAGCGAACCGGCGTACAGGCACACCGGCGCGGACTCCAGCCGCCGCACCCCGCGTAACGTGATCAGGTCGGCGGCTCCGGGGCCGGCCCCGATGAAGTACACGGTCATGGCACGTCCCTCCTGGGACCCTCCCCGAGCAAGCACACGGTCATGGCAGGTCCTTCCTGGTCACCGACCAGATGGTCACCGGCATCGCGGGCCGCCATCCGGTGAAGGCCCCGACGGGCGAGGCCCGCTGTACGGCCAGGCGCACCAGATCGCCGCCGAGCCGGCCGTACCACTGCCCGACGACGGCCTCGGACTCCAGGGTGACGGCGTTCACCACGAGCCTGCCGCCGGGGCGCAGCGCCGCCCAGCAGCGCTCCAGCAGTCCCGGCACGGTGGCGCCGCCACCGACGAACACCGCGTCCGGCGCGGGCAGCCCCTCCAGCGCCGCCGGAGCCCGGCCTTCGACGACCCGCAGCGCGGGCACCCCGAGGGCGTCGGCGTTGCGCCGGATCGCGGCGGCCCGGTCGGCCCGGCTCTCGATCGCCACTGCCGCGCATGACGGGTGGCCGCGCAGCCACTCGACGGCGATGCTGCCCGCCCCCGCTCCCACGTCCCAAAGCAGCTCTCCGGGCAGGGGCGCGAGCCGCGACAGGCTGACCGCGCGGACCTCGCGCTTGGTGAGCTGGCCGTCGTGCTCGTACGCCGTGTCGGGCAGCCCGGGGACCAGCGCGAGCGGTTCGGCGTCCGGCCCCGCCACGCACTCGACGGCGATCACGTGCAGGCCGGACCGGGCGGCGGCCGTCCAGCTCTCGGCCGTTCCCGCCTGCGCGCTCTCCGCCGCCGAGCCCAGGTCCGACAGCACGGTCATCGGGCTCGGGCCGTACCCCCGCTCCACGAGCAGCCCGGCCACCCGCGCCGGGGCGTCGAGACCGGAGCCCAGCACGACGACCCGCTGCCCGGGCAGCACGGCGGCGTTCAGCGTCGCCAGGGAGCGGCCCACCAGGCTGACCACCGTCACCTGCTCGACCGGCCAGCCGAGCCGGGCGCACGCCAGTGACAGCGACGACAGATGCGGCAGCACCCGCACGCGGGCCGTGCCGAGCAGGCGCACCAGCGTGGAGCCGACGCCGTAGAACATGGGGTCGCCGCTGGCCAGCACGCACACCTCCCGGTCCGCGTGGCCGTCCATCAGCGCGGGCAGCGCGGGGAGCATCGGCGACGGCCACGCGACCCGTTCGGCCGCTGAGGGAGGGATGAGGTCGAGCTGTCTGGGACCGCCCATGAGCACCTCGGCCGCCTCCAGCGCCCGCCGCGCATCGGGGGCCAGCCCGGCCCAGCCGTCCGCGCCGACACCCACGACGGTGATCACACGTTGCCCAGCACGCGCACCACCCGGATCTCCACGACGACCCGGGACGGGTTCGGCCGGGGCGGCTTGTAGCGGGCGGCGTAACGGCGCTCGGCGTCCGCGACCTGCTCCGGCTCGGTGCGCAGCACGGCCCGGCCCTCCAGCGTCGACCAATGGCGGCCGTCGACCTGGCAGAGCGCCACCCGCGCGCCGTCCGGCACGCACTCCGCGATGAGCCGGGCCTTGTACGAGGTCCCGGAGGTGATCACCCGGGCGGTGCCGGTGGCAAGGTCCAGCGTCGCGCCGACGGGCACCACGTGCGGCGTGCCGTCGGGACGGACGGTGGCGAGCGTGCACAGGTGCCGCTCCTGCCAGAACTCGGCGAACGGTTCGCCCTGCTCGACCAGGTTCACGAGGCTCCTTGGGTGATATGCGATGGCCAGCCTATATCCGCCGTTCTGGCACACTCTTACGGATCAACTACCTCCGGCTGAAGCCGGTGGTTTGCTCTCACGGTCCCGTCTGGCTGAAGGGAGGCCGGTAGCGTGTGGCTGGTTGATGACAGCCCAGCCCGTAATGCCGCGTGTGGCGATGTTGCGGGCCGCGATGTGGTCGGCGTGCCCAGCGAGGCCACACCGGGTGCAGACGAACCGGCCCCGCGCCGGCCGATTCGCCCTGGCCACCCACCCGCACTCCGGACAGCCCTGCGAGGTATACGCAGGGTCGACCAGCAGGAAGTCGACTCCGGCGCGGGCGGCCTTGTAGCGGGTGAACGCGATCTGCTGGGCGAACGCCCAGCCGTGCAGGGTGCGCCGCTGGAACCGATGAGCCCTGACCCGCCCGCGGATACCCCGAAGATCCTCCAAGGCGACACCACGACCGGTGCGTTCGGCTTCACGCACCACAAACTTGCTGATTTGATGGTTGAGGTCGGTCATCATCCGATGCTCACGCCCCGACAGGCGGCGCAACACCCGCCGCGCCGCAGAAGTGCCCTTCTTCTGCAACCGGCGGCGCTGGCGATGCCGCCGCTCCCGCAGCGTACGCACGTGGCCATTACCGCCGATCGGGCCGGGGAGGGCCGGGCCGGGCAGCACCACCCGGTCGGAGGTGACCGCCAGGTTCGCCACCCCTTGATCCACCCCAAGAAAGCCGCCGACCGGCTTGCGTACCACCGGTTGGGGCAGGGTGAGGGCGACCTGCAGCAGCCACACCCCGCGCCGGCAGACCAGGTCGGCCTCCCCCCTCGGCAACGTATCCACGGCCTTGAGATCTTCCGGCCGGCCGCTGTAAGGGACGATGACGCGGCCGGTGGGAGTCCACAGCGACACGGTGCGGGCGTCACGGTTGAAGCTGAGCAGCCGGGCGTCGTAGGGGACGGCGCCGTGCGGTCGGAAGATATGAGCCCGTTTCTTGGTGGAGCGCCGGTTGGCGTACGCGCCGGTGACCCGGGCGATCGCCCGCACCGCCGCCTGCGCGCCGAGCCCGGCCACCCGCGCCCGCACCTCGTAATAGGCCAGCCGATGCAACTCCACTACCGCAAAGACGCGATGCTGCCAGGCCAGCCGGGACACGACGGTGGCCGCCTCATTGCACAAAAGCACCGCTGCCGCCAGCGCCTCAGCCTGGACCGGCGTCGGCGTGAGCCGCAGCTGCACGACCGTGGGCAAGCCGTGCCGTTTGGCGGCGGAGCGACTGATCGCCATCACGCACCTCCTGTCACAGCATCCTCACCCACCGCACACATTACCGAACGTGACCGAGTCTTTCCATACTGTTTTCGAAAGGAGAGGTGGTGCTTCCTCCCAGCCCTGAAGGACCGGGTCTCCGCGCCGCCATTCAGATGAAGCGGCTAATCATCATCGGCATCGGGGCCGGCGACCCCGACCACCTCACGCTTCAGGCGGTCAAGGCCATCGCCGCCGCCGACGTCTTCTTCATCGTGGACAAGGGCGAGGTCAAGCACGACCTCGTCCAGCTCCGGCAGGATCTGATCCAGGAGCACGGCCGCGCCCCGTACCGGATCGCCGAGGCCCGCGACCCCGAGCGCGACCGGACTACCCCCGCCTACGCCGCCGCCGTCGAGGACTGGCGCGCGCGCCGCGCGCTGGCGTGCGAGACCCTCATCCGCGACGAGCTGGCCGACGGCGAGACCGGGGCGTTCCTCGTGTGGGGGGATCCCGGTGTGTACGACAGCACGCTGGCCATCGTCGAGCAGATCCTGGAGCGCGGGCACGTCGTCTTCGACTATGAGGTGATCCCCGGCATCAGCAGCGTCGCCGCGCTGACCGCACGCCACCGCACCAGCCTCACCCAGGTCGCGCGGCCCGTGCATCTCACCACCGGCCGCCGCCTGGCCCAGGAGGGCGCCACCGCCGACGACGTGGTCGTCATGCTGGACGCCCACTGCTCCTTCGCCGGCCTCGACGACTTCACCATCTACTGGGGCGCCTACCTGGGCACGCCCGACGAGATCCTGGTGTCCGGGCCGGTGGCCGAGGTCGGCGACCGCATCCGCGCCCTGCGCGCCGAGGCGCGGGAGCGCAAGGGCTGGATCATGGACACTTACCTGCTGCGGCGCACGTGAGCGAAGCGGCTCACTCCCACGGCTGCCGGTACGACGGCTGGTAGGCCCGCAGCCGCAGCCGAAGGGTCAGCGTGACGGTCGTGCCCGCCGGTAGCTCCACCGTGAGGTGCGGCCCGTTCACCGCTAGCTCGGTGCTCGACGGGACCGGCTCGTGGTGGATGTACTCGGTGTCCCGGCCGGTCCAGCCGGGCTCGGCGCCGGTCGCGGTGGCGGTGACGATCTCGTGCTCGCCGAACGCGCCGGCCTGGACGACGATCACGCGGTCGTCGGTGGCCGAGAGGTTGACCAGCGTGAGCACGGTCGCCTCCGGCTCGATGGCGCTGACCAGGGCGGCGACCTGGTCCGGCACGCCGGGACGGCGGCGTGTCGCGTCGAAGTAGCGGACCCTCGCCTGCTGGAGGCCGCCGTTGTAGATGACCTGCGGGCCGCCCCACATGAGCTGGGCCAACGCCTCGGTCACGACCGGGTTGACGTTCTGCCACAGGTGGATCGCCTCCTCCGGCAGGTCCCGGTCGGCGTTGGCGAGCAGCAGGGCGATGCGGCGGCGGGCCTGGGCGTGCGCGGCGGCGAGGATCTGCTGGGGGTAGTCCGGATTGTCGCCGCACAGGTAGGCGTACCAGGGCTCCTCGTGCCCGGCCTCCTCCTTGTCGCGGAACGGCCGTACCGTTGCCCAGTCATAACCGGTCGCGGCGCGCAGCGCGTCCAGGCGGGCTCGGTCCTCGGCCGCGCCGGTGTGGTGCCACAGGGCGAACGGGACCGAGGTCTGGACCGGGTTGTAGTCGAACCAGCCCTTGTCGCTGTGCCGGTACGGCACGAGAAGGGTGGGAGTGTCCACGTCAGAGCCGAGATGAGCGCGCCAGCGGCCCTGGTTGGCCGAGTCGCTCTGGCTGAACGGCAGCTTGACGCCGAGGCCGATGACGGCGTCCAGCAGGGAGCGGACCAGGTCCAGGTAGCCGTCGTCCCGCGTGGCCAGCGCGGCGCTGAGCGCGCCGACGGCGGTCGCCTGGCCGACGCTGTACATGCCGTGCGGCCAGGTCCAGCCGTAGTGCCCGCCGTACCAGCGCCCGTCCAACTGGCTGCCGACCACACCGTCCAGGCCGACGTTGTCCGGGATGACGCCGCCGTTGTCCTGGGCCCGGCGCTGCCAGGCTCCGACGTACTCGCGCAGCCAGGCGGCGTACCGCTCGTCGCCGGAGACCAGGAAGGCGTTGCAGACCAGGCCGGCCACGCTCAGGTTGCCGGCCGCGTCGCCCCTGCCCAGCCGCTCGCGCATCTCCGCGCCCAGTCGCGGATCGTCGGTGAGCGCCGGGACCGGCGCGTCGGCCGGCAGCAGCCAGTCGAGCGGATAGCCGTACTGGGCGGCCTCCGCCTCGGTCCAGGGATACGCGGGGGTGTCGGACACCCCTTCCCGGGCTCCCCCGCTGCCGTTGTGCGGGGCCTTGATGATGCGGTGCGCGGGGTCGTAGTTGGCCGGGCCGAGATAGAGATCGGCGAACCGGGTCGCCCGGTCCGCCCAGGCCGCCGGGTCGGCGGCGGTGAGGAAGTAGGTGAAGAGCAGGCTCTCCCCCTGATGGAACCAGTCGTAGCCGATCTCGAACTCGTCGGCGAACATGCCGAGCTCGGTCATCTGGGCGACCACGCCGTGCCAGTGGTGGGCGCACGCCGGCAGCAGGTCGTCCGCGCCGCCCAGCAGGTAGAGCTGGGGCCAGTTGAAGAACGGTTCGAAGAAGTCGTCCGCGCCGTCACGGGTGGACAGCCGGCCGGTGTAGCGCAGCGAACCGTCAGGCCGGGTGTACCGGTCGGCGAACAGCCGCCACCCACTGTCCAGCAGGTCCAGCAGCGCGCGCTGGGACAGCGCCCACGCCGGCGGGTCGATGACGGGGACGCTCGCCGTGACAACCGGCGGGCGCCGGGCGGAGCTGGTCATACGATGAGTACTCCTCATCCCTTGGTCGCACCGGCGGTCAGCCCGGCGACCAGGAAGCGCTGTGAGAACAGGAACACGAGCAACACCGGGGCGATGGAGACCAGGGTGGCCAGCACCAGTTCGGGCGGCTGCACCTCGGCGTTGGCCCCGACGACGGGATTGAAGGTGGGGGTCGCGGCCAGCATCTGCGTCAGGCCGACCTGCATGGGGTAGTTGCCGCTGTTCGGCAGCATCACGTACGGCAGGAAGAAGTTGTTCCAGTTGTTGACGAAGCTGAAGAAGGCGACCAGCGCGACCACCGGCTTGGCCAGCGGGAGCGCCACCCGGAAGAAGGTCGCGGACTCGCTGCAACCGTCCAGCCGGGCCGCGTCCAGCAGCTCGCCGGGGACGCTGGTGGAGAAGTAGATGTAGGCCAGGTACACGCCGAACGGGAAGAACGACATCGGCAGCACGACCGAGGCCGTCTTGTTGACCAGCCCGAGATAGCTGAGCTCCAGGAAGATCGGCAGCACCAGGGCGGTCGCCGGCATCAGCATCACGACCAGGGTGACGATGAGCAGCAGGCGCCGGCCCGTGAAGCGCATGAGCGCCATCGCGTACCCGGCCGGGATGCCGACCAGCAGGGTCAGCGCCACCGAGAGCGCGGAGTAGACGACGGAGTTCGTCATCCAGGTCAGCACCGCCCCGTCCTGGAAGGACATGAGGTGCTGCCAGTTCGTGACGAGCGAGCCGATCGAGCCCGGGGACAGCGGGTTGCCGTGGATCAGGTCGGCCGGGCTCTTGGTCGAGGCGAGCAGCAGCCACACCATGGGCAGGACGAAGAACAGCGCGAAGGCCAGCAGCAGGACGGTGACGAGTCCCCGGCCCACCACACGGGCGACGCCCGCGGTCGGATCAGTCCGCATCGAACAGACCTCCCTTCGCGACGAACAGGCCGGCGCAGCACAGCGCCACGATGAGCAGGTCCATCGCGATCGCCGCCGAGCCGTTGAAGTCGTTCTGGTCGAAGGCGTACAGGTAGGCGAGCTGGTTGAGCGAGTAGTCGGTGCCGACCACGCCGAAGCTGGCCTGCGAGACGAGCTGCGGCTCGACGAAGAGCTGGGTGCCCGCGGCGAGGGACAGGATCAGCATGTAGACGATCCACTTGCGCAGCATCGGCAACTGCACCCGCCACGCCGTCTTCACCGGCCCGGCGCCGTCCACCTTGGCCGCCTCGATCACCGTGTTCGGGATGCTGTTCAACGCGCCGTACATGACCACGATCCAGCCGCCCGCGCCGGTCCAGAAGGCGATGACGGTGAAGATCCACGGCAGGTGCCCTGGCGCGATCACCTGCACGAGCGTGCTCCCCCACAGCGAGCGGACGAGACCGTCCACCGGGCTCACGGACGGGTCCAGCATGAACAGCCACAGCAGCACGCTCGACGCGCCGGCCAGCGCGCCCGGCACGTAGTAGACGAACCGCAGCGCGGCCCGGGACCAGCGCGAGGTGAGCCGGTGCACCACGAGCGCGAGCACCAGGACCAGCACGGTCAGGGTGACCAGCCATAACACCAGGTAGGTCGCCACATGCCCGACCGCGGACAGGAACCGGTAGTCCTGGGCGGTACGGACGAAGTTGGCGATGCCGGCGAAGCGCCCGTCGCCGTCGGTGAAGGCGAGGTAGAGCGCGTACACCGTGGGCGCGACCCCGAACGCGATCAGGAGCACCACGTACCCGGAGACGAAGACGTGCCCGGCGGCCGGCCGCCAGGGACCGGAGCGGCCCCTGGCGTGGGTGGCGACGACGCTCACTTGGTGACCTGGTATCCGGACACCTGAGCCTGCTGCTCGATCGCCGTCTGCCAGTCCGGGAGCAGGGACTCGATCGTCTTGCCCGCGGTCTGGCCGGGGATGACGGTCTTGGCCCACACCGCCTCCGCGCTGAACTCGGGCGAGCCCCAGCCGGACCAGACCTGACCGGCCGCGGCGGTGATCGGCGCGGCGATGTCACCGGCGTAGTAGCCGCTGTCCTGCTGCTTCTTGATCCACTTCGTCGCCGCGGCGGAGAAGGCGGGGTAGCCCGGCGAGAGGGCGACCTGGTACTCGTCGGCGGTGGCGACCCAGCTGATGAAGTCCTTGGCCGCCTGCAGATGCGCGGTGTGCCGTGACAGCCACCAGGTGCCGCCGCCGACGTTGCCGGTCACCGGCGGGTTCTGGTCCGCCCAGTGCAGCGCGGGGCCGACCGCGAGCTCGCCCTTCGGGGTCTTGAGCGTCCCCTGGAACACCGCCCCGCCGTACCAGGCCGGGCCGGGCAGCATGAGCACCTTGTCGCCCTGGTTCTTGGCGAAGTCGGGGCCGAACAGCGGCAGCATGGACATCGTCTTGTTCGCGACCAGCTTGTCCAGCATCCGCGCGGTCCGTACGCACTTGGCGTCGGTCACCTTGACGGTGATCGCCTTGGCGCCGGTGACCTGATTCGCCGGGCACTCGCCGCCCCACATGTAGATCTCCGGCGCCCACGCGTCACCGGCCGTGCCGACGATGTATCCCGGGTGCTCGGCGGCCACCTTCTCGCCCAGCGCCTGGTAGTCCTCCCAGGTGGCGGGCAGCGTGTAGCCGAACTTGTCGAGCAGCTTCTTGTTGTACCAGAGCACCACCTGGGCCAGGTCGTTGCGCAGGCAGTAGACGGTGCCGTCGACGGAGCACACGTCGAGCGCGCCCTTGGCGAAGCCGCCGAGCGTGGCCTCGTCGAGCAGACCCTTGTTGAGCGGGGCGACGAAGGCGTCGTCCCCCTGCGAGGCCCAGGAGGCGGTGTTGTTGTCGGTGGTGAACACGACATCGGGCCAGCCCTCGCCGGCTCGATTGAACAGTTGCACCTTGGTCTTGAGGGTGTTGGAGCCGTTCGCGTTGCCGTCGTAGGTGACGATGTCCAGCGGTACGCCGGCGTGCGCGGCCTGGTAGGCCTTCGCGGCGTCGAGCCGGGTGGAGTCCACCCAGACCACGAGCTTGCCGTCCTTCTTCTGCTCGGCGGTGGTGAACCCGTACGGGGAGCCGGTGCCGGTCGGCTTCGACGAACCCGCGGGGTTCGGGGGACCGCAGGCCGCGACGGCGAGAAGAACCGCGGCTGCGGTCACCACCGACAGGCTTCGTCGTCTCATTGGGGCCTCCGTTAACGCCATGTTTCGAGATATGACATCATACCTATGACGTCTTCACAATGGTCTATACTCAGAAGCTGTCGCAACCAGCGGAGGGCATGTTGACTCAGCACGCGGAAGGTCCCTGGACGGACGACCCGGTGCGACCACACCCACCCGCGAAACGGCCACGCCGCGTCCGGGCTCCCAAGCTGGGCACCACCGTGGTCGAGCAGCTGGTCGACGACATAGTCCGCGGTGCGCTGAGACCCGGTTCGACGCTGCCGCCCGAGGCCGAGCTGTGCGAGGAGTTCGGCGTCAGCCGCACGGTGATCCGCGAGTCCGTCAAGGTGATCCAGGAGAAGGGCCTCGTCCGGATCGAGCACGGCCGCGGCACCCAGGTCACCGACCCGCGGCAGTGGAACCTCCTCGACGACGTCGTGCTCACCTCAGTGATCGCGCACGACGAGAACGTCACCTTCCTCGACGAACTGGTCACGGTACGCACCGCGCTGGAGGCCGAGATGGCCGCCGCCGCGGCCCTGGCCCACACCCCCGACGACGATCAGCACATCGCCGAGGCGCTGGGCGTCATGCGGTCCAACCTGGCCTCCGCCCCCGATTTCGGCGCCGCGGACGTCCGCTTCCACGACGCGATCATGGCGGCCTCCCGTAACCGGCTCGGGCGGGCCGTCGTCAACAGCATCCATGACAAGGCCCGCACCAGCATGCGCTACCACGGCGAGTACAACGAGGTGGTCATGCGCCAGACGCTGGACGAGCACCAGGCGATCAGCGACGCGATCTCGGCCGGCGATCCGGAGGCCGCGGCGGCGGCGATGCGCACGCACATCCTCGACTCCTGGAACCGCCGGCGTCCCGCACAGTGAAACAGCGATGGCCCCGAAGCGAGTCGCGCTTCGGGGCCATCGCTGTTGGCTGCGGCTACCCGCAGTGTTCGAGTGGGCTGTCGTAGGTGGAGGTACCGGCCTTACCGCCCCACCTGACGCACTTGTCTGCCGCGCTGGCCCGCACCGGGCCCGCGTAGTAGCTGAAGTTGCCGCTGTCGGTGATGCGGGTCTGGCCCTCGACCTCCAGGTAGGCGCTGGTGGCCGTGGCCGTGCCGAGGTTGGTCTGCTTGATCGTGGCCACGCAGTTGACACCGGTGCTCGTGTTGTAGGTCAGGTAGACCGTGCCCGCCGTCCCCAGAGCCGCCGAGTCGATCACCGTGAAGCCGCTGCCGCACACCGACTCGGGAGTGTTGGGGTTGGTGCCCCCGCCGGTGCCTGTGACGTACTGCATGTACTTGGTCCAGTTCCAGTTCGGACCGGGGTCGGTGTGGTCGGCGCCGGGGACCTCGCTGTGGCCGAGGATGTGGGTACGGTCCTTGGGGATGCCGTAACGGTCGGCGATGTTGCGGACCAGCGCGGCCGAGGAGCGGTACATCGTGTCGGTGAACCACGAGGCCTGGTCGACCCATCCCTCGTGCTCGATGCCGACCGATCGCCTGTTGTAGTCGCCCGCGTGGAAGGCCCGGTCCTTCTCCCTGACCGTCTGCGTGATGGCGCCGTCCGACGAACGCACCACGTAGTGCGCCGACGTGGGGTTCGGCCTGGGCCCGGTCTGGAACCAGTCGATCGTCCCGGCGTACGTGCCCTGGGCCACGTGGATGACGATGCGGTCGATCGCGTCGCTGGTCGGACGGTTGGAGACGGCGTAGTTGGTGCTGTGCGCCGGTGCCCACGCCGCCGACGGGTAGTCCACCGACGCCGCGAGCGTGTTGGTCTTGCCCAGCTCCTGCGCCTTGGCGTAGTCGCCACGGTCGGGCTGGACGGTCCGCGGCGTCGCCGTGAGGGTCTCGCCGGCCGGCGTGGTCGCGCGGATCCCCTGGGACAGCTGGTCGTAGACGGTGTCGGCGTACAACCGGGCGACGTCCGCCGAGGAGGCGTGGCCGTACTTGGCCACCGCCTGGTACCACTTGCCGGCGTCCTTGCGGGCCGCGCCGTCCAGGCCGAGCTCGTCGGCGTAGGCCCGCAGCACGGCGGCGCCGCCCGTGATGTTGGCCGCGTCGTCCGCCTTCAGGGCCGAGACGGGCTGCTTCGTCAGCGTGGCCGCCCGCTCGAGCGTGTGCGTGACGGGGTTGCTGACCAGGTGCATCACCCCGTAACCGCCGCTCGCGCTGGGCTGGCCGCGGTGCCCGTCCAGGTGGGTTTCTGAGTAGGCGAGCGAGACCAGCAGGTCGCGAGGCACGTCGTACGTGCTGGCCGCGCGCGCGAACGCGTCGGTCATGGGATCGGCGGACACGGCTCCGGCCGGTTGCCCGGTGAGCATCGAGAGGGGGATGAGCGCGCCGACGAGCAGCGCGGCTGAGCGGCGGAGTCGGACCAACGGAATCTCCTCGGGGGGCAGCGAAAGGAGTGGAGGCCGCGTGCGGCATCCGCTGTTGATCAAGCGTGCGACTTCGGCGTACAGAATTCGTACAAGGACCGGCCGGTCGCGATCTCAGCTGCTCGGCTTGTGCGTGCTCCAGTACTCGTCGGCGGCGCGCTGGATGTCCTCAAGGACCTTCTGGTAGCCGTCCGGCTTGACGACGAAGGCGCTGAAACCGTCCAGCGCGGCGGTGAGCACGGGCGGCGGGGTGGCCTCGAAGTAGCGGTTGACCAGGCGGTACTGTCCGCTGCCCGCCGCCTTGCTGACCTCAGCGATGGCCGCGTCGCTGATGGTGACCTTGGGGTTGGCCGAGACGTCTCCCCTCGTGGTGGCCCACTTCTCCTGCGCGGCCGGGGTCACCCACCACTTGAGGTATTTCGTACTGGCCGCTGGATCGGGCGCCTTGGCCAGCGAGCACAACGGGCCGCTCTCGAAGATCATCGAGGTCTTGGGCAGCGTGGGGGTGACGTTCGGGATCGTGAAGAAGCCGTAGTCGGTGCCGGCCTTCATCTCACGCTGCGTCATGCTCGTGTTGAACCACGTGCCGAACGACACCATCGCGGTCTTGCCGGTCTTGAGGACGTCACCCGGATCGGTCTTGTCGCCGGGGTTGTTGAAGTAGCCGGCGTCGATCATCGACTTCCACCGCTTCATCACCTCGACCACGCCCGGATCGGTGTACTTCGCCTGGCCGGTGGAGAGGCGGTCGTACAGGTCGGGGTCGGTGCCGGCGAGGAGCTGCTCGAACCAGACGAAGGAGAACAGCACCGAGGTGTGGTAGAACGCGGGCACGCCGTTCTTCTTCAGCGTGTCAGCGATCTTGATCAGCTCGTCCCACGTGGTGGGGGGCTTGAGGCCGTACTTGTCGAAGACCTTCTTGTTGTAGAACATCCCCCAGTAGGCGGCGTTCAGCGGCACGCAGTACTGCTTCCCGCCCACTGTGTAGTACTTCGCCAGGTCCGCCGAGAGGTCGCCGTTCTTGATGGCCTCCTGCCAGAGCGCGGTCGTCTCCGCGAGCTGCTTCTGGGCGACGACCTCGGCCAGGCTGCCGCCCGTCGTCCAGGTGAACAGGTCGGGCTTCACGTTGGTGCGGAAGGACGCCTTGATGAACGCCTGGTACGTCGGCTCGTCGGTATAGCCGACCGGCTTCATCGACAGGCCGATCTGCTGCTTGGACAGGGCGCCCATCTCGTCGAAGTACTTGCTCCAGGCGCCTTTGTCGTTGTACAGCTTCAGCTCGGTCTTGGCGGCCCCCTTCGGCGTGTCGCCGGAGGAGCAGCCCGTGAGGGCGAGAGGGGTGATGGTGGCGCAGATGGCGGCCATACGCAGAAGACGCGACCGGATCATGCCCGGCCTCCTGTTCGATCTTGGGGGGTGACTTACCTGAACGTCTGTGGGGAGCGCATGATCGCGTCCGCTGGGGTGGAGCGAACCGCCGCACTGTGCGTCCTTCGCCCAAGTGAAGTCATCTAATCACTTGATGTGTGGGGTGTCCAGGGTCGCCGCGGGAACCACCGCACGCCGGGTGGCCTCCCGATAGTCGCGGGGCGCCATGCCGTACTTGTCGTGGAAGAGTCGGCCGAAGTACGACTGGCCGGAGAAACCGCAGCGCTGGGCGATCGGGCCGATGCCCTCCGTCGTCGTGGTCAGCAGCAGGGCGGCGTGCTCCAGCCTGCGCCGGGCGACGAAGGCGATCGGGGTGCAGCTGTAGTGCGTACGCATGGAGCGGGCCAGATGCCCCGGACTGACCGCGGCCATCGCCAGCAGCCGGGGCAGCCCCTCGCGCAGGTTCTCCTCGCGGCTCATCGCGACGCAGGCCGCCACCAGCCAGCCCGGCCGCTGGTCCACGGCCGTGCCATCGGCCCGTTCCAGGAGCGGGACCACCGCCGTCCACAGTCCGACCAGGTCGAGCACGCGGGGCACGCCGGAATAGGCGGCCAGCACACGGACGAACTCCGCCGCGATCGGCCCCTCCGGATCCGTGCCCGCCGTCAGGGGAAGGTCGCGCCGATCCCAGTCCGCCGTGCCCGCCAGCCCGGCGAGATCGGCGAAGGCGCGCCAGCGCTCACTGGGGAAGGCGATGTTGATGAAGCGCATCCCGTCGGCCGCCTCCCCTGCGAACTCGTGCCGGTCATGCGGCCGGACCAGCACCACATCACCCGCCCGCAGCTTCTGCTCCGTCTCGCCGACGCGCTGCACGCCGGCCCCGGCGGTCACGAAGACGAACTCGTGGAAATCGGCGTGACTGTGCGGCTCGGGCCGGTCGCGACGGCCGCCGCTCACCGGCACCAGCGCCGCGTGGTACGGCAGTCCGTACGCGAAATCCACCCAGCGCAGCACAGTCGCCATGTCAGGAAATTAATAGTTATGGAGCGGCGAGTGCTAGTAAGTCGTGGCACAGAGGCCGAAGAATCCAGATCGATGTCCGTTTTGTTGTCACAGGAGCACATCGTGATCAAGGAAGTCGGCCAGACCCTTCAGGACTACGACCGCGACGGCTACACCATCTTCCGGAACGTCCTCGACCCCGGACTGATCGCCGAGGCGAGCGACCACGTCGCCTGGCTCCAGGCCAAGCACCCCGACCTCAACGGCGAGGACCTGGGCACCGAGCTGGTCGCCGGCGACCCGTTCTGGGTGCGGCTGGTCGGCGACGATCGGCTGCTGGACATCGCCGAGCTCTTTCTCGGCCCGGATCTCGCGCTGTTCGCCTCGCACTACATCAGCAAGCCGCCCTTTTCCGGCAAGGCGGTCCTGTGGCACCAGGACGGCGCCTACTGGCCGCTGGAGCCGATGCGGGTGATCACGCTCTGGCTGGCCGTCGACGAGTCCACCCCGGAGAACGGCTGCATGCGGGTGATCCCCGGTTCACACCGGGAAGCCCTGCACGAGTTGCGGCAGCGCGACGACATCGAGAACGTGCTCGGCTCGGAGAGCGCGGTGACCGTGGACGAGTCCAAGGCCGTGGACCTGGTGCTGTCGCCCGGCGATGTGGAGGTGCACCACCCGAACATCCTGCACAGCTCCAACGCCAACACCTCCCCCAAGCGCCGCTGTGGGCTGACCATCCGCTACATCCCGACCTCGACCCGGATCACCAGCGACGAGCAGCCGTTCGTCTCCGCGCTGCTGCTCCGCGGCCGCCCCGGCGCGAACGTCTACCAGCCGTTCCCGCAGTACGTCGAAGACGAGCACATGCCCTTCTCCGGCGCGGGCGTTTCACGCGTGGGCTCATTGGGAGGATAAGGAGCGATATGCAGGCCCCGGTGCGGTTGGCCGGGGCCTGCAAGATACTACTTGACCAGAAGGATTCACCGGTGGCACCGAAGGTGCCGCGCGACTTGGAGGTTCACTGATGGCGCCGATCGTGGCGGTCACCCGACCGACCCTGCCGGGCACCGGCCTCGAACGGCTCGGCCAGTTCGCCGAGGTACGCCGCTGGACCGAGGACGTGAACCCGACGCCTGACCAACTACGCGACCTCCTCACCGGCGCGGACGCGCTGCTGTGCCAGAACTCCGACCGCGTCGACGCGGCGGTGCTCGAAGCGGGCGAGCGGCTGCGCGTACTGGCGCTGCCGAGCGCCGGCTACGACGGCACCGACGTCGCCACCGCGCGGTCCCGCGGCATCATCGTCACCAACACCCCGGGCGTCCTGCACGAGACCACCGCCGACCTCGCCTTCGCCCTCATCCTGATGGCACGGCGGGGCCTGCTCGCCGCGGCGGACAGGCTCAGAACCGGCAGATGGACCGAGAGCCGGCTGGACGCCTACCTCGGTCTCGACGTGACGGGAGCGAGCCTGGGCCTCATCGGCTACGGCGAGATCGGGCAGGCCGTGGCCCGCCGGGCGGTCGGGTTCGGCATGACCGTCCAGCACACCTTGTCCCGCAAACCCGACGACGCGCTCTCCCGGGCGGTGTCCCTGGACAAGCTCCTGAGCACCAGCGATGTGGTGTCGCTACACGTACCGCTCACCGAGCAGACCCGCCACCTGATCGGCGCGGCCGAACTCGCGTCGATGAAACCCACCGCCACCCTCGTCAACACCGCCCGCGGCGGCGTCCTCGACGAATCGGCCCTCCTCGCCGCCCTGCGGGCCGGCCGCCTCCACTCGGCGGGCCTGGACGTGTTCGACCGCGAACCACGCAACGGCGTCGGCGACCCTCTGCTGGAACACGAACGGGTGGTGGCGCTCCCACATGTAGGCTCGGCCACGGAGGCCACCCGAGCCCGCATGATCGACCTCGCCGTGGACAACATCATCGCCGTCCTGAACGACAAGCCACCCCTCACCCCGGTTCCCTGACCGAGAGCCGCTGGTCGCTCCTGGTTCGCGCTGATCCCCGCTTCGTCGGTACGGCCTGATCGGCAGGCCGGAGGTCGTCGCCATCGGTACGGGCGTAACGACAGATCGGCGCCGGTGTGCTCAGGCACACCGGCGCCGATCTTGACACTCGCGGAGGCGACCAGCCGCCCTGTCGCGCCTTACAGCGGGCTGAGTTCAGCAGGCCTGGTCATCCCGCGCATCGCACTGAAACGGAATCGTCAGCCGGCCACAGGCAGATCCGTGTCGACCGGGACCGGGACGGGCGCCGGTTCGAACCTGCAGTGGTGACGGTGGCCGCAGTGGTGATGATGGTGGTGATGATGGTGATGGCGGTGACCAGGGTCCAGTTCGATCCTGGTCGCCGACGACGCGGGTGTCAGGGTCACCGTCGGCGTCGGCGTCGGCGTGCGGGTCACCATCGGCGTCGGTGTCGGTGTGCGGGTCACCGTCGACGTCGGCCTCGGTGTGTGGGTCACCGTTGGCCTGACAGTCGGCGCCAGCGCCGGACCCACCACGGGCGGCGACGGGCGAGCCACCTTCGGGGTCACCACCGGCGTCACCTTCGGCGTGACCACCGGCGTCATCTTCGGGATGACCAGGGGCGTCGCCTTCGGGATCGCCAGGGGCGTCGCCATGGGAGCCGTCTTCGGGGTCGCCTTGGGCGTCGCCATCGGGGTCGCCTTGGGCGTCACCTTAGGGGTCGCTTTGGGCGTCGCCATTGGCGTCAGCGTGCGGATCACCGGCGGCGTACCAGCCGGTGCGACCGCCAGCCCCCCATCGGGACACGCCGGCGGGGCCACCAATGGACACGCCTTCGAGGAAGCAGCCGTGGAAGCGGTCGGAGTGACCGTCGGCCCCACCGTCGGCTTGCCCGCCATCACCGCCGTCGAACTCCCAGTCGGCGTCACCATCGGACACCCCGCCGGAACCGCCTCGGGACACGCCGGAGACGGTGCCATGGGACACCCCGACGAAGCCACCATCGGACACGCCGGAGACGGTGCCATCGGGCATCCCGCCGGAACCGCCTCGGGACACGCCGGAGACGGTGCCATGGGACACCCCGACGAAACCGCCATCGGACACGCCGGAGACGGCACCACCGGACACCCCGACGAAACCGCCCTCGGACACGCCGACGATGGCGCCATCGGTGTCACCGTGGGTGCGGGAGCGCAGCCGTGTTTGATGATCGCGGTCGGGCTCACCTGCTCGTTACAAGCCAGCACCCGGCCATCGACCGTCGTACCGCTTGTCACCGAGATCGATGAGAGCGCAAGGACGGTGCCCATGAAGGTGGAGTTCGCGCCCAGCGTCACCGAGCTGCCCACCTGCCAGAACACGTTACAGGCCTGAGCACCGCCGGTAAGGATGACCTCGCTGGCTGAGGCGGTCACGAACGTGGAGGCGATCTGGAAGATGAAGACGGCGTCGGGATCGCCCTCGGCGTCGAGGGTGACCGTGCCGTTCAGTTCGAGCGAGGACGTGGACTTGTAGATGCCCGGGACCAGCGTCCTGTCATCGAGGTCGCCTGAGACGCGCTTTACCGGGGTTCGACGGGCTTTCTTGTAGGCGGCGGCCAGGTCGGCCTGTGCTTTGAGTGCCACGGCGTCGGCCGCGTGCCGCGCCCCGACCAGCCGGCCCGGCGCGAGTCCGGTCACCGCGCTGCCCGGACTCACGCCCAGATCACCGGCGATGATGCTTGAACCGGTGTTCGTGACCGTGGTCCCGGCCAGGACCGCGAATTTCCCGGCGGTTGCGAGACCCGCCTGCGATTCGGCGGCCTTCGCACTGGATTGCAATGCGGCTAGCAAAGCCCCGGCGAGGATGAGTACGAAAGCCCCCGCGAGCAGAGAGACCCGTCGCGAACGACCACAGACTACTTCCATTTAGCGAATCTTTCCTATAGGAGAGCACGCCGGATACAGCCGACTGCCACAAGTGCAGTGGCCAAACCGTCCGAGCCATGGGACCCCCAACCAGCCGAAGATCCCTGCCTCGCAATTCGGCATGCTATCCGTAGAGATCAACGATCTCAGAGTGCCGACCGGCAAAAGAAAAGCAAAGCCTCTATCAGTTTTCCGCCAAATTCACAAGCCACCCGATAAACAGACTTTTCCCAAAGAGGCCCCGAAAGCGGGAAGGACGGCCCGCGCTAAGGAAGGATCGCGTCGACGTAGCCGCCGTCGACGCGAATCGCGCCACCAGTGGTGGCCGAGGCGTACGGCGAGCTGAGGTAGACGACCATGTTGGCGATCTCCTCGGGCTCGATGAGGCGCTGAAGCAGCGACTGCGGGCGGTGCCGCCGCATGAACTCGCGCTGCGCCTGCGGCCACGGCAGATCACGAACGCGCCTTCATCCCAGGCAGGTAGGCGCGGGTGAGACGGACGGCGGCCAGCGGGATCACGTCCGCCTCCGGCACCTCGCTCCGGATCCGGCCGGCGGCCTCCTCGACAGTGGCGGACGTACGGCCATTGACCGCGACACGCGCACCCGCCCGGGCCAGGCCACCCGCGATGGCCGCCCCGATGCCCTGCGTGGATCCCGTGACCAGCGCGGTCTCCCCAGTGAGATCGATGAACATACGGCCCCTCCTTCCCTCCACTCATGAGAGCACTCGGATGACAGCGCCCGCGCATCGCCACAGCCGGCCAGGAAAAGGAAAATAAAGCCCCTATCACTTATTGGCTAAGCCTCAGGTCGTCAAATAAACAGACTTGTCCCGGGAGTGCGATGGCCGCATGAATTAAGGTCGCCAGTGCCATACGTAGACTGCTGGTCGCAAGCCGAGGATCGCGTTTCATGTCAACGAAAAAAATTGGTCTCCTATTGGAGGTTTCCTTGCCTGATCGATTTGGCGTCGACAAGCCGATCGCCTGGAGCACGGCCCTGGCCGCCCCGATAATCCTGGCTACGGCCTGCGGAACAACCACGCCACCCCCACAGCAAGCACCACCGGCCGCCGTGCCTCGCCAACAGGTCCTCCCGGCACCGGTGTCGGCCGAACAACTGGCGCAGTTGCCGCGTGCCACGACCTACGCGAAATTGCGCGGGGCACCGAAAGATGCCACGCCCTTCGCCCCGGCAAAAGGACACGTGACGCACCCCGAACAGCCACAGGTGGTTTACGCCCACCCCGGCGGACCGCCGGTGGCGATATTGCCGACCAGGACACTGGGCGGCCCGACGTGGGTGCCCGTGGTGGAGAAGCGAGCAGGGTGGGCACGCGTTCTGCTGCCGAGCCGGCCGAACCGGTCGACAGGCTGGATCTATGAAGCAGGCGGCGGATTGCGGAATGCCTACAGCGCCTACGACGTGCGCATCGACTTGTCCGCTCACCGGCTCACGGTGTTCCAGTCCGCTCGCGAGCTGGGACGGTGGAAGGTCGCCGTAGGCGCCCCGTCAACGCCCACGCCATTGGGCCGGACGTTCTTGCTCGCCTCACTGATTCCCAAGCATGCGACGTACAGCCCACGCATGCTGCCACTGGGCACGCACTCGAGAGTTCTCCGCACCTTCAGCGGCGGACCCGGCACGATCGCCGTGCACGGCTGGCCGGACAGATCCGTGTTCGGCCGAGAGATCAGTCACGGCTGCGTGCGCGTCCCAGCCCCCGCCCTGCGCATCCTGTCCCGTATCCCGCTGGGCAGCTCCGTCATCATCAAACAATGAAAAGCTGCAAACATCTGCAATTCATGAATGTCGCATCCCGCTCCGGACCACGGCCAGGGGGCACGGGGAGTGGTGCAGCATGGCCTGGCTGACCGAGCCCATGACCAGCCCGGCGAAGGCGCCGTACCCGTGCGACCCGACCACGAGCAGGTCGGCACCCTCGGCGCCCTGACGCAGCACCTCGACGGGGTGGCCACGCACGGCCTCCTCGATCACGTCGATCTCTGGATGCTCTTCGCGATATGCCGCCAGCACGTCGCGCAGTACGAGCCGCCCGCCCCGCTCAGCCCTGTCCGAGAGCTCCGCGGGCTCCGCGGGCTCCGTGGCCTCGAACCCCCGCCAAGCATGTACGACCCGCAGGCTCGCACCACGCAGCCCCGCCTCGGCGAAGGCGAAGTCCAGCACCCGGCGGCGGGACTCCGGCGAGCCATCCACCGCCGCCACCAGCTCGCCACGGGACTGAGCCGGCAGTTGCCGTACGACGACCACGTCGCATGGGGCATGCCCGGCCACCCCGTACGCCACGGACCCCACCAACAGCCCGCGCACTCCCCCGAGTCCGTGGCTGCCGATGACCAGCAGCTCGGCCTCGTTCGCCGCCTTGATCAGGGCGACTCGGGGATCGCCGGGCAGGAGCACCGTCGTAATGCTGATCTTCGGCTGTTCGCGGTGGGCCCGCTCCTCGGCCGCGGCCAGCACCATCGCGCCACCGTCGCGCATCCACTTGGCCACCGCCGCGTAGCGGCCCGACTGGGCCTCGCAGACCCATCCCGGCATGGCGTGCGCCACGGTCAGTGGCACCTCTCGCAGCGCGGCCTCCATGGCAGCCCATCCGGCGGCCTCGAGCCCCGCTCGCGAGCCGTCCACCCCGACGATGATCACGTTTCGCCCCCTTCACCGCCCCCTTCCCATGACATCGCCCTCCAATCAGCTGGCCTAGCGCCAAACGTCCTCCCAGGTCAGGACCTTGGCCCCTTGCGCGGGGCAAGCGCGACGCCCACCCTGCGGGCGAGGGTGGGCGTGGCGCGGCCGGGAGCTACCGCAGGTACGGGTTGCGCTGGATGATCGGCGACCGGCCGAGTCCGAGGGTGGTTCCGGCGTTCGCGAGCGCCAGGCCGATCAGCACGATGGAGTAGATGATGTGCTCGTCCATGAACGGGTTGTTGGCCAGGGGCAGCTCGGCCGCCCACATCAGGACCAGCATGAGAGTGCCGGTGACGGCGGCGATCCGGAGGCCGACGCCCAGGATGAGCGCGGCGCCGATGCCCAGCAGGCCGAGCATGAACAGCCAGTCCACCCACGGCTGCCCGGCCAGGCCGGAGAAGAAGCCGCCGAGCGCGTTCTCGCCGGTGCCCTTGAGGAACCCGGTCGTCGGGCTGCCGCCCGAGAGCCAGGCGTTCTTGGCTGGGGTTGCGAAACCCCAGCCGAAGGTCTTGTCCAGGAACGCCCACAGGAAGATCCAGCCGATCGAGATCCGGGCGACCGCCCAGACGTAGTCGACCGGGCGGCGCGCCGTCTCGCTGAGTTCGGTGTT
Source organism: Nonomuraea sp. NPDC049269 (assembly GCF_043197155.1). NCBI lineage: Bacteria > Bacillati > Actinomycetota > Actinomycetes > Streptosporangiales > Streptosporangiaceae > Nonomuraea > Nonomuraea sp. NPDC049269. The sequence goes on from NZ_JBICSO010000007.1 coordinate 266,109, forward strand.
CATGACGGGGTTGGCGGCGCTGGTCATGACGGTCCCCTTTCTTTCCCTGGTTTTTCTTATGGCTTGAGCACACTCCTTTCGCGGTCTCGGAGGCAGTGCCGTACGGCCCGCCGTACCGGGACCTTCGGCCCTGAAGCGACCACCCGCCCGGGACTTACGGCCCTACCGGACACCCGGCCCCGGAGCTGTGATGAAGGCACCGGAACCCCTCAGACACCCGAGGTGATCGCCATGACCATGACCGTCGCCGACGTGATGACCTCCGCCGCCCACGTCACCACGCCTGACTCCCCCATCGTGCTCGCCGCCCGGCTGATGGACCGTCATGGTGTCAAGCGGCTGCCCGTCGTGGACGCCGACGGCGGACTCGTCGGCATCGTCAGCCGCCGCGACCTGTCGTCAGCAAGCACACCGAGGCCATCGCCGCCGTCCGGATGGCCGAGGGCGTCGACGGCGTGGTGGCCGTACGTGACGAGCTGAGCTGGAAACACGACGACGTCATCGACATCCCGGTCTGGGGCGGCGCCTGACTCGACTTTCCCAGGCTCTTACAGCAGTGGCGGGGTGACGATGAGGTCCTCCGTGTCGTAGGTCAGCTCGGAGACGACGTCCACCACCCCCTCGACCTCGCGGATCCTCGCCACCAGCGCCACGGTCTGCGACTTGCGCCGCACCTTCCCGCCGATCGTCACGACGGCCTTGTCGACCTCGATCGAGAACGCCTCGCGGTCCGGGAGCAGCGCGGCTATGTCGGCGAGCACGTCGGCGGCCGGGCGGACGAAGACCCGCAGCACGTCCCTCTGGTGCAGGGTGCCGCAGATGTGCCCGGTGGCCGGGTCGACCACCGGCACCTGCCTGATGTGCTTGTCGTGCATCAACCGCGCCGCGTCACGGACGGACGTGTCGGGGGTGACGGTGATCGCCGGCGTGGTCATCAGCTCGGCCGCCTTCACGCCGGCCGCCTTCTGATGCTCCTGCCGCCGCGTGCGCGACTCGAACATCGAGACGCTGTGCCGCACCGGGTCCGTCTCCTTGAGCAGCAGGTCGTCCTCGGAGACCACGCCCACGGGCCGCCTCTCGGCGTCGATCACGGTGACCGCCCCGACCGCGTAGCGCTCCATGGCCGCGACGATGTCGAGGAACGACGAGTCTTCGAGGACGGCGATGGCCACGCGGCCCATGACGTCCTTGACCAGGATTGTCATTGTTCGTACCTCGCTTTCCCATCTCACGTTCCTCCGCGGCGGCCGGTCTCGGCAGCGCCGAAAGTCCCTAATTCGCCGGCCAAGGGACTCTAAGCCACCTTTGACCTGCTAAAAGGCCACGATCCGGGAAGGAAGAAGGACACCACAGGACTAGGAGACGATCATGGCAGCCACCGGCGACCTCGGGCGTCGCATCGCCCATCATCGCGAGCGGCTCGGTCTGACCCTCGAACAGGTCGCCGACCGCGCTGACATGTCACCCGGCTACCTCCAGTACCTGGAGGAACACCCCGGCACCCCCACCGCGGAAGCCATGTACCGGCTGGCCGGAGCTTTGGAGACCAGTGTCGAAGATCTCCTCGGCGGCGGCGTCGACCGGCCACCGGGCCGTGGCCGGGCCAGGATGGCTCCGAGGCTGAAGAGCCTGGACCGCGAGGAATGCCTCAAGCTGATCGAGCCCGGCGGCATCGGCCGGGTGGCCTTCAACGGCTCCCACGGCCCGACCGTGCTGCCCGTCAACTACCAGGTGCACGAGGGCTCCATCGTCTTCCGCACCGCCTCGGGCGGCCCCATGGACCAGGACCTGCGTACCGGCCTGGAAGGCGTGGAGATCAAGGTCGGCTTCGAGGTGGACCAGATCGACGAGGCCCAGCGCGAGGGCTGGAGCGTGCTCGTCCAGGGCCCCGCCCACCACATACCTCCCGACGAACTGCCGGAGGTCACCGTCACCCCCTGGGCGGGCGGCGAACGCCACCTGTACATCCGCATCAGCCCGCAGCAGGTCACCGGCCGCCGCATCGACAACCTCTGATCCATCGAACCAGAACCCCGGCCGGGCCGTATCTGACGATGTGAGCGCCGATCAGATCGGACCCGCCGGCCGCGTCGTGCGCGCCGCGGTGTTCGCGGTCGTCTGCGTGTACGCCGCGCTCGGCATGCACGTGCTGGCCGGTGGCCCGCGCGCCGGGCTGGGAATCGTCGCCGCCGCCACCGCCATGACAGGCGCGGGGGCGTACGTCCTCGCGCGCCGGCGGCGGAGTATGGGGACGCTGCTGGCCGCCTCCTTCGCCGCGCAGTACGGCATGCACCATCTTTTCGGCTCGGGCGTCCCGTTGACGGGACACCACGAAGGCGGGCTGTCCGCCGGGCTCGGGATGCTGACGGCGCACGTGCTGGTCGCGACGCTGTCGGCCTGGTGGCTGGAGCGCGGCGAGACGGCGCTGGCCACCCTCCTGTTCCTGCTGGCCTGCTCGCTCCGCGACCTGTGGCGGCCGCTCACCGACGTGCTCGCGCCACCCGCGACGACGCGCCGCGTGGCGCCGGTCGTGGCGGTCGCGCCCGCCATCCGCGCGTCCCAGGTGCTGGCCTGGGCGCTGTGCCGCCGGGGGCCGCCTCAGTAGGCAGGCGACGCTGTCGCGCTGCTCCGCTGATCATTACCGGCTCCGTGTGTCGCCGGGTATGACCGCGTGGATCGCCGTCGTACCCGGGAAACCGCACGTCCGGTCCGTCATGACCGTACGGCGCCTTACCGCGAACACGACCGTACGACGACCGCGGCCCTCGCCATGCTCGTCACCGTACGACGACCGCGGTATCCGCCGTGATCGTGAGTCTTCGCCGCGTGAGCGTGCGTCCGGTCATGACCGTCCCCGCTGTTCGCGCGCCTTCGGCGTGCGCGTCTCCGGAACGGAGAAGTTCATGACCTCTGTAGAGGTACGGCCGGAAACCAGCCAGCCCACCCCGGTCCTCTCGTCCCAGCGCTACCGCGTCGTCTGGCGCTGGCATTTCTACGCCGGGCTGTTCGTCGCCCCCGTCCTGCTCGTCCTCGCCGTGACCGGATCGATCTACCTGTTCAAGGAGCCGTTCGAGGCGTGGCACTACGCCGACGTCCGTACGCTCGCCGCACCCGTGACCACGGCCCGGCCCCTGTCGGAGCAGGTCGCGGCCGCCCGCCAGGCCCGGCCCGGCGCGGCCGTCATGTCGGTCATTCCGCCCACCGCCCCGGACCGGACCACCCGGGTGATCCTTCAGGGCGCCGACACCGGGCCGTGGGCCCAGGGCATCTCGGTCTACGTCGACCCGTCCACGTCCCGGGTGGTCGGGCAGATCGACGACGCCACCACCTTCATGCGTGTCGTACGCACCATCCACGGCGAGCTGATGTCGGGCACCATCGGCGACCGGGTCGTCGAGATCGCCGCGTGCTGGGCGCTGATCCTCATCGCCACCGGCACGTACCTGTGGTGGAGCGGCCGCCGTACCCACAAGCGGGCCAAGCGGTCGGGCCGCGGCCGGCTGCGCCGCCTGCACACCCTCACCGGAGTCGGCGCCGGGGCTGCGGTCGTCTTCCTCGTCCTCTCCGGCCTGCCCTGGTCGGGCGTGTGGGGTGACGGCCTGCAGCGCATCCAGGACAGCACCGGTTCGACCTATCCCAGCGCGGACGCCTTCCCGCACACCTCGACGCTCTCCGGAGACCTGTCCACCAACCCCGACGCCAAGGTGCCCTGGTCGGCCGAACGGCTCCCCGTACCGCAGTCCGACGGCCACGCCGCGCACGAGAGCGCCGGCGGCGTGCTGCAACGGGGCGCCCTGCCCATCGAGCGGGCCCTGGCCGCCGCCCGCCCGGTCCTGCGCGACTGCCGGCCCGCCGAATGCGACATCAAGATCCTCCTCCCCGCTGACGCGAAGGGCGTCTACACCATCGTGACCGACAACCGCCGCGACCCGGCCGCGGCCCAGACGCTCCACATCGACCAGTACAGCGGCCGGGTGCTGGTCTCCTACGGCTGGGCCGAGTACGGCATCATGGCCAAAGCCGTCGAACAGGGCATCGCCCTGCACGAGGGCCGCCGCTACGGCACCGCCAACCTGCTCGTCATGCTCGCCGCCTGCCTGGCCCTCATCATGCTCGTGGTCACCGGCGCGTGGATGTGGTGGAAGCGCCGCCCGCGCGGGCGCGCCGGGGCGCCGGCCCGCGCCACCAACAGGCGGACCACGTACGGAGTGATCGCCATCATGGCGGCGCTCGGCCTGCTGTTCCCGCTCGCGGGCATCACCATGGCGGTCGTGCTGCTGCTCGACTGGCTGGTGCTCCGGCGGATTCCGGCGGTGGCGCGGGTGATCGGCTGACAACGGTCAGGGTTCTCGATAGTCGGCGGCGACCCCGATCAGCGAAATGAGGCCGGAGGCGAACTCCATCGCCTCCGCGTGCCCCTCGCTGAACGGCGGCTGGAAGCCCACTCCCTCCCACTTGCGGGTGGTGGGGTTCCACAGGTCGCTGCCGACCTCGAAGTCCCACCCGAAGATGCCGTGGTCGTACCAGAGCTCGTCCGCGGAGTTGCCCGCCGCCGAATACAGCACGTCGGTCACCGGCCCGGTCTGCTGGGGCCAGGTGACCGTGCCGCGTTCGGCGGCGATGGCCTGCTCGATGGTGCGGGCCGAGCGCAGGAAGTACGCCTCCTGCCGGGCCGTGGGCCGGGGCAGGGTGACCCGGCCGTCGAGTTTGTAAGCGCCGGGCGGCCACATGAAGTACCCGCCGTAGCTGTGGACGTTCATCGCGAACTTGATGTTGCGGTACGTCCGCGCCAGCCAGACGACGTTGCGGCTCTCAGGCTCGGAATGTTCGGCGGGCCCGGCGAACGTACCGCTCTGGCAGTTGGCCGAGGCGCCGAAGTACCCGTCGGACAGCGATCCCACGGCGTAGTTGCGATTGACGTCCACGCCCCAGGTGTCGCGGAGCGCCGGGTCGGACTGCTGCGCGGGGCAGTGGTTGGTCATGTTCTTACGCTGGGAGTTGAAGTCGTAGAAGCTGTAGTTGGCGCCGTCGGGGTTGACCGTGGGGACGATGAAGATGTCGGTGCGGTTCAGCAGTTCGCGCGTCGCCGCGTCGCGCGGGTAGTTGCGCAGCAGCCGCTCGGCCGCCTCGATGGTGACCAGCGGCCCCACCCATTCCCGGGCGTGTTCCTGGGCGTAGGCGAGCACCCCGGTACGCGAGCCGTCACGATGGACGCCGACGCGCAGCGCCAGCACCCGCCACGGCGCGCGGGAGACGCCGGCCGGCGCCTTGAGGAAGTCGCTCAGCTGGGTGAGCGGCACCGGCGCCATGACGCCCAGCCCCGCGTCCGTGCGGTAGGTCGCGGCCTTGACGGCGCTGCCCGGTGTCGCGTTGATCGCCGCCACCACCTGTGCCGCGGTGCTGGCAGGCGTGCCGGAGCCGTCGGTCGCCAGGCTGACCGTGAGCTGCTTGCCGTTCACCGTCACCTGTAACGGCCGGTCGGCGGCGCCGGGGTTGACGAGCTCGATGGCCAGGTCGTTGCCGCCCTCGGAGCCGTAGGCGTTCGAGGTGACCACGACGGCGGCGCCGGGCACGGTACCGATCAGGGCTTGGGCGTGCCGCCGGTAGCCGTTGGTCGGGTTCGGCAGCGTGATGATGTCGGTGAGCTTGGGGAAGCGCTGGTGCAATGCCTTGACCCGCTCGTTGAGCTGCGTCGGCGGCATGTACTGGCTGACGAAGTCCTTCTGGTAGCCGGGACCCGTGCGATCGGGCCGCTCGCCGTCGGGCCACTCTTTGACCCGCGCCTCCGCCTTGCCACCGGCCGCCGACGTGACGGTGATCCACTGCGGCTGGTTCTCGGCCGGCACCGGAGTGCTGAGCTGGTGACCCAGGTACGCGCCCGCGTCGACGTACGGCACCAGCGCCGCCTGCCCGCTGGAGCCGCGTCTGCCCGTCCAGCTCGCGCTGAGCACGGCCGCCGCCCCGGCGTTGCTGGACGCCTCGACCGACAGGAAGTACCCGTCGCGGGACTTGAACCAGACCGCCCGCTCGATGACCAGTTGGTCCTGCGCGGCGCCGCTCTTCGGCGTCTTCTGGGCCGGTGTGCCGGACGCCAACGTGGCGCCGAGCGAACCGAGCCCTGCCAGCTGGGTCGGTGTGACGACGGCGTCGATCTGGATGCTGCCGTCCGCCTGCGGCCGTACCCGCTCGGTCAGGTCGGCCCCTGAGGCCACCAGCCGCTCCATCGTGGCCTGGTCCGGCACCGAGAGCGTGACCAGCGAGGCCGGCTCCGGATCGGACGGCCCGGCGACCGCGGGGACGGACGTCCCCGCGGTCAGGGATGTCGTAAGAAGAACGATCGCCACAACGACTGCGGACGCCCGTAAGCCACGCATCGGCTCCTCCTGGATCACCGGTATGGAGATCAGTGAAGGCCGACTTGACGAAACAGGCAAGACCCACTCAAAAGAGGTGTAACGGTCGAACTACCGCGGGAGTTGTATCCCGGAGCGGTCTTGCGGATAAAAGGTTGACCTCTATCTCAAACCGGCGGTTGACGCGCAAAACGACGTCGCTTCGTAGCTTGAGGCGCGGTTTCCCCTGAGGGCCCGCTTTGGAGGAGAAGTGATGCGACGTTCCCCACGCTGGTTGGCGCGTGCGCTGGCCGGATTACTGCTGATCGCCGGAGTGGTCGTGGTCCCGGCAGCCGCGGCCCAGGCTGAGACGTGTTCGACGACCCTGCCCCTTGCCGACGGCTACGGCATCGCCTGCGTACGCGTGGACCGGCACCCGCAGGCCGACGGATCCGAGCTGCGGGACGTCACGATGACCTCCACGGCGATCTTCCAGGCGTCCGGCGGCACTCCGGCGATCAGCCCGCTGGCCCAGCCGATCACCGTACGGATCTACCTGCCCGACGACTACGACCCGGACAGGAGCGCCCGCTACCACTCGCTCTACCTGATCAACGGCGGCGGGGACAACTACGACGAGTGGACGACGAAGGCCGATCTGGTGTCCCTCATGGCCTCCGTGCCCGCCTATGACGGCATCGTGGTGATGCCGACCGGCGGGATGACCGGCTGGTACAGCGACTGGGCCGGCCGCACGGACGGATATTTCTCGCCCAAGTGGGAGACGTACCTCATCTCGCAACTCATCCCGTGGATCGACGCCAACTTCAACACCATCGCCGACCGATCCGGGCGCGGGCTGGCCGGGATCTCGATGGGCGGCTTCGGCACGCTCAAGTACGCCGCCGCGCACCCCGACGTGTTCTCGGTCATCGGCGCCATCTCCCCCGGCACCGACCTGCGGGCCCCGGCCGCCCAGCGGACGATCTCCAACTCCATGTGGCTGTCCGGCGCGGCGATCAACCTGTTGGATCGGGGGGTGTACCGCGTCAACAAGTACGAGAACGGCATTCTGGTGCTCGACCAGGACCAGCAGCGGCGCTACCGGCTGGACACCCTGTTCGGGCCGCACACCACCGCCGTCGTGAACGGCACGACGGTCGACGACTGGCCGTCCGCCAACCCGGCCGAACTGGTGACGGAAGGCAAGTACGCACCGTACAGCGGCAAGTTCGGCCTGTACGCGGGCGGCTGCGCGGACCTTCCGGGCCCGCCCAACCGACCTGAGTACGCCAACGGCCACCAGCCGGCTCCGGCCGAGTGCGCCTACGACACCAACGCCGATGCCGACGCCCCGATGGCCGGTGAGGCCATGCTCGGCGCGTACGCGAGCGTCTTCGACACCACGCTGACCAGCCTGGGGGTCGACCACCGGTACTGCTACGGCACCGGCGGCCACGACTGGAACTCCTGGCCCGCCAACCTGGTGGACTTCCTCCAGTACGCGTACGGCACGGCCCCGGCGTTCTGCCCCAACGCGTAACCGAACGGGCACGCGGCGCAGGGTGGGGAGGCGGCTCGCCTCCCCACCCTGCGCCGCGTAAACCTACGGCGTGCCTACGCCGTTCTTCTTGGCGTGTTTCGCGGCCTCGCGCCCGGCCCAGTGGAGCACGTGGTCGGCGACTCTCTCCCACTGGGGAGCACCGAGGACGAAGTGCGGCATGCGCGCGAACTCGTGGTATCCGGTGACCGCACGGGACTTGCGGTAGCGCTGGTAGGTCTGGCGGACCAGTGAGGCGGGCACGGTGTGGTCGGCGCCGCCGGCGATCAGGAGCAGCGGGGCACGGGTGTCGTTCTGGACGTTCACCCTGGTGGCTGAGTGGAGCCGCAGGTTGGCGGTGGCGGCCTGGAACAACGGCCGGCCGGGGGCAGGCACGTGGTAGCGCTGGTAAATCACCGCCGACTCGGGTTCGCTCAGCGTGTTGGTGAACGCGTAGTGAAACTGCTTGGCGGTCAGCGCCACCGTCCGGGAGCGGTTGACCGGGTTGGACAGGACGGGAAAGGCCGCGCGCAGGCTGCTGATCGGCAACCGCAGCACGCCCTGGATGGGGGCCGTGTGGATGGCCACGCCGGCGGCGCCCAAGCCACGGTCCAGCAGGATCTGGGTGACCAGGCCACCGAAGGAGTGGCCGATGATGATGGGTGGCCGGGTCTGCTCGCGGATGATCGCCTCGTAGTGGTCGGCGACCTCCGTGACGCCCAGACCGTTCATGACCTCCGGGGACTTGCGCAGGGCTTCGACCTCGATCTCCATGCCCGGCCAGGCCGGGGCGATCACTTCGTGGCCGAGTCGGGTGTAGTGCTCGATCCACTGCTCCCAGGCGCGCGGTGTCAGCCACAGCCCGTGGATGAGGATGATGGCTGGTTTTGTCGGGGTGTTATGGGGTTCGTTCATGGGGGTTCTCCTGCGTCGGGGTAGCCGACATCCGTGGAAGTTGCAGGGCACGCGCCGCGGCAGCCGGAGGAAACGGGCAGTTCACGCCCAACTCATCTCGCCAGCTGATAACCCGGAGCCGGTTCCCCTCATTGAGGGGCGTTCTTGTGGATCTCCGGTGTCGGGGGCTGGGCAGGCTCGGCGGGCGGCGCCGGCGACCGGCCCGCCACCTCCTGCTGAGCAGCTCGGCGTAGCTGCAGGATCCGGCCGGTGCCGGGGATGGCCACCGCGACGATCCCGCCGATGGCCGCCAGCAGCATAGCCACCCCCAAAGGGAGAACTCCGCTCAAGCCGAGGAAGGAGATCTGGACCTGCTGACCGTTCTGCAGGACGAAGATCAGGAGAAGCAGGAGCACGAGCGTCCCGGCCACCAATGCCACCCACCACCCGCCGACGCGGGTGCGCCGCACGGTGAACCGGCGCCTGAGCGACCTCACCGGCTTCGTTTCGCCGGGCGGGAGCTGTGCACTGCTCATACGTTCAAGTCTCCTTCCGCTTTTGAAGGCGCTGGAACGAGCAGGTGAAGGTCGCGGGGCGCGGCCCGCGACGTCAGAGTGTGGCCATCCTCGAGTCTCTCGGCTCAGTGGCGCTCAGTTGTCCGTTGCCTCGGCGAGGCCGCCGTGCGTGCCCCCGTCGAGGAGGTGTGCCCCGGCGTCGTGCAGAGTGATGCCGAAGCGCGCGCTGCCGGCGGGCATCCAGTCGCTGTCCGCGTTGATCGCTTTGAAGCGGGTCTCGCGGGTCGGGCCGTCGCCGACGAGGTGGCCGCGGAGGTGGCCGGCGCTGTTGTACACGGCCCAGCGGCCCGCGGCCACCTGCGGCATCGAAGCCGGGTTGTCCTTGAGCCACTGCGCGTTGGCCGCGTGCTCGGCCCGCTCGTCGACCTCGGTGGGCGGGGCGGACTCCATCGTGGCCGGGGCTTCGGTTTTGCGAGGACTACTCATATTGCGTCCCGCTCTCAGGATTGTGGCTGGCGTCCCCCGATACATCGGAGGAACACTCGGTGCCTGGGGACCATGCTATCGGCGTACACCACCTGTCACCGACCTGGAACTTCAGGAGCTCCCGCACCTTGCTCCCGATCACGATCGCGGCGGCGCCCGGTCGCCTGGCCGTCGCCGGTCATGTTTTCTCCTTGTCGTGCCAACTGTCGCGCATATAGCGAGGGCGGGAAACAAGCAATCACCGGTCCGGTTATCACCGCGATTGATGTGCATTCGCCGGCGTATGCATGGATGTGGTCACCTTCTCCAGCGGCACGGGCGGAACCACCGTCCGGATTTCCGTCCGCCTACCGGGCTGACGCCTCGCCGGGTGTCACAGCGGCGGGTCAGCGTCTACGGCCGAGGGGGCGGGAGGGAGGGGCGATAGGCCGGGGTGGGCGGCGCGGGCGACCACCTCCCGTGCGAGTTCGGTCAGCTGCCGGCTGTGGTCGCGAGCGTGCTGGCGCAGCACGGCGAAGGACTGCTCCATCGGCAGCGTGTAACGCTCGCTGAGCATGCCCTTGGCCTGTTCGATCACCACCCGGCTGTTGAGCGCGTGCTGCAACTGTTCGGACAGGATTTGGCCTTCCCGGATGGCGCGCTCCTGCAGCAGCCCGATGGTGGCGATGTCGGCCAGGGCCTGGGCGAGCGCGACGCTGGGGGCCGCCAGTTCGCCTGGCTCGTGGCGGAACAGGTTCATCGCGCCGATCACCTGGTTGCGCAGCCGCATGGGCAGCGCGTCGACTGCGCGAAACCCGTTGACGCGGGCCTGCTCGGCGAAGCGGGGCCAGCGCCGCATGGTCTCCGTCGTGGCCAGGTCGGCGCAGTGCACGGACTGGCCGGTCGCGAAACAGTCCAGACAGGGACCCTGGTCGGTTTGGAGCTGGAACAGCTCCAGCAGCCGGCTCTGCTCACTGGAGGCGCCCACCAACCGCAACTTCTCACCGGGGGCGGCGAACAGCAGCCCGGCGGCGTCGACGTCGAGGAGTCGCACGCACTGCTCGGCCAGGCCGTGCATGAAGTCGATGACGTCGAACCCGGTGACCAGCGTGTCGGCCAAGGTGATGAACGCCTGGGCGACCTGCAACGTCGGGCCGTTGGACGGGGAGAGGTCCACGCCCAGCAGCCTACGCCGCCGACCCGGCGATCCGGTGGGAACTCCTGGCTACCCGATCGCGGGACCGGCCCCCTGGTCGGTGATGTGCCCGCCCTCGTTCTCCCGCTCGTCCGAGACTTCCTGGCCCGCCCGACGGGCACTGCGTGTGGCGGGCAGACGGGCGATGGTGAGGAGGTCGACCGGCCACAGTCCGGTCGTGTCCTGAGCGCCGAGCTTGAGCGCGGCCTCAGCGGGCCCGCTCGCGGTGTCCGGTGGGATGACCAGCAGGACGATCGGCTCGGCACCCGCGAGGATCAACGTGATCACGTGAGGGTCGGTGTTGCGGAACCAGCCGACCTTGATCTGGCGCCCTGGTGCCGGGATACGACGCGGGATGTGGTCCCACGTGTCCTTGCGCACGCCGACCCGCAACGTGGTCTGGTCGAGCCGCTGATCGACGGCGGCAATGAGCCCGGGCAGCTCTGCGGCCGCGTCGCGGGAGTGGGGCCACCACGCCCCGTCCACCACGGATCGCCGGCTCAGGACGGGATTCAGACTGAGCCGCATTTCGGAGTCGATGGCGGGAACCGCGGAAGCGACAGCGCTCAGCGGCTTGAGATGAGTAAGAACGGACGCCTTCATGGTCGCCTGACCTGTCTGGCCCACTACGAGGAGGCCGACAATCGCGGATCGCCGCGGGCGACGCCGACCTGAGTGCCAACGCACGAAATGTCCTCGGTACTCGAACTCTACCTCACCAGGGAAGAGCGTCCCGGACGACAGGAGGTTGATCCGATCAGGAGGGCGGGAGTAGGGTCGGGTGATGTTAATCGTTTAACGTTGACGCGAGGGAGCCCGGGATGACCACCCACGCGCCGATCATCATGCCACGTCAAGACGCTCGAAAAACCGATTTCCCCTATAGGAAATACCATGTTATTCGACTAACATGAGACCCACGGCGCGACAGGTCGCCGAGCTGGCGCAGGTGTCGGTGGCGACCGTGTCCTATGTGCTCAGCGGCCGGGACCGTCCCGTCGCCGCCGAGACGAGGCAGCGGGTGCTCGACGCGGCCAGGCAGCTCGGCTACACGCCCAACCAGGCGGCCAGGAGCCTGCGCAAGCGCCGGACCCAGCGGGTCTGCCTGGTTCAGGCCTCGCTCGGCGGAAATCCCAGCGACGAGCGACTGGCCAGGGACCTGCACGAGATGGCCGACGTACACGGCTACTCCGTGATCACGCTTGCCGTCTACTCCGAGGGCCGCGCGCGAGCTGCGGCCGACGTGCTGCGGAGCGGGATCGCCGACGGCGCGCTGGTCAATCAGACCGGTGACCACCTCACCCACGACCTGCTGGCCGAGATCGTCGCCACCGGGCTGCCGATGGTGGTGGTCCGCAACGAGAGCGTGCCGGACGGCTGCGACGTCGTACGGACACCGGAGACCCAGGTCAGCACAGAGGCGGTCGAGCACCTGCTGGCCGAGGGCCGGACTCGCATCGCCTTCATGGCCCACCGCGAGGAGCTCTACCGAGACCGTCCCACCGGCAGGCTGCTGGGCTACACGACGGCCCTCGACCGGCACGGCGTGGACCGGCGGATCATCGTCTCCGGCGCGGACGACCGCGTGGCGGCCTATCAGTCCGCCACCGAGCTCCTGCGTGCTCCCGACCGGCCGGACGCCATCTTCGCGGCGTCCGACCGGGCGGCGATCAGCGTGATCAATGCCGCCAGAGACGCCGGGCTGGGCGTGCCCGGCGACGTCGCGGTGATAGGCGTCGGCAACATCGACGAGGGCCTCATCAGTAACCCGCAGCTCAGCACCGTCGGCCCGCTCAGACACGACTACACCGACGTCGTGCGCCTGCTCTTCGACCGCCTCCAGGCCGAGGAGCCCCTGCCCGCCCGGGAGATCGTCCGCCCCTGGACGTTCCTGCGGCGGGGCTCTTCCTGAAGGCGTTTGACAGAAGGGAAACCCGAGATGTCCCCCGATCTCTCCCGCCGCGACCTGCTCCGCCTGGCTGGGGCGGCCGCCGCCGTACCGGTCCTGTCGTCCTGCGCCGGAGCCCCGGCCGCGCGGACCGCCGCCCCCGGAACGTTCACCGTCTACTGGAACGCCGGGCACGATTACCAGGCCTATCGCAAGGTGGTCACCGAGTTCGAGCAGGCCAACAAGGTCAAGGTCAACCTCCAGAAGTACCAGTGGCCCGACCTGCGCACCCGGCTGCTCGCCGACTTCGCCTCCGGAACCGCCCCCGACGTGGTGGAGGAACCCGGCGGGTGGGTGCAGGAGTTCGCCATCTCCGGCAACGCCCGCTCTCTCCAGGACTACGTCGACCGCGACGGCGCCGCGATGGGTTTCCCCGCCGACTGGCGCCCGGCCACCGTCGAACGCAACTCCTACCAGGGCAAGGTGTACGGGGTCCAGCTCCACCTGACCTGCAACACGCTCTTCTACAACAAGGCCATGCTCCGGGACGCCGGGCTGGAACCACCCACCACCTGGCCGGAATTCCTGGCCGCCGCCCAGAAGTTGACCAAGGAGGGCGTGTACGGCGTGGCGCTCAACCAGGACTATGCCTACGGCTGGCCCTGGCTGCTCCAGGCTGGAGTCAGCGCGTACGACCCCAAGACCGGAAAAGTCATGACTCCGGTGGCGGATGCGGTGACCGCCATGCAGTTCCAGGCGGACCTGATCCACAAGCACAAGGTCGCCCCCGTACCGGTGTCGAGCACCGACTACTCGGGCCCGCAGAAGCTGTTCTCGGCCGGACGCGCCGCGATGATCCTCACCGGCCCGTGGGACCTCGGCCCGATCAGGACGGCGAGCCCCGACCTGGAGCTGGGCGTGGCCCCACCGCTGAAGGGCGAGCGGCAGGCCACCCTCGCGGCGGGGGTCAGCATGTTCGTCCCGGCCAAGGCGGCCAGGCCCGACCTGTCGTGGGACTTCATCAAGCGCGTCACCACCCTCCAGACCGAGCAGGCCGCCACCAAGGAGGTCGGCATGCTGATGCCCCGCACCTCCTGGGCCGGCCTGCCCGAGGTGCGGGCGGACCCGGTCATCAAGGTCTTCGCCGACGCGCTCGGTTCCGCCGTCGACGCCTCGCAGGAGGTACGCCTCACCGGGCAGTTCGGCAAGTTCGAGGAGCAACTCAAGGTCATGTACCAGGAGGTGCTCATCCAGAACCAACCGGCCGAGTCGGCGCTGAAGAAGTTCAGCGAAGCGGCCGAGGGCTTCCTGCGATGATCCGCCGCAAGACCCTGGCGGGCCGGTACGCCCGGACCGCCTACCTGTTCCTGACCCCGGCGATCCTGTTCTTCGCGGCCTTCTTCTACCTGCCGATCGGCAACGTGGTCGCCACCAGCCTGCGTACCGGGCCACAGGCCGACCAGTTCGCTGGCCTGGCCAACTACGGTCAGGCACTGGCCGACCCGGCCGTGCGCCACTCGTTCCTGGTCACGATCGTCTTCGCGGTGGCCGTGGTGGTCGGCTCGATCGTCCTCGGGCTGATCCTGGCCATGGCGCTCGACCAGCCGCTCAAGGGGCGGGTGGCGTTCCGCGTGCTGCTGCTCGTGCCGTACCTCACCTCGGTGGCGATCGTCGGCCTGCTCTGGCGCAACATCCTGGATCCGGAGCTCGGCGTGCTGAACCGGCTGCTGGCCGCCGCGGGCCTGCCGGAGCAGCAGTGGCTCAACAGCGCTCCGCTGCTCACGATCGCCGCCGTCACGCTCTGGCAGAGCGTCGGCTACACGATGGTGCTGTTCCTGGCCGGGCTGCAGGGCATACCCGAGACCTTCCACGAGGCGGCGAAGATCGACGGCGCCGACGCCTGGCGCCGGTTCTGGCGGATCACGCTGCCGCTGCTCGCCCCCACCACGCTGTTCGTCTCGGTGATGGCGGTCATCTCCGGGCTGCAGGCGTTCGGCCAGGCGTACATCATCACCAACGGCGGGCCGGGCGACGCCACCGACCTGTCGGTCTTCCACATCTTCAACGTCGCCTTCCGCACCAGGGACTTCGGCTACTCCTCGGCGCAGTCGGTGCTGCTCCTGGTCGTGATCGTGGCGTTCACGCTGGTCCAACTCCGGGCCGGGCGGCGTGGGGAGGTCCAGTACTGATGCGCCGCGCCCTGCTCCACACCCTGCTCGGGCTCGCCTCACTGGTGACAGTCCTGCCGCTGCTCTACATGCTGTCGCTGTCGCTGCAGACCGAGGCGGAGACGCTGTCGGCGCACGCGGTGCTCTGGCCGGACTCGCCCCAGTGGGGCAACTACGCCGAACTGTTCGCCCGCGCGCCCTTCGGCGACTTCATCGTCAACAGCCTCGTCGTGGCGGGCGTCATCACGCTGGCGCACCTGCTGTTCGACCCGCTCGTCGGCTACGTGTTCGCCAAGTTCCGCTTCCCGCTGCGCAACACGTTGTTCGTGGCGCTGCTGGCCACGCTGATGGTGCCGTTCTTCGTGCGCATGATCCCGCTGTACGTGCTGATGGCCAACCTCGGCTGGCTCAACACCTATCAAGGGCTGGTCACGCCGTTCCTCATGGACGCGTTCGGCATCTTCCTCATGCGGCAGTTCATCCAGCCCATCCCGGACGACCTGATCAGCGCGGCCCGCATCGACGGCGCGTCCGAGCTGGGCATCTACCGGCGCATCATCCTGCCGCAGACCAGGCCGGCGCTGGCCGTGCTCGGGCTGTTCACCTTCGTCTTCCAGTGGAACGAGTTCCTGTGGCCGCTGGTCGCCACCACGACGCCCGAGATGCGCACCATCCCGGTGGGGCTCACCCTGTTCAACCAGGAGTACTTCACCCTGTGGCACCTCACGGCCGCGGGCTCGGTGATCCTGTTCGTTCCCACCGCCGTCCTGTTCATCCTCACCCAGCGCTACTTCGTGCGCGGCATCGCCCTGACCGGCCTTCGATAGGAGTACCTTCTTGCGTCCGAACGTGATCGTCGTCTTCACCGACCAGCAGCGCTGGGACACCGTGGGCCCCTTCACCCCGAACCTCGACCGGATGGCCAGGCACGGCACGCAGGCCACGGTCGCGCTGACCCCGCAGCCGGTGTGCGCGCCCGCCCGCGCGGCCCTGCAGACGGGCCGCTATCCGACCACCACCGGGGTGTACCGCAACGGCCGCGTCCTGCCCGCCGAGGAGCGCACGCTGGCGCATCACTTCGACGCGGCCGGATACGCCACCGGCTACATCGGCAAGTGGCACCTGGCCGCCACCGAGCCGGTGCCCGAGGAGCTGCGCGGCGGCTACCGCTCGTGGCTGGGGGCCAACGCGCTCGAGCACACCTCCGACGCCTACCGCACGATCGTGTACGACGAGGCGAACGACCCCGTCTTCCTGCCCGGTTACCGCTCCGACGCGCTGGTCGACGCGGCCGTCCGGTTCGTCGCCGACCACCACGACGAGCCGTTCTTCCTCTTCCTGTCCTTCATCGAACCGCACCACCAGAACGAGGTGGACAACTACCCGGCCCCCGACGGCTACGAGGAGCGCTACCAGGGCCGCTGGACGCCGCCGGACCTGGCCGCGCTCGGCGGCACGGCCGCCCGGCACCTGGGCGGATATCTGGGCCAGGTCAAGCGGCTGGACGAAGGGCTGGGGCGGCTGCTCGACGCGCTGAAGAGCATGGAGCTGCTCGACGACACGATCGTCGCCTACACCTCCGACCACGGCAACCACTTCAAGACCCGCAACGGCGAGTACAAGCGGTCCTGCCACGACGCTTCGCTGCGGGTACCGCTGGCCGTGCGCGGACCCGGGTTCGACGGTGGCGGCGCGATCGCCCGGCCGGTCAGCGTCATCGACCTGCCGCCCACGCTGCTGGAGGCCGCCGGACTGCCCGTACCGGAGAACATGCAGGGCCGGTCGTTCCTGCCGCTGCTGGGCGATGCCCGCGCGCCCTGGCCGGACGAGGTGTTCTTCCAGGTGAGCGAGTCGGAGGTGGGCCGGGGCATCCGTACCTCGCGATGGAAGTACTACGCCGTCGCCGAGGACGCCGACCCGCTGACCGCGCCCGCCTCCGCCCGCTACCGCGAGCAGGCCCTGTACGACCTGGACAACGACCCGCACGAGCTGGTCAACCTGGCCGGGCACCGGTCCCACCTGGAGGTGGCGGCGGAGCTGCGGGTGCGGCTGCTGGGCAGGATCGTGGCGGCGGGCGAGGCCGAGCCGGTCATCGAACCGGCCGCCGAGGTTGACGGCCGCGAGCAGGCGCTACCCGACCCTGCCGTCCGGCTGCGCGGCCCGAAACCGACCAGGTTCGGCCACCAGCCACGCGCCTCATAGCGACACGGTCCGGAATCCGGCGTTGGCCATCGACGAGTCCGGTGTGTTCGAGGAGCGTGCCGAGTTGCGGTAGCGGTTGCAGTAGGAGTCGTGGCACAGGAACGAGCCGCCGCGCAGCACCCGGACCGTGCCGCGGGCCGGACCGCGCGGATCGGCGGCCGGGGAGTAGGCGTAGTAGTCAGGGGCGTACCAGTCCGAACACCACTCCCACACGTTGCCGACCGTCTGCCAGAGCCCGTACGCGTTGGGCGCGAACGTACGCACCGGGGCCGTGGTCAGGTAGCCGTCGGCCAGCGTGTTCTCGGTGGGGAACACGCCCTGCCAGATGTTCACCGGCCACTCGTCCTCGGGCAGGTCATCACCCCACGGGTAGCGCGCGCCGACGAGGCTGCCCCGGGAGGCGTACTCCCATTCGGCCTCGGTCGGGAGGCGCCGCCCGGCCCACGAGCAGTAGGCGACCGCGTCGTTCCAGCTCACGTGGACCACCGGGTGGTCGGCCTCCGCCGCGGACAGGGCGCCGCCCGGGTGCCGCCAGTCGGCGCCGCGGACACCGACCCACCAGGGGGTGCCCGCGGCGGGGCCCATCACGTCCTCCGGGCCGGCCGCCAACGCCAGGTGGAAGACGGCGGAGAAGCCGTACTCCTCGGCCTCGGTCCGGTAGCCGGTCGCGTCGGCGAAGGCGGCGAAGGCGGCCGTCGTCACGCTGGTCGCGTCGATGGAGAACGGCGACAGGACGACCGGGTGGACGGGCCCCTCACCGTCGCCCCAGTTACCATCCCCGGTGGCGTCTCCCATCTGGAACTCGCCGCCGGACAGGTCCACCTGCTCGATCGGGTGCGTCCCCCGCGCGGCGAACCGTACGGGCTCCATCGGGGACGCCGGCGTCGCAGGCGTGCAGCAGCTGTCCGACATCCTGGTCACGATACTGGGGTGCCCTGACCAGCCGACGCGCGCCCTCATCGGTAGGTCGCCTCGTCGAGCCCGCTCATCGTCGGGTCGTAGGAGACGTCGCCGACGTCGTACATCGACGTCATCCAGTGGTAGAAGTTGTCACCCCGATCCCGCAGCACCTGGTACAGCCGCCGCATCAGCCGTCCGCGCACCGCCTCCATCTCGGGATGCGGGTAGACGTTGAGCAGTTCGTCCGGGTCGGTGAACAGGTCGTACAGCTCGTTCGTCGAGTCCGGGTTGACGACCAGCTTGTAGCGGTCGGTCCGGATCATCCGCTGCGGGTACGGGAAGTGGTGGCCGTGGAACTCGCAGACGATGTCCTGCTCCCACGCCACGTCGTCAGTGGACGCGAGCGGCACGAGGCTGCGCGAGTCGACGGCGGGAGCAGGGTCGAGGCCGGCCAGTTCGAGGATGGTCGCCGTGCAGTCCAGCAGGCTGACGAACTCCGACCGGACGACCCCGGGCCGCTGCCCCGGGACGCGGAGCAGGCCGGGCGTGCGGTAGATGTCCTCGTACATCGCCGGGCCCTTGTCGTGCAGCCGGTGCGCGCCGGTGAACTCGCCGTGGTCGCAGGTGAAGAACACGGCCGTGTCGTCGACCAGCCCGAGGCGCCGCATGGCGTCCATGACCCGGCCGATCTGGGCGTCGATGAGCGCGACGTACCCCCAGTAGACGGCGATGAGCTTGCGCGTCACCTCCAGCGGCATGGTGTCGAACGTCCAGTGCGCGCTGTAGTTGGCCTGCACCTGCGGCTTGCCGGCGAAGGTCTCCGCGATCGACTTGGGCAGCTCGACCAGCTCGGGGTCGAACAGGTCGAAGAACTCGTCCGGCACGATGTACGGCAGGTGCGGCCCGAAGAAGTTGAGCTGAAGGAAGAACGGCCGCTGCTCGGCCGCGTACCGTTCCAGCAGCTCGATCGTCCGGGTCGCCAGGTAATGCTCGAACGTCGCCTCGACCGGCTGGCTCAGCCGCGCGGCCAGCAGGTTGCCGGGCCCGCCGTTGGGCAGCGTCCCGCGGATGTGGTCGTGGATCTCGTACGGCGGCAGGTCGTTGGCGGCCAGGTAGTCCAGATAGTCGGGATGATCCACGGGGTTGTGCCACCCAGGCAGGTCCGGCCCGTCGAACCCGAAGTCGGCCGCCCGCCGGTGGTGCCCGACGTGCCACTTGCCGATGAGCCCGCAGTTGTACCCGGCCTCCCGCAGCGCCTGGGAGAAGGCGAACTGCCCGTCGGGCAGGTCCTCGATGTAGCCGACGTTCCGCTCGTGGTTGGCGAGCAGCTTGTGCCGGAACGGGGCCTGCCCGGTGAGCAGGCTGGCCCGCGCCGGCGTGCAGATGGCGGTCGGGGTGTACCAGCGGTCGAACCGGGTCCCGGTCCTGGCCAGCTCGTCGAGGACCGGGGTGGCTGCCAACTGGTTCCCGTACGCGCCGAGGGTGTCGACGCGGTGCTGGTCGGTCATCAGGAACAGGATGTTCACTTGGCGGCGCCCACGAACAGGTCGGCCGTGTAATAGGTCTTGGGTGCGACGGGGCCGGTGAGCTTGCCCGCGCCGACGAAGTAGTCGTTCATGCCGGTCAGCCACTTGTCGATCGTGCCGTCCTTGGTGTAGCCGTCCAGGTCGGACAGCGACAGCACCTTGGAGTTGGCCGCGTCGGCCTTCACCTGGTCGGCCGGCTGGTTGAGCATCTTGGCGGTCGAGGCGACGGTCTCGTCGAGGTGGTCGCTGCGGTACTGGATCGCGTCACGGAGCACGGCGATGACCTTCTGGGCCTTGCCCTGGTCCTTGGCGACGACGTCGTTGCCGGCCACGAACGCGGTCGGGAACGACACCGTGTCGGCGAAGTCCTCGTTCTTGGCCAGCTCGACCAGGTCCGGAACGGCCTTCTTGATCGTGGCGATCGCCGGATACCAGAAGCCGGCCGCGTCGATCTGCTTGGACGTGAACGCCGACACGATCGTCGCCGCGTCCATCGGGACGATCTTGACGTCGTTCTTCGTCAGACCGGCCTTCTTCAGGGCGAGCGTGAGGATCATGTCGCCGGAGGTGCCCTCGGGCACGCCGATCGTCTTGCCCTTCAGGTCGGCCATCGTGGCCGTGCCGGCCTGCGCGATGACGCGGTCGGCGTTGCCGAGCGTGTTCATCGCGACGACCTTGGCCTTGCCGGTGGCGGGCAGCCACATGGCGCCCGGGCCGATGTAGCCGAAGTCGAGGTCACCGGTGCCCAGCGCCTGGATCTGCAGCGGGCCGTTGGTGAAGACGCTGGTCTTCACATCGATGCCGTGCTTCTTCCACAGGCCCTGCTCGTTGGCGACGGCGAGCAGGCTGGCGCCGTTGAAGTCGCCGATGTAGCCGAAGTTGACGTGGGTGCCGGCGTCGCCCGACGAGCAGGCGGCCGTGCCGAGCGCCAGGAGGATGGCGGCAGCGGCTAGGGGTGTCTTCCTCATTGTGCGGGCTCCTTGACTTGCCGCTGGTGGTAAACCGAATGCCAGACGCGGTTGCGCAGGTTCCCGAACTCGGGACTCAGCCGCATGTCCTCGTCGCGTGGATAGGGCAGGCCGACATCGATGACGTCGGCGATGCGGCCGGGCCGCGCGGCCATGACGATGACCCGGTTGGCGAGGAACACCGCCTCGTCCACGTCGTGGGTGATGAACATGACCGTCCGCCGCTCCTGGCTCCACGTCTCCAGGAGCTGCTCCTGGAGCCGCACCCGGGTCAGCGCGTCCAGCGCGCCGAAGGGCTCGTCCATGAGCAGGATCGACGGGTTCACCGCGTACGCGCGGGCGATGGCGCAGCGCTGCTTCATGCCGCCCGAGAGGGTCTTGGGCAGCGCGTCCGCGAACCGTTCCAGGCCCACCAGCCGGATGAAGTGCCCGGCCCGCTCCCGCCGCTCGTCCTTGGGGACCTTGGCGGTACGCAGGCCGAACTCGACGTTCTCGCGGACGGTCAGCCACGGGAACAGCGCGTACTGCTGGAAGATCACCCCGCGTTCCGGGCCGGGGCCGGAGACCGGCTTCCCGTCGACGAGCGCGATGCCTCCCGTCGGCTCTTCCAGCCCGGCGAGGATGTTGAGCAGCGTGCTCTTCCCGCAGCCGGAGGGCCCGACGACGGTCACGAACTCGTTGTCGGCGATGTCGAGCGAGACGCCGCCGAGGGCGACGAAGTCCTCCTTCCCGACCGGGAAGACCTTCTCGATGTCGCGTACGGAGATCTTGGGGGTGGTCATCGGCTCTCCTGCCAGGCCGTCAGCTTGTTGCCGGCCAGCATGAGCAGCCGGTCCATGATCAGGCCGAGGATGCCGATCGTGATGATGCCGACGAAGATCGTCGGCAGGTCGTAGTAGAGCTGCGCGCTCTGCATCCGGTGCCCGAGCCCGGCCTGCGCGGCCAGCAGCTCGGCGGCCACGAGTGTCCCCCAGGCCGAGCCGAGCCCGACCCGCATCCCGACGAGGATGAACGGCGTCGAGGCGGGGACCACGACCCGCGCGAAGATCGTGCCATCGTCCGCGCCGAGGACCCGCGCGGCGTTGATGAGGGTCCTGTCCACGTTCACCACGCCCTGGTACGTCGAGATGACACAGGCCAGGAACGCCGCCAGGAAGATGACGAAGATCTTCGGACTCTCGCCGATGCCCATCAGGACCAGCACCAGCGGCAGCATCGCCAGCGGCGGGATGGTCCTGAAGAACTGGATCCACGGCTCGAACAGGCCGCGCGCGATCGTGTACCACCCCATGAGGAAGCCGGCCAGGACCGCCGCGACCGAGCCGAGGGCGAACCCGGCCAGCACCCGCCCGAGCGAGGCGCCGATGTCGGTGACGAGCGTGCCGTCCAGGCTCATCGACCAGGCGGCCGACACCACCTCGACCGGGGTCGGGAACTGGAGCCCGGCCAGCGACAGCCCCCACCAGATCGCCAGCCCGGCCACGACCGAGACGACGTTGAGGATCAACAGGGTCCGGCTCTTGCGGGGCCGGACTCTCGTGGCTCCTGCGACTTCCGTACTGACTATGGCCACCTTCGGCCTCCGTCCGCTGTGATGTCCGCTTCATATCCGGCAAGCAGCGGAGATTCGTGGAACAGGGCCGCGATGGCCCCGAGCGCTCCGCCGTCGTCCGACAGCAGGGCCGGGCGGATCACCGGCGCCGCGTCGGTCAGCCACGACAGTTCGTACGTGACCGTGGCCGCTACTTGCTGCACCAGCGCGGGTGCGATCTTGACGATGTCGCCGGCGAGCACGATCTCGCTGGGGTTGAGCGTCATCGCGGCGGCGCCGAGCACCCGGCCGATGGCCGCGCCGGCCGCGCGCAGCACCTGATCGGCGACCGGGTGCGCGATCTCCACGGCCGCTTTGAGATCGTCGAGCGTGTCTGTCCGCAAGCCGAGCTCGCGGCACCGCCCGAGGATCGCCGGGACGGACGCGACGGTCTCCACACAGCCGCGCTTGCCACACCGGCACTGCGCGCCGCCTGGGACGACGGTCACGTGGCCGAGCTCTCCGGCGTACCCCTTGAAGCCTCGTACGAGCTGTCCGCCCACCACGAGACCACCACCGACGCCGTCGGAAAGGCGCAGGTAGATGAGGTCGCGCACGGAGTCGGACTGGGCGTGCAGCGCCTCGGCCAGCCCCGCGAACCTTACGTGGTTGTCGACGATCACGGCGGCGCGGAAACGCTCCGCGAACAACTCCGCCACCCCGTCGGCCCGCGACCGATCACCCCAGCCCGGCACACCGATCCCGATCGCCTGGAGCGCGCCGTAGTGGACACCGGTATCGGCACTCAACCTGTCGATCAGCACCATCCCGGCCTGAACACGCTCAGGCCATTCGGCCGACTCGTCATAGCGGGATGTACCGGACGCGATGATGTCGTGCGCCGCATCGGCCACCAGGACGTTCACCCGCCGGTGACCGAAGTCGACCCCCATGTACTGCCCGGACCCCGGATCCAGCGCGAGCCGCTCAGCCGGCCGGCCGCTACCGACGCGCTCGACGGCGTCGGTGTCGACAACCCGGATCGCGCCCCGCCCGAGCAGGTCGCTAGTGATCTCGGAAACCGTGGTACGCGACAGGCCGACCCGCGTCGCGATCTCGTTTCGGCTCTGCGCGCCATGCCGGCGCAGCAAGCGCAGCACTCGCTCCTCGTGGGACCGGCGGACGAGCGCATGCGCTCCATTGGGCGTTGACACGCTGGAAACCTATGGTTTGTCCATTTTTTCCGTCAACCTTCCGGCAAAAAGAATCCGGAAATCTGCCACAGGCCCGACGAAAACCTCTGACCAGCGGGGAGATCCGGGGTGCCGCCGGCCATCCCAAGGTTTGGGCTGATCCGGGTGATGTCTTGTCAGCCAAGCGGCACGCCGCCACCGCACCGGGCCGACGCGGGGACTACAAGATCACTATCCGCAACTTTGTCCATGAGCGAGGAACGTATGAAAAGACTTGTCCCGGCTATCCTGCGACGCGCCACGGGTTCGGCCTTGGCACCGGCGCCGGCCACCAGGGTGGCCGGCCCCGCGAAGATCGGCTTGCCCGGCTCTTCTCGACTGGCGGCCGGTTTCGCGTTCATTCCCGTCATGACCATGCTCCTCACCGCGCAGTCCAGCGCGTGCACCCCGGAAGAGCCGGTGGGGCTCGGCAGGGCCGCGAGCTTCGCGGTTCTGGGTGCCAGCACCGTCACCAACACCGGCGAGACCGTCATCACCGGCGACCTCGGACTGAGCCCGGGCACGTCGGTCACCGGTTTCCCGCCCGGCACCGTGGTCGGCGGCTCCATCCATGTGGCCGACACCGTCGCCGCCCACGCCCAGGTCGATCTGACCGCCGCCTACAACGACGCCGCCTCTCGTACTCCCGCCACCACCATCGGGACAGAACTCGGCGGGACCACCGTGAAACCAGGTGTCTACAACTCCGCCGCGGGCACCTTCGGGATCACCGGAAACTTGACCCTCGACGCGCAGGGAGACCCGGACGCGGTCTTCATCTTCCAGGCGGCCTCCACCCTCATCACCGCGTCCTCCAGCGCGGTGATCCTCACCGGCGGCGCCAGGGCCGCCAACGTCATCTGGCAGGTCGGCAGCTCGGCCACGCTGGGTACCGACTCCAGCCTGGCCGGAAACGTCCTCGCGCTGACCTCGATCACCGTGACCACCGGCGTGAACGTGAACGGTCGCGTCCTGGCCCGCAACGGCGCCGTCACCCTGGACACCAACGCCATCAGCCGGTCCACCGGCGCCCTGTCCATCAACGTGCCCGGCAGGGCGGACCTGGGTTCCGCCGCAGCCGGTGCCGCCAACGTGTCGGACCGGCTCGGTGAGATCACCGTGAGCGACACCCGCGGGTGACCCGAACGCCGTCTGGACCGCGACCGTCAACTCCACGGACTTCACCACTGGCGGCGCCACCGCCCCCGAGACCATCGCGAAGAGGTTCGTCGACTACTCCCCGGGCCCGGCCACGAACACGACCGGTAGCGCGACGTTCACTCCCGGAACGGCTGGCGACCTCGGCTCCGCGCGTATCGCCTTCTCCGCCGCCGACGGCGCGGGGAACAACTCCGTCACCTGGAACGACGATCACCGTGGCCTTGCCGGCCGATGTCGTCGCTGGGACCTACACCGGCGCCATCACCCACTCGGCCGCTTAGTGCCTTCGTCACAGCTTGATGGGGCGAACGGCGAGCCGTACACCCCAGGTGATCGCCTTCCCCTATGTATCACCTCCCCCGCCCACGGACCCGTCAAGATCGGCCCTCGTCTCAGCGGGTGCGGCGGCGCCGTTCGACTACGTACGGACGGATCAGCCGAGGAACCCGGCGGGAGGCGGCGTTCAGGCGGGCCGTAAATCGTAGGTGCGCGTGACCGCGATCAGGTCGCCGTCCTCGCGGGTGGACGCCACCAGGCCTGGCGGCCTGGGCGTGAAGCCGGGCACCGCGGATAGGCCGTCGGTCTCAGCGATCGCCGTGAGGCGCACGGGGTCCGTACCCGGCACGCGCAGGGTGATGTCGACGCCCCTGGCGGGGATGCCGCGGAAGCGGATCTCGCCAGGCCAGGTGTTGGCCCGAATGCCACTGACGGGCACGGTCACCTGGGTGAGCCCGGTGGCGCCCGCCGTGACCTGGGTGATCGGCCGCTCGACGCGCAGTGTCACCGAGCGTGCGCCCTTCCCCGCCCGCACCCGCAACCTGATCGTGTCCCCGGCGCGGGAGAGTATGGCCACGCGGGGCCCTTCGGTCTCGATCACCGGCGCGTCGCCGGTCCACAGCGTGCGCCGTGCGTAGCCCGCCGGCAGCGATCCGGTGTCCCGGCTGGAGATGTATCGCCTGGTCCAGGCAGTGGGATCGGCGTCGCCGCTGACCCAGTGGGCCACCCGGGTGTCGGCGTTGAGGACGTACGCGAGGTGCGAGCGCTGAGGGTTTGCCGCATCGAAGGCGTCCGTCGCCAGCCCGACGCCGGTCAGCGCCACCGCGAGCACGGCGACGACCACGACACCAAGGACGCTGCCACGGTGAGTGCCACTTCCACGGCCACCGCCACCTTCGCGGCCGGGAACGGGGCTGCGGCGAGGCTCGGGGAGTGCCAGTTCTGCGAGTGGCAGCAGTGTCAGCCCGAACAGGGTGAGGACCAGGGCGCTCACACCGCCGAGCGCGAGCCCCATCCCGTCGAACGCCGTCCCCGCCAGCGCGGGCAGCAGCATCGCGGCCATGGACGCGCCAAGCGTGAGCGCGACGACTCGCCACACCGCTCCTGGCAGCAGCAGCGCGGCCAGGCCACCCAGCGCGCACAGCAGGGCGGGAAGGGTCAGGACGAAGGCCGCCCCGGGCGCGAACCACGCGGCCAGCACACCCAGCCCGGCAGGCCATACCAGCGCGCCGATGGCCAGCGCGGCGGGACCGAGGCGGCCTCGCAAGGGCAGGTACCAGGTCAGCAGCGCCAGCGCGGCCAGCAGCATGACCGCCGCCTGGTAGGCCGACGGGCGATGCAGCAGGCCACCCATCCCGTCGTACGCGGGCCGCAGGGCGACCAGCACCTCCCACAGCCCTTGCGCGAGGATCACCGCCAGGACCAGGGGCACTGCGGCGGACGCCGCCGCGACGATGATCCGGGGGATGCTCGCCAGCCGCGCCCTGCGCGCCAACAGCGCCAGCCCCGCGACCGCGAGTACGGCCAGCACCGCGAGCGGCCAGACCAGCCAGCCGGGGTACGTCACCATGACACCAAGAATCCGGAAGTACGTGACGTCATGGTCCGCCGCCAGCGCGGGCAGGTCCGCGTCCCCCAAGGTGCGCGCCAGAGCCAGCATGGTGGAGCCATGGTGTTGCAGGCTGCCGTGGTCGAGGTTGGCGATGGAGTCGTCGGCGGTGTGATAGCGCGAGGAGCGCTCGATATAGGCGAAGTTCATGCCGGTGAAGCCCGCTTTGGCCAGCGGAGTGAAGTCGGTGTTGTTCGGTAGCAGCCGGTACAGCTCGGTCATCACGGAGTCGCCTCGTGGATGCGGCGCGGCGGCGGCGAACGTACTCACCAGTCCCGCGTTGTTCCTTGAGGTCTCGAACATCAGGGACGGCCCGCTGACTCCGCGCGCCTCCCAGTTGAGCAGCACTCCGCCCTTGCGTCCCAGGGGGTGTTCGCGGACGAACGCCTCCGCGCCGAGCACGCCGTCCTCCTCGCCGTCCGTCATCAGCAGCACCAGGTCGTTGCGGAGGGGGGCGGTGCCCAGCGCTCGTACGGTCTCCAGCATGGCGGCCACCGCCGCTCCGTCATCGGAGGCGCCGGGCCCGACCGCCGCGGAGTCGTAGTGGGCGGCGATCAGTAACGTGCCCGTCGCGTCGCTGCCTCGCCTGGTGGCCACCACATTGTCCACCTGCCCGAACGACGCCAGCCCCGACGAGGAGTTCGCCCCGATCGCCCGCTGGACCTCCACGTCGAGCCCCGCCGCCCGCAGTTGTCCGACCAGATAGGTTCTGGCCCGGTCGCCCGCCGGGCTGCCGAGCGGCCGCGGCTCAGCGGCGAACCGTTCGAGGTGGCGCAGGGCGCGTTCGGCACTGAACTCCCGGCCCGGCGCCGAGGCGGGGAGGGGCTGCATCGTGCTTTGCCCCATCGCCGTCAGCATGATCGCTCCGGCCAGGGTGAGCAGTGCCAGCAGTCCCGCCAGCGTGCGGCGCGGGACGTCGATCAACTTTCCCATCATGACGAGAAACGCTAGGTCCGGGGGTCCGAGCGCCGGAATGAAGCGCGTACCCGGATCTGGCTGCGGTTTTCCACAGCTCACTCTGCCAGCATGTAGTCGCGCGGTGGATTCACAGTCGTGGCCGGCTGCCGGCACGGCCCGGGTGATGTGGCCATGTCGACTCGAGATAGACCGAAAGGCAGATGTAGCCCTGCCCGGACCCCTGCCAGCCTGTGATCATGCACAAGCTCGGGAAGGTCGCCACCGCTCTGATGACGGTCCTGGCGGCGGTTCACATACCCGCGGCGGCGAGCGCCGACTCGGCCTTGACCTGGCAGGACTGCGGCAACGGGCTGCGCTGCGGCCAGGTGGACGTACCCGCTGACTGGGCTCGCCCAGGCCGTGGCGAGCGGATCACGCTCGGCCTGGCCATGCTGCCCGCCGTGGACCAGGCGCACAAGAAGGGAACCCTCCTGGTCAACCTCGGCGGTCCCGCCCCGCAACTCGAGCCCTTCCCCGCCGCCCCCTCCGATTTCTCCCGTATCGCGCTATGCGCTGACTTCCCCTATCCCAGTCACAGCTTGGTGGGGCGGGCGGCGAGGCGTACGCCCAGGTGGGCGTGTGTGCCGAGGAGCCACGCAGCGCTGACGTACACCGACGCGGTGGAGCCGGCGAAGGCCTGAGCCACCATGGCCACCGGGAACCACATCCCCGTGAGCAGCGGCAGCCAGCGGAACGCGCCCTGGTAGCGGCCCTTGACCGCGATGGTGATGCCCAGGGCCAGCATGCCGAGCTGGCTGAGCGGCCAGCAGGCGTCCAGGATCATCAGCGGCAGCGGGAAGTCGTCGTAGCCGACGTAGCCGAAGGACAGCGCGTTGAGCAGGAACGCGCCAGGCAGCAGCACGAGCAGTCCCGCCGGGATCACCCGGGTCCACCCGTCACCGGCACCGCGCGTGGACAGCACCGTCCAGACATAGGCGAAGACCCCCGCGACGAACAGCATTCCGGTGATGGTGTCGAGCGTCTGGGGGCCCTCCTGGATCTTGTCTCCCACGATGAGGGTGCCGGCCGCCCAGGCCGTGGCCCCGACGGCCAGGAACAGCCCGGAGAGCTGGATGCGAGCCGGGTTCACGGTGCGCCGGTCGGCCACGGGCTCGTTGGGGTTGACGTTGCTGGGCACCACGTGACTGGACATCGTTCGTTCCTCCGTTGTGTGTCGGTGGGCCTACGATCGCGGCCGTGTGTCCCGGGCGCCCAGGGAGCAGGGCCACGCGGGACAGTCCCGGCTTCGCCCTCCGTGACCGGGCCAAATGTCCCGATCGGGAAGGGACAGCGCCCCCGTGAAGGCGGGACGCGCGGTGTGGCACGCTGGCGGCGTGTCCGATCCCTCTCCCACCGACCCCGCCCCACCCGCGCGGGAGCGCGCCTCCGCCGCGGACGACGACACCACGCGCAACGCTGCGGACGGCGCCGCGCCCAACACCGCGAACAGCGCTGCGGACGACGCCACGCCCAACACCGCGAACAGCACCGCAGACGACGCCGCGCCCAACACCGCGGACCGGCGGATCGCGGCGGCGGCGACGGCGCTGGCCGCGCTGTGTGTTGTGGCCTGTGGTGCCGCCACCTGGGTCGATGTGGTGACGGGGACGGTGAGCCGGCCGGGGCCGCTGGACTGGGCCGTGTGGTCCTCGACCGTGCCCGGCGCGGCCCTCGCGATCGCCGGAGCCGTGCTCGGGGTACGGCTGCCGCGCCACCTCATGACCTGGCTGCTGCTCGGCGGCGGCGCCGTGGCCGCCCTCAACGGCCTGGCCAGCGCGTACGCGGTGCTGTCGCTGACCCGCCACGACGGCACGCTGCCCCTCACCGCGGGCGCGTTCTACGCCGGCGCGCGGCTGGGCCCGCTGCTGAACCTGCTCCCCCTGCTCATCCTGCTGTTCTTCCCCGACGGGCGGCTGCCGTCGCCGCACTGGCGGTGGGCCGCGTGGCTCTCGCTCGGGGCCACGGGGCTGGCCGTCCTGACGTTCTTGGCCGTCCCATGGCGGATCGAGTTGGGGGACGGCGAGTGGCCGGGGCTCGACCTGCCGCTGCCGCCGATTCCGGATGAGTTCTGGCGCTCCGCGCTGGCCTTGGCGCCGGTTCTGCTGGTGGTGAGCCTCCTGGTGCCGGTGGCGGCCTTCGCCTGGCGGTTCAGGGGCTCCACCGGCGTGCGGCGGGCGCAGCTTCGCTGGATGCTGCTGGCAGCGGTGCTGAACATGATCCTGATCCTGGTCCCCGCCGTCGTGGACGGAGTGCCGCAGGACCTGTCCTTCGTCGTTTCGCTGCTGTCGCTCGCCGCGGCCGTCCTGATCGCGGTGAGCCGGTACCGGCTCTACGACATCGATCCGGTGCTCGGCTGGACCATGCTGTACGGCGGGCTCGCGGTGGCCGTCGTCGCGATCGACGTACCCGTCTTCGTGGGCATGGGGGCGCTCATCGACGAGCCGATCGCCGCGGTCCTGGCGGCGGTCGTGGTGGGGGTGGTCTACGCGCCGCTGCGGGAGCGGGTCCGGCAGTGGGTGAACCGGGTACTGGCAGGGCGGGCGGAGCCGTACGACGTGGTCTCGGTCCTGGCCCGGCGGCTTGAGGAATCCGTGCGGCCCGAGGAGTTGCTGCTGGAGGCCGCCACAGCCGTGGCGGCGGCGTTCCGCTCGCCGTACGTGCGAGTCGAGCTGGACCGCGCGGACGGCCGGACCGTCGTGGTGGAGCACGGCACGCCCAGGGAGGACGTCGTCGTGCTGCCGTTCTCCTACCGCGAGGCGCTGATCGGGCGGTTCGCCCTGGTGCCGCGCGCGGGCGCGCGGCCGACCGAGTCCGACCAGCGGTTGCTGGCCGACGTGGTACGCCAGGCGGCCGCCGCCGTACGGGCGACCGCTCTGACCGAGGAGCTCCAGCACAGCCGCGAACGCCTGGTCACCGGCGTGGCCGAAGAACGCCGCAGGTTGCGCAGGGACCTGCACGACGGGCTGGGACCCACGCTGGCCGCCGCCGCGCTGAAGGTGGAGGCGGCGCACAATCTGGCGGTCCGCGACACCGACGCCGCCCGGGAGGCGCTGGACCAGGTCAGGACGGACCTGGCCACGATGCTCGGCGACGTACGGCGGCTGGTGCACGACCTGCATCCGCCGGCCCTGGACCAGTTCGGCCTGGCCGGCGCGCTGCGGCAGGCGGCCGACCGGTTCCGGGACGGCGGGCTCGCCGTGCGGGTGGACGCGGAGGGGAATCTCGCGGGGCTGCCGGCCGCGACCGAGGTGGCGGCGTACCGGATCGTCTGCGAGGCTCTGACGAACGTCGCCCGGCACTCCGGCGCGGCCAACTGCCACGTGCGCGTCGCCGTGGCCGGGAGCACGCTGGAGGTCGAGGTGACGGACGACGGGCGCGGCGTCCGCCAGGGCGCCCTCGTCGGGGTGGGCCTGGTCGGCATGCGCGAGCGCGCGGAAGAGTTGGGCGGCCGGTGCGCGGTCGGGGCCCGGCGCGGCGGCGGGACCCGGGTCCACGCGGTTCTGCCCGCCGGGGCGGTGACCGCTTCGTGACGCCGCGCGTTCTGCTCGCCGACGACCATCCGGTGTATCGGAACGGCCTGCGCATGATGCTCGACTCCACGGGCCAGGCCGAAGTGGTGGATACCGCCGCAGATGGGGAGGAGGCGGTCGCGAAGGCTATCGAGCTCCGCCCGCAGGTCGTCGTGATGGACCTGCGGATGCCCCGGCTGGACGGCGTGCGGGCCACCGAACGGATCGTCGCCGCCTGCCCGCAGACGCACGTGCTGGTGCTGACGATGCACGAGGACGACGAGAGCGTGTTCGCCGCCATGCTCGCGGGCGCCCGGGGCTACCTGCTCAAGGGCGCCGACCAGGCCGAGATCCTGCGGGCGATCACGGCCGTGGCCAGCGGGGAAGTGATCTTCGGGCCGGCGCTCGCGGGCCGGGTGACGCGCTACTTCGCCAGGCTGGCCGCGGCCCGGCCGGTACGCGAGGAGCCGTTTCCTCAGCTCACGGCGCGGGAGCGGGAGATACTCGAGCTCATCGCGGCCGGCCTGTCCAACCGGGTGATCGCCGAGCGCCTGTCGCTGTCGCCGAAGACGGTGCGCAACAACGTGTCCAATGTCTTCACCAAGTTGCAGGTCGCCGACCGCGCCCAAGCCATCATCCGGGCCCGCGAGGCCGGCCTCGGCCAGTGACCGGCATCCCTCATGTGAGGGACGGCGGGTCCCCCGAGTCAGCGATGGTGAAGATGGCTCGTCGGCGTGACGACCTGTGGCGTACCGCTGCCTAGTGTGCCGTGCATGGAAGCAACGATCGAGGTCGTCGGGCTGCGTAAGCGGTTCGGTCAGACCATGGCATTGGACGGGATGTCCTTCACCGTGGAGCCGGGGCAGGTGACCGGTTTCGTCGGCCCGAACGGGGCGGGGAAGTCCACCACGATGCGGGTGATCCTCGGCCTGGACGCGGCCGGCGAGGGCAGCGCGCTGGTGGGCGGGCGGCCGTACACCGGCCTGCGCAACCCGTTGCATCACGTCGGCGCGCTGCTGGACGCCGCCGCTCTCCAGCCGAGCCGTACCGCCCGCAACCATCTGCTGTGGCTGGCCCACTCCCAGGGGTTGGGTGCCAGGCGGGTCGATGAGGTGATCGAGCAGGTCGGGCTGGGCTCGGCGGCCCGGCGGCGGGCGGGTGGCTTCTCTTTGGGGATGCGGCAGCGGCTCGGCATCGCCGCGGCGCTGCTCGGTGACCCGCCGGTGCTGATGTTGGACGAACCGGTCAACGGCCTGGATCCCGAGGGCATCGTGTGGATGCGCGGGCTGCTTCGGTCGCTGGCCGCCGAGGGGCGCGCCGTGCTGGTCTCCAGCCATCTGATGAGCGAGCTCGAGGACACCGCCGGCCATCTCGTGGTGGTGGGCCGCGGCCGGGTGATCGCCGACACCAGCGTGGCCGAGTTGATCGCCACCGCCTCCACCGGCCGGGTCAGCCTGCGTACCACCGCCCGCTCGGAGGCGATGAGCGCGCTGGCCCACGCCGGCGCCACCGTGGCCGCGACCGACCGCGACACCCTGACCGTGACCGGCCTGGCGGCCGAACACATCGTGGCCCTGCTCACCCGGGACGCGGTGCCCTTCTCCGAGGTCGCCGCGCACCGCGCCACGCTGGAGGAGGCGTACATGAATCTGACCCGGAACACGGTCGACTTCCGCGCCGCAGAGCAGGAGGTCGCGCGATGACCAGCACCATCACCCCGTACCGGTCCGATCTGCGGGCCGGCCGGGACGGGTTCGCGCAACTTCTGCGCGCCGAATGGACCAAGTTCCGGACGGTCCGCGGCTGGGTGCTCACCATGACGGCCGCGGCACTGGCCACCGTACTGCTCGGCCTGGGATTCTCGGCGGCCAGCCATTCCTCGTGCAGCGAGGGTCCGATCGAGGTCGCCTGCCCCATCCCGCCGCTGGGACCTGGCGGCGAAGCGGTGCGGGACCGGCTCTATTTCGTCAACCGGCCACTGACCGGCGACGGCAGCATCACCGCCCGCCTGACCTCCATGTCCGGCATCATCACCTATCCTCCGCCCAACCACGACCAGATCGTCCCCGGGCTCGTGCCGTGGGCGAAGGCCGGACTGATCATCAAGCAGAGCATCAAGCAGGGGTCGGCGTACGCCGCCGTGATGGTCACCGGCAGCCACGGGGTGCGGATGCAGCACAACTTCACGCACGACACGGGTGGGGGCTCGACGACGTTCCCGCGCTGGCTGCGATTGACCCGCTCCGGCGACATCCTCACCGGCTACGAGTCGGCCGACGGCAAGCAGTGGACCAAGGTCGGCACCGCTGACCTGACCGGGCTGCCGGACACCGTACGCATCGGGCTCTTCGCCAACTCGCCGGGCGACCTGACGGTGGAGCAGGGCTCGCTCGGCGGGAGCAACACCCAACTGCGCTTCACCCAGACCACCGCCGTCTTCGACCAGGTCAGCGTGCAGGGCGACGTACCCCGTGGCGCGTGGAGCCGCGACGATGTGGGAGTCGACGGAAAGACCGACTGGGAGCGTTACCGTCAGGCGAACGGGCTCGTCGAGTCCGGCGGCACGCTCACCGTGAGCGGGACCGGCGACATCGCGCCCATCAGCGACGGCCAGTCCATCGAGCGCACCCTCATCGGCGCGCTGGTCGGGCTGATCGCGGTGATGGTGGTGGCGGTGCTGTTCATCACCGCCGAATACCGGCGGGGCCTGATCCGCACCAGCCTGCTCGCCAGCCCGCGGCGCGGCCGGGTGCTGGCGGCCAAGGCCACCGTGATCGGCCTGGTCACCTTCACCGCCGGCCTGGTCAGCGCCGCCGTGACGGTGCCGATCTGCACGCGGATCCTGCGCGCCAACGGCACCTACCCCCTGCCAGTGAGTCCGCTCACCGAACTGCGGGTGATCGTCGGCACCGCGGCGCTGCTCGCCGCCGCCGCCGTGTTCGCCTTGGGGCTGGGCGCGTTGTTCCGGCGCAGCGCCGTGGCGATCACCGTCGCCGTCGCGACCGTCCTGCTGCCGTACCTCCTGGCCACCGTCTCCAGTCTGCCTCTGGGCGTGTCGCAGTGGCTGCTGCGGCTCACTCCGGCGGCCGGGTTCGCCATCCAGCAGAGCGTGCAGGAGTATCCGCAGGTGCTCGCGTACTACGCGCCGCAGATGGGCTACTTCCCGCTGGCGCCGTGGGCCGGCCTCGCCGTACTGGGCGGGTACGCGGCGCTCGCCCTCGGCCTGGCCATCCTCCGGGTACGTCGGAAAGACGCTTGACCTGCTCCGGCGGGGCGGGTGGCCTACCTCACAGGTCGCTGGGCACTTCGCGGTGCCACTGCCGCCCTGCTCGGTGGCGAGCTGCCGGACCGTCGACCCCTCCAGTCCCACACCTGTTCCTCAGCCCAGGTTTGCGGGGATTCGCAGGTAGTCGTCGGGCAAACCGGTGATCGCCCGGCCGCTGGTCATGCGCAGGCCTGCGGCGGCGCAGCAGTACGCCACGGCCTGGTGGTGATAGAGGTAGGTGGTGAGGATGTCCTCGGCGGAGGCGTCAGGGGAGACGGTGCCGCCGCCAGGGTGCGTGTCCCATTGCTCGACGACGCCATCGCGGGCAATGCTCCCTTGGTCGCCGCTGCTGGGGTTGGCGTAAAGCGCGTAGCAGACGGTGCCGGCCGACAGGCGCTCGAGGACGCGGTGGCTGCACGGGAGGGCGCCCCATTGCTGGCTGACGACACATCCGCCGGGCACTTCGGTGATGCCGACGGTGGTGCGAGAGTCCATGCTGGACGACAGGTACTCGTCGTCATCCTCGTAGGCCTGTTCGGCCTCCAGCCGTCGTACGGCTTCGGCCATGCCGATCCCGGCGACGCAGACCAGGCCCAGCCCCTCGTACTCGAGTTCGCCCAGGGCGTCGATCAGGCGTCTGGCCTCCGCGACGGCCGCGGTCTCGGCGGCGGACAAGCTGGGCCGGCCTGGCGGGAGGGGGAACAGGTCGGGTGTGGGACTGGCCAGACTGAGCCTTCCGGGCGTCCAGCCGGACATCATCGGCCGCCACGGGTCGGCACCGGCGGCGAGCAGGGCGAGGGCGTTGTCGGGGCGGTTGGCGAAGACGGCTCGCCAGAGTGCGGTGTGGCCCTGGTGCTCGGCGTCGACGTCGTCAACGCGAGCGGCCAACTCCGCTATCACCTCGGGTGAGCCGAGCTCGGCTGCGGCATGTAACGGCCGCCCGTGGTGGTGCACACCCGCGTTGGGATCCGCGCCGGCGTCGAGGCGCGCGCGAATCAGGTGGGCATCCGCCCAGTCGTCCCAGCTGGTGCCGGACCAGTCTGCGCCGCCGGTGGCCATCATGCTCACTCCTTGGGTTCGTACGGAATGGACGTCCGCCATGATGGCGTGCGCGACAGACAAATCCCCTTAGAGCCCGCGCAGCAGGGTCCAGAAGCAGCGCGGGCACGGAGCCTCAAGATCACGTGGGTGCCTGCTCCCTGTGATCGAAAACGAGGATGTCCGTGCCCGCTGCCACCTTGACTTCAAACTGGAGGACCTGGGGTGTCAGAATCCGATGGCTTCGCGGAGCAGCAGAACGGTGCCGCGTCCGGGGTGGGGCTCCGCGTTGAGGACGAGAAGGCGGTTGAGGGCACTGGGCACCCCGTACGCCTTCATGGCGCGCTCGTTCTCCAGCGGGAGGCAGTGGTCTTCGATGCGGCGCAGCGCGGCGCTCAGGTCAGGGACCACCTTCTGCGCTCCGACGACCCAGATCACGCGGCCCGCGGCGCCCGAGTAGCCGGCCAGCTGGCTTCCGCTGGCCGAGGCGGCCACAAGGGAGCCGGTCTCGGTGACCGCGGCGACGCTGCCCACAATGACGTCGGGGCAGGCGATCATCCGCCAGATCTCGGCCATTTGGGTGGCGCGGTCCATGGTCACGCTGCGTGCCTTGACGGACTTGTATCGCCCGCTTTGGTTGATGTCCTCATCGATGCCGGACAGGCGGAGGGTCTCGCTGGCCCCGGTGAACACGCTGGCGCCCTCGGGAATCAGGTCTTTGACGCGGGTACGCGCGGCGGCGGCGTCATCGAGGATTTCGACGGCGAAATTGTTCGCCCTCAACGCGGCGGCCACCCGCTCCAGGGTCTGCGCGGGCGCCGAGTCAGTGAACGAAGTCGTCATGGTGTCTCCTGGCTGGTGTGTTCGTCTCTTCGGGTACGACAAGACCGCCCGCCGGAATGTGAGGCAGGCGCCGACCTCACATTCCGGCGGGGTGTCTTGTCGAAGTGGTGAGAGCAGATGAGACCGAGAAGGGCCGGCAACACCCATGACCAACGAATCCAGGCCAGGACCAGGCCGGTCCGATCCAGCTCTGAGCATGATCATCAGCGAGCAGCGGCAGCTGATCAATCTTGCCTACCGGCTGCTCGGCTCGCTGGCCGAGGCCGAGGATGTCGTCCAGGAGACCTACGCTCGCTGGTACGCCATGTCCAGCCAGCAGCGGGACGCCATCGCGTCCCCCGGCGCGTGGCTGACGACGGTCGCCAGCCGCATCTGCCTCAACTTGCTCAACTCAGCACGGGCCCGGCGAGAGACCTACGTGGGCGAATGGATCCCCGAGCCGCTGCCCGAGCATACGGAGTGGGCCACCGAGCGGCCGGGCGGCACGACCGTCGACCCGGCCGACCGGGTCACCCTGGATGAGTCGGTCAACCTGGCCTTCCTGGTCGTGCTCGAATCGATGACCCCGGCCGAGCGCGTCGCGTTCATCCTGCACGACGTCTTCCGCTACTCCTTCGCCGAAGTGGCCGAAATCGTCGGCCGTACCCCGGCGGCATGCCGACAGCTGGCCTCCTCGGCCCGCCGCCGCATCCAGGCCTCACAGGCACCCGCGACTCCCGTGGCCCAGCAGGCCGGCGTCGTCCGGGCCTTCAAAGCGGCGTGGGAGGCCAAGGACATCGATGCCCTGATCGGCCTGCTCGACCCCGACGCCACGGCGATCGCCGATGGCGGCGGCCTCGCCATCACCTTCCCGCACCCCATCGAAGGCGGCGAGCAGATCGCGCACGCCTGGCTCGAAATCGCCCGCCGGAGGCCCGGCGACATGACGTTCCTGGAACGTACGGTCAATGGTCAGCCCGGCCTGGTGGCCCAGCAAGACGGCGTCATCGTGACGGTGTTCGCGTTCGAGGTCGCGGGCGACCGGATCAAGCACATCTGGGTAGTACGCAACCCCGCGAAACTCCGTCTCTGGACGACGGGCTGAGGCGCGTGTCCTCGGCGATGCCCCCGGTGCGACGCGCGCTTCGCTCAGCCTGGCCGGAGACCCGGACTCTTCGATCATCGCCCGCGTCAAGCGATCAAGCGATCGCTCGCCGGACGCGTTTCGACGGCCGGCACGAGCCAAGCTGGTGCTCGGAATGGATCACTGACCGCGAACGCCCAGGCGAGAAGGC
The DNA here is from genome assembly GCF_043197155.1 of Nonomuraea sp. NPDC049269. Taxonomy (NCBI): domain Bacteria; kingdom Bacillati; phylum Actinomycetota; class Actinomycetes; order Streptosporangiales; family Streptosporangiaceae; genus Nonomuraea; species Nonomuraea sp. NPDC049269. The sequence continues at coordinate 303,397 of NZ_JBICSO010000007.1, forward strand.
ATCCGTCGTGTCGGGCTCCGTCAGAGCGATGTGCTTGCGTCGATGCTCTCGGTTCCCAGCATATTCAGCAGCGCCAGAGCGTCCGCGTCATGGGATCCCTGTGGCGCGGTGTACAGCACGAGGTGCTGGTCGCGGTCGGTGAGTTTGAGGGAGTCGCAGTCGAGGGTGATCTCCCCGACGGCCGGGTGACGGAAGGTTTTCGTGAGCATCGGCGCCGCCTGCACGTCATGCCGTTCCCAGAGCCGGGTGAACTCGGGGCTGCCGTCGCGCAGTTCCTCGAGGAGACCGGTCACCGCGGGATCCGACGGGTACCGGGCGAGGGTGGCACGAAGCCCCATGACGACCTGGTGCCGGAACTCGGCGGCGTCGGAGATCCCATACAGCGGCGCGTCGGGCCGCGTCGGCCCGAGGAACGCCTTACGTGCGAGGTTGCGGTCTTCGGGGGCGAGCGCGGCGAAGTCTTCCATCAGGGCTGCCGCGAGATCGTTCCACGCGAGCACCTCAAACGCCGCGGACATCACGAACGCAGCTGTCTGCGGGAGCCGCTCAAGGAGCGCGAGAATGCTCGGGCGCACGTCGCGGCGGTGCAGTCCGGTACGGCTCGGCGCAGTGCCCGCGAGGACGTGGAGGTGATCGAACTCGGCGTCCGTAAGCCGCAGCGCGCCTGCGATCCCGGCGAGGACCTCGCCCGACGGTCGCGGTGCCCTGCCCTGCTCGAGACGGACGTAGTACTCGGTGGAGATGTGCGCGAGGACCGCCACCTCCTCGCGGCGCAGACCCGGCGTCCGGCGTCGCGCGCCCGAGGGGAGGCCGACGTCCTCCGGGCAAAGCCGCTCGCGACGGCTGCGGAGAAACGCCCCAAGCTCGTGCTTATCCATATCTCGAGTGTGCACGCCGCGCGGCTATTTATCGTAGTACCGCCTGTGCCTGTATCCGGACCCCCGGGGCCGCGCACGCTGTTGGTATGACGAACAACATCGACACCACGCCCGTCGGCCTGCTCACCGGCAAGGTCGTATTCATCACCGGCGCCAGCCGCGGCATCGGCGCAGCCGCAGCCCGGCTCTTCGCACGGGAGGGCGCCGCCGTCGTGCTCGCCGCCCGCGACACCGAAGCCCTCAACCGCATCGTCGCCGAGGTCCGCGCCGGCGGAGGCGTCGCCGACGCCGTCACCATGGACCTCGCCGACCGCGCGAGCATCCGCGCCGCCGTCGACCGTGTCGAGAAGCTGCACGGACGGCTCGACGGCGCTTTCAACAACGGCGCGGTCGCCCAGCAGCAGCCCGGCCCGCTCGAGACCACGAGCGACGAGGACATCGACGAGCAGTTCGCCGTGAACTTCCGCGCACACTGGACCGCCATGACCGCCGAGGCCGCGCTCATGCGTCAGAACGGGGGCGGGGCGATCGTCAACACCTCGAGCATCGGCAGCCGCCGTGCGGCACCCCCGCTGCCCGCATACGGCGCCATGAAGCGCGCGCTCAACAGCATCACCGAGACCGCCGCGGTGACCTGGGCCCCTGAGGGCATCCGGGTGAACGGCATCACCCCCGGCGGCACCGCCACGGAGATGATGGAGGAGTGGGAGGCAGCGACTCCCGGCATCATCGAGGCCAACAACGCGGCGACACCACTCGGCCGGATGGCCGAGCCCCGCGAGGTCGCCGAGGTGGCCGCGTGGCTGCTCAGCGACCGAGCCTCCATGGTGACCGGCGCGATCGTGCCGGTCGACGGCGGCGCCGGCGCCTGAATGGAGGGTCTCACCATGAACACGACAGGCAACGCGATTTTCGACCGCCGGCGGCGCTTCCGGTCGAGAAGGCGCACCAGGAGGTGTTGCGTTCCGAGGCCGTCGACTTGATGCATCACTCTCTGGGTGCCTCGGCTCGGGCATGCGCGATCATGGCCGGAATGGACACTCGTTTCCTTGGTATCGCTGATCTGGTCGAAGCCCCGTCCGTGGCGGTCGTGGTCGACGTCATGCGTGCATTCACCGTGGCCGCCTGGGCCTTTGCCCAGGGGGCGGAGAAGATCGTTCTTGCTGAGTCGCTGGACGAAGCCCTGGCGCTCAAGGCTCGCCACCCGGATTGGGTGGCACTCAAAGACGGTCCACCCGCGCCCGGGTTCGACACCGTCAACTCGCCGGGCCTGCTGCGGTCCATTGACCTTGGCGGACGGACCGTTGTGCAGAAGACCACGGCAGGGACAGTCGGCGCCCTTGCGGTCAAGGAGGCGCCGCTGGTGCTGTGCGCCAGCTTCGTGGTGGCGGAGGCAACGGCTCGGCTCTTGCGGACGAGCAAGAGTGACAGTGTCACGTTCGTGGTCACTGGCGAGGATGGGCAGGCCGATGAAGATCTGGCATGTGCTCAATACATCGCTCGGAGGGTCACCGAGGCTGGGACGGATGCCGCTGAGTTCCTCCGCCGCGCTGCCGAGTCGCGCGCCGCCGCCGAACTGGCGGAGGGGGTGCGTCAAGGAGTCCATCCTGATGACGTCGCGCTCTGTCTTGAGGTCGACCGGTTTCCCTTCGCCATGGTGGCGACCTTGGAAGGCTCGCTCATGGTCCTGCGTCCACACGCGACGCCTTCGCTGACTGACGAGGCCCCGGTCTGATCGCACTCTTGCAGGCCTCGGTCATTCTGCGGGTGAGTCGCGGATCTGGTTCTGAGGTTCCCCCCGTTGCACGGACACCTGAGCTTTGGGCACACAGGTTTCCGTGCAACCGGGGGAACCACAATTTAACCGAC
>NZ_JBICSO010000007.1:306153-608224 GCF_043197155.1 Nonomuraea sp. NPDC049269
CGTGTTTCTGGGGGGGGTGGGGGGGCTTTTGGGGTGGCGGCTCCCCCGCGTGCCCCGCCACCCCGCCCCTGCGTACAGGGGGGGGCCGCCCCACCGGGGGGAACCTCACTTTCCGCTTCGCCCCAGACCAACTTGCCGCGCTGCCTGGACGAGATCCCGACGCCATCGACATCGCCGCCGTCCACCAGGCATTTCTCCAGGGCAGCTATCCGAGTGCCAAGCAGATCGCTACAGTGTGCGGAACCACGAGCGAGCACGTTCGCTACATCCTCGATGAACACCCCGTCGAGAGGCCGATCCTGACCATCGGTCCCCGCATCTGAGGAAACCGCCATGTCGGTGAGACAGACCTTGCGCCAAGAGCATGAGACGGTTCGAGAAACCGCAGGCCACACAAGATCAAGATGTTACGGAGACTTGATCATCGTTTGCGTGTGATGGCATCGCCTGACGCCATCGCGGCGAGCGACACCGTGTCCAACGAGTGAGCTACGCGGCCGTGGTCACGTCTCGGAGCGTTGCCGGTATCTGGGGTGGACCCCGGCGGTGAGGTTCTGCTGCCGGGCGATGCGCGTGAGTAGCTCGCGCATCGTGACGCGTTCTGCTGAGGTCAGTGCAGCGAACAGGTCGTCCTCGTGCGCCTTGCCGAGGGCGCCCAAGCGCTGTAGCGCTTGTTGACCGCCGTCGGTCAGGTGCAAAGCGTAGGAGCGGCGGTCGGGTTCGCCACGGCGGCGTTCGATCAAGCCTCGGTCCTGCATGGTGTCGACGAGAGTGACGAAACGGCTGGGCGGGGTGCCCAGCCGTGCGGCGTACGCCTGCTGGCTCAGCCCGGGCGTGACCGCGATCATGCGCAGGAGTCCGGCCTGCGCAGGCGTCAGGTCTAGGGGTCCGATGCGGGCGGCGAAGGCCGCAGCGGCATGCGCGCCTAGTTGCGCAAGCAGGAAAGCGGCACCGCCCCAGGACCGATCTGGTCCGTCGCTGGGTTTTGACACGGAGAGAATCGTATCACTTGGAAAACGATATACACTCGTATATTGTGTTCGGATGTACATCAATTAGGGAGTCGACATGTCTCGACCGCAGTCCGGCCCGCCGCTGATCGTCCCCGGCGTGGCCTTCACCGTGCTGACCATCGCCGGCATCGTGACCGCCGCAGGCGTTCCTCGCCCGCAGGCGCCCGGTTCCGAAGTGCTCGCTTACATACAGGACCACGCTTCGCCTATGCGGCTGTCGGCATTCCTGGCCGTTGGTGCCGCTGTCCCACTTGCCATCTGGAGCGCCGCGGCGTACCGGCGGCTGCGGGCGTTGGGCATCACCGCGCCAGGCTCGGCCATCGCCTTTGCCGGCGGCATGCTCGCCAGCGGCTTCGCGGCGCTGTCCGGCCTGATCGGCTGGGCCGCCTCCCGGACCGCAGACAGCGCGCCGCTGGCCTCGGCGCTGCGGGATCTCGCCTTCATCACCGGCGGACCAGGGTTCGTGGCGTTCTTCGGGCTCCTTTTAGCCGGGGTCAGCGTCCCGATGTTGCTGCTGCGCATGTCCCGGCCCGTTGCGATCGCCGGTCTGGTCCTGGCGCTGGCCGCCGAGCTGTCGACACTGACCCTGTTGACGCTCGATGCCGCGCCCACCCTGCCGATTGCCCGCTTCGGCGGCATAGCTTGGCTGATCACCGTCAGTCTGCTGCTGCCCACCAGCCGCCACCGCACCTCCGACACGACCGTGTCAGGCAAATCATGATCGCGTTGGTGACCGGCGGCACCGCCGGAATCGGCCTGCAGATCGCCGGCAAGCTGCGCGCCGCCGGAATGACCGTCCTGATCACCGGCCGCGATCAGCCCCGCGGCGCAGCCGCGGCGGCGGACCTCGACGCGACCTTCCTGCCCGCCGACCATCTGACGATCGCTGGCAATCTCGACCTGGCCCGGCGCGTACGTGAGCACGTACCGCGCTTGGATGTCCTGGTCAACAATGTTGGTGGCGGGGCGTTCACCGAACGGACCGTCACCGCAGAGGGCCACGAGGCCACCCTCGCGCTGAACTACCTCGGCCCGGTCGCCTTGACCCAGGCTCTGCTGCCGACACTCGTCGAAGACGCCCGCATCGTCCAGGTCGTGTCGAGCGCCTTCACCATGCACACCGACGACCCGTTCACCGAGCCGCCCACTTACACCGCGATCGCCGCCTACGCCCGCGCCAAACAACTGAACCTGCTGGCCACAATGAGCCTCGCCCGGCAACAGGTCGGCCACACCGCCGTCAACGCGGTCAATCCGGGCATGGCCTGGACCCCAGGCGTCCAGGCGCTCACCCCACAGGCCGTCCCCGCCTGGAGATACATCTGGCCGCTGGTCCGCATGATCCAGCGCCGCGCATCCCCGGAGAAGGCCGCCCGCGTCCCGGCGCTCCTCGCCCAGCGCCCCACCGGCACCGGCCAGCTCTACGAAAGCAATGGCAAGGTCAAGGCACCTCCGGCGCGACTGCACGACCCGGCGCTGCAAGACCGAGCCCGGCAAACCGTCGCCGACCTCACCGCATCACGCCACATCGCCGACGGGCCTGCCGATGCCTGCGGCCCCACCCCCAAGGAGTAACCCATGCCACCCCAGTCCACGTCGTCCCGCCGCGAGCGTCCAAGCCCCGACCTCGGCCAACAACATGACATCACCACACGGATTCTTCTCGCCGCCGGTGTCGTGGGTCCTGTCCTGTTCGTCGTCACCTTCACGGTCGCCGGTTGGCTCCGTCCCGGATACTCGGCAATGGCCAGTGCGGTCAGCGACCTGGGCGTCGGCGACAATGCATCGATCCAGAACGCCAACTTCCTGCTGTTCGGCATTCTGCTCATCGCCTTCGCCACTGGATTCCGGCGCGCCACAACAAAGATCATCGGACGTCGGGCGACATGGGGAGCCATCCTGATCGCGACGACAGGAATCGGCATGCTGGGCGCCGTCCTGTTTCCAGCCGCGCCTCCGACCGAGATACTCCACTTCCTCTTCGGGTTCCTCGTCGTTATCGTCTCGGCCATAGCGGTCGTCTTCTACCTCGGCCGCCAGTTTCGTCGCCTGCCCGGATGGCGTAACCTGTCCCGCTATTCCACATGGACCGGCCTGGCCGCAGTCGCGCTGGTACTTCTCACCTTTGTCGCGCTCAACCCCGCCTCGCCATGGGAGAAAGCCGGAATCGGCGGTCTCATCAACCGGCTACTCGCGGTGGAGATCTTCGCCTGGTACACCGTAACCGGATGGTGGCTGTCGCAATACGCCAGCCGCGGACGCGTCGTCGATCAGACCACAGCCACACGATGATCCTCTTCGAGCGGCTGGGGTTTAACGGACATCGGCCGCAGGCTGGGATGATTTAAGTCGGAACGAGTTGGCGACCTTCTGCCGCTAGATTCACTGCGCTTGCGGGTCCCAGGGGATGCACCAGCGTCCGTTGGCCCTGCGGGCGGGTACCTGTCCGTGGTTGAGCCAGTTGTAGATGGCGTCGGCGGGAATGCCGAGCGCGGTGGCGGCGTTGGGGGTGCCGGTGCGGGCGGCCAAGGTCGAGGGCATGCGGTCGAGGTTGAAGCGGCTGGCGGAACGGGGCTAGCTGACCGAAGGCTCCCCGGGGCTGTTTTCGGTGACTGAGCAGGTGGCCGCTCAGATCGCACGGTAGGTGGCCGGTGGCCGCCGGGGTGACATCACCGCCTCGTCACCGGCGGGGTGATTGCCGGGGGTCTTCCGCCGTCAGGTTCGAGGGTGCGAACCCACCCGAACCTCGCCGGAAGAAGAGCCCGTGGTGGAACCGTACGACACAGGCACGCCGGCCGGGGCGGCGCAGGTGGTCATCGGGCAGTCGTGGGCCTCCACCCGCAGGAAGTCGTCGTCGCTCACTGCGGGATCGTTTCCGGGGTGTGTTTCACCCGTCACCCGTTCGCACCGACCTATGAAACGGCGCGCCCCGTGGGCAACGGCAGGTACCGCGGCACCCGTATTCGTCGGTTTGTCGTTTCACCTCGAGCCCGCCGCCTCAGCTGCATGCCGCGTGTGTATCCGGGTTTCGGTCCCCCCGCTGACGTGGGCGGCTTTCGCCGGATCCTGACCCGGTGTTCGGTCTGCGCCCACACTTGTGGGTACCGTGCCGTCCATGACTGAGAGCTCAGCTACTGGTGTCGAGGCGTTGCTCGGCGAGGAGATCCTCTCTCTCGCCGCCAGCACGTTCGTGGTGACGTTCACGGCTGTCGGACTGGGGCGCGAGCAAGCCCGGAACCGGGTGGACAAAGAGATCTACCGCCGGTTCGGGAAACCCCGCAGAGGCGACGACTATTACGCCTACCAGGCGGTCATTCTCCAGATCGTCCTGATCTGGGAGCAAGCTCGGATCGCGGCACGGGTCTACTCTGGCGGTCTGATCCTGCTCCCCGATGGCACCCGGCTGCTCGACGCCACGGACGCAGTCGACGAACTGCGCACCCTGCTCCGAGCCTGACGTCCAAGTCCCGGTACAAGAAGCCCGAGAACGTGCGGAAGTACTGCCGTCCCTCCCCAAAGGCGATCACAGAGGTCACCAGTCTGCTCCCGCCCAGCCAGATCGCCGCCGACGACTACCGCAGCCGCACCGCCTACAGCACCTTCCGCATGCGCCTGCTGCCCTCCGAGACCAAGCTGCTTCAGGAGGCCGGCGCTGACTTGCTCCACTTCAACGGCATCGACGAGCCACTGACCTGGCAGCCCACCTTCCGATTCTCCCCGGACCAGCTGGCCGCGCTGCCCGGACGAGATCCCAACAATATCGACATCGCCACCGTCCACCAGGCGTTCCTCCAGGAGAAGCTTCCTAGCCCCAAGAAGATCGCCACAGCCTGCGGACCCACGAGCGAGCACGTCCGCTACATCCTCGACGAGCACCCCGTCGACAGACCAATCCTGACCATCGGTCCCCGCAGCCGAGGAAACCGCCATGTCGGTGAGACAGATCTTGCGCCAGGCGCATGGACCTGGCGGGACAGGCCGATGTTCTGACCGGTGTTGGTCGCGTTCGGCTCCAGCAGAATCGCCTCGTCGGGCACGCCGAGTTCCAGCGCGTGCTCGCGGAGTGGACGGCCTCGCCGCGAGGGAAGCGGGCCGCCGTAGTGGGGCTGGTGGCACCGGAGAAGACAAGCAGCGGGAACCACCCTGCGCGGTACAGCTCGACCGCCGCACACGCGACGCCCAGATCGTGGCTGCCCAGGCCGATTGCCACATCGCACCGGCGCAGGTCGTGGTGCATCTGGTGGTAGTCCCTGGTGTGCAAGCCCGTGCCGCGCGGCTTCGCGTGCGGCACGGTCGAGGATCATCAGCCCATCATCCATGGTGGCCCGGTCGGAAAGCAGGATGTGCCCGTAAGCGGTCTCGAGCCGGACCCGCTGCATGGGCGCATCGGTGACGGCGGTGGCGCGGGCGAGGTCGATCAGGCGTAGCGCCTCCGAGAGGTACCCGGCTCCACGGTGGGCCAAGGCGAGTTTCTGGTGCGCGACAGACCAGTCCTCGGGCTCGCCAAGGCTCTTGAACTCGTGGATGGCGGTCGTCATCAGGCGGGCGGCGTAGTCGTTGTTGTCGTTCTTGCTCAGGGCTGTCCCGACCCACAGGCGGGCTCGCGTCCGGTCGCGTGGTGAGAGCCGGTCATCCACCGCCGGCGCTTCATACTCCTTGGCGGCCTCGTCCAGTTGGCCCGACATCTCGGCGACCACCGCCAGCGAAAGGTCGAGCTGGGCAATGCGGCGGGGGATGTCGATCTGGCGGTAGATCGAGCGAGCGTTGAGGTAGGAACGGCGGGCGGACAGGGGGCCGGCGACTGCGCCTTGATCGCGTTGGAGGTCGCCGAGCAGTGTCGTGGATCGTGCGAACAGGTACAGGCCCTTGTCGTCCAGAACGTGTGGGTTGTAGCGGGTGAGCCATCGGTTCAGCAGGTCGCCGGCGTAGCTGAAACTTTGGCGGCTGAGGGCGACCACGGCCCGGTCAAGGTCGACGGTCCATGTCTCGTAGTCCCAGGCCCGTGGCCCCACGCGTGTGACTCGCAGCCCTTGGTCCGTGTCCTGGCCGAGTTCCAGGAGCAGGGTCTCGAACCGCAGGTGGGTCGCCGAGTCCCCGCGAGCGAGCGCGGTGTCCAGGATGGCCTGGGTGTCGGGGCGTGGCCGAGTGGCGGGGCCGAGCTGGTCCCACTTCGCCACGGTGCGGGGAGCCACGCCGAGGTGCTGGGCGAACACCCGCACGCTCATCCGCAAGGCAAGACGAAGTGCATGCGCAAGCCTCGGCCGCATACTCCAAGTGCGACTTACAGTACTTGGGGGCCGGTCGGGCCAGGAAACGTCGGTGAGAATCAGCAGCACCCAGAGGAGCAGACCGGTTCGGCGCCCGGAGCGTGGCCAATGTGGCCGTTCTTGGCGGGCTGCTTGCCGGTAACGAGTCCAGGAGTTGTTCGTATCAGGTGGGCGGCCAGTGCCGTAGGGCCATGTCGGCCACCATGTGGAGGTCGTCGCGGGTGGCGCCACCGGCGGCCTGAACGGCGATGCCGTTGGCCACGGTCATGAGGTATCGGGCGAGCAGGCCGGGATCGGTCCCCGACGGCAGGTCGCCCTCGTCGACAGCCCGCTGGAACCGCTCCCGTAGGAGCGAGATGCCGTTGTCGCGCCAGGCTGTCAACCTGTCCCGGGCGCTGAGACCGGCCTCGCCCGCCGCCAGGGAACCTTGGACGCCGAGGCATCCGGCGGGACAGCCGGGACTGGTGGTGGCCCGGACGGAACCGTTGAGGAACGCCGTGGCCACCTGCCACGCCGTCGGCTCCTCCAGGGCCCGGGGGACGTACGCGGCGGGGCCGTCGGTGTAACGCTGCAGGGCCTGGTGAAACAGGTCTTCTTTGCTGCCGAAGGCGGCGTACATGCTGGTCCGGCTGATGCCCATGGCGTTGGTCAGGTCGGTGAGGCTGGCGCCTTCGTAGCCCTGCTCCCAGAAGACCCGCATGGCCTGGTCGAGCGCCTTCTCGGCGTCGAAACCGCGTGGCCGGCCGATCGGCGCCTTCCTCTGGGTGTTCACGTGATCGATCATACCCCTTTTGTACCGAACGGTGCGGAACTGCCATCGTCCACTTCAGTACCGATCGGTGCAGATTTCTATCGAGGTGAGAGCATGGGACAGCTGGAAGGTAAGACCGCCGTCGTCACCGGCGGCGGAACGGGGATCGGCCTGGCCACCGCCATACGGCTGGCGGCCGAGGGCGCACACGTCTTCATCACCGGCCGCCGAAAGACGGTCCTTGACGCGGCGGTGGAGCGCATAGGCCCAGCGGCGGTGACCGCCGTACCGGGCGACATCTCGGACCTGGCCGACCTGGACCGGCTCTATGCCGCGGTCCGGGCTCGGGGCCGGGGCCTGGACGTGCTGTTCGCCAACGCCGCCGCCGCGTCGTTCGCGACGCTGGAGCAGGTCACCGAGGAGCACTTCGACGAGACCTTCGGCGTCAACGTCCGGGGCACCTTGTTCACGGTGCAGAAGGCACTGCCACTGCTCAACGACGGCGCATCGGTGATCCTGAACAGCTCGGTGCGCGCCGGTGACGGTGTCGCCGCGTTCGGCGCGTACGCGGCCTCCAAGGCGGCGATCCGGTCCTTCGCCCGGACCTGGGCCAACGAGCTCAAGGGCCGGAACATCCGGGTCAACGCGATCTCCCCTGGCACCATTGACACTCCTGGACTCGACGGCGTGGTCGCAACGGAGAACACGCCCGTCACCAAGTCGGATTTCGCCGCGGCGATCCCACTCGGCCGGATCGGGCGCCCGGACGAGGTCGCCAATGTGGTGGCTTTCCTCGCTTCCGACCAGGGCAGCTTCTTCCTCGGCGCCAACTTGGTCGTTGACGGGGGCGAAGTGCACATCTAACGGGTGTCGTCCTGTCTGATCCCTGCCGATCTCCAGGGGTCGGCGGCGGTGGGGGCGAACGGCTCAGGCTTCGGCCAGCAGCAGGGCGAGCCGGTCCGCGCCCGTAGTGGTCGGATGACGGCGTACCAGTTCGATGGCCAGGCCGTGGATACTGGCGCGGTCGCACACCTCGGCGCGAGGTCGGCGCGAGTGCACGGAACCGTTTGGCGAACGAGCCTGGCTCGTGCCGGGTGGCGAGCCAGTTGTTGAGATCGCTCAGGTTCCCGCTGATCATCGGCTGTTTGGCTCCGAAGCGATTCGGCAAGAGCGCCCATGAATCCCATAAGCAGGCCCAACATGCAGTCGTGATCTACCGCCACAGACCGGTCAGCTCTATCGCGTGTTCAGGGCTATCGGCGTGATGGATGCCTGGAATCGGTTGCCCATGGCGATCTTGAAGGCGCCACCCTCCGAGCTGGACGACGGGGCTTCGTCCTCTCCTCATGGCAAGGGCCAGTTCGGAAAGCGTCCCCCACGAGCCGCCGACCACAATCACGGCGTCACCCGAGTTGACGATCACGTTGTTTCGAGCTTCGCCGATCCCTGTAGGAATGACGATGGTCAGGTCAGGGTTGATGTTCTCTCGGTCAGCGCGGGAGAGGATGCCCACAACCGTTCCGCCTGCGGCGTTCGCGCCTGCGGCGACTGCCGCCATGACACCTGTGTATCCGCCGCAGATCACTACCGCTCCATGTTCGGCCAGCATGCGGCCCAACTCGCGGGCATTGCGACGGTCATCGTCGGTGCAGTCACGTGGCCCGCATACCGATACCTGGATAGCCATCAAAGGTCTCCTACTCCGTGACTTCACTCAGGGAGCGCTGGTTGGCTCGGAGAAACGGCACGATGGGCGGTGAATAGATCAATGCGCTCTCTTAGCTCCAGAGCGAGCCTGCCGTGTGCATGTGGGGCAAGTTCGCCACTGAGGCGCCGGATTCGTTGTACGACCGGGACTGTACGATGCTCCGGCGCAATGCTGAGCACCGGATCCAGCGCATCAGCGAACCCGTCAACTTCCCCTGACGCGAGATGAGCCGCCGCCAGGTCTATGCGCGCGGCGGCAAGCAGCTCTGCCCCCGATTCAGATGGGTCGGCTGTCAGGAACTGGATCGCCTGTTGTGCTTGCCGCGTCGCCTCGCGAAGGTCGTCGGCCTCCCCCACGGCGCAATACGCCTCGCTCGCATAATAGGCGGCTTTGCCGCGACTGAACTGGAACACCCCAGGTTCGTCAGCAGTCGACAGTTGATCGCGCGCATCGCGGGCAGCAGCGATGGCGTTGGGGAACTCGTGGAGGTCTCGAACCGCTGCCAGAGCCCTGGCCTCTTGGCTCGTCAGCCTGAGCATTGCCGTGCCGGATGTGGCGTGAGCACGACCGGTGTTGGCTATCTCAGCAGCACGCCGGTAGTCCCCACTCCAGTAGGCGACGTTTGATTGCACCCACCGGACGTAGGCGCGTAGTGGGTTGTCGTCTGTGAGTTCCGCGCACACCAGCGCCGTCCGGGCGTGCGTTTCGGCCTCATGCGGGTGGCCGAGGTCCGCACTGGCGTGCGCCAGAAGACCACATAGCTGACCGGCGGCACGGTACAGCCGCCGCTCCTGATCAAGAGGATGACGCTCGTCAAGGATCGAAAAGACTTCCGTCCGCAGGTCCGCGATGCGGCGGAACGCGAAGTACGGCGGACGGATGAGGTACTCGATCGCCAGCTGACGGACATCATCGTCAAGCTGATCAAGGACGCGTTCGTCAACCTGTCGAAAACGGCGAGCGAAACGGGCAGAATCATCGGCCACTTCTGTTATCTCCTCGTAAATACGCATCCCACCAGATTCCGAAGCCATCTGGCCGCGTGTCCGGGATTTCCCATTTGAGTAGCTATGGGGAGACCAAGGGTTCACTGACGCGACGATTGGCGGAGGGGCGAACAGCTCCGCTACCGGATAGCCGAACATCGTTTCTAGTACTCGACGACATAGGGGGCGCGGCTCACGCTTGACCTGTCCTGCGCACCAACGTTCCCATTGACGCTGGCTCGGGACGTAGTTGCTGCCGAAGCGCTCGGCGGTTGCGAGGAATTCGGCTAGAGCGTCGTCCGCTGCCCAATGGCGCTGGGCGACCAAATGGGCGAGCAGTGTCGCATGAGCCATCCCGCGCCTCCCGCTGACGATTGTTCCTCAGCCACTAGTAATGCCCATCACAAGCAGAAGCGCCAGGCCGAGGCCGGGTTACGTCGTCAAACGTCGGAAAGTGACGGTGTCGCGACGTGAATGGGTCGCGCAACCGACCGTCACAGTGAGTGACGCGCCCACTCGACTGGAAAGGCAGCCATGAACACGTACGGCTCGGCCCTAGAGGTAAGCACCATTTTCGGCGCGTGCGGCACAGCAAGGGAGACCTTCCTCGCCGAACTGGTCCTGCTCGGGGTCGAGTCTTCGGCGCCTTTTACCCGGAGATATATCGAACTCGCCTTGAATGTGGCAGAAAACCGGCATCTGGACGAAATACGCCTCGTGCTGACGGAGTTGGCGGCCAACGTCGTCCTGCACACCCGGTGTGGGGCACCGGATGGACTGATCATCGTGGATGCGGCTACGCGAGTCTGGGAGGTGGCGCGGTGAGCGAGCGGTTTCTTGGTGAAGTCGTGTTGCCGGGGGTGGCGTATTCGGTGGCGGTGGCTCGTCGCTGCGTCGAGGAGATGTTGACGGCGGCAGGGCATCAGGTCGTGGAGGATGCGCGGCTGATCGTCAGCGAGTTGATCACCAATGCGCTGATCCACACCGCTTCGGGGCTGCATGGTGGGGTGGTGACGGTGGAGGTAGTCGCTGTTGATGTCGAGATCGTTCGCGTTGAGGTGACCGATGACGGGGCGGTCACGGTTCCTCGATCGCGGGTGTCCGGCGGTGACGAGTGTCACGGGCGGGGTCTGTGGATGGTCGAGCGGGTCTCGCTCAGGTGGGGTGTGCGCTTGTTGGGGGCGGGGCAGCGCGCGGTCTGGGCGGAGACGTTCACGGGTCAGGCCGTGCCTGCCTGCGCTGGGGAAGATGTGACGATCGGGGCCGCGCACAGCGGGCGTCAGGTGGGGGGATGAGTTGGGTGATCAGTCAATGGTGGTTTCCCCCTCATTGCACGGCACCGCATGTATCGGCCGTGCAGTCGCACTGCGACCAGTTGGCATGGAACCCTCCACGCGGGGGCGAGCTGGACGGCCGGGTTATGCAGTGGACCTGCGACTGCACGGAGGTCTTTTACGAACTGATCGCGCTCGGCGGGTTGCGGTTCGTTCGCCGGGCGGCGCTCCGGAACGGGAAGGCCGTCATTCATGAGAGTGATCGCTCGTCCTTCCATGTGGCAAATGCCACATGGAGCGCTCTGCTTATGGGGTGCGCGAGATGACTGGAAGGCCATCGGGCGGGGCGACACCGGAGTGTCCTTCCTCCCGCCGCCAGCTCCCCATGAAACCTCGACAACAGAGTTAAGCACCCGCGTCGTCATACCTGCCATGCGGAAGCGGTCGGAAGGAGGCCGGCAGTCTTGCCCGCGGTGCATAATTGGGCAATATTGGGTGAGCCGCGTAAAATTGTTCATCGATAGCAAATAGACAGAAACATCTACGCCTTCTATGTCTCCATTAAAATGGGCGCGCCATGTCGCAGAGGATAAAGTGGTGCGCCCAAAATATTATCCTCAAGAGATGTCGCCTAATAGGAAGAAGAGAATGCACGACGGCCTCGCCGTTAGACGCTAGGATTTGTTGACGGCGCTGCAATGCCCCGTCAAGGCGCAACGGAAGGAGTCGCTGCACCAATGGCTGCTGGAGCATTCGCCAGATGGTGAATCGCGCGGGCAGATCAACCGAGCAACGCCTGCCGTTAGACCAGATCGCGCAAAGAAGGGATGCCTGCACTCATGACTCCAATGACGGCTACACATGGGCCCTACAACTCGTCACTGACCGGCTTCCGGTAGGTCTTCCGCAGTACGCGACGGTAGCTCTGGACTCCTCGACCCAGATCGCGCGCTACTTCGACGCCGAGGGCCGGGTGGTGGAGTTGGCCAAGCACGGCACCAACAAGACGGTAGGCACCCCCTCGATGTCGGGTGGCGGCGACGGTAAGGACCCGCAACCGCAAACGCAGGACGACACCAACACCGACTACAAGTCAGACTGACCAGCATGTCCTCTACCGTTCTGGTCATCACCGCATTGGAGGACGTCACCGCAGACTGGGTCATCTCTGCGCTGAACGAGCGCGGGGTGAAGGTCGTGCGAGTGGACCCCGCCGACATCGGACCCGGCTTGAGCTTCGACGCACGAATCAGTGCAGACGCACACGCGTGGAGTGGTCGGCTACGCACTACGAGCCGCGAGGTTGAGTTGACGGAGATATCGGCGGTCTACTACCGGCGCCCCAGCCCCTGGCGATTCGATCACCTGCCTCAGCAGGAGTGCGACTTCGCCATGGCTGAGGCCCGACACGGACTCGGCGGCCTCCTGGCCAACCTGGCCAACGCTGCTTACGTCAATCACCCGTCGGCGATCACCCGCGCTGATTTCAAGCCCGCGCAACTCCACGTGGCCGCCCAACTAGGTCTGAACATCCCGCCCACTCTGGTCACCAACGACATCGATGCTGCTCGCAGGTTCGCCACTGAGCACGAGCCGATCATCTACAAGACCTTTCGTGGTCTGCCTTCATCAAAGGACGGTCGGGCCGGAGCGATCTGGACGCAGCGCGTGAATCCCGACGCCTTCGACGAAACGCTTTCGGTGACAGCGCACCTGTTTCAGGCTGAAGTCCCCAAGGTCGCGGACGCGCGAGTGACCGTCGTCGGTAGCCGTCTGTTCGCAAGCAGAATCGAAACCTCGGACGGCGTTCTCGACTGGCGGCGAGGCGACTGGGAGAAGCTGACGCATACTCCGATCGAGATCCCCGACCCGATCGCGGCAGCCTTGGGCAGCTATCTCGCTTCATTTGAACTGGTATTCGGCTGCTTCGATTTCGCCCTTACCGGCAACGGGGACGTACCCGAGCACTGGATTTGGGTCGAATGCAACCCGAACGGCCAGTGGGGGTGGCTGCCCGATGCGCCCGAGATCACCGACGCATTCGCCGACATCCTGCAGAAGGGAAGCGCGCTGTGACGGCGTCCAAAAGGCTTGAAGCCGACGCCACACGCCTGCGCGCACATCTGGCGCAGCTCCTCGCCGAGGAAGGCCAGCTCGCGGATCCGGCGTGGCGGAAAGCAGTGGAGACCGTGCCCCGGCACCGGTTCGTGCCGGGCTTCTATCTGGATGCCGATGAGCGTACCCAGGAGGGGCTGACCATCTGGCAGCCGGTCACCGCCGAGCGCGACTATGACAGGTGGTTGGCCGCCGCCTACTCCGACATCACTCTCATCACCCAATTCGACGGAGAAGAACCCGACTGGCAACACCCCGCCGAGCGATACGGCGGCGCTCCGACCTCCTCCTCCACCCTGCCGTCCCTCGTCGTGCGTATGTGGGAGGACGCCGACCTTGCGCAGGGACACAGAGTGCTGGAAATCGGCACCGGTACTGGATACTCCACCGCCCTGGCGTGCGAACGTCTCGGCTCGGACGCGGTGACCTCCATCGAGGTGGACTCTCACCGGCTCAACCAGGCCGCCGCAACGCTGTACAGCCTGGGCCACGTCCCCGATCTGGCCGTCGCGGACGGCCTGTACGGCTATTGGCCTTGCGCTCCCTACGATCGCATCGTGGCCGCCTGCTCCTTCCGCAGCGTCCCACCCGCCCTGATCGCGCAGACACGCCTTGGCGGCAAGATCCTGCTCACGCTGAGCGGGTGGCTCTACGGCTACGCCCGCGCTCTGCTGACTGTGTCGGACGCTGGGACCGCAGAAGGGGTGCTCCTTCCAGGGACTGTCTCCTTCATGTCCGCCCGCGCGCACGCCGCCCCCGCCTTCGGCAATCCCGCACACTGGGGAAACGCCCTCACTGAACGGGGGCGGACGGCTCGACATAGCCCTCAACTGATCAACGCTGCGAGCGAAGAGGCGTTCCATCTACGGTTTCTCGCGCAGTGCGCCATTCCCAACGCCCAGATGATCACCATCGATGACACCACGCACCTCATCGACGTCGTCTCTGGCTCGGCCGCATCGCTCACTCCCAACGACGATGGCTGGCAGGTACGCCAGCACGGCCCGCTACTGCTCTGGGATGCCGTTGAGGATGCGATCGACACCTGGCAAAACGCCGGACGCCCGGACCAAACCGGGTTCGGGCTCACCGTCACCGGAGACGGCCAACGGGTCTGGCTCGGAGATCCTCGTGGGCCGAACTGGAGCTTGCCCGCTTAGGAACCACTCCGGAACTGGGGGGTACGTTTGTGCCTCCTGCATGACTCAGCCTCTCCTCGGTTTCGGGGAGAGGCCGTTTCCGTTTGGACCGACGAAGTTAGGTTCGGATCAGTTGCCGCCGAGGGCGGTCTGCTCCAACCAGCCGACCGGGCGGAGCGTTCTTGGAAGGCGGTCCGAGCGCAGCGAGGTCCTTCAGGGGGGCGGGCGTCAGCCCGCCTGGAAGAACGTCCGGAGCGAAGCGGAGGGCCGTTGTGGGCGGGTGGGCATCAGACGGCCGACCACCGAATCGGGTAAGGGGTGGGAGAAAGAACGCCCGGAGCGAAGCGGAGGCCCTTTGAGGGCGGCAGCGCCGCAGTTAGCGCCCACGCGGCACCATCCACCCCTAATATCGCTCCTGTCCGTATAAGCCCCGATATCGGAGGAAGCAGTGGGCGACCCCGGGACCGAGAACACGTCAGGACGTGGCGGTCCGGTGACGCTGCTCGCGGATCGCTACCGGCTGCTGTCTCCACTCGGCCAGGGTGGCATGGGCATCGTCTGGCGGGCGGTGGACGAGCTGCTGCGGCAAGAGGTGGCCATCAAGGAGGTCCGGCTGCCACCGGATCTCGACGAGGCGTCCCGGACCGCCCTGGCCGAACGCACGCTGCGCGAGGCCCGGGCCGCGGCGCGGCTGCGTTCCCACCCGTCGATCGTCACCGTGCACGACGTCGTCCTCGACGGCGGCCGGCCGTGGATCGTCATGGAGCTGGTCCAGGGCCGTTCCCTCGACCGGGTCGTGCGCGACGACGGCCCGCTGCCCCCGCGCCAGGTGGCCTGGATCGGTCTCCAGATGCTCGACGCGCTCGGTGCCGCGCACGCGTCGGGCATCCTGCATCGGGACGTCAAACCCGCCAACGTCATGCTCACCGATGACGGGCGGGTGCTGCTGACCGACTTCGGGATCGCGACCGTCGCCGGAGACGTCGCGCTCACCCAGACCGGCCTGCTCACCGGCTCGCCCGGCTACATCGCCCCCGAGCGCCTGCGCGGCGAGCCGGACGGCCCCCTCTCCGACCTGTGGTCGCTCGGCGCCACGCTGTTCACGGCGGTGGAGGGCGGCCCGCCGTTCGCCCGCCCCAACCCGGCCGCCGTGATGGCGGCCGTCCTGATGCAGGAGCCCGCCCCCGCCCGGCTGGCCGGCCCGCTCGGCCCCGTGCTCGCCGCGATCCTGGAGAAGGATCCGGTACGGCGCTGCGCCCCCAACCAGGCGGCCGACTGGCTGAACGGCATCGCCCAGGGCGCCCCCAGCACCGACCCGGCCCTGCACCGCGAGCGGACCCAGGCCACCCCTGTGCCCAGGCGCAGCCGTCTGCCCCTCATCCTCCTGGGCGCCGGGCTGGCGGTCGTGCTGGCCCTGGCCACAGGGGTGGTGATCTTGGTGCGGGTCCTGCCGAACCTCAACACCACGTTCACGTTCAGCGAGTCGCTCGGCGACACCTCCACCCCGGCCCCGACGTCCGGCTCGACGGGGTCCGCCCGGGCGCTGTTCGCGCGCGACTTCGAGGCGTGCGGCCTGCTGACCAACGCCCAGGCGCGCTCGCTGCTCGGCGGTACGGTGAAGCGCCAGTTCCAGACCGCTTCCGCCTGCATGTGGACCAGGCCCGACAACGGCGCGTTCGTGAGCGTCACGGCGAACCGCCTGGCGGATGTCTCGGCCGCGCGCATCTCCCAGCAGTACACGGTCAAGACCATGAAGGAGGAACCGAAGCGCAACCCGGGGACCAAGGTCCGCAAGGGCCCGGCCGTCGGCGACGAGGCGTTCAGCTACACCCGGGGCGAATCCATCGTGGGCACGATCTACCGGACCCAGATCTCGTTCCGCGTGTCGAACGTCTGGGTGATCATCTACCACACGGGCCGGCAACCGGGATTCGCCACCGCCGATCGGACGGCCAAGCTCGTCGTCAAATCCATCAACCGGCATCGCTAGTCTCAAACCCATGGCGATCAGGAACTCGCACTGCTCCTTCTGCGGCACGGCGTACCCCCCGGAGCAGTCCTGGCCGCGCACCTGCGCCGGCTGCGGCAACACCGCCTACCTCAACCCGCTGCCGGTCGCGGTGCTGCTGCTGCCGGTGGACGACGGCCTGCTGGTGGTCCGCCGTGGCATCGAGCCGCACCGGGGCGAGCTCGCCCTGCCCGGCGGGTTCATCGACGTGGGCGAGAGCTGGCAGCAGGCCGCCGCCAGGGAGCTGTACGAGGAGACGGGCGTCGGCGTCGAGGCGGACCGGGTCCGGCTGTTCGACGTGCACAGCGCTCCTGACGGCACCCTGCTGGTCTTCGGCCTGGCGCCACGGACCATCTCGGCTGCCCTGCCGCCGGTCGTGCCGACGGCAGAGACCATGGAGTGGCTGGTCATAGACGGGCCGCGGGAACTGGCGTTCCCGCTGCACACCGGGGTCGTCTCCGCGTACTGGGAGCGGCGCTCAGCCTTTCACTGATCCGGCGAAACTGAAGGAACCGGCGAGGTACTTGTTCACGGCGACGTAGAGGACCACGGCCGGGGCCGTGTAGATGATCGAGAAGGCGGCCAGCTCACCGTAGGCGACCTGCCCGTACTGCGAGAAGAAGGTGTAGATGGTCACCGCCGCCGGCTGTTTCTCCGGCGTGTCGAGCAGGACGAACGGGGCGAAGAAGTTCCCCCACTGGCCGACGAAGACGAAGATGGCGACGACGGCCACCCCGGGCGCCATCAACGGCCCGACGATCCGGAGCAGCGACTGCACCCAGCCGGCCCCGTCGACCCAGGCGGACTCCTCCAGGCTCACCGGCACGCCGTCCATGAAGTTCTTCATCATCCAGATGGAGAACGGCAGCGAACTGGCGGCCAGGAACAGCACCATGGCCGGCACCGACCCGTACAGGTTGAACCGGAAGAACATCGAGTAGACCGGCACCATGATCGCCGTGACCGGCAGGCCCGTGGTGAACAACAGCGTCAGCATGAAATGCCGTTTGAAACGCAGGGTGTAGCGGGAGAGCGGGTAGGCCGCGAGCCCGGCGACGATCACGGTGAGGATCGCGGTGCTGCCGGAGATGAGGATCGAGTTGATGATCGGGTGGTAGACGGTCTCCCAGGTGAGCACCGCGCTGAAGTTCTTGAGCGAGAACTGGAAGGTCGGCTGCGCGGCGAGGTTGGCGTCGGGTTGCAGCGAGGCGAGGATCACCCACAGGAACGGGCCGAGGAAGGCCAGCGCGATCACCGCGAGCGAGACGAGTGCCGCGCCACGGGCGGCCAGGCGCGTCATCAGGTGTCCACCTTGATCAATCGCAGGTACACGAGGGAGAACGCCGCGCCGATGGCGAGCATCACCAGGGCCATCGCGCTGCCGTAGCCGATCTCGAAGTAGCGGAACGCCTGCTCGTACATGTAGAGCGGGGTGGTCTGGCTGGCCGTGCCCGGGCCGCCGCCGGTGAGGGCGTAGATCAGGCCGAAGCTGGCCAGGGTCTGCAGCGTGATCAGCATGAGGTTCGACAGGATCGAGCGGCGGATCAGCGGCAGGGTGATGTGCACCAGCCGCCGCCAGGTGCTCGCCCCGTCCACCGCCGCCGCCTCCAGCAGCTCTCCCGGTACGTCCGAGAGCGCGGCCGAGTAGACGAGCATGGAGAACGCGGTGCCGCGCCACACGTTGGCCAGGATGATCGCGATCATCGGCGCGGTGAACAGCCAGTCCTGGGAGAGGCCGAGGGCGCCGAGCGCCTCGTTGAGCGTGCCCTCCTCGGCCAGGAACGAGTACCAGCACGCCGCCGCGACCACCTCGGGCACCACCCAGGCCGCGATGACGACACCGTTGACCACGCTCCTGACCACCCTCCCCCGTCCCCGCTGGAGCAGCGCGATGATCAGGCCAAGGGTGTTCTGCCCGATGACGGCCGAGCCGATCACGAAGACGAAGGTCAGCAGGAGCGAGTTGCGGAAGTCCTCGTCGCCGAACATCTTGACGAAGTTGTCCACCCCGATGAACCGCGAGTTCACCGACGCGGCGCCGGTCAGCGTCTCGTTGGTGAAGGCGATGTAGACGCTCCACAGGATGGGCCCGACCATGAAGATCACGAACAGGATCAGGGCCGGCCCGAGCGGCAGCAGCCAGCGCAGCGTGCGCCGGGCCCGCCGGCGCGGCTCCCCCTTCCCGGGGGAGCCGGCCAGCCGTGGCGGTGTCACGGACGTGACGGTCATGAGCCGGAGATCACCTTGTCGGGGCCGCCGACGACGCCGGGCAGCGCGTCGGCGTAGTCCTTGGCCGCCGCGTCCGGCGCCTTGGAGCCGGTCGTCATCGCCTCCATGACCTTCTGCACCTCGGCCGAGACCTTCGGGTAGACCTCGTACGCCGGGCGGTAGTGGGTGACCGAGGCCAGGTCGGACCAGAACTTCACGCTCGGGTTGTCAGCGGAGTACTTCGGGTCGGCGGCCACGTCCTTGCGGGGGGCGAGGTCGCCCGTGCCGACGGAGTACAGCAGCGTGTTCTCCTTGTTGGTCGCCGTGGAGATGAAGTCCCACGCGTCCTTCTTGTCCTTGGCGTACGAGCTCATCGCCATGACCCAGCCGCCCGACATGCTGACCGCGCCGGGTGCCTCGCCGTTCTGGGTCGGCATGGGGGTCCAGCCCATCTTCTCGGTCCACTGCGGCCACGGTTTGGTGCTGGTCGGCTTCCAGGCGGCCGCCATCCAGGCTCCGTCGAGGTCGATGCCGAGCTTGCCGTTGGGGAACCAGTCCTGCCCGATCTTCTCCCCCAGCTTGGGGTTGAACGCGTCGGCCTGCTTGGGGCCGAGGTTCTCGCGGTAGATCGTGTTGATGAAGCCGAGCGAGTCGGTGAAGCCCTTGCCGGCGGCCACCCACTTCTTCTGGGTGTCGTCGTAGAGGGTGCCGCCGGGGGTGCCGTAGAGCAGCATCTCGAAGCCCTGCATGGTGGCGGCCTCACCGTGCGGCTTGGTGGAGTACATGCTGAAGGGGACGACTCCGGGGACCTTCTGCTTGATGGCGCGGGCCGCGGTCAGCACGTCCGCCCAGGTCTTGGGCTCCCACGGCGTCTGGATGCCGGCCTTGGCGAAGATGTCCTTGCTGTACCAGAGCCCTCGGGTGTCGGTGCTGATCGGGACGCCGTAGATCTTGTCGTCGGGGCCCTTGGCGGCCTGCTTGACCGAGTCGGGGTACTGGGCGGCCCAGTCGGGCCAAGTCTTCAGATAGTCGTCGAGTGGCGCGAGCTTGCCGGCGGCGACGTCGGCGTTGACCTGGAACGTGTCGTGGAGGTACACGTCCGGAGCCGATTCGGCCGAGCGGTTCAGCAGGGCGAGTTTGGTGTAGTACACCTCGTTGGTGCCCTGGACCGCGGTCAGCTTGATCGTCACGCCCTTGTGCGCGGCCTCGAACTGCGTCTTGGCCTGTTCGAGCATCTTCTCCAGGTGCGGCCAGGAGGGTTCCACCCGGTAGAGGACCTCGATCTCCTTGGCCCCGCTGCTGCTCTTGTCCTGCGTGTCCGCACCACACGCTGTAGTTGCTACCGCGACTGTCAGGATCGAGGCCACCATCGCTCGTCTCATCGGACTCCTATCTCGCCGATCCCCGAACGCGTTAACTGGGTTGACGAGACGGTAAATCTTTTTGATTTATTAAGTCAACGATGGAAGCCCCGAAGACACCGGGAGCCATACATGCAAATGGGGACAAATCTCCCTAAAGTGGGACACTTTAATCGTGCGGTCGTGCTGGAGGCGATCCAGGTTTCGGACGGCATCAGCCGTGTCCAGATCGCCGGGCGGGCCGGGCTCACCGCGCAGACCGTCTCCGTCATCGTGCGCCGGCTCCTCGAGGAAGGTCTCGTCATCGAGGACGGCTCGCTCCCGTCCCGGGGCGGCAAGCCGCGCACGATCCTGCGGGTGGATCCCACCGCCGGATACGCCGTCGGCATCCACTTCGATCCGGGCGAGATCTCGTACGTGCTGGCCGACCTCGCGGGACAGCCGGTCGCCAAGCTCCACGCCGCCGTACGCCCCGGTCCGGCGCCCGACGCGGTCATCCGCCAGATGGCCCGCACGGCCCGCAGGATGCTGCGCGAGGCGGACGTGCCCGACCACAAGGTGCTGGGCATCGGCCTGGCCTGCCCCGGCCCGCTCGACGCCGACGGCATCATCAACGTCCCGCCCCGCCTGACCGGATGGGATCACGTGCCCATCAAAGGCCTGCTGGAGGAGTACGCCGGCTTCCCGGTGACCGCCGACAACGACGCCACGGCGGCGGCGATCGGCGAGCGCTGGGCCGGTGTGGCCCGTGCCACGCCGAGCTTCGCCTACCTGTATCTGGGGACCGGCATCGGTGGCGGGCTGTTCCTGGACAACCAGATCTACCGCGGCCGTTCCCTCAACGCCGGCGAGTTCGGCCACATCACGGTGGCTCCCGAGGGTCCTGACTGCTACTGCGGCAACCGCGGCTGTGTCGAGGCGGTCTGCTGCCCGAGCGCGATCGAGGAGACCGTACGGGCGCGCCTGGCCGGGGGCGCCGAGAGCACGCTGACCGCCGAAGGGCTCGACCACGCGGCGATCTGCGCGGCGGCCGCGGCCGGCGATCCCCTGGCCGGTGCGGTCATCGGCCAGGTCGCGGCCCGGCTCGCCGACGCCGCCGTGAGCATCGTCAACATGCTCGACATCGACCTGGTGGTGCTGGGCGGGCCCGCCATGCGCGAGGTCGCTCGCGTCTACCACCAGGTGGTGGCCGCGGCCGTGGCCACCCGGCCGCTGGCCCGCCGCCTGCACACGGTCCAGGTCGAGCTCTCCCCCATCGCCGTCGACGCCGCCGCGATCGGGGCCGCCTCCCTGGTCTTCCACGCCACCTACGCGCCTCGGCTCAGCACGTTGCTGAACCGGTGATCTCGTACGGTGCGTGCGCGGACGACGTGGCCGGCGCGGATCTCCACGTCGAGCAGCGCCACGTCGTCGAGCGGGCAGCTCAGGGCGAACGCCGTGTCGTCGAACCGTCCCGCCTGGCGCTCCCATTCGAGCCTGACCACGGCGTCGGCGGCGGATTCGGGCGACGGTACGAGCTGGGGGTCCACGGGGCGGCCCCACGGCGCGCTCACGCCCTCGATCCGCGCCAGGTAGAGCCGTCGGACCCACAGCGGCGTGGCGAGTTCGGCGAGCACGGCCAGCGCCGCCGCCTCGTCCGCCACCACCACCTCGGCCCCCGCACCGAGGGCGGCCTGCGCGGGCGCGAGGGGGTCGACGCACAGGACGATTTCTGCACGGCCATCGGGCGCCGGGACCGGCAGCCGCCCTGAGGGGCGCGCCGGGTCGAGCGGAGCGATCGCGCCGGATGACGCGGAGCGTACTGCCCCGACCAGCTCGCCGAGCGTGGCACAGACCACGGTGCCCCCGGTGGGCCGGGCGACGAGCCAGCCGCCGGTGGAGGGTGAGACCCGCAGCCCGGGCGACGGTCGCACCCGGGTCACCGCGCGGGCCACCGCCGCGCGGGCGGCCGGCCCGGCGACCCAGGGACGCGCCCAGTCGACGTCGCCGCGCTCACCGCACGCGCCGCACATCAGCCGTTCCCCCTCGGCCCGCTCGCGCCGCACATCAGCCGTCCCTTCTCCTCGTTCAGCCCGCGAGGCCCCGGGCCGCAATCCACAGGGCCGCAATCCGCCGGTCCTCCATTACGGCATGACGTCGCCCGAGTTGGGGCCGAGGGTCTGGCCGACGTAGAGGTTGCCGCCGGGGTCGCTGGCGAGCAGGACCGCCGTGGGTGCGATCTCCTCTGGGCGGCCGAAGCGGCCCAAAGGCAGTTCCGCGCGCTTGGCGGCTTTCCACTCGTCGGTGATCCCGGCGACCATCGGGGTCTCGACCGGGCCGGGCGCGATCGCGTTCACCAGTACGTTGTGCTCGGCGACCTCGAGCGCGAGCGACTTGGTGAGCCCGATCACCCCGGCCTTGGCCGCCGCGTAGTGGCTGAGCGAGCGGCCGCCCTTGATGCCGAGCTGGGAGGCGATGTTGACCACCCGCCCCCAACGCCGCGAGACCATGTGCGGCACGACGTACCGGCAGCAGAGGAAGACCCCGGTGAGGTCGACCGCGATCGTCTCCGACCACACCCGCGGGTCCATCTCCACCAGCGGCGCCTCGGTGAGGATGCCGGCGGAGTTGACCAGGACGTCGATCCGGCCGAAGCGGTCCATCACGGTGGAGACGGCCGCGGCGACGGAGCCGGGATCGCTGACGTCCACGGTGACATGCCCGGCCGCGCCCATGACGGTGGCCGCGCGCTCGGGGGACAGGTCGGCGAGGACGACCTCGGCGCCCTCGCGGAGGTACGCCTCGGCGATCGCGCGGCCGATGCCACTCGCGCCACCGGTGACCAGGGCGGTCCGGTGTTCCAGGGCAGGCATGGGTTCCTCCTCAGGCGGGCATGCGGACGGTGAGCCCGCCGTCGACGACGATGTTCTGGCCGGTGATGTAGCCGGCGTCGGCCGAGGTGAGGAACCGGATGACGGAGGCGACCTCCTCGGGCCGTCCCACCCGGCCCCACGGGATGTCCCGCCCGGCGCGGGCCAGGCCGTCGGGGCCGAGCGAGTTCACCGGGTCGGACGACTGCGGGGTGACGATGAGGCCGGGGATGACGGAGTTGACGCGGATCTGCCGGGGGGCGAGTTCCACCGCGAGGCTCCGGCACAGCCCGAGCACTCCGGCCTTGGCGGCGGCGTAGTGGGCGTGTTCGCCCCAGCCGTACACGCCGCCCGCGATGGAGGAGACCGCGACCATCGCGCCGGCGCCGCTCATCCGGGCCGACGCGGAGCGCAGGGTGCGCAGCACGCCGGTCAGATCGACCTGCAGCATGTCGTCCCAGGCCGCGTCGGTGAGCTCCGCCAGCGGGGCCCGGCGCAGCACTCCGGCGTTGGCCACCGCGATGTCGAGGCGGCCCCACTCGTCGACCGCGCGCTGGGCGAAGGCCTCGACCTGCGCGGCATCCCGTACGTCGACCTCGTGCACCACGCCCGCGCCACCGGCCTGTTCGACCTGCTTGAGGGTCTCGGCGGGGTCGTGCGGGTCGCCGGGGTAGGTGCCGATGACCGTACGAACGCCGTGGGCGGCGTACGACACGGCCAGCGCGCGGCCGATGCCGCTGGCGGCGCCGGTGATGACGGCGACCCGCCCGCCGGTGTCGAGGGGAGTCACAGCGCGGGCACCTTCCGCGCACCGAACATCACGAATCCCGACAGGAACGTGCCCAGCGCGCCGACCAGCAGGGCGCCCTGGTTCCAGTCCGAGCCCGCGACGAGCATCGCCGTGATGATCGCGCCGGCCGCGATGGCGCCCGGCTGGCTGATCGCGTTGATGAACGAGGTTCCCGTGGCGCGGCAGCGGGTGTCGTAACACTCACCCATGTAGAACAGCATCGCCGAGTACGGCCCCACCAGGAAGAACATGCCCAGCGAGTAGAGCGCGACCACGGCGACCGTGCCGCTGGCGACGAGGAGCATGAGCGCGAAGATGACGCCGGACGCCATCCAGCCGAACGCGATCACGTTGCGCCGGCCGAACCGGTCCCCGGCCCAGCCGTGGAAGACGTAGCCGAGGTAGCCGATCGCGTTGATCACGATGAACATCAGCAGCGAGTTGGTGAAGCCGACGTGCTTGCCCTGGGTGAGCACCGTCGTGCCGAGCACGCTGAACACCTGGATGCCGAACCAGTTGACGAACCAGGCGAACCCGAGGACGAGCGTGTTGCGCAGCGCGGACCCACGGAAGATCTCCTTGAACGGAGCCGACTGGCTCTCGGACACGCCGTACTCGCGGGCCAGACCGGCCGCCTCCTCCGCACGGCCCTCCTTGCGCATCCGGTCGATCTTCTGCTGCAGCTCGAACTGGGGCGTCTCGCGCAGGCCGCGCCGCAGGAGCGCGATCACGATGGCGGGGAACGTCGCCAGCAGGAAGCAGCCCCGCCAGCCGACCAGCGGAAGGAAGACGGCGATGAAGGCCGCGGCCAGCAGCACGCCGAGCGGCCAGCCGCCCTGGACCAGGCTGTAGATCAGCCCCCGGCGCTTCTTGATCTTCTCGTCCTCGGTGACGGCGTAGATCTCGTTGAGGTACGTCGCGTTGACCGACTGCTCGGCGAGTCCGAGCCCGCCGATGGACCGGACGCCGACCAGGTAGGCGGCGTTCATCGTGGCGGCCGACACCGCGGAGGCCAGTGCCGTGCCCGACACGGTGAGGATCATGCCTTTGCGGCGGCCCAGCCGGTCGACCAGCGGTCCCACCCCGAGCACGACGACCGCGGTCCCCACCGAGATCAGCGTGGAGATCAGGGACGCCTCCGCCTGGGTCCACTTGAACTGGCCGGAGATCTCCGGCAGGAGCGTGCCGAACATGATGTAGTCGTAGACCGCGAAGATCCAGGCGAACAGCGCGATCACCGTGGCCTTGCGCGTCTGCCGTACCCCGACGCGAGGGAAGGGCCGGGTGCCGGTTTCCGGGACGCCCGAAGAGGTCGTTGTCATGGAGATGCCCTTTCGGAGAAAGAGATGGGGGGCGTTCGCGCGTGCGTCATCGCCGGACCGGCATGAAGGGCGCGGGGCCGTTATCGGGGTGAGCGGGCCTTGAAGTCGTCGGCGATCTCGTCGAAGGTGGCCCAGCTCACACCCTCGTGGCCGTTGATGTACTCGATGAGCCGCTCGTGCATGAGCAGGCTCTGCGGCCGGCCCGAGACGTCGGGGTGGATGGTCATGGTGAAGACCGCGTAGTCCGATTCGCGGTACACCCAGTCGAACTGATCCCGCCACATCTCTTCGAGGTGGCGCGGGTTGACGAAGCCGTGGCTGTTCGGGCTGGCCTTGACGAACATCATCGGCGGGAGGTCGTCGAGATACCAGTTGGCGGGGATCTCCACCAGGTCGGTCTCCTGGCCGCGCTCCAGCGGCTTCATCCACTCGGCCGCCGGGCGGGAGTAGTCGATCTTCGTCCAGGAGTCCCCGACCCGGACGTAGTACGGGGTGAAGTCGTTGTGCATGAGCGAGTGGTCGTACTTGATGCCCCGCTCCAGCAGGAGCTCGTTGGTGACGGGCGAGAACTCCCACCACGGGGCGACATAGCCGGTCGGCCTGCTGCCGGAGTACTTCTCGACCAGGTCGATGCAGTGGTCGAGGATCGCGCTCTCCTGGTCGCGGCTCATCGCGATCGGGTTCTCGTGCGAGTAGCCGTGCACGCCGACCTCGTGACCGCCGGCCACGACCATGCGGGTCTGGTCGGGGAAGGTCTCGATGGAGTGGCCGGGGATGAACCAGGTGGTCCGCAGGTCGTACTTCTCGAACAGGCGGAGCAGCCGCGGGACGCCGACCTCGCCGGCGAACAGCCCGCGCGAGATGTCGCACGGCGAGTCCTCCCCGCCGTACGAACCCAGCCAGCCCGCGACGGCGTCGACGTCCACGCCGTACGCGACGAGAATCTCCTTGGGCATGGTCATTTCGTCCTTTCGATCGGAGTGGGGTTCCAGGTCCGCGAGCGCAGCTCCGCGCGTACGCGGACCGGATCCCGGTGGCAGCCGAGCAGCGCGCTGAGCAGGACGCGGGCCTGCGGTGAGCGCAGGGTTCCGGTGGGGATGGCACCGGCCTCGACGAGATCCGCGCCGCCGCCGTTGCCGTACAGGGCGGCGACGGGCCCGGCGTCGACCCGGGTGGACAGGGCGACGACGACGCCGGCCTCGGTGATCCGGGCCACCTCGTCCCTGATCCGGGGGTTGGCGTTGCCGGCCCCCAGCGCCTGGAGGACGACCCCGGTGGCGCCCGCCTCGACCACCGCGCGCAGCGCGGCCTCGTCGCAGCCCGGGTACAGGGCCACGATGTCGGTACGGACTCCGTCGAGGTCGAACGCGTCCAGGTCGAGCGGCTTCGCCCGGGCGGGCGTCATGAGGATGTTCACCTGGCCGTCGCGTACGCGCCCCAGCGGCCCGCTGTCCGGCGCGGAGAACGCCGACGAGGCCAGCGTGTGGGTCTTGCGGGTGCCGGAGGCGGCGAAGATCTGGCCGTCGAAGCCGATCAGCACGCCCAGCCCGCAGGCCCTGCCGCCGGCCGCCACCGCGATCGCGTCGGCGAGGTTGCGCGGGCCGTCGCCGTCCGCCGCGTCGGCCGGCAGTTGCGCGCCCGTGAACACGACCGGCCGGGGATCGTCGTGGAACAGATCGGCGAGGTAGGCGGTCTCCTCCATGCCGTCGGTCCCGTGGGTGACGACCACGCCGAGCACGTCCGGGTCGGTGAGCGCCTCGCGGGCCCGCACCGCGACCTCGCGCATGTCCGCGAGCGTGAACAGGTAGCTGCCCGCGCACAGCACGTCCATCCCGTCCAGTTCCACCCCGGGATCGACCGGGAGGCGCCCGAGAAGCTCGCGCACCCGGTCCTGGGCGAGACCCACTCCTTGCCCGTCGCGACGGGTGGCGATGGTCCCTCCCGTGGACAGGACGATGACCTTGGACACTCCCTGGCCTCCTCATTACCCAAACGTTTGCGCCAAACGTTTGGTAGCATCTGACCTGCGCCTACGAGATGTCAAGAACTTCACGTTAAAATCAAGAAAACCCAGCCAGCGGAAGCCGAGGGACATTGGCTGCGAAGAGGGCGCGACCGGTGACGCTGCAGATGATCGCCGACCAGCTCGGCCTGCACGTCTCCACGGTGTCGCGAGTGCTACACGCGAAGCCCGGCGAAGGGCTGAGAGCCGCGTCGAGCCCCACCGTCGAGCGCGTGCGCAAGCTCGCCGACGAGCTCGGCTACCAGCGCAATCCCCATGCGATGAGCCTGCGCACCCAGCGGAGCAACCTGATCGGCGTGCTGGTCCCCCGGCTGTCCGACGTGGTGCTGGCGACCATCTACGAGGGCATCGAGGAGGCCGCAGCCGAGCTGGGCCTGTCGACGTTCGTCATCAACACGCGCGATCAGCCCGACGTCCAGCGCGCCCGGACGGAGATGGTCCTCGGCCGGCGCGTCGACGGCATGATCTTCGGCGACGCGCACGCGGATTCCGGCTTCCTGGACGAGGTCGCCGCGCGCGGCGTCCCGTTCACCCTGGTCAACCGGCGGGCGGGGCAGCATCCTGCGGTCGTCTGCGACGACTATCTCGGCGGCCGGATGGCGGCGGAGCACCTGCTGGAGCTCGGGCACGAGGAGGTGGCGATCGTCGCCGGCGAGCCGTACGCGAGCACCGGCATCGACCGCACCGGCGGCTTCGTCGAGAGATTCCGCGAGGCCGGGCTGCGGATCCCCGGCCACCGGATCGTGCATTCACGCTTCGACGCGCGAGGCGGTCGCGAGGGGACCGAACGTCTCCTCGCGACGGGCCCGCTTCCGTCAGCGCTCTTCGTGGTGAACGACTTCGGCGCCATCGGCACGATCGGCGCGCTGCGCGACCACGGGCTACGGGTCGGCGCCGACATCGCGGTCGTGGGCTTCAACGACACGCCGCTCGCCGCCGAGCTGCCGGTCCCGCTCACCTCGGTCCGCTCGCCCATGCACGAGATGGGCCGCCGCGGGCTTCACCAGCTCGTACGCGTCCTCGAAGGCGAGCCAGGCGAGACCGAGCTGCTGCGTCCGGAGCTCATCGTCCGCGCGTCGAGCGACCCGGAGCTGTACGCCGGCCTCATGCGGAAGATGGCCACGACCTGAGAGCTAGAGGACCTTGCTGAGGAAGGCTCGGGTCCGGGGGTTCTGCGGGTTGTCGAGCACCTCCGCGGGCGGCCCGGCCTCCACGATGACGCCGCCGTCCATGAACACCACGCGGTCGGCCACCTCGCGGGCGAATCCGACCTCATGGGTGACGACGATCATGGTGAGGCCGTCGTTGGCCAGGCCCTTCATGGTGGCGAGCACTTCGCCCACGAGCTCGGGATCCAGCGCGCTGGTCGGCTCGTCGAAGAGCATCAGCTTGGGCTCCATGGCCAGCGCGCGGGCGATGGCGACGCGCTGCTGCTGCCCGCCGGAGAGCTGACGGGGGTAGCTGTTCGTCTTGTCCGCCAGGCCCACCCGCTCCAGCAGGGCGAGCGCGCGGGCACGGGCCTTCGCGCGTGATTCGCGGCGTACGCCGACGGGCGCCTCCATGATGTTCTGCACCACGGTGAAGTGCGGGAACAGGTTGAACTGCTGGAAGACCATGCCGATCTCCCGGCGCTGGCGGGTGATGTCCCGATCGCCCAGGTGGTGCACCCGGCCGCCGGAGTCACGGAAGCCGATCAGCTCGCCGTCGACGTGGATGGCGCCGCCCTCGATGGTCTCCAGGTGGTTGACGCACCGCAGGAACGTCGACTTGCCCGACCCGGAGGGGCCGAGGATGACGACGACCTCGCCCCGCTCGACGGTCAGGTCGATGCCTTTGAGCACCTCCAGATGGCCGAAGCTCTTGCGTACGGCCCGGGCGTGCACCATGGGCATGCTCATGATGGCGTCTCCTCGCGGGTCGGGGCCGGCGCGGCCTGCCGCCGCCGGAACATCAGGAAGCTCCAGAAGCTCTGGGGCGCGTTCCGCGTGGCGCCGCGCGCGTAGTGGCGTTCGATGAAGGACTGGCCCACGTACAGGATCGACGTGATCACCAGATACCAGACGCAGGCCACGATCAGCAGCGGGATGGTCTGGAAGGTGCGGTTGTAGATCGCCTGCACGGTGTACAGCAGGTCGGCGAGGGCGATGACGCTGACCAGCGAGGTGGCCTTCAGCATGCTGATGACCTGGCTACCGGTCGGCGGCACGATGAACCGCATCGCCTGCGGCAGGATGATCCGCCGGAACGTGCGCCCGCGGCTCATGCCGAGCGCCGACGCGGCCTCGGTCTGGCCGGGGTCGACGGACATCAGGCCGCCACGGATGATCTCCGCCATGTACGCGGCCTCGTTGAGCCCGAGACCGAGGATGGCGGCGAGCAGCGGCGTGATCAGCTTGTTGGTGTCGGCCGTGAGGAACTCCGGGCCGAACGGGATGCCGAACGAGATCTGCGGCATCAGGGCGGATAGATTGTACCAGAGCACGAGCTGCACCAGCACCGGCGTACCACGGAAGAACCAGACGTAGAGCCCGGAGACGATCCGCGCGATCGGGTTCTGGGAGAGCCGCCCCATCGCGACCAGCACCCCGCCGATCACGCCGACGGCCATGGCGATCACGGTCAGGTAGAGCGTGGTGATGATGCCCGCCCCGATGACCTGGGCGTTGAAGTAGCGGGCGACCACGTCCCACTTGAAGTTGGGGTTGGTGACCAGCAGGTTCACCAGCTGGGCGGCCAGGATCAGCAGGATGATCGAGGCCACCCAGCGCAGCGGGTGCCGCGTCCGCGCCGCCCCCGCGACGTCCACCTCGGGGGGCGAGTGCCGCTCGGTGGCGGTCGTCACTGCTTCGCCAGGTTCACGCCGGCCTGCTTCAGCATGTTTCCGTTGGTTCCCCATTTCGTCATGACCTTCTCGTACGTCCCGTCGTCGATCAGCTTCTGGAGGCCGTCCTTGAGCACGTCACGCAGCGGCGAGTCCTTGGCCACGACGGCCCCCTGGTACAGGGTGTCGAATCCGTTGGCCTGGCCGGTACCCGCCAGCTCCAGCTCGCCACCCGACTGCTTCACGAAGTACGTCAGAGGGGCCTGCGAGGAGAAGAAGCCGTCGGCCCGGTTGGAGCGGACCGCGAGGATCGAGGTGGGCTGGTCCTTGTAGGACTGGACCTCGACCTTCTTCTTGCCGTCCTTGACGCAGGTGTCGGACTGCGCCTTGATCACCTTCTCGGCCGACCCGCCGGCCATCACGGAGATCCGCAGCCCGCAGGTGTCGGCGATCGACTGGATCTTCTTCGGGTTGCCCTTCGGCACGGCGAAGACGACGAACTCCTGCACCCAGTCGACGAAGTCGTTGGAGACCTGGCGGTCGGGGAAGTCGCCCACCGGCCCGAGGGCCAGGTCGTAGCGGCCGGCCGCGATGCCGGTGAGCTGGCTGGGCAGCCCGTCCACGGTCACGTGCTCGATCTTGACGCCGAGCAGGCCGCCCAGCTCTTCGGCCAGTTCGGCCGCGGCACCGGTCATGGTCTTGCCGTCGGTGCCGGCGATCTCGTACGGGGGGAACGAACCGTTGTTCACCGAGACCAGCTTGCCCGCGGTCTTCACCTTGTCGGGCAGGCGGTCGAACAGGGCCTGGTCCTTGGCGTGGGTGGCGGCGGCGGGGGCGGAGGAGCTGTCGTCGCCGACGGCGCCCTGGCTCTCCGTGGGGTTGGCGCCGCATCCGGCCAGCAGCAGGGCCCCGGCCATGACGGCTCCTACGGCATGGGTCTTACGCATTACGCGCTCCTTGGGCTATCGAGAGCCGGTTGTGGGACCGGTCGAGGGGGTGATGGGGCGGGGGTCGACTCTGAAACGCCGGTTGGCGAGGACGGGCAGGGCCTGGCGGGCCTGGTCGAGGTCCTCGGCCGAGGCTTCGGACCAGAGCAGACCCGGGGTGTCGCCGCCGAGCCGACCACGGGTGATGCCGAGCGGATCGACGAACATGCTGGCGCCGATGTTGCGGCGGCCGCACTCGCCGGAGGCGGCGACGTAGTAGGTGTTCTCCAGGGCGCGGGCGGTGACCATGACCTCCCAGTGCCACTCCTTGGCGGGTCCACGTACCCAGGCCGCGGGCAGGGCGACCACCTGCGCGCCCTGGTCGGCGAGGAGCCTGGCCATCTCGGGGAAGCGGACGTCGTAGCAGGTCATCATGCCGACCTTCCAGCCGGCGCACTCGATGACGACGGGGTTGTCCGAGCTGGCCAGCACGTTGTCCGACTCGCGCCGGCCGAAGGCGTCGTACAGGTGGAGCTTGCGGTAGATGTCGATGATCTGACCGTCGCGCAGCGCGACCAGCGTGTTGATCACCCGGCCGTCCTCGGCGGGCTGGTGCATGCCGACGATCACCGTGGTGGACGTGCCGCGGGTGCGCTCGGCCAGCCCGGTGACGAACGGCCCGTCGAGCGGCTGGGCCGCCTTGCGGATCCGCACCGGATCGTCCACGAACAGGGCCATCGCGCCTTCCGGGAGCACCAGCAGGTCCGCGTTCCCGGCGACGGCCTCGTCGAAGAGGTCGGCGCAGGACTTCAGGTTGTCCTCCCAGTCCTCGGCTGAGGCGAACTGGCCGATCGCAACGCGAAGATTGTTCATGAGGCGAAGACCTCCTGGGGGTCGATGGAAGCGGGGGCGATCCCCTGGGCGTGCAGTTCCGCGCAGAAGGCCGCGGTCATCGCGGCGTTGGCGGCCGTGCCGTACGGCATCCAGTCCTCGCCGAACACCTCCTGGGTCCTGCTCAGGTCGGCGAGCAGCCACGGGGTGGTGTCGGTCAGGAGGCGCCGCCGCGCCAGCCAGTGCCGCTTGGACCGCTCGAAGAGCTCCTGTACGGCCCCCGGCAGCTCGGGGTGGCGCTCGACGAGCTCGCGCTTGAGCGTCACCAGGTGGATGCCGGGGATGAAGCCGTTGCGGTGGAAGTAGTCGAGTTCGGCCGCGGGGTGGTCGGCCAGGAGGTGACGGAACCGGCTCTCCGGCGTGAAGAAGCCCGCGGGCATGAACGGCGTCATGATCGCGTCGAGCCGTCCGGCGGCGAGCTCCTCCGCCAGCGAGCCGTCGGTCACGCTGACGTTGTCCGGCAGCTTCGCCCCGCCGACGCGGTCCTTGCCCGGCTCGGGCGCGTCCACGGCGCCGACCGTCCACTCGATGCCGGTCAGGTCGACTCCGGCCGCCCGCAGGAGTGCCCGCGTCCAGGTGTTGCCCGAGTCCGGCCAGCCGGTGAGGCCCACGCGGGCCCCCTTCAGCTCGGCGAACTCGCGCAGCTCGCTGTCGCGGCGCACCAGCACGCACCGGTGCCGGAAGCCGCGCATCACGAAGACGGGCAGCCCCACCAGCCGGTCGTCACCCTGGGCCCGGCCGAGGACGTACCTGCTGAAGGAGGTCTCCCCACCGTCCAGCTCCGGCTCGCTCAGCACGTCCGGCGTCATCGCCCGGGAATCGAGATCCAGGTCGAACGCCTCGGACGTCAGCGTCCCCGTCGCGACGGGAACCAGGTGATCCCAGTCGCGGAGACCTAGCCGAATGCGAGGTTTCGTCACAAAAACTCCCCTTAGTCAGGTATTGGGCTGTACCTTATGTTCAGCGAAATCCGCTACACAAGCTGTGCTTTGTTGCTGAACAAAGCTTTGTCCGATGGGAGGTCTCGTGGAGGTGGATCCCGCCTGGCTCGGGCAGCAGGTCCGCGAACCCAGCGCGCGCGGCGTCGCCACCGGTCTGATCGACCTGATCAGGCAGGGCACGCTGCGGCCCGGCGCGCGGCTGCCCACCGTGCGGCGACTGGCCCGCGAGCTGGGCGTCAGCCCGAGCACCATCGCCGAAGCCTGGTCGGAGCTGCGGAAACACCGGATGATCGGCACGGAGGGCCGGCGCGGAACGGTCGTGCTCGGGCCTCCGGGGGTGCCGCACCCCGCACGCTACGAGCGGATCGGCCACTTCGGCAACCGGCTGGCGATCGACCTCGCCATGGCGGCGCCGGACCGGGCGCTCCTCCCACCCCTCGGCGCCGCGCTCGCCGCGGCCTCCTCGAGCGAAAGGCTCAACGACTACACCCGCGAGACGATCACCCCACGCCTGCGGGCCGCTGTCGAGCCTACCTGGCCTTTTCCCGCACAAAGCTGGCTGGCGCTCGGCGGCGGGTACGAAGGGGTCCAGCTCCTCTGCCAGACGACCGCCCTGCCCGGCGACCGCATCGCCATCGAGGAGCCCACGGCGGCCAGGCTGCTGGACATCCTGGAGATGATCGGCGTCGAGTTGGTCCCGGTCGCCTGTGACGAGGAGGGGCCCATCCCGGCCGCGCTCGCCGAAAGCCTGCGCTCCAGCCCGGTGGCGTTCGTCTACCAGCCGCGCGGTCACTCACCGTGCGGCCATGCCGTGCCCGAGGCCCGCTCCGCCGAGCTGGCCCGGCTGCTCGCGCCCACGAACACCCTCATCATCGAGGACGACGGGATCGGCGACCTGTCCGCCGCGCCCCTGAACAGCCTCGGGACGACGCTGCCCGAGCGGACGGTGCTCGTGCGCTCCTACTCCAAGTCGCACGGACCCGACCTCCGGCTCGCGATCATCGGCGGGGCCGCGGACGCCGTGGAACGGGTACGCGTGCTGCGGAGCTTCGGCACCGGCTGGACCAGCCGGATCCTCCAGGACACCCTGGCCCACCTGCTCACCGACCCCGCCACGCAGGCGATCGTGGCAGGGGCCCGCACAGCGTACGCCCGGCGCCGCGCGAGCCTGGCCGCCCTGCTGTCCACCCGTGGTGTGCACACCGGCGGCCGGGACAGCCTCGTGCTGTGGGTGCCCGTCCACGACGAGTCGGAGGCCCTGGTCACGCTGGCCGCGCACGGCATCTCGGCGGCGCCCGGCAGCCGTTATTGGGTACGCCAGGGACGGCCGCACCTCCAGCTGGCCATCGCCGGCCTCACCGAGGAACCGGCCGAACTCGACGAGCTGGCCGACGTGATCGCCTTGGCCGCCAAACGACCGGGCGCCGACCGGCACTAGCGCGGTAACCGTGTGACGCTTGGGCTCAGGTCGCGAAGCCGTCCAGAGCCGCCTTGACCTCCTCGCTCATGGTCTTGCTGCCGGTGTGCCCCGAGTCGTCCACCACGACGAGCCGGGCGTCGGGCCAGCGTTGAGCCAGGTCCCAGGCGGTCTCAAGCGGCGAGCCCAGGTCGAAGCGGCCGTGGAGGAGCACGCCGGGGATCCCGGCAAGTTTGTCCGCCTCGCGCAGCAGGATGCCCTCCTCCAGCCAGGCGGCGTTGGAGAAGTAGTGGGCGCAGATCCGTACGAAGGCCAGGAGGGCGAGGGGCGGCCGGTCGCTGTAGGCGTTCGGCGTGCCGTTGACCTCCATGGAGATCACCGTGTCCTCCCACGCCGTCCAGTCGTGGGCGGCCTTGACGCGGACGGCGGGGTCGGGGTCGGCCATGCGCAGCGCGTAGGCGGCCAGCACGTCGGCGTCGGTCTTGGCCTCGGGGACGCCCTCCCGGAAGCGCTGCCGCTGCTCGGGGAAGTAGCGGCCGACGCCAAAGTAGAGCCAGTCGATCTCGGAGCGGCGGGTCATGGTGACGCCGTTGATCACCATCTCCGAGACTCGTGTGGGGTGCGTCTCGGCGTAGGCGAGCATGAGGGTGGACCCCCATGAGCCGCCGTAGAGCAGCCACCGGTCGACGCCGAGGTGCTCCCGCAGCCGTTCCATGTCGGCGATCAGGTGATGGGTGGTGTTGGTGGTCAGATCGGTGGCCGGGTCACTGGCGTGCGGCAGGCTCCGGCCGCAGTTGCGCTGGTCGAACAGGATGATCCGGTAAAGCTCTGGATCGAAGCGACGCCGCTGTCCCGGCCCGCAGCCCGAACCGGGACCGCCGTGGACGACGAGCGCGGGCTTACCCTGGGGGTTCCCGCAGACTTCCCAGTAGACGAGATGGCCGTCGCCGACGTCGAGATGCCCATGATCATAGGGCTCGATGGGAGGGTACACCGGTCAGAATTTAGTACGGCTCGCGCCCGGTGTGAGCGCGAGCCGTACTACGGGGATCAGAACGAGAACGCCTGGAATTCGGCGGCTCGGGCCTGGTCGCGGGTGGAGCTGGCCGTGGCGCAGTTCGTCGAGGAGTTGGGGTCGGCGTCCTGCTCACCGGCGTACAGCGGGTTGCCGGTGCACTGGGTGGTGAGCGTGCGGAGCATCAGGTGGGTGGCGGTGGTCGTGGGGACGTTGAACGACTTGATGAGCAGGTTCGCACCTCGGGGACGGGGGCGCGCGGTCTTGAACGCGTCCGCGGGGCTGGTGTAGATCTTCCTGAAGTTCGCCGGGTCGGCGCAGTCCTTGGCGCAGGCGAGCACCTCGAAGGAGCGCAGGGCGGTGAACCGGTTCTGCGCGCCGGGGTCGGCCGGGTCGTTGATGTTGGGCCGGAGCATGGCGCTGACCTGGACTCTGCGGATCTTGACGGGGGTGTCGCCCGCCAGGTCCACCGTGACCGACTTGCCGGCCGGCGCCCCGGTGAGTGAGGCCCAGTTCGTGGCCTCGGTCTCGTCGATCAGCTTGGCCTGGTTGACGCCGTCGCCCGAGGCCGTCGCACCGGCCGTGGCCGAGGCGAGGTTGCGGGACAGCGGCAGGGGAAGCGGCAGCTTCGCGCCGCCCAACACCGGGAACTTCAGGCGTGTGTGCCCGAACCCGTTGCCCGCCACCACGAAGTCGTAGAGGCCGGGCGTCATCTCGACGGTGTCGCCGAGCGGTGTCGCCGGGTCGGTGTCGGCGACCGGGACCACCCGTCCCTCGTAGTCGCCCACGTACAGGCGCAGCGCCGCGCCCTTCGCCTCGCCCAGCGGCTTGAGCTGCAGCGAGCCGTTCTTGCCCGCCGGGTTGACGAAGCTGGGCGTCGGGTCGGGGTCGTTCGGGCCGACGCTGGCCGCGTTCGCGCCCAGGCCGTGCTCGGCGAACACGCGCCACATGATGTCCTGGTCCGCGCCGTCGAAGCGCACCGCGTCGGCCGCGAGCAGCGCGTCGCGGTAGTCGACGTAGCTGACCGCGCCCGAGGCCATCAGCAGCAGGGCGTCGAGCGAGAGCTGGGCCCAGCGCCGATTGCCCGGGCACTTGCCGATCGGCGTCCTGCCGTCCGCGCAGGCCCGTTGCTGCTTCGCGGTGCCCTTGCCGTACCGCTTGACGAAGGCGTCCCGCACGTCGAACTGGGTGGCCGACCAGATCTCGCCGTCCGCGTGGACCTGCTGGCCCACCAGGTCGTAGGCGATGTCGCTGTAGTTGAGCGGCGACTTGGACATGTCGTAGTTCCGGATGCCCCGCTCGCGGTCTCCGGTGACGTAGCCGCCCGTGACGTACGGGGTCAGACCCGAGGGGCGGAAGCCGTACTCGAACAGGTACTCCATCGCCATCAGGTCGGAGGTGCTCTCGTTCATCGCGCCGGCCTGGGCGCCGCTCCAGCCGGCGGTCGGGCCGCCGATCATGCGGCCGGAGATGGCATGGGTGTTCTCATGGCCGATGACCGACATGTCGTAGTCGCCGTCCACGCACGGGGAGTAGAACGAGCCCGCGATCGGCTGCCACAGGTACATGTTCGTGATCGGCGCGACCCCGTCAGGGCCGGTGATCTGGTTGGCGTTGTCGCGGACGGTCAGGTCGCGGGCGCCCGCCTGGGCGTTACCCTGCTCGAGGTCGTTGCCGAGGCCGCCGCGGTCGCCGTTGTTCACCTGCATGTTCCACGCGGTCTCGGTGAAGCCGAGGCGATAGGACCAGTCGTGCATCCTGTTGTGCATGGCGTTCAGGTTGGCGATCGCGGCCTCGAGGTCGTTCTCACCGCTCTGGTCGAAGACCGCGGGGTTGCACTTCGCCGTGTACCAGGTGTTCTGCCACGGGTAGGTGTAGTTCCGGCTCGGCGTGAGCACGTTGCTGCGGGTGCCGACCGTGAACGGGTCGGCACTCGCCCGGTTCTCGACGGTCTTCGCGGCGTTGCCGATGCTGGTATTGGTCGAGGTGTTCGTGGCGTGGTCGACGTCCCACGCCTTGCCGGTCGGCGGGTCGCCGCCGGTCACGTAGTCACAGCCGGGAGCCGCCGCGAAGCACCAGGTCTGGCGGGTGTCGGTGGTGGAGTAGTCGTCCGGCGGGTTCGACGGGAACGCCGACCAGTGCGGGTTGTCCGGGTCGAAGTGCTCGACCAGGTTCTCCCGGACCAGGATCGCGCCGCTGACCGCGTCCACGTGTGTGGTGTAGCCCGCCGCCTCGCCTTGACCGCCGATCAGAACGACCTGGTACGCGTTGTGCACCCCGTCGGGTGCCGGTACCGCCACCGCGTTGACCTGCTTGGTGACGGCCGTGGCCAGATCGATGCCGCCGTCCCTGGCCGCGATCTCCAGGGCCCGCTGCGCGGTGATCGTGGCGGCCGGCGGCGCCCCCGTGTCGCGCGACAGCGAGGAGGTGACGTGCCTGATCTTGCCGTCGGCCACGCCGATCGCGACGAGGCCGTCCACACCGGCCGGCAGGTCGCCGAAGCGCTGGCGCAGCAGTACGGCATGGCCCGCGCCGATCGGGTTGACCGCGACCTTCTCCAGGGCGTCGACCGACGCGCCGGACAGGCCGAAGACCCGCTCGTTGTTCTTGAGATAGGCGCGTGCGGCCTGCTCGGGGTCGGCGCCCAGCCCTTCGGCCAGAGGCGCGGCGCTGGTGATGGCGGCCGGGGTGCCCAGCGCGTTCCAGCGGATCTCGGCCGCCGCGCCCGCGCTCCGTGCGTTGACCCCGACCGGCGGCGGGACTCTGCCTTGCCGGTTGTCCAGGTCGGGCTTGCCGGGCTCGCCGTCCTGAACGTCTTGGACCTGGGGAGCCGTGCCGCCCGGTGCACTCCGGGCGGCTCCGGTGAGGGGTAGAGAGGACGCCGCGATGGCGAGGACGACGACAGTGCTGCGTAACCAGGGTCTGGTTGACACCTTTCCTCCTGCACGCCAGGGACTTGCGCGATCAGGTCCCGCGCCTCCGCAAGAGTTAACACTGGTTTTATGAGCTGACAAGATCTTGTAAAGCCTGCTATATCGGCGTATGGGGGATATAAATGGCGGCCTGCGTCAGTGCTCCCCCAGCCGGTACGCCCGGCGTGCCGTACCGCCGAAGACGTCCGCCCGCTCCCCCGCCGACAGGCCCGCGCACAGCTCGTCCGCCGCCGACACGACCCGCTCGTAATCGGCCGCCAGCAGGCAGACCGGCCAGTCCGACCCGAACATCACCCGCTCCGGCCCGAACGCCGCCAGCACGGTCTCCGCGTACGGCCGCAGGTCGGCCACCCGCCAGGACGCCCAGTCGGCCTCGGTGACCATCCCGGACAGTTTGCAGTACACGTTGGGGTGTCCG
Source organism: Nonomuraea sp. NPDC049269 (assembly GCF_043197155.1). Classification (NCBI taxonomy): domain Bacteria; kingdom Bacillati; phylum Actinomycetota; class Actinomycetes; order Streptosporangiales; family Streptosporangiaceae; genus Nonomuraea; species Nonomuraea sp. NPDC049269. Next base: position 344,330 of record NZ_JBICSO010000007.1, read on the forward strand.
GCCAGCTCCCGGATCCTGCTCACCCACGGTTCGAGCTCCCCCGAGGCGATCGGCGGCTTGGCCAGGTGATCGAGGACGAACGTCAGCTCGGGCATGGCGGCCACCGTGTCGATGGCGGCGGGCAGCTGACGCGGCAGCGTGAGCAGGTCGTAGGCCAGACCCGCCGCGGCGACGGCGGCCAGCCCGCGGCGGACGTCCGGGCGGGTGAGCCAGCCGGGGTCGGGTTCGGCCTGCACGCCGTGCCGGACGCCCACCAGTCCGCCGGGCAGTCCGGCCAGCGTCTCGGCTGCGGCGGGCGAGGTGAGGTCGATCCAGCCCACGACGCCCGCCACCAGGTCGGACTCCGCGGCCAGCGCCAGGAACTCCACGGTCTCCGCCAGGTCGGGCAGCACCTGTACCAGCACACTCCCACTCACCCCGGCCGCGGCCGCGTGCCCGGCGAGCCGGTCGAGGGTGAACGTGCGACGGATGGGTGCCAGCTTCTCGGCATCGAGCCAGGCGTGGGGTCGGACGGCGAGGTCCCAGACGTGGTGGTGCGCGTCCAAGCGGGTCATGTCGACTCGGCGGCGAGGACGAGGCGGAACCAGCTCTCGGTCGTGCTGATGTGCATCAGCGCCGCGGCCTGGGCCAGCGGGGCGTCCCGCGCGGCGAGCGCGTCGTAGATCGCCTCGTGCTCGGCCAGCGTACGGCCGGCGCTGCCCGCCACCACGGTCCCGCGCCACACGCGCATCCGCATCGTCCGGCCGGAGATGCCGTCGAGCAGCGTGCACAGCGTCTCATTCCCGGTCGCGGCCACCACCGCGCGGTGGAAGGCGGCGTCGAAGTGGTTGAGCTTCTCCACGTCGTCACTGACCTCCCGCATGGCCGCCAACTGCTCGCCGATGACCGCGAGCTGAGCGTCGGACACCCGAGTGGCGGCCAGCGCCGTCGCGACCGGCTCGAACAGCCGCCGGGTCTCGATGACCTCCATGAGCGTGTCGTCGCGCAGCAGCTCAATGGCGATCCCGAGCCCTTCGAGCAGCAGCCCCGGCTCCAGGCTGGTGACGTACGTGCCGTCGCCCCTGCGCACGTCGAGGACGCGCGCCACGACCAGCGCCTTGACCGCCTCGCGCAGCGGGTTGCGTGAGACGCCGAGCTGGGCGGCGAGCTGCGGTTCCGGCGGCAGCCGGGATCCCGGGGGGAGCTCTCCGGACCGGATGAGCTGCCGGATCCGGGCGATGGCCTCGTCGGTCAGGGACATCTGATCCTCTCCGCCGGAGATCGTTCGCAGGCTGGAATCTAACAAACATCCCATGTTCTGGCCAGCCCACTGCGCCAGACGTGGGGGACTGGACAAAAGATCCCAATCGAGCGTACTAATACATCCCACGTCCGCCTTAACCTCCGCGCAACAAGAGGAGTAATGGTGACCCACGGCTACACACGCAGGGGCGTGCTCACGACCGGGCTGGGAGCCGCGGCCGGTTCCCTGCTCACGAGCGGCCTCGCCGCGGATCCGGCGCTGGCCGCCCGGTCCGCGCCGGACGACAATCCCCTCACTCTCTGGTACGGCAAGCCGGCCGCTGCCTGGCTGGAGGCGTTACCCGTCGGCTGCGGGCGGCTCGGCGCCATGGTCTTCGGCGGCGTGGCCACAGAACGCCTGCAGCTCAACGAGGACAGCATCTGGGCCGGCGGCCCGCACGTCTACGACAGCCCCGAGGCGCTGGCCGCGCTCCCGCAGATCAGGCAGCTGGTCTGGGAGGACAAGTGGCAGGCGGCGCAGAACCTGGCGGACCAGAAGTTCCTCGGCCGGCCCAGCGAACAGGCCCCCTACCAGGTGCTCGGCGACCTGGCGCTGACGTTCCCCGGTTCCGCCGAGTTCACCGAATACCGCCGCGAGCTCGACCTGACCCGCGCCGTCACCACGGTGACCTACGTCCGCGACGGCGTCCGCCATACTCGCGAGGTCTTCGCCAGCAACCCCGACCAGGTGATCGTGGTCCGCCACGCGGCCGACAAACCGGGCGCGGTGACGTTCCAGGCGGCCTTCTCCAGCGCGCAGAGCTCGACCACGGCCGCGGCCGGCAAGGCCACGATCGCGCTCAACGGGGTCAGCGGCGACACCCAGGGCATGAAGGGCGAGGTCCGTTTCCAGGCCCTGGCCAGGGCCGAGGCGAAGGGCGGCACGGTCCGCACCGACGGTGGCACGCTGATCGTGGAGGGCGCCGACGAGGTCACGCTGCTGATCTCGATGGGTTCGAGCTACCGGAGCTTCAAGGACGTCGGCGGCGACCCCGCCCAGGTGGCGGAGCGGCATCTGGGGCGGGCGAGCGGGCGGCCGTACGAGGTGCTGCTGCGCAAGCACGTACGGGACTACCAGCGGCTTTTCGGCCGGGTGGCGATCGATCTGGGCAGCTCGGAGGCGGTCGCGCTGCCGACCGACGAGCGCATCGCCCGCAAGCAGCTCGACACCGATCCGCAGCTCGCCGCCCTGTACTTCCAGTTCGGCCGCTACTTGCTGATCTCCAGCTCCCGCTCGCCCGGCTACGCCGCCAACCTTCAGGGCGTCTGGAACGACTCGCTCACCCCCGCCTGGGAGTCGAAGTACACCATCAACATCAACTGCGAGATGAACTACTGGCCGGCCGCGCCGGCCAACCTCACCGAGTGCATGGAGCCGCTGTTCGACCTGATCAAGGACCTGGCCGAGTCGGGGGCCAGGACCGCCAGGACCCAGTACGGCGCGGGTGGCTGGGTGGCGCACCACAACACCGACGGCTGGCGCGGAACCGCGCCCGTCGACTTCGCCTTCTACGGCGTGTGGCCGAGCGGCGGCGCGTGGCTCTGCCTGACGCTGTGGGAGCACTACCTCTACACGGGTGACGAACGGCGGCTGCGCGAGCACTTCCCGCTGATCAAAGGCTCGGTCGAGTTCTTCCTGGACACGCTGCAGACCGACCCCAGGACCGGCTACCTGGTGACCAACCCCTCGCACTCCCCCGAGGTGGGCCACCACGAGGACGGCGGCGAGAACGTCAGCATCTGCGCGGGCCCGACTATGGACATGCAGATCCTGCGGGACCTGTTCGGCGCGTTCGAGGAGGCTTCGACGATCCTGCGACTGGCGGAGGACATGCGGGAGCGGGCCAAGCAGGCCCGGGCCCGGCTGGTGCCCACCCAGGTGGGTCACCTCGGCCAGATCCAGGAGTGGCAGGAGGACTACCGGGGCGACGCGGCGTTGTCGCGCAGCCGGCACATCTCGCACCTGTGGGGCCTGTTCCCGAGCCACCAGATCGACCCGCGCCTGACTCCCGACCTGGCCACGGCGGCCCGCCGGACGCTGGAGCTGCGGGGCGAGGCGGGGGCTGGTTGGTCGCTCGCCTGGAAGATCAATTTCTGGGCCCGGCTGCTGGACGCGCCGGAGGCGTACAAGCGGCTGAGCAACCTGCTGCTGCCCGCCCGTACGGCGCCCAACATGTTCGACCTGCATCCGCCGTTCCAGATCGACGGCAATTTCGGCGGGACCTCGGGGATCACCGAGATGCTGCTGCAGAGCCACGGCGACCAGGTGCATCTGCTGCCGGCGCTCCCCGCTGCCTGGCCGGCGGGGTCGTTCAGCGGGCTGCGGGCTCGGGGCGGCTTCGAGATCGACCTGGAGTGGAGCGGCGGGGCCGTACTGCGCGGGAGGATCTGCTCGGACCTGGGGCGTAAGCTCACGCTCCGCACCGCGAAGGACGTCACGGTCACCGAGCACGGCAGGCCGGTCAAGGGCGAGCGACCGGAACCGGGGGTGATCATCTTCGACACCCGGCGCGGCGGGGTCTACGACCTGGCCGCGTCCGCCTGAGCGTCCGCCGGGCCGACGTCCTACGCGTCCGCCGGGACGTCGGCCTGGGCATCCGCCGGGACGTCGGCCTGGGCGTCCGCCCGAGGCGGCCGGTTTCGGGGCGGGGTCCGAGAGGATTCGCCACGGGCGTGGGCGGCGAACAGGCGGGCCGCCTCGTCCGGGTCGCCGGCGGCCAGCGTCGCCGCCAGGTCGTCGTGGTAGTCCGCCATCGCGCCCCAGTCGCCACCGTAGAGCGGGTTGCCGACCACGTGCAGGCTCCACAGGTTGGACTCGATGGTCCGCCACAGCCGCAGCAGGAAGGAGTTGCCGCAGGCGGCGCAGACGCGCCGATGGAAGGCCAGGTCGGCGTCCCTGAACGCGCCGATGTCGCCGTCGCCCGCCGCCTGCCGCATCGCCCGCACGTCGCCCGCGAGCTCCCGCAGTGTCTCGGGCCGGACGCGGGTGGCGGCGCCGCGCGCGGCGTACTCCTCCAGCAGCACCCGGATGTCGCGGACCTCGCGGGCTTGTTCGTCGGAGATCTCCGCGACGTAGCTGCCCCGGTTGGGATAGGAGATGACCAGGCCCTCGTGCGCCAGCCGCTTGATCGCCTCCCTGGCCGGGGCCTGGCTGGTGCCGACCCGGCGGGCGATCTCCGACTCCACCAGCCGCTGCCCGGCCACCAGCTCGCCGGCCACGATCCAGCCGCGCAGCAGCGCGTAGACCCGGTCGGACAACAGCTCCCTGGGCATCAGCCGGGCCGTGGGCGGCGTGACCTGCTGCTCCTGCCAGATTCGGGCGACCGTGGACTGTGAGAGGCCAAGCTGCTTGGCCATCGTACGGGTGGACGGCACGGCCGACCCGGTGACCGCGGCCGCGATCACCCGCTCGGCCTCCTGCCGCTCCGCGGTGCGCGGGCGGCCGGGGCGCGGTGCGTCCGCCAGGCCGTCGAGGCCGCGTTCGACGAACCGGTCACGCCACTTGGTCACGGTCGCGGGGCTCACCGCCAGCCGGGTCGCGATCTCGTTGCGGGGCAGACCGTCGGCGCAGGCGAGCACGATGCGGCTGCGCAGGCGCAGGCTTTCGCCGCCGCCCTCCGCCCATGTCCGCAGGGCGGCGAGCTCCTCCGCGCCCAGCACCAGCCGCTTGCCGTCCTCGCGTCCCGCCATCCGCCCATCCTAACGTATTTATGACTCAGGCAACCCGCTGGAAACCTATTTACGTGGCCCTTGACGAGCCTACGTGACCTACGTATTAAATAATCGTTAATCGAGTGACGACCCATTAAAAGGCGTCTCCCCTGGAGGTGCGATGCGCTCCCCACGTCCATTCCTCGCCCTGGCCACCATCGGATGCCTGTCCCTGCTCGCCGGCTGCGGCGGGGGCGGCTTCGCCGGTGACAGCCAGGAGCGGCCGAGCGGGGGCGGCCAGGCCACGGTCCGGATGCTGGTCAACATCACCCCGAACCTCACCCAGGCGTACTGGGACGGGCTGGTCAAGCCGTTCGAGCAGGCCAACCCCGGCATCGACGTCAAGATCGAGGCGCCGACCGGCAAGGGCGTGGCCGACACGCTGCCGCAGCAACTCGCCGCCGGCAACGCCCCCGACGTGGTCGAGACGCTGACGGCCGACGAGACACTCGCCAAGCAGATGCTCGACCTGACCGATCAGCCGTGGGCCAAGGACACGCCGCTGGCCGAGCAGGCCAGGCTGGGCGGCAAGATCTACACGGTCGGCGTCGGAGTCCAGGCGCAGTCGCTGGTCTTCTACAACAAGAAAGCCTTCGAGAAGGCCGGGATCGACCGGCCGCCGGCCACGCTCGACGACTTCGACGCGGTCATGGGCAAGCTCAAGACGGCCGGGTGGCTGCCGCTGCAGACCGGCGGGGAGTTCCTGACCGGGCTCCAGGTGCTGCAGCTGTCCAACCCGTCGCGCGCCCAGGCGCTGCCCACCTGGCAGCAGGACGTCAAGGCGGGCAAGGTCAAGGCGGGCGAGTCGCTGCTGCCGTACCTGGAGCGCTACCGCACCTGGATCGACAAGGGGTACGTGGACAAGAACGCGCTCGGCATGAAGTACGCCGATGCCGAGACCGCCTTCCTGTCCGGCAAGTCGGCGATGTACGTCATGGGGAGCTGGTTCACCGCCTCCGAGGCCAAGTCCAAGAAGGACTTCGAGGTAGGCGTCTTCCCCGCCCCGGTCGACAAGGGCCAGCGGTACCCGGGCCCGCAGGGCGCCACGATGGCGGCCCCGTACATGATCCTCAAGTCCACCCCGCAGAAGGACGCGGCGATCAAGCTGGTCCAGTGGCTGGTCACCGACCCGGCGGCGGTCAAGAGCCAGCTCAAGCAGGACGGCAACTTCCGTGCCGGGGTGGAGCGCGAGTTCACCCCGCTGGAGAAGCAGGTGCAGCAGATCCTCGACGGCGCCCCCTCCGGGGTCCCGCAGGGTGAGGGGTACGGCGACGCGACCCTGCCCAAGGGCTTCAACGCCGCCTGGAACACCGAGGTCCAGGGCCTGTACGTGGGCAAGTCGCCCAAGGAAGTGGCCGAGGGTGTGGACCGCTGGCTGGCCGGCCGGTCATGACGCTCACCCGGGTAGCACCCCTTGTCACCACCACGGTAGTGCGGCGGAAGCCCAGGAGACGCGACGGATGGGCCACCGCGATCATGGTCGGCCCGGCCACCGTCCTCTACACCGTGATGCTGATCGTCCCGGTCGGCCTGGCCCTCTACCTGAGCCTGACGGACTGGGACGGCTTCAGCGCCGACCCGGCCTTCGTCGGCGCCGCCAACTACCTCGACCTTCTGGACGACCCCGACCTGCGCCGCGCCGCCTTCGTCACCCTGCTGGTCGCGGCGGCGGGCACGGCCGGGCTCAACCTCCTGGGCCTCGGCTTCGCCCTCCTGGTCAACGGCGTCTCCAGGGCGAACACGTTCTTCCGGATCGTGCTGTTCTACCCGCACGTGCTCAGCGCCCTCGTGGTCGGCTTCCTCTGGTCGGCGATCCTCGGCACCACCGGCGCGGTCAACAACCTGGTCACCTCCTGGGGCGGCGAGGTGCTGCCGTTCCTGTCCGATCCGACGTGGGCCACGGTCACCATGATCGCGGTGCTGGTGTGGGCGGGGTTCGGCGTCAACGTGGTGCTGTACCTGGCCGGGCTGCAGGCCGTGCCGCACTCCCTGATCGAGGCGGCGCGGATCGACGGCGCGACCCGATGGCAGGTGTTCAGGAACGTGACGCTGCCCGCCCTGGGCCCGTCCGTGACGGTCAACATCGTGCTGTCGCTGGTGACGCTGCTCAAGACGTACGACCTGGTGGTGTCGCTGACCGCGGGCGGCCCGGCCGGGCAGACGCAGACCGTCGCCTACCTCATCCTGTGGAACTCCTTCCACGACGCCCGCCTCGGCTTCGGCTCGGCGCAGTCGGTGCTGCTCATGCTGGTGACGGGCGCGCTGGCGTTCGTGGTGACCAGGCTGCGCAGGCGGGGCGAGCTGGCGGTGCACCAGTGAGAAGGACCTTCCTCTGGGCGACCGTCGCCTTCATGCTCATCCCCCTGTACGTGCTGACCGTCAACGCGTTCAAGGGCCAGCAGGACATCCTGGCCAACCCGTTCGGCCTGGGCAGCCTCACACTGGAGCCCCTGGGCAGGGCGCTGACGAACCCGCAGTTCAACGTCGTCAAGGGGTACGCGGTCACGCTGCTGTTCGTGGTGGCGGTCAACGTGCTCTCCGTGGTGCTGGCCGCACCCGCGGCCTACGTGATCGCGCGCAGCCCGAAGCGCCGCTTCCGGGTGCTGATGCTGTTCTTCCTGGCCGGGACCTTCATTCCGGGCCAGGTGCTGGTCATCCCGGTGGTCTACGTGCTCAAGACGCTCGGTCTCATGGGCACGATCCGCGGGTTCGTGCTGTTCGAGACCGTGCTCACGCTGCCGTTCTCGATCTTCCTGTACGCGGGCTACATCGCGACCGTCCCGGCCGTGCTCGACCAGGCGGCGGCCGTGGACGGGGCCGGGCGGCTGCGGACGTTCTGGCAGATCGTCTTCCCGTTGATGCGGCCCGCGGTCGCCACGATGGTCATCCTCAACACCTTCTCGGTGTGGAACGACTTCGTGAACCCGCAGATCATCCTGGGCCCCGGCAGCGGCCTGTACACGGTGACCACCGGCGTCTACGCGGCGGTCAGCCAGTACGCCACCGACTACACGGTGGTCTTCCCGACGCTGCTGCTGGCCATCGCCCCGCTGCTGGTCTTCTTCGTCTTCATGCAACGCCACATCATCAGCGGCCTCACCGCCGGGGCCACGAAGGGATGACTTTGCGGGAAATCAAGGCGACCGTCCCCCTCGGCGCGCCGCCGGTCTGGGCGGTGCTCGAACGCCGGCTGTTCGACGCGCTGGACGAGGCGTGGCGGGCCTTCGCCGCCCGCTACTGCGGGCCGGACGGCCGGCTCATCTACCACGGCCAGGGCGAGGAACGGGACGGCGCCGACGACTTCTATGAGGCGTTCTTCAACTGGCCGGCGCTCTACCAGCTCGGCGGCGCCGACGACCTGCTCGACGCGGCCAAGCACCACTGGGAGGGCGTGACCGCGCAGCTCACCGAGCTCGGCTACCTGGTGGACGAGTTCGAGCGCGGCTACGACTGGTTCCATCAGGGCGAGTCGCTGCTGCTGTTCTATGGCATCTGCGCCGCCGACCCGCGCGACGAGCGCTTCCGCGACCTGGCCCGCCGCTTCGCCGGGCTCTACCTGCCCGGCTCGGCCAACTACGACGCCGAACTCGACCTCATTCGCGCCCCGCACAACGGCGCGGGCGGCCCCCGGTACGGCCTCCAGCGGGAATGGGCCTCCTACCACGCGGACCTGGACAGCATGCGGCCGTACGGGCTGCCGCTGCGCGACCTGCCGGGCATCACGGCCTGGGCGGACCTGGCCGACCCCGGCAACGCCGGCCGCATGGGCGCCGCGATGAGCGAGCGGCTCGGCCGCGGCGACGTGGCGATCAACCTGGCCGCCACCAGCCTGGCCGTCAACGCCTGGCTGTACGACGGCGACGACCGCTACCGGGACTGGGCGCTGCGCTACATCGGTGCCTGGCAGGAGCGGGCCGCCGCCAACCACGGCGTGCTCCCCGACAACGTCGGCCCGTCGGGCAAGGTCGGCGAGCTGCACGGCGGCCGGTGGTACGGCGGCATCTACGGCTGGCAGTGGCCGCACGGCCTCTACAGCGTCGGCGCCGCCGCCGCGATCGCCGCGGTCAACGCCCACCTGCTGACCGGCGACCAGGCCGCGCTCGCCATCGGCCGCGACCCTCTGGACACCGTGTACGGCCACGCCAGGCAGGCCCCCGTGACCGGCACGGAGATGAGCACCAGCGACCGATGGCTGGCCGAACTGGGCGAAGAGGCCGGGCGGCCCACCATGCTGGTGCCCAACCGGCACGACGACCGAGGCTGGTTCGACTTCCAGCCGCCACAGCTCGGCCTGCCGGTCTGGCTGTGGCACACGGGTCTGGCCGAACAGGACGCGGACCGGATCGACCGGCTGCGGGCCGCCTCGGGCTACGACTGGACCACGGTACGGGCGTTCCGCAACAAGGAGGAGGCCGGGCACGAGGCGCCCTGGCTGGAGTTCCTGCGCGGCGCCAACCCCGGCTTCCCCGAGGCCATGCTAGCCACCGCGCTCGGCCAGGTGCAGCGGCGGATGGCGCTCATCGACGCCGACCACGCGGACCTGTCCGCCATCCACGTGCACCACTGGCAGCGGCTCAACCCGGTGCTCACCGAGGCGCTGCTGCAACTGGTCACGGGCACGCCGCAGGTCCTCTACAACGGCGGGCTGCTGCCGGCCCGGCTGGCCTACTTCGACGCCGACCGCCACCGCCCCGGCCTGCCCGCCGACGTGGCCGCGCTGGTCGACTCGGTACGGCCGGACGGCGTTCGCGTCGAGCTGGTGAACCTCGGGCTGAGCCGCACCCGCAGGGTCGTGGTGCAGGCGGGCGCGTTCGGCGAGCACGACATCGACCGGGCGGTGGTGACCGGCGCCGAGCCCGGCTACCCGGGCGACCCGCGCTCCTACACCACTCCCCCGATCACCGAAGCCGAGCGGGAGGTGGCGGTGGGCGGGCCCCGGCTGCTCGTGGAGCTGCCGCCCGGCCGCCGCATCCGGCTCGACCTGCACACGACCGCCCGCGCCCGCACCCCGTCGCACCAGCACTACTGAGCCGCGCCGTCACCACTGACCCGTACCGGGCCTATTGAGGAGTTTCATGGACGACCCCATCTGGGACCTTCCTGTTCGCGGGCCAAAACCCGCCGAACCCGATCCCGCCCTCGTGGCCGGGCTGTCCCGGATCAGCTCGGCCACCGCCTGCGCCAAACTGCACGGCCAGGGCATCCGGCGGACCTTCGTCGAAGGGCCGCGTCCCATCGCGCCAGGCCAGCAGGTCGTCGGCCGGATCCGCACGCTGCAGTTCATGCCGCAGCGCGAGGACATCGCCTCCGGGCTCGGCCAGGAGTACGTCGAGCGGCACACCGCCCTGTGGGCCGTGCTGGAGGAGATCGAGCCCGGCGACGTGCTGGTCGTGCAGGCGTACGGCAGCGCCTACACCGGCTGCTTCGGCGACATGCTGGTCCGCTACTTCAAGCGCAAGGGCGGCGCGGCGATCGTCGTGGACGGCAGGATCAGGGACCTGCCCCGGGTCGCCGAGCTGGACGTGCCGATCTGGTGCACGGGCGCCACCCCGCAGTACGCCTCGCAGGCGGAGCTGTTCCCGTGGGCGTACGACGTGCCCGTGGCCGTGGGCGGGGCGCTCGCGCTGCCCGGCGACCTGTGCGTGGCCGACGACGACGGCGCCGTGGTGGTGCCGCGCCGGCGGGCCGCGTCCGTCCTTGAGGCCGCCGCCGACCACGAGCAGTGGGAGCGCTACAGCCGCGCCCGCATCGAGGAGGGCGGCGCGCTTTCCGACTATTACCCACTCACCCCCGAGACCCGCGCCGAGTACGAGCGGTGGCGGGACATGAAGGAGAGCCAGTGATCCTCAGGTCTCTGAGCGCGATCGTCTTACTGATCGGCGGATTGACGACCCCGACCCCGGCCGCCAAACCCACCTGCGACTACTACGTCTCCACCTCAGGAAGCGACCAGGGCGACGGCAGTTCCCGGCGCCCGTGGAAGTCGGTGGAGCAGGCCCGCGACCGGCTCCGAGCCAAGAAGGGCCACCAGAACTGCGACATCGTCGTCAACGTCAAGGCCGGTGACTACGTCGTCGACAAGACGATCACCTTCACCGAGGCCGACTCCGGCGCGAACGGCCACAAGATCACCTATCGCAGCGCCGACGGTCCGGGCAAGGCCAGGCTGCTCGGGGCCAAGCCGCTGACCGGCTGGCAGAAGTACAACGACACCATCTACAAGACCAAGGTCGACCGGAGCTTCTACACGCTCTTCGAGGACGGCAAGCGCGCCACCACCGCCCGCTACCCGAACAGGACCAGCGACGACCTGTGGTCGCCGTATCTGTTCTCGGTGACGCCCGAGGCGGAATACCAGGCCGTGCACAACTGGCTCTTCTTCGACGCCAAGGACATCCCGAAGGAGTGGGACGCCGACTTCGACAAGAACGCCCAGATGGTCGTCTGGTCCGGCGGGTCGTGGAGCTGGTTCACCGACACCGTGCCGCTCGGCGGAGCCGACTTCCGCAAGAACTTCTTCACACTCAACAACGACGCCCGCTTCACCCTCGTCAACAGCCGCAGCGGCTCACGCTACTTCCTGCAGAACACGCTGCGCTTCCTGGACCAGCCGGGCGAGTACTACTTCGACTTCGCCAACAGCGAGGTCTACTACTGGCCCAAGAGCTCGATCGACAAGGTCATGGCGCCCACCGTCAAGACGATCATCTCGCTGGCCGGCTCCTCCCCCGAGCACCGGGTGCAGAACCTCGCCTTCGACGGGCTGACGCTGCAGTACTCGGACTTCGTCGACTGGTACCGGTACGGGTGGAACGGCCCCGGCGACTCGGGCTACGAGCACAAGTACCCGATCTACGACCGGCAGATCGAGATGCCGCGCAACAGGTTCGGCATGATCACCGTGACGAACTCCCGCGACATCGACCTGACCCGGCTGCACCTGTCCGACAGCGGATACACCGGCGTCTTCCTGCTCTTCGCCAACGAGCGGGTCAAGGTGTCGGACAGCCTGCTGGACAACCTCGGCGGCGACGGGATCAAGGTCGAGGGCGGCTACCCCGGCGAGGGCGACATTTCCGGACATCACACGATCACGAATAACTACATCTACCACGTCGGCGAGCTGGTCCCCGGCGACGCGGCCGGCATCGAGCTGATGAGCACGGGCAACAACACCGTCAGCAACATCGTCGTCAAGCACAGCGCCCGCTACGGCATCAGCCTGGAGGTCCGCCCCGAGATCAAGAACGAGGACAACTACGCCAGGAACAACCGGTTCTCCTACATCCGCCTGGAGGAGACCGGCCTCGACAGCGGCGACATGGGCGCCTTCTACACCTATGGCGTGCACAACGTCGAACCGCATCCGATCGACAACTACGTCTCGCAGATGGTGATCGGCGACGTCATCAACGACCCCGCCGGGCAGATGCCGGACTCCGGCACGCGCGGGGTGCACATGGACGCGGGCGGCTGCGGCTTCGCCATCTCCAACGTCGAGGTCGGCAAGGTCAGCGACGACAAGTACCAGGCGTACAAGTGCAACGAGGTCACCAACGCCAACTGGGCGGACGGCTTCGACACCTCGAAGATGGAGTACGACAAGATCGGCGTGACCGGCGCGTTCCCGTACCCGATCCCGAGCTAGACGGCGGCCTTATGGCACCGGGCCCGGCGCCATAAGGCCGCGATATGCGCGGATGGTATGCCCCTCGATGATCGGCCCCGTCATACCGTGGCGGCACCCCCCGATCCGAGGAGCTTCCATGGTCCTTTACCGCCCGTCGGCGGCGGGCGCGGCGCTCGCGATCATCGCTCTCGTGCTCACCGCCACTCCCGCCGCCGCCGCTCCCCTCGCGGTCCCCGTCGAGGCAGCCCCCGCCGCCACGGTGGCACCGCCGCCGGACGTGCTCGACGCGCTCCGGCGCGACCTGGGCCTCACCCGCGAACAGGCCATCACCCGCCTGGGCAACGAGGAGCGGGCCCGTCGGCTCCAGCCCAGGCTGCGCGCCCAGCTCAAGGACCGGTACGCCGGATCCTGGGTGAACCAGGAGGGCAGGCTGGTGGTAGCTACCACCGATGCCGCCTCGACCACCACCGTCACCGCGGCAGGTGCCCAGGCGAAGGTCGTCGGCCGGTCGCTGGCCGCGCTCACCTCGGTCAAGAGCGCGCTGGACACCGCCGCTGAGAAGGCCTCCGGGCAGAAGGTCCCGGTCTGGTTCGTGGACGAGCAGGCCAACGCCGTCGTGGTGCAGGCGCTGGACGCCGCCGCGGGCGCGGCGTTCGTGGCCGCGAGCGGTGTGGACCGCGCCGCCGTACGGGTCGAGACCATCGCCGAGCGGCCGGTCACGTTCCAGAACCTGCGCGGCGGCGACGCCTACTACATCGCCGGCGGCTCACGCTGCTCGATCGGCTTCCCGGTGACCCAGGGGAGCACGCAGGGCTTCGTCACGGCCGGTCACTGCGGCACTCCCGGACTCACCACGACCGGGCCGGGCGGGCAGAGTCAGGGCACGTTCCAGGGTTCGTCGTTCCCCGGCAACGACTACTCCTGGGTCGCGGTCAACTCGCAGTGGGTCGCGCGCCCGGCGGTCAACGCCTACGGCACCGAGCAGGTGCCGGTCTTCGGCTCCGCCGAGGCGCCGGCCGGGTCGGCCGTGTGCCGGTCCGGCTCCACCACGCATTGGCACTGCGGCGTCATCGAGCAGCGCAACGTCAGCGTGACCTACTCCCAGGGGACGGTCACCGAGGTCGTACGGACGAACGTGTGCGCCGAGCCCGGCGACTCCGGCGGCCCGTTCATCTCCGGCTACCAGGCGCAGGGCGTCACCTCCGGCGGCTCCGGCAACTGCAGCGCCGGTGGCACCACCTTCTTCCAGCCGGTCAACGAGATCCTCAACGCGTACGGGCTCACCCTGTCCACCGTGAACACCCAGTGCGCGGGCCACCCGAACCACCACTTCAACGACCTGACGGCCCACCAGGGCAGCTTCGGCATGCTCATCCCCGACCCCGGCATCTACGGCTTCACCTCCGCCGGCGCCGGCACCCACACCGCCTGCATGGACGGACCCGGCACCGCGCGGATGCGGCTCAGCCTGGAGAAGTACTCCTGTTGCGGGCCGTTCGGCACCCCGATCTGGAGCGAGGTGGCGACCACCGGAACCGGCACCACCGTCAAGACCCTGAGCACCAGCCAGGCCGCGGGCACCTACCGATGGGTGGTCAGCGTCAGCGACACCTACGTCGTGCCGACCACCCCGATCGGCGAGTACTACTTCCTGGGCACCACCAGCCCCGCCTAGGTCAGGCGATCGCGGGCCCGCCGGGAGCTCAGCCGGCGGGCCCCAGCACCACGGGCAGCTCGACCGGCCCTTCGGTGATCATCGACGGGGTGTAGGCGATCTGGCCCTGATCGACCGCCAGCCGCAGCTCGGGGAACCTGCCGAACAGCGAGGACAGCGCGATGCGGGCCTCCAGCCTGGCCAGCGGCGCCCCCAGGCAGAAGTGCGGCCCGCGGCCGAACCCCAGATGCGTCTCCTGGCCGCGCGCGATGTCGAAGCGCCCCGCGTCCCCGCCGAACCTGGCCGGATCCGTCCCGGTGCCGGCGACCGCGATCATGATCGGCTCCCCGGCCGGGATCGTCACGTCGCCGAGCCGCACGTCCTCCAGCGGGTAGCGGAACAGGACGTTGATCACCGAGTTCCGGCTGCGTAACGACTCCTCGACCACCTGCCCCCAGGCGTCCTTCGTACGTGCCAGGTCGAGCTGGTCGCGGTCCGCGCACAAGGCGATGACCGCGTTGGCGAGCAGGTGCACGGTGGTCTCGTGACCGGCGATCAGCACCAGCCACAGAATCCACACCATCTCGCTGTCGGACAGCCGGTCCCCGTCGTCCTCCTGCGCCCGGATGAGCCCGGTGGTGAGGTCGTCACCCGGATCGCCGCGCTTGCTGTCGATGAACCGGCCCAGGTACCCGAGCAGGGCGGCCCCGGTCGCGCCGGCTTCGTCCGGGGTGGCGGTGTGCGACAGGAGGACGCCGCTCCAGAGGCGGATCTGGTTCCGGTCTTCTGCGGGCACACCGAACAGCTCGCAGATCACGTTGACGGGCAGCGGCTCGGTGAAATGCCGGACGAGGTCCACCACCTCCCCCTCGTCCGCCAGCCGGTCGAGGAGCTCGTCCGTCATCTCCTGGATGCGCGCGGCGAGGCCCTGCACGCGTGCCGGGGTGAAGGCCCGGTTGACCAGGCCGCGCAGCCTGCGGTGATCCGCTCCATCCTTGACCAGCAGGTGCTCGCCCTCGATGAGCTGCCGCAGCGGCCAGTCCGGGGAGATGGTGCCGTCGTGCAGCGCGGTGAAGTTCTCGGGGTTCTTGCTGAAGCGGATGTCGTCGTTGGAGAGGACCGCGTTCACCGTGTCGTACGAGGTCACGGCCCACGCATTCACCTTGCCCGGAAGCTCGATGCGGAACACCGGCCCGTTCTCGTCCCGATAGCGGTGAATCGTGCTGGACGCCAGCTCACCAGGGACCGGTATTTGCAGAGGAGGGGTCGTCATTCAGGGATCTCCAAATGTCGGAATGTCCCCCAACTTTCCGCTATCGAACAGCCCTCAAACATCTACCGGCCGCGCTACAGTCGCCGACGTTCAGAGCGTCTTAGTCATGAATGCGCTATATGGGTCGGACCGATAATCCGCGAACGGCTCGCAGTATTCGAAGCCGAATTTCTCGTACAGCTTCCTGGCGGGCAGGAAGAACTCGTCCGAGCCGGTCTCGAGGCTCAGCCGGGTGAGCCCCATGCGCCTGGCCTCGGTGATGATGTGCGCCAGGAGCAGGGACGCGACCCCGCTCCGCTTGCGCACCGGCCGGGTGCGCATCGACTTCACCTCGGCGTGCTCCGCGTCCAGCCTCTTGAGCGCGCCACAGCCCACGAGGGTGTCCCCGTCGATGACCGTCCAGAACGTGACCTCGGGCTTGCGGAGCGCGTCGAGGTCGAGGGCGTGCTTGCTCTCCAGAGGCGTGATGGATCGCATCTCCTGGAGGTGCTCGTCCAGGAACGCGGCGATCTCCGCGCCCGACAGGTCGTCGACAATGATCTTCATGCCCATATGCGTCAGGGTATCGCCCAGGTTACCGGGACGCGGGCTTGACCAGGCCGCAGTCATAGGACAGGACGACCACCTGGGCGCGGCTGGTCAGGCCCAGCTTGGCCATCAGGCGGTTGAGGTGGGTCTTGACGGTGCCCTCGCTCACCGACAGCCGCTCGGCGATCTCCCTGTTGGACAGGGCGTGGCCGACCAGGCCGAGCACCTCGGTCTCGCGGCTGGTGAGGCGGTCCAGGGCCGGTGGCGGGGACACGGCGGCCTCCTGCGGCGGGGCGGCGAACGCCTCGATCAGCCGCTTGGTGGCGATCGGGGCCAGCAGGATGTCACCGGAGGCGACCGTGTGGATGGCGGCGATCAGCCGCTCGGGCGGCGTGTCCTTGAGCAGGAAGCCGCTGGCGCCCAGTCGCAACGCGTTGAAGACGTACTCGTCCAGGTCGAACGTGGTGAGGATGAGCACCTTGGGCGGCGTGCTCTCGGCGGCGGCCAGGATCCGCTCGGTGGCGGTGATGCCGCTGATGCCCGGCATCCGGATGTCCATCAGGATCACCTCGGGCTTGACGGCGGTGGCCAGGCGGACGGCCTCCTCCCCGTCGGCCGCCTCGCCCACCACCTCCAGGCCCGCCGCGCGCAGCAGCGCGGCCAGACCGGCACGGATGAGCACCTGATCGTCGACCACGAGCACTCTGATCATGAGCTCGCTTCTTGAGTCTGATCGTCGGGCGGGGGCAGCGGGAAGATCGCCAGCACCTCGAATCCGCCCAGCGGCAGCGGCCCTGCGGTGATCGTTCCCTGATAAAGCCTGACACGTTCGGTCATGCCGATCAATCCGTGACCGCCAGAACGAGGGCTCCCGGTGAACGCCGCGCCGTCGTCGGTGACGCGTAACGTCAGCCTGGCGGGGGCGTACGTCACCCGGATCTCCACCCTGGCCGGGCCGGCGTGCTTCAGCACGTTGGTCAGGGCCTCCTGGACGATGCGGTAGGCGCACAGGTCCAGGCCGGGCGGCAGCGGCCTGGCCGCTCCCTCGACGACCACCTCGAGCGGCAGCCCGGCGGCGCGGATCCGCTCCGCCAGGAGTTCGAGGCCCTGGAGCCCGGGGGTCGTCGTGTACAGCCCTTCGTCCTGGTCGTCGGCCTCGATCCGCAGGATCGACAGCAGCCGCCGCATCTCGGCCAGCGCTTCGTGGGTGGTGTCGGCGATGACCCCCAGCGAGGCGTGCGCGGTGGCCGGGTCGGACAGGGCGACGTAACGGCCGAGGCCCGCCTGAACGGAGATCACCGACATGTGGTGGGCGACGACGTCGTGCAGTTCGCGGGCGATCCGGAGCCGTTCGTGGGTGACGGCACGGCGGGCGGCGGCGTCCTGCTCCCTGCGGAGCTGGTCGGCCAGCTCCGCGAGTTGCCCGGTGCGCTCGACCAGCAGCCGCGTGCTCGTGCCCGCGCCCACGGCGCCGGCCGCCACCAGGAGCGACTGGCCGAGGGCCGACCACAGCGCGATGCCGGGCTGGTGGAGCCCGGCGTGCACCCACTCCGTCACGAGCAGCGCCGACCCGGCCAGACAGACCGCCGGGGACCGGTGGGCGGCGACGGTGTAGAGGGCCACCAGCGGGCCCATGTTGTTGAGGACGAAGTGGTAGCCCAGCAGGTGGTAGACCAGCGCCGCCACGGTGGAGACCACCAGGACGGCGACCGGCGCCCGCCTGCGCAGGGCCAGCGGCCCGTTCACCAGCAGGCTCAGCGTCAGGGACAAGGCGTCGGCGGGCCGGCCCTTGCCCGGCTCGTAGATCTCCCACAGCCACGTCCCGACGACCAGCGTCAGGGCCAGAGCGCCGTCGAGAAGCAGGGGGTGGACCGCGGACACCCGCCGGACGAGCGATGCGGCGCTGATGTGCATCCGCCACGCTAACTCCGTCACCGCCCGTAGCGCATCAAACCGGAGGTATACCTCGACTGCTGCAGAAGTTGCAGCCCAGCTCGGTGCGTGCGCGCGAACCACATCCAGCGGTCGGTGTCCCGCTCATCCCGTAGCAGAATGTCATGGGGGGCAGTTTTCGCAGGTGACGGGGAGTGAGGCGACATGCTGAACAACGATGGGCCCCGGTCGCATGTGATGAACGTCCTGCGGGTCCTCGCCGTCGCAGGCGCCTATTTCGCGGCCGCCAAGGTGGGGTTGCGGCAGGAGCTGGTCGGCGGGCAGGTCACGCCGCTCTGGCCACCGACGGGCATCGCGCTGGCCTGTCTCCTCCTCATGGGCGTCCGGTTCTGGCCCGGGATCACTCTCGGTGCGTTCCTGGTCAACCTGTCGATCGGGCCGACGTTGCCCGCGGTCGTGGCGATCTCCGTGGGCAACACCCTCGCTCCGGTGTGCGCTTATCTCATGCTCGTCCGGGCGCGTTTCAGCATCGAGCTGGATCGGTTGCGGGACGCGCTGGCGCTGGTGTTCCTCGGCGCCTTGATGGGGATGGTGATCAGCGCGACGGTGGGCAGTGGCGCGCTCCTGCTCGCCGGTGGACTCCAGAGCAGTGACTTCTGGCCGACGTGGTCGGTGTGGTGGGCGGGCGACGCGATGGGCGTTCTCGTGATCACCCCCATTCTGCTGGTGCTGCGCACGTCCCGGACACCGTGGGACGCTCACCTGTCCCGTTGGATCGAGGCGATCGCCCTGGCCGTGGGCACGCTCCTCGTCACGCTGGTGGCGACGATGAGCTCCATCAATCTGCTCTTCCTCGTCTTCCCGTTCCTGATCTGGGCCGCCCTGCGGTTCCAGTTGGCGGGCGCCACGGCATGCGCGCTGATCGTGGTGACGGTCGCGATCGTCGCGGCCGCGCAGGGTTCCGGCCCGTTCGCCAAGCACGACCTGTTCCTCAACATGGTCACCCTTCAAGCGTTCAACGGGGCCGCGTCACTGACCGCCCTGCTGCTGGCGGCGATCATCGCGGAGCGCAATCAAGCCCATGACAAGCTCGAACAGATATGCACCCGCCTTATGGAGGTCGCTGACCGGGTCGACCGGCACCGGCCCGCGGACCAACAGATGCCGCTCCAGCAAGCAATAGTGCCTGGTACGGTCCGCCATGAGCGTCATACCGGCTGAGCGGAGACCTTCTGACATTCCACCTTGCGCACAATCACCGCTCTCAACAAGCCCATCATCACCAAACTCGGCATAAGCTGATTTTTGCCACATTAGCGCGAACATCCACCGCTGACCCAAGAGACATGCTTCACCACAATCGCCGGCCAAGCGATTAGTACGTTGTCCTGAGTGTGGGTTTGTAGAGCCCTGCTGGAGGGAGCCGCGCGATGGCCCACCACGAGTCAGCCCCGAGAGGCCGGCGCTCCGTGTTATCGGTGCCGCAGTGTGAGGTGATCGAGCGGATCTGTGCGCCGTTGTCGCCCGATCAGGCACGCTTCCAGGCCGTACCACTGCCGCTGGGCGGGGTGCGCGTCTGGGCGGACCTGACCGGAGCCGAGGGAAAGGCGTCCTGGGTGGTGCACCAGCGCATGGCCCGGCAGGTGGCCCGGGTCGGCTGGCACGCCGAGGCCACCGCCGAGCGGGTGCTGGTGCAGGGTTGGAGCGCGGGCTGTCTGAAGCATCGCGTACGGCTGTTGCAAGGCGCACTCAGCGGACGGCTGGCCGACTACCGGAAGAGCGCCGAACAGGCCGTCGCCACCGCGGTGCGACTGCACGCCGAGCAGGAGGACGGCCAGGCCGGCCGGACGGCGATCGTCGCCGCGACCTGCGCGGAACTGACCGAACTGCTGCTCTGGCCGCAGCGCCTGGCCGAGCTGGACGGCCTGGAGCGCACCTCCCGGTCGCGCCGGCTGCAGCTGCTGCTGGCGCAGGTGGCCGGGCTGGAGGCCAAGGTACGCCAGGCCTGTGCCGAGCATGAGCTGCTGGCCCGGGCCGTGGCGGGATGGGCCGACGACCACCTCGCCAGCGTCGGTGCCGAGCAGGCTCAGCAGCAGGCGTTGGACCAGGCCCGCCCCTGGCTACGCGCACTGGACAGGCTCGCGGGCGGGCCGCCGCCGACCGGCTTCACCCGGCGGGCCTCCGGCCTGGCCGAACGCGTCGCCGCGACCGTCACCAACGGCGACTGGGCCGAGGCCGCCTCCTGAGACTCTCTCAGCGCACGTAGATGTTCGGCTGGGCCGGGGTGGACATGCCGTTCCCGAGGAAGAAGCCCGGGTGCGGCGGCTGGTTGTAGGCGCTGTTCTGCCAGGCGATCGCCACCCGATACTGCGGGTCGTGCATGAGGGTCCACAGCCGCTGCGTCGTGGCGGTGGGGGTGCTGTAGATCCGTAGCGCCGTCTCCGACGTCGTCGGCCAGACGACCTCCTCGCGCCAGTCACCGAACAGGTCGGCGGACAGCGATGGGGTCGACTTGGTGCTGTTGTTGGCGTGCACGCCCGAACCGGTGAGCAGGCGGGTGTCCGCGCCGGTGCCGTACTTGTCGATGTGCGTGCCGTCGAGCAGTTCGCGGACCGGGTCGGCGTCCCACCACACCACGAAGTTGGTCGAGCCGGGCTTGCGGCCGATGTTCGCGCCGGAGGTGTTGTACAGCCCGGAGACGGCCGCCGACCACGACTCGGCGCCCGCGCTGCCCGCGTACACGTCGTCGGACACGCCGCGCCCGTTGTCGCAGCCGCAGGAGGGGTTCGTCCAGATGACGGCGCCGGTCCGGGCGTCGACCATGGAGGTGGCGGGCTGGTTGGTGTTCTCGTGCGGCTTGAACACCTCAAGGCCGGAGCGGGCCGGGATCAGGTCGCCGACGTGCAGGGCGTCACCGTGGAACAGCCGCGTGTTCCACAACGGGCTCCCGTTGTCGTCGATCGCCTCCGAGCCGTAGACGATCTCGTCCCGGCCGTCGGCGTCGACGTCCGCGATCGCCAGCTGGTGGTTGCCCTGGCCCTCGTACTGGGAGCCGGACACGTTGGAGTCGAACGTCCACCGCTGGGTCAGCGCCCCGGCGCGGAAGTCCCAGGCGGCGATCACCGTACGCGTGTAGTAGCCCCGCGCCATGATCAGGCTGGGCCGCTGCCCGTCCAGGTACGCCGTACCGGCCAGGAACCGGTCGACCCGGTTGCCGTAGGAGTCGCCCCAGCTGGACACGGTTCCGCGAGGCGGGTTGTAGGAGACCGTGGACATGGCCGCCCCGCTCTGGCCGTTGAACATGGTCAGATATTCGGGCCCGGACAGGATGTAGCCGGAGGAGTTGCGGTAGTCCGCGGACGCGGAGCCGATGACCTTGCCGGTGCCGTCCACGCTCCCGTCGGCGGTCTTCATCGCGACCTCGGACCTGCCGTCGCCGTCGTAGTCGTACACCTGGAACTGGGTGTAGTGCGCCCCGGCCCGGATGTTGCGGCCCAGGTCGACACGCCACAGGCGGGTGCCGTTCAGCCTGTACGCGTCCACGAACACGTTCCCGGTGTAGCCCGACTGGGAGTTGTCCTTGGCGTTGGACGGATCCCACTTGAGCACGAACTCGTAGCGGCCGTCGCCGTCCAGGTCACCCACGCTCGCGTCGTTCGCGCTGTAGGTGTAGGCGACCCCGTCGGGGGTGGTGCCGCCGGCGGGCCGCTGGATCGGGACGTCCAGGTAACCACTGGCGAACTGCGTCGCCGCCGCTGAGGGCGCCTGCTCGACGCCGCCGACCACCGCGCGGACGGTGTACGCGGAAGTCGCCGCGGCGCCGGAGTCGAGGTAGTTCGTCGAGCTCGTGATGGGCGACGAGTTCAGGAGGGTGCCGCCTCGGTAGAGGTTGAACCCGGTGCTCATGCTCTCGGTGCCGAGCAGGCGCCAGGACACCAGATTGCCGCCGCTGGAATGGACGCTGATCAGGCCGCGATCCAGGTTCTCCACCTGCTTGGCCACGGCGGCGGAGGCGACGTTGACGTCCATGGTCCAGGTCAGGGCGAGGACCATGACGAGCACGAGAGAGAGGGAGCACATTCTCGCGGGAAGCATGCCTGGCTCCAGGGGTGAGGGTTCAGTAGACGTAGGGCCAGCCGGCGCTGTCGTAGGCGATGAGGTTGATGCCGAGCAGCGAGGCGCCGTTGTCGGCGTAGTAGTGGTAGAAGAGCACGTCGGCGTCGCTGTCCGTGATCACCGCCTGATGGCCCGGCCCATGGATGCCGCCGTGCCCGGCGAGGACCTGCGTGCCGCCGCCGGAGGTCATGGCGGTGCCGTTGCGATCCACGTACGGGCCGGTCACACTGGTCGACCGCCCGACCATGATCCGGTACGTGCTGGACGCGCCCTGGCAGCACAGGTCGAACGAGACCCACAGGTAGTAGTACGACCCGTGCCGGAAGATGAACGGCGCCTCCACGGCCGTGCTGCCGCCGGTGCGCTGCGCGATCGAGTAGAGCGCGGTCCCGGAGCGCAGTCCGGTCGAGGAGTTGACCGGGATCAGCTTGATACCGGTCCAGAACGATCCGAACGACAGCCACCAGTTGCCGGCGGCGTCCGTGACCAGGTTGGGGTCGATCGCGTTGTAGCTGCTGGACGAGGTGGTGGAGATGACCAGCCCCTGGTTGGCCCACGTACCCGAGGCGCCGGTGGCACTGGTGGCCAGGAAGATCGCCGAGTTGCGGGAGCCGAACGTGGAGGCGGCGTAGTACATGTAGTACTTGCCGTTGTGGCGGGAGATGTCCGGCGCCCACAGGCTGGCGCCGCCGCCGGTGTACGGCAGCGTCCATGACGCGCCGCCGGGGAAGGCCACACCCGCGTCCCGCCAGGCCGTGCGGTCAGTGGACGTCTTGAGGGCGATGTTGTTACCGGTATTCGCCAGGAGGTAGCCGCTCGACGTCTTCACGACCGAGGGATCGTGCACGCCGATGCTGCCGGTCACGTACCCGGGATTGGGATAGGCCGCTGCCACCGCACCGGCCGGGCGGACGGCGATCACCGCCGCCGCCATGACCAGGACGGTCATCAGGGAGACGATGGATCGCGCCATGTGCCACCTCGCTGTTATCGCTAACACTTGAGGGGATCGCCGGTGAGTCTTCTCGGCCGTACGGGGAGCGTCAAGGCGCGGATTCGGGGCCTCCGGGTCTTCCCGGGTCACCTCGGGTGCGGCCGGTGAAACGTTCACAATGTGATCGCAGTGAGATGCGTTCCTGGGAAGATCATCGGATGCCATCACGAGGAGCAAAGGCGATCGCGGCCCTCACCCTGGCCGCATCGGTGTTGACCGGCGCACCCGCCGCCGGCGCCGGCACCGCGCCGGACCCGGTCGCCGCGATGCAACGCCAGCTCGTCAAGGGCCACGGCGTGCGAATCGACCAACGCGACACCTTCAACTCCGGTCTCGACTGGGATCGCCTCGAACCCGAGAAGGGCGTCATCGGGTTCGGCAACGGCAAGGTTGTGGCGACCGATCTGCGGGACTACAACTCGGCGAAACGCGGCACCCGCAATCTCTGCATCGGCGAGCGCGGCTGGCAGTACAAGCCGAAGGGACTTCCCCATGGGAAGACGTGGGTCACCTACAAATGGCCTTGCCAACTGGCCGTGGGATCGGAATACATCCGCCTCGACGAGCCGGCGACCTTCAAAGCCGTGCTCGCCACCACCACAAGCCGACGGCCCGCAGGCACCTACGACGGCACCCGCACCACCCTCTATCAGGGGACGATCACCTTCGGCCAGTTGAACGACGCCCACCCGGCCAAGGACATCAGTCCCCTGAGCAAGCCCGAATACGCCGACTGGACTGTCTCCTGGCGTCTGTGGATCGGCCAAGACCAGCTCGTACGCCGAGCGTGGAGCAAGTGGCGCGAGCCGGAAACCGAGGCTATGAAGGGCGCCACCAGCGGCCAGGGATGGTTCGGCTTCGTCTGCGACGTCCACCTCTCCGACTGGGGCATGAAGGCCGACATCCAGCCACCGCCCCGCGACCGGACGGCAACGATCGCCGAGTCGAAGCGCTGACCTGGCCGACGATCAGACGGAGCGGTGTCGGCCAGAGCTCCGTAAGATGACCAGCGCTCCCCCGTACGCCACGCCGTACCATGTGGGCAGCCACACGCCTCCGATCACGGCGGCGGCGAGGCTGATCGCCGAGACCGCGGCGAGCAGCAGGACGGCGGCGGTCCTCTCCCGCGCCGCCAGCGCCGCCAAGGCGGCCCCGCCCAGCACGCCCGAGGCGGCCAGGAGATCCAGCACCAACCACCCGTCCAGCAGGCCGGCCCGCGTCAGCACGTGGAGCAGTGGGAGTGGCAGCGACGGTGTCCAGATCCAGGTGAGCCCGCCGGCCAGGTTGACCGCCGACGGGAGCACCAGCAGCAGCGAGGCTGTCGGCACCGCCCATCGGCGCAGGCGGGCCGCACCACCGTTCAGGGCCGTACTCCGGGCTTGTCGGTGATGCCGATGGCGAGGCGGACGGCGAGGGTCATGATCGTCCCCTTCTTGATCGTGTGGGAGTCCCCCAACGTAACGATCTTCTGATCCCCGTTCGTGGTGGTGCCCTTCTCAGGGGAGGTGTAGTCGGCGATGGCGACGGCACGCTCGCCCAGGTACGTGTACGTGGTCCGGTCGAGCAGGATCTCGTGACCCACCCAGCCGTCTTCGATGGCGCCGACGGCCAGCGCCGGACGTCCGGCGACGTCTACCGCGTCCGGGTTCACCGTCACCCCGGGGATCTTGGCCATCGCCTGGTAGACGGCCGCCTCCTGGGCCGGGGGGACGAGGTTGTTGTTGAGCAGGGAGCCGAGCAGTCTGTAGGCGATGACATCCCGCTTCTCGCCGTGATCGCCCATGTTTCCGTACAGCCAGGCCAGGAGCGCATCGGGATCCGTCGGCAGCGCCGCCACCTTGGCGAAGCTGGTGGGGGGCATGCCCCCTCCGGTGGGCGAGCGGACCATCTTGCCGCCTTCGAAGGTGACCAACACCTTGCCGTCGGCCCGCGTCCAGGCCCGATCCACGGTGGTTTTCAGCGGCGTCTCCGGCGTCTGCACCTCGCCTGGGGCGGCATTGTCGACCCCCTGGAGGCGTGTCTCCATGTAGATCCATTGGTCCGGGCGGGGCGCGGTGAAGGGCCGGTCCCGGGCGACGGCGGCCGCCTTGTGGAGCAGTACCTGCGCGTTGGCGGCCGGCATCGCCAGGCCGGGGACGATCGGGCGCGGCACGTCGACTCCCCCGGGGTTCCCGACGACCACTGCGACCATCGTGATCGCGACGGCCAGCGCTCCCACCGCGAGGACGCGCCCGCCCGAGCGGGGCAGGCGGAAGCGGCGCGCACGCCGGGGAACCGCCGCGGTGACCTCCTGGAGGAGCGCGGCCCTGGCGGCGGAATAGGTGTCATGGGACGGCGGGGCGGGCTCAGGCCAGGTCCGGCGCAGGGCGTCCAGATCGGCGTCCGGGTGTTCGTTCATGATCAACTGCCCTTCCTGGTGAGTGCCGGGTCCAGCGCGGCGCGGATCTTCGTACGGGCCCGGTGGAGCCGGGACCGGACCGTGCCGGCCGCGACGCCGAGCGCCTTGCCCGCCTCTTCGGAGGTCAGGTCGGCCCAGGCGACCAGCAGCAGCACGTCGCGCTCGGCGGCGGGCAGCCTGGCCAGCGCCGCCGCCAGCCGGGGGCGGTCCGCCAGCTCACCGGCGATCCGGTCGGCGTGGTCCTCGCTGCTCTCCTCGACACCGGTCCTGGCCAGCGCGCGGTACTGCCGGACCTCGGCCCGGTGGTGGCGGGAGATCAGGTTCGAGGCGATCCCGTACAGCCAGGGCCGGGCGTCCGGGCGGGACAGGTCGTAGGTGTGGCGCCGGCCGAACGCGATCAGGAACGTCTCGGCGGCGATGTCGTCGGCCAGGGGCCGGGTGAGCCGCCGCTCGGCGTAGCCGTGGATCGGCGCGTGGTAGCGGTCGAACAGCTCGGCGAAGCACTCCGGCTCCCGTAAGGACCGCTCGATGATCGCGGCGTCCTCCTCCCGCTCCGTCATCTGGGCCATGTCGTAGCTCTTCGAGTCATCGCCTGTCTTCCGTAGCGGGGATCGGTCCCCCCTCCTTCACCGATCACCCCAAAAGTGTTCGCTCCAATGATCAGTAATAGTTTGGGAACCATGAGACTTCTGTCGGTGAACGTTGGCCGCCCCATGCCCGTGGACTACACCGATGCCCCGGGAGGGATGACGGGCATCGACAAGCGCCCGGTGACGGGGCCGGTCCAGGTGTCGCCCGTCGGCCCCAAGGGCACGGTGGGCGGCGGCGTGGCCGGGGACGCCGTCTGCGACCGCCGCCACCATGGCGGCAGTGACCGGGCGGTGTACGCGTTCGCCCGCGAGGACCTGGACGCCTGGGAGCTGGCCCTCGGCCGTACGCTCGCCAACGGCGCCTTCGGCGAGAACCTCACCACATCCGGGCTGGACGTGACCGAGGCGCTGATCGGCGAACGCTGGCAGGTGGGCTCCGACCTGGTGGTCGAGGTGACCGCCGGCCGGATTCCCTGCCGCACGTTCGCGGGGTGGGTCGGAGAGAAGGGCTGGATGAAGCGGTTCATCGAGGTCGGCCGTACCGGCGCGCTGCTCCGGGTGATCGCGCCGGGAGAGATCCGCGCGGACGACCCGATCACCGTCGTCCGCCGCCCCGACCACGACATCACCGCGGCTCTGCTGCTCCGCGCCGCCACCACGGAGCGCCACCTGCTCCCGCGTACGCTGGCCGCCGCCGAGTGGATGGAGTCCGAGCTACTGCGCACCGCCCGTACGTATGCGGAAAAGTACGGATGAGCTGTGCCGCTTGCGCGGCGGGATCACCCCAGGCCGCCCTTTCGGATGCGGGCCGCGTACCAGAGGGCTGAGTCCTTCGGGGTGCGCCGCTGCGTGTCGAAGTCCACGTGCACGATGCCGAACCGCTGCCCGTACCCGTGGGCCCACTCGAAGTTGTCCAGCAGGGACCAGGCGAAGTAGCCCTTGAGCGGCACTCCCCGGCGAGCCGCCTCGGCGCAGGCGTTGATGTGGCGTTCCAGATAGTCGATGCGGTCCGGGTCGTGCACAGCCCCGTCCGCGCTCAGCTCGTCGGCGAAGGCCGCGCCGTTCTCGGTGATGTAGAGGTCGATGGCGGGGTAGTCCTTGTGCACGCGCTGGAGGAGCTCCAGCAGTCCGTTCTCGTCGATCTCCCAGTCCATCGTGGTGCGCTTGCGCCCGCCGTCCACCCAGCGGACGTGTTCGGCGCCGATCCACGGTGTGCCGGTGGACGGCGCGGGCTCGCCGGCCGCGACCAGGGCGGGGGAATAGTAGTTGATCCCCAGCATGTCGATCTTCCGGGAGATGGTCTTCAGGTCCCCGTCCAGGACGTGGGAGAAGTCGCTGTGGGGCGCCAGGTCGCCGACGACGTCCTCGGGGTACGAGCCGAGCAGCACCGGATCGATGAACAGCCGGTTCTGGAGGCCGTCTATCCGGCGAGCGGCGTCCACGTCCGCCTCTGACGCCGTGGCGGGCGTCACATGCGACATGTTCAACGTAATGCCGATATTTCCAGACAGGAGGGGGATGGCGAGGCCGTGGCCCAGCAGCAGGTGGTGCACCGCCTTGACGGCCTCGGACGGCTCCTGACGCCCCGGCGCGTGCTCGCCACCGGCATATCCGAGCAGCCCGGAACACCACGGCTCGTTCAGCGTCGTCCAGCTCGCCACCCGATCCCGCAACGCCGTATGCACAATGTCGGCATATTCCGCGAATCGATAGGCCGTGTCCCGGTTAGGCCACCCGCCCGCGTCCTCCAGGTACTGCGGCAGGTCCCAGTGATAGAGCGTCGGCCACGGCGTGATGCCGCGCTCCAGCAGCGTGTCCACCAGGCGACGATAGAAATCGAGCCCGCGCTGGTTCACCACCCCGCGCTCCGGCACGATCCGCGGCCACGAGACGGAGAAGCGGTACGCCTGTAACCCCAGCCCCGCCATCAACTCCACATCGTCGGCGTAACGGTGGTAGTGGTCGCAGGCCACGTCGCCGTTCTCGGCATCACGCACCTTGCCGGGGGTGCGGCTGAAGGTGTCCCAGATGGACGTCCCCCTGCCGTCCTCCGCGAACGCGCCCTCGATCTGATAGCTGGACGTCGCCGCGCCCCAGAGAAAACTCATGCCTTGACGGACCCTTCCCATGATGCCGCCGATGATCTGACGACCGGCCGGATCATGACCATATAGAGCGGGCTGATCCCCATCCGCACGGGGATCATGACCTGGCGGTACCTCTCTCGGAATAACGCACCTGGCCTGCGTCGATGCTGTCGACATACAGGCTGGGAGCGCTCCCATAGACGGTAGACCATGACCTGACCCATAGAGAAGAGGCCCCGCTTTACGGACCTTTCCCCATACGCAATCCCTTGACCGTATCTAGGGTGGTCAGTAATGATCAGCGCCGACGCTGCGGCACCGCGCCGAGAGAGGTCCGCCATGTCTTTTCGAGTGCGGTCGGCGTGCGCGCTCAGCACCTGCGCCGACGACGCTCTTCGAGCGAACCCCACTGAAAGGTGATTTAGTGCGATTTATCGCAGCAAAAGCCGCCGCAGCCTTAACCGCGGTCGTGGCCGCCGTCCTGGTCGTACCCCCGCCTGCCTCCGCCGCCGCCCAGCTGATCGGCAACGGCGTCTTCACCAGCTCGACCGCACCCTGGCAGGCGATCGGCCAGACGACGGTCACGGCCGAGTCCGGCCGCATGCGGGTGAACGTGACTTCTGTCGTCGCCAATCCGTGGGACGCCATGGTGACCAGCCCCACCACGGCCGCCCTGACCGCGGGCAAGAACTACACGCTCTCGTTCGACGCGTACTCCACGACGGCCTTCAAGGCCACCACTACCGTGCAGTACGTGGCGACGCCCAGCTCCAACCAGTCGCTGGCCGCGCCCGTCCAGCTCACGACGGGAAGCAAGCGCTACAGCATCCCGTTCGTGGCCGCGGCCGCCACCAGCACGGCCGCTGAGGTGACCTTCCAGCTCGGCGGGTCCGGCGGCACCCCGACGGTCCGCTTCGACAACGTCTCGCTGATGGAGACGCAGACGACCCGGCCGACGGCGCTGTACGTCTCGGACAAGTCGAACCCCGCCCAGTACGTCTCCACCCACCAGGGCACGAGCGAAGCCACCGCCATCGGCTCGAACATCGCCAACAAGCCGATCTTCGAGTGGTTCGGCGGCTGGTTCACCGACCTCACGCTGGCCGTGGACACCTACGTCGGCGCCGCCCAGGCCCAGGACAAGCTGCCGATGCTGGTGGCGTACAACATCCCGAACCGTGACGCGTGCGCTAACCAGTCGGGCGGCGGCGCGGGCGACGCGGCCGGGTATCACACCTGGATCACCGAGTTCGCCAAGGCGATCGGCACCAGGCACGCGATCGTCGTGCTGGAGCCCGACGGCACAGCCGCCGCCAGTTGCGCCGACGATCCGGAAGGCCAGTACGCGATGCTGCTGGACGCCACCCAGGTCCTGCGTGCTCAGGCGCCGAACGCCTGGGTCTACCTCGACGCGGGCAACGCCACCTGGGTCGCGGCCGACGACATGGCCACGCGGCTGGTCAAGTCGGGCATCGCCAACACGCGCGGCTTCTCCGTGAACGTGTCCAACTACATCACCACGGCCAACTCCGAGACCTACTCCGTCGCGGTCAACGGCTACCTGTCCGGGACCGTCGGCGCCAAGAAGTACGTGATCGACACCAGCCGTAACGGCAACGGCCCCTGGAGCGGCCAGGACAGCTGGTGCAACCCGCCCGGACGCAAGCTGGGCAGCGCGCCGGTCAAGCAGACGACCGGCGCCGAGTACCTCTTCTGGGTCAAGGTCCCGGGCGACTCCGACGGCAGCTGCAACCTGGGCCAGGGCATCCCGGCCGGGACGTTCAGCCCCGACCTGGCCATGGCCCTGATCAACGGATCCTCCTAACCCGAAGGGCGGCGAACCCCGGCCTGCCTGCCTCGGCGGGCCGGGTCCGCTTCTAGATGCGTGAGCGGAAGGGAAACAGAACGCCGAGCCGACCACCTCGGCTCCTTCGTCGCTATCGCCGCCGCTCTCACCTGCTGCCGCCAACTCGCCAAATAAGGCGACGTCTTACAATGTTTGGCGGGGGGCGCCTGATTCTCGGTGACGGGGTGATCGAGGTGTCGGTTTCACTGCTGGCTGTTGTCGTTGATTGTCGCGACCCGCTTCGCCAGGCCGAATTCTGGGCGCAGGCCCTGGCTTACAAGGTCAGCCGGCGCAACCCCGACGAGTTTCAGGTCAGCGACCCCGCCGGTGCCGGCGGATCACTGTATTTCATGAAGGTGCCCGAGCCCAAGGTGGGCAAGAACCGGCTACACGTGGACCTGGTGACCTCAGGCTCCATGGAGGCCGAGGTCACGCGGCTGGTCAAGGCCGGAGCTCAGCTGGTCGAGGTGCGGCAGGATCCGGTTTCCCACGACAACCCGGACACGTGGACGGTGATGCTCGACCCAGAGGGAAACGAGTTCTGTGTGACGAGTACCTCCACCATGACCGGCTGGGAGTGACCGAGTGATCTGCACGAGCGTCGGCAACTTACGGACTATGGACCAGGTCCCGCTTCGGGCTGGTCAACCCCAAGCTCTACGGTGAACGCGAGGCCGTCGTGCTGATGCTCGCCGAGGCGAAGAACCGACCCGCGCCCGGCACCATCGACGTGTGCGACAAGGGCTTCGCCGGCGCGGACTTCGAATGCACCCTGCTCACCGAGTTCGGCATCACCGTGGTCCGAGGGCAACTCGGCCTCGACCAGCACGGCGCCCGGATCCTGTCCGGGCTGTGGACCCGAGTGATCCAGCGCCTGTTGGCCCTGAACGTCGCGATCTGGTTCAACTGGAAGATCGGCACGCCGCGTAAACGATCCTTGATCGCCTACGACCACTGACCTAATCGACCTGCACCAATTCCCCGATCAACCATCTAGCACATGGTGAAGCTGAGGGACTTGGCGCGGGAGACCGGCGAGGTGATCCGATAGGTGATCGTATGCGTGCCGTCCTGCGGCTCGACGAGGTCTTTCGAGTGCACGTAGTCGCTGCGGCTGCCGGCTGGCAGCCGCGCTGAGCCGCTCTCGATGACCTTCCCGTTGTAGATCCATTGGTAGGAGTACGGCGCCGCCGGTTTCGTGGCGTCGACCCCGGCGGCGAAGTTCATCGAGCCGGTGAAGCAGGTGACGCCCTCGGTGTTGATCTTGGATGACCCCTGGACGCGGACGTAGGCGAGGGTGAACGAGGCGCTCGACGCGGGTTTGCTCGTGGTGGGGGTGGAGCTCGTCCGCGTCCGGGTGGGCGTGGGGGTTGTCTTCGTACTGGTCGGTGTGGGGTCCTTCGTACGAGTGGGCAGTGGCCGGGTGGTCGTGCGATCCGCCGAGGGTGTCTTCGACTTCTTCGGCTTGTGCGTGCCGCGCTTGGCCGGGGGTGTCGAGGGGGTCACCGGTTTGCTCGACTTGGCGACGAGCAGCGGCCCGCCTCCGTATTGGGTCGAGGCGGCGTTCCGGATGACGACGGCTCCCACGGACACGGCCGCCAGGGAGACGGCGACCGCCCCTGCAACAGCGGCGACCAGCGGGAACCGACCCACGGTGCGCTTCGGCTTTTGGGACATCGACCCTTGGGACACCAGCCCTTGGGACATCGACGCAGGAGCTACCGGCACGTTAGCTACCAGGGCATGGGCTACCGGCGCTTGAGCTACCGGCGATGGACGTTCCTGGCCGCCAAGCGGGACCGGCTGGCCGCGCTCCTGGAGGCGGCCGACCTCCATTCCGGCTCGCTGATGTCACCGTCCCGCATGGCCGGGCGGTCGCGCGGGTCCTTGGCCAGGCACGCGTGGACGACCGGGCGCAGCGGCGCCGGCAGGTCGCCCAGCTGGGGTTCCTGGTGCAGGATCCGGTTGATGACGGCCGGCAGCGTGTCCTCACCGAACGGCGGCGTACCGGTGCCGGCGAACACGATGACAGACGCCCACGCGAACACATCCGCCGCGGGCCCGACCTGCGTCCCCGCCAACTGTTCCGGAGCCATGTAGGCGGGTGTGCCGACGATGCTGGCGGTGGCGGTGCCGGTGGCCGCGGCGTCGGTGGCGCGGGCGACGCCGAAGTCGATGACCCGCGGCCCGTCCCGCCCGAGCAGCACGTTGGCGGGCTTGAAGTCCCGGTGCACGACCCCGGCGGCGTGAATGGCGGCCAGCGCCGTGGCAGTGCTCACGGCCAGTCGCTGCAGGTCGCCGCCCGCATGGCGGCCCGCCTGCTGCAGGGAGGGCCCGTCGATGTACTCGCTGACGATGTACGGCCGACCGCCCATCGACGCGTCCAGCACCTGAGCGATGCAGAACGGCTCCACCCGGCGCGCCGCCGCGATCTCCCTGGCGAGCCGGTCATCACCGGCGGCGACCTCCCGCAGCACCTTGACGGCCACCGGGCTCCCGTCGGCCGCCTGCCCCAGATACACCACACCCTGACCGCCCGCCCCGAGCCGCCCCGTGATCCGGTAGGCCCCGACCACCGCGGGATCGCCTTCACGCAGCGGCTCGACGTACGGCATGAGGAAGTGACTCCTGACGGGGTTGTGAGATCAACCCCAAGGACCCTAGCGGGACAAGCCCGGACTTGTGGCCCCTTAACCAGATCACCCAATCACCACCAGACCACCCCACCGGACCAAGCGGGCCAAGCGGGTCGGTCGCGACGCTCGGGCGGTTGACCCGGGCGAGCCTGGCGAGTCGGGCGGGCCAGGCGACTCGGGCGGGTCGGGAGCGTGGGTCGGGTCGGTTGCGTCCCAGTAGGGCGGTCAGGACGGGCGGGTGTGGGACAGGTCTGCTTCCATGCGGGCGGCCGCCTCAGTGAGGGCGGGCAAGGTGTCGCGGAGCAGTTCGGCGGGGGTGGCGCGGCTGGCGTGGGTGGCGACGTTGACGGCCGCGACGACCCGGCCGCTCCGGTCGCGGATGGGTACCGCGATGGACCGCACGCCTTCCTCCAGTTCCTGGTCGACGAGGGCGTAGCCGTCCACTGCCGCCTGCCGTACGGCTGCCGCCAGGTCGGCGGGTGAGGTGAGCGTGTGGGGGGTCAGCGGGCGTGAGGGCATCCCGGCCAGCCGTTCCTCGGGCAGGTCGGCCAGAAGGACCCGGCCCATCGAGGTGGCGTACGCGGGGAAGCGGGTGCCGACGGTGATGTCGACGCTCATGATGGCGACGGTCGGCACGCGCGCCACGTAGACGACGTCGTCGCCGGACAGCATCGCGACCGAGGCCGACTCGTGAACCCGCGCCACCAGGTCCACGAGGTGCGGCTGGACGATCTCGCCGAAGGTCCGGCCCGACAGATGGGCGTACCCGAGCTCCAGCACCTTGGGCTGCAGGACGAACCGGCTGCCGTCGGCCGCGACGTACCCCAGCCGTTCCAGGGTCTGCACCGCGCGCCGGACAGTGGCCCGAGGCAGGCCGGTGACCTTGGCAGCGGCGGCCAGTGTGAGCCCGCCACGCGCCGAACCGAGCGACACCAGCACGGCCAGACCGCGAGCCAACGACTGAAGGTAACCGGCCCCCAGCTCCTCCTTCGTCGCCCGCGACGCGTCCACTCCCGCGCCGATCGGAAGAGGAGAGCCCGGCGCAGCCGACGCGACCGGGTCGGCCAGGGCCGTCTCCATCTCCCCCGCCGTCTTCAGCAGGCTGGGCAGTGCGTGATCACGCAGACCAGCGGCCGTGTGTCTGCTGGTGTGGCTGGCCACGGTCAGCGCGCAGATCGTCGTACCGCTCCCGTCCCGAACAGGCACCGCGACCGCCACCAGGCCGGGCTCGACGAGCTGGTCGTCCTCGGCCCACCGTGCGGCGGGGTCGAGCAGGATCAGGCCGGCCGCGCAGCGGTCGGCGGGCAGCAGGTCGCCCACCCGGAAGGCCACCGACATGGTGCGTCGCCGGGCGAAGCGGCCGACGAAGCGGACCCCGTCCCCGTCCCGCACGGCCAGCGACACCGACTCGTCCAGTTCGTCGGCGAGCCGCTGGGCGTACTCGTCGAGGGCCGCGCCCAGACCGCCGCACGCCAGGTACGCCTCGCCCAGCTCCATCAGGCGCGGCGCGAGCAGCACGTCGCGTTCCTCGGCCCGTACATAACCGAGCCGGACGAGCGTGGCCACGATCCGGTCGACCGTCGATCTGGCCAGGCCGGTGGCCCGCACCAGGTCGGTCGCGCGCATCGGCCGTCTGGGACCGGCGGCCAGCACGCGCAGGACGGCCAGCCCGCGTTCCAGAGTGCTCGCCGGTTCCATCCGCTCTCCTCCTTCGAGCTCTCAAGTCCTCAAGGACTTTGACAGAGCACGATTCGGCTCTCCATACTCGACGATAATAATGAATTAAAGTTCACTTAGCGAACACATACGAAGCGGAGTGCCGTGCGGAGAGACAAAGTGGTGGCCACCGCCCATAAGGCGCTGGCCGATGTTCGGGACGGCGCGTCGTTCGCGGTCGGCGGGTTCGGTCTCTGCGGCATTCCGGACGTGCTGATCCAGGCGCTGCACGATTCCGGCGTACGCGGCATCAGCGTCGTGTCGAACAACTGCGGAGTCGACGGCGGCGGTCTGGGCACCCTGCTGGCCGATCGGCGGATCGCCCGCGTGACCGCCTCCTACATCGGTGACAACAAGGAGTTCGCCCGGCAATACCTGGGCGGCGAGCTGGAGGTGGAGCTGACCCCGCAGGGCAGCCTGGCCGAGCGGCTGCGCGCCGGCGGCAGCGGCATCCCCGCCTTCTACACCCCGGCCGGGGTCGGCACGCCGGTCGCCGACGGCGGGCTGCCGCTGCGGCACACTCCCGACGGGTCGGTCGCGCTCGCCTCACCGCCCAAGGAGGTCCGCGAGTTCGCGGGCAGGCAGTACGTGCTGGAACACGCCATCACCACCGACTACGCGCTGATCCGGGCGGCGAAGGGGGACCGCCACGGCAACCTGGTCTTCAACAAGGCCGCCAGGAACTTCAACCCGCTTGCCGCGATGGCCGCGCGCATCGCGATCGCCGAGGTCGAGGAGCTGACCGAACTCGATCCCGACGAGGTACACCTGCCCGGTGTCTTCGTCGACCGCATCGTGGCGCTCACCCCCGAACAGGCCGCCATCAAGCCCGTCGAACGGCGTACCGTCTCCACTCCCCCGGAAGGGAGCGCGTCATGAGCTGGACCCGCGACGAGATGGTCGCCCGTGCGGCGGCCGAGCTGCGCGACGGCGACTACGTCAACCTCGGCATCGGGCTGCCCACCCGGATCCCGTCCTTCCTGCCGCCCGACGTGGACGTGACCCTGCACTCGGAGAACGGCATCCTCGGCGTCGGCCCCTACCCGACGCCGGAGGAGATCGATCCGGACCTGATCAACGCGGGCAAGGAGACGGTGACGGTACGGCCGGGGGCCTCGTTCTTCGACTCTTCGCTGTCATTCGGCATGATCCGGGGCGGTCACATCGACGTCGCGGTGCTGGGCGCGATGCAGGTCTCGGCGCGCGGCGATCTGGCCAACTGGATGGTTCCCGGGAAGCTCGTCAAGGGTATGGGCGGGGCCATGGACCTGGTCCACGGTGCCCGCAAGGTGCTCGTGATCATGGACCACACCGCCAAGGACGGGTCTCCCAAGATCGTCGAGGAGTGCTCGCTGCCGCTCACCGGCAAGGCGTGCGTGCATAGGATCATCACCGACCTCGGCGTCCTCGACATCACCGACCAGGGCCTGGCGCTGGTGGAGACCGCGCCCGGCGTG
Source organism: Nonomuraea sp. NPDC049269 (assembly GCF_043197155.1). Taxonomy (NCBI): domain Bacteria; kingdom Bacillati; phylum Actinomycetota; class Actinomycetes; order Streptosporangiales; family Streptosporangiaceae; genus Nonomuraea; species Nonomuraea sp. NPDC049269. The sequence continues at coordinate 380,140 of NZ_JBICSO010000007.1, forward strand.
AGCGTCGCGCAACTGCGCGACCGTACGGATGCGGAGGTAACCGCGTGAGAACCGGATGCGGAGGTAACCGCGTGAGAACCGGACGCGGAGGTCCTGTCGTGAGGATCGGTACGGAGGTCCTGTCGTGAAGACCGTCTATGTCCTGGACGCCGTGCGCACCCCCTTCGGGCGCTACGGCGGGGCGTTGTCCGGCGTCCGCCCCGACGACCTGGCCGCGCACGTCATCAAGGCGCTGGTGGACCGCAACGGCGAGGTCGCCGCCGACGAGGTGATCCTCGGCAACGCCAACGGCGCCGGCGAGGAGAACCGCAACGTGGCCCGGATGGCCGCGCTGCTCGCCGGACTGCCGCTGACCACGCCGGGCGCGACCGTGAACCGGCTGTGCGGCTCCGGCATGGAGGCCGTCATCCAGGCGTACCGGGCGATCGCCGTCGGCGACGCCACCACGGTGATCGCGGGCGGCGTGGAGTCGATGACCCGCGCGCCGTGGGTGCTGCCCAAGCCGGATCGGGCCTTCCCCGCCAAGGGCCAGGAACTGGTCTCCACCACGCTCGGCTGGCGGCTGGTCAACCCGAGGATGCCCGCCGAGCACACGGTCGCCCTCGGCGAAGGCGCCGAGCTGATCGCCGACAAACACCGCATTTCGCGGGCCGAGCAGGACGTGTTCGCGCTGGCCAGCCATCAGAAGGCGGCCAAGGCGTCCTTCGACCGCGAGATCGTCCCCGTCGGCGACCTCACCCGGGACGAGGGCATCCGCGAGGACACCTCGCTGGAGGCGCTCGCCCGGCTGAAGCCCGCCTTCCGCGCGGACGGCACGGTCACCGCGGGCAACTCCTCCCCACTCAACGACGGCGCCGCGGCGCTGCTGCTCACCGACGAGGCCGGGCTGCGCGGGCGCGAACCGCTGGCCAGGATCACCGCGAGCGGCGTCAGCGCGCTCGAACCCCGCTACTTCGGCCTCGGCCCGGTCGAGGCCGTCAAGAAGGCTCTGGCCAAGGCGGGCAAGGGGTTCGGCGACCTGACGACCGTCGAACTGAACGAGGCGTTCGCCGCGCAGGCGCTCGGCTGCCTGGCCGAGTTGCCCGAGCTCGACCCCGGGATCGTCAACCCGTACGGCGGGGCGATCGCCCTGGGTCATCCCCTGGGCGCCTCGGGGGCCCGCATCACCGGGACGGTCGCCCACCAACTGGCGGCGGCCGGTTCCGGCACGGGTCTGGCCGCCCTCTGCATCGGGGTCGGCCAAGGACTGGCCGTCGTACTGGAGAGGTAGGACGGCCAAGGGTGCGAAAGGCGGGAGTTCAGCCGTCGACGCGGAGCTGTGCGGCCAGCAGCCGGTAGTAACCCACCAGGGTGACCACCTCGTACAGGCGGGTCTGACCGAGCGCGTCGATCGACGCGGCGAACGTGTCGTCGGTCAGATCCCCCGTACGCAGCAGCTCACGGGCCGCCTCCAGGACCGCCCGCTCGGCCGGGTCCGCCTGAACTTCCTGCCCCACCTCGGCCCCAGCCCCTCCCTCGAGAGCATCGACGCGGTGATCCGGCTGATCCGCCCGTACGGCTGGCACCTCGGCGTGCACGTGGCCGGCCGCGGCATCGTCGACCTGGCCGACCTCATCCGCGCCGCGGAGCTCCCGGTGATCATCGATCACATGGCCCGGGTGGACGTGCACGACGAGGAGGCGGCGGAGACGCTGCTGCGCCTGCTCGACACCGGGCACGTCTGGGTGAAGCTCAGCGGCGCCGACCGGCTCTCCGCCTCGGGGCCGCCGTACGAGGACGTGGCCCCCTTCGCCGGACGCCTCGCCGCGCACGCTCCGGAGCGGGTCCTGTGGGGGACCGACTTCCCGCACCCGAACATCTCCGGCGAGATGCCGGATGACGGCGTCCTGGTCGACTTCCTGGGCCGGATCGCCCCCACCGACGCCCTGCGCCGGCGCATCCTGGTCGACAACCCCACGGCCGTCTTCGGCTTCTGACCAGCGGTTAACCGCCGTTGACGGGCTTGCCCAGCGCGCTGCCGGCCAGCCAGTCGTCCCAGGACTTGGCCCACGGCGTGGGACCGTTGCCGAACCGCAGCTTCCTCGACGTGCCGCTGACCTGGATGATGTCGCCCCGCTGGGTGAACTCGTAGAACCAGCGCGCGTTGGCCGGGCTGGCGTTGACGCATCCGTGGCTGACGTTGGAGTTGCCCTGCGCGCCGGTCGACCAGGGGGCGGCGTGGAAGAAGGTGCCGCTGTAGGTCATCCGGACGTTCCACTTGGTGGGGATGCGGTACTCCCCCGGGTGGCCGGTGGTCGCGGAGTCCATGATGATGTCCGCGGCCTTCTCCTGGGCGATCATGGTGCCCGAATAGCTGTCGTCGCCCGGCCTGCCGAGGCTGACCGGGATGGTCTTGACGACCTTGTCGCCGTCGGTCACCACCGCCTCATGGGTGCGGGCGTTCACCTTGGTGATGTGCCGGGGGCCGACGGTGAAGGTCAGGCTGCGGTCCTTGGTGCCCCACAGCCCCTCACCGGCCTTCACCCCTGCCAGGTGCGCGACGACCTCGACCTTCTCCCCGGTCGGCCAGTACTCGCGCGGCCGGAACTGGACCTCGCGGTCGCTCACCCAGCTCCACGCGCCCTCGACCGGCTCGGACATCTTCACCACCAGGGCCCGCTCGATCGCGGCCCGGTCCTCCTTGTCGGCCACCGACTGCGACAGCAGGAGCTGGACGGGCATCCCGACGCCGACCTTGTCGCCGTCCAGCGGCGCCATGCCGCTCTCCAGCGCGCGTTTCGGCTTCAGCGTGGTGAACTTCGCCTGCCCGGTGACTTGCTTGCCGTCCGTGCCGATCGCCTCGGCGCTGACCGTGTACGCCGTCGACGGGCGCAACGCCCACTGGGGGCGCCAGGTCCCGTCGGTTCCCACGGCACCCTGAACCGCTTTCCCCTTGGCGTCGGCGACGGTCAGCTTGGTGACCTTGCCGCCGGTGACCTTGACGCTGACGCCCGTGTCCGGAGCGACCTTCTTCGTCCCGTCAGCGGGGGTGATCGCCAGCTTCGCCACCGGGCCCTGCGACTGGGGGGCGGCGCCCGGGGTTCGCGTGCCGCCGCTGGAGGTGCATCCGGCGGTCAGGACCACCGCCAGTGCGAGGGTACTGGCGACCATCGTGGGGCCGTTCCGCATCCTTGATGCCTCCCGTGCCTGACAAGTAGTCAAATTTCACTTTAGCCAGCTTTACCAATGAGCCGTACGGCTCTTGCCCTAATTCGGGGGGAACATGCGGTTGCCATCGCGGCTACACACAGGTGTAGTCTCCTTCACATGACAGTAACCAGCTATACGCATGGACAGGATGGCGCCATCTCGGTGACCGGCCTGGTCAAGGCGTTCGGCTCGACCCGGGCCCTGGACGGCCTCGACCTGGTGGTGCGCACCGGCGAGGTGCACGGCTTCCTCGGCCCTAACGGCGCCGGCAAGAGCACCACGCTCCGCATCCTGCTCGGCCTGATGCGCGCCGACGCGGGCACCGCCCGGCTGCTCGGCGGCGACCCGTGGTCCGACGCCACCGCCCTGCACCGCCGCCTGGCCTATGTGCCCGGCGACGTCACCCTGTGGCCCAGCCTGACCGGCGGTGAGGTGATCGACCTGCTCGGCCGGCTGCGCGGCGGGCTCGACCAGCGCCGCCGCGCCGACCTGCTGGACCGCTTCGACCTCGACCCCCGCAAGAAGGGCCGCGCCTACTCCAAGGGCAACCGGCAGAAGGTCGCCCTGGTCGCCGCCCTCGCCTCCGACGTCGAGCTGCTCATCATGGACGAGCCGACCTCCGGCCTGGACCCGCTGATGGAGGAGGTGTTCCGCCAGGCGATCCGTGACGAACAGCGGCGCGGCGACCGTACCGTGCTGCTGTCGAGCCACATCCTGGCCGAGGTCGAAGCCCTGTGCGACCGGCTCACCATCATCCGCGACGGCCGTACGGTCGAGACCGGCACCCTCGCCGACCTGCGCCATCTCACCCGCACGAGCATCCGCGCCGAGCTCATCCACGCTCCGGACGGCCTGGCCGGCCTGCCCGGCGTGCACAACCTGCGCACCGATGACGGCGGCGTCCGCTTCGACGTCGACGGCGCCGCACTCGACGCGGCGCTGCGTCACCTCACCCAGGCGGGCGTCCGCAGCCTCGTCAGCCAGCCGCCCACGCTGGAGGAGCTGTTCCTGCGCCACTACGAGCGGGCCGACACGGACCGGCGGGTGGCCCGATGACCGGGCTCGCGGGCACCGGCAGGCTGGTCCGCCTCGCGCTGCGGCGTGATCGCGTGCTCCTGCCGCTGTGGACCCTCATCCCCTGTGTGGTCCCGCTGGCGTTCATCGCCGCGTTCAACGGCGGCTTCCCCACCGCGGCGGCCCGTCAGGAGTACGCCGAGACCAGCCTGCACAACGTCGCCTTCACCGTGGCCTACGGCCCGCTGAACGGATCGAGCCTCGGCCAGCTGGTCACCTGGCGCGCGGGATTCATCCCGGTGGTGATCGCGGTGTTCAGCCTGCTCACCGTCATCCGGCACACCCGTACCGAGGAGGAGGCCGGCCGCCGGGAGCTGATCGGCGCCACCGCGGTCTCACGCCACGCGGGAGTGGCCGCCGCCCTGATCATGACCTGCGGGGCGAGCCTGGTCCTCGGCCTGGTGTCGGCTCTGGCGCTGGTCAACGCGGGATTGGGCGTCGCCGGTTCGCTGGCCTACGGGTCGGGGCTCGCCACCATCGGCTGTGTCTTCGCCGCGACGGGCGCGGTGGTCGCGCAGCTCACCGCCGGGGCCGGGAGCGCACGCGGCATCGGGGTCGCCGTCATCGGGACCGCGTTCCTGCTGCGCGGCATCGGCGTGGTCAGCGAGAGGTCCGGCGGCGGGCTGGGCTGGCTGTCCTGGCTGTCGCCGCTCGGCTGGGCGCACCAGTTCCGGCCGTTCAGCGGCGAACGGTGGTGGGTCCTCGCCGTCGCCGTCGGCGGGGTGGCCGCGCTCATCGCGCTGGCCGTCGCGCTGTCGGCGCGGCGAGACCTCGGCAACGGCCTGTTCCAGGCCCGCCCCGGCCCGGCGGGCGCCGCCCCGGGGCTGCGCTCCCCCTTGGCGCTGGCCTGGCGGCTGCACCGCCGATCGCTGGCGAACCGGATCGCCGGGTTCGCCGTGGTCGGGTTCGGGCTCGGCGGCATCGCCAAGAGCATCGGCGAGCTGATGGACAACAGCTCTCCGGCGGCGCGAGAGGCCCTGGCGCGGCTGGGCGGTCACGGCACCGTCATCGACCAGTACCTCCAGGGGATGATGACCATGTTCGGCGTGGTCGCCGCCGCGTACGCGATCCAGGCCGCCCTCCAGCTGCGGGCCGAGGAGAGCGGCGGACGCGCGGAGTCCCTCCTTGCCGCGCCGGTCGACCGGCTGCGCTGGGCGGGCGGGCACTTCGCCTTCGCGCTGCTCGGCCCGGCCGCCGGGCTGGCCGTCTTCGGGGCCGCCGTCGGCCTCGCCCACGGGCTGAACACCGGCTACGTCGGCCGCGAGCTACCCCGCGCCCTGATCGCCGCGCTCGTACAGGTGCCCGCGGTGTGGGTGTTCGCCGGACTCGCCTTGGCGCTGTTCGGGCTGCTGCCGCGGCTGGCCGCGGGCGCGTTCGCCGTACTGCTGGTGAGCCTGCTGTTCGGCTGGGTCGGCGGTGAGCTGCAGCTGAGCCAGTGGGTGATCGATCTGTCGGTGTTCGCCCATGTCCCGCTGCTTCCCGGCGGGGAGCTGACCGCGCTGCCGCTGATCGTGCTGACCGCGATGGCGGCGGCGCTCACCCTGGCAGGCCTGCTCGGCCTGCGCCGCCGCGACCTACCTGTGGGCTGACCGATATGGCGACCATCCCCATCGACTTCACCGGCGTACGGGTCACCGCCCTCGTCGAGCTGTACCTGCGGTGGCTGGACAGCAAGGACCCGCACCCGATCCTCGGCGACCCGTGGGCGGACCGGGTCGTCCGGCGGCTCGGCTTCGACTTCTCCTCGTTCAAGCCCATGGCCCTCGGCCGGTACGCCGTCGGCGTCAGATCGCGGGTGATGGACGAGTGGACCAGGGAGTACCTGGCGAAGAACCCGGACGCGATCGTCCTGGACCTCGGCTGCGGCTTCGACAGCCGCGTCTTCCGGATCGATCCGGCTCCCGGCCATCACTGGTATGACGTGGACTTCCCGGACGTCATCGAGATCATGGACCAGCTCTACCCCCAACGCCCGGAGCACACCACCATCGGTGCGTCCGTCGTCGACCCGGCCTGGCTCGACCGGATCCCCGGCGACCGGCCGGTGATCGTGGTGGCCGACGGGCTCTACCAGTTCCTCGACGAGGACGAGGTACGGCAGGTCTTCCGGAACATCATGGACCACTTCCCGACCGGCCAGTTCGTCTTCAACATAGGCGCGGCGTCGGTCAAGAGGCGTTACGAGAGTCAGCCGAATTCGATCTTCGCCCAGCACGGCATCACCTTCGGGTGGACCATCGAGAGCGCCCGGGAAGCCGAGCGTCTCGACGACCGCCTGCACTACGTGGACCAGCGGAGTGTGGTGGAAGCGGCCCTGATCAGACACGCCTCTCTGTACTACCGGATGCTGTGCGCCGTGATCAGCATGGTGCCGGCCTGGAGAAACGCCGGCTTCCTCCTCCGCTACCGGTTCTGACGGGCGGCTCCGGCGGGATGGATGATCGCTGTTGACAGGCGTTACCAACCAAGCGCATGCTTCATGCTGTGACGGGGGCCACACCCCCCAGCTCGTCCGTAGCCGTCGCACCCGGCGCGAGGTGCCACCGCGGTTGTTCCTCCGACCACTGCGCTGCCCGCAGCGCACGCATGTTGAAGGGATCGATCCACCATGGCCGATTCGACGCCCGCCACGGCCCCCGCAACAACCACAGACGGACCCAGCCGCCGCACCCTGCTGCGCGGCGCCGCCATCGCCGGCGGAGTCCTCATGACCGAGGCGGCCCTGGGCCGCGCACCCGCGTACGCCGACGTCGAATATGACGTGGTGATCGTCGGATCGGGCGCGGCCGGGATGACCGCCGCGCTCACCGCGGCCAAGCGCGGCCTGCAGACGGTGGTGATCGAGAAGGCGCCGACGTTCGGCGGGTCGGCGGCCCGGTCCGGCGCCGGGATCTGGATACCGAACAACGAGGTGATCCTGGCCGCCGGAGTCCCGGACACCCCGGCCAAGGCCGCCTCCTACCTCGCCCGCGTCGTCGGCGATACGGTGCCCCTCGCGCGGCAGCAGGCGTTCCTGGCGAACGGCCCAGCCATGATCTCGTTCGTGATCCGGAACAGCCCGCTGCGGTTCCGGTGGATGGAGGGCTACTCCGACTACTATCCCGACTTCCCCGGCGGAATGCCGAACGGCCGCTCCATCGAGCCCGACCAACTGGACGGGCACATCCTCGGCGCCGAACTCGCCCGGCTGAACCCCTCGTACATCCCCACTCCGGCCGGCCTGGTCGTCTTCAGCGCCGACTACAAGTGGCTGACCCTCAGCGCGGTCAACCCGAAGGGCCTGGAGGTGAGCGCCGCGTGCCTGGCCAGAGGCACCGCGGCCGCGCTTCGCGGCGAGAAGCCGCTCACCATGGGCCAGTCGCTAACGGCCGGGCTCCGCGCCGGGCTGCTCGCGGCCGGCGTGCCGGTATGGCTGAACACCCCGCTCCTCGACCTGCGCGTCGAAGGCGGCCGCGTCACCGGCGTGGTCGTGACGCGGAACGGCGTGGAGACGCTGGTCAAGGCCCGCCGCGGGGTCATCGTGGGTTCGGGCGGTTTCGAGCACAGCGCGGCGATGCGCGCGGAGTTCCAGCGGCAGCCCATCGGGACCGGCTGGACGGTCGGCGCCAAGGAGAACACCGGCGACGGCATCGAGGCGGGCGAACGCGCCGGAGCCGCGCTGGACCTGATGGACGACTCCTGGTGGGGCCCCGCGATCCCGCTGCCCGACCAGCCGTACTTCTGCCTGGCCGAACGTACGCTGCCCGGCTGCATCCTGGTCAACGGCAACGGCGTGCGCTTCGTCAACGAGGGGGCGCCCTACAGCGACGTGGTACACGTCATGTACGACCGCAACACGGCGGCGAGTCCGCACATCCCCGCCTGGCTGATCGTCGACCAGAACTACCGCAACCGCTACCTGTTCAAGGACGTCGCGCCGCTGCTGCCGCTGCCCGATTCCTGGTTCACCAGCGGCGCCGCCTTCAAGGCCGCGACGGTGGAAGCGCTGGCGCAGAAGATCGGCGTCCCGGCGGCGGCGCTGCGCGCCACGGTCACCCGGTTCAACGGGTTCGCGCTGAGCGGCAAGGACACCGACTTCCATCGTGGCGACAGCGTCTACGACCGCTACTACGCCGACCCCTTCGTCAAGCCCAACCCCTGCCTGGCGCCGCTGTGGCTGCCGCCCTTCTACGCGTTCAAGATCGTCCCGGGCGATCTGGGCACCAAGGGCGGGATGCGTACGGACGCGCGGGCGCGAGTGCTCCGGGTGGACGGCTCGGTCATCCCCGGCCTGTACGCGGCCGGCAACGCCAGCGGCGCCGTCATGGGGCACAGCTACGCCGGCGCCGGCTCGACCATCGGCCCGGCCATGACCTTCGGCTATGTGGCCGCGAACGACATCGCCGACTCATAACTTCGCTTCTTGACTCCGCCCTATTGTGCCGGTAATCACGCTCACAGACCCCGGAAAGACCATGTGATGCGCGGGATACCGGCACAATGCGCGATTCCACCTTTTATGCCAGCTATTTTCAACTGATGTCGAGCCCGGCACTCATCGGCCGCGCACTGGAATGGTTCGACCTGCTCGTCCCCTTGACCGCCACGTTGCCGGTGGAATTGCTCTTCGACGTCCTGACCGACAACGGCAGTGCCGCCGCGTACGCCAGGCCGTACCAGAGCGTCGAGCCGGGCCCGGCCGGCACGGCGGCGAGGCTGAGCGCCGCGACCAGGCCGAGCAGCGTGGCGGCGACCGCCGGACGCCGGGCGGCCACCGCCACGACCGCGGCGCCGCCCAGCACACCCACGGCGGCCAGGAGGTCGAGCAGGAGCCACGCGTCCAGCAGCCCGGCCCGCGCGATCGCGTGCAGCAGCGGATCCGGCACGGACCTGGTCCAGATCCAGGTGAGCCCGTCGTCCATCAGGTTGACGGCCGTGGGGAGCGCCACCAGCACGCTCACCATCCAGGTGCGCCCGTGGCGGCCGATCACCGGACCCGGGCCAGGCGGTAGGAGGCGCCGTCGTTCCACAGGAGCCAGTCGCCCGCCGCGTACGCCAGGCCCTTGAACGCGAACGACTGGCCGCTTCGCGGATCATAGACCAGGGACTGCCAGCTGGCCCCCTCGCCGGGCGTGAGCCCGCTGTACGCGATGAGCCGGTCACCCGCCGTGAGCCGCGCGTACAGACGGGGGTATTGGGCGTTGAAAGTTCGTCCATCCGCCAATTGCGTGCCCCCGCCCACGATGATCTCCCCCGCCGGAGGTACGCGTGGGCCCTCGGTGACCCGCCAGTCGGCGCGGTCCGCTGTCCTGAGGACGCCGTCCACGACCCAGGCGAACGTGTCGCGGTTGGCCGCGCCCAGCCAGAGTTGTGACCGATCCGCACTGGTCCGGACGTTCACCCCCTCGGGCAGCGGGCGCTCGGCGACCAGGGCCCCCGACTCGACGTCCACCTGGCGCAGGCCGTTGGCCTTGGAGGGGTCGGCCACGAACAGGTCGGGATAGGAGAACGCGACCGCCTCTCCGGCGGCACCGGGCACCGCGGCCCCCTTGGTGCAGCCCTTCGCCGCCCACGGCCGCAACGTGGTGTCGCTGCCGACGATCGTCCCTCCGCTGACCCACAGCGAAGTCCCGACCATGTTCTCCGGCATGACCGGTGTGGTGCCGTTCCGGTCCCGGCAATAGAGGGGAGTGACGATGTTGGTCCCCGGCCATACGCGGACACTCGGTCCGGTGGCCGGTGTCGCGCCCGAGGCCGCACCCAGCGGGCGCAGTGGGCCGCCTTCCGGCCCCCACTCCCACAGCTTCTTCCGCGACCTGCCCAGCACGGACCCGTCCTCGCCAAGCGACTCGGGAAAGAACTCAGCTCCCTCCGTGGTCTTCGCCGGCAGGGCAGCCGAACCAGGGAGGTCGACCAGGTCGCCGAGCCCGTTGACGGAGTTGGCGACCGTCTGGCCCTGTCCGCCGATCTCCCGCCACGCCACCGGTACGGCCGCCGCCAGCGCGACCGCGCAGGCCGCCGCGGCGAACGCCAGCGCCCGCCGCCGCCTCCGCCTGACCGCGACGCCCCGGTGAACGCGCTCGGCCAGGTCCGCGGGCGGAACCGTCCGGCCGGGGTCGCCCAGCACGGCGCCGAGCCGCGACTCCACCTCATCCATGATCGACCTCCTGGTTGTCGAGAGTGGTGCGCAGCCTGGCGAGCGCCCGTGACGCCTGGCTCTTGACGGTGCCCGTGCTGCAGCCCAGCAGGCGGGCGATCTCCTTCTCGCTGCGCTCCTCGACGTAGCGCAGCACGAGGACCGCGCGCATTCGCGGGGGCAGCTCGGCGAGCCGTGCCCTGAGGCTCGCGTCGGCGAGCAGGCCTTCCAGCCCGCTGTCCTCCACGGCGGGCTCGGGTGGGTCGGCCACCGTGACCTCCCGCCGGGGACGCCGCCAGCGGTTGGCCATGATGCGCAGCATCGCCGTACGGACGTAACCCTCCGGATCGTCCTTGCGGACGACCCGGCGCCAGTGCACCCCGGTCCTGGTCAGCGCCTCCTGCACCAGGTCCTCGGCGTCGTGCCGGTCTCCGGTCAGGACCATGGCGTAGCGGTAGAGCGCCGCCAGCCGCGCGGCCACGAATGATTCGAACGGATCCTCCACCCCTACAAGGACACATGAGGGGGGCAGAAGGTTGCGTCCACCCACGAGTGCCGCAATTCACCATGAAGCTTAAATGCGGCTCATTATTAAAAAGACGTCCTTTCGGCCGACCGGTTTCCCGGAGCTGATAAATTCCTGACCGTCGAAACAAGAGACAGGAGAGAACAATGACACTCACTCGTCAGGCCATTACGGCCGCCCTTTCATCGCTGGTCGTGGCGGGCGGCATGCTGGCCTTCGGCACCCCCGCCGAGGCCAGGTCCCAGTGCACTTCGACGGGCGCGGGCTATTTGTGCGTCAATGTGGATCCGCGCGGATATGACGCCTCCTACCAGAAGACCTCCGGCAGCACGGCGCACGTGGACTTCAATCTCGTCTGCGCCAACGGGCGCTGGTTCGGCGACGAGGGCTCGTTCTACATCTCGGCCGGCGAGACCCGGACCTACACCTTCGCCGTGGGCTCCCAGGGCAGCTGCTTCCTGAAGCTGATCGACATGCGGACCGGAGCGACCTGGGAGACGCCCAGCATCAGCCGGTGACCCGCCGCGCCGGTTGACAGCCTCGGGTGCCAACGTAGATCGTTTCCAGTGAAGATCCCCGGGGACCCTGGGAGCGTGATGAGGTTGATCAACGGCGTCGGTGCTCTCGTGGCGGTGGCGGGCGCCTCACGGGCCCGCCACCGCCTCATGGCCACGGGCGATCGGGACGCCCGATTATTCGCAACGCAGGCGAGCGGTCACCGAATGGAAGCGGGGCGCGAAAACTCCTACCCGACCGGCCAATGTTTACGAAGGATGTCTTGACGTTGACGAGTAGCCGGACATAGCATCGCCCCGCAATCGAAAAAGCGGGGGACATTAACATCTTACGCAACACGGCTCGGCGCATTACCAAAAGTAGAGGCGGCCGGCTTCCGCTGCGTAAGTAAAGCAGGAGGATCCACCTTGTCTTGTTCGGGCGCCCTGACCGGGCAAATTCCTGAGCTGCGCTTATGAGTCGGCCCACCGTGGCCATTACCGGTGGCGCCGGATTTCTCGGCTCGCATCTCTGTGAACGGTTTCTGGCCGAAGGTCATCAGGTCGTCTGCGTCGACAACTTTCTCACCGGATCGCTGGCCAACGTCGAGCACCTCATGGCCGAGGAACGCTTCCGGCTGGTCCGCACCGACGTGTCGCTGCACCTCGTCATCCCCGGCGACCTGGACGCCGTCCTGCACTTCGCCTCCCCCGCCTCGCCGACGGACTACCTGCGATTACCGATCGACACGCTGCGCGTCGGCTCCAACGGCACGTTCAACGCGCTGGAGCTGGCCAAGGAGAAGGGCGCGCGGTTCGTGCTCGCCTCGACCTCGGAGACGTACGGCGACCCGCTGGTCCACCCGCAGCCGGAGACCTACTGGGGCAACGTCAACCCGGTGGGACCACGCGGGGTCTACGACGAGGCCAAGCGGTTCGCCGAGGCCACGACCATGGCCTACCGCCGGGCCCACGGCGTCGACACGGCGATCCTGCGGATCTTCAACACGTTCGGGCCTCGGATGCGGCCGTTCGACGGGCGGGCGATCCCCACGTTCGTCCGCCAGGCGCTGCTCGGCGAGCCGATCACGGTCACCGGTGACGGCAGCCAGACCAGGTCCATCTGCTACGTGGACGACCTGATCGAGGGGATCGTCCGGCTGTGCAACTCGGACCTGGACGGCCCGGTCAACATCGGCAACCCGCACGAGCTGTCCGTGCTCGCCCTGGCCGAGTGGATCAGAGAGCTCACCGGCTCCGCGTCGGAGATCGAGTTCACGCCGCGTCCCCAGGACGACCCGACTGTGCGCCGCCCCGACATCACGCTGGCCAGGACCCGGCTGGGCTGGGAGCCGCGGACACCGATCGAGGAGGGGCTGTTGCACACCATCGCCTGGTTCCGCCGGCACCCGCAAACGTGGCACGCCAAAGAAGTCACGGGCCACGCCGACCTGACCACCGCGGCGACCTAGATGGAATTCTCACAAGCGCTCGCCGCGCATTTGCGCGCGATAGAAACGCGTGACCTGGACGGATTCCTGGCCACCGTCCACCCGGACGCCTCGGTGATTCTGCCCAACGGAAAACTGCTGACCGGAAAGGACGCGATCGGCGAGTTCCACGTCGCCTGGTTCGGGGACCCGGATTGGTCGCTCAAGACGGCGGTCATCCGGACGGAGACCTTCGGCGAATCAGCATTCGTGGTGCTGTCCGTCGCGTACGCCGATCTGGACGCCGAAGGCCGGCCGTACGAGAAGTCCTATTACCTCACGCTGTACTTCGCCCGATTCGACGGACAGTGGCTGCTCGTGCACGACCAGAACACCTTCAGCTGAGCGAGGTGGCCCCCTGAGCAGGCTTCGATCCACGATCAATCTCGCGCCGGTCGCCTACCATCTGGCCCGGATCCGGCGGCGGGAGCGCCTCGGCCACGCCGAGCAACTGGACCTCCAGGCAGGGCTGTTACGCACCCTGGTACGCCACGCCTACGAGAACGTCCCCCACTACCGGCGGCTCCTCGACCCAGCCCTGGTCGAGCGATTACAGAGCGCCCGTGACCTGGCCGGCTTCCCCGTGCTGGACCGCATGGACCTGCACGGCGCGGCCGGCGACGAACTGCTCGCGACCGGCTTCACCGCCGAGAACACCCGCGCGGCCACGACCAGCGGCTCCTCCGGCATCCCGATCACGATCCGCAACTCGGAACGGGATCTCGGCTACCTGCGCGCGACCTACCTCCAGGACATGCTGTCCAACAGGCTGCGCCCCACCGACCGGATCGCCTACTTCCGGGTCAACCCCTTCCTGCGCCATCCGCTGGAGCGGTTCGGCGTGCTGCGGAACTTCCACATACCGACGAGCCGCTCGCTGGACGAGCAGGTGGCGGCGTTCCTGGCGGCCCGGCCGACCTTCCTGATCGGATTCCCCAACGTCATCCGCAGCGTCGTCGACGAGCTGCGGCGGCGCGGCATCCAGCACCAGGGCGTCCGGACCGTGCTGTTCGGCGGCGAAAGGCTGTCGCCGGCCGCGCGGGCGCACATCCTCGACTACTTCGGCGCGGCCCATCGGGAGGTGTACGCCTCCGTCGAGGTCTTCACCATCGCCCGCACCTGCCCGCGAGGGGCGCTGCACCTGCGTACGTCCGACCTGGTGGTGGAGGTCGAGCACGAGGACGGGACCGTCTCGGTGGAGGACGGCGAGGGTGACATCCTCATCACCCGGCTGCACAGCGAGGCGATGCCGTTGATCCGCTACCGGCTCGGCGACCGGGTCCGGATCGGTCCGAACGACTGCCCGTGCGGGGTGGCCCGGACCCCGATCGTGCGGGAGGTGATCGGCCGCAGCCAGGACCGGATCGCCGGCGCCGACGGCAGGCGCTACTACGGCGACTTCCTCACCTACGCCGTGCAGGACTTCCCCGAGGTGAGCCGCATGCAACTGGTCCAGCGCCGGCCGGGGTCCGTTGACGTGCGGGTGGTGCTGGCCCACGACGCCCGTCCCGGCGTGCCGGGCGACATCCGGGACTCGGTCTTGCGCGCGGCACCCGACCTCGAGGTCACGGTCCTGCCGGTCCAGGAGATCGCCCCGGAGTCCAACGGCAAGATCAAGCTCGTCAAGGTGCTCGATCCCTCCGGGGATCCGCCGAACGTGCCGCCGGACAAGCCGATGGAGAAAGGGGCTGCGGCGGATGTCTGATTCCTCTCTGCGGGAGAAGCCACCGATCACGAAACCGGCGGACCGGCCACGGCCGGGTATCACCGCCATGATCCCGTGCTACAACGAGATCGACTGCGTCGAGCGGGCGTACCAGGAGATCCGGTCCGAGCTGGCCGCCTACGACGACGTCGAGCTGCTCTTCGTCGACGACGGGAGCACGGACGGCACCCTTGAGGCGATCAAGGGCTTCGCCGCCGCGGACCCCCGAGTCAAGTACCTCTCCTTCGCCCGCAACTTCGGGCTGGAGGCGGCGTTCTCCGCCGGCTTCAAGTACGCCTCGAAGCCGTGGACCGTGCAGTTCGACGCCGATCTCCAGTCTCCGCCGGAAGAGATGCACCGCCTGGTGGACAAGGCGCTCGAAGGGTACGACGTGGTGTTCGCGGTCCGCGAGAACCGGCAGGACCCCTGGTACCGGCGGCTCGGCACGAGCGGCCACCAGCTGATCGCCCGCCGCTGGCTGGGCATCGAACTGCCACCCGGCGCGTCGGTGTTCCGGATCGTCAAGACCAGCGTGGCGCGCAAGGTGGTGGACAGCCGGCTCTCCACGCCGTACTTCATCGCCACCGCGCCGCTGCTCGGCGCCCGCTACACCACGCTGCCCACCTCGCACCGCCCGCGCGTCGACGGCCAGGGCAAGTGGAACCTGCGCAAGCTGGTCTCCCATGCCGTCGAGCTCTTCGTCGGGTTCTCCTTCCGGCCGCTGGTGTGGCTGAGCGCGCTGGCCGCCGTCGTGGTGGTGGCCGGGGTGGCGGTCCTGGCGCTGGCGCTGGCGGGCCGGTTCGGCCCGACCGAGCTGGCGGAGGCCAGCCTGGTCACCGGCCTGATCACGCTCGTCACGCTCGCGGTGGTCGCCCGCTATCTCGTACGGATGATGCGCGTGCAGGCGATCGGTATGCCCCGCTACCAGATCAGGGAGGCCAACATCCCGATCCGGGCGGACGAGGCCCTGTACGGCTACGAGACCCCCTATGTCGGCACCGAGGTATGGGAGAACGCCTCATGAGGAACCTCATCGTGCTCGGCGGCGGCGAGGACCAGATTCCCGCCTACCGCGAGGGCCGCCGGCTCGGCTACCGGGTGATCGGCGTGGACCAGCGCCCGGACGCCCTCGGTGCCGCGGAGGCGGATCATTTCCTCTGCATGACCAGCCGGGATCCAGAAGGGATCGCCCAGGCCCTCGGCCCGATCGACGTGGCGGCCGTCATCTCGCCGGCCAGCGACGCGGCCCAGGAGGCGGTCGCCGAGCTGAGCCGCTTCTACCGCACCGCCCACCAGCCCGCCCCGGACGCGCTGCGCTGCTCGGTGGACAAAGGGTTCTTCCGTGACGTGGTCGGCCGGCTCGGCCTGCCCACCTACCGCCACGCCCAGCACGACAGCATCGACGAGCTCACCGAAGCGGCCGGCCGTCTGGGCTATCCGCTGATCGTCAAGCCGGCCGACTCCTCGGGCAGCAAGGGCATCACCGTGCTCGACGGCCCCGCCGGGCTGGTGGGCGCCATCGAGCACGCCTGGAAGCACTCCTTCTCCCGGCAGGTGATCGTCGAAGAGCTGGTGGCCGGGCGGCACTGCGCCGTGGAGTCCTTCTTCGCCGACGGCGAGCTGGCCTTCATGGCGGTCACCGACCGCGTCATCACCGGGCCGCCGGCGATGATCAGCCTGTCCCACATCGTCCCCGCCGACCTCGACGACGACGTCCACGCCCGGCTGAGCGAGGCGGTCAGCGCGATCTGCGCGGCGGTCGGCCACCGGCAGGGGCCGGTGAACTTCGACTTCGTGCTCACTCCCGGCGGCGACATCTGCTTCATCGAGATGGGCGCCAGGCTGGGCGGCAACGGCATGCCGCTGATGGTCCAGCACGCGTTCGGGCTGAACACCGTCGAGGCGGCCATCCGGCTGGCCCTGGGCGAGCCGCTGCGCATCAGCGTCTCCTGCCGCAGGACGGCCGTGCTGCGGATCCTGGCCGCCGACGTCGACGGCGTGCTCACCGCGATCGAGGGCCTCGACGAGCTCCGGCGGATGCCCGAGGTCGTCGACGTCCAGGTGTTCAAGACGGCAGGCGAGCACGTACGCGCCTACACGCAGGCAGGCAACAAGCTCGGCTACCTGGTCATGGTGGCCGACACGCGCGAGCAGCTGGAATCCGCTCTGGATGAAGCGCTGCGCACCCTCCGGTTCGTGATCGAGCCTGATACGAGAGGTTCAGAATGATCCCCCGCAAGCACGTCGGCTTCCTGATCTTCGTGGCGCTGGCGGTGATCGCCGCGGCGTTCGTCTGGTTCGGGCTGCCGCACGACCGCCAGGTGAAGTCGCTGTGGATCTTCCTGGTGAAGCTGCTGCCGTTCGTCTTCGCCACCGAGGCGATATCCAGGCTGGACGTGGAGTGGGCCAGGCGGATCCGGCTGCCGGTGCTGGTGATCCCGGCGGCGTTCCTGCTGTACTTCCTCTACTTCGTGCCCAAGATCTTCTTCTTCGGCTCCGAGGTGGCCGGGACCCGTGAGGCGTACTACGACCTCTACTACCACGTCCTCACGCTGACCCCGTTGATCATCGTCTCCCTGGCCATGGCGTTCCGGCTGGGCGGCGGCTCGGCGGGGACGGTACGCCGGCTCGGCTACGGCATGCTGCTGCTGATGCTGTCGGGCCTGGAGGACCTGGCGTTCCTCACGGTCAACAACCACGTCGACCCCGCCTTCATCACCATCCCCGAGGTCTGGGACTGGGCCACACACATGAGCGTGTTCATCGGTCACGCGCCGAGCAAGTACGAGGCGTACGCCTTCATCGCCGTTCATGTGGTGCTGGCGCTCGTCGTCTTCCTCAGCCCGCAGCGCTGGTGGGAGTCGCTGGGCCGCAAGCTCACGCCGAAGGCGCTCCAGGCCCGCTCGGAGAGCGTGTAGCGATGATCATCCGCGAGGCGGGCTATGTCCCGCTCAGCATCGCGCGGCAGTACGGCAGCGCCGCGGGGCTGCGCCGTCGCCAGCTTCGCGGGGTCAACCGGATGCTGGAGCTGGCCCGTACGCGGGTGCCGTACTACCGCGATGACCCGCGCTACGCCCGCGGCCCCCTCCGCGACCTCGCCGAGCTGGCCGAGCTGCCGGTGCTGGACAAGCAGGTGCTGCGTGAGCAGCCGCTGGAGCGGCTGCTCGCCGACGGCGTCGACCAGGAGCGGTGCCATTCCTTCCAGACGAGCGGCAGCACCGGCCGCCGGGTCCGGATCCTGCACGACCGCGACAGCCACGACTACCACATGGCCGCGTGCGTGCGCCGGTTCCTGGCGACGGGCCGTTACCTGCCGACCGACCGGCTCAGCCACATCCGGCCGTTCGCGCCGCCGGCCAGGGCGTTCGAGCGGTTCGGGCTGTTCCGGCGGCATGTGATCCTCTCCCACCGGCCGATGCGCGAGATCAAGGCGGACCTGCTGGCCAACCGGCCCAAGGTGCTGATCGGCTACCCCGTGCACCTGCGGGCCCTGCTGCGCGAGCTCACCCCGGACGAGCTCGCCCGGCTGCGGCGGACGCTGCGCATCGTGCTGACCGAGTCGGAGCTGCTGCTGCCCGAGCACCGGGCGATGTTCGCCGAGCGGTTCGGCGCTCCGGTCTTCGACGAGTACTCGGCCTTCGAGGTGCTCAACGTCTCCTACGACTGCCGGTACGGCCGCGCGCACCTGGGCGAGGACCGCGTCTACTGCGAGATCGTCGACGCGGCGGGCGACCCGGTCCCGGACGGCGAGGCCGGGCAGGTGGTCGTCACCGCGTTCATGGAACGGGCCATGCCGCTGCTGCGCTACAGCCTGGGCGACATCGGCCTCATCGAGCCCGGCCGCTGCCGTTGCGGCCGCCGCTTCCGCACCCTGCGGCTCACCACGGGGCGCAGCAACGACTACGTCACGCTCCCGTCGGGCGAGCGGCTCTACCCCGACGCCTTCCTCCACCTGGCCGCCACCCATCCGGGCATCAGCGAGTGCTTCGTGCACCAGGACACGGCGGGCCTGGTGCGGGTGCACGTCGTGCCCAGCGCCGGCACGGCGGGCGAGGTGCTGGCGACCGTGCGGGACAAGCTCTTCGGCCTGGCCGGCGGCGAGTTCCCCCTGGAGGTGGTGCCCGCCGAGTCCGTCCAGATCACCCCCGGCGGCAAGGGGAGATTCGTCACCTCCGACTACGGCACGCCGCCCGCATGAGACTCGCGGCACCGAGACAGCTCATGGTGCTGCTCGGCGGGCGGGCCGCCTTCCGGGGGACGCTGCTGCTGGCCAACGTCGTGCTGCTGGCGTTCTGGAGCTCCGGGGACTACGCCGGCTACGCCCAGGCGATGGGCGGCGCCGCGTTCCTCACGCCTCTGGCCTCGATCGGGATCGAGAAGTGCGCGCTGAAGCTGATCCCGCGGGCGCGGCACACCGTCGGCCTGCTGGTCGGCGTCTTCGTGGCGCTGGCCGGGCTGCTGCTGGCGGTCGCGGTCGCGGTCCTGGGGGGCGTGCTGCTCCTCGGGCACAACGGCCCGTGGGTGCTGGCCGGGCTGGCCGGCCTGTACGCGATCAGCGTCGGCGCCAACCAGGTGCTGGTCGGCCTGAGCCGGGCCATCGGCAAGCCGGGCCGCGACGTGGCCAACCATCTCATCCTGGCCACGGGACTAGCCTGCTCGACGGGCGCGGCGGCGACGGGACACGCCTCGCCCGTGGCGTTCCTGGCCCTGTGGCTGACGACCGTGACCGTGCTCAACGTGGCGCTGCTGGCCGGGCTGCGGCCGAGCTTCGCCGGGCTGCGGCGCCGGGTCCTGGTACGCGTCGCGGTGGGGACGTCCCTGCTGATGGCGATCCCCGACGTGGTCGCGGGGGTGTCGATGAGCCTGCTGTTCGTGACGCTCTCGGTGACCGGCGCGCAGGCGGAGAGCACCGGGCTCTACATGGCCTCCATCGCCTCGGGAACACTGCTCAACGCGTTCGGCTACCTGCTGCGCGTCCTGCAGCCCGGCGTCTCCCAGGCGCTGAACCAGCGTGACCTGACCGCGGCCTTCGACCGGCTGTCCCGCTGGCTGCGCCTGCTGCTGCTGGCCGGAACCCCTTATGTGGCGGCCGTCTCCTGCGTGGCGCCGCTCCTGCTGCGCCCGCTCGGCGGTCTGGGCGTCGTCATCCTGTACGTGGCCTGCGTGCCGGTCATCTTCGCGGTGGGCAG
The DNA here is from genome assembly GCF_043197155.1 of Nonomuraea sp. NPDC049269. Lineage (NCBI taxonomy): Bacteria > Bacillati > Actinomycetota > Actinomycetes > Streptosporangiales > Streptosporangiaceae > Nonomuraea > Nonomuraea sp. NPDC049269. The sequence continues at coordinate 399,922 of NZ_JBICSO010000007.1, forward strand.
CGCCAGCTACGTGATGGAGAACGCCACTCCCCTGGCGCTGCGCGCCACCGCGGTGGGTGCGGTGGTGTCGCTGCTGGCGGTGGTGGCGCTGGCCGCCGTCGTCGTGCCCTGGGCCGGGGCGCTCGGCGCGGTGGGCGTGCTGGCCGCCGGCGCGCTCGTCCACGCGGCGGTCCTCCTGCGCTGGCTCCGGCCGCGGCGCACGCTCTCCCCTCACCCTGTAGCGAAGGAGTCTCTGTCATGACCCATACCTCGCTGGTCACCGGCGGCGCGGGCTTCATCGGCTCGCATGTGGCGGCCGACCTGCTCCGGGCCGGCCATCGCGTGGTGGTGCTCGACGACCTGTCCGGCGGCGACCCGGCCAACGTGCCGGACGGCGCCCTCTTCCACCACGGCAGCGTCTGCGACCCCGAGGTGGTGGACGCGTTGTTCGCGGAGTGGAAGTTCGACTACGTCTTCCACCTGGCCGCGTACGCCGCCGAGGGACTGAGCCATTTCATCAAGCGTTACAACTACACCAACAACGTGATCGGCAGCGTCAACCTCATCAACGCGGCGGTCAACACCGGGACCGTCCGGTGTTTCGTCTTCACCTCCTCCATCGCCGTGTACGGCCACGCCGAGCCGCCGATGACCGAAGACCTGGTGCCCGCGCCGGTGGACCCGTACGGCATCGCCAAGTACGCGGTCGAGCAGGAGTTGAAGGTCACGCACGAGATGTTCGGCCTGCCGTACATCATCTTCCGCCCGCACAACGTGTACGGCGAGCGGCAGAACATCGGCGACCGCTACCGCAACGTCATCGGCATCTTCATGAACCAGATCCTGCGCGGCGAGGAGTGCACGATCTTCGGGGACGGCGAGCAGACCCGGGCCTTCAGCCACATCGACGACGTCGCGCTCCCGATCGCCCGGTCCATCGGCAACCCGCGGGCCTACGGGGAGACGTTCAACATCGGCGGCGACCGGCCGTACACGGTCAACGAACTGGCCGGCGCGGTGGCGGCGGCCATGGACGCGCCGCTCCGCGTCCGGCATCTGCCCGCGCGCCACGAGGTGGTGCACGCCTACTCCTCCCATGACAAGGCCCGCGAGCTGCTCGGCGTCGGTACCGGCGAGGTGCCGCTGGCCGACGGGCTGGCGCAGATGGCCGCCTGGGCGAAGAAGCACGGTCCGCAGGAGCCGTCGGTGTTCTCGGGGATCGAGGTGGCCCGCAACATGCCGCCGTCCTGGCAGGCGCTCATCGTCCCCTGACCGGTCACTGACGGGACAGGGCCCGGGTGATGCCGGTGACGATGGTGGTGACCAGGATCCAGCCCGCCAGCACCAGGCCGTAGGCGACCCACTGACCGCCGCCGACCGGCTGGAACGCCTTCTCCTGACCGAAGTCGATCAACGGGAACAGCAGGTCCAGGGCGTACACCACGGCGTTGAACGCGGGCCCCTTGCCTGCCTCGGCGGGCGGCGGGGGGTCGAGCGCGAACACCGCCGCCCCCAGGACGAGCAGGGCGACGAACCAGGCGGCGGCGCGCATCGGCCGGTAGCCGTATCCGACTGTGACGTCCTGCAGCGCGCCCCACGCGCGGGCGGGCCCGCCCAGCGTGGCGCGCCGCCGCCGCTGCTTGGCCAGCAGGACCGTGCGAGCCTCCTCATCGTGCCCGAGCCGCCGGTAGATGCCGGCCAGCTGCTCGTACGGCTGCGGCACGTACTCGTCCGCGCCGTCTTCCAGCCAGGCCAGGCGCCGGGCGGCGGGCAGCGTGGGATCCAGCACCTCGTACGTCAGGCCGTCCTGCCGGCCCGGTGACCAGGTGGCCGCGTCGTCACGCAGCACCCCGATGCGGGCGTGTCGCAGGTCGACGATGCCCTCGGGCACCTCCTTCGGGCGCAGGTACAGCTCACTGGCCTCCAGTTGCCAGGCCGCCAGCGCCCGGCCGCCGGGATTGGACAGCGTGGCACCGTTGAGGGTCACGAGCCGGCGGACCCGGGTCCCGATCAGCGCGACCTCGCCTTCCGAGGTGAAGCCGTGCCCGCAGGACAGCCCGCTGCCGATGGTCGCCGCGGCCGCGTCCAGCGTCCTGCCGCCGGGGTTGCTCAGGCGGGCGCCGTCGAAGTCGGCGAACGTGCCGATGGTGGCGTCGGCCAGCCGTACCTCACCTTCGGCGCGGAACCCGTCCACGCAGGCCAGCCCGCCGCCGATGGACACGCCGTCGGCGTCCAGCGCCACCTCGCCAGGGGCGGAGAGGTCGGCGCCGGCCAGGCGCAGGGATCCGGTGACGCGGGCCTGGGACAGGCAGACCCGGCCGCGCGCGGTGAGCCCGCGTGCCTCGATCGTGCCTTCGACCTGGATCTCCTCCGCCTGGAGCGCGACGCCGCCTGGGTTGTCCAGATGGGCGCCGTTCAGGTTGAGCTCGCGGTCGACGCGCGAGTCGGCCAGGCGTACCGTGCCGGTCGCGGCGAAGGTCCCGCCCAGGTAGAGGCCGCCTTCGGCGGTGATCCGCGAGCCGCGTAAGGCCATCTCGCCGGGGTGGTCGATGGTGGTGCCGGTCAGGGCGAGGGGCCCGCTCACGCGGGCGTTGCGGAGGCTGATCATTCCGGTGACCGTCATGCACCGGCAGAACACGTTGCCGTCGGCGACGAGCCCGTCCAGCGTCAGGGCGTGCCCGTCAGAGGCGGTCAGCCGGGCGTCGTCCATGATCAACGTACCGCTGACCTTGACGTTGGAGAGCCGGACGTGGCCCTCGGAGCGCAGCCCGATGGCGGCGATCCCGCGATCGGCCTGGAGCCGGTCGCAGTCGATCGCCAACCCCGGCGTGCGCGCGTGGGCGCGGTCGAGCGTCAGGCTGCCCGCGATCTGTGCGCCGCGCAGGTCCACCAGCCCGGTGAACAGGCAGCCCTCCAGCCGCAGATGGCCGCCGATCTGGGCGTTCGAGGCCGACAGCCCCGGCAGCCGGGACTCGGTGAAGCTCAACTGCTGGCAGCGGGCCCAGTACAGGCGCGGCACCCGCTCGAAGTCGCAGGACAGGAACCGCACCGGGTGGGCGACGGTGGAGTGGGACAGGTCCAGGAGTCCGGTGATGCGCGCGCCTTTGACGCGCAGGGCTTGTGACTGCCGTGGTTCGTCCCGCAGCAGCAGCTCGGCGATCACCTTCGCGCGGATCGTCCGTTCCGGGCCCCAGCTCGCGCTTGGGGAGTCCTCGTCCGGTTTACCGGTACGGAAGTCGACCAGCTCGCCCTGGGGGAACGCGTCCCACACCCGGCGTTCGGCCGTGGACAGCTCCTCGACGCGCATGCGGTGAATTCTGCCGCAAACCCCGCGGAGCCGGTCATTTGACGCCGATCGCCATCTCCACCTCTGTGCCGGTGCACGCGGACGCTCCGGCGGGCGGGCTGAGGGCCGCCACCTTGCCGATCCAGTCGCGGCCCTTCCGGTAGCCGACCTTCACCGTGAAGCCCGCCTTCTCCACGGCCGCCTTGCCCTGGTCGAGCGGCCAGCCGCGGGCGTCGGGCACGCGGGCGCGGGCCGCGCTCATCACCAGGTCGACCGTGCTCGTGCCGGGCCGGACGGCTGTGCGCAGGACGCGGCCGGGGGTGCCGCTCGTGGAGCAGTCCAGGGTGAGTTTTCCGATCGTCAGCCCGGCCTGCTGGAGCTTGGCCGTCGCGTCCTTCTCACGCAGCCCAGTCACGACCGGCACCGTCGGACCAGCGGCCGGACCGGCGGTCGGGCTGGTCGCCGTCAGGTTGGTCGCCGCCGTGCTGGTGACGGCCGGGCTGCTCGTAGTCGGGCCGCTCGCGGTAGGGCGGGTCGCCGTCGTTCCGGCCGTGGTCGGGGATGCGCTCGCCGAGGAGCGGGTGGAGACGACCGTGCTGGTCCGGGTGTCCGCGCTCACCGTCTTCGGCGCCCACGGCCGGACGGCCGCCGCGCCCGCGCCGGCGCCGACCAGCAGGGCCGCCGCCACGGTGAGCGCCACGCGGCGCCTCGGCCGGGCACCGCCGGACGGCTCGGTGGGCGGGACGGTGGGCGGGTCGAGCTCGGCGGCGGCCTGGAGATCGACCGACCGGCCGCCGAGCAGTGTCAGCAGGAGTTCCTGTGCCGTGGGCCGCGACGCCGGGTCCTTGGCCAGGCATCTGTCCACCAGATCGCGCAGCGGCGACTGGATCGGGGACAGGTCGGGGGTCTCGTTCAGCACGCGGTTGATCACCGCGGGGATCGAGTCCTGCCCGAACGGCGCCTTGCCCAGGGCCGCGAACGCGATCGTCACCCCCCACGCGAAGACGTCGGACGGGGCGCCCGCGGGCGAGCCCGCGAGCTGCTCCGGCGAGATGTACGCAGGGGTGCCCATGATCTGGCTGGTCGCCGTGGCCGTGGTGTCCGCCTCACGGGCGATGCCGAAGTCGATGACGCGCGGCCCGTCGGGGCCGATCAGCACGTTGCCCGGCTTGAGGTCGCGGTGCACGATGCCGGCCTGATGAATGGCGGTCAGGGCGGTGGCCATCCCGATCGCGAGGCGTTCCAGCGTGCTCCCGCTGACGGGTCCGTCCTTCGCCACCCTTTCGGCCAAGGAGGGGCCGTCGATGAACTCGCTGATCAGGTACGGCTGGCCGCCCAGCATGCCGGCGTCCACCACCTGGGCCGTACAGAATCGGGCCACCTGTTTGGCCAGCGCCACCTCGCGCATGAACATGCGCTGCGCGCGCTCGTCGTCCCACGAGCCGGCGTTCAGCAGTTTGGCCGCGACGCGTTCCCCGGCCGGCCCTTCGGCCAGGTACACCTCCCCCTGCCCGCCCCTGCCGATCCGGCCGATCACCTGATAGACGCCGAGCCGGCGTGGATCACCCGAGCGCAGAGGCTCTACAGCGCGCATCATTTCCTCCCCAGAAAGGTCACCCCCTATTCGATGTCGCCACACGTCTGGATTTCGGGCGGCTGACTTGCTGCTCGGCCGATCAGTGACAGTTATCACTTGGACAATCGCTACCCCAGGTGAACGACCGCGTCCGTGGCTCTGGCGCGTTCCGCGGCCCACACGACGCGGTGGGTCGCGAGGCTCTCGGCGGCGTCGGAGTAGAGCAGCGCCGGGTCGCCCGTGGCGACCGCGGCGAGGAAGGCGTCCGTGAGCGCCTCGTCCCCGCCCGCGTGCCCGTCCCCCGCCGACGGCCCCGCGCCCTCGTGGGTGTCGACGACCTCTTCGCGGCCGGTACGGAAGTCGGTCAGGCGCAGCGTACGGCCGTCGCCGTCGATGTAGCCGTGCGTGCCCAGCAGCCGCGTACGCCGGTGCCCCATCGGCGTGAACGCGCTCATCGTGAACGAGCACGTCGCCCCGTCGGGGAACTCCATGTTGACCACCTGGTGATCGACCACGTCGTTGTCGCACGCGTACACGCAACGACCATAGGGCCCGGTGCGCAGCGCCTGGAGCACGCCTTCCTCGGTGCGGGCCTGCGTGACCGCCGACAGCGGCCAGAACTCGCTGTCCGGGTCGCCGAGGCAGCCGAGATACAGCCGTTTGGCCGAGTAGGGGCAGCTCGGCTCCAGCGGGCAGTCGGTGCAGCGGTCCGCCGCGCCCTCCGGGCGTTCGGAGGCGCGGAAGTGGGTCAGGTTGCCGAACGAGCTGACCTTGGCCGGGATCCGGCCGAACAGGTGGATCAGCCAGTCGATGTCGTGGCACGACTTGGTCAGCAGCATCGGGGCCGAGGTGTCCTCACGGCGCCAGTGGCCGCGGACGAACGAATGCGCGTGGTGCCACCAGCCCACCGGTTCGAGATGCTGGACGCTGACGAGCCGGCCGATGCGGCCGCCGTCGAGCAGTCGCTTCAGCGTCCTGGTGTACGGGGTGTAGCGCAGCACGTGGCACACGGCCAGCATGATCTTGTTGCGTTTCGCCGCGTCGGCGATGGCGGTGGCCTCCTGCTCGCTGGGCGCCATCGGCTTCTCCAGGAGGATGTGGTAACCCAGGTCGGCCATCCGTACGGCCGGGCTCATGTGCAGGTGGTCCTGGGTGGCGATGATCGCCGCGTCGGCGACCCGGCCGGCCGCCGCGAGCTGCGTCCAGTCGGAGTAGACCATGTCCGGCGCGACCCCGAATTCCGCCGCGGCCGATTCGCGCCGGTACGGGTCCGGCTCGGCCACCGCGGTCACGCGCCCCAGGCCGGCCACCGTCGCGTGGCGCGCGTACGACTGCCCGCGCAGCCCGGCGCCCACGAGGGCTAGAGTCACCCCAGACATGGGATCCTTTCCCGAAATTAACATGGAGCCCCTCATTATTAGTGGTGAGGGGGCAGACCTCAAGGGGGTGTGGTGGCCGAAGATCTGGGCGGAGGGGATCTCTCCCGGCTCCGCCAGCTCAACGCGCTGGCCGCGATCCGGACGCTACGCGGCGAGCCGGCGCTCACCGTGACCGAGCTCTCCCGGCGCACCGGGCTGTCCCGCGCCTCCACCGAGGACGTGGTGCGCGAGCTGCTGGAGCGCGGCTGGGTGGCGGAGACGGAGCCGACCACCGGCACGGTCGGCCGTCCGGCCAGGCGTTATCGCTTCCGCGCGGACGCGGGCCACGTCCTCGGCGTCGACATCGGCGGCCACAAGATCCTGGCGGTGGTGGCCGATCTGGACGGCGAGCCGCGGCACAGCAGCAGGGTTTCGGTCACCCCGGCGATGGGGCGCCGGGAGCGGCTGGCCGCGGTGGACCAGGCCGTCAACGGCTGCCTGGCCGGGGCGGGTGTGGCCGCGTCCGATATGTGGGCGACCGGGGTGGCCACCACCGGACTGGTCGACGGGACCGGGCGGGTCATGCTCTCGAACGCGCTGCCCGAGTGGACCGGCGTCGACCTGGCCGCCCACCTGGGGCGGATCGTGGCCGGGCCTATCCTGGTCGAGAACGACTGCAAGCTGGCCGCGCTCGCGGAGTCCTGGCGTGGGGTGGCGCGGTACGCCAAGGACGTGGTGTTCCTGCTGGCCGGGCTCCGTACCGGCACCGGGCTGATCATCGACGGCAAGCTGCACCGGGGGTTCGGGAACGCCGCCGGGGAGATCGGCGCGCTGCCGGTCGCTGGCTGGATCCGCGCGCAGGACCAGCTCAAGTCGTGGCCGGGCCAGCCGTCCGAGGTGGCCGGGGATCCCGACTCGATCGCCGCCGACCTGTTCTCCGCCGCCAGGAACGGCGACCGCCGGGCCGCCTCGGCCGTCCGCCGCTACGTCAAGGACCTGGCGGTCGGCGCCTCGGCCCTGGTGCTCACCCTCGACCCCGAACTGGTCGTGGTCGGCGGCGGTTTCTCCAGGTCGGCCGACCTGATCGTGGAGCCGCTCCGCCGCGAGCTGGACCGCTGGTGCATCCGCACTCCCGAGGTCAGGGTGTCCGCCTTCGCCGACGAGGGGGTGGCGCTCGGCGCCGTCCGGCTGGCGCTCGACCACGTCGAGCAGGCGCTCAGGGGCGGTGGCCAGCTCGCCTCACCGGACCGCTTCTCCCGAGGCTGAGCGTGCCGTAATCGAATCGATGCTTGACTTAATTTCCATGGGCTCCATGATTATCCACAAGTTCGAGACCGTGGCGCCGGATGCGCCTCGCTCGTCAGGGAGGTCCAGGATGCGGAAGTCGGCGCGGCTCGGCGCGGCTGTGTTCGGGGTGGTGCTCGCCGTCTCCGCCTGCTCGGCGGGCGGTGATGAACCGGCTGCCCCGGCCGGCCAGGAGAAGGTCACGTTGTCGTACGCGATGTGGGACAACAACCAGAAACCGGTGATGGAGGAGCTGGGCAAGGCGTTCACCGCCACCCACCCGAACATCACCGTGAACGTCCAGCTCACCCCCTGGGAGGGCTACTGGACCAAGCTCAAGGCGGCGGCCACGGGCGGCGCGGCGCCCGACGTCTTCTGGATGAACGGCCCCAACTTCCAGCTCTACGCCTCCAACGGCGTGATCCGCCCGCTGGAGGAGGAGATCACCAAGGACAAGGTGGACCTGTCGGTCTATCCCAAGCCGCTGGTCGACCTGTACACCTTCGACGGCAAGCACTTCGGGCTGCCGAAGGACATGGACACGATCGGCGTCTGGTACAACAAGACGCTCTTCGACGCCAAGAAGGTGCCCTACCCGGCCGACGGCTGGACGTGGAGCGACTTCAAGCAGGCGGCGGCCAAGCTGAGCGACCCGGCCAAGGGTGTCTACGGCACCGCCGCCCAGCTGACGAGTTTCCAGGAATACCAGTACAACACCATCGATCAGGCGGGCGGGTTCGTGATCTCCCCGGACGGCAGGAAGTCCGGCTACGACAACCCGCAGACGATCGAGGGCCTGCGTTTCTGGACCGACCTGATCAAGAACAAGCAGTCCCCCGACCTGAAGACCATGACCGACACGTTCCCGCTGCAACTGTTCGAGGCCGGCAAGATCGCCATGTACTGGGGCGGTTCGTGGAACGTCTCGGAGTTCGCCGCCAACGACTACACCAAGGACAAGGTGGACGTGGCGCCGCTGCCCAAGGGTGAAAAGCAGGCCACGATCATCCACGGGGTGGCCAACGTCGTGTCGGCCAAGACCGAGCACCCGGCGCAGGCCTGGGAGTTCGTCAAGTTCCTCGGCTCCAAGCAGGCCGCCGACCTTCTCGGCAAGAAGGGGCCGATCCCGGCGTACAACGGCACCCAGAGCGCGTGGGTGGCCGCCCATCCCGAGTTCAAGCTGCAGACCTTCCTCGACGCGGTGGCCTACGCGGCGCCGTTCCCGGTCTCCAAGAACACCGCCGCCTGGAACGAGGCGGAGCTGACGTACCTCACCAAGGCCTGGACCGGCGAGGAGCCGGTGGAGAAGGCGGCCGCCGAGCTGGCGACGGCGATGAACGCCCTGCTCGCCAAGGAATGACATGACGCTCACCACCCGCCGAAGCGCGACGAAGGCGGCGCCGGCCCGGCACCGCCCGCGCCGCAAGGACCGCGCGGTCGAGGCCTTGTGGGGGTACGCGTTCATCGCCCCGGTCGGGCTGGGCCTGGCCGTCTTCTACCTCTGGCCGGTCCTGCAGACCGCCTACTTCTCCTTCACCGAGTGGGGCGCCTTCGGCGGCCACACCTGGACCGGACTGGAGAACTACCTGCGCCTGGCCGTGGACCCCGAGATGGGCCAGGCGCTGGTCAACACGCTGACCTACACCGTGCTCGGGCTGCTGGCGATCCCGCTGGCCATCGTCTTCGCCGCGCTGCTCAACACCAAGGGGCTGCGCGGGGTGGGCGTCTACCGCACGATGTTCTTCCTGCCGGTCGTCACCATGCCGGTCGCCATCGCCATGGTGTGGCGGTGGCTCTACAACGGCGACTACGGCCTGATCAACCAGGTGCTGTCGCTGGTCGGCATCGACGGCCCCAACTGGATCGCCGACCCGGCCACCGCCCTTCCCGCCCTGGTCGTGGTCGGGATCTGGAGCAGCGTCGGCTACAACCTGATCATCTTCCTGGCCGGCATGCAGGCGATCCCCAAGGAGTACTACGAGGCGGCGGCGATCGACGGCGCGGGCCCGGTCCGGCAGTTCTTCAAGGTCACGCTGCCGCTGTTGTCGCCGACGGCGTTCTTCGTGTCGGTGGTCTCGGTGATCGGCTCGCTGCAGCTGTTCGACCTGGTGTACGTGATGAGCGGCTCGGGGTCGTCGGCCCGGTCCAATCCGGCCTTCCCGCGTCTGGAGACGGTGGTCCAGCTCTTCTACGAGCGGGCCTTCGTCACCAACGACCGCGGCTACGCGGCGGCGATCGTGATGGCGCTGCTCATGCTGATCATCGCTTTGACCGCGTTCCAGTTCAGGCTCCAGCGAAGGTGGGTGCACTATGGCTGAGGCCCCCACGACCGGCGGGCGCCGTCTCGGGCTGCACGCGGTGCTGGTCGCCGCGTCGCTGGCGATGGTGGCGCCGTTCGCCTGGCAGATCATCACCTCGCTCAAGACGCTCAGCGAGGCCACCAAGGTCCCGCCGTCGGTGCTGCCCGGCGGCCACTGGGAGAACTACGGCCAGGTGTTCGGGCTGCTGCCCTTCGGCCACCAGTTCCTCAACACGGTGCTGATGGCCGCCGGGCGGACCGTGGGCCAGGTGCTGCTGTGCTCCATGGCCGCCTACGCCTTCGCCCGGCTCCGCTTCCCCGGCAAGAGGCTGCTGTTCGGGGTCTTCCTGTCGGTGCTGATGGTGCCGCCGCAGCTGTTCATCATCCCGCAGTACCAGATCATGTCGTCGCTGGGCTGGCTGAACAGCCTGCAGGCGCTCATCGTCCCCGGCCTGTTCAGCGCGTTCGGGGTCTTCCTGCTGCGCCAGTTCTTCCTCGGCCTGCCCCGCGAGCTGGAGGAGGCGGCCCGGCTGGACGGCGCGGGGCCGCTGCGGATCTACTGGTCGATCATGCTGCCGCTGGCCAGGCCGGGGCTGGTCGCCCTGGGTGTCCTGGTGTTGCTGTGGTCGTGGAACGACCTGTTCTGGCCGCTGGTGGTCAACACCGATCCCGAGCAGATGACGCTGTCGGCCGGACTGACCGCGCTGCAGGGGCAGTTCCAGACCAACTATCCGGTGCTCATGGCGGGTTCGCTGCTCGCCTCCCTGCCGGTCATCGCCGTCTTCGTCTTCCTGCAACGCCAGTTCATCCAGGGCATCGCCCACACCGGCATCAAGGGCTGAGCCCGCCGAGAGGAGCCCCCCATGTCCCGCTTGTTAGCCGCCCTGCTCTTCATATGCGCGGCGATCTTCGTCGCACCGCCCGCGTACGCCACCATCACCGGCCCGTCGGCCACCAACGACGCCACCAACGTGACCTACCAGTTCGGCTACACCGGAACGCCCGCCTACCTCAGGACGTACATCGACACCGACCGCAACGCCGCCACCGGGTTCGCCCAGGGCGGCATCGGCGCCGACTACCTGCTGGAGAACGCCGGCCTGTACCGCCACAACGGCGGCGGCTGGAGCTGGACGCTGGTCAAGAGCGTCACCTTCTCCAACGCGTCCGGCACCGCCCGCTGGACGGTGGCCCGCGCGGACCTCGGCGAGACCGCCACCCCCAACGACGCCGACCTGATCTTCCAGGCCGAGGCGCCGCTGGAGAGCTCCGCCAAGTACACCCACGTCTACAGCGGCGGCACGAGCGGCGCCACGGTGACCTACACCCAGTCGAGCGCCGCCTTCCCCAACCCCGAGCGCGGCTTCTACCACCACACCGGCGACTGCGACAAGAACGACTTCTCGCTCGCCACCCTCCAGGGCTACCGCACCTCGCAGAACATCTCGCTCGTGATGTGCGTGTTCTACCTCGCCGAGTTCAAGACCAGCGCGATCAGCCAGGCCGCGCTCACCCGCTTCCAGAACCAGCTCGCCACCGTGCGGGCCGCCGGGCTCAAGGCCATCGTCCGGTTCGCCTACACCGTCTCCACCACCGGCGACGACACCACCAAGGCCCGGATGCTGGCCCACCTCGACCAACTGGCGCCCTACCTCAGCGCCAACAGCGACGTGATCGAGGTGGTCCAGGCCGGGTTCATCGGCGCCTGGGGCGAGTGGTACTACACCCAGAACTTCGGCAACGAGGGCACGATCACCGCCGCCGACTGGGCCAACCGCAAGGCGGTGACCGACAAGATCCTCAGCGTCCTGCCGTCGTCGCGGATGATCCAGGTCCGCACGCCCAAGATCAAGCGCACCATGTACGGCACCACCGCGCTGACGCCCGCCCAGGCGTACAACGGCTCGGCGCAGGCCAGGGTCGGCCACCACAACGACTGCTTCCTGGCCAGCCCCGACGACTACGGCACCTACGAGAACACCGCCGTCGAATACCCCTACCTCCAGGCCGAGACCGCGTACCTGCCGATGGGCGGGGAGACCTGCGGCGCCAACCCGCCGAGGTCGAGCTGCCCCACCGCCATGAGCGAGATGGGCATGTTCCACTGGTCGTACCTGAACACCGACTACCACCCCGACGTCATCAGCGGCTGGAACAGCGGCGGCTGCCTGGCCGAGATCACCCGCCGCCTCGGCTACCGCTTCGCCCTGCAGAGCGGCACGTACCCGAGCACGGCGACCCATGGCGGCGCGCTGCCGGTGCGCGTCACGGTCAGGAACGACGGCTGGGCCGCGCCCTTCAACCCGCGTAACGTCGCGCTGGTCCTGCGCAACACGGCCACCTCGGCCGTGTACCGCTTCCCGCTCAACGCCAACCCCCGCCTCTGGCTCGCGGGCGGCACGGCGACGATCGACCAGAGCGTGACGCTGCCGTCGAGCATGCCGGCGGGCACCTACGCGCTGCTGCTCGACCTGCCCGACCCGCAGCTGTCCTCCCGGCCCGAGTACTCGATCCGGCTGGCCAACGAGAACGTCTGGGAGGCCGCCACCGGCCTCAACAGCCTGCTGCACACCGTGACCGTGAACTAGCGACTTTGGTCGGCCCGAGGGCTGCCAAGGATCGATGTGCCGGAGAGCTCGGCGTCCTTAGCGTCAGGATCATGACACTGGCTGAGGCGCCGAGCTCACGGCGCGTGCACGAGATCGACGCCATGCGGGGGTTCGCGCTGGCGGGCATCCTGGTGGCGAACATCGGGTTCTTCGCCGACCCCGGCTACGCGGTCGGGACCGGCACGATGCCCATCCCGGAGGGGCCGGTCGCGTACCTCGTCAGCACGCTGGTGCTGACGAAGTTCTACATTCTCTTCTCCTTCCTGTTCGGCTACTCCTTCACGCTCCAGACGCGCGACGGGGTGAACGTCAAGGCCAGGATGCTGCGGCGCTGTCTCGGTCTCTTCGTGATCGGGGTCCTGCACGGGTTCCTGCTGTGGATCGGCGACATCCTCACGCTGTACGCCACGCTCGGGCTGATCCTGCTGGCCATGCGCAACATCTCGCCCAGGAAGGCGGTGATCACCGGCTGCGCCGTCATCGGCGTCATGTCGGTGATCTGGCTGCTGCTGGCCGGGCTGACCCTGCTCGACCCGGCGGGCGGCGCGGCGGCGGCGGATCCGGCCGCGGCGGCACAGGCGCAGGCGCTGGTCACCGAAGGGCCGCTGGGCTTCCTGACCTTCCAGGCGCAGACGTACCCGGCGGTGGCCGCGATGGTGTGGATCGGGCAGGGGCCGATGGCGCTGGCGCTGTTCCTGTTCGGGCTGGCGGCGGGCAGATCACGGTTGTTCGAGGAGCCGGAGCGCTGGGCCCGCTACGTGCCGCGCGTGCAGTGGGTGGGCTTCGGCGTCGGCCTGCCCGCCGCGGCGGTCTTCACCTGGGCGTCCGCCTCCGGGGAAGGCGCGTTGGAGCTGGCCGCGCTGGCCCTGAACAACGTGACCTCGGTGCTGCTGACCGCCGCCTACGTGGTCACCCTGCTCCAGGTCATCAAGCGCTTCCCCGCGGCCGGCCGCGCGCTGGCACCGGCCGGGCGGGTGGCGGCGTCCAACTACCTCGGGCAGTCGGCGCTCTGCTGCCTGGTCTTCACCGGCTACGGGCTGGCCCTGGCGGGCAGGCTGTCGCCTCTCGCCGTGATGGGCGTGGCCGCGGTGATCTACGCGGTCCTGCTCGGGCTGAGCTGGTGGTGGCTCCGCCGTCACCGTTACGGCCCGATCGAGTATGTCCTTCGCCGCCTCACCGCGGGTCGGGGTTGACAGCCAACCGGGCCTGGTCTTCTCTGCAACTCTGCGAGGAAAAGGGCGGACCCGAGGGGGCACGGCATGGCCACGGTTCGATGGTTCGCGCTCACTCTGGCCGTCTCCGCCGCGCTGGCCGGGCTGCCCGCCCTGCCCGCGCAGGCCAGGGTGCCCGCCCCCGGCGCGCCCTCTCACTTCGGGCTCGCGCGCAAGGACTGCGTGGGGACGGCGGCGGGCCGGGCGTCCAAGGTCTGGTACACGGTCGCGGGCGGCGTCCTGTCCGACGTCTATGAGCCGACCATCGACAACACCAACGTCGAGACGATGCAGTTCGCCGTCACCGACGGCAGGACGTTCACCGAGCTGCAGTCCCGGGACACCACCTACAAGGTGACCACCGACCGCTCCGGCATGACCTGCACGATCACCTCCTCCAGCAAGAGCGGCCGCTACCGCCTGACCACGACCTACCTCACCGATCCGGGCAGCGACGCGGTGGTGGTCAGGACCCGGCTCCAGCCGCCCGGACTGCGGCTGTACGTACGGCTGGACGCGAGCGTCAACGGCAACGGAGGCGGCGGCGCACCGAACGGCGGTGCCGACAGCGGCGTGGTGGACGGGCCGACCGGCGCCCCGGTCATCTCCGACGCCAACACCGAGACCTCCGCCCCCGCCCGCGACTACGCCGTGCCCACCCACCTGGCGCTGCGGGCGGAGCGGCGGCTGCCGCAGGCCACTGTGGGCTATGCGGGCACGCCGAGCGACGGCGCCGCGCAACTGGACGCCGACCACACACTGACCCCCAGCACGACCGCCCCCGACGGCAACGTGGTGGCCACCGCCCGGCTGCCCCTCGACGGCTCGGGCGAGGTGACCTTCGCGCTCGGCTTCGGCCGTACGGCGGGCGCCGCGTTGCGGACCGCGGGCGAGGCCGCCGCCCGGCCGTTCGAGACCACCCGGACCCGGTACGAGGCGGGTTGGGCCGCCTACGACGCCGGGCTGCGCAAGCCGCCCGCCGCGCTGGCCGACGCCTACCGGCTCTCGGCCAGCGTACTGAAGGCAAGCGAGGACAAGACCTTCCCCGGAGCCGTCGTCGCGTCGCTCGCCAGCCCGTGGGGCCAGGCGGTCGGCGCGGGCGAGAAGGTCGGCGGCAAGGCGGTCTACTTCGGGTCCTACCGCGAGGTGTTCGCCCGCGACCTGTACGAGGCGTTCACCGGGTTCCTCACCGACGGCGACCTGGCGACCGCCCGCGCCACGGCCCGCTTCCTGCTGCAACGCCAGCAACTGCCCGACGGCCGCCTGCCGCGCAACTCCCTGCTGAACGGCCGGCTCGCCCCCGACTCGGGCGGCGACCAGCTCGACGAGACCGCCTACCCGATCCTCATGGCCCACCAGTCCGGAGTCGGCGCGGAGCTGTGGGAACACGTGCGCGAGGCCGCGGACTTCCTCGTGGCGCACGGGCCCGCGTTCGGCGTCGAACGCTGGGAAGAGCAGCAGGGTTACTCGCCGTCCACGATCGCGGCCGAGATCGCCGGCCTGGTCGCGGCCGGGGAGATCGCCGCCGGGCAGGACGACCAGGGCCGGGCCCGCCTCTACCGCGCCACCGCCGACCACTTCGCCCGCTCGGTCAAGAGCTGGACGGTCACCACCACCGGCCCGTACGCCCCCCGCTACTTCCTGCGCCTGTCGCGCACCGGCGACCCGGACGCCGCGTCCCCGTACAACCTCGGCAACGGCGGCCCGACGGAGGACCAGCGCCGGGTGGTGGACGCGGGATTCCTGGAGCTGACCCGGCTCGGCATCCTGCCCGCCACCGACCCCGACGTCCTGGCCAGCCTGCCCGTGGTGGACCGGGTGATCGGGCGTACGACTCCGAACGGCCAGGGCTGGTACCGCTACGGCTCCGACACCGAGGGCACCGAGGACGGCTACGGCGACTGCCACGAACCCGACCCCACCTCCTGCGCACCGTCGGGCCGCCCCTGGCCCACCGCGAACACCGGCTCGGGCCACCTCTGGCCGGTCCTGTCCGGCGAACGCGCCGAGCAGGCGTTGCAGACCGGCGACACCCGTACGGCGGCCGCCCTGCTGGCGGCGATGCGGGCCATGTCCTCGGGCACCGGCCTGGTCCCCGAACAGGCGTGGGAGAACCCGGACCTGGCCGCCGCGCCGTACGGCACCGACCCGGCCACCGCCTCGATCGGCTTCCGCGACGGCGAGCCCGCCGGCTCGGCCTCCCCGCTGACCTGGGCACAGGCCCAGGAGGTCCGGCTGATCCTCTCCCTCGCCACCGGCCGCCCGGCCGAACAGCCCGAGCTGGTACGCCGCCGCTACGCCGCCCACGGGATGCCCGCCACAGCGCCACTCACGGTCACCGCCCCCGCAGAGGGCAGCACGGTCGCCGGGACGTCGGTCACGGTCGAGGGGACGACCGCGTCCGGCGCGCGTGTCGACGTCGCGGCCACGCCCATCGACATCGGCACCGCCACCGAGGTCGTCTCGGTACGGGCCGGGGCCGACGGCGGCTTCACCGCGCGGGCACCGGTCTCGTTCGGCGAGGTCGTGCTCACCGTGACCGCCACCACCTCCGACGGCCGCACCGGGTACGCCCGGCGCTCGGTCGTCGGCGACATCACCGGTGCCGCGACCGTGCTCGACGTCACCGATCCCGACGGCGACGACAACGGGCCGGGGACCTACGCCTATCCGACGGCCGCCGACTTCCACGCGGGCGCCTTCGACCTGCGCAGGTTCCAGGTGATCATGGACGCGAGCACCGTCTACCTGCGGGCCGAGATCCGCGACCTCACCCCCACCTTCGGCAACCAGATCGGCGCCCAGCTCCTCGATGTGTACGTACAGGACCCCGCCGTGGCCACGCGCTCGACCGATCCGGCGTTCCCGCAGCGCAACTACCGCATCGCCGAGCAGGACGCGTGGTCGCAGCGGATCGAGGCGCAGGGCTTCGGCGCCCCGGTCTGGGTGACGGCCGCCGGCACCGCCCTGTCCGGCGCCGCCGTCCGCGGCTCCGGCACCACACGGACGATCACGATCGCCGTGCCCAAGGCGGTCTTCGGCACGCCGGGGCCCCGCTGGCGCTTCGCGGTGGTGCTCACCGGTCAGGACGGATTCAGCTCCGACCAGGCCAGGGGCTTCGCCGCCACTCCCCAGCCGTACCAGTTCGGCGTGTGCGCCCCCGGCGGGACCAATGCCCTGTGCTCCTTCGACCCGGGCGCCGTCCCCAAGGCCATGGACGTGATCACCCCGCCCGGCCAGTCCCAGGCGGACGAACTGAACCCACTCCTCGGCCCGGCCACCCTACGAGCGGTCGCGGCCCCCTGACCTCATGCCCGCCCACCCGACGGGCCGTCCACTCCCCCGACCTCGCCTCACTCGACGATGGGGATCTCCGGAGCCGGGAACAGGTCACTGACCAGGAGCGTCGCCGCTCGTATCGAGGCGGTGAGGATGTCGGCGTTCTCGGCCCTGGTGCCCTGGGCGGCCAGTACGGTGCTGTGCACGCTGAGCAGGGCCATCCGGACGCGCAGCTGATCCTGCAGCGGAGCGTCGGGGCCCAGGATGATCCGGGTGGCCTGGTCGATTCGCTCCATCGCACTGCCCTGGCCCGGCGGTACGACCGCCTTCAGCGCGGTGTGGTTGGCGGCGGCGAACCGCATCGTCTTCAACCCCCGCTGCCCGCTCAGGGTGAGCCACCGGCCCAGGAGTTCGGAGGCGAGTTGCGGGGAGCGCGGCTGTGCGGCGGCCCAGTCGAGAAGGTCTTCGAGCGCGCGCAGGTGGTCGGTGAAGAGGCTGCGGATGACGGCCTCTTTGCTGTCGAAGTGGTAGTAGAGCGCGGCCTTGGTGATCCCCAGCTGTTCGGCGATTTCGCGCATCGAGGTGGCGTCATAGCCGCGCTCGGTGAACAAGGACAGCGCGGCCTCCTGGATGTCGGCCCGCGTCTGGCTGCCCTTACGCCGCGTGCCTGGCACCTGATCGGTCTTCGTCATCGCGTTTCCTCTGCTCAAGCTCTTCAGAGTCTATACCAGTTGCTTACCGGTCGGCTAGCAAGTACGCTTGCCGACCGACAGGTAAGTTCTATGGATCGGCAGGAGCGCCCGTGATGGCCAAGGACAGCGCAGATAACCCACCAAGGGCGGAGGAGCAGGTCGGACTGGGGTTCAGTCACCGCCAGATCCTGGTGACGATGAGCGGGCTGGTCGTCGCCATGCTGCTGGCGATGCTGGACAACATGATCGTCGCCCCGGCCCTGCCCACGATCGTAGGCGAGCTGGGCGGCCTCAATCACCTGGCCTGGGTGACCACCGGCTATGTCCTGGCCTCCACCGTGGCCACGCCGATCTGGGGCAAGCTCGGCGACCTGTACGGCCGCCGCATCATCTTCACCGCCGCCGTGGCCATCTTCCTGATCGGCTCCGCGCTGTGCGGGGTGTCCCAGGACATGGCGCAACTGGTCGCCTTCCGCGCCATCCAGGGCCTGGGCGCGGGCGGGCTGATGGTCGGCGTGCTGTCGATCATCGGTGAGATGATCCCGCCGCGCGACCGCAGCAAGTACCAGGGCGTGATGATGGCCGTCATGCCGGTCGCCATGATCGGCGGCCCGCTCATCGGCGGTTTCATCACCGACAACCTCAGCTGGCGCTGGGCCTTCTACGTCAACCTGCCGCTCGGCGCGGTCACCCTGATCCTGTGCTGGATCACCCTGGCCAAGCTGCCCAAGGGCACCGGCAAGGCCGTGATCGACTGGTGGGGCACCGGGCTGCTGACGATCTGGATCACCGCGCTGGTGCTCGTCACCAGCTGGGGCGGCACCCAGTACGAGTGGGGTTCGGCGCAGATCCTCGGGCTGATAGCGGTGGCGGTGGTGGGGTTCGTCGCCTTCATCATGGTCGAGCGGCGCGTGGCCGAGCCGATCATGCCGCTGCGGGTCTTCAAGAGCGCCAACTTCTCGCTGTCCGGCGGGGTCTCCTTCATCTCGGGGTTCGCGATGTTCGGCGCCATGGGCTTCCTGCCGCAGTTCCAGCAGTTCGTCCAGGGCTCCTCCGCCACCAACAGCGGCCTGCTGCTGATGCCGATGATGATCGCCGCGATGGTCGTCAGCCTGAGCGCCGGTCAGCTGATCAGCAAGACCGGGCACTACAAGTCGCTGCCGGTCATCGGCTCCATCCTGGTCACCGTCGGCCTGGCGCTCTTCGCCACCATGGACGTCGACACCTCCACCTTCGTGTCCGGCATCTACATGGTGCTCCTCGGCGCCGGCATGGGCGCGATGATGCAGACCAGCACCCTCATCGCGCAGAACAGCCTCGATCTGCGCGACATGGGCGCGGGCACCGGCGTGTCGACCTTCCTCCGCAACATGGGCAGCTCGCTCGGCGTCTCGCTCCTCGGCGCCGTCTACACCAGCCACCTGGCCGACACCCTCACCGGAACCCCCGCCGTCGCGGCCTCCGCCACCAGGATGACCCCGCAGTTGCTCCGCAGCCTCCCCGAATCGGTCCAGAAGCTGTTCGAGCAGGCCGTCACCAACGGCGTCACCGCCCTGTTCACCTGGGGCGCGGTCGTGGCCGCCGTCGGCATCGTGGTCGCGCTGTTCATCCGCCAGGTCCCGCTGCGCAGCGCCGTCAAGCCACAGGCGGCCAGCACCGACGCCGAACCGGTCGCGGTAAGCAGCTGACCCGAAGGTGACCGCCCCAAGGCGGTCACCCTTCAACCGCCCATCGCGCCCTGCGGGGCCGATGGGCGTGTCACGTTAATGCCCCCAGACACGCCCGGTGCCCCTATGGAACCGGTACGGCCCACCGCTCGTCACGTCCCCTGCGCCCCTGACGCCCCGGTGCGTCCAGCTCGCGTTCGACCGAAACGCGCGGGGCGAGCGTGAGGTCTTGAGTCTGGGGCGTCCGGCTCGCACATCCTTCCTCGAACGAGCCGTCAGTTTGATCGAGCCGGTACGTACGAGCTGGTGTCTCAGCCGCGCCGGGTGGGCGGGGATTGTTCCTGTTGAGGGCCGGCCGTGTCGAGGGTGGCGGCCCAGCTGGCCAGGAGCCGGAGTTTGTCTTCGGAGTCGCTTGCGGGCTCGGTCCCGTAGGCCACGAGGGTGAGGCCGTCGGCGGGCAGGTCCATGGATTCGTAGGTGAGGTGGAGGTCGCCGACGACGGGGTGGAGGAAGGGCTTGGCTCCGAGGTGGTGCTGGCGGACGTCGTGACGGGCCCAGCGGGTACGGAAGTCCTCGCTCTGGGTGGACAGCTCACCGACCAGGTCGGTGAGGTCTTTGTCGTATGGGTCACGGCCTGCTTGGCCGTGCAGGAGGGCGACGGTGTCGTCGGCGGCGCGTTCCCAGTCGCCCCAGAACAGGTGGGACCGGGCGTCGAGGAAGATGAAGCGAGCGTGGTTGGGAGTGGCGCCTCGGGCGGCGTCGAACATGGGCGCGTACAGGGCGCGGCCGAGGGCGTTGGCGGCCAGGACGTCGCCGCGGCCGTTCATGACGAACGCCGGTGCGCCGGTCATGGAGTCCAGCAGCCGCTGCACCGAGGGCCGGACCTGGTTGGGGGTGGGGCGGCGTCGGCGGCGCGGGCCGGCGGCGCGGGCCAGGTCCTCCAGGTGGGTGCGTTCGGCGTCGTTCAGCCGCAGCGCGCGGGCCAGGGCGTCCAGGACCTGGTCGGAGACCCCGGAAAGGTCGCCGCGTTCCAGGCGGGAGTAGTACTCCACGCTCACTCCGGCCAGTTGGGCGACCTCGGTGCGGCGCAGGCCGGGGACCCGGCGGGTTCCGTAGGAGGGTAGCCCGGCCTGATGCGGGCTGATCTTGGCCCGGCGAGAGGTCAGGAACTCACGGATCTCGCTGCGATTGTCCATCCTCCTCAGGTTATGCGGCCTTCCACCTGGGAGGGGTGCCCTGTTAGTACACCTTTCACCATTACCTTCCTAGTTGCCTGACCAGCGCTTTTCATAGGTAGTGGCCAGCTTGCCGCCCGCTGAGAACCACAGATTCTGGACAACAGGCTCAAGGAGTGAGCGATATGCGTGGTGTAGTGATGCACGCCCCCGGCGATGTCCGGGTGGAGGAGCTCGACGGACCCAAGATCACCGCCCCGACGGATGCGATCATCCGGCTGTCGGCGACCTGTGTCTGCGGCTCGGACCTGTGGCCCTACCGCGGTGTGGACGCCGTCGACCAGCCCACACCGATGGGACACGAGTACGTCGGGATCGTCGAGGAGGTCGGCGGCGAGGTCAGGAACGTCAAGCCCGGCCAGTTCGTCGTCGGCTCGTTCGTCGCCTCCGACGGCACCTGCGAGATCTGCCGCGCGGGCTACCCCTCCTCCTGCGTCCACCGCGTGTTCATGAACGAGGTCGGCACCCAGGCGGAACGGGCCCTGATCCCGAACGCCGACGGCACGCTCGTGGCCACCCCGGGCATGCCCGACGCGGAGCTGATCCCCAGCCTCCTGGCCGCCTCCGACGTGCTGGGCACCGGCTGGTTCGGCGCGGTGGCCGCGCAGGCCGGCCCCGGCAAGAGGGTCGCGGTCGTCGGCGACGGCGCGGTCGGCCTGCTGGCCGTACTGGCCGCCAAGCAACTGGGCGCCGAGCAGATCATCGCCATGAGCCGCCACGAGACGCGCCAGAAGCTGGCCCGGGAGTTCGGCGCCACCGACATCGTCACCGAGCGAGGCGACGACGGCGTGGCCAAGGTCAAGGAACTGACCGGCGGGCTGGGCGCCCACTCGGTCGTCGAGGCGGTCGGCACCCAGGAGTCGATGCAGCAGGCCATCCGCTCCACCCGCCCCGGTGGCAACGTCGGCTTCGTGGGCGTCAACCACGACGTCGCCCTCAGCGGGGAGGAACTCTTCTTCGCCCAGGTCAATCTGCTCGGCGGCCCGGCCCCGGTACGCGAGTACCTGCCCGAGCTGATCGACCTGATCTGGGAACGGAAGATCAACCCCGGCAAGGTCTTCGACCTCACCCTGCCGCTGGAGGAGGCCGCCGAGGGGTACCGGGCCATGGACGAGCGCCGGGCCATCAAGACCCTGCTCACCCCCTGACGTTCCCCATCGGTTCTAGGGGAGGTTCGCTCTCTCGATCGCGTCGGCCAGGCGGGAGACGGCCTCGGCCACGACGCTGTCGGCGAGGTTCCCGTATCCGAGGATCAGCGTCGAATCTCCGGCCCCCGCCTCCGAGGTGTAGTTGCCGACGGCGTCGACGCTGACCCCGTCGCGGGCCGCGGCGGCGACGACCTCGGTGGCCCGGACGCCGTCGAGGTGGAGCAGCAGGTGGAGGCCGGCCGCGGCACCGGAGACCCGGGCTCCCGGCAGCCGGCGGGCCAGCTCGCCGACCAGGGCGTCACGGCGGGCCCGGTAGCGCCGCCGGCAGGCCCGCAGGTGACGGTCGTAGCCGCCGTCGTCCAGGAACCAGGCGAAAGCCAGCTGATCGAGTACGGGCGGCGGCAGGGCCAGCGGGTTGGCCACCGCGACGGCCGGTGTCCAGCGTGGCGGCGTGGCGAACCAGCCGATGCGCAGAGCCGGTGACAGCGTCTTGCTGACCGAGCCGAGCAAGGCCGTCCGCGAGGGCGCCATGCCCTGGATCGCGGCGACCGGGCGGCGGTCGTAGCGGTAGTCGGCGTCCTTGTCCTCTTCCAGGAGGATGCCGTCGACGTCATGCGCCCACCGGATGAGCTCGGCCCGCCGCGCGGGCGCCAGAACCGTACCGGTGGGGAACTGGTGTGCCGGGGCCACGATCGCGGCCCTGATCCATGGCTGGTCGCGCAGGAGATCGACGCGGAGCCCGTCCCCGTCGACGCCGATGGGGACGGCGACCAGCCCGGCGTCCACGACTGCCTCGCGGGTCCAGGTCCAGCCGGGGTCCTCCACGGCCAGGTGGGTGTGGCCGTGTTCGCGCAGGGCGCGGGCGATCCGGGCCAGGCCGTCGGTGGTCCCCGCGCAGACCGTCAGGTCCTCGGCCGCGATGGCGGCACCGCGCGAGCGCGTCAGATATCCGGCGAGGGTCTCCCGCAGTCGCTGGTGCCCGGCGTGTTCCAGGTAGCCGAGATCGGTGAACGGGGACTGCCTGCCCGCCTCCCGTACGGCGTCCGCCCAACGTTTACGCGGAAACGCCCGCAGATCGGGCATACCGGGCGTGAAGTCGAACCGCGCATGCGCGGACGGCGAAGCCAGGCGGGTGGACGGCGGGCCGCCAACTCCACGCCGCCCCTCCGCGGGCGAACCGACCGGCCCGGCCCCCGTCGTGCTCGCCCTGGCCGACGCCTCCGTGGGCGAGCCGACAACATCAGGCCACACGCCCGTGGGCGCGTTTCTGGCTCCGGGGCGTGCCCCCGTAGGCGGGCCGACAACTCCACGCCGCGCCCCCGTGGCCGGGCCTGCCACCCCGGCGCGGACTCGTGTGGCTGAGCCGGCGCGGGCTTCGAGGTAGCCCTCGGCTGCCAGTTGCGCGTACGCCTCGGTGACCACCCAGCGCGAGCAGCCCAGGTCGGCCGCCAGCGTGCGGCTGGGCGGCAGCGCGCTGCCGGCGGCGATCCGGCCGCTGACGATCGCGGACCGCAGCGCCCTGCGCAGGCGGTCATGCAGGGGCCCCGCCGGCTGCGCGTCGAGGTCCAGCAGCGTGTCCCATGCGGCATTGGTCTGGTTCTTCGGCATCTAATTGGCCAGGGTAGCCAATCCGCTTCGACCTACCGTGGAAATCACCCGATATAGAGGAGAACAGGGATGAATCCACGCGAAGACGGTGGCGGCGTTCCCCCTTGGCTGCTCGCGGCCGGCCTGTCGGGACGGCCGGGGACGCCCACGGGGATGCTGGCCGGCAGGCCTCGGCGATCGTCGGAGGGGTGGGTGAGAGCCCTGGCGAGAGCGATCACCCGAGGCCGCCACGAGTGACACGGCCACGACCCTGGCCGCGAACGACGCGGCCAGGGTGATCAGCAGTTCAGTAGGGCCGTTGGAGGAAGCGGCCGAGCGACGGGTCGTACAGGCGGCCCGACACCAGGACCGTCCCGTCCAGCGTGGTCGGGTGGAACGCGCCGCCCAGCCAGCCGTAGCGGCGCGGCTCGGAGGCCACGCCGAACTCGTCGTACCCGACCACGGTGGCCAGGCCGCTGTCGAGGTCCAGCTCAGTGCCCACGTCCCCGCCGACGGTGAGCAGTTGGAGGCGTACCGACCCGGTCGCGCCCGTGAGCGCGGCCAGCTCGCCGCCGACGCCGGCCACGTGCCGGACGACCGCGCCGTTATCGGTGACCCAGGAGGGCTGGTCACCGCCCGCGGCGTAGTGGTGGACGGTGACCGCGCCCGCCTCGGTGGTCTCCGACCTGATCCGGCCGGCAGGATCGCGCGTCCAGGTCAGGCTCCGCTGGCCGGAGGTCTGCTTGGCCGGCATCCCGTCGGCGAAGTAGCCGATGGTCCGCCCACCCGGCAGCGAGGTGGTGCGGCCCGCCGGGTCGTAGCCGTAGCCGTCCCCGGTCAGCCTGCCGTCGGAGGTGTAGGCGTACGTCGTGATGCTCGCGGCCGAGTCGTCGGCCACCGGGCAGTCCTCCTCCGACGCCTGCACGGCCAGCCGGACCCGGTTGCCCGCGCCGTCGTAGCCGTAACGGCGCAGCGTGCACAGCGGGAAGGCGATCTCCAGCACCGAGGCGAGCTGCCCCGCCTTGTCGTAGCCGAGCTGCCGGTCGGACATGGTGTCGCTGCGCATGCGCAGCAGTTCCTGGCCGTGGACGTTCCGGCCGATCTGGTCGACCATCACCGGGCCTTCCAGCCCGTCCCGGGTGTAGATCCGGGCGTAGTTCTGGCCGCGTTCGTCGTACGCGGAGACCAGGTGCAACCCGCCCGGCAGGTCGCCCTCGATCTGGCGGCCCTCCTCGTCGTAGCGGGCGGTGAAGGTGCCCGCGACCGAGTCGGTGACCGAGGTGGGCAGGCCGCGCGGCTCGGCCGTGTGGTCGTAGGCGTAGACCCTGGTGGACGAGGCCGAGTCCACGACCTTGGCCGGGCGGTCGAGGTCGTCGTACTCGGTGCGGGTCTGGCCGCCGTCCGCGTCGGTGTGGGAGATGACCCGGCCCAGCCGGTCATAGGCCGTCACGATCTTCTCCGTGCCGCGCCACCGCTCGGTGGGCCGGCCGGTGGCCGGGCTGTAGCCGATGCCGATCTCGGCCTCCGCACCGGTCTGGGTCGTGATGGGCCGACCGGCCGGGTCGCGCTTGACGGTGGTGACCGTGCCTGCCTCGGTCACCGTGTTCGGCAGGCCGGCGGCGGTGTAGGTGTACGTCCGCCCGCCGTCCTGGCACACCAGGCCCGCCCACTCCGGCCGTCCGCCGCACGGGGCGCTGCCGGTCGCCGTGTAGAGGACGGGCGGGGTGGTGCCGGCGGTGACGGCCTTGCCGCCGGGGTCGCGGACCGTCCTGAGCTGCCGCCCGGTGGCCCAGTCGTAGGTGATGGCGGTGGTCCTGACGTCCGCGTCCGGCTTGGACTCGCGCCCGACGATCACGGCGCCCGTCTTTACGGTGGTCGGCAGGTCGCGGGCCGCCGCGCCGGTCGGCCGGCCCTCGTCGTACGTGCTCACGGTGCGGGTCCTGGCGCCGATGCCGTACCCGGCGGGCAGGTCGTCCACGTCGGACTCCAGGTTCACGATGTGGACCGGGCTCAGCTCCTCGATCTCGCGGCGGCCCGAGGCGTCGTAGATCAAGCGGGTGGACAGCATGTCTGCCCGCTCGTCCGCGCTGTAGCCGGTGATGGCCAGCTCGGCGAGCCGGTAGTCGGTCGTCGGCCGCTGCGACAGCTCCCTGTTGGCGGCGGTGAGCACGCGCGTCGCGTGGCCGAACCGGTCGTAGTCGGTGGCGGACAGGTGCCCGCCCGGGGTCAGCACGTTGACCGCCCGGCCAGATTCGTCCAGGTACGTCACGGTGGGCCGGGCCATCGACCCCGGCGGGTGCACCGCCGTGGCCGTCACGGGAACGCCCGCCTGCCCCCAGGCCGCGACGGCCGTGGCCGTCAGGTCGGCCGGGCCGCCGGCCGCCTTGCCGAGCGGCACCCCGTACACGATGGTGCTCTTGGCCTCGCCCGCGATCTGGTCGGTGGTGCCCGGCTTGAGCGTGGGGCGGGCGACGGTCTTCAGTCGGCCGTCGGCGTCGTAGCCGAAGGTCCACGGCAGCTCTCCCGGCGGGGTGAGCGTCGAGACGCGACCTGCGCTGTCGTAGCCGTAGACGGTCTTCAGCACGGGGGTGATCCTCGGATCCCAGGTCTCGGCGAGGCGTCCGGCGCTGTCGTAGGTGTACTGGGTGATCACGGCGCCCTGGAGGGACACGGTGCTGAGACGGCCATCGGCGCCGTAGCCGAAGTCGAGCGTGTGGCCGGATCGGGTGAGCGACTTCGGCCGGTCCTGGTCGTAGGCGTACTCGGTGGGCAGGTACCGGTCCCCTTGCTTGGCGAAGGTGGTCGTCTGGCCCCGCGAGTCGGTGAGCGTGTACGTGCCGGTGAGCGTCAGGTCCTCGGCGCCGCGCTCCGGCTTCCATCCGTCCTTGGTCCTGGTGAACTGGACCGGCGTGCCGTCGGCCCTGGTCACCTGGACCGAGCTCGGCGAGGTCTCCACGAGTGAGGCGATCCCCTGCGACCAGCCGGGGTTCCTGGAGGTGGCCGTCCGGGTGAGGGTCAGGCCGAACGGGCCGCCCGCGGTGGTCTGGAGGCGGTAGTCGCCGGTCAGCAGGTTCAGCGTGCCGGGGCCGACCTCGCTGGTCGCCGCCTTGGTGGCGCGGCGGTCGATGACGATCTCCGCGAACGACGACTCCACCGGCGTGCCCCCCGTGCCGGTGACGAGCGCGCGCACCTGCGCCGCGGCGTCGCCCAGCTGGGTTCCGGCGTCCCAGACCAGACCGGACACCTTGTTGGGCGCGGCCACGGGCCAGGCCGTCAGGGGCTTGCCGTCGGCGGTGACCACGTTCGCCACGGGGAGGTCGGCCCACTCGTCAGTCTCGGCCCGCCGGTACTGGAACCTCGCCTGGGTGAAGCCGATGCCGGTCACCGCGAGCGGGACCTTGCCCGTGCTCCGCAGGCCGTCCTCCGGGGCGTCGAGCGTGGCCACGGCCGCGCCCGAGCCGACGTTGAAGGCGTACACGGTGGTCGGCGAGGCGTTCCCGGCCTTGTCCAGGGTGTACACGCTGACGGTGTGGGCGCCCACGGTGGGCGGGGTCAGCTTGGCGGAGACCGCCGCGCCGGTGGTGAGCACCTTCGTGACCGCCGCGTCGTCGAGCCGGTAGGCGATCCAGCCGGTGTCGGTGTTCGCGGGCGTGAAGGTGAAGGTGCCCGGTTTGTCGGCGTCGCCGTGCAGGCCGCCGTCGGCCGGGTAGTCGGCCGAGGTGACCGAGGGCGCGGGCGGTTTGACGGTGTCCACGGAGAACGTCGCCGTCTGGTACGCCTTCGAGCTGAGCGACCCGTCGTTGGCCCACGACCGGATCGTGTAGGTCTTGCCGTTGGCGAGCTTTCCGGCGGGTACGTTCGCGCCGGAGAAGCCGTTGCTGGCCACGTACGCGCCATAGAGGTTGTCGATGACCAGCGTCGAGCCCGCGTACACGTCGAACAGGCCGCGTACGTTGCCGCCGTCGGGATCGCGCACGTGGTTGCGTAGTTGCGGGGTGAGCGTGTTGGTCCAGCTCGTGCCGTTGTAGTCGACGTACGGGGAGAGCCAGGTGGAGACCGGGGTGCTCGGGTAGGAGTTGTACGTCACCGAGATGTACGGCAGGTGCGCCGAGGCGTTGCCCGAGTTGAAGCGCTTCCAGGCGTACTCGTCGGTCTCGCTGGCGGCCCGCAGGCCCATGCCGGACTCCTTCCACCCCTCGTTGGCCCAGTACTGGACCAGCGAGGTGACGTTGGCGCTCACCCAGCCGTCGGCGCAGCCGCTGCCCCAGCCCTTGGTCTCACTGGAGGCGGCGTACTTGTCGGCCAGCGCCGGGCCGGGCCAGCGCGAGGACGTCGAGGCCCGGTTGGCCGACCACACCTCCCATGACCTGGTGTTGCACGACCACGAGTGGAAGTTCCAGAGCTTCAGCGACGCCGCGGTGATCTTCTTTCCCGTGATGCCGGGGGTCTTCCAGGTGATGAACGACCGGGCGACCTGGCCGCTGCCGTTATTGCCGATCTTGAGCTCGGTCGCGCCCGACTGGTCGGTGCCGTAGCCCTCCTGCACGAACGTGTCGAAGACCTGGCCGAGGTTGAGCGACGGATCGACCGTTACGGGGTATTTCGTGGCCGGGTCGCCGAGAAAGGCGGGGTCGGGGGTGAGGACGAGGTCCTGACCGGACACCTTCATGGCGACGGGCGCACGGCGCAGGTGGTCGCCCGAGCCCGGATCCACCGTGGCGTCCCACATGACGGGGGCCGGGATGGTGGCGGTCGTCCTGCCCTGGTCGTCGACCAGCTCGACGCCGCCGTCAGGAGCCTGGCGGGGCCGCACACCCGGCGCGCTGAGCCGCAGGGTGTACGAGAGCGGGGTGGCGGGGCGGGCCTTGAGCAGCAGGAACTGCTCGGCGCCCGTCCTGGTGGCGGTGACGACCAGGTCGGCGCCCGGCATGACGTCCGGGTACGTGGCTGTCTCGCCGGACAGGCGTGGCGTGGGCAGCGCGCCCTTCCACTGCAAGGTCACCTTGGTGGCGCCCTCGCCGATCGTGATCAGATCGGCCGCCCCGGACGCCCCGGTCGCCTGCCGAGCCACGCCGGGCCGTCCGCGGCCGAGCCTGAGCGCCCGGCCGTGGCCCCGGGTCACGATCTCGCCCGACGGTGCCTGGGTGAGCGAGATGTCCACCGGCGCCCACTGGCCGTCGCGGCGGAACCTGACCGGACCGGCGAACGAGTCGACCGTCAGTGTGCCGTCCGGGTTGGCGTAGGTGGTGGTGGTCTCGGTACGGGCGTCCGCGACCTCCACCCGCCGACCGCTCAGCCGAGCGGACAGCCGAGCGGAGGCCTCATCGGGCGCACTCGGCTCGGCCGCGAGCCGGGCGGGCGCGCTCGGGTCGTCCCCCGGCTTCGACGCGGCAGCCGGAGACGGCGACGCGGCGGCGGGCGATTCGGCGGCGGGCGATGGGAGCGCGGCCAGCGGGAGAAGCAGCAGAGCGAGACCACCGGCGAGGGCCCGTGGCGTGATGGCAGGCATGGGTGCTCCGGGAAGTGTGCGCGGGAGGCGACGTGAAAGCGCGTAGGGCGACGTAAAGGGTGCGCGTGGGCGAGGCGGAAGCTGTGCGCGTAGGGAGACGCCCCCGCCGGACCGGCGGGGGCGTCGAGGTGGTGCGGAGTTACTTGCTCTGACAGCTCTTCTTGCGGACCTCGTACCAGACGATGCCCGGCGCCTGGAACCGGACCGCGAAGCACTGGTTCTTGTTGGCCGCTTCCCGGACCTTGTAGACGGCCGAGGCGCCACCCGCCGTGTAGGCGATCTTGCAGATCAGCTTGGCCTTGCCCTTGAGCTTGTCGCAGGCGTACTTCATCGCCTCGATGGCGCCGGCGACGCCGGCCACGAACCAGGCGTTGTAGATCTTCTTGGTGAGCTTCTTCGAGAAGATGAGCCGGCACATGGCCTTCCACCACTCGCACTGCAGCTTGAGCGCGGGGTCGGCGACCACGGGGTAAGCGGCACCCGCGTGGTTGACCGTCTGGATGAGCGTCATGCCCTCCACCCGGTACGAGGTCGGCACCGCGTTGCCGTTGGCGTCCTTGGCCCAGGGCAGGTCGATCTCGCCGAGATAGATGTCGTTGTTGTAGATCAGGACGGTGCCGTCATCGTCCTCGACCTCCAGCATGCTGCCCTCGGGGGCGGAGATCGGGAATCGGTACTCGGTCGGCGCCGAGGAGTCCTTGATGATGGTCAGGGCCCGGGCGATCTGGCCGGTGCGCTGGTGGGCGTAGGCGACGCTGGGCTGCTTGGCGGTGTAGGTGACCAGGCCGGGGAGCGGCTGGTTGCCGTTGCCTGCGGCGTCCGGCATGCCGATGCCGATGTCGCTCTCGCTGACGGTCGCGACCAGGGTGCGGTCGGGGTCCGTCGCGATGGCGAAGGGCCGCTGGACATCGCCTTCGGGGATCTCGGTGGGAGGCGTGGTCTTGGCCTCTTCGACGATCTCGGGGACGACCTGGGTAAGTGCCGCCAGAGCGGGATCCGCGTCCGCGATGACCGGGGTTCCGGCGGCGTTCACGGTGCTCAGAGCCAATAGCGCCGCCATGGCGGCGACGATGGCCCGGGTGGGGATGCGCACGAATGTCCTTCCACTATCGGTGGGGGCAATGCACAAACGCCGCAAACGTAAAGATCATTATTGGCCGGCTAGGTGATCTTGGATGGACGGGCGGTAAACGTTTGCTGTCTTCCGGCGTTCCGTCACGGAACGCGATCGAACGCCCCCGGGCGGATACGACGCGGCCGGGCACCAGAGACAGTGCCCGGCCGTGTTGAATCCACCCCGATCAGCGCATGGCGGCCAGGCCCTTCACCACGGCGCTGGTCAGCGTGCCGATCTCGGCGATGCCGATGGTCACGGTGTCACCGTCGTGCAGCGTGAACGGCAGGTCGGGGACCAGGCTGGTGCCGGTGGACAGCACCGCGCCGTCGGGGAAGGCGTCCGCCCGGAACAGATACCCGGCCAGGTCGTCCAGGCGCCGGTGCAGCTCCGAAGTGGACGCCTTGCCGTCCCAGACCGTCTCCCCCGCCCTGGCGATGGTCAGCGTGATGTCCAGCGCGTACGGGTCGGCCACCTCCCAGACGGGCCTGATCGCCGGGCCGACCGCGCACGCGCCCAGATAGATCTTGGCCTGCGGCAGGTACAGCGGGTTGACCCCCTCGATGGTGCGCGAGCTGACGTCGTCGACCACCGTGTAGCCCGCGATCTCGCCCGCGGAGTTCAGCACCAGGCCCAGCTCCGGCTCCGGCACGTCGATCTCCGAGTCGGCGCGTACGGCGATCCGGCCGCCGTCCCCCGACACCTTCCAGGCCACGGACTTGAAGAACAGCTCGGGCCGCTCGGCGTCGTAGACGAGCTCGTACACGTCGGCCGCCCGCTCGCTCTCGGTCACCCGCGCCTCGCGTGAACGCCGATAGGTGACGCCCGCGGCCCACACCTCCATCAGCCCGTCCACGGGTGCGAGCCGGCGGACGGACGCGGACGGATGCCGCGGGCCGGACGCGGCGGCGCACCGCTCGCGCAGCTCCGCGACGGGCAGGCGGAGCAGCTCGCCGACGGTGGTGACGCCCTCCAGCTGCGTCACCTGGTCGCCGTCGTCGATGCCGACGGCGTCCGCGCTGGTCAGCGGGCTGACAAAACGTACGATGTGCATGACACTCCCAGCTTCATCTGATGAAGTCCGAACTTCATCAGATGAAAGTCTATGAAAAAGCCGACCGTCCCGATACTGTGCCAAACATCCGAATACGGAGGAAACCGTGGCAACCGATCCTTACCCGGACACGGCCCGGCATGCCCACGTCGTGCACGCCCTGGGTGCCCGGATCGTCGACGGCTCGCTGGTCCCCGGCACGCCCATCCCGATCGAGGAGCAGTTGGTCAACGAGCTCGGCGTGGGCCGTTCGGCCGTACGGGAAGGCGTGAAGGTGCTGGCCGGCAAGGGCCTGCTGGAGACCAGGAGGAGCGCGGGCACCCGCGTCCGTCCGCGCGAGTCCTGGAACCTGCTCGACGCCGACGTGCTGAGCTGGCGGTTCGTGCCCGACGCGGCACCCGGGGACATCCGGGTGCTGGCCGACCTGCGGGTCGCGCTGGAGCCCGGGGCGGCCCGGGTGGCGGCCGAGCGGGCGGACGCGGCGGCCATCCAGCGCATCGACGAGGCCCTGGCCGCGCTGCACGCCACGGCCGACGACCCCGACCCCTTCATCGGCGCCGACCTGGCCTTTCACCGGGCGGTGTTCGGCGCCGCCGACAACGACCTGCTGCTCTACATCTACGACATGATCAGCATCGCCCTGCGCTCGGTACGGCAGGTGCACACCCGATCGGTCGCCCACAACAAGGAAACGCTGCCCAATCACGAGCGCGTGGCCGTGGCCATCAGGCGCCGCCATCACCGCAAGGCCGAGGAGGCCATGCGCGAGGTGGTCGAGGTCGCCCGGGCCGACGCGCTCCACTGCTGAGGGGATCCATGGACGTCCTTCTCGACGTGGACGGCCCGGTGGCCGTCATCACCCTGAACAGACCCGCCAAGCTCAACGCCATCACCCCCGAGATGGCCGGCGCGCTGCGTGCCTGCCTCGACCGCGTGGACGCCGACCCCGGCATCCGGGTGGCCGTGCTCACCGGCGCAGGAGAGCGCTCGTTCTGCGTGGGCAGCGACATTCGCGAGCTCGACGCGTACGCCACGCCGTGGGAGTTCCGCAACCGCGGCGACTACGGCGACGCGGTCCGCGCGCTGCGCAAGCCGATCATCGCCGCCGTCAACGGCTACGCCTACGGCGGCGGGCTGGAGCTGGCCATGGCCTGCGACATCCGGCTGGCCGCGAGCACCGCCACGTTCGCCGCTCCCGAGATCAAGCTCGGCTGGATCGGCGGCAGCGGCCAGTCGGCCCTGCTCGCCCACGCCGTCGGCCCCGGCAACGCGGCCGTCATGCTGCTCACCGGCGACCCGATCGACGCCGCGCGGGCCAAGGACTGGGGGCTGGTCACCGAGGTGCTGCCCCCGGAGGAGCTGCTGCCGGCCGTACGGGAACTGGCCGGGAAGATCGCCGCCCGGCCACCGATCGCCGCCCAGACGGCCAAGGCCAACCTCAGGGCGGCGTACGCGATGCCCCTCGACCAGGCCATCCAGTACGAACGCGACCTGCAGACCGTCTGCTTCGCCACCGCCGACGCGGCCGAGGGCCGGGCCGCGTTCGCCGCGCGCCGCGAGCCCGTCTTCGAGGGGCGCTGATGGGCGTCCTCGACGGTTACCGCGTGGTCGACCTGTCCATCGCCATGGCCGGGCCACTGGCCGCCATGCGCCTGGGCGACCTGGGCGCGGACGTGATCAAGGTGGAGCCGGTGACCGGCGAGTGGCAGCGCCACGCTCCCGCCGGAGACGCCACGGGCAATCGCGTCAACGCCTCGTTCCTGTCCCTCAACCGCAACAAGCGCAGCCTGGCCGTGAACCTCAAGTCGGACGAGGGCCGCGACATCGTCCACCGGCTGGCCGCGACGGCGGACGTGTTCCTGCAGAACTACCGGCCCGGCGTGGCTGAGCGGCTCGGCATGGACCACGACACCATCAGCGGGCTCAATCCGCGCGTCGTCTACGTCTCCATGTCCGGGTACGGCGAGACCGGCCCGTACGTGTCACGGCCGGGACAGGACCTGCTGCTCCAGGCCATGAGCGGCGCCATGCTCAGCACCGGCCGCGACGGCGATCCCCCGGCGCCCGCCGGCACCTACGCGATCGACGCGATCACCGCCTACAGCGCCTTCGAGGGCACGCTGGCCGCGCTGCTGCACCGCGAGCGCACCGGCGAGGCCCAGCGGGTGAGCGTCAACATGCTCGACGCGGCCATCGCCGTACAGATGCAGGAGCTGTCGGTCTTCACCGTCGGCGGGGTCCCGCAGCGGCGCGGGCGCGAGCCGCACGGCCACACCTACATCCGCGCGCCGTACGGGGTGTTCGCCACCAAGGACGGCTACCTCGCGCTCGGCATGCCCCGGCTCGACGGGCTGGCCGTCGCCCTCGACCTCCCCGAACTGGCCGGCATGGACGGCCACACCCAGCGCGACGAGATCACCTCGACGGTCGCCCGGCGACTGCCCGAACGCACCACCGCCGAGTGGCTGGAGATCTGCGCCCGCCACGACCTGTGGGCCGGCCCGGTGTACGGCTACGCGGAGCTGGTGGCCGACCCGCAGGTGCGGCACAACGGCTCGTTCGTCACCTACGACCACCGCACCGAGGGCACGGTCACCACGCCCGGCTTCCCGTACGCCTTCAGCGCCACCCCGCCCCAGGTACGCAGGGGCGCGCCGCTGGTGGGCGAGCACACCGCAGAGATACTCGGCGAGCTCGGCTACCCGGCGGAACGTACGGCCGAGCTGGTGGAGAAGGGTGTGCTGGCGTGCGAGGACTGACCTGGGACCACCCCCGCGGCCACGCCCCGCTCGACGAGCTCACCCGCCTCGACCTGGCCGGGCCGAACCCGTACGGGGACGTGCCCGAGCCGATCCACTGGGACCGCCAGCCGCTCGAAGGGTTCGAGTCCGAGCCGATCGCCGCGCTCTGCGAGTCGTACGACGTGCTGGTGATCGACCACCCCGGGCTGGGCGCGGCGCTGGACTCGCTGGTGCCGATGGACGAGCTGTTCTCGGCGGCCGAGCTGGCGCGCTTCCGTTCGGGGACGGTCGGCCGCTCGTATGACAGCTACCACCTGGACGGGCGCCAGTGGGCGCTGCCGCTCGACGCGGCCGCCCAGGTGGCCGCCGCCTGGCCGGGGGTGCATGTCCCGGAGACGTGGCCCGAGACGGTGGAGTTCGCGCGGGGCGGCGGGCGGTTGGCGCTGTGCCTGGGCGGGCCGCACGCGTTCCTCATGTTCTGCGCGCTGTGCTCGGGCGACTTCCTCGACCGCGAAGAGGGACTGCGGGCGCTGGAGCTGATGGCCGAGCTGCTCGCGCTCGCGGACCCCGACGTCTCGCTACGCAACCCGATCGGCGTCCTCGACGCCATGGCGGCGGGCGGCCCCGACCTCTGCCCTCTGGTGTACGGCTACGCCACCTACCCACTGGCCTTCGCCGACGCCCCCACCTGGCCCGGCCGGGCACCGGGCAGCGTCCTCGGCGGCACCGGCCTGGCGGTCTCCAAGAAACGGATCGGCGCCGGTGGGATCCGCGACGCGGTGCGCGCCCACCTGCGGCGGCTGCTGTCGGAGCCGGTGCAGACCGGACTGTTCCCCGCCACCGGGGGCCAGCCCGCCGCCCGTTCCGTCTGGGACGAGGCGGGTTTCTACCGCGACACCCGCGACACCGTGGAGGCGGCCTGGATCCGGCCACGCTTCCCCGGCTACATCGCCAAGCAGGAGCGGACCTCCGCTCTGATCCGCGACGGCCTGACCGCCGCCAGGCCGGCCCGCGCCGTCCTCGACGACCTGCACAAGGAGTGGACATGACCACGGCGCTGGTAACCGGCGCGGCCGGAGCGCTCGGCCGGGCCATCGTCCGCCGCCTGGCCGCCGACGGCCACCAGGTGGCGGCGCTCGACCTCGACGCCGGCTCGCTCGACGGCACCCTCAACCTGGCGGCCGACCTGCGCGACCCGGCCGCCATCGAGGACGCCTTCGCCCGTACGGCCGACCGGCTCGGACCGGTCGGCGTCCTGGTCAACAACGCGGCCATCTATCCCAGCAGGCCCTTCCTGGAGGTGCCGCTGGCCGAGTACGACGACGTGCACGCGGTCAACCAGCGCGCCTACTGGCTGGCGGCCCAGCACGCGGCCAGGCAGATGACCTCGCTGGGCGCGGGCGCGATCATCAACATCGCGTCGATCACCATGCACGGCGGCTGGCCCGACCTGGCCGCCTACGTCGCCACCAAGGGCGCCGCCACCGCCCTGACCAGGGCCCTGGCCCGCGAGCTCGGCCCGCGCGAGATCCGCGTCAACTGCGTCTCGCCCGGCGCCTTCCCCACGGCCGCCGAGGAGATCCACCCCGATCCCGAGGCGTACAACCGGTTCGTCCTGGAACGGCAGGCGCTCCAGCGGCGCGGCCGGCCGGAGGAGCTGGCCGCCGTGGTGTCCTTTCTCGCCGGACCAGACGCGTCGTTCGTCACCGGCCAGACCATCGAAGTCAACGGAGGGTGGGTGATGGCATGACGCCGACCCGCAGGCAACTGGCGGAACTCACCGGCGACCCGGCCGCGGCCGGCGGGGTCCGCCTGGTGACGCTCGCCGACGGCGCCGAACGCGGCATCCGGACGCTGGAGTTCCGCACCGGTTCGGGACTGGCCTTCGACGTGCTGGTCGACCGGTGCATGGACATCGGCGCGGCCGAGCACGCCGGGCGGTCCTTCGGCTGGCGCTCCCCCACCGGCTTCCGCCATCCGGGGCTGCACGAGAACGCCGACGAGGACGGCCTGTCCTGGCTGCGCTCCTTCTCCGGGCTCATGGTCACGGCCGGGCTCGACCACACCCTGTTCGGCGGCGAGGTGCCCGCCGACACCTACCGCTACCCGCCCCGCACGTCCGTACGGCATGGCCTGCACGGCCGGGCCGGCAACCTGCCCGCCCGGCTGACCGGCTACGGCGAGCGCTGGGACGGCGACCGCTGCGTCCTGTGGGCCGAGGGAGAGGTACGGCAGGCGGCGATCTTCGCCGAGAACCTGCGCCTGACCCGGCGCATCGAGGCCGACCTGGGCGGCGACGAGATCCGGCTGACCGACACCGTGACCAACGCGGGCTTCGAGCCGACTCCGCACATGTTCCTGTACCACATCAACCTCGGCTGGCCCCTGCTCGACGAGGGCGCCCGGTTCGAGGCGGACATCCGCGAGACCCTCTGGCAGACCGACAGCGTCGCCGAGCAGGGGGCCGACCACCTGACCCTCCCGGGTCCGGTGCCGGGGTTCGTGGAGCAGGTGTACGAACACGCGCTGAACCCCGACGCCCAGGGCCTGCACCGGGTCGCGGTGGTCAACGACCGGCTGGGCATGAAGGTCAGTGTGGAGTGGCCGGACGCGCAGTTCCCGTGCTTCTTCGAGTGGCTGAACCTGCGCTCGGGCAACTACGCGGTCGGCCTGGAGCCGTCCACCCACCACGTGGGCGGCGACGCGGCGGCCCGGGAGGACGGCAGCATGATCTGGCTCGGCCCCCAGGAGTCGCGCACCTACCAGACCACTTTCAGGGTCGAGACGCTGTGATTTCCCAATAGATTGGCACGTACTCGGATTGTTGAATATAGGGAAATAAAGCCGGATTTGTCGGTGGCGCAAGAGGGCCAAAGGGCCATTGCCTGGTCGCGGAACGGCCTTTAGCATCGAAGACGTCGCGACCGAACCCCAAGCGTGAGGCGACCGATAATTCGATGACGACGCCGCTCACATTCCGCGCCACCAGGACTGAGGAATTATCCTCGTCGATCTGATTTCTCCGGAAGCGATTTCCCACCCGTACGAGCTGACGGGTTTGATTCCACGATCAGAGAGTGCGAGGAAACATGTCCACCGAGCAAGGGGAAAAGCCGCTGAGCCTGGGCACCCGGGCCGCGCGCAACCTGGCCACCACCACCAAGACCCGCCCGCAGATGCAGGCCATCACCTCCCGCTGGCTGCTGCGCATGCTTCCGTGGGTGGACGTGGCCGGAGGCACCTACCGGGTCAACCGCAGGCTCACCCACGCGGTGGGACGCGGCCGGGTCAGCGTGGTGCAGGACGGGGCCGACGATGTGTGGATCATCCCGGAGACGCTCGCGGAGCTGCCCGCCCTGCACGGGTTCGGCGACCTGGACGTGCTGGGCGCGCTCGCCTCGACGTTCACCGCGCGGCACTTCCAGGCCGGGGAGGTCATCGTCGAGGCCGGGGCGCCGGTCACCGAGACCTTCGTCATCGCCCACGGCCGGCTCAACCGGCTGTCCACCGGCCAGTACGGCGGCACGGTGACCCTCGGGGTCATCGCGGACGGCGACCAGTTCGGCGACGAGGCCTTCGAACAGGACGCTCCCCGGTGGCCCTACTCGATCAGGGCCACCACCGCCGGGACGGTCATGGTGTCGCCGCGCCAGGAGTTCCAGAGGCTGATCGACGGTTCGCCCGCCCTGCGGGCACATATCCAGAGTTACCTGGAGGGCACCCGCAAACCGGTCAACAAACGCGGCGAGGCGGCGGTCAAGGTGGCCGCCGGGCACGTCGGCGAGCCGCACCTCGACGGCACCTTCGTGGACTACGAGCTCAATCCGCGCGAGTACGAACTGAGCGTCTCGCAGACCATCCTGCGGGTCCACACCCGTGTGGCCGACCTCTACAACGACCCGATGAACCAGTTCGAGGAGCAGCTCCGCCTGACGATCCACGAGATCCGCGAACGCCAGGAATGGGAGATGCTCAACAACCGCGAGTTCGGGCTGCTGCACAACGCGGATTACGGACAGCGGATCAACACCTGGTCAGGCCCCCCGACCCCGGACGACCTGGACGACCTGATCAGCATGCGCCGCAAGACCCGCCTGCTGCTAGCCCATCCCAAGGCGATCGCGGCCTTCTTCCGCGAATGCAACAAGCGCGGCCTGGCCGTGGGCAGCGCCAACGTCAACGGCCACGAGATCCCGGCCTGGCGCGGCATCCCGATCTTCCCCTGCGGCAAGATCCCGATCACCGACGGGCACACCACCTCGATCGTGGCCATGCGCACGGGCGAGGAGGACCAGGGGGTGGTCGGCCTCCACCAGGTCGGCATCCCCGAGGAGTACGAGCCCGGCCTCAACGTCCGGTTCATGGAGACCAACAGCCAGGCGGTCATGTCCTACCTGGTCAGCGCCTACTACTCGACGGCGATCCTGGTTCCCGACGCGATCGGGATCCTGGAGAACGCCAACATCGCCGCCCCTCGATCCTGACCGATTCACCATCGTTGGAAGAGGGCGTCATGTCCGCAGACGACACCACAGAACCTCCCGCCGCCATCACCCTGCCCGGCCCCACCGGCCTGGGCACCTCGGCGCTGCGCGTCCTGCTCCCGGACCGGCGGCCCGCGCCCAGGCCCTGTGAGCACGACGGCCACGAACCTCCGCTGCCGCAGCTGACCCTTCCGGGCGCCGTACGCAAGCACAGCCTCGCGCCCCTCACCTACCAGGAGCGGGAGTGGGGCGACGGATCGTATCCGCCGCTGTACTGCCCCGAGACCGTACGGATCGACGAGGACCTGGCCGACGAGGTCAACCGGCGGCTGGTGGCGTGGGCGGAGCGGGTCGGGATCCACGAGGGCCGGATGAAGGAGTTCGGCGACACGGGCTACGGCCGGCTGGCCATGCTCACCCACCCCGACACGGACGACGCCGACATGCTGCTGGTCGCGGCGCAGATGAACGCCGCCTGGTGGGCGGCCGACGACTACTACGCCGACGAGACCGAGCTGGGCGCGACACCGACCGAGCTGCCGCCGCGGCTGGCACTGGTGACCTCCGCCATGGACCCGCCCCCGCCGGCGGGCGGCTACACCTCCCAGCTCGAGGACGCGATCCAGGCCGATCCCGTCCTGGTCTCGCTGAGGTCGAGCATCAGCCACGTCTCCCGGCACGCCACCCCGTCACAGGTCGGCCGCGTCTGCAACATCACCTCCCAGATGTACGTGAGCTGGGCCGCCTACGCGGCCTGGCGCTATCTGGAGACGCCGCCGCCGGTCTGGCGTTACCTCGCGGCACGTCAGCACGACAGCTTCTACACCTCCATGACGCTGATCGACATCGTGGGCGGTTACCAGCTGCCCGCCGACCTCTTCTTCGAGCGGCGCTTCCACACCGCGCTCATGCAGGCGGGCACCGCCAGCGTCCTGGTCAACGACCTGTACTCCGTCGAGAAGGAAGCCGCCGACGAGCTCCCGGACTCCAACGTGATCCTGCTCATCGCCGCCGAGGAGAAGTGTTCGACCCGCGAGGCGACCGAACGCGCGGTCGCCCTCCACAACGATCTCGTCAGGGGCTTCGAATCCAGCCGGCGCGAGCTCACCGCCGTCCCGTCAGCCGAACTCCACCGGTTCCTGCGCGGAGCGCAGGGGTGGATGGCCGGATGCCTCGAATGGCACGGCTCCACCAGCCGCTACCAGTCTTGACCCCGCTCCCCGCCGTTTCGCGAAGAAGGGAAATCCTCCAGGTGACCGCTACGCAGGATCCCACTGTCCTCAACAGCCTCTACCAGCGATCCGTCGCCGACTACTGGAACACCGAGAAGAACCCGGTCAACCTCCGTCTGGGCGAGGTGGACGGCATCTACCACCATCACTACGGCATCGGCGACGTCGACTGGGCCGTGCTGGACGGTTCCGCGCAGACCCGGGACGAACGCGTGATCAGGGAGCTCCACCGGCTCGAATCAGCGCAGACCGACCTTCTCATGAGCTGGCTCGGCCCGCTCGAACCCCACCACCGGGTCATGGACGCGGGCTCGGGCAGAGGCGGCTCCAGCATCGTCGCCAATCTGCGTTTCGGCTGTCACGTGGACGGCGTGTCCATCTCCGAGTCCCAGGTCGCCTTCGCCAACGAGCAGGCCAGGCAGCGCGGCGTGGACGACAAGGTCCGCTTCCACTTCCGCAACATGCTCGACACCCGCTTCGAGTCTGGAACGTTCCAGGCGATCTGGAACAACGAGAGCACGATGTACGTCGAGCTCTCGCTGCTGTTCGCCGAGCACGCCCGGCTGCTGAACCGCGGTGGCCGATACGTCTGCATCACCGGCTGTTACAACGACGCCTACGGCCTGCCGTCCCGGGCCATCAGCCAGATCAACGCGCACTACATCTGCGATATCCACCCGCGCAGCACCTACTTCAAGGAAATGGCGGCCAACCGCCTGGTCCCCATCAGCGTCGTGGACCTCACGCCCGCGACGATCCCCTACTGGGAACTACGCGCCAAGAGCAGCCTTGCCACCGGAATCGAGCAGCCCTTCCTCGACGCCTACAAGAACGGCAGCTTCCAGTACCTCCTCATCGCCGCCGACCGCGCCTGACAGACGCGCCCCCGGCCGCCGCCACGCGATCGTCGCAGGCGGCACCCCTCCTGGGGGCGCGCCCGTCCAACGGTGCTGGTTCGCAGGTAAAGTGGTGTGATCGTGGTAACCCGTAATGACGTGGCGCGCCTGGCCGGGACCTCGCCCGCCGTGGTCAGTTATGTGATGAACAACGGTCCCAAGCCGGTGTCCGCGGCGACCAAGAGCCGGGTGCTGGCCGCCGTCGAGGAGCTGGGCTACCGTCCCAACGCCGTGGCCAGGTCGTTGCGTGCGCGGCGGACGTGGACGATCGGCGTCATCGCCTCCGACAGCGCGGGGGGCAAGAGCCCGTTCTTCGGCGAGTTCACCCGGTCGTGCGAGGACGTGGCCTGGGAGCGCGGCTACTCCGTCCTGCTCGGCAACTCGGCCGAGCAGCCCGTACGCGCCGAGGGCTACGTGCGCTCCTTCCTGGAGCGGCAGGTCGACGGGCTGGTGCTGATGCGCGTACGCCCGTCGGCCCAGCAGGTCAAGGAGCTGGAGGGGCGCACCCCGGTCGTGACGATCGACCACGAGGCACCACCGTTCTTCTCCAGGCTGGCCGTCGACGACGAGGAAGGCGGTTATCTCGCCGCCAAGCACCTGGCCGGGCACGGGCACACCCGGCTCGCGTTCATCGGCGGGCCGCTGGACATCATGGCGGTAGAGCTGCGGCTGGCTGGCTGGCGCAAAGGGCTGGCCGAGAAGGGGCTCGACAGTTCACTGGTCGCGCATGCCGCGATCAGCCTGGAGGGCGGCTATTCGGCCGCCGCCGAGCTGCTGGCCGAACAGCGCCCGACGGCGCTGTTCGCCACCACCGACCACCAGGCGATCGGCGCCATGCGCGCCGCCGCCGACCTGGGCCTGCGGGTGCCCGCCGACCTGGCGATCGTCGGGTTCGACGGGGCGCGCGAGTCCGCGTTCACCGTGCCGGGCCTGACGACGATCAGGCAGCCGATCGACGAGATGGCCCGCTTCGCCGCCGAGAAGCTGATCGCCGCCATCGAGCAGGGCGAGACCGAGCCGGTCACCCGGATCTTCCCCGCCGAGCTCGTCCGCCGCGGCTCATGCGGCTGCCAGGACCCGCGCACTCCCTAACGGGGTGCCGCGACGGTCCTGGCGACGATCTGCGCGGCCACCTCGTCCGCACGCGCCGCCACGGTGATCCTGGTACGGCCCGCGCCCTCGGTGAACACGCTGCCGCCCGTGGCGTCGATCGCCACATGGCCCTCCGCGGTGAACCCGAACAGCTCGGGCGTCAGCAGCGTCAGCACCGTGATCGGGTCGTGCGGGCTGTTCCACTCCTCGTTCCAGAACCGCCACCACTGCTCGATCTCCGCCTTCAGCGCCTTCCCGAACTCACCCGCCTCGGCGATCCTGGCCACGTCGCCGGCCTCCAGCCGCACAGTCGTGGTGATCTCCAGTCCGGTCACGGTGATCGGGGCGCCGGAGTCGAAAACGATCTTCGCGGCCTCGGGGTCGCACTTGAAGTTGTGCTCGGGCTCCAGGGAGTCGAAGCGGCCGCCCATGATCCACAGGTGCCGGACGTTCGCCGCGAACGACGGGTCGGCCTGGATGGCGTTCGCGATGTTGGTCAGCGGGCCGATCGCGACGACGTCGATCTCGCCCGGCGCCCGCCGCACCTGATCGGTGAGGTAGGTAGTGGCGTCCGGCTCGTGGGAGATCCGCTCGGTGTCGAGGTCGGTGAAGAGCTTGCCTTCGTGACCCGCCCACCAGACCTCGCGGTCGGTGAGCGTCTTCTCCGCGCCGGGCACCACGGTCACGGTACGGCCCGCGAGCCGTACCAGCCGCTTGGCCAGCCGCGCCCGCAGGGCCGTGTCACCGTAGACGGTGACGCAGCCCAGCAGGTCCACCTCCGGCGACCCGAGCAGGACGGCCAGCGCGAGCGCGTCGTCCACGTCGGAGCCGAGGTCGGTGTCGAGAATGATCTGACGGTCAGCCATGGTGGCCTTTCTCCAGGAGAGCTATTTGAGCCCGGTCGTCGCGATGGACTGGGTGAACTGGCGCTGGAAGCGCAGGATGATGGCCAGCGGGATCACGGTCAGCACGACCGAGCCGGCGAACAGCTGCCCGTAGTCGATGGTGAACTGCCCGCGCATGTTGGCCAGGGCGATCGGGCCGAGTTGATGGGCGGTGTCGGTGCCGATGAGCAGCGGCCAGACGTAGGCCTGCCACTGGAAGA
Source organism: Nonomuraea sp. NPDC049269 (assembly GCF_043197155.1). Taxonomy (NCBI): domain Bacteria; kingdom Bacillati; phylum Actinomycetota; class Actinomycetes; order Streptosporangiales; family Streptosporangiaceae; genus Nonomuraea; species Nonomuraea sp. NPDC049269. Next base: position 442,359 of record NZ_JBICSO010000007.1, read on the forward strand.
TGAACAGCGTCAGGCCCGCGCTGACGAGGGCGGGACGCGACAACGGCAGGTAGAGCCTGGCGAACACCCCGAACCAGCCCAGCCCGTCGATCCGCGCCGCCTCCACCAGCTCGGCCGGGATGGCCAGGAAGAACTGGCGCAGCAGGAAGATGGCCAGGCCGTGGCCGAGACCGGGCAGGATGAGGCCGGCGTAGGTGTTCTGCAGGTTCCAGTCGCGGAACAGCGTGGCCAGCGGGATCGCGATCGCGTCGAACGGGATGAGGAAGCTCAGCACGACCAGCCCGAAGAGCACGGCCTGGCCCTTGAACCTGATGGCCGACAGCCCGAACGCCGCCGCCGCGGAGATGGCCAGGCCGATCAGGACCGTGGCCAGCGCGACGAGCAGCGAGTTGGCGATGGCCCGGCCGAAGCCGCCGGTGAGCAGCGCCAGGTAGTTGGCGAGTGTCGGGTCAGTGGGGATCAGCGAGTTGCCGAGGTTGCCCGTGCCGCGCAGCGAGCTGCTGAGCGCCCACAGCAGGGGCAGCGCGAAAGCGAGGCCGACGAGCGCGGCGAGTGTCCTTCTGAGCATGCTCAGTCCTTGGCGCGCAGCAGGCGGAACTGGACGATGACCACCGCGAGCACGACCAGCACCAGCAGCATGACCTCGGCCTGGGCCAGGTTGAGGTCGCCGACGCTGTAGGCGCGGGTGAAGATGTCGAACATGGTGACGTTCGTGGACCCCTGCGGGCCGCCGTTGGTCAGCATCTGGACCGGGGCGAAGACCAGGAAGTTGGACACCGTGTCGGCTACCAGCACGAACGCCAGCGGCCTGCGCAGCAGCGGCAGCGTCACGTGCCAGAACCTGGCCCAGGAGGAGGCGCCGTCGATGCCCGCCGCCTCATAGAGCTCGCGCGGGATGTCCTGCATGCCGGCGATCAGGAACATCATCCAGTAGCCGACCCCGATCCACGACAGCAGCACGATCAGGCACCACAGCGCCTGCTGCGGCGAGGTCAGGAACGGCTGCTGCGGAATGCCGAGCACGTGCAGCACGGCGTTGAGCATCCCGTCGGGCCGGTAGGCCACGCTCCAGATGGCGGCCGACACCGCGGGCGGCACCGCGATCGGCAGGATCACCAGGGAGCGCAGGAAGCGCACCCCGGCGAACTTCTGGGTGTACAGGACCGCCAGCGCCAGCGCCACCGCGATCTGCAGCGGGTTCACGATCAGGCTGAACACCAGCGTGACCTTGACGCTCTGCAGGAACGTCGGGTCCTCGAACAGCGTCGCGTAATTGCCGAGCCCGACGAAGGACGTCTCGCCGGTGACCAGGCTGGTGTGCCGCAGGCTGCTGCCGACGGCGATGGCCGCGGGGATCAGCCGGAGCGCCAGCAGGGCCGCCAGCGCGGGCGCCAGGAAGGCCAGCGCGACCTTCATCGAAGCTGCTTCCAGGCGGTGGTGATCTCCTGGGTCGCCTGGTCGAGCCGGGCCTTGGGGTCGGCGCCGTTGCGGATGTCGGCGAACGCCTTGGTCATGATGTCCTCGAACTGGATGTAGCCGACCGACCTGGGCCGCGCCACCGCCGTGTGCTGGGCGTCGTACGTCATGATCTCGCCGACGCCCTTCGCCTTCGCGTCGAGCAGGGGTACGTACTTCTCGAACGCCGCCTTGCTCGACGGGATGATCGTGGTGTTCTGCGTGGTCTGGAGGTTGCCTTCGGGGTCGAGCGCCGCGTACTCGATGAACTTCCGCGCCGCCGTCTGCTTCTTGGAGGCCGGGTTGACGCCCCACGACCACGAGCCGGTCGGGGTCACCGGCTTGCCGCCCTGGAAGTACGGGTACGGCGCGACGCCCCACTTCAGACCCTTGGCCGCGGCGAACGTGCCCACGTCCCATGGGCCGCCGGCGAAGAAGGCCACCTTGCCCTCGCTGAACAGCGGCGAGGTCTGGAAGGAGCCGACGCCACGCGGGGCCAGCTTGTTCGCGAACAGGCCGTGGTACCAGGTCATCGCCTTGACCCAGCCGTCGGTGGTGATGGCGGGCGTCAGCATCTCGGGGCCGGTGATCCCGGATCCGCCGCCGAGCGACTCGGCCAGGCTCTGGAGCTGGTAGAACTGCTCGATCTGCTCGGGGATGACCGCCCACTGGGCGCCGGCCTTCTCCTGCGCCTTCTTGCCGGCCTCGACCGTCTGCTCCCATGTCCACCGCTTGGCCGGGTCGCTCGACGGCGGCTGGACTCCCGCCTTCTCCAGCAGCTCGGTGTTGTAGAAGAGGAACTGGTCGGAGGTCCAGATGGGCAGCGCCCACAGCTTGTCCCTGAAGACGTTGACCTCGTACTGGCCGGGGAGCGCGGCGCTCTTCACCTTGTCGGTCAGGTCGGTCAGGTCGGTGAGGAAGCCGCGGGTGGCGAGCGCGGCGACGCGCGGCTGGTCGACCGTGTAGACGTCGATCGAGTCGTCCTTGGCCGCGAGGCGCTGCTGGAGCACGCTGTTGAGCTGGTCGAAGGGGACCTGGGTGTAGGTCACCTTGAGCCCCGGGTTCTTGGCCTCGAATCCGGCGATGACCGGGGCGAAGGTCTTGGGATCCTCGGGGCCGACGAACTGGATCGGTCCCGCCGTGTCGGCGGCCCGGCTCGCGTCACCAGACCCACCTGACCCGCCTGACCCGCCCGACCCGCAGGCGGCCAGGGCGCCGGCCAGGGTTGCCGCGACTATCACCCTGTAGAACTTCATCCCCTAGCTCCTTCTGACTGAGGTCTACACGTGTCACCTTCAGTCGGGCCAGGATGCCATCAAGCGCCGGGAAGAACAAGCCCCAGGTCAGGCGGTTTTTACGCCATCCACCCGCAAATCGGGCGCGCCGCTACTGCACCAGCCGGGCGGGGAATCCGCCGGTCGCGATCGGGCTCCAGCGGTCGATGTGCAGGCGGATGAGGGACTTGCCCTGTCGCGCCATGGCCGCGCGATACTCATCCCAATCGGGATGCTCACCCGAGATGCACCGGTAGTACTCCACGAGCGCGTCGAGCGCCTCGGGCATGTCCAGCACCTCGGCACGCCCGTCGACCTGGACGTACGGGCCGTCCCAGTCGTCGGACAGCACGCAGATCGACGCCCGCTCGTCGCGGCGGGCGTTGCGCGTCTTGGCCCGGTCGGGATAGGTGGACACCACGATCCGGCCGCCCTCGTCGACCCCGCAGGAGACCGGCGAGAGCTGGGGCCGCCCGTCGGCACGGGTGGTCGACAGCAGGCCGTGATGCCTGGGACGGAGGAAATCCAGTAGTTCGGGCAGTTCGACACGGCTGGCGGTCGCGACCCTCGGAACCATCTCACGTACCTTTCCGCGCCGGGCCGTCGGCGGCATCCGGCGTCAAGGCTCCGATCCTTTCATCCGCCCCCGACCTGGCAGACGCCGGGATGAACCTATACTCGTCTCGATCGCCCATGACTACACACACCACATCCTCACCGGACGCCTCCGCGCAGCTGCTTGAGGTGTTCAAGGCGCTCGCCAATCCCGTGCGGCTCCAGGTGCTCCAGTGGCTGCGCGATCCCGACCTCCATTTCCCGCCGGACCAGGCGATCGCGGACCAGCATGAGGTCGGCGTGTGCGTGAGCCACATTCAGGCCAAGACCGGGCTCGCGCAGTCGACCGTCTCCGCCTACATGGCCTCGCTGCAGCGTGCCGGGCTGGTCCGCGCCACTCGCGTGGGGAAGTGGACGCACTACCGGCGCGACGAGGAGCGCATCGCCCGGCTCGTCGACGTGCTCGGCCGCTCGCTTTAGCGTTCGCTACCCGGACTCCGCACGGGCTCCGCATTTGGTGTCATATCGACTTTCTGCGATACTTCGATTCGTACCGATTCGGCGAGGAGGAGCCATGGGCACGATCGACGGCATGGATGTGGGGCGCTTCGGGGTCTGGACGTTCGACTTCGAGGACCAGCCGGCGAGCATGATGCGAGAGTCCATCCAGGAGCTCGAAGAGCTCGGCTGGCCGGCGTTCTGGATCCCGGAGCGGGACGGGCGCGAGGCGATGACGCACGCCGGGTTCCTGCTGTCCAGCACCGAGCGCATCAACGTCATCAACGGCATCGCGCGGATCTGGTCCCGCGAGCCACGATGGACCCAGGGCGCGGCGCTGCTCCTGGCCGACGCCTATCCGAACCGCCACCTGCTCGGTCTCGGCTTCGGGGGCGGGCGGCCCGGGGCCAAGCCTCTTCAGGCGATGAGCGAGTACCTGGATGAGATGGACGCGGCGACGAGCGCCAACCCCCTGCCACGGGCGCCGATGCGCCGCCTGCTGGCCGCGTACGGACCGAAGATGCTCGAACTGGCCCGCGACCGGTCCGAAGGCGCTCATACCTACCACGTGACGGTGGGGCACACGGCGCAGGCGCGGGAGGTGCTGGGCGACGGCCCGTTCCTCGGCGTCGAGCACGCGGTGCTCTTCGAGACCGACCCGGGCAAGGCGCGGGAGATCGCCCGCGAGCATCTGCACGTGTATTTCACGACGAAGTACAACATCGCCAAGTTCCTTCGCCTGGGCTACACCGAAGCGGACATCGACGGCGGCCGGGGCAGCGACCGGCTCGTCGACGACCTGGTGTTCTGGGGCGACCTCGACACGATCGTCGGCAAGCTGCACGACCACCTCGAGGCCGGCGCCGACCACGTCGGCATCCAGGTTCTCGGCGTCCAGCCCGGCCAGACGGCCATGCCGCGATGGCGGGAGCTGGCCGAGGCGCTGCTTCCCCAGCGAGCCGCCAAGTAGGACCGGCCGACACCCTCGATATCGTGGGCCACGTGGACATCATCGAGGCCCCTCGGCTCGTCCTGCTCCCCCTGCGGGTCGAGCACGCGGACGAGATGGCCGTCGCACTCTCCGATCCCGCCCTGCACACCTTCATCGGCGGTACGCCCATGACCGCGTACGAGCTGCGCGCTCGCTACGAGCGCCTGGTCGCCGGGCCGCCCGGCTGGCGCAACTGGGTGATCCGGCTGCGCGAGGACGACAGCCTGGTGGGGTACGTACAGGCCACGATCGACGAACGCAGCGCCGAGGTCGCCTGGGTGATCGGCACTCCCTGGCAGGGCCGCGGCCTGGCCGGCGAGGCCGCCAAGGCGCTGGTCGGATGGATCGCGGAGCAGGAGATCGACACGATCGTCGCGCACATCCACCCCGATCACGCCGCCTCGGCCGCCGTCGCCGCCTCCGCCGGGCTGCACCCCACCGACCAGTGGCAGTCCGGCGAGGTGCGGTGGGAGGCACGGGTGTGAGAGCGGCGGTGCTGTCCGACACCCATGCCCCGCGGCACTGGAAGTCGTGCCCGGACCGGGTGGCCGCCCACCTGCGGGGAGCCGATGTCATCCTGCACGCGGGCGATGTCTGCGTCGGTGCGGTGCTCACCGAGCTGGGGGCGTACGCACCGGTGCACGCGGTCAAGGGCAACAACGACGGACCGGACGTGGACGCGCCCGAGACGCTGGAGCTGGAGCTCGCGGGGCTCCGGGTGGCGATGATCCATGACAGCGGGCCGGCCAAGGGGCGCTGGGACCGGCTGCGGCGGCGTTTCCCGGACGCCGACCTCGTGGTGTTCGGTCACTCGCACATCCCGCTCGACCATCACGAGGACGGGCTGCGGATCTTCAACCCGGGCTCCCCCACCGACCGCCGCCGCCAACCTCACGGAACGATCGGGCTGCTCGTGATCGAAGAGGGCCGGCTGGTGTCGTCGGAGATCGTCCCCGTCACCTGAGGCCCCGTCGCGGGTAATACTGCCGGTATGGCCCATACGCATGACGCACATTCGCATGACGCGGACGCGCTCTGTGACGTCGCCCATGGCGAGGCGGCGGCCGGTGGCGGTGATCGCACGCTCGTCGCCGTGTTCGCCTCGCCTGTCGCCGACTACCTGCTGCGCTACGGCGCCGACCTGGGATTCCGCGGGATCCTCTTCGAGCCCGACCCGCATCGGAGCCCGGCCCCGGTGGGGTTCGAGGTCGTCTCCGCGCCCCCGGCGGACCTGGACGGCACCGCCGACATCGTGCTCACCGACCACCACCGCCCGGAGCTCGCCGCCGTGCTGCACGAGCTGCTCGCCTACAAGTGCCGGTGGATAGGGGTGATGGGCAGCCCGCGCCATCCGGCGCCGTATCTCCAGGCGCTGGCCGAGCTCGGCGCGCGGGAGGCGGACATCGCCCGGGTGCACCGGCCGATCGGGCTCAACATCGGCTCGCGCACGCCACCGGAGATCGCCATCGCCACTCTGGCCGGCCTGCTCGCCGACCGCAACGGACGGCCGGGCGGCTTCACCTTCTGAAGCCACCCCGCCGCGGTGACTCAATCAGCAGGGGGTCTCTTGGAAGTCGAGGTATATGGTTTTGACGCCCCAGCCGGGAAGGGTTTCCCCTTCACAGCCCACGCGCCTGACTCCCGCCACCGTGGTGCGGGTTTCGTCGGTGTAGTACGTGCTGACGCAGGTGTATCCGAGCGCGCAGGCCCGGGCGAAAGCGGGGGCACTTGTGACGGTCGTGATGGTGGCGAAGGAGCCGAGGACGAGGAGTACGGCCAGCAGTGCGCGGCGAATCATGAAGACCCTTCCCGATCGAGGGAGCGATACTGCTCCCGATGATCGATCACCGGCATCGGAAGCTCAAGACGCGTTGGGGATCTTGGCCGCATCCGGCCGTCCGCCGAAAATGATGGGACTTTCGGCCCTAATCATGAGCAGATCCGATAAGGAACCCTAAACAGCATGCAATTGGACTCGTCCGGCCTGGTGGTGCTCTCCCGTGCGGAGTGCCTCCATCTGCTGGCCTCGGCCGCGATCGGGCGGATCGTCTTCACCGACCGCGCGCTGCCCGCCGTGCAGCCGGTCAACTTCTGTCTCGATGGCGAGAGCATCGTCATCCGCACCGCGATCGGCTCGAAGCTGGCCGCCGCCACCCGGCAGGCCGTGGTGGCGTTCGAGGCCGACGAGTTCGATCCGGAGATGCGCACGGGGTGGTCGGTGACGACCGTGGGACACGCGCGGGCCGTACGCGATCCCGCCGAGCTGGCGCGCCTGGCGGCGCTGCCGCTCCAGCCCTGGGCGCCGGGGAGCAGGGACCACTACATCGTGGTGCGCGCGGAGCAGGTCTCGGGGCGCCGGATCACAGAGGCACCCGCCAGCACAGCCGGGCTCCGCCCGGATCCGGAGAGGTGATCTCCAGGGCCCCGCCCAGACAGGTGGCGCGGTCTTCGAGATTGCGCAGCCCGCTGCGCCGGCCGTCGGCGGGCAGGCCGATGCCGTTGTCCTGAACGATGAGCGTGAGCCGGCCTTCCGTGACCTCCACCGCCACGTCGGCCTTGGACGCCTTGGCGTGACGTACCACGTTGGACAGCGCCTCGCGCAGCACGGCGAGCAGGTGCTCGGCCACCGCGTCCGGAACCTGGTTGTCGAGCGGGCCCTCCATCCGCAGCCCCGGCATGAACCCCAGATGACCGCGGGCGGCCTCGACCAGGCCGACGATCTGCGCGCGCAGGCTCGGGTCGGTGCTCTCGCGCGGGCTCTGCAGCGCGAAGATGGTCGAGCGGATCTGGCGGATGGTCTCGTCGAGCTCGTCGATGGCGTGCTGGACGCGGCCGGCCGCCTCCGGGCGTTCCACCAGCTTGACCGTGCTCATCAGCGTCATCGCGGTGGCGAACAGCCGCTGGATGACCACGTCGTGCAGGTCCTTGGCGATCCGGTCACGGTCTTCCAGCAGGTTGAGGCGTTCGGCGTCCTTGCGGGCCTCGGCCAGTTCCAGCGCGATCGCGGCCTGGCCGGCGAACGACTGCAGCATCCGCAGGTCGGCCGCGATGAACGGCATCCGCCCCGAGCGCTTGGCCAGGGCCAGCACGCCGCGTATGGCCCGGCCCGCGCCCAGCGGCAGCAGCAGCTCAGGGCCGAAGCCGAGGCGGCGCAGCGGCGAGTCGGCGTCCAGCAGGTCGTCCTGGCTGAGCGGCTCTCCATGGGTGAACACCTGGCCGGCCGCGCTGGTGCCGAGGTCGAAGGTGATGCCGGCCACCTCGTCGGCCAGCTCGCCGTCCACGATCTCCGCCGTCAGGACGCCGTCGAGCGGCAGCAGCACCTTGACCAGGTCGGCTCCGGTCATCGCCCTGGCCCGCTGGGCCATCATGGTGAGCACCTCACCCGGGTCCGCGCCGGACAGCAGGCTGGTGGTGACCTCTGAGGAGGCCTGGAGCCAGGTCTCGCGCCGCCGGGTCTCCTCATACAGGCGGGCGTTCTCCACGGCGACGCCGGCCGCGGCGGCCAGCGCGATGACGATGGCCTCGTCCTCCTCGTCGAACTCCGCCCCGCCGCGCTTCTCGGTCAGGTAGAGGTTGCCGAAGACCACATCACGCACCCGGATCGGGACACCCAGGAAACTGCCCATCGGCGGATGCCCCGGCGGGAACCCGTAGGACTCGGGATGGTCGGCGATCCGCACCAGCCGCAGCGGCCGGGCGTCCTTGATCAGCAGCCCGAGCAGGCCCAGCCCGTGTGGCCAATGCTCGATGCGGGCGATCTCTTCCTCGCTCAGCCCGACCGGGATGAACTGGATGAGCGTATTCTCCTGCCCGACCACGCCCAGCGCGCCGTAGCTCGCGTCCACCAACTTGGTCGCGGTCTCCACGATCCGGCGCAGCACCGTCTCCAGATCCAGGTCGCTGCCGACGGACACGACGGCCTCCAGCAGCGCGTGCACCCGGTCGCGGGTGGCCAGCACGGCGTTCAGCCGGACCTGCAGCTCCGCCAGCAGCTCGTCCAGGCGACTACCCGGCATCAGCGGGTGCGACCCCATGTCCGTCATAAGGGCAGTTTCCCACCCCAGCAGCGGGACACACATCCCCGGTCGATCAGTCGGCCACTTCGTACAGGGGCCGGCGGACCGCGGCGGTCTGGTCGAAGGTGATCCCGAGTCGCATGATCATCTGGGGCTGCTCGCCGGAGCAGAGCGACTCGCGCAGGAACTCCCGCAGGTGGGGCATCTCCAGCGCCTGGGTGTGGAAGGCGGCGCTGACGCCGTGGGCGGAGGCGTGCAGCAGGACACGCTGCAGCGCCTGGCCGGTGGCGATCCACTCCTCCCGGGTGTCACCGGGCGTGGTGAGCAGGGCCACGACGCCGGCCGTGCTCGACGCGCCCTGGTCGCCCTGGCTGCCCCAGTCGTGCCGCCAGGAGTAGTCGCGCTGCGGGAAGTCCGGGTCGGTCCGTACCGCCTCGCGCGGGTAGCCCTCGGCGGGCACGCCGTCGGTGCGCCTGCTGCCCGGCGGGCGGGCCCAGCGGATCACCTCCAGGCTGAACAGCCGGTCCTGGGCCTGTACGCCCTGTGCCGCCTGGGTGAGCGCGGCGACGACCCGCACGGCGTCCGGGGACCTGACCGGCGTGAGCCTGGCCTGCTCCATCGACGCCTCTTTGACCAGCCGCTCGACCACCTGCTCGGGGACGGGCAGGTTGGTGAAGCCCGCGCGGTGCGTACGGCGCCGCTCGATCTCGCCCCTGAGCAGCCGGGTGTGCTCGTCGGCCTCGATGGTCGCGCCGAGTCGCACCGTGGCCAGCAGCGACGGGCGGTCGGGATCGGGCAGGACCCGGACCACGGGCTGGTACCCCTCGCAGGACAGAGCCGTACGCATGGTGAACAGCGCCGCGCCGCAGCTGATCAGCAGTTGCCTGCCCTCCGTGTCGCTGACGCGCAGTTTCCTGTCGGCGTCGGCCCGCAGGCTGATCTCCTCGCCGGAGACGGCGAAGGACCAGGGCTGGGTATTGTGCACGGACGGTGCCCAGCGGGCGGCCTCCAATGCCGATTCGATGGCCTGCGCCCGCGTTGCCGTTCGAGTGCTCATGACTCCACCTCCAGAGACCAGCTCATCACCGGCTGGAGGCGGCGGTCAGGGCCTAAGGTCACACCTGTCTAGAGGCGGTCGTCCCGCCTGCGGGATCAGTGCCCCGCGAGCTTCGCCGCCGCGTCGGGCACGTGCGTCTCCAACCTGGGCGGCCGGCGGTATCCGGTCCCGGGTGGCCGGGCCGGGATCTTCAGCCGAGTCCGCCGGACCTCCTGGTAGGGGATGCTCGACAGCAGGTGGGAGATCATGTTGATCCTGGCCCGCCGCTTGTCCTCGCTCTCCACGTCATACCAGGGCGCCTCGGGGATGTGGGTGTGAATCAGCATCTGGTCCTTGGCCCGGGAGTACTCCTCCCACCGCGTGATCGACTCCAGGTCCATCTCCGACAGCTTCCACTGCCGCATCGGGTCCCCGAGCCGGGCGCGGAAACGCCGCTCCTGCTCGTCGTCGCTCACCGAGAACCAGTATTTGCGCAGCAGGATCCCGTCCTCCACCAGCAGCCGCTCGAAGATCGGGCACTGGTGGAGGAACCGCGTGTACTCCTCCTGCGTGCAGAAGCCCATCACCCGCTCGACCCCGGCCCGGTTGTACCAGCTCCGATCGAAGAACACGATCTGTCCGGCGGCCGGCAGATGCTCGATGTAGCGCTGGAAGTACCACTGGCTGCGTTCCCGCTCGGTGGGCGCCGGCAGCGCGACGATCCTGGCCACGCGCGGGTTGAGGTATTCCGACACTCGTTTGATCGTGCTGCCCTTCCCGGCGGCGTCGCGGCCTTCGAAGATCACCACCACCCGCCGGCCCTCGGTCCGCACCCACTCCTGCAGCTTCACCAGCTCTCCCTGCAGGCGGAAGAGCTCCTTCTCGTACAGCTTGCGGCTCAGCTTCTTGGCCATACGGCCCATCCTTCCCGGCGCCTTTACCCCAGGTTCGCACGGAGGCCGGGCTGCAGGCGGTCGGCGTGGGCCGCGACCATGTCGTCGCACAGCCGCCAGATCCGCTCGACGGGCAGAGCCCCGGCGGTCGCCGGGTCCATCATGGCGGCGTGCCGGATGTGGCGGGGATCGTCCTCCAGCGCGGCCCGTACGACCAGGTCGTTCATGCTGAGGTAGGCGCGGTTGAGCGCGGCCAGTTGCGGGGGCAGCTCGCCGACGCGGGTGGGCTGCACGCCCATCGCGTCGACCAGGCAGGGCACCTCGACCACGCCGCGGGAGGGGAGGTTCTCGATCAGGCCATGGTTGGGAACGTTCCCATAGATGGTGCGGGGCGTGCCCGTGGTGATGCTGTGGATGATCTGCGGGGCGTACTCCATGGTCCCCTCGACCGGCAGCGGGGCTCCGGTGGCCAGGGCGTCGCGGGTCTTCTCGTACGTGGCCACGTTCTCCTCGACGATGTCCAGGTAGGCGCCGATGGGCAGGCGCAGCCGCTCGATCTCGCTGTCGTGGCCCAGGTACCAGGGCACGTACTCGGAGGAGTGCTCGCTGGTCTCGGTCGGGTAGTAGCCCAGTCGCCGGTACATGTCGACGCGGACGCGGCGGCGCAACTGCTCGTCACCCGCGATCAGCGCGTCGAGGCGGGGGTACAGGTCGGCGCCGTCGTGCTCGAACCGCAGCACCCACGCCTGGTGGTTGACGCCCGCGGCCCGGTAGGTCACCTCCTCGAACGGCACGCCCACCAGGTCGGACAGGTCACGCATCGTCCAGTAGACCGAGTGGCACAGTCCCACCACGCGGGTCAGCCCGGTGGCCTCGGTGAGGTACTGGACGTTCATCGCCATCGGGTTGGTGTAGTTGAGCAGCCACGCGTCGGGACAGACGGCGGCGATGTCCTCGCCCAGTGCCTTCAGCAGCGGGAACGTGCGCAGGGCGCGGAAGATACCGCCGACGCCGAGGGTGTCGCCGATCGTCTGGCGCAGGCCGTACCGGGCGGGGATCTCGAAGTCGGTGCGGGTCGCCTCGCCCATGCCGACCTGGACGATGTTGATGACGAAGTCCGCGCCGGTCAGGGCCTCCCGCCGGTCGGCGTGCGCGGTGATCCGCGGGCGGGCGCCCCGTTCGGCGGCGATGTGCCGGGCGGCGGCCTCCGCGGTGCTCAGGCGTTCGGCGTCGATGTCGTGCAGGGCGATGTGGGCGTCCTTCAGCTCGGGGAACGCGAAGAGGTCCGCGAGGAGGCCCTGGGTGAAGACGACGCTTCCCGCGCCGATGAATGCGATCTTCGGAGTGCTCATGTCGGCTGGTTTTCCTTGCTGGTGACGTGTGCGACGGCCTCATCCCAGGTGGGCTGGGCCGTGGTGCCGCCGGGGGCGCGGGTGGACAGGGCGCCGCAGACGGCGGCGAACTCCAGGGCGCGGTCGGGGAGCAGGCCGTTCAGAATCGCGGCGACGAAGCCGGCGTCGAAGCTGTCGCCCGCGCCCACGGCGTCCACGGCGTCCACGGTGATGCCGCCGGTGGTGACGAGCGTGTCCCCGTCGTGGCAGAGGGCGCCATCCGCGCCGTTCTTGACGGCCACCAGCGGCCCGCGCGCGGCGAGCGCGGCGGCGACCGCTTCCAGGGAGCCCGCGGCGTGACCCGCGAGGTGGCGCGCCTCGTGCGCGTTGGGCAACAGGATGTCGAGCTCCGCGAGTACTGCGGTCAGCCCGGCCGGATCCCACAGTCCGGCGGGGTCGTCGTTGGTGTCGAGCGAGGTCGTGGCGCCGTGGGCCCGCGCGGTGCGCAGCAGGCCGGGCAGCGCCTTGGCGAGTCCCGGCATCAGGAAGTAGGAGGCGAAGTGCACGTGCCTGGTGGCGGCGAGCAGTGACTCGGGGACGTCGTCGCCACCGGTGGCGGCGAGGGTGCCGGGAGCGGTCAGGATCGCGCGGTCGCCGTCGCGGGTCAGCACGACGGTGAGCGGGGTGGACAGCTCCGGGTCCACGCGGAGCGCCTCGGTGTCGACCCCGCGGGAGTTCAGGGCCGCGCGGACGTAGCGGCCGGCGTCGTCGTCGCCGACGCGCCCGGCGAACGCGACGCGCAGGCCCAGGCGCGCGGCTCCGCAGGCCATGATCGCCGCGGAGCCGCCGAGGGTGAGCGCACCGCCGCCGACGAGCTGTTCGCGCTGCTCGAAGGCGAGCGGAGCGTCCAGCGGGCCGAGGATGACATCCGGGTTGGCGTCCCCGGCAACGAGCAGGTCGAACATCGGTTTCCTGTAGATCGAGGGGGTTTCAGCCCTTGAGGCCGCTGGAGGTGATGGACCGGATGAACGACTTCTGCGCGCCGATGAAGGCGAGCAGCACCGGCAGCACCGTGATGAGGTTCCCGGCCATGACCGCCGCCCACTGGGTGTGGTGCCGGCCCTGGAAGTTGGCCAGCCCCAGCTGCAGGGTGTACTGGGTGTCGTGGTTGATGGCGATCAGTGGCCAGGTCAGATCGTTCCAGGTGGTGAGGAACGTCAGGATCGCCACAGTGCTCAGCGCGGGCCGCGACAGCGGCAGCACGATGCGGAACAGCACCCGCAGTCTCGTGCACCCGTCCATCCAGGCGGCCTCCTCCAGCTCCCTGGGCAGCGAGAGGAAGAATTGCCGCAGCAGGAACACGGCGAACGGCGTGACCAGTGACGGCACGATCAACGCGCCCAGCGAGTCGATGAGCCCGAGGCTCTTCATGACCAGGAACGTCGGGATCATCGTCAGCTGGAACGGGATCGCCATCGTAGCCAGCATCAGCACCAGCAGGGTGCGGGAGCCGAAGAAGCGCATGCGGGCGAACGCGTAGCCGCCGAGCGAGCCGAACACCAGGTTGGACACGACCGCGACACCGGAGACGATCAGCGAGTTGAGGAACCAGCGCGGGAACAGGGCGTTGTTGAGCACGTACCGGAATCCGCCCAGGTTGATCCCCGAGGGCCACAGCGCGGGCGGGAACCGGTTGATCTCCGCGTTGCTCATCACAGAGCTGAGCACCAGCCAGATCAGGGGGATCGCGAAGATCAGCGCGAGCGGCGCCAGCAGCAGGTGCCAGGCGCTGAACGGCAGCCGCACGCGGCTCTTCCGGCTCACGCCCGCGTGCGCGGCCCGATGCTGGGTGGTGGCGGTCGCCGTCATCGGGTGGCTCCTTCGAGGGTCTTGCGCTCGCGGCCCCGGACCACGCGCAACCCGGCGGCGATCACGAACAGGGCCACGGCGAGGACATAGGCGGCAGCGGCTCCGTAACCGGCCGTGAAGTTCTTGAACGCCTGCTCCCAGATGAAGTAGACGATCACCGTGGTGGCGCCGAGCGGTCCGCCCTTGGTCGTCACGTACACCAGGTCGAAGACCTGCAGGGCGTTGATGGTCTGCCACAGCACCAGGAACACGCTGACCGGCGTGAGCGTGGGCAGGGTGACGTGGCGCAGCAGGTGCCATCGCCCGGCGCCGTCCAGCCGCGCCGCCTCGATCAGCGGCTGCGGCACGTCCTGGAGGGCCGCGAGATACACCACCACGCAGAACCCGAGTCCGCTCCACAGACTGATGGCCACCAGCACGAGCAGGGCCTGAGCCGGGTCGGTGAAGAATTTCTGGGGCGAGATGCCGAACCAGTGCAGCACCGCGTTGGCCGCCCCGAACTGCGGGTCGAGGATGAAGGAGAACAGCGTCCCCTGGGCGGTGGCCGAGATGACGAACGGCACGACGAACAGCGTGCGGTACAGGCCGACCAGCCTGATCCGCCGGTTCAGCACCAGCGCGAGCCCCAGTCCCAGCACGATGCTGAGCGGGACGTACAGCGCCGTGTAGACCAGCGTGTTGCGGACGGCCTCACCGAAGTGCGGGTCCTTGGTCAGCGCGTAGTAGTTGTCCAGTCCCACCCAGCGGCTGGGCGTGATCAGGTTGTCGGCCTGGAAGGACAGCAGGAACGACCAGACCGTGGGCACGATGCTGAGCCCGAGGATGATCAGGACGGCCGGGGAGATGAACGACCAGGCGGTCGCGGACTCCCGGCGCCGGGCCTGGCGCCGGGCCCGCTGCCGCAGCTCGTGACCGGAAATGGTGATGGGTGTGGGCACAGGCGACATGCGACGCTCCTCAGCGCGGTATGAGCAGGGCGGCGTTGGCCGCGTCGGCACACTCGCGCAGCGCTTCGGCGGGGGTGCTCTTGCCGAGCAGGACGGCGACGACGGCCTGCCCGAGCGCCTGGGATATCTGCGGGTAGGCGGGGTGCGTGGGGCGGACCCGGGCCGTCTCCAGCGACTTGACGAACACCGGCAGGCCCGGAGTGTCCGCCTCCTGCTTCTTCCAGGCGGGTAGTTGCTGGGTGGGGCGGCTCAGCGGCATGCTGCCCGCCTCCACGTCCCAGCGCACGTCCTGGGCGGGCTGCATGAGCCAGGTCAGGAAGGTGCGGGCCGCCCGCACGCGCGCCTCGCCGTTGTCGAACATGGTCCAGGTGTCAGGACCCGAGATCGTCATCGGCCGCCCGCTGAAGCTGGGCAGCGGCACCACCTCATAGTCGATCTTGGCGCTCAGGATGTCGGGCAGCTGCCACGGACCCGTGACGACCATCCCCATCCGGCCGCCCAGGAACACCTGGTACATCTGCTCACTGCCGGGCTTGGGATCGATGTAGACACTCGCGTCCTTCGCGAGTGCCTCCACCACCTGCAACGCCTGCGTGCCCGTGTCGGCGAACCCGATGCCGCGCCCGTCCTTGGCGACCACGTCGCCGCCCAGGTCCCAGATCAGCGGCCACATCCGCCAGACCGTGTCCTCGTCCGCCGCGCCCGGCCAGCCCGTGCCGAACCGGCCGCTGCCGGCGTCGGTCAGCTTCTTGGCCGTCTCGATGAACTCCGGCCATTTCCAGCCCGCCTGGGGCAGGGGCACCCCCGCGTCGCGGAACACCTTCTTGTTGCAGACCACGGCGAGCGAGTCGAGCACCGCCGGAGCCGCGCGGACCTGGCCGTCGATCGTGACGGCGGCCCGCGCCGGCGCCCAGAAGTCGTTCCACGGCGTGGGACCGGACTCGACCATGCTGGTCAGATCCGCCACCTGCGGGCTGAGCGCGACGTTGGCCAGGTCCGATCCGAAGATATAGGCGATGTCCGGGTAGGAGCCTGACGCGAGCGACGCGGTGATCTTCTGCAGCATCGCGTCGGCCAGCACTCCTCCGCCCATGTCCACCCGGATGTCGGGATGCGCCCGCTCGAAGTCGGCCACCAGGCGCGCCAGGGCGTCCTTGGCGGTGTCGGTCTGACCGTGCCAGAGCTCGATCGTGACCCGCCCGTCGGCGCCGACACCATCGCCGGCGCCTTTCGCGCACCCGGCCAGCGTCGTTCCCGCCACCGCCGTGAGCGCCAGGGCGTACCCGCCGCGCAGGACGTCTCGGCGGGAGGGCAGTGGGGCAACGCGCTCCATCTTTACCTCCAGAAACCGTGGTCAGAAGACCAGTCAGCAGGTCTTGCGGACATATCCGCTGCTGCCCTTGGGTGAGACGTCCACGTCACGCCGGACGATGCTCAGCTTGGTACCCCATCCGGAGCACGCCCGCGACAGACCGGTGGCGTTGTACTCGATGACGATCACGTTGTTGCCGAACGCCGCGGTGTAGTCGCCGCACTCCTTGTACTGGCCGCACTCCTCCGCGACCGCGAAGTCGAGCCCGTTCGCCGTGCGCGAGCCGGCCAGCTCCGAGGTGTTCTTCTGCGCGATGGCCAGGCCCTGGCTGTGGGCGTGGCTGCTGAGCAGCCGGATGTACGCCTGGGCGTTCGAGGCCGTCAGCAGGTTCTTCGACCGGGTGTAGCTGTCGTAGTTGTCGGGCTCGATGGCCTGGTAGCCCTTGGTCTTGCAGCCGGTGATCCAGGAGTTCACCTTCGCGGCGACCCGCGTGCGCTTGGCGTCCGTACGCAGGTCCAGCAGCGCCTCGCCCCAGTCCTCGTCGATGACGACCTTGCCGTTGGCGTCACGCAGCAGCAGGTCTGCGTCCCAGTCCTTCTCCTCGCCGGGCTGGACCTGGAAGGCGTTGACGTAGCAGATGTTGTACAGCCCCGCCGCGGGAGCCGCGGACCTGTCCCTGCTGACCACGGTGACCCCGGTCGGGGGCGTGTAGGCGCCGCCGATCTGGTAGTCGAACCCGGCATGGGTCGGCGGCGGGGCGAACGCGGCCGCCGAGGCGGTCGACGGGGTGGCGGCAAGCGCGGCCACCGCGGCTGTCAGCGCCGCCGCAGCACTAAAACATCTACGTGTGGGGCTCATCGTCGCACTCCAGACGATAGGGGGTACGTCCCCGCCTCGGACGCTGACAGCGATCCTGGCGACTTAGTCCGGGCTCATGGTGGTGACCATCTACCGGCTAGGCGTACCTCTGGCGCCGGATGCTGGATACCGGCGTTCATCGGAGTAAATCGAGCACGAACGCTTCTGTCAAGAGCTCGGAGCTGCTCGAATGGCGGGATTTAAGCGCAAGATTGCACAACATGAGCCTCGCCATCGGTGCGGTCAGCCTAGTCGCTCACGCTGGAAGCCGTCGCCAAGCGGGCCGGACTGGCGCCACTGCGTGAGCGGTTCGCCGCCTGGCAGGCACGGCTCGCCGACGACGGCATCGACCCGGCCGCGGCGACGGCCGTACGGCGATCGATCGTGCCGCGCACCACTAAGGCGTTGATGCTGGTCACGGACGCCTGACCGGCCTGTTCCTCCTGCGCCGGGGCTCGCCCAGCGGCTGGCCGCTGATGCTGGTCTCGCTGGTGCTGACGATGGCGTCCGGGCTGATGGCGATCGCGTTCTGGACCCTGCGCGGGGACTTCTCACTCCTCTGGTGGATACCGAACCTCTACCTCATGCTCTTCCCCGTCCCGGGGATCATCCGCCTGACGGCGTCAGATCCGCGCGTTGCGGCGCAGGATGCCGAGAGCGGCCACGGTCGTGTGGCCGCGCCAGTCCAGGACGCCCGCGGGTGAGATCTGGGCGTAGTCGACGGTCCATCCGCCGTCGTCCTGCTGCGCCCCGGCCAGGCGGTCGAGGTCGGCCTCGATCAGCTCCGGGGCGAACAGGGCCCGCACCGGGCGGTCCGGGAACGGCGCGAAGTCCAGCGGGCGGAGCATCTCGTGCTCGGTGCCGCCTTCGACGTGAACCTGGCCGCTGGCCGGGATGTACGTGCCCAGTCCGGCGAGGAGCCCGGCGGCCTCCGGGTGGGTGTCGTGCACCGCGTCCAGGAACCGCAGCGCGAAGGCCAGCACGTACGCGTGCGGCCGCTGGTCGAGGGCGGCGATCGTGTCCAGGCAGTAACGGGTGGCCCGTTCCAGCCAGGGGTGCGCGGCCACGCCGGGCAGGTGGGCGGCGACGCGGTGCGCGGTGGCCGCGGTGACGGAGGTGATCTGCAACGAGGACACCGTGCTGTCGGCCCCGGCCCACCAGGGCGCGTTGCCGGCGTCGGAGGCGCGGGGCAGCGCGAACGACAGGCCGCCATCGGGCAGCGAGGCCGACGCCAGCCAGTCGCACAACTCGGCCGCCCGTGTGGTGGCGGCCGGGGCGGTGTCCTCGAACACCTCGAAGGCGTGCAGCGCGGCACCGGGCTGGCTCTCGGGCGAGCGCAGGTCGGGCTCCAGGCCCCAGCCGTAGCCGCCGTCAGGGTTGCGGTAGCCGTCCAGCGCGGCCAGCGCGCCGGCCGGATCGCCCTCGCCCATCAGGACCTCGAAGCGGCGACGGTCCAGGACCCGTGCGTGCGTGGCCATGAAGGCGGTGGCAGCGGAAAGATCAACGTTCATGTTTTCATGATGACCCCGTCGCCGGGCTCCGGTCTTGCAAGAAACGGCCACACGGCCGAGCCCGGTGAAGGGGGCGTGCCCCTGGAGGCACGCCCCCGGCCGTCACGGCCCGTATGCCTTGACCTCAAGGAGGCCGACGGAGCTGGTGCCGTTACCGGTCAGCAGCACCCGCAGGCGGGTGGTGCTCGTCGCGGTGAAATTGACGGTGTTGTACTGGTTCTTCGCCAGCCCGTACGAACCGGCGCCGGGCATGTCGACGTAGGCGGTGCCGTTCCAGTACTGGAGCTTCCACGACGCGGGCATGTCGATGCCCTCGTCGTCGTCGAAGAAGTAGACCTCGGCCTTGTTCAGGGTCTTGGCCGAGGACCAGCTCAGGTCCACCCACTGCTGCCCGGTCTCCGGCCAGCAGCCCCAGCGCGGGTTCACGGTGTCGTTGGAGGAGGGCGGGTCGATGCCGTCGTTGACGGCGGCGACGCTCTCCCAGGAGGAGGTGTTCGACGCCGACGGGGTCGCCGAGGCGGCCAGGTTGCCGCTCGGCGGCTGCTGGGTGCCGCCGCGGTTGAAGACCTTGATCTCGGTGAGCCCGGTCTTGGCCCCCGAGGCGTTGGTGGCCAGCACCCGTACCCGCTGGGCGCTGATCGCCGGGAACTGCACCACGTTGTAGTTGGCCCGCGGCGCCGACGGGCTCTTGGCCTGGCTCGGCACGCTGACCCAGGCGCTGCCGTTGTAGTACTGGATGTCGTACGAGGCGGGAGCCCGGTAGGTGGCGCTGGCCGGGCGGCTGTCCTTGAAGTAGAGCCGCACCTCGTTGAGGGTGCGGGCGGCCCCGAAGTTCACCTCGTACCAGTCCTGGGAGGCGCCGGTGCCGCCCCAGAACGGTTCGTTGATCGGGAAGCCGTCGACCGCGCCCGCGGCCGTGCTGCCCGAGGCGGTGGAGGAGGTCGAGACGCTCGACCCCTGAGCCAGGTTGGTCAGGTCGGCGGTCAGGTCGACCCCGGCCTTGGCCAGCAGGTCCACCATCCGGGCGCTGGACTGCGTCACCTGCGCGGGAGCCTGCAGCCCCGGCGAGGACACGTGGTAGGTGACCGTGCCGCTCGTGGTGACGTCACCGGTGGCCGGGTCCCAGGTGAACGGCACCAGCGAGCCGACCGTGGCGACCCTGCTGCCGTTGATGAAGATGGAGTAGCCCTCGGGCACGCCCGGGTAGCGGACCACGCCGTCCGACGGGTCGTCCCAGACGATGGTCAGGTCGGCGTTGCGGTAGCGCAGGTTGTTGACGGTGAAGTTGGGCCAGCCGATGTTGATCGGCGAGAGCTCCACCTTCGCGTCGTTGCGCGGGCGCAGCCCCGCCACGTCCTCGATCACGGTCCAGTTGCTGCTGCCCAGGATGTTGTGGTGGATCCAGGAGCGGTAGGTGATCGAGGAGCCGTTCCAGTCGGCCCAGAACTCGTTGGCGTCGGGCCACTGGGTGTTGCCGTTGATGTACTGCGCCCAGGCGTTCCAGTACAGGAGCTTCTTGTACCAGGTCGCGTCGATCCACGAGTTGGAGTAGTTCCGCAGCACAGAGGAGAGCAGGCGGAACTGCACGGTGGAGTTGATCGTGGAGAAGTTGTTGCTACCCGTGCCCGAAGCCGCCTTGTCGGCCTGGTTGGCGGTGTAGAAGGGGAAGATCGGATACTGCGCCGGATCGTCGAACAGGCGCAGGGCCTGCTTGTAGGTCGCGGTGTTGGGGATGGCGCCGACGGCGAACGGGTAGTAGTTGTTGATCTCCTTCCACGGCACCCACTCGTTGGTGGACTTCAGCCGGTGCTCGAACAGCTGCCGGTTGGGGTTCCACAGCACGTTGACGATGGCGTTCTGGATCTGCGTCGCGAGCGTGCGCATCTCGGTGGCCTTGGCGGTGTTGCCGATCGCCTCGTACGCCTGCGCCGCGGCCAGCGCGCCGCTGTACTGGTAGGCCGACTCCGCGCGGTCCATGTTGCCGCTCTTCCAGTGGAAGGAGACGGCGTCGGCGTCGTTGCCGGTCAGGGCGCCCCAGTCGTACTCGATGAGCTTGTTGTTGTCATGGTCGTAGTAGGAGAGCTGGCCCTTGACGTCCCCCTCGGCGTAGCGCGCCAGGTTGGCGGCGATCGCCGGCTGGCCGCCATGGATCTGGTAGCTCTTCCACGCCGCCTCGGCGATGTACTGGGTGTAGCTGTTGGACCAGTTCTCGGGATCGCCCGGGTTGTCGAGGAAGCGGCCGTTCTTCGAGATCTGACCGACGCTCAGCCAGTCGCCGTAGGAGTAGATCGGGTTGCGCAGGTATTTCAGGTCGTCGATGTGCATGGGCTGGGTGAGCGCGATGGCGTTGTTGTAGCCCAGCACGCCTTCGGTCGAGGTGGGGAACTGGAACGTCTGCCCCGGGATGTCGGCGTCGAGGTTGTTGAAGCGCATCAGCCACCAGCGGTAGTAGATGTTCTTCTTGATGGCCGGCTCGGGCACGTCGATGTAGGGCACGTTCTGCGCCCACCACAGGTTGTAGGCCCGTACGTGGGTGGCGAAGGCGGTGGCGTTGGTGTAGCCCGCGTACGCGTCGTACTCGGTCCGCGACTCGGGAATCTCGTTGGTGACGAAGCCCATGACCACCTTGGCGGTCACGGTCGCGCCCGCCGCGATCGTCACGGACCTGTTCAGGCCGCCGCTGGAGACGGTGAAACCGTCACCGGTCAGCCGAGGATAGAGCGTGGTGAGGTTGTTGTAGGCGTTGACCTGCCCGGTCAGCTCGCTGCCGGACCCGGAGGTGGCGTACGGCGAGGTCGCCCGCAGTTGCAGCGTGGTCGAGCTGGAGCCGCCGTTCGTGATCGACAGGTTCGTCACGGCGACGTTGTTGTTCGTGATGAACTTCGTCTGGTTCACCGTGATGGAGCCGCTGGTGTGCACGCTCTTCCAGTAGCTGGGCGCCTGCCAGCGGGAGTTCACCTGCTCGGTGAAGGTGCCCGGCGTGATGGCCACGGTGTAGGCGTTGTTGTTGCTGATGCTCTCCCAGTACGCCACCTGGCCGGCGAAGCCGAGCGTGCCCGGCGTGTGGGTCTTCATGAACAGGGCGCGTCCCCGTGACATGAGCCAGGTTCCCGCCGGGTCGTTGCCGGGGCGGGCGAGCAGCCGGTCCATCCAGAAGTCCGTGCCCGAGCTCTCCGCGTCGTAGATGGCCTGCATCATGTTGCCGGTCGTGTACGTACCGGGCGCGGCCGGGATCGACGGGCCGGCGAAAGTGGGGTATCCGATGGTCTGGGCGGCCTGCGCGGGAGCGCCTAAGGCGAGTGACCCGGCGATGAGCAGCAGGGCCGTGATGATTCTTCTCATGCCTGATTGATCCGATCCGATCGAGCGCGTGGGGGGAATGATCGAACCTAGCGCTTGGTTGTGGTAGCGCTAACAATCCTTTCTGTCGAATCACCTGAATAAAAGGTTTTCGGAAACGTAGACCGATCTTCCGAACCTGTCAATCAGTACGGCGACCTATCCCCTGCCACTCCACCGCACTGCGGAGCGAAAAGGCTTTCGGCAAGCCGTCAGGCGAGGTAGCCGAGCTGCGCGACTTCCACCCGGCCGCGCAGCGGGCGCCCGCTCAGGAAACGTTCAAGCTCGCCGACCGCGAACTCACCGAGCCGCCGCAACTCACGCCCCTGCGCGCCCGCCAGGTGCGGGGTGACGAGCACATTGGGCATCCGGAAGAGTGGGTGCTCCAGCGGCAGCGGCTCGGGATCGGTCACGTCGAGCACGGCCGAGACGCGACCGGTCGCGCACACCCGGGTGAGCGCCTCGGTGTCGATCAGCGAGCCGCGGGCGGTGTTGATCACGACGGCCTGGTCGGGCAGGAGGGCGAGGCGCCGTTCGTCCAGCAGGTGGTGGGTCTCGGCGAGGGCCGGGGCGTGCACGGTGACCAGGTCGCTGCGCCGGCACAGTTCGTCCACGTCCACCAGCTCGACCTCCAGCCGGGACGCCTCCTCCGGGGAGACATAGGGGTCGGACAGCAGGATGTCCACGTCGAAGTCGCGGAGCCGCCGCAGCACGTGACGGCCGACCCGGGAGGCCCCGATCACGCCGACGGTGCAGTGATGCAGCCCGGTGCCGCCGCCCGGCTGCCAGGTGGACCGGTCGGCGCCGGCCGCGTAGTGTCCGGCCCTCCCGAAGACCCGTTTCGCGCCGAGGACGAGCATGGCGATGGTGTACTCGGCGACGGGCACGGCGTTCGCCTCCGCCGCGGACGACACGACGAGCCCGCGCTCGAACACGACGGGATCGACGATCGCCTTTACGGTGCCGGCGGCGTGGACGACGGCCCGCAGCCCCGGCGCCGCCTTCAGCACTCCGGCGTCGATCCGCGGGCAGTCCCAGCCGGTCAGCAGGATCTCCGCCGTGGCCAGCGCGCGGGCCGCCTCCTCGCCGTCGAACGAGGTGAAGGTCACCGTCGGATCGACGTCCACCGACTGCCGCAACCGGGTGACGAGGTCGGCGGGGAAGACGTCGTGGAAGGCCCAGGGCGCGATCGCGAAGACCGCTACGGGTCGCCGTGCCATAGAAGGCTCCTTGGGTAGGTGAACGGTTCCGCGGCGGCCCCAGGGCCGCCCGCCCCGTCAGGGACGGTCGCCGCCGTTGACGACCCGTGCGCAGGTCGGGGTGCCGGTGAGGCGGATCGTCGCCGAGTCGCCGCTCGGCAGTTCCAGGCTGACCTGGTCGCCCTCGACCCGCGCCACCGGGGGCCGGAGCGCCTCGTCCGTGCCAGCGAGCAGGACGAGGCTGACGTACACGGCGGTCCCGCCCGGGTGCGCGTCGGCGATCACGTACGGGGTGGCCGAGTGCCGCCCGAAGGCGTTGGCGCCCTCCGCCGTCGCCACTCCCGCGCCCGTGTAACCGTGCAGCCCGTGCACCACGCTTGCCAGGCCGTCCGGCCGCCGCGCCGACGCCCAGACGCCGCCCACGCCGCTCACATCGCCGCTCATGTATCCGCACACGTAGCCGCTCCCGCCGCCGCTCTCACCGTTCACGTCGCCGCTCCCGCCGCCGCTTTGCCACTTGAGCGGCGTCTCGCCCGCGAGGGCGTGCCCGCCGTCCCTGATCCGGTGTCCGGCGGGCGCGGTGACCTGATGGATCCGCACCTCGGCCGGCCCGTCCACCACCGAGGCCGTCACCACGCGGACCGGCCCGGCCGGCAGGTCGTCGCAGTAGGCGGAGGCGGCGAACCGGTCCTGCGTCGTGAGCGGCTCGATACGCCGCCGCCGCGCGACGGCTCCATCCGGCGCGACGACGACGAGCTCCCCGTCGAAACCAGCCGCCTCGCCCAGGTCCGGCCCGGTGTGGCTGGTGTAAGCGAGTTTGAGGTAGTGCGGATCCGGCAGCCCCGACGGGTCCTGGATCCGGTCCCGGTCGCTGCCGTGGTTGACCAGCCGGACCACGCCGTCCTCGCGGGTGGCGTGCAGCAGCCATCCCGGCGGGCGCAGCGCCACCGCCTGGTCCGCGAGGTCGATCGGCGCCGGGACCTCGGCGTCCGTCCAGACCGGATGCTCGGGCGGCAGCAGCAGCCCGAGGAACGCCTTGCTGGCCCAATAGGGCGAGCCCGGCCCGGAGTAGCTCTGCGTGACCGGCAAGAACGTGTCGTACCAGCCCAAAGTCAACAGACCGCGCTCGTCCGGCACGCCGCGCTCGGCGAAGTGGCGCAGCACGCCGCTGGCGATCCGCCGGGTCCGGCCGGGCGGCAGCGGCGAGGAGCCGGCCAGCGCGCCCAGCCAGAGCGGCGCGGCCGTGGCGAACCGGTAGGTGAGCGAGCGCCCCTGGTGCACGGGCCCACCGTCGGCGGCGAACAGGTGCTGGTACTGGCCGAGGAAGAGCCGCAGCCGCTCGCCGTAACGCTCCAGGCGGGCGGTGTCCCCGGCCATCCTGGCCCACAGCACCGGGTAGAGGTGCAGGGCCCAGCCCGCGTAGTAGTCGAAGTTCTTGCCCGCGCCATCGGAGTACCAGCCGTCGCCGACGTACCACTCCTCGATCCGTTCCAGCCCGCTGGTGATCTCGGCGGCCTCGTACGGCCCGCCCACCTCGGCCAGGAACTGCTCGACGACCACCCGGAACAGCACCCAGTTGTTGTCCGGGGTCCGTTTGCCGATGAAGCCCGCCAGCCACGCCACCACCCGCTCCTGCTCGGCCGGGGACAGCCGGTCGTACAGCCAGGGCCGGGTCTCGTGCAGGGCCAGCGCGATCGAGGCCGCCTCCACCAGCGGCTGGGACATGTCGGTCAGCGCCGGCCAGGCGTACGGGTGCGCCGGGTCGGTCCCCGCCACCAGCCCCTGGGCGTACCGCTCCAGGAGCGCGGGCGGCACCTGACCACCCGCCCCGGCGATCCGGAACGCGGCCAGCATGAACGTGCGGGCGTACCCCTCCAGACCGTCGCTCACCGGCCCCGAGCGGCTCTGCCTGCCCGGCAGGCGGTACTGGGCGAAGTCGTCGGTGGCGTACGGCACCACGGACGCCAGCAGGTGATCCGCCACGGCCTCCCAGTGCGCCCGGGTCCAGCCGGTGTAGGCGGACAGCTCGGCATCGGCGGGTGGGAGGCGCAACGACGACATAAAGCGGATACTACGGCATTTTAGCTGGGGTTTTCCGGCTAAAATAGCCCAGCGAGAGTAACCGTTTTAACATTGGGAGGTCGCATGGCCCGGCGGACGGCGTCCGACGACGGCGGGCCGCGACCGTCGACGATCCGTGACGTGGCGAAACACGCCGGCGTATCCGTCGCCACGGTGTCCAGAATCCTGTCCGGCACCTATCCCAGCGCTCCCGCCACGCGCGGCAAGGTCATGCGGGCGGTCCGCGAGCTCGACTACGTGGCCAACGCCCACGCTCGGGGGCTGGCCGGGTCGAGCACCAGCAGCGTCGCCATCATCGTCAACTCGGTCATCTCCCCCCACTACGCCGCCGTCGCCCAGGGTGTGCAGACCCAGGCCGCCCTCGAAGGCCGGTTGTGCCTCGTCGGCACCACCGGAGGCGATCCGGAGCGGGAGCTGGCGACGATCCGGCTCATGCGCGAGGAACACGCCGACGCGGTGATCCTGGTCGGCAACGTGGTGGCCGACGACGCCTACCGCGAGCGAATGGGCGAGTACGCCCGCGCGCTGGCCCTCGC
Organism: Nonomuraea sp. NPDC049269; assembly: GCF_043197155.1. NCBI lineage: Bacteria > Bacillati > Actinomycetota > Actinomycetes > Streptosporangiales > Streptosporangiaceae > Nonomuraea > Nonomuraea sp. NPDC049269. The sequence continues at coordinate 468,061 of NZ_JBICSO010000007.1, forward strand.
GGGCTCGCAGCTCGTCCTGTGCGGGCGCCCCCCGCTGGGGCCCGACGTACCGGCCATCGTGGTCGAATACGACAACGCCGGTGGCGCGTACGCCGTCACCAGCCACCTGCTCTCGGCGGGCCACCAGCGCATCCTGTTCCTCGGGCGACGGGACGGCTACAGCACGCCGGAGAGCCGCATCGCCGGCTACCGGGCGGCGCTGGCCGCCTACCGCGTGCCCCACGATCCGGCGCTGGAGGTGGCCGGCACGATGGAGCGCCACGAGGGCTACCGCATGGTGCGCGAACGGCTCGACGCGGGACCGCGCGACTTCACCGCCATCTTCGCCGGGAACGACCTGATCGCCGCGGGTGCCCGCCAGGCGCTCAGGGAGCGGGGCCTGCGCATTCCCGAAGACGTGTCCATGGTCGGTTTCGACGACCTGCCGCCCGCCGCCGACATCGACCTGACCACCGTGCACGTACCGCACGAGGAACTGGGCCGCACCGCCGTACGGCTGGCACTCGAACGCGAGCGCGGCAGGACGGGCGCCGCCGAGCACGTCCTGCTGGGCACGCACATCGTCGTCCGCGACTCGGTCCGCCCGAACCTCCCCTGACCGCTCAGCCGGGAGGGATAACCGGCGCCACAGGGGCCTCGCTGATCACCGGCGCCGCCAACGCCGCGGGCGCCACGCGGATCACCGGCGCCGCAGGCGCCGAGGGCGCGTCGGGCGCGCCCGGCAGGTGGGTGCCGGTGGGCAGCAGCGACTCGCACGCCTTCACCGCCGCCCCGTACCTGACGGACAGGACGTCGACGTGTTCACCGTTGATCTCGAGGTTGACCAGCCCGTCCGAGGAGACGGCGACCTCGGGGAAGTCGGGCAGCCCCTTCGAACGCATGCAGTCGGTGAACGCCTTGGCGTCCGTGCCGGGGCCGTCCGGGGCGGACAGCGCACTCGCGCCCCCACCCACTCCCGCTGCGACGACCGCGGCGGCGAGGATCACGTTCCTGATCGTTGAGCCGAGCATGATGGCTCCTCCGTTTCCATCGTTTCTGTTCGGTGAGCCCAGCAAAGCCGAGGACCGGTTACGGGACGGGAACGGCGGCGGTTACCCCGCTGTAACCGGCGGCTGGGCATCCTGGGTGGATCATGAGGGTGCTGATGGTCGAAGACCACGAGGAACTGGCCCAGACAGTGGCCGCGGGCCTGCGTCGCGAGGGCATGGCCGTCGATGTGGTGCTGGACGGCGACGCCGCGCTCGACCGTACCTCCGCCAACCACTACGACGTGGTCATCCTCGACCGCGACCTGCCCGGCCTGCACGGCGACGACGTGTGCAGGTCGCTCGTGGGCGCGGGCTACCCGGCGCGGGTGCTGATGCTCACCGCCGCCGGAACGATCGACGACAAAGTGACCGGGCTGGGGGTCGGCGCCGACGATTACCTGCCCAAGCCGTTCGCCTTCGCCGAGTTGGTCGCCCGGCTCCGGGCGCTGGCCAGGCGGACGCGTCCGGCCCTGCCGCCGGTGCTCGTCCACGGCGACCTGCGCCTCGACTCGACCACGCGGATCGCCACCCGCGACGGGCGGCGGCTGTCGCTGAGCCCCAAGGAGTTCGCCGTGCTGGAGCTGCTGCTGGCCGCCCAGGGCGCGGTGGTCTCCGCCGAACAGCTCCTGGAGCAGGGCTGGGACGAGTTCGCCGACCCGTTCACACAGACCGTGAAGGTGACGATCAGCCGGTTGCGCCGCAAACTGGGCGACCCACCGCTGATCGAGACGGTTCCGCAGGCCGGATACCGGATATGAGGCGGACGGCCCGGCTGCGCCTCACGCTCCTGTACAGCGGGCTGTTCCTGCTGGCCGCGGTGGTGCTGGTCACCCTCATCTACCTCCTGGTCGTGTACTCGCCCTTCCCAGGGCCGCCGACCGCTCCCACGGCACCAGGAGGGCTCGACCTGCCCGTACCGGAGCCCCAGGTGAAGGAGCAGCACGCCGAGAGCCTGCGCCGGCTGCTGGTCAACTCCCTGGTCGCGCTGGCGGTCATGGCGTTCGCGTCGGTACTGCTGGGGCGGCTCATGGCCGGGCGCGTCCTACGACCGCTGGGCGACATGACGGCCACCGTCCGGCGCATCACGGCCGACCGGCTCGACCGGCGGCTGGCCGCGTCCGGGCCGGACGACGAGCTCAAGGAGCTGGCCGACACCTTCGACGAGCTCCTGGATCGGCTGGAGGCGGCGTTCACCGCGCAGCGGCGGTTCGTCGCCAACGCCTCCCACGAGTTGCGCACGCCGCTGACACTGCAGCAGGCCATGGTCGAGATCGCGCTCACCGACTCCACAGCCGACGCCGGGTCGTTGCGGGCCGTACTGGAACGTCTGCTCGCCAACGGAAAGCACCAGGAACGGCTCATCGAGGCCCTCCTCACCCTGGCCCGTAGCCAGCAGGGCCTGCATCACCGGCAACCTCTCGACCTGGCCGCGATCGCCGGGCAGGCCCTCGACCGGCGGGGCGACCAAGGCGTCCGGGTCGACCCCGCGCTGCGCCCGGCACCCGCGTCCGGCGACCGTGCCCTGCTCGAACGCCTGGTCGCGAACCTGCTGGACAACGCCGCACGGCACAACGTGCCCGACGGCTGGATCAAGGTGACGACCGCCGTGGAGGGCGGCCGGCCCACCCTCAGGATCTCCAACAGCGGCCCGGTGATCCCACCCGAACGAGTCCCCACGCTCCTGCAGCCCTTCCAGCGTCTGGAGACCGGCAGAAGAGCCACCGGCGACGGCCTGGGGCTGGGCCTGTCGATCATCGCCGCCATCGTCCAGGCCCACCACGGCACACTGGAGGCTCGCGCCCTGCCTGGAGGCGGGCTGGAGGTGACTGTCTCTTTGATCACGCGGTAGAGGTCAGCCAGCCGCGGACGTCGGCCATCGCCGTACCCTCGCTGTCGGCGTCGATGCCCGCTGCCAGGTCCGCGATCGTGACGGCTGCCAGCGCGCCGGACCAGGCCTCCTGCGCCGAGGCCATCGCGCGGGCGATCGCGCACGGCCGGTCACACCGTTCGGCCGGTACGGCCAGCGGCCCCTGCTGCCGGATCTCCGTGCACCGGTAGGCGGGTGACGTGCCGTCGATGGCCTGGACCACCTCCAGCACGGTGATCGCCGCGGCGGGCCTGGTGAGGAGGTAGCCACCGACCTGGCCGGCCGTCGACCGTACGATGCCCGCCCGGGAGAGCGCCTGGAGGTGCTTGGCCAGGTACGCCGGAGGGGTGCCGTGCAGCTCCGCGAGCCGCGCCGCCGGCACCGGGTCCCGGCTCTGGCTGAGCGTGACACAGCCGTGCAGCGCCCACTCCACTCCGTTGGACATCTTCATGTCCGCAGCCTACCCATTCCGGATAAGAAATGTCCGTGATAGAACTCGGATGGAAAATGTCCGAGATCAATTAGGAGTCCCCATGACGCGTACCGCCCTCGGCGCGGCCGCCGTCGCGCTGTTCGTCGCCGCGGCGAACCTGCGGCCGGCGATCGCCGCCGTGTCCCCTCTGGTGGACCGCATCCAGACCGACCTCGACCTGTCCGCCGCCGGAGTGGCGCTGCTGACGACCATCCCGACGCTGGCCATGGGGGTCTGCGCGCCCCTGGCCGCCGTGGTCGGCCGCAGGTTCGGGCTGCGGCGCGGCGTGCTGATCGGGCTCGCCGTCATCGCCGTGGCGACGGCGGCCCGCGTCTTCGGCGGCGCCGCCTGGCTGCAGCTGACCTGCGCGGCGGCCGTCGGGGCCGGGATCGCGATCGCGCAGACACTGCTGCCCGCCGTGGTCAAGACCCGCTTCGCCGACCGCGCCGGCCTGGTGACCGGCATCTACACGGCCGGCCTCGGCCTGGGCGGGGCGGTCGCGGCCGGGGTGACCGCCCCGCTAGCCGACGCCATCGGCTCCTGGCCGGGGGCGCTGGCCTCCTGGTCGGTGCTCGCGGTGGCGGGCATGGCGATGTGGTCGGCCGCCGCCACCTCCCTGGGCCTCGACAGCGGCTCAGCCCCTATGGGCCCTGTCACCAAGGGGCTGCCATGGCGGAGCGGTGTGGCCTGGCGCATCACCGCGCTGTCCGCCGCCAACTCCGCCCTGTACTACTGCGAACTGGCCTGGGTCGTCCCCCTGCTGCACGAGGACGGGCGGCGTGGCGCCACCGGTGCGGGGGTGCTGCTGACCGTGCTGATCTCCATCCAGGTCGTCGCCATGCTGGCCGTACCGGCGCTGCTGGGTGAAGGGCGGGACCGGCGCGCCGGGCTGGCCCTGACGACGGTGTTGACGGCGATCGGGTTCGCGGGGCTGGCGGCGGCGCCGGCGACGGTCACCTGGTTGTGGATCGCCGCCTTGGGCGTCGGCCACGGCGGGCTGTTCACGCTCGTACTGACGCTGCCCGTGGTGGTCAGCCGTGACGCCGCCGAGGCCGGACGGATCAGCGCGATGGCGTTCTTCGTCGGCTACGCCTGCGCCGCCCTTGCGCCCCTGCTGGTGGGCGCGCTACGCGACGCGACGGGAGACTTCCACCTGGCCTTCGGCCTGCTGAGCGGCCTGACCGCCGCGACGCTGCTGCCCATCGCCCGGCTGAACAAGGGCGGGGGCGAGCGTACGGCCGGGGTTTGTGAGGCGTCACAGATTTGACATCGGCGAGCCGGACGCGTTTCCGCGACGCGTCCGGTTCACCGCACCCGCAGCGGCATGGCCGACAGAACGCCTCGGCCGCCCGGTGGCAGCCCCAAGGCGACCGAGAGCTGACGCGCCGTCTCCGCGGCGATGCCGCCGATCTCGTGCAGGCGCGACTCGCTCGGCGAGCGGGTGACCGACACGGAGACGGCGGCCGCGATCACCCCGCGGTGGTCGCGTACCGGCGCCGACACCCCGAATACGCCGTCGTCCAGCTCGAACGCCGTCACCGCGTAGCCGAAGGAGCGTACGTGGGCGACGTCGGCCAGCCACTGCTTCTCGTCGTTGACCGCGGGGCCCAGGCCGGCGGGCAGGGCGGCCCGCAGGCTTTCGCGGATCTGCGCGTCGTCCCAGTCCGCCAGCAGCGACCGGCCGGCCGCCGCCATGATCACCGGGATCGAGATGCCCTCCCAGATCCGGTGGAAGGCCCGCGAGGAGGGCAGCGTCATCAGCGTGAGCGCCATGTCGCCGCGCTGCACGCACAGGTGCGTGTCCTCGTCGCAGGCCGTGGCCAGCCGCCGCAGGAAGGGCACGGCCAGCTGGACCAGCCTCGACTGCTGCGTACGCGCCGCGAGCGCGAACAACCGCCAGCCCAGGCGATAGCGCTTGGTCAGCGGGTCGCGCTCGACCATGCCCTCGGCCTCCAGACCGCGCAGCGCCCTCGGCACCTGGCTCTTCTCCCGGCCCAGCCGCTGCGCGATCCAGTTGACGCCGAACCCGTCCACGTCGCGATCGTCCCCGTTGCCCGCCAGCACTTCCAGGATGTCCATGTCCCGCCGGAGTCCGGCCGACGACAGCGGCGATTTCTCGCTCATTCCCACCCTCGCTCAGTTGCGCTGACCGCAACCCATTTTGCGATGACTGCAATTGGTCACATACGTTTACACATTCCTACAAGCGTAAGCAAAGGCGGACACTCTATGAACTTCAGCGAGTACGTGGTCTCACGCTGGGACACCCTCTCGCTGGCTGCCGCCGAACACGCCCTGGTCGTGGGCATCGCCATCGGCGTCTCCACCGCCGTCGGCGTCGGCATCGGACTCCTCACCCACGACCTGCCGAAGACCCGGGGAGCCTCGCTGGGCATCTCCGCCGCGATCCTGACGGTCCCCTCCCTGGCACTGCTCACCCTGCTCATCCCGGTGACCGGGCTGGGATGGGGATCCACGCTGGTCGCGCTGACCGCGTACGCGTTCCTGCCGATCATCAGGAACACGGTCGCCGGACTGCGCGGCGTCGACGCCGCCATGGTGGAGGCGGGGCGCGGGATGGGCATGAGCCGGATCCGCGTCCTGCTGAAGGTACGGCTGCCGCTGGCCTGGCCGCTGATCCTCACCGGAGTGCGCGTCGCCACGCAGATGCTCATCGGCATCGCGGCCATCGCCGCCTACGTCGACGGACCCGGCCTCGGCACGCAGATCTTCGAAGGGCTGTCCCGGCTGGGCTCGGTGAACGCGCTCAACGCGACGCTCGCCGGCACGCTCGGCATCGTGGTCATCGCGGTGCTGTTCGACCTGTTCTTTTTCGCTGTACGTCAACTGACGATCCCAAGGGGGCTTCGTGTTCGACCGTGACACCGGAGGCGCGCGTATTGAGCTGCGGGCACTGACCAAGCACTACCCAGGGCAGCCCGCGCCGGCGGTGGACCACGTCGACCTCGACATCCCCGCCGGTGAACTCGTGGTCTTCGTCGGCCCGTCGGGCTGCGGCAAGACGACCACGATGAAGATGATCAACCGCCTGGTCGAGCCCACGTCGGGCGAGATCCGCATCGGCGGCGAGGACGTGCTGAGCCTGCACCCCGACGAGTTGCGCAGGCACATCGGCTATGCCATCCAGCAGGTGGGACTGTTCCCGCACCTGACCATCGGCCAGAACATCGGCCTGGTGCCGAAGCTGCTGGGCTGGTCCGCCGCCCGTACGGCCGACCGGGTCGAGGAACTCCTGACCCTGGTGAACCTGGAGCCGTCGGCCTTCCACGACCGCTACCCCAGCCAGCTCTCCGGCGGGCAGCAGCAGCGGGTGGGCGTGGCCAGGGCGCTGGCGGCCGACCCGCCCGTGATGCTGATGGACGAGCCCTTCGGCGCCACCGACCCCATCACCCGTGAGCACCTGCAGAACGAGTTCGTCAAGCTCCAGAAGCAGCTGCGCAAGACGATCATCTTCGTCACGCACGACTTCGAGGAGGCCATCAAGCTCGGCGACCGCATCGCCGTACTCCGGGAGCGATCGCACATCGCGCAGTACGACACGCCCGCGAACATCCTGGCCAACCCCGCCGACGACTACGTGGCCGGCTTCATCGGCCAGGACGCCACGCTCAAGCGGCTCGCGCTGCTGCGCGTGGCGGACGTGGAGTGCGCACAGCAGCCGGGGAGCGCGGACATGCCGCAGATCACCGCGGACGCCAGCCTGCGCGAGGCCCTGGACGTCATGCTCGCGCACGGCACCGACCGCTGCGGCTCGCCGTCCGGCGTGCTCACCTACGACGCGCTGTGCGAGGCGGTGGGATCCGAACCGGCATCGGGGACCGCCCCCGTGCGGAAGGAGCCGGTGGGAGCCGGCCCGGCCGCCGCCCTGAAGGAGGCGGTCCGCCGGTGACCACCGCGACACTCCGTGCGGGCCGGACCCGCCCGTCCTGGCGCGTGTCAGGTCTGCGGCACGTCATCACCCCGGTCGTCCTGTGCGGCGTACTGATCGGCCTATACGTATGGGTCGGCGCGCAGAACCTGGACTCGATCGAGAGCCGCAGCCTCACCCGGGAGTTCCTCCTGGCCAAGGCCGTGGAGCACATCCAGATGACGCTCCTGGCCACAGCCCTCGTCGTGATCGTCGCGATCCCCCTGGGCGTCGTCGCCTCGCGGGCCCGCAACCGGCTGATCGCCCCCGTCATCCTCACCGTGGCCAACCTCGGCCAGGCGATCCCGTGCATCGGGCTGCTCGTTCTCTGCACGTTCATGTTCGGGGTGGGTTTCCAGACCGCCCTGGTCGGCCTGGTCGCCTATGCGGTGCTGCCCGTGCTGCGCAACACGATGGTCGGAGTGCAGCAGGTCGATCCGGCACTCATCGAGGCCGCGCGCGGCATGGGAATGACCAAGGGGCAGGTGCTGCGCCGGGTCGAGCTCAAGCTGGCCGTGCCGGCGATCCTCGCCGGCCTGCGGACCGCGCTCGTCCTGACCGTCGGCGTCGCCACGCTCGGCGCGTTCGTCGCCGCGGGCGGCTTCGGCGAGCTGATCATCAACGGGCTCAAGCTGAACCGCATGCCCGTGACCATCGTGGGCGCCGTGCTGACCGCGTGCATCGCCTTCTTCATCGACTGGCTGAGCGCGCTCGCCGAAGACCTGCTCAAGCCCCGCGGCATCTGACCCCACGCAAGTCCAGCTTCAAGAGGTGTTTTTTTCATGCATGTCCGCAAGACGTTCACCCTGCTCGCCGCCGCCGCCCTGACCCTGACCGCCACGAGCGCCTGTGGTTCGAGCGACTCCGTCGAGGCCGCCAGTGCGGGCAACGAGCTGTCCGGAGCCAAGTTCGTCATCGGCTCCAAGGACTTCACCGAGAACATCATGCTCGGGCAGATCGCCGTGCAACTGCTCAAGGCGCACGGGGCCGAGGTCGAGGACAAGACGAACCTCGGCGGCACCGTGCCCAACCGCAAGGCCCTGGAGTCCAAGTCGATCGATATGTACTGGGACTACTCGGGCACCGGCTGGATCGAGCACCTGAAGAACGCCACCCCCATCCCGGACGCGGCCAAGCAGTTCAAGGCCACCGCGGACGAGGACCTCGCGAAGAACAGGATCCGCTGGGTCGGGCCGACGCCGCTGAACAACACCTACGCACTGGCGATCCGCTCGGAGAAGGCCAAGGAACTGGGCGTCAAAACGATCTCCGACGTGGTGAAACTGGCCAAGACCAACCCGGACCAGGCGTCGTTGTGCGTCGAGTCGGAGTTCTCGACCCGTGACGACGGGCTGCCGGGGCTGTCCAAGGCGTACGGACTCAACCTCCCGAAGGACAAGATCAGCCAGCTCGACACCGGCGTCGTCTACACCGAGACCGACAAGGGCCAGACCTGCAACTTCGGCGAGGTGTACACCACCGACGGCCGCATCTCCGCGCTCGGCCTGACCGTGCTGCAGGACGACAAGCACTTCTTCCCGATCTACAACGCCGCCGTCACCGTACGGGACGAGACGTACCAGAAGTACCCGGCTCTGGAGAAGGTGCTCAAGCCGGTGATCGCCAAGCTGGACGACACGACCATGCGGAAGCTCAACGCCCAGGTGGACGTCGACGGCGAGGAGCCGAGCAAGGTCTCCGCCGACTGGCTCCGCACCTCAGGCTTCCTCGGCAAGTCCGACGCCTGATGGTGCGGGTCCAGTAGCCGGCGAACGCCACCAGCAGCGCGTCCACCCGCTCCGGCTCCGCCGCCCGGCCCAGCGGATGCGCGGCGAACAGCTCCTCGGGGTCGGCGTCACCCAGATCCGACTCCAGCAGCAGGCAGACCAGGTCGGCCCACGCGGGGCCGGTGCACGCGCGGCCCCAGTCGACCAGGCCGGCCCGCGCGTGCGGGGTGATGAGGAAGTTGTCGAAACGCGGATCGAAGTGCAGCAGCGAGTCTCCGACGACCAGCGACGCCCAGTCCCGTTCGACCTCGGCCAGCCGCCCCAGCCGCGCCCGCTCCCAGGCGCCGAGACCGTCGGTGGCGCCGTCGCGCTCCCTGGCCTGCCAGGTCTCGCAGCGGCCCGCCATACGGTCGGCCACCGTCGGCAGGCCGCCGATCGGCGACGGCGTGAGCTCGCGGGCGCAGACGGTCACCAGGCGGAGGGCGGCGGCCCGCCCCGGCGCTCCTCGAAACGCCGCACGGCCGAGCCGAGGCGGCGTTCCACCTCTTCCACCAGGGGACCGGGCAGCTCGTGCCAGGCGCGGCGGCCGGATTCGCGCACGACTCCGGCCTACCCGATCAACGCCCGAAGCACCCTCAGCCCAGCAACTCGACCGTGCCCCGCTCGCCGTCCACCCGGACGCGGTCGCCGTCGTGCAGCCGCATCGTCGCGTTGCCCGTACCGACCACGGCCGGGATGCCCAGCTCGCGGGCCACGATCGAGGCGTGCGACAGCGGCGCCCCCATGTCCGTCACGACGGCGGCGGCGCGCGGGAACATCGGTGTCCAGCCGATGTTGGTCAGCGTCGTCACGAGGATCTCGCCGGGCTTGAGCCGCTCGCCGTCCTCGGGCGAGGCGATCACCCGGGCGACGCCCTCGACGATGCCCGGCGCACCGGGGAAACCGGTCACCGTGTCGCTGACCGGCGCGCTCCCGCCGCGCGCGTCGTAGATGTCGCTCCGCCTGCCGGGGTCGGCGGCCCAGCGGACCGGGTCGAAGTGGCCGACGATCAGCGTCGGGTACGGCGGCAGCGAGGCGTAGCGTTCGTAGGTCGCCCGCCGTACCGGGATCTGGTCCAGTGAGGACGCGTCACCGCGCAGGAGGCCGAGAATCTCCTCCAGATAGAGGAAGAACACGTCGTCGCCGTGCCCTGTGAGCTGCCCGGCCCGCAGCATGAAAGCGCGCAGCACCCAGAACGCCCGCATGTTCTCCGACCTGGCGCTCTCGCGGTCGCGGACGACCTGGTTCCACCGGGTGACCCTGTCCCGCATCTTGGCTTCCTTGCGGGGATAACGCTGGGCGAACCGCGCCCACGCCTCCTCGCGCGCCTTCTTCTGACGGGCGAACAGGGCCTCGGTGTCGGCGCTCATGTCGCGGAGCCCGGCGAGCTGGGCGTCGATCCAGGCCGGGTCCTCGCCGGGGCGCGGAAGGGAGACCTCGAACTCGTGGGGGCCGCGATGCCCGTACAAGCGGGCGAACGTGTCACGGTCGATCTCGCCCCTGGCCAGCTTGCCCAGACCGAGGACCGGGCCGAGACTGGCCAGCTCGCCGTCGGCGTTGGCGCCGGTGAGCATGGCTTCGGCGTCGACGTCGCCCATCATCTTGCGCAGTTTGTCGCGGGTGTACACGAGCGTGGCCCCGCCCTGCCGGCCGGCCGCCTCCAGCATGCGGCAACTGGTGACGACGTACGGCTCGATCTCGCGCTCCCACAGGGCGGCCAGGTCGGGGCCGGTCTCCGCGGTGGCGATCCGGGCGCGCAGGTCCTCCGCGCGCTGCTGCGCGGTGGCGAGGAAGGGGCGCAGGCCCTTGAGGTTCGTACGGACGCGCTTCTGGATGTTGATGCCCATCGGCACGACCTTCTTGACGATCTCCCAGCGGGAGACCGTCAGCAGCGGCACGTCGAGGCCAGGCGGCAGCTTGCCGAAGATCTGCTCGACGGCGCTCAGCCGTTTCCGCATGCCGAGCGAGATGGCCATCGTGTACATGACGCTCAGGTTCATGTAGAACCGGCCGCCGATGTTGCCGACCAGGTCGAACCCGGGCAGCGCCGAGGCGGCCATCGCCTCATGGATGAACAGGCGGACGAACGACCAGGTCGCGGGCGTCATCACGTCGGGGATGGCCTCGCCGAGGTTGCCGCCGGTCCACAGGTAGTCGCCTTTGAGGCTGTCGTTCCACTCCTCGGCCCGCTGCTTGAGGCCGGTGATCGGGCGGGCCTGGACGATGAAGAACGAGCCGTCGTGCCTGGCCCATTCGACGTCCATCGGCGTGCCGTACAGCTCCTCGATGCGCGTGCCGATCGCGGCCAGCTCGGCGGCCTGCGGCGGGTCGAGGACGGCCCGGCGCCGCAGGTCGTCGGGGACGGGCTCCTCCCGCGTGCCGGACGGCGTGCGCACGGTCATGACCGTCTTGTCGCCGATCCGCGACTCCGCGACGGCGCCGTCGCGGACCACGACGGTGTCGGGGGTGACCTGGCCGCCGACGACCGCCTCGCCGAGGCCCCAGGAGGCGTTGATGACGATCTCGTCGCGGGCGCCGTTGACCGGGTTCGCGGTGAACAGGACGCCGGCCGCGTCGGCGTCCACGAGCTCCTGCACGACGACGGCCAGCGCCACGTCGTCCTGGGGCACGCCGTTCTGCTCGCGGTAGGCGATGGCGCGGGCGTTCCAGAGCGAGGCCCAGCAACGCTTGACGGCGTCGAGCAGCGCCTCGCCCCTGATGTTGAGGTAGGTGTCCTGCTGCCCGGCGAACGACATGCCGGGCAGGTCCTCGGCCGTGGCGGACGAGCGGACGGCCACGGGCACGTCGGGGCCGAGCGCGTCATACGCCTCGCGGATCTCGGCGGCGATCGCGGCGGGCATGTCATGCTCGGCGAACAGGGCGGCGATCGCGGCGGCGTCGCCGGCGGCGGCCGCGTCGAGGATCCGGTCGTGGAAGTCCGCGACGAACGCGCGGTAGGCCTCGGTGGTGATGTGGAATCCGTGGGGAACGGGCAGTCCCGCCCTGGTCAGCCTGGCCAGGGAAGCGCCCTTTCCCCCTGCTGTCGCGAGGTCGGCGGCGGCATCGTCGAGAGGGATTAAGGCCCTCACGTGACACGCTCCTTAGCGCCTAGGGAGACCGCGAGTTTCCGCTGCGCGATCTCCTCGATGGTGTCGAGATAGCCGAGGGTGGCCAGCCTGACGGCCCGCGCGTCGCCGTCCGGCGGCACGCCGTCCGCGCCCATGGCCCGGATGGCGGTGTCGGCGACCAGCTCGGCGAGCCGGTCCTCCGGCGTCCGCATCTCCTCGGGCAGCATGTTCTGCGTGATCAGGAACCCGTAGACGACCGAGACGAGGATCGCGAGGTGCTCGGCGGGAGCCAGGTCGGAGCGGAGCACTCCCCGCCCGACCAGCTCGCCGAGGTACGTCTCGAACGCGGCGCCCTGCTCGAACGCGGCCGCGCTGTTCTGCTTCTGCCTGCTGAGCTTGCCGAACACCGCCGAGTCGCCCAGGATCAGCGCCTTCATCAACGGCCGTCGCAGCACCCCCCCGACCAGCTCTCGGAGCAGCTCGTGCAGGTTCGCGGGCGCGCGCTCGCGGACCTCGCCCAGCATGCGGACCCGCTCACGGCGGACCAGCGCGGCGAAGAGCAGCTCGCGCGTCTTCCAGTGCAGGTAGATCGTGCCCTTGGCGACGTCCGCCCGCCTGGCCACGTCGTCGATGGTCGTCTTGTCGTAGCCCCAGCGCAGGCACAGCTCGGCGGCGGCGTCGAGGATCCGGTGCGCCCGCTCCAACTGGCGCGCGGGGTCCTGCGGGGGCCGGCCGGCCTTGGCCATCAGTCTCACCTCAAATGATTGACTAGATGAGACTAATTGGTCATTTAATTAAGCACAAGTTCATCCCAGCTTCGCCAGCAGTTGTTCGGCGTCGGCCGCGAAGGGCGAGTCGTCGGTGCCGGCCGCCAGCCGGAGCATCCGCCTGGCCACCGTGAGGTCGCCGTGGGCGTAGCGGATCTCCCCCAGGCGGAAGGCGGCCTCGGCGACCAGGTCGGGCTGCTCGGTCAGCCCCAGCGTCAGCTCGTAGTAGCGCACGGCGCCGTCGCGGTCGTTCAGCCAGTAGCAGAGCTCCCCCAGATGCGCGGCCGCCATGCCCGACTCCGTGTCGCCCGAGTCGATGACCCGCTGGTACCAGCCGAGCGCCTCGGGGAAGTCCCGCTCCCGCTTGGCCAGCGCCCCGAGGTGCATCGCCCCGAGCGCGGTGACGTGCCCGGTGCCGAACTCGACCGCCCGGACGTACCACCGGCGCGCCTCGTCCTCGTCCTCGTCGTGGTAGCTGTGGCCGAGCGCGACCATCGCTCTGGCGGCCAGCTCGTCGTCGCCCGCGCCGAGCACGCGCCGGTAGACCTCCCTGCCCTCGGCCACCTCGCCGGTCCCGACCAGGGCCTGGGCGAGCACGCTCAACGCGGTGGGCTCACCGCTCTCAGCCGCCTCCCGCAGCGTGCGCAGCGACGCCTCCGTGTCGCCCTGGCGGCCCTGGAGCATGCCGAGCAGGCTGCCGAACACCGACCGCACCGGGCTGTCGGCGTCACCCGCCTGGCGTTCGGCCAGGTTGTAGAAGGCGGCGACGTCGTTCTCGACGTCGAGGAGCGCCAGCAGCCTGCCGCCCGCGACGAACCGCACGTCCGGGTCCTCGTGCTCGTTCAGCCGCTCGTAGACGGCCCGCGCCCGCGCCGTCTCGCCGAGCTCGGCGAGCCGCTCGGCGACCCCCAGCTCGGTGAAGGCGTCGGAGCCGACCAGCTCGTAGTAGAGGTGGACGGCGTCGGGGTCGTCGCAGAGCTCCGCGAGCTCCCTGGCCTTGACCCCGGCGTGCGGCCCCAGATGCGCCAGCACCTGTACGGCCAGCGCGTGCTCGCCCCGCTCGTACGCCTGGTAGGCCAGGGTGCTCAGATTGTTCAGGGCCATCTGGGCCAGCTCTCGGGTTGGCTCGTTGGTTGACTCGTTGGCCGATTCGTGGGTCGGCTCGTGGGTTGGCTCGGCGCCCGTCCCCGCGGCGCCCGTCCCCGCGGCGGCGGCGAACGCCTCGGCGGCCCCGAGCGGGTCGCCGTCCTCGTGCAGCCAGCAGCCGAGCTGAAGGCCGCCCCTGGCCACGGCGTCGGTCTCGCCCGACTCGATGGCCAGTCGCGCCTCCCCCGCCGCGGCGGCCGTGTCACCCAGCGCGTGCAGGGCGTCCGCGAGGTCGACCCGCATCCCCGCGTTCGGGTGACCGGTGTCGATCCCCTTGCGGTACATGGCGACCGCGCCCGCCAGGTCATCCGTCGCCTTGCACGCGTCACCCCACACCCAGTAGCCCATGGCCACCGTCTCAGGGTCGCCGGTACCGATCGCCAGCTCGGCCTCGGCGGCGACGGCCGCGTACTCCCGCCGCTGGAACAGATTGACGAGCAGATGACGCAGACTCGCGAGATCCCCGGCCGCGGCGCCACGATCGAGCACGTCACCGGCGCCCGCCAGATCGCCGCCCTCCTCCAGCAACCCGGCCAGCTCGACGGCGGTCGACGGCATCGCGGCCCGCAGCGCCTCGACGGCTCCGTCCAGGTCCCCGCGCCGACGCCGGACGGCGGAGACGTCGCGCCACGCCATGAGGCTGGTCTCGGCGTCGTCGCTTCCGGTCGCGGGCAGAAGGCACAGCTCGGCCTGGCTGTACTGGCCGTCACGGGCCAGGTCCGCGCCGAGCCCCAGCCTTGCCGGCGCGGCCCATCTCGGCCCGCCCAGCTCGATGACCAGCAGGTAGAGCGCCCTGGCGAGAGCGTCGTCCCGGGTCATCCTGGCCATCTCCAGCGTCTCGGCGAACGCCTCGTCGGTGGCCGTAGGAGATGCGGTCAGCAGGCGGCGTACCTCGGCCGGCTCGCCCGCGTCCAGCGCGAGCAGCAGCCGGGCCATCGACGCCGAACCGGTCAGCTCGGTCAGAGCCGTCAGCGCGCCCTGCCGGTCGCCCTCGGCGGCCAGCACCCACGGCCGCTCCTCCGGCGACGCCGTGCCGAGCCGGACCCGGGCCGTGGCCGCGGCCTGCCGGTCCACGTCCTGAACCGCCGCACGCTGGTAGGCCGAACGGGCACCGTCCTGGTCACCCGCCTCCTCCAGCCGCCGGCCCGCCTCCACCAGCGTGGCACCCACCGACCCCGGATCAGCCGCCACGGCCCGCTCGAACGCCGCCCGCGCCCCCACGAGATCGCCGGTCCGCGCGAGGAGACCACCCAGCAGGCACACCACCTCCGCGCCCGGTGCGATCCCCACCGCGATCTCCGCAGCCGCCAGCGCCCCCTCCAGATCACCGGCATCCCGCAGCAGCCGGGCCAACTGCGGCACCGCCGCATCCCCGAACACCACCCGCAGCACTTCGCGAGCCTCGTCGCTCGACCCACTCGCGATCAGAATCTCCCCGAGCCGCAACGCAGCCTCAGCCACGTGCGCCTCGACCGTCGCCTCTCCGTACGCCCCTGCCGCGGACGCCCTTTCAGCCCCGGCGGCTGTCCCCTGGTCCTTCGCCGCGTGCCCGGCAGCCACCGTTTCCTGGTGCCCCACACCCGCCTCGCCGTACCCCGCCAGTACCTTCCGGTACGCCTGTGCCGCCGTGGCCAGGTCGCCGAGGGTGTGCCAGGTTCGGGCGAGGTCGCGGTGCGCGATGGTGGCGAGGCGTTCGTCGGGGCCGGTCGCGGCCTGCTGCCAGGCGGCGATCGCGCCGTGCGGGTCGCCGGCGTCGTGGCGCAGGGCACCGAGGTAGCAGGCCGCCTCCTGCTGGAAGTCCGGGTCACCGATGTCGAGCACCAGTGACAGCGCCCCGTCCGCGGCGGCCGTCTCGCCCTGCCGGTGCCAGGCGTGCGAGCTCTGCATCGCCAGCATGGCCGCCATCCAGGACCGGCCGTCGTCGGCTATCTCCTCGAAGGCCGCGGCCGCCGCACCGAAGTCGCGGTCGAGCAGGAACCGGGCGTAGCGTCCTGTGTCCCCCTCTTCCGGGTGAGTCTCCGGGATATAGGCGAACGCGGCACGAGCGCCGTCGAGGTCGTCGATCCGTACCCGGGTGAGTCCGAGCAGCCACGCGTTGCGCGGCGCCTGGACCGGGTCACCCTCGGCGACGAACCGCTCGTGCAGACGGCACGCGGCCAGCAGATCGCCCTGGCGCTCGAACAGCCCGAGCAACGCACCCATCGCCTCGACCCGCAGCCCCCGATGGCGGGTCTCCATCGCGGCGGTGAACGCGGCCCGCGCCTCCACCAGATCACGCTCGCGCGCCCCCGCTCCCTCACCCGCGCCGAAGTCCTCACCCGGATCCTCACTGAGCAGCTCACCCAGCCCGTACGCCACCCACGGCGCCAACCCGGGATGCCCATCGACGCGGGCCCGGCGCAGCAGTGCGACCGCCTCCTCGGTCTGGTCCTGGTTCACCAGGACGTCCTTGAAGATGGTGGCCGTGTACGAGAGCGCGAGCGGATCACCCGATTCGGCCGCCGCGCGGAACAGCTGGGCCGCGTCCGACAGGTCATACCCGATGGAGGCCAGCACCTGCGCGAACACCGCGGTGCCGATCGCGGCCGTCGCCGGGTTCGGGTGCTCCATGGCCTGGCGGTAGCGGACCAGCCCCTCCTCCCTGCCCAGGCGCTGGTGGTCGATGACCGCCCGGAGCACGGGATGTGGTTCGTCACCCGATTCGCGGAGCAGGTGCAGGAAGAACTCGGCGCTGAAGCCCTGCAGCAGATCGTCACCCTCGGCGACGTACGACAGCAGCTCGTCGGCCTGCTCGCGGTCGCCCTCGCCCAGTTCCAGCTCGGCCAGCGTCATCATGGCCCGGACCGACTGCGTGGCCGCGCCGGAGTCGATGGCCCTGCGCAGCAGCCGCCGCGCCCCGGCCAGGTCACCCGCCTGCAGGTGGCGCAGGGCCTCGTCGACGTCCAGGAGCGCCTGCTCCTCCACCGGGTCGGCGAGCGGCTGCTGCCGCGCCGCGTGGTCGATCAGCAGCGCGGCCTTGAACGCCGTGTCGGGGTCGTCGTGCTCGGCCGCGTCGAGTACGAGTGCCATGAGGCTCTCCCGGTCGTCCGGGTGCCGGTCGAGCAGCAGGCCGAGCAGTGTGACGCAGATCGATGACCACTCCGACTCCCCCGTCTCCAGTACGGCCCGCAGCGCCGCGAGCGCCTCGGCCACCTCCCCGGCCTCGGTGTGCATCTGTGCCAGGCACGCCTGGGCCTCGACGGCGTACTCGCGCTGGCCGCTGGCGATCACCCGGTGGAAGATCGCCTTCGTTGCCACCACGTCGCCGAGCTGCGCGGTCACCTTGGCCTGCTCGATGAGCGCGGGCAGCCGCTCCTCGGGCCTGGGGTCCTCGGCGGCCGTGGCGTAGGAGGCCGCCGCTTCGGCGTACTCGCCGAGATCGACGAGGACCGCGCCGCGCAGCCGGTGGGCCGTGGCCAGGTGGTCGGCGTGCCCCACGGCGATCGCGTGCTCGCACGCCTCGCGGGCGGCCACGAAGTCCTCCTCATCGGCGTACATCTGGAAGAGCCGGAACGCCGACAACGACACCACCTCGGGATCGCCGCAGGTCAGCAACTGCCGGTAGTCGTCCTCGTCCTCCGCCAGCTCGTACAGGTCGCGGGCCGTACCGGGATCGTGGGGGACGAAGTCGGGCAGCTCCAGCTGGGCGGCCAGCTCGGCCACGGCAGGACTGTCACAGCGCCGCGCCCGCTCCAGCGCCTCAGCCGCGCCCTGGCCGTCGCCCATCTCGGTCAGTACGAGGACCAGCGCCGTCTCGGCGAGCGCGGCCACCTCGAAGTCGGCGCCGTCGGAGGCGATCATCAGCACCCGGTAGGCGGCGGGCCATTCCCGCGCGGCGATCAGCATCATGCTCATGGCGATGGCCGACCGCTGCCCGAAGACCGGGTCGCCCGACTGGATCACCGACCGGTGCGCGGCCTCCGCCCCGTCGAGGTCGCCCTGCTCCTCCAGCAGGCAGGCCAGCAGATGCGACGCCTCGGGATCGCCGGTGGCCGCGTTCTCCCTGAACAGCACCGCCGCCGCACCGAGGTCTCCATCTTCCCAGTACCTCATCGCCGCGGCGAGCTGTTCTGACTCCATGCCGTACTCCCCAGTCAGCTAATAATGTGAAAAAGCTACATGTGTAGTCGCCTGGTTACCGCACATTCTCCGGATCTCCGGACCTGGGGCCATCACCGCTCGGAGCGCCGTAGCGTAGTCCCCATGGCTAGAGCGTTCTGGATCGACCAGGAGTTCGACAGGGATCGTGACGGGCGCTACGCCGTACACGTGCGCAAGAACCTCGAAGAGTTCGAGTGGGGGGACATCGCGCCGGTCAGGTTCGCCTGCGCGGCCTGGCGACTGGCCACGCCGCCGTCGCTGAACCCCGGCTACGTGCGCTGGGACCGCCGCATCCTGGAGGCGACCTGCGACCGCAATACGTGGGACGGCACGCTCAACGCGCGGATCCGGCTGGTCTCGCCGCTGCCCGAGGAGCTCACCCGCTCGCGGGCCTGGTGGCGCGACCGCGGCTGGCTGGGCTGGCAGGAGACGTTCGGCCAGTACGTCGAGCCGACGCAGCAGGACCTGGCCAGGATCCCGTTCCTGCGGGCGACGTTGCTGGTCGAGGTGCCGGTGCCGCTCGACGACCTGCCGCCGGAGCCCGAGGGCCCGCATGACCAGGTCGAGCAGAGCGCGGAGCGGGCCCTGGTGGTGCTGGTACGCGAGCTGAACCAACTCGTCGCCCCCATCCTCGACCAGCTCGGTTAGGAGCATGCCCGACACGTAAGTGGGTAGCAGGGGGCGCATGAGGATGCTGCTCGCCGTGCTGCCGGTGACGCTGATCGTCGCCGGGTGCGCCGTGGACACCACCTCTCCGGCCCGTACCGCCGAGCGCTTCCGCAATGCCCTCGCCGCGCACCAGGAGGACACCGCCTGCGCGCTGCTCGCCGAACAGACCGCGGAGAAGCTGCCCGACCCCGGCCAGACGTGCGCCGAGGCGCTGCGCGACCTGAAGCTGGGCCCCGCCGGGCCGGTCACCGCGGTGCGGGTCTGGGGCGACGACGCCCAGGTACGACTGTCGGGCGACACTCTCTTCCTGCACCGCTACAGCGGCGGCTGGCGGGTCACGGCCGCGAGCTGCCGTCCGCGGGGCGACCGCCCCTACGACTGCGAGGTGGAGAACTGATGCGGGTGATGTTCGTGATCACCCTCGTCGTCATCGCGACGGGGCTGATCTGCGTCTTCGCGACGGGCCTGGCCCACCTATGAAGAAGATCAAGGAGAACGGGCTGTCGCTGACGTTCCTGGTGATGTTCCTGCTGGCGCTGGGCGGGCAGGCCATCGCGGGGCTGGCCCTGTTCAACGACCAGCAGTTGGTCGACGGCGGGGAGCCGGTGTCGATCTTCAAGTACGTGGCCTCCTCCGACTTCGCCGTGGACGTGGCCGAGAACTGGCAGTCCGAATACCTGCAGTTCTTCCTCTACATCATGCTGACGGTCTGGCTGGTGCAGAAGGGTTCGCCGGAGTCCAAGAAGGTCGACGACGCGGGCCCCGGATCGGACGAAGAGCAGCTCCTCGGCCGCCACGCGCGACCCGACTCCCCCGCCTGGGCGAAGGTCGGCGGGATTCGGCGCCAGGTGTACAGCAACTCGCTCGGGCTGGTGATGGGGCTCGTCTTCGTGCTGTCGTGGCTGGCGCAGTCGGTGGCCGGGGTGGCGTCGTACAACTCCCAGCGACTGCTCGACCTGCGGGATCCGGTCTCGTGGGGCACCTACGCCACCTCACCGGACTTCTGGAACCGGACCCTGCAGAACTGGCAGTCGGAGCTGCTCGCCGTCCTGTCGATGGTGACGCTGTCGATCTACCTGCGGCAGCGCGGGTCGCCGGAGTCGAAGCCGGTGGGCGCGCCGCACACCTGGACCGGGGTCGAGAACTGACCGGTCGCCGGGTTCCAGGGCTCGCCGGTGACGACGGCGACGATGCGGGTGCCCGGCTGGAAGGCGCCCTGGCGTACGAGGTCGAAGACGCCGTACAGCATCTTCCCGACATACACCCCCTCGACCCGATATTTCGCGATGAAGTCGTCGAGAACCGGAGTCGAGCGGGCGTAGCCCCCGAAGTGGTAGTCCAGGTTGACCGACCAGTTGGACCACACACGCCCGTAAGCCTCCCGCTGCAGGCGCGCGACCTCACCCTCCAGGAACCCGGCCCCCTTCAGCACCGCGAACCCGATCGCCCGCCGCCCCTCCGGCAGCCCGGCCGCGATCCCGGCGAGGGTGCCGCCCGTGCCGACCGCGCAGCAGATCACGTCGTAGCCGCCACCGATCTCACCGGGCAGCCCCGCGATATCGGCGGGCAACTCGGCGCACCCGCGCACGGCCGCCGCGTTGCTGCCGCCCTCCGGCAGGATCGCCACGTCGCCCCACTGCTCACGTAGCGCGGCCTGTACCTCTGGCGTGTGCTTGAGCCGGTACGTCCCCCGGTCGAGGTAGGTCAGCCGCATGCCGCAGGACGCCGCGTACGCCAGCGACGAATTGAGCGGCAACCGCTCCTCGCCGCGGATCACCCCGATCGTCTCGAACCCATCCCGCCGCCCGGCCGCCGCCACAGCCCTGATGTGGCCGGAGTAGGCGCCACCGAACGTGAGCACCCGCGGGTGGCCCAGGTTGTACTTGAGTTTGCGCGCCTTGTTGTCGTCGCGGACGAGGAAGACCCGGACGGAGGCGAGCGCCGGATCCACCAACTCCTCCATGGCGCTAGTCTACGGTCGGAGCTTTGTTGAGGAGTGTTGGATTATGCGCGTTACCGATGCTTTCCGTGCCGCCTTCGGCGGCGACCCGCGTACCGTCTGGCACGCGCCCGGCCGAGTCAACCTGATCGGCGAGCACACCGACTACAACGACGGCTTCGTCCTGCCCTTCGCGGTGCCGTGGGGCGTCACGGCGGCGGTCAGCCCGCGCGACGACAGCACGATCCGGCTCCTGTCCCTGCAGTCGCCCGGCGACCCGGTGGTCATCTCCAGCCACGAGGAGTCCCGCGGCTGGACCCGCTACGTGGTCGGCGTCCTGGCCACGCTGGGCGACCGGGTACGCGGCGCCGACATCGCCATCGACGGCGACATCCCCGCGGGCGCCGGGCTCAGCTCGAGCGCCGCGCTGGAGGTGGCCGTCGCCTCGGCCCTCGACGACCTGTACGACCTGGGCATGACGCCCATGGAGCGCGCCCTGCTCAGCCAGCGGGCGGAGAACGACTTCGTCGGCATGCCGTGCGGCATCATGGACCAGGCCGCGTCCGCGCTGAGCGCCGAGGGGCACGCGCTGTTCCTCGACTGCCGCTCGCTCGGCTCCCGCAACATCCCGCTCGACCTGGCCGCGCACGGGCTGAGCATCCTCATCATCGACACGCGGGTGCACCACGAGCACGCGGGCGGCGAGTACGCCAAGCGCCGCGCGGAGTGCGAGTCGGCGGCCCGCAAGCTGGGCGTCGCGGCACTGCGCGACGTCACGGACCTGGCCGGGGCCCTCGAACAGCTGCAGGGCGACGAACGCAAGCGCACGATGCACATCGTCACGGAGAACCACCGCGTCGAGGCGCTCGTCGGCCTGCTGCGGGCAGGGGCGATCACGGAGATCGGGGCGCTGCTGAACGCGTCCCACCTGTCGCTGCGCGACCAGTACGAGGTGTCGTCACCGGAGCTGGACCTGGCCGTGGAGGCGTCCCTGCGCGGCGGCGCCCGGGGCGCCCGCATGACGGGGGGCGGCTTCGGCGGCTCGGCGATCGCGCTGGTGGCCGACGACCGCCTGGAGTCGGTGAAGGAGTCGGTGAACAGCGCCTACGCGGAACGCGCCTGGCAGCCGCCCCGCTTCCTCCCCGCCACCCCCGCATCAGGTGCTCGACGCCTTTCTTGACTTTCTGTTAGGGCCAATTTTTCTGTTACGGCCAGCCCGGTGGGCCCCACCCTTTGCGCGGGGCTGGCCTCTGTCCAGGGGAACGCTCCTCCGGTTCACCGGCTTGCCGCCGTTACGTGCGCACCGGCACCGTCTGGGTGGCCTTCGGGGCGCCGTCCGGGCGGCTTCTTTCCTGGCTAGAGGGGCGGGAAGTTCGGTGAGCGGCGTTCCAGGAAGCTGGCGACGCCCTCGGCGAAGTCCGGGCGGTTGAAGGAGGCGAGCATCTCCTGGGTCGCCGTCTTGGCTGATTCTTCCAAGGTGACGTTCCAGTCGTTCCAGATCTGGCGCTTGATGATGGCCATGGAGGCCGGGGAGCTGTGGATCGCGAGCTCCCTGGCGTACTCCTGGGCCGTGGCGAGCAGCGAGTCGCCTGGGACCGAGCGGTTCGCCAGGCCGAGTTCGTAGGCTTCCGTGCCGGTGAAGACCCTTCCCGACAGGAGGATGTCCATGGCTCTTTGCTGGCCCATGAGGCGCGGGAGGATCCAGGACAGGCCGTACTCCGCGATCAGGCCGCGGCGGGGGAAGGCCGTGGTCCACTTGGCGTCCTCAGCCGTGAAGATCAGGTCGCAGGCCAGCGCGTGGACCATGCCCAGACCGGCGCAGGCGCCGTTGACGGCGGCGATGATCGGCTTGGCGATGGTGGTGGGGAAGGTGTTGGGGCGCGGATCCGGCGTCTCGTCGTAGGAGCCGGCCTGGAGGGCGCTGAGCGTCTGGAAGTCGGCGCCCGAACAGAAGCCCTTGCCCGCGCCGGTCACCACGATGGCCCGCACGTTCGGGTCTTCCTCGGCCTCTTGGAGGAGGTCGAAGTAGCGCCGGCCCATCGCGTCCGTCCAGGCGTTGAGCCTGTCGGGGCGGTTGAAGGTCAGGGTGAGCACGCCTTGATCGGCCGAGGTGAGAACGAGTTCCGCCATGGGGCAACCGAATCATATTCTAGTGGCAGAACGCAAGAAACCCAAGGCCACTCCACGCAGGCCGCGCGATCAACCGCTGTGGTGGACGAACGCCGGAGTCAGCGTGGGGTTGTCGTAGTAGCGGTGGAAAACGCGGGTGACGCCGCCGGAGATCGGCGGCACGATCCACGACCAGTCCGCCGGGCAGACGCGCCCCGCCTTCTCCTCCCGCTCCAGGTGCGTAAGGAACCGGTTCGACTCCGTATGGTGGTCGGTCATCGTGACCCCCGCCCGCTCGAACGAGTGCAACACGGCCACGTTCAGCTCGACCAGCGCGTGATCCCGCCAAAGCGACCGGTCGGTGGCGGTGTTCAGCCCGAGACGCTCGGCGACCACGGGCAGCTGATCGTAGCGGTCGACGTCGGCGAGGTTGCGGGCGCCGATCTCCGCCCCCATGTACCAGCCGTTGAAGGGCGCGCACGGATAACACAACCCGCCGATCTCCAGGCACATGCTGGAAATCGCCGGCACGGCATGCCAGCGCAGCCCCAGCTCGGCGAACCACGGATATTCCGGATGCGTGAGAGGCACCTCCAGAACCGCGTCGCCCGGCAGATTACAGAGCAGCGGCCGCCCCACCTCCGGCTGGATCACCAGCGGCAGCACATCGAACCTCCCCGCCCCGCCACGCCAGCCGAGCCCCCTGACCATCGTGGTGAAGTCGGCGTAGCGGGGATCCCCGACGATCGAGCCGTCCCGCATGCGATGCCCGGCGTACCGGATGAGCTGCTCGTTCAGCACCCGGGGCCCGCGCCTGGCCGGCGTGTCCGGCGGGAACACGGTGACCGTCGGCCGGATCCGCCCATCACCTGTCGCGGCGCGCAGATGAGCCACGCACTCGATGGCCACCCCCTCAGCGGTGTTCACCTGCCTGCGGTCGCGCACCCTCAACGACCGCCAGTAGAGCCGCCCGATGCAGCGGCTGCTGTTACGCCAGGCCACCCTGGCCCCGAACTGAAGCTCCTCGAACGTATGGACGTAGGTCCCATGACGGGCCACGTCCCTGGCGACCTCACGCAGCCGCGCGTGCACGTCGCCGGCGCCGGGATTCTCGGCGTGGAAGAGCCTGATGAAGCGCTCCGCCTCGCGGATGTCGATCGTTCGCTCGATGAAAGCCTGTACGGCGATGGCCTCGAAGGGACGCAGGGACCTGATCCAGGTACGCAACGCAGTAACCAGCACTTTTCCATCAACGGAGCGCCCCGCCGATTCCGGGTCGGCGACACCTCCTTGCAGGCGGCGCCCTCTCCACACCGCCTTCGCAACGTGACCGCAGCTCCTGCCATCCTTCACCGTCTGGCAGCCGTTTGTCCCGGCAAATCAAAAATCCAGTGATCTTATGACTACAAAGCGTGAATGGCGGCAGCGGCGGGGTGGCCTCGGGGTGCTGACCGGCAAGAGGAGCTCCATGGTCAGTCCTGGGAAGCGAAAACTCCCCCTTCCCAGGATCCGGGAAGGGGGAGCTCGGTGTTGCTCCCGCGATAGGACTCGAACCTATAACCTGCCGGTTAACAGCCGGCTGCTCTGCCGTTGAGCTACGCGGGATCGAACGTTTCGCGCTGGTCGGCGGTCCTGCGGTCCGCTCCCCTTGGGCGCAGGAATAGATTAGCGCACTCCAGGAGTGCGTGTCGCATCGTCAGCGGGGTAGTCCGGAGACAGCGGAGGTGCAATATGCGTTATCGAATGACGTTCGCCATTGGGCTCGCTGTCGGCTACGTCCTGGGCAGCCGGGCTGGTCGCGAACGCTATGAGCAGATCAAGCGGGCGGCCCAGCGTGTTGCCGACAGTCCCAGGTTCCAGGAGACCGCGGGGGTGGTCGGCGCGCAGGTGTCCAAGGCGGCCGGAGTAGCCAGGTCGAAGGTGGGTGACACGCTCCAGCATCGGATCCCGTTCCTCAACAAGCACGACCACGCCGACACCGGCACCGGCTGGCCCGGAGAACAGGTCAACGAGAAGAAGACCAACGAAACCGGCATCCCTTACTGAGACCGGCCACCCCGGGCATGGGACCCATGCCCGGGGAACGGGGAACAGCTCACACGCCCATGCTGCGCCGTACGCCCTCAAGGGCCTGTTCGGCCTGGGCCCGTACGCCCGGGTCGTCCGGATCGAGACCTTCGTCGAAGACGAGGGTCCACCCCAGCACCTCGCCGCCGGGCCGGCGCCTGGCCACCAGCCGTACCCCGCCACGCCCGGGCAGGTCCACGTGCTTGTTCACCACGATGGTGGCGTTGACCCGCTCCCGCACCGTCTCGGGCAGCAGCCGCGGCTCCGGCAGCAGCACGCGGTGCCTCTCGCCGGACATGGTGAGGACGTTCAGCCCCTCCTCGTCCCAGGAGGCCCGGTCGATCGTCTCGTACGGTACGCGGACCCCGCCGGGCAGGTGCAGCGCCAGGTTCGTGGCCACCACGTGCCCGTCGCCGGTGGCGGCGAAGGTCAGCACCCGCTCCCCCGGCTCGGTGACCAGGGCCTTGCGGACGTCGGCGGGCAGGCGGCGAAGGAAGCTCATTCCTTCACGCTATCGGCGAGCAGGTCCAGGGTCAGCGCCGCACTCCAGGAGAAGTCCCTGCACCCCCGGCCGCTGCCGTCGAACGGGTCGAAGCACTCGCGGAACCCGGCCTGCCTGACCAGGCGGAGCGTGCCGTTGGTGAGCTGCTGGCCGAGCGAGTCGAGCGCGTGCACGCCGGCGGCGCGGCGCAGCAGCCAGTTGGTGTTCACCCAGGACGGGCCGCGCCAGTAGCGGGTGCGGTCGAACTGGGTCGCGCGGATCTCGCAGCTGGGCACCGGGTAGCCGGTGGCGCCCATGAACCTGGCCGATTCGAGCACGTCGATGGCCGCCTGGACGCGGTCGCTGGGCAGGCCGGGGTCGAGCAGCGGGCCGAAGCCGCCGACCGTACAGACGCGGATGAGCCGGTCGGCCCGCAGGTCTCGGGCGTAGAAGCAGCCGTCCCAGAGGCGGTCGAGGAGCGCCCGCCTGATGCGTTCGGCCTGCTCGGCGTGGGGCACCGGGTCGGCGCGGGCCAGCGGCGCCAGGTCGGCCAAGGCCAGGCAGGAGGCGAGCCAGATCCCGTTGAACATCGGGTCCTCGATGGCGAACGGGTGCTCGTCGCGCAGGTATTCGGACCGGTAGCCGGCGTTGCGGTAACGCAGGGCCAGCCAGACGTAGCGGTCATGGTCGCTGTCGGGGTGGCGCTCGTCGAGTTCGACGTTGCGGTAGCCGTACCTGATCTCGGGCAGCGCGGCGAGCGCCTGGTCCCAGGCCGGGCTGTCGTCCATGCCCGATTCCCAGGGGTGCACGATCGCGGCCAGCCCCGAGCCGCCGAGGTCGCGCTCGGTGGCCAGGTAGGCGTGCTGGGCGGCCAGCGCCGGAAACGCCCGCCTGACGAAGTCGGCGTCGCCTGTGTGCCGGTAGAGCCACGACAGGGCCAGCGCCTGCAGCGGTGGCGAGGTGAGGCCCGAGGTGAGCACGCGCGGCGCGGCGTCGTGGTCCTGCGAACGCCAGACCGAAGGGCCCGGGAAGTACGCCTCGGGAGTGTGGAAGACGATGTGCGGCACCATCCCGGTCGCCCACTGCCCGGCCAGCAGGCTGAGCAGCTCGGCTCTTGCCCGGTCAGGCCGGTGCCTGGCCAGACCGATCACCACGAACGCCGAGTCCCAGCTCCACTGGTGCGGGTAGAGACCTGGAGCGGGAACGGTGGAGGTTCCCGTCCAGTTCGCCTCGAGCACGGACATCGCCTCGCGCCCGAGCGCGGCATCGTCAACCGCCGGCCGCGCCTCCATCAACCCACTATGCGCCGCCGAGCCGCAGGAAGCCAGGTTGTTACGTCCGGACCCACTTGGACACGAGCATGATCCCGAAGGCCACGGCACCGATGATGAGGCCCCACTTGAGCAGCGTGAAGGCGAAGCCCACGAGGGGGCCGATGAGGATGAACACGGCGATGATCGCCAGGATTGCGAGAAGTATGCGTCCCATGCCTAAGACGCTACGAGATCCTTTAAGCGAATTGCAGGTGAGACAGGGTTGAATCAGGGACAAGTCAGGGTCTCCCCTACCTTCGGAACCAACCGGTCGGTTTCACCGTTTAGCCGGTAGACAACGGGGCGCGGGGGCCCGTATCACGGGGAGCGTGATGAGTCTCGGACCACCCATGAGCAGGGAGGGCGCGGAGTACGCGCTGCGCGCTCGTTCCGACGAGCGCGACCGCATCTCCGGCGACCTGCTCGATCTTGAAGCGCACACCACCTATCAGTTACTCAAGGGCGCCTCCTTACGCGGCCCGACCCAGACCCGCTGGGCCGCCGCACAGAGCGCGCTCGCCGCGTTGTGGGCGCTTTACGACACCTACCGGGGCGTATTACGCACAGCCGAGCAGGTCAAGGGCCCCCGCGGCCGCCTCGGCGCGGAGCAGCTCACCACCTTGACCGAGCTGCTGTCCGGCCGCTCGGTGGTCCTGAAGGCCGCCGCCAAGCCGGTCGAGGAACGCTCCCTGCTCCCCCAGCCGGACGAGCGGCTCACCCTGGACGAGACCGTCGCCCGGATGGAAGCCGCCTTCCAGCTCGCCACGGACGTGCTGACCGAGATCGACACGGTCTGGTCCGCGGCGCTGCCCCGCCTCGACGCCGCCGACTCCGAGCTACGCGTGGTGAATGACCTGCAGCGGCAGCTCGGCGAGACCCTCGATTTGACCCAGGCGGAGACCGAGCTGAAGCGGATGCGCGCCGCCGTACTGGAAGACCCCCTCGGCTCGGCCCCACCCGACCACGAGCTGGCCCGCGTCACCGGCGCCCTGGCGAGCGCCCGCGCGGACCTGGAGCGGGCCCTGCGGGTCAGCCAGGAGTACGGCAGGCGGCGCGAGGAGCTGGTGGCCGCGCTGGACCGAGTGCGGGCGGCCGAGAGCGACGCCAGGGTAGCCCACGGCACGGTCGTCGCCAAGATCGCCCTGCCGCCGCAGGCGCAGCCGCGCAGCAAGGTGGAGGCGCTGGCCGGGGAACTCGACGCGCTCGACGCCTCGACCGGCACCTGGCTCGACAGGTCCGGCCGGCTGACGGCGCTGGAGCAGAGCACCGAGCAGGCCGCCCAGCAGGCACAGGCCACGGCGAAGGCGCTGTTCGGCCTGATCGGCCGGCGGAACGAACTGCGCGGGCTGCTCGGCGCGTGCCAGGCGATGGCGGTGCGCAAGGGCCTGGCGGAGGACCCGGCCGCCACCGAGCTGTACGAGCGGGCGCGGCTGCTGCTGTGGAGCGCTCCCTGCGATCTGACGAAGGCGGCACAAGCCGTCGACCTGTACCAGCGTGCGATCCACGGAGGTGGCCGATGACCGGATGCGCCCAGCCAGGCTGTACGGGCACGATCGAAGATGGCTACTGCGACCTGTGCGGGCACGCGGCGACAGCCGCCGCGCCCGTGTCCGCCCCCTCATCATCGGCCTCCTCACCATCCCCGGACACCCGGCCGGTGAGCCGGCCGATGACCGGCCCGCTGAGCAGTGGCCGGTCGCGGGCCGGCGTGCTGGGCGAGCTGACCGACCTGCCGTCGGTGCCCTACCGGGATCCGGCCAGCGCGATCATGGCCAATCCCGAGGTGCCGGAGGAGAAGCGGTTCTGCGCCAACCCGGCGTGCGGTGAGCCGGTCGGCCGCTCCAGGCAGGGACGCGCCGGGCTGCCCGACGGGTTCTGCCCGCACTGCCGCACCCAGTTCTCCTTCACCCCCAAGCTGGGCCAGGACGACCTGGTGGCGGGCCAGTACCGGGTGCTGGGCTGCCTGGCGCACGGTGGCCTCGGCTGGATCTACCTGGCCGCCGACGAGAACCTCGACGGCCGCTGGGTGGTGCTCAAGGGCCTGCTGAACACCGCCGACGCCGAGGCGCTGGCGGCGGCGGAGGCCGAGCGGAAGTTCCTCACCACCGTCGACCACCCGAACATCGTCAAGATCATCAACTTCCAGCGCTCCGCCGGCCTCGGCTACATCGTCATGGAGTACGTCGGCGGCCAGTCGCTGCACGAACTGCGCCGCCAGGGTCCGTTACCGCTGCGCGAGACGCTGATGTACGGGCGGGAGATCCTGCGCGCGTTCGGCTACCTGCACGAGCAGGGCCTGGTCTACTGCGACCTCAAGCCGGCCAACGTGATCAGGGTCGGCAAACGGCTCAAGCTCATCGACCTGGGCGCGGTCCAGCGCGTGGGCTCGCCGCCGGGCACGTCCTGGGCCACGGTCGGCTACCACGCGCCCGAGCTCGACACCCGGCCCTCGTCCGTCGCCTCCGACCTGTACACGGTGGCCAGGACGCTGGCGGTGCTGACCATCCCGTCGTTCAGCCCGGCCAAGGGCGGCGCGGAGAACCCGCTGCCGGCGGACTGCGGCAACGAGTCGTTCGCGCGGCTGCTGCGCCGGGCGACCGCGCCGGATCCCGCCGCCAGGTTCCAGAGCGCGGAGGAGATGGAGGAACAGCTCGTCGGCGTGCTGCGCGAGATCAGCGCGGTGACGGAGGGCGTGCCGTACCCCGCGCAGTCGTCGATGTTCGGGCCCGAGCGGCTCGCGGCGGGAGCGGCGCTGGCCGCCGACCGCGGGCGGGTGTTCGACGGGCTCGACCCGCTGGAGGCGGCGGCCGCGCTGCCGGTGCCGCTGGCCGACCCCGCCGACCCGGCGGCGGGCGCGCTGGCCGGCCTGGTCGGCCGCGATCCCGACGTGCTGGTCAGCCAGGTCGAGGGGATGGCACGGACGCCCGAGACGCTGCTGACCAAGGCCAGGCTCCTCGCCGAGCAGGGCTCGGACCAGGCGCTCCAGGCGCTGGACGAGGCCGAGCGGGCGCTGCCCGGCGACTGGCGGGTGACCTGGTACCGGGCCGTTCACCTGCTGGCCGCGCGGCAGCCCGGCCGGGCGGCGCAGATCTTCGACGAGTGCTTCTCGCTGCTGCCCGGCGAGTGCGCGCCCAAGCTGGGGCTGGCGTTCGCGCTGGAGTGCGTGAACGACAACCCGGTCCGCTGGTACGAGAGCGTGTGGCGTACCGACCACTCCTACGTGAGCGCCGCGTTCGGGCTGGCCAGGGCGGGCCGGATCGGGGTGCTCGACGAGGTGCCCGTCACCTCCAGCCACCGGGTGGCCGCGCAGCTCGCGGTCGTGGCCTCGGTGGCCAGAGCGCCCGGCGCCGACCCGGGCAAGCCGAACGAGTTGTCGGCCGCGGCCGACCGCCTCGACGACCTCACCCACCTCGACCCGCGCCGCCGCGAGCTGCTCATCGCCGAACTGCTGGAGAGCGCGCTGTCCTGGCTCGACACCGGTAAGCCGCCCAGCGGGCTGAAACTGGCGGGTGCCGAGTTCACCGAACCCGGCGTCCGCAAACGGCTGGAAGACATCTTCCGCCGCCTGGCCGTGGCCGCGAGCTCCCGCCAGGAGCGCCAGGCCCTCGTCGACCAGGCCAACGCCGTCCGGCCCCGGACGTGGGTGTGATGGACCACATCGCCGCCCCGCGGGCGGACGTGCGGTGCCCGGTCTGCGAGGCTCCCGTGCTCACCGGCGACGCCTTCTGCGAGGCGTGCGGCCATCCGCTCGGCGCGCCTTCCTGTACCTCGTGCGGCGCGCCGGCCGTGGACGCGGACGGCTACTGCGAACGGTGCGGCCTGCGCCAGCCCACCGGGCGGGACCACACCGAGCTCACGCTGGACAACGGCACGGCGGGCGTGACCGACAAGGGCCTGCGCCGCAGCCGGAACGAGGACGCGATGGCGCTGCTGTCCACGGACACGCGGACCGTGGTCGTGGTCTGCGACGGCGTGGGCAGCTCGCCCCGCGCGGACGAGGCGTCGGCGGCCGCCGTGGAGACCGCGTCCGCCGCCCTGGCCAGGGGTGTGTCCGCCGAGGAGGCGTTCGACCTGGCCGGGCGGGCCGTGGGCAAGCTGGCCACCTCGGTGGACGATGCTCCTGCCTGCACCTACGTCTCGGCGGTCGTCGAGGGCGGCCGGATCACGCTCGGCTGGGCGGGCGACTCCCGCGCGTACTGGCTGTCCCCCGGCGTCCGACCGGCCGCGAACGATCCGTCCGTCGGCACCCAGCCGGTCAACGCCGACCCGACGGCCGGCATCCGGCCGGCCGACGCCGATTCGACCACCGCCACACCACCGGGCGACGCCGATTCGACCGCCGCCACTCGTCCGGTCGGGGCATCTCCGCCCGCCGGGACCCGACCCGCCCAGACCGGTCCGCCGCCAGGCGTCCAGCTGACCGGCATCCAGTTGACCGAGGACGACGCCGCGCCCACGGGCGAGATCACCGCCTGGCTCGGCGCCGACTACGGCGACGTCCGCCCGCACGTCCGCGTGCTGGAGCCGGAGCACCCGGGCCTGCTGCTCGTGTGCAGCGACGGCCTGTGGCGCTACCTCGACGGCTACACCTTCCCTTCTACCGGCAGCCCCCTGGACATGGCCCGCGTGATGCTGCGACACGCGCTCGACTCCGGCGGGCAAGACAACGTGACCATCGTCCTGATCCCTCTAGGAGACGCACATGGGTGACCAGCCCACCTTCACCCTCCACATCGACCAGAACAAGTACCTCCCGATCGACGGGCGCGAGGTGCACGCCATCCTCACGATCAACTCCACCGGCTCGGTGACCACCACCACGGCCGCCCCGGCCGAGGCCGCGGAAGTGATCATCATCGACACGTCCGGGTCGATGAGCGGCGGCAAGATCCGGGAGGCCCGGCAGGCGGCCGCGACGGCCGTGCAGACGCTGCGCGACGGCGTCCACTTCGCGGTGATCGCCGGCACCGACCGGGCCAGGGGCGTCTACCCGCGCGGCCCCGAGCTGGTCCGGGCCAACGCGGCCACCCGGGCCGAGGCGCAGCGGGCCATCGGCCAGCTGTCCGCCGGCGGCGGCACCTCGATCGGCCAGTGGCTGCAACTGGCCGCCCAGATGCTGTCGGCCCATCCGAACGCGATCAGGCACGCCATCCTGATGACCGACGGCCAGAACAACGAGCGCGCCGACGTGTTCGCCGCCGCGCTGGCCCGCTGCGAGGGCGCGTTCGTCTGCGACAGCCTCGGCGTCGGCGACGACTGGGTGCCCGCCGAGCTGCGCAAGGTCGCCGAGGCGCTGCTGGGTACGTTCGACTTCGTCAGGAACCAGGGCGACCTGGCCGACTTCTTCCGCAAGCTCACCCAGACCTCGATGAGCAAGACCGTGGCCGAACTGGTGATGCGGGTGTGGGTGCCGCAGACGGCGACGCTCAAGTGGGTCAAGCAGGTCTCGCCCACGCTGCTCGACCTGACCGGCAAGCGCACCGACGTGAACCCGCTGACCGGCGACTACCCGACCGGCTCGTGGGGCACCGAGGACCGCGAGTACCACCTGTGCGTCGAGGTGCCGCCCGGCCAGATCGGCAGCGAGATCCGCGCGGGCTGGGTGAAGCTGCTCCGCCCCGACACCCAGGAGGTCTTCGCCAGCGGCAACGTGCTCGCCCAGTGGACCGACGACCTCGCCCAGTCCACCCGGATCAACGGCAAGGTCGCCCACTACACCGGCCAGGCCGAGCTGCACGAGCTGATCCAGGACGGCCTGAGCGCCCGCGCGGCCGGCGACGTCGACAAGGCGACGGCGCGGCTGGCCAAGGCCAAACAGCTCGCCGTCGATTCGGGACGCGAGGACACGGCCAGGCTGCTCGACAAGGTCGTCGAGGTGGATCCGGCCTCCGGCACGGCCCGGCTGCGCAGGAACGTCGACAAGGCCGACGCCATCGAGCTCGACACGGGCTCGGTACGTACCAGCAGGCTGCGTAAGGACGGGGAGGGCAGCTGATGGCGACCTGCCCACAGGGCCACGCGTCGGGTGACGACGAATACTGCGACGTCTGCGGCCTCCAGATGGCCGGCTCCGCGGCGCCGGCGCCGGTCACCAGCCCGGCCGGCTCCGCCGCACCCACCGGCGCCGGGGGCGCGGTGGAGGACTGTCCCGTCTGCCAGACGCCGCGTGCCGGGCAGTTCTGCGAGGTGTGCGGCCACGACTACTCCGGCACCGCGCCGTCGCTGGCGCCCGTGTCCGGAGCCCGCTGGGAGGCGGTCACCGCCGCCGACCGCGCCTACTACGACCAGGTGATCGCCGAGGGCGGCCCCGACGCCCACGTCGTCGCCTACCCGCCGTACTGTCCCGAGCGGTCCTTCGCTCTGTCGGGCGAGCAGGTACGCATCGGCCGCCGCAGCCGGGGCCGCGACCTGCGGCCGGAGATCGACCTGACCGGGCCGCCGGAAGACCCCGGCGTGTCCCACCTGCACGCCGTGCTGCTGGCCCAGCACGACGGCTCGTGGACGCTCGTGGACCCGGGCTCCGCCAACGGCACCCAGGTGAACGGCAAGCCGGTCATGGTCAACGTGCCGGTCCGGGTGGGCGCGGGCGACCGCATCCACCTCGGCGCGTGGACCGTCATCACGATCCGCGAAGGCACACCATGACCGCCGTCACAGGGACCGCCGTCACAGGGACCGCCGTCACAGGGACCGCCGTCACAGGGACCGCCGTCACAGGGACCGCCGTCACCAGCCACGAGGGGGCGCCATGACCATCGTCCAGGCCGGTCGGCCCGGTCAGGCCGTGCCGGCCCCGCCGGGGACCCCGGCTCCGGAGCGCCGGAGCGTGCCGGGCCGGATCCGGGTCATCTCCGGCATCACCGTGGCCTCCCTGGCGCTGCTCTTCGCCGCGCTGGCGGTCGGCAGCACGAGCGCGCGCGACGGGCTGACGGTGATCGGCCGCGACGCGGGCCCGCAGGTCGTCGCCACCGCCGGCCTGTACCTCGGGCTGAGCGACATGGACGCGCAGGTCGCCGACGCGCTGCTGATGGGCAAGGAGTACGGCACACAGCGCCAGGCCGCGATCGCCCAGTACGAACGGCGGCGCTCCGAGGCCAACCAGGCGCTGCTGAAGGCGTTCGAGCTGTCCGGCGACAACCCCGCCGAGCGGCAGACCGTCCAGTCCGTGCTCGACGGCCTCGGCCGCTACGAACGGCTGGCCGGGCAGGCGCTGCTGCTCGACACCCAGGCCGATCACCCGGCCGGGCCGCCGCCGCAGAAGGTGGTCGAGGTGTACCGGCAGGCCACCGACCTGATGCGGCTGGTCCTGCTCCCCCAGGCCTACAACCTGACGCTGGAGAGCGGCACGATCGTGCGGCGCACCTATGACGAGAAGAGCGTCATGGTGCCTGCCGTACGGTTGGCGGTGATCGTGGCCGGGCTGCTGGCGCTGGGCTGCCTGATCTGGCTGCAGGTCTTCCTGGCGCGGCGCTTCCGCCGGGTGTTCGGGCCGGCGCTGCTGGCCGCGACCGTCGTGACCATCGTCGCGCTGGTCGCCGGGGTGAACGTGCTCGGCCGGGACCTGCGAGAGCTGCGCACCGCCAAGGCCGACGGCTTCGACTCGGTGCTCACGCTGGCCAGGGCCCGCGCGATCAGCAACAGCCTGCACGGCGACCAGAGCCGGTTCCTGCTCGACAAGGGCCGGGCCGACACCTACGAGCACACCTTCCTCGACAAGTCGCAGTCGGTGATCTACCTGGAGGCGGGCAACCTCGACGGCTACCAGGCCAAGGTGGCGCAGGGCGCCAAGCACTTCCTCGGCCTGCTGGGCACCGAGCTCGGCGGCAGCGACGGCGAGCGGGCGCTCGACGCGTACACCCGCTTCCAGGACGCCGACGCCAAGTTCCGCGCCCTGGCCGCCAGCGGTCAGGCCAGTGAGGCCGTGTCGGCCAGGCTGGGGACGGTCCGCGAGTCCTTCGACGCCTACGACAAGGCGCTGCTGAACCTCGCCGAGCAGCATGAGGCCGTGTTCAAGCGGGCCACGGACGCCGGCGAGAGCGCGCTCGACAATCTGTGGCGGCTGCTCCCGTTCGCGATCGGCGGCCTCGGCCTGCTGGTCATCGCCGGGGTGTGGCCACGGCTCAAGGAGTATCGATGAAGCGGCTGCTACCCGCGGTGCTGGTCCTGACGGCGCTGCTCGCCGGGGGGTGCGGCATGGGCGGCTCGGAGTCGATCGAGTCCAAGGACAAGATCGTCATCGGGGTCCGTACCGACCTGCCGTCGGTCGGCGCGCGCAAGGCCGACGGCACCTTCGAGGGCTTCGACGTGGACGTGGCCCGCTACATCGCCCAGAAGCTCGGCAAGGACTTCGAGTTCATCCCGGTGCTGGCGGCCGATCGGGAGAAGGTCCTGGTCGACGGCAAGGCCGACCTCGTGCTGGCGACGTACACGATCAGCCAGGACCGCAAGTCGAAGGTCCTGTTCGCCGGGCCGTACCACATCTCCTACCAGGACATCCTGGTACGACCGGACGAGCCGTCGATCGGGAACGTCCGCGACCTCAAGGGCCGCAAGATCTGCCAGGTGGCGGGCTCGAACGCGGCGCAGCGGGTCGTGGAGGAGCGCAAGGTGGCCGCGCAGGTGGTCCCGGTGAGCGACTACGCGGCCTGCCTGGCGGCGCTCAAGGATCGCCGGGTGGACGCGATCACCACCAACGACGTCATCCTGGCCGGGCTGGCCATCAAGGACGGCAGCGGGCTGCGCCTGGTCAACGCCCAGTTCAACGAGCAGCGGACCGGGGTCGGCATGCACAAGGGCGACGTCGCGGGCTGTGAGGCGGTCAACCGGGCGATCACCACCATGTACCAGGACGGGACGGCCTCGAAGCTGCTCCACAAGTGGTTCGGCAAGGCCGGCCTGAACCTCAGCACCATCGCGGTCCCGCAGTTCGAGGGCTGTTCGTAAGAGTTCATGAGAACGGCGGGCCGGGGAGGATCCCGGCCCGCCGGCCGACTCGCCCCACCCCCGTGATGTGCCTCCCCGGCGAGAGAACGTTCAGCCCCCTGCGTGGCGAACCGGCGCAGGGCCTGCTCGGTGGCGCGGGTCATCTCGGCCGGCACGCCGAGGTCAGCGAGGTAGGCGCCTGTGTCGTGCATCTCGTGCGCTCGCCGTACGGCATGCTTCCGGGTGCCGGTCAGGAACCGCTCGATGACCGCCTCGCCGTCACCGGCGAGTTGCCTGGCGACCTCGGCCCGGGTGACGCCCTCGGGCGTCGGAGTGTTCCGGGGGTCGTATCCGACGACCTCGTGCCCGGACGCGGCGAGCGCGGCGGCGGCGCGGCGCAGCCGGCTCGCGCCCCACCACGAATGAGCCAGAACCAGAGCTGGTGACCTACCGGATCGGCAGGTCACCAGCTCGAACGGTTGAACATCTCAATCCAGATAGTCCCGCAGCATCTGCGCCCTGGTCGGGTGGCGGAGCTTGGCCAGCGTCTTCGACTCGATCTGCCGGATGCGCTCCCTGGTGACGCCGAACTCCCTGCCCACCTCCTCCAGCGTGCGCGGATGCCCGTCGGCCAGGCCGAAGCGGAGCTGGATGATGCGCTGCTCGCGGTCCGACAGCGTCGCCAGGATGTCGTCGAGCTGGTCCTGCAGCATGATGAAGGCCGCCGCCTCCATGGGCACGACCGCGTCGGCGTCCTCGATGAAGTCGCCGAGGTCGGAGTCTTCCTCACCGATCGGCGACTGCAGTGACACCGGCTCCTGGGCGATGCGCTGGATCTCCACCACACGATCGACCGGGAGATCCATCTCCTTGGCGATCTCCTCGGGCGCGGGCTCACGGCCCAGGTCCTGGTGGAGCTGCCGCTGCACTCTGACGAGCTTGTTGATCGTCTCCACCATGTGCACCGGAATGCGAATGGTGCGCGCCTGGTCGGCTATCGCCCGCGTGATCGCCTGCCGGATCCACCACGTGGCATAAGTGGAGAACTTGTATCCCTTGGTGTAGTCGAACTTCTCGACCGCGCGGATGAGCCCGAGGTTGCCTTCCTGGATGAGGTCCAGGAAGAGCATTCCACGACCCACATAACGTTTGGCGATCGAGACGACGAGCCTGAGATTCGCCTCGATGAGGCGTTGTTTCGCCCGGGTTCCCTGCCAGACGAGCTCCCTGAACTCAGGGAAGGCCAGCCGCGATACGCCACTGGCCAGCTTGTCCTCGGCGAACAGACCGGCTTCGATCGACTTGGCGAGCTCCACCTCCTCTTCGGCTGTGAGCAGAGGCACCCGGCCGATCTCCCGCAGGTAGATACGGACAAGATCGCTGGTCGGGGCCCGCTTGCCTACGTCTTCCTCGTCGGCGCGGGTGGTCTCTTCCTCTCCCTGGGGTTCGAGAACCTCCACGCCGTTCTCCGCGAGCATCCGCACGACGCGTTCCAACGCGTCGGACGGGAGCTCTGAGCGGTCAAGCGCGGCTGCGACGTCATCGACGGTTACGCTTCCGCGCTCCCTTCCCTTCGCGACGAGGTCCGCCACTTGATCTACGGATGGCGGTCCACTTGGCAGTACCGATGCACCCACGGGACACAGTCTGCAGTATTGGTTCCGTAAAATGGCAGACCCATTTTTGTAACCGAAGGTAAGGCCGTGACCCTTACCAAAACGAGATCACTTAAAGGTTTGGCGGGACTTTGATCAGGAAAGTAAAGTCAATTACGCGGTCGAGTAAGACGCGTCCGGCCCGGGGTTGTCGCCGGTCGCATGGCGCAGCCTGCCCGGATGCCGCTTAACTCCGAGGTCCGGCGGGGCTCGTGAAGGATTCCGCCACCGTCATCTGGATTCAACAAGTTCCCGACATCTTCTGCTCGGCAGCTCTTGAACAAGCCGTTACGGAGCCCCATTCGCGGCCGGCACCGTGGGCAAGGCGGATGCTCACATCCCCGCCGAAAACCCTCAGCTGCCCGCGGCCCGGTCCCGGAGGACCCTGCGCTGCTGCTCCAGCGCCACCAATTCGCCGAACAGCCGGTTGTAGTCCTGCTGCTCCTCCACCGGGTTGAGCCGCTGGATGCGCGACTTGACCTGAGCGATCGCCCGGTCGACCGCGATGGCCTCGATCGCGGCCAGCATGGCCGCCCCGTAGCGCTCCTCGGTGTGCGAGTCGGCCCGGATCGCCTCGACCGCGAACCGGGTCACCAGCGCCCGCGTCACGTCGTCGTGACACTGCTCCAGGAGCCGGTCGACCCACTCCCGGCCGCCGTGGCCGGCCGACGCGGCGCCTCCCGCCGCGGTGATCACCTGGTGCACGAGGACGTGGTCGGGCGCGGTGAACGCCCGCGGGTCGAGCGCGTCGAAGCGGGGGCCGAGCAGCGCGGGCCGTTGGATGGCCAGTTTGAGCAGCTCGCCCTCGACCCGCACGTTGGGATCGACGGGCGCGGACTTCGGCGCCCGCTGCGGGCGGCCCTGCTGGGCCCCGCCGACCTCGGCGATGCGCTGCATGACGAACCGCTCGTCCATGAAGCCGAGCCACCGGTCGAGGTCGATCGCGTAGCGCTTGCGCAGGCCGACGTCCTTGATCCCGGCCACGATCGGCGCCGCCGCGTCGAGCGCGGCGATCTTGCCCTCGTTGCTGCGCAGGTCGTAACGGCTGATCGTGCTGCGGATGGCGAACTGGAACAGCGGCTCGCGGCTGGCGATCAGGTCGCGCACGGCCGCGTCGCCCTGCTTGACGCGCAGGTCGCACGGGTCGAGCCCGTCGGGCTGCACGGCCACGTAGGTCTGGGTGACGAACTTCTGCTCGTCGGCGAACGCCCGCAGCGCCGCCTTCTGCCCGGCCGCGTCGCCGTCGAAGGTGAAGATCACCTCGCCGCGGAACTCCGCCTGGTCGAGCAGGAAGCGCCGCAGGATCTTGATGTGCTCCTCGCCGAACGACGTGCCGCAGGTGGCGACCGCCGTCGGCACCCCCGCCAGGTGGCAGGCCATGACGTCGGTGTAGCCCTCGACGATCACCGCCTGGGACCGCTTGGAGATCTCCCGCTTGGCCAGGTCGATGCCGTAGAGCACCTGGCTCTTCTTGTAGAGCGGGGAATCAGGGGTGTTGAGATATTTCGGCCCGTCATCGGAGTCGAGCAGCTTGCGCGCCCCGAACCCGATCACGTCGCCCGTAGCATCACGGATCGGCCAGATCAGCCGCCCGCGGAACCGGTCGATCGGCCCGCGCCGCCCCTCCTTGGCCAGCCCGCCCTTGACGATCTCCTCGGCGGTGAAGCCGCGCCCCATGAGATGCCGGGCCAGCGCCTCCCACTCGTTGGGCGCGTAACCCACGCCGAACATCTCGGCGTCGGCCCGCTCGAACCCCCGCTCCGACAGGAACCGCCGCCCGGGCGCGGCGTCCGGGCCGAGCAGCTTGTCGACGTAGAACTCGGCGGCGGCCTTGTGCGCCTCGATCAGCCGGGCCCGCTCGCCGAGGTCGCGCCGCGGCATGTAGCCGCCCTGCTCGTACTGCAGCTGGATGCCGGCCCGCTGCGCCAGCCGCTCGACCGCCTCGCCGAACGTCAGGTGCTCGATCTTCTCGACGAACGTGATGACGTCGCCGCCCTCACTGCAGCCGAAGCAGAAGTACATGCCGCGCTCGGGCGTCACGTTGAAAGACGGGCTCTTCTCATCGTGGAACGGGCACAACCCCTTGAGGTTGCCGCCCCCCGCGTTGCGCAACTGGATGTGCTCGCCGATCACATCGGCGATGGGTGATCGCTCACGAACGAGCGCGATGTCGACGTCACGGATCCGGCCAGCCACGCCGGTGAGTCTATTCCCGCGCTACGACAACCGGCCCCACCCGGGCTCATGACTGCCCTCCGTAAGGTAACGGTGACCTGGTGATAAGGGGATGTCACCGTCGAGTCGCGAAAGGGGGAAATATGTCGGTAGCACGTCCCCGGTCGGCTACAAAGGTAAATGTTTGCGGTGGAACATCGACACGGGTGGAGATCATGCGAGCGGGGCATCTCGGACGATGGGCGGCTTTAGCGGGCGCCGCGCTTCTGGCGAGCGCGTGCTCGCCGGCCACCGGTGTGGCGGGCGTCAGCGCGCAGTCATCGGCCGCGGCCACGGCGAGCGCCAGCCCGTCCGTCACCGGCACCATCCCGTCGGGCGACGCCCAGTCGGCCGACACGCCGCCCCAGGGCGAGGATCCGACCAAGATCCCGCCGCCGAAGGTGTCGAAGTACACCTACTCCTTCCCCGTCCAGGGCTGCAAGACGACCTACGAGCGCAAGCTCCTCGTACTCCCGAAGACGACGATCTGGGCGGCCAAGGGATGCGCCTTCGTGTCGCCCGTCGACGGCGTGGTCGACGAGGTCAACACCCTGAACAGGTGGTCGTCCGCCACCGACGTGGGCGCCGCCCGTGAGGGCCGCTACGTCACGATCATCGGCGAGGACGGCGTCCGCTACCTCGGCGGCCATCTCGACACCGTGGCCGACGGCCTCAAACCGGGCGTGAAGGTGAAGGTCGGGCAGACGCTCGGCCGGGTCGGCAACTCCGGCAACGCCGGCATCACCGCCCCGAACCTGTACTTCGCGATCTCCTGGAAGACCGGCCCCGCCTACTGGTGGGTGCGCCGGGGCATGGTGAACCCCTGGACCTACCTCGAAGCCTGGGAGTCCGGCAACAAGACGCTGTCGCCGAAGGAGGAGACGCTGAAGCTGCGCGGCCGGGTGGGCGAGACGCCGCCCTGCTCGGTCCAGTGCGCGTCGAAGCAGGCGCCGGAACCGACCACCACCACCAAGAAGAAAAAGAAGAAGAAGACCGGCGCCAAGCCGTCTCAGACCCCGATCATCATCACCGATCCGGCGTGAGCTCCTTCGGGTCCACGGTCACACCGGAGCGGATGAGCTGCTTGATCTCGTCGATGACATCCCAGACGTTGACGTTCATGCCGGCGACGACCTTGCCCTCGCGCAGCCAGAAGGCGACGAACTCCTGGTCGGGGACCGAACCCCGGTAGACGACCTCGTCATAGCCCTGGATGTCGCCGGTGAACTCCATGCCCAGGTCGTACTGGTCGGTGTAGAAGTACGGCAGGCGGTCGTAGGTGACGTCCTGGCCCAGCATGGACCGGGCCGCCACGGGGCCGCCGTTGAGCGCGTTGGCCCAGTGTTCGACCCGGATGCGCTGGCCGTACAGCGGGTGGAACGCCTCGGCGACATCGCCCGCGGCGAACACGTCGGGATGCGAGGTACGCAGGGCGGCGTCCGTCAGGATGCCGCTGCCGACGTCCAGTCCGGCGTCGCGGGCCAGGCCGACCTCGGGCGCCGCGCCGATGCCGACGACCACCAGGTCGGCGGCCAGGCGCTCGCCGGAGCTGAGCCGCACGCCGGTCTCGGTGATCTCCGCGGCGCCGGTACCGGTGCGCAGGTCGACGCCGTTGCGCCGGTGCAGCCGGGCGAAGACCTCGCCGAGTTCGGGTCCGAGCGGCCGATACAGCGGCGTGGGGTCGGGTTCGACGATCGTGACCTCGCACCCGGCCTTGCGGGCGGCCGCGGCGGTCTCCAGGCCGATCCAGCCCGCGCCGACGACGATCACCCGCTCGGCGTCGGCGAAGCGGGCCTTGAGCGCCTCGCTGTCCCCGACCGTGCGCAGGTAGAGGGCGGGGCCGGGCAGCCGCCTCGGCGTCGCCCCCGTCGCGATCAGCAGCTTGTCATACGGCTGGCGCGAGCCGTCGGCGAACCTGACCGCGTGCTCGTCGAGGTCGACACGCGTGACCCGCAGGCCGGTCCGGAGATCCACGTCATTGTCGGCGTACCAGTCGGCGCCGTGGACGAAGATCTTCTCCCGCTCGCTCTTGCCCAGCAGGTATTCCTTCGACAGGGGCGGTCGTTCGTAAGGGCGTTCGGACTCCGCGCCGATCAGGACGATCTGGTCGCCTGAGCCTTCTTCGCGCAACGTCTGCGCCGCCTTGGCCCCCGCCAGGCCCGCGCCGACGATCACATATGTAGCCATGGGCGCAGTATCCGCCCGCCGGGGGTCATCCGGAAAGACGCTTGTGCCAGGCGACGGCCGACGTGTCGGTGAGGGAGGCGATCTGGTCGATGACCACCCGGACGCGAGCGGCGTCGTTGGGCGCGTCGAGGTAGGAGGGCCTGAAGGCGGGCTCCAGGGTGGCGGGCGCGCCGAGTGTGATCAGGGAGGCCAGCTCGGAGATGAGTTCGCGCTGCCTGGCCTGGTTGGCGTGGTGGTCCTCGGTGGTCATCACGTAGTGGGCGGTGATGCCCTTGAGCAGCGCGCACTCCAGCCGCGTGGCCGACGGCACGACGAGCTCCGCGCGGTGCCGCGAGGCGTAGGCGTCCTTGGTGGCGGTCTCGGCGGAGCGGCAGAAGCGGCCGATGAGGCCGCTCGTCAGCGCCTTGAGCCCGGCCAGGTCAGCGAAGGTGGCCTCGAAGCGGCGCGGCCAGAGCGGGGTGGCGAGCAACCCGGCGAAGACGGCTTCGAGCTCGGCCAGGTCGGCGCCGGGCGCGTACCAGGTGCGGGCGGTCTCGCAGACCTGGCGGCGCTCGCCGGCCGACAGCAGCGCCTCGGGCGTGACGTGGCCGGAGTGCAGCGCGTCCTCCAGGTCGTGGACGGAGTAGGCGACGTCGTCGGCCCAGTCCATGATCTGCGCCTCGAAGCTGACCCGGCCTTCGGGCGCGCCGTCCCTGATCCACTCGAAGACCGGCAGGTCGTCGTCGTAGACCCCGAACTTCGGTGACCTGTCGCAGGTCCACGGGTATTTGATGGACGCGTCGAGCGCGGCCCTGGTCAGGTTGAGCCCGGCGCTGCCGCCGTCCTCGGTGAGGACCTTGGCCTCCAGCCGGGTGAGCAGGCGCAGGCTCTGCGCGTTGCCCTCGAAGCCGCCGCACGAGGTGGACAGCTGGTTGAGCGCCACCTCGCCGTTGTGGCCGAACGGCGGATGGCCCAGGTCGTGCGCCAGGCAGGCCGTCTCCACCAGGTCGGGGTCGACGCCGAGCGTCGCGCCCATCTCCCTGCCGACCTGGGCGCATTCGAGCGAGTGGGTGAGCCGGGTGCGCGGGATGTGCTGGCCGCCGCCGAGGGTCTCGCCGGGCCCCACCACCTGCGTCTTGGCGGCCAGTCTGCGGAGCGCGGAGCTGTGGAGGACTCGGGCGCGGTCGCGCTCGAACGCGCTCCGCTCCGGGTTGCCGGGAGGTTCCGGCACCCAGCGTGCCTGGTCGTGCTCGTCGTAGCGGGCCATAAGAGCTGTGATTTTATCCAGTTTCCGGTCTCCGCTAGTGTCAACCCTCGCGAGAACCCCCTTCCCCGGGAGCCCTCCTCCATGACCACTGCGTTCCGGGCGGTGCTGGCCTTCGGCCTGCTCGCCGGTTTTTACGTGCTCGTCGGCCTCATCCTGGCGGCGGCCGTCTTCTTCGACGTGCTGCTGCTGGTGGACTTCCATGTCAACGCGCTCAAGCTCGCGGTCCCCCTGACCCTGGCGGCGGGCGCGCTCGTCCGCGCCCTGATCATGGTCAGCCGCCGCAAGGACGGCGAGCAGCCGGGCGTGCTGGTCACCCGCGAGCACGAGCCCGCCCTCTGGCAGGTGGTCGAAGACCTGTCCCAGCGCGTCCGTACGGCGCCACCCGACGAGATCCGCCTGGTGCCCGAGGTCAACGCGGCCGTGTCGGAGGACACCCGCTTCCTCGGCATGAAGGCCACCAGGCGGCGCATGTACATCGGGCTGCCGCTGCTGCAGACCCTCACGGTCGACGAGATGCGCGCGGTGCTCGGCCACGAGCTGGGCCACTACAGCGGCGCCCACACCCGCCTGGGCGCGCCGGTCTACCGGGGCCGGGTGTCGCTGATCGCGACCGTTCAGGGGCTCGGCAACCACCCGTTCATCCAGCGCCTGTTCGCGTACTACGCCAAGCTCTACCTGCTCGTCTCCCAGGGCGTGTCGCGCAGGCAGGAGCTGGAGGCCGACCGGTTCGCGGTGGGCATCGGCGGGCGCCAGGCGATGTCGGAGGCGCTGCGCAAGATCCACGGCACGGCGGCCGCCTGGGACATCTACGCCGCCGGCTACCTGTCGATGACCGGTGTGGGCGGCAACCGGCCCGCGGCCGTGTTCGGCGGGTTCCACGCGCTGATGAGCGACCCGGCCAGGCAGGCCGAGGTGGCCAAGCTCGGCGAGCAGCCGGAGGAGACCTCCCTCTACGACTCGCACCCGAGCCTGAGCGAGCGGCTGGCCGCCATCGAGCTGCTGCCCGAGCCGGAGCACGTGCCCGACCCCCGCTCGGCCCTCACCATGCTGCGTGACGCGAACGTGGCGGTGCAGGCGGTAGAGCAGTCGATGTGGACACCGGAGGCGCTCACGGGGCTGCGGCCGGTGTCGTGGGAGGAGCTGATCTCCCAGGGCATGTACGCCGCCCGCAACGCCGAAGCGCTGAACGACCTGGCGCTGGCCGGTCAGCGGGTGCTGGGCGCCGCCCGGCCGTACCTCGACGCGGCCTTCGAGGCGATCGCCAGGGACCGGCGCCCCGAGCTGGAGGAGAAGCTGCGCGAGCTGGGCTGGAAACCGTCCGAGACGCTGCTGGCCGGGGTGCTCGGGCAGGCACTGGAAGCGGTGCTGATCCAGCACGGCCAGGCCCGGTGGACGCTGTCGTGGGCGGGCCCGGCGCGGCTGCTGTTCGACGACGGCGAGGAGGTGGCGCTGTCGGAGTACGCGGCCCAGGTCGCGGCCAACCCGTCCGCCGTTCCCGGACTCCGGAAGTGGCTGGGCGACCTGGGCATGCGTCACGACTACGTGCCTGCCACGCTGGAACAGGCCGAGGCGGCCGTCTAGCGGGCGTTCCTCAGCGGGTGTTCCTCACCGGGTGTCCGAGTCGCACTCCGCCAGGGCCGCGCGGCCGGCCTCCAGGCGGGCGACCGGGATGCGGAACGGCGAGCAGGAGACGTAGTCGAGCCCGGCCTCGTGGCAGAAGTGCACCGAGTCGGGGTCGCCGCCGTGCTCGCCGCAGATGCCGAGCTTGAGGTCCGGGCGCGCCTTGCGGCCCTCCTCGACCGCGATCCTGACCAGCCGGCCGACGCCGTCACGGTCGAGGGTCTCGAACGGGGAGACGCCGAAGATGCCCAGCTCCAGGTAGCGCGAGAAGAACGC
This sequence comes from Nonomuraea sp. NPDC049269, assembly GCF_043197155.1. Taxonomy (NCBI): domain Bacteria; kingdom Bacillati; phylum Actinomycetota; class Actinomycetes; order Streptosporangiales; family Streptosporangiaceae; genus Nonomuraea; species Nonomuraea sp. NPDC049269. Next base: position 512,941 of record NZ_JBICSO010000007.1, read on the forward strand.
CGCCTCGACGTCGTCGCGGGAGAAGCCCCAGGTCATCTGGGTCAGGTCGTTGGTGCCGAAGGAGAAGAACTGCGCGGCCTCGGCGACCTGCCCTGCGGTGAGCGCCGCCCTGGGCGTCTCGATCATGGTGCCGACCAGGGCGTCGACACCGAGGTCCGCGAGGATCCCGGCGGCCTCCTCACGGACGGCCTCCAGCTCCTGTACGGCGGCGACGAGCGGGATCATGATCTCCGGCTTGGCTCCCGGCACGTCCTTGGCCGCCTGGGCGATGGCGCGTACCTGCATGGCGAACAGGCCGGGAATGACCAGCCCGAGCCGTACACCGCGCAGGCCGAGCATGGGATTCTCCTCGTGCAGCCGCTTGACGGCGGCCAGCAGGTCGCGCTGCTTGTCCGAGGTCTCGCCGGTCGCCGCCTTGACCGACAGGTCCACGATGTCGGGCAGGAACTCGTGCAGGGGCGGATCGATGAGCCGCACGGTCACCGGCTGACCGCCCATAGCCCGAAATATCTCGACGAAGTCCGCCTTCTGGAGCGGCTCCAGCGCGTCCAGAGCCGCCTGGCGCTCCGCGTCGCCGGACGCCAGCACCAGGTCCTCGACGAGCTGCCGGCGCTCGCCCAGGAACATGTGCTCGGTACGGCACAGCCCGATCCCCTCGCCGCCGAAGCGGCGCGCCCTGGCCGCGTCCTCGGCGGTGTCGGCGTTGGCCCGCACGCCCAGCCGGCGCACCTCGTCGGCCCGCCGCATGATCCGGTCCACGGCCCGGACCAGGTCGTCGTCGGGCTCCCGGCCCTCGAAGTACTCGACCACGGCCGAGTCCACCACGGGCACCTCGCCGAGGAAGACCTCGCCGGTGGTGCCGTCGATGGAGATGACGTCGCCCTCGTTGACCACGACGTCGCCCGGCGCGGTGAACCTGCGCTCGGCGACCGACACCTCCAGCTCCTCGGCGCCGCAGACGCAGGTCTTGCCCATGCCGCGGGCGACCACGGCGGCGTGCGAGGTCTTGCCGCCGCGGCTGGTCAGGATGCCGCGCGCGGCGATCATCCCGGACAGGTCGTCCGGGTTGGTCTCGCGGCGCACCAGGATGACGTCCTCACCCTTGTCGGCCAGCTCGACGGCGCGCTCGGAGGAGAACACGACCTTGCCGACGGCGGCTCCCGGCGAGGCGTTCATGCCCTTGGCGATCTTCTTCTTCTCGGTGCCCGAGTCGAAGCGCGGGAACATCAGCTGGACCAACTGGTCGCCCGTCACCCGCGTGACGGCCTCGTCGAGCGTGATGAGGCCCTGGTCGACGAGCTGGGTGGCGATGCAGAACGCGGCGCCGGCGGTGCGCTTGCCGACTCTGGTCTGCAGCATCCAGAGCTTGCCGCGCTCGATCGTGAACTCGATGTCGCACAGGTCGCGGTAGTGGTTCTCCAGCGTCTCCATGATCCGCAGGAGCTCGTCGTAGGAGCTCTTGTCGAGGCGTTCCAGCTCCTGGAGCGGGATCGTGTTGCGGATGCCGGCGACGACGTCCTCGCCCTGGGCGTTCTGCAGGTAGTCGCCGTAGATGCCCTGCTGGCCGGAGCCGGGGTCGCGGGTGAAGGCGACGCCGGTGCCCGAGTCGTTGCCGACGTTGCCGAAGACCATGGCCACGATGTTGACCGCGGTGCCGAGGTCGGCGGGGATGCGTTCCTGGCGGCGGTAGAGGATGGCGCGCGGGGCGTTCCACGAGTCGAACACGGCCATGACGGCCAGCCGCATCTGCTCGCGCGGGTCGGCGGGGAAGTCCTTGCCGGTCTGGTCGCGCACGATGCCCTTGAACGTCTCGACCAGGCCCTGCAGCTCGGCCGCGTCGAGGTCGGTGTCCTGCCGGTCGCCCTTCAGCGTCTCGAGCGCGTGCTCGAACAGCTCGCCGTCGATGCCGAGCACGGTCTTGCCGAACATCTGGATGAGCCTGCGGTAGGAGTCCCAGGCGAAGCGGTCGTTGCCGCCGGCCTGCTTGGCCAGGCCGTGGACGGACTCGTCGTTCAGCCCGATGTTGAGGACCGTCTCCATCATCCCGGGCATCGAGAACTTGGCGCCGGAGCGGACGCTGACGAGCAGCGGGTCGTCGGCCTGGCCGAGCGCCTTGCCCATCCGCTTCTCCATCGCGCCCAAGTGCTCGGACACCTCCCGCTCCAGGCCGTCGGGGACCGCGCCCTCGGCCAGGTAGTGGCGGCACGCCTCGGAGGTGATCGTGAACCCGGGAGGAACGGGCAGTCCGAGATTGGTCATTTCGGCAAGGTTTGCTCCCTTGCCTCCGAGAAGATCCTTGAGATCCTTGTTGCCCTCGGTGAAGTCGTAAACGTACTTGGCCACCACAGCTCCAATCAACGCCTCTGCTCCGGACTCTACCGGCGATAATCATGATGAAACTGCACTCACCCGTTAAGTCAACGTTTCACCTGGTGAAGGGCACATAACCGGTCTAATCCAATTAATATTCTGTTTAGCCAGGAATTGGTTTATACCAATTGGTTTATACCAATTCCTGGAAAGATCCGGATGATACAATCGGATCACCGTCTAGCAGGAGGCGCCCGATGGCCACTCCTACCAAGCCACAGCGTCGCGTCCGCGCGGTCGCCGGACCGGCCAAGGCCGCGCAGGGCTTCGCGAACTTCCTGGACGAGCGCCTCGGCCTGGCCCACTGGCTCCGCCCGAATCTCCGCAAGCTCTTCCCGAGCCACTGGTCGTTCCTGCTCGGCGAGTTCGCCCTATACTCGTTCGTCCTGCTCGTCCTGACGGGCACCTTCCTGACCCTGTTCTACAAACCCAACCCCGATGTGGCCTTCACCTCGGTGCGCGAGATCAGCCTGGACGTCAGGGGCGGCCTGCTGGTGCGCCAGATGCACCACTGGGCGGCGACGATCTTCGTGCTGTCGATCGTGGCCCACCTGTTCCGCGTCTTCTTCACCGCCGCCTTCCGCAAGCCGCGCGAGCTGAGCTGGATGACCGGGGTGGTGCTGTTCGGGCTGGCGCTGTTCGAGTCGTTCCTGGGCGTCTCGCTGCCCGCCGACCAACTCGCCATGACCGGCCTGCGGGAGGCGCAGGGCCTGCTGCTGTCGATCCCGCTCGTCGGCGGCTACCTGTCGGCGTTCGTCTTCGACGGCGGCTTCCCCGGCCAGGTCATCCCGCGCATCTTCGTGACGCACGTACTGCTGGTGCCGGGCATCCTGCTGGCGCTCATACCGCTGCACGGGATCGTCCTGACCTGGCGGCAGAAGCACACCGATCACCGCACCCCGACGTCGGACGAGACGCGGGTCACGGGCGGCCCGTTCTTCCCGTACTTCATCGTCAAGAACGGCGCCACCACCATGTTCACGATGGCCGTCGTGGCACTGCTGGCCACCTTCGTCCAGGTCAACCCGGTGTGGGAGCACGGGCCGTACCAGCCCGGCGGCTGGCCACCGTCGGCCCAGCCGTTCTGGTATTACGGCGTTCTGGAAGGCGCGCTACGCCTGACGCCGCCCTGGGAGATCACGATCGGCGGCTTCGTCCTCCAGGTCGGTCTCTGGATCCCGATGCTGGTCCTGGCGGCCTTCTTCACGGTCCTGTTCCTCTACCCGTTCCTGGAACGCCGCTTCACCAAGGATCGCCGCGTGCACAACCTGCTGGACCGCCCCTCGCACGCCCCCGTCCGCACCGCCCTCGGCGCGGCGGTGATCACCTTCTTCACGGTGCTGTGGGCCGGGACATGGGTCTCGGAGACCCCACCGAGCCCGAACGCGCCGACGCCCCTCCTCACCGCACCGCACGAGACCTACACCTGGATCGTGTACGGCCTGCGCATCGCGATCTTCATCCTGCCCCCGATCGTGTACGCCATCACGCTGGCCGCGTGCAGAAGCCGCGCCCGCCGCTGAATCCACACGCCATCACCTGGCTGTGTGCAGGGGTCGCGCCCGCCGCTCAATCTTTTGCCCGGTCTTTCGCTGGAGAGGGGTACATCTCCCGACATGACGCCCATCCAGCGCTACCTCGCGGAAGAGGTGGCCATCGACCACGCGGACGGCCTCATCCCACGTCGCGAAGCGCTGCGCCGACTGGGCCTCCTCGGCATCGCCCTGCCCGCCGCCAGCGCCCTGCTCACCGCCTGCGGCGCGCCACCGGAGCCGGCTCGCGGCACGTCAGCGACCTCATCCGGAGCCGCTCCGGCGGCCTCATCCGGCGCCCCGGCGGCATCGTCCGATCCTGCCGGCACACCAGCCACATCCGCCTCCCCGGCCGGCCCATCGCCCCTGCCCACGCGGCCCATCACCTTTCCCGGCCCCGAGGGGACGACACTGCAGGGCGCCTGGGCCGCAGCCGCGGACCCGAAGGGCGCCGTCCTGGTCATCCACGAGAACCGCGGCCTCACCGACCACATCCGCTCGGTGGCCGGCCGGCTCGCCGCCAGCGGCTACTCGGCCCTGGCGATCGACCTGCTGTCACGTGAGGGCGGCACCGCCTCGTTCGCCGACTCCGCGCAGGCCACCGCCAAGCTGGGCGAGATCCCGCCCGAACGCTTCGTCGCCGACATGAAGGCAGGCTTGGGAGAGCTGACCAATCGGGCGAACGGCGCGAAGCTGGGCGTGATCGGCTTCTGCTTCGGCGGCGGCATGACCTGGCTCCTGCTGTCGTCGGCCGAACCCCGCCTGGCCGCCGCCGCACCCTTCTACGGCCCGCTCCCCGACCACGCCGACTTCACGGGCACCAAGGCCGCCGTCCTGGCCATCTACGCGGAGCAGGACAACCGCGTCAACGCCAGCAGGGACGCCGCCAAGGCCGCCCTGGAAAAGGCCGGCCTCCCCCACGAGATCGTGACCTTCCCGGGCGTGAACCATGCCTTCTTCAACGACACGGGCCCGCGCTACAACGCCAAGGCCGCCGCGCAGGCGTACCAACGGGTCCTGGACTGGTTCGGGGACCACCTGTCCTGACCTGGTAGACGCCCTCCGGCATAACGACATCGACCCCGCCCACGGTCCCGAAAGACCGCGAACGGGGTCAAGAATGCGCACGTCACGGCGCCCAGCCCCGTAAACCGCAGGAGCGTGCCCCTGGAGGGAGGCCAGCCCCGCACGGAGGGTGGGGCTGGCCCATGCTGGCCGTAAAAGAAAATCAGTCGTTAAGGTGCTGGCGGAGGTAAGAGTCGACCGCGTCGAGGGAGATGCGCTCCTGGGCCATCGAGTCGCGCTCGCGGATCGTGACCGCCTGGTCCTCAAGAGTGTCGAAGTCGACCGTGATGCAGAACGGCGTGCCGATCTCGTCCTGGCGCCGGTAGCGCCGGCCGATCGCGCCCGCGTCGTCGAACTCGACGTTCCACCGCCGGCGCAGCTGCGCGGCCAGGTCGCGGGCCTTCGGCGACAGGTCGGCGTTGCGGGACAGCGGCAGCACCGCGGCCTTGACCGGGGCGAGCCGGTGGTCGAGCCGCATGACCGTGCGCTTCTCCATGACGCCCTTGGCGTTGGGCGCCTCGTCCTCGGTGTAGGCGTCGAGCAGGAACGTCAGCGTGGCCCGGTCGACACCCGCCGCCGGCTCGATGACGTAGGGCACGTAGCGCTCGCCCGTGTCCTGCTCGAAGAAGCTCAGGTCGACGCCCGACGCCTTGGAGTGGGCGGTCAGGTCGAAGTCGGTGCGGTTGGCGATGCCTTCGAGCTCACCCCACTCGCCGCCCGCGAAGTTGAAGCGGTATTCGACGTCGACCGTGCGCTTGGAGTAGTGGGACAGCTTCTCCTTGGGGTGCTCGTAGAGCCGGAGATTGTCCTTGTTGATGCCCAGATCGGAGTACCAGCGGAAGCGCTCGTCGATCCAGTACTGGTGCCACTCCTCGTCGCTGCCCGGCTTGACGAAGAACTCCATCTCCATCTGCTCGAACTCGCGGGTGCGGAAGATGAAGTTGCCCGGCGTGATCTCGTTGCGGAAGGACTTGCCGACCTGGCCGATGCCGAACGGGATCTTCTTGCGCGCCGACTGCTGCACGTTGAGGTAGTTGATGAAGATGCCCTGCGCGGTCTCCGGGCGCAGGTAGGCCAGGCCGGACTCGTCCTCGACCGGGCCGAGGTAGGTCTTGAGCAGGCCGCTGAACTGCTTCGGGTCGGTGAAGGCGCCCTTGTTGCCGCAGTTGGGGCAGGTGATGTCGGCCAGGCCGTTCTCGGGCGCCTTGCCGTTCTTCTCCTCGTACGCCTCAAGGAGATGGTCGGCGCGGTAGCGCTTGTGGCACGACTGGCACTCGGTCAGCGGGTCGGTGAAGGTCTCCACGTGGCCGCTGGCCTGCCAGACCTCGCGGGCCAGGATGACGCAGGAGTCGAGGCCCACCACGTCGTCGCGCGACTGGACCATCGAAAGCCACCACTGCCGCTTGACGTTGTTCTTCAGCTCGACGCCCAGGGGACCGTAGTCCCACGATGCGCGCAGTCCGCCGTAGATCTCGCTCGACGGGTAAACGAGCCCGCGGCGTTTGGCGAGGCTGACGATCGTGTCCATGACGTCTGTGCGTCGTGCCATTTTGGTTGCGTCTCTTTCCGGCTGGAGGTCGGCGAGGGAATTGGATGAGCTCCCAGCTTAGGGGACGCCCGGGAGCCCTCGCGCGCGAGTATTTCTACTCGCCGTCTTGTAGGTAAACGTCCTCGAACGCACTCGGTTCGTTGACCATGAGGATCATCAGGGGATACATCGCCATCCGCGCCGCGGACAGGGCTCTGCGGTAGAAACCGGCGCCCTCCCACTCACTGACCAGCGCCCACAGATTGGGCTCGTCGACCGAGCGGGCCAACCGGCCGCGCAGGAATCCGGGCTGGTCGGCCAGTGTCTGGAGGATGACATGGCCTTGCTTGACGAAGTCTTGGGACTGGGACTCTGGGACGGTGTAACGGATTACGGCGAGCACGCACACCAGGATGTCAGACGATTACGCACCGCTGGGCAATTCCAGCCCCTGGCCTGCTCACACCCACCGGCCGATTCCGGCGGCGCTAGGCTCGGCGCGTGGCCTCCAAAGACAACCGCCGCAAGAATCCCCGGCGACCGCTCCCCGCCGGCGAGCAGTTCTTCACGCCCGGCGCGACCGGCCTGCGCAAGTCCGTCGAGGAGCGCAGCGCGACCCCGCTGGCGTTCCTGTACACGCAGGTGCCCAAGTGGGCGGCGCCCGCCGCGCTGGTGGTGCTCCTGCTGGCCGGGTTCGCCGTGAACAACTGGCTGGGCGGCGTGGCGGTGCTGCCGGTGCTGGCGTTCGTGGGCTGGCTGGCGTACCTGTCCTGGCCGTCGCTGAGCGTCGGCGGGCGGTTGCTGCGGGTCGTGATGCTGGCCTTCCTCCTGGTCCTTGCCGCCGACCGGTTCGGAGTGTTTTAGCCATAGATTTTGACAATCATTTTCATTTTCCCCATAATCGGTGGCGTGATGTCCCGAACGCCCCGAATCAGTGCTGCAATCCTCGCGACCACCCTGATGACCGCCGCCTGCTCCGGCTCCGGCGCCGCGGACACGGCCAAGGACGGCAAGCCCGCCGTGATCGCCGCCTTCTACCCGCTCCAGTGGCTCACCGAGCAGGTCGGCGGCTCCGACGTGAACGTGTCCGTGCTGACCGCCCCCGGTGTCGAACCGCACGACCTGGAGCTCGGCGCGCACCAGGTGGCCCAGCTTGAGGACGCGGCGCTGACCGTCTACATCAAGGGCGTCCAGCCGGCCGTGGACGACGCGGTCGCCCAGGACACGAGCTTCGACGTCGCCACCGCCGTCAAGACCCTCCCCGCGAGCGAGCACGAGGAAGGCCACGACATCGCGTACGACCCGCACCTCTGGCTGGACCCGTCCCGCCTGGCCACCGTCGCCGCCAAGCTCGGCGAGCGGCTGGCCGCCATCGACCCCGCGCACGCCCAGGGCTACCGGGACCGCGCGGTCAAGACGGCGGGCGCGCTGGGGACACTCGACCAGGAGTACGCCAAGGGCCTGACCACCTGCGCGACCAAGACGCTGGTCACCAGCCACCAGGCGTTCGGTTACCTGGCCGACCGCTATCACCTCAAGCAGATCGGCATCACCCTCGACCCGGAGACCGAGCCCTCCCCCGCCCGCATCGCCGAGGTCGCCAAGCTGGCCAAGGACGAGAAGGCGACCACGATCTTCACCGAATCCCTGGTCAGCCCCAAGGTCGCCGAAGTGCTCGCCAAGGAGATCGGCGCGAAGACGGCGGTGCTCGACCCGCTGGAGAGCAAGCCGCCGGGCGACTACCTGTCGGCCATGCGCGCCAACCTGAAGACTCTGCAGAGCGCATTGGGGTGCCCGGCATGAGCGACAGCGCCTTCTCCATGACCGGCGGCCGGGTGAGCCTGGACCGGCGGGACATCCTGCGCGGCATCGACCTCACGGTCTGCCCCGGCGAGGTCGTCGCCGTCATGGGCGCCAACGGCTCCGGCAAGTCCACGCTGGTCCGCACCCTGCTGGGCCTCACCCCGCTCTCGGGCGGCCAGACCCTGGTGTACGGCACGCCGCCCGCGAAGTTCCGCGAGTGGTGGCGCATCGGCTACGTGCCGCAGCGCCTGGCCGTCGGCGGCGGGGTGCCCGCCACGGTCCGCGAGGTCGTGACCTCCGGCCGCATCGCCAGGCAGAGCCGGCTGCGCCGTACCAGCCCCGAGGACAAGGCGGCGGCGGCGAGCGCGCTGGAGGCCGTCGGGCTGTCCGACCGGGCGGGCGATCCGGTGCAGTCGCTGTCCGGCGGCCAGCAGCAGCGGGTGCTGATCGCCCGCGCGCTGGCGGGCGAGCCCGACACGTACGTGATGGACGAACCCACCGCCGGCGTCGACGCGGACACCCAGCAGTTGCTCGCCGACACGCTGGCCACGCTGGTGCTGAACGGCAAGACCATCGTGCTCGTCGCCCACGAGCTCGGCCCGCTCGAGCCGCTCATCACCCGCGGCGTGGTGGTCCGCGAGGGCCGGATCGCGCACGACGGAAGGCCGCCGCGGCCCGAGGGCGACTGCGCGCGACCGGGACACGAACACGTACACCCGCACGCCGCCGAGGCGGCCGCGGGACCCCTTTCCGGATGGCAGGGAGAGTCATGATCGAGCTGTTGGACAAGCAGTTCTTCCAGCTCGCGCTCATCGCGGCCCTGCTGGTGGGGCTCTGCGCACCCGCTGTCGGCACGTTCATCGTCCAGCGCAGGCTCGCCCTGCTCGGCGACGGCATCGGGCACGTGGCGCTGACCGGCGTCGCGCTGGGCTTCCTGACCGGCACCGCGCCCGTGCTCACGGCCGTGGCCGTGTCGGTCATCGGCGCCGTGGCCATCGAGCTGGTCCGGGCGCGCGGGCGTACCAGCGGCGACGTGGCTCTGGCGCTGCTGTTCTACGGCGGCATCGCGGGCGGCGTCATGCTCATGGGCATCGCGCCGGGTGGCAGCAACGCCAAGCTGAACTCGTACCTGTTCGGCGCCATCGCCAGCGTCACCACCCAGGACATCTGGATCATCGGCGCGCTGGCCGTCGCGGTGATCGCGGTGGTCGTGATCTTCGGCAGGGAGCTGTTCGTGCTCTGCCAGGACGAGGAGATGGCCCGCGCCAGTGGCCTGCCGGTGCGCTTCCTCAGCCTGCTGATCGCCGTCACGGCCGCGCTGACCGTGGTCATCGCCATGCGCGTGGTCGGGTTGCTGCTGGTCAGCGCGCTGATGGTGATCCCGGTGGCGACCAGTCAGCAGCTCACCAGAGGGTTCCGCTCGACGATGGGGCTGGCCATGCTGTTCGGCGTCGTCGCGGCGGTGGGCGGGCTGCTCAGCTCGACGCTGTCCGCCAGGGTGCCGCCGGGCGCCGCGATCGTTCTTCTTGCCCTCTGCGGCTTCGTCCTGGCGCTCGGTGTCGGTAAGTTCGTACGGCGAGGCCGACCCCGGGAGTCCACAGTGAGCGAGCGATCCAGCATGCGCGTCGAGGAGGTCACACGATGATGTCCACGAGACGTGACGCCGTGCACGACACGCTCCGCCAGAGCGATGGTTTCCGCAGCGCGCAGGACGTCTACGCCGAGATGCGCGCCCACGGCGCCAAGATCGGCCTGACCACGGTCTACCGGGCGCTCCAGGCGCTGGCCGACGGCGGCCTCGTCGACGTGCTGCGCACCGACGACGGCGAGTCCGTCTACCGCGCGTGCGCCAGCGGCGACCACCATCACCACCTGGTGTGCCGCCGCTGCGGCCGGACGGTCGAGGTGGCCGGTCCCGCCGTCGAACGCTGGGCGGAGACGGTCGGCTCCGAGCACGGCTTCACCGAGATCACTCACACGGTCGAGGTGTTCGGCACCTGCTCGGTCTGTTCGGCCTCGGTACGGGCGGGCTGAGCACGACGCGAGCCGTACAGCACTCCCAGCACGATCACCGCGCACCCGGCGAGCTGGAACGGCGACGGGTGCTCACCGAGCAGCACGGCCGACAGCGCGACCGTCGTCATGGGCTGGATGAGCAGGAGCAACGCGGTGAGCGCGGCGGGCTGCCTGGGCAGCGAGAACGAGATCAGCGTCCAGCCGATCACCTGCGGCCCGAGCGCGAGCAGCAGCAGCCAGCCGTGCGCCGGCCAGCTCGGCACGAAGTCGGCGCCCCCGAACACCGGGCTCAGCGCGGCCATCGCGAGCGTGGCCACGACGGTGGCGTGCGCCAACGGCCCGACCGTACGCCCCGAGCCACCCTTCAACACCAGCAGGAACGCCGCGTACGAGATCGAGGTGGCCACCCCCGTCACCACTCCGAGCACCGGGTTCGCCCCATATGCGGCGCTGTCGAAGACCCCCGAGATCAGCACCACTCCGGCGAACACCACCGGGGTGGCCCGCATCAGCCGGTTCGACGGCCGCTCGCGGAAGAGCGCCCACGCCGCGAAGGCCACGATGAAGACCTGTAGGTTCCCCAGCACGGTCGCCAGCCCCGCGCCCACGTACTTGATAGCTTGGTGCCAGAACAGCAGGTCGAACGCGAACAGCACGCCCGCCAGCCACGCCAGGTTGCGGCTGCGGGCAGGCAGGGGGCCCAGCTTCCGCCGTTCGAACCAGGCCAGCACCAGCATCGGCGGCAGCGCGTACGCGCACCGGAAGAACGCCGAGGTGGCCGGCGAGACCCCCGACAGCCGGACCAGGGGCGCGGAGGTGGAGATGATCAGCGCACCCGCTATCGCGATCAGCACGATACGGCGATGTGCACCCACAGAAACCCCTGACACCCTTGGAGAGAGATACGCTGCGACCACGCTAGAACCGGTACTCGACAGGAGTCAACATGCCGTTTGGCCATGACATGGTGTATTCGCTGGCCACGGTCGTAGAGCTGGTCAACACCTCCCCGTCGACCGGCGGCGACACCGACGGCCTGGCCGAGCTGGCCGACCTGCACGAATTCGTCGAGTCGCGCCAGGTCAGCGGCATCGGCGCCCTCACGGCCCGCGACCTCGGGCAGGTGCGGCTGCTGCGGGAGGCGTTCCACCGCGTCTTCACCGCCCCGGACCAGCCGACCGCCGTACGCCTCCTCAACGGGCTCCTGTCGAAGACGCGCATCACGCCCCGGCTGACGGAGCACGATGGGCATCCGCTGCACATGCACTACTTCGCACCGGACGCGACCCTTTCCGAGCATCTGGCGGCGGACTGCGGGGTGGCACTGGCGCATCTGGTGGTGGACGGGGAGTGGGAGCGGCTACGGACCTGTTCGGCGCCTGACTGCGACCGGGTGTTCGTGGACGAGTCGCGTAATCGGTCGCGGGTCTATTGCGACAGCCGTACTTGTGGGAATCGCATGCATGTGGCCGCCTATCGGGCTCGGCGGCGGGCCTGACAAGTTCGAGCCAACATGTGGGTGGTTCGGCTGAAACTCCACACGTTGGAGCAGTTATTCGGTCTGGGATGAGCGTGCGGTGTGGTTGCGCCATGCGGTCCTAAGGGCTTCAAGTTCGAGCCGAGGGAACGGCTCTCCCCACTTTCCGTGGTATCCGCTTTCGTCATAGCGTCGCACGACGTCGTCGAAACAGCGGATGACGGCTCGGGCCAGGGTGTCGACCGTTTGCCAGCTCGACCAGATCTCGGTGCCGGCGTTGTCATGACGGCGGCCATCGGGCAATTGAAGCAGCCGCACCCAGACGTCGTCGCCGCCTCGATAGAAGATCCAGCGGAAGGCTGTCGGTTCGGCTTCGAACTGAGCCCGCGTCTGCTCTTCCCCGAGCACCAGCCGGGCTGTCGCGGTCAAGAGTTCCTCAGGAGCCGCGGTGATATAGGACGCGGTGACCTCCGCCTCGGCCTGGTCGTCGGCAACGGTGCAGTCGGCCCATCCCGACCCCGCCAGCGTCCAGCGCAATGACATCTGTGTCATGGTCATCCCTGTTCTGGTTGCGCGCCGACACTCCGCGAGCCGTGCCACGATCTCCACAGCGCCTCGTACGCCCCGCCCGCCGCGACCAGCTCGTCGTGGGCTCCGACCTCCACCACGCGGCCGTTGTCCATGACCACCACCCGGTCGGCGTCGCGGGCCGTGTGCAGGCGGTGGGCGATCGCGATGACGGTCCGCCCCTCCAGGACGGCGGCGAGCGAGCGTTCGGCGCGCCTGGCCGTACGGGGGTCGAGCATGGCGGTGGCCTCGTCGAGGATGACGGTGTGCGGATCGGCCAGGATGACCCTGGCCAGGGCGAGCTGCTGGACCCGGTCCGGGCCGAGGGTGGCGCCGGACGACTGGGACCCCAGCTCGTCGTCGAGCGAGGCGATCCAGTCGGCGCCGACCGCCGCCAGCGCCTTGCCCAGGCGGTCGTCGCCGGCCGTCGGATCTGCCAGCAGCAGGTTGTCGCGGACGGTGCCGAGGAACAGGTGCTGTTCCTGGGTGACCAGGACGACGTGCTCGCGGAGTTGGGCTGGGGAGAGGTCGGCGACGGGCACCGAGCCGACGGTGACCGTGCCCAGGCGGGGGTGGTCGATGCCGGCCAGCAGCTTGCCCAGGGTGGACTTGCCGGCTCCCGAGGGGCCGACGACGGCCAGACGCTCGCCGGGCCGTACGGTCAGATCGACGCCGGTCACCACGTCGTCGCCGCCTTCGTAGGCGAAGTGCACGCCGCACGCCTCGATGCGGTCGCCCTGCGGCGCCTCGATGCGGTCGCTCTGCGGCGCCGCAGCGGCCACCTCCTCCCGCGCCGGTGTCGCGAGGCCCTCGATCCTGGCGAAGGAGGCACCGCTGCTCTGCAACTGCTCCAGCCAGATCAGGATCGTCTCGATCGGCTGGCCGAGCTGGCGCAGGTAGAGCACGCAGGTGACGACCGCGCCCAGCGTGACCTGGCCTCGGTCCAGGAGCACCCCGCCGAGCAGCAGTACCAGCACGGGCGGCAGGAGCGAGGAGACCTCCACCGAGGGCCAGAGCACGCTGCGCAGGAAGAGGGTCCGCAGCTGGGCGGCCCGGCTGCGCTCGATCACCCGTTCCGCCGCCCGCGTGCGCTTGGCCTGCAGGCCCAGGACCTCGATGGTGCGGGCACCCGCGGCGTTGGCGGCCAGGTGCTCGGCCAGCTCCGAGCGGGCGGCGCCTTCCTCCAGGTAGGCGGGGCGGGCGCGGCGAAGGTACCAGCGGGAGGCGGCCACGATGCCGGCCAGCGCGAGCAGGCCGCAGGCGCCCAGGACCGGGGCGACCAGGAAGACGGCGACGATCAGGAAGAGCGCCTGCAGGCTCGAGACGAGGATCGCGGGGGCGGCGTCGCGCAGGGTGCGGCCGACGACGGCCACGTCGGTGGTTCCGCGGGCGGTCAGGTCGCCGGTGCGGATGTGCTCGACCGTGGCGGCGGGCAGGGCCAGCACGCGGTCCAGGAGTTCGGCGCGGATGTGTTCCTGGACACGCTCGCTGAAGCGAGTGCCGATCTTCTCGGCGTACCTGGACAAAACCAGCTGGGCCAGCGCCGCGCCCACGGCGATCGCGGCGAGCAGGTCGACCGTGCCTCCGGCGCTGATGGAGTCGATGATGCGGCCCAGCAACCACGGGCTGACCAGCGCGGCCGCCGCCGCCAGGCTGTTGAGCAGCAGCGTCGCGGTGAAGCCCGGCACGTCGTGCCTGACCAGGCGCAGAGCGGCTCGCCGTACCTGCCGGCGGTCGGCGATGGGCAGGTCGCGGTTCATGCGAGCACCGACCGGTAGGCCGGGGTGGACTCCATCAGCTCGCGGTGGGTGCCGGAGGCGGCCACCCGCCCGTCCTCGATGAACAGCACCTGGTCGGTCTGGGTGAGCAGCAGCGGCGAGGTGGTGGCCACGACCGTCGTACGGCCGGCGCGTGCCGTACGGAGCCGCCCCGCGAGCAGGGATTCGGTGTGCGCGTCCAGCGCGGAGGTGGGCTCCACGGCCAGCAGCACCTCGGGCTCGGCCAGCAGCGCCCGGGCCAGGCGTACACGCTGACGCTGGCCGCCCGACAGGTTGCGGCCGCCGGGTTCGATCATGGAGTCGAGCCCGTGGCGCAGCCCTGCGAGCACGTCCTGCGCCGCGGCGACGTGCACGGCCCGGTGAATGGCCTCGTCGTCCGCCTCGCCCCGGCCCTGGAGGACCTCGCGCAGCGTGCCCGCGAACAGAGCGGCGTCGTGGTCGGCGATCAAGGAGGTGCCGTCGAACCCGCCCAGCCCTTCGAGCAGCGCCAAGCTCTCCTCGGGCCGGGCGCTGACCAGCCCCACCAGGCTCCCCGGCGCGACCTCCGGCCCGGCGGGCCGGGGCCGCTCCTCGGCGCGCAGCGCGAGGAAGCGGGTGACCTGGCGGGCGGCGACCAGGCCGTGGCTGATCTGGAAGCTACCTTCGATGAAGAAGGAGACCGGCACCACCAGCACGGCGATGTACCCGTACACCCCGACCAGCTCGCCCACCGTGATCGCCCCCTCGGCGGCCAGCCGGGCGCCCAGCCAGATGACGGCGGCCAGGAACAGGGCGGGCAATCCGGCGCCCAGCGCGCCGATCCAGCTCGTCAGCGACGCCACCCGGTAGCCCTGCTCGCGCAGGCTCGCCGAGTCGGCGCGGTACCGCTCGGCGTAGGTGCCCTTGCCGCCGAAGGCGTTGAGCACCCGCAGCCCCTCGATCAGGTCGACCAGGCGGGTGGTCAGCCTGCCCTGGTTCTCGCGGTAGCCGTTCTGCACCTTCATCAGCCGCCCGAGCAGCGGGCCGAGCAGGATCGCCAGCAGCGGCACGCCCAGCAGCACCACCACGGCCAGCACCACGGAGACCTGCAGCAGCAGCGCCGCCACCACGCCGTAGCTGATCACCGCGCCCACGCCGGGGCCGGTCACCGTCAGCGAGGCGGCGATGGTGACGATGTCGCCGATGCCGATCGTCACCACGTCGCCTGTCGAAGCGCGCTTGGGCAGGTCGGCGCCCAGCTTGTTGATCTGCTCGACCAGGGCGCGCACGGTGCGGAAGTAGGCGTCCATCCGGATCTTGGTCATCGTGCGGTGCCGCAACATCGCCAGCCAGGCGTTGACCAGGCCCGCGCCGAGCAGCGCCAGCACCCAGCCGGGCGCCAGGTTGTCGTCGATCGCCCTGGACAGCAGGTACGGCGGGAGCGTCAGGCCCACCATCCAGAGGGTTCCCAGTGTCGCGCCCAGCGCGACCCGGCCCTTCTGCGCCCAGGCCAGCCAGCACAGATACCGAGCCGCCTTCATGGGTGATCACGCTAGAGCATGGCTTTGGCGGCTCTTTACCCGCCTTGGAGCGGCCGTTCGCAGCACTCGGAATGGCTCACTGTTAGTGAAGTTGATCGAAGCAGTAACCCCATGATCACACCCGTGATCATGGGACCACTATCGTTGTTCTACCGAGCGGAGACTTCTGAGCGGACGCTCAGCAGGGGGTCTCGTGGAACTCCGGGTAGGACCCACGCGTGCCCACCCACGTCTCATCTCCGACGCAGTTCTCGTACTTTATCCCCTTCAGCGTGGTGCGGCTCGAGTCGGTGTAGTAGTACGTCTCGCAGTGGTAGTCGATCTGGCAGGCGCGGGCGTGCGCGGGTGAGCTGATAACGGTGAGGGTGCCGAGAGCGAGCAGGACGGCCAGCGATGCGCGGCGAATCATGAAGATCCTTCCTGGGGCGAGGAGCGCTACTGCTCTCGATGATCGACTGCCGAAGCGAATAGATCAATAAGGTCAATACCGGTATTCAACAGGTTAAAACGACTGTCAGACCGAACGATGTACTGCCGAGCTCGTGGGCAACGTCGACGACCGCGCGGTGACCATCCACTGGGAAGGCAAGTGCTGTCGGTGGGGCCGAGCAGTGGGTGCGGCCGGCGCGAACGTCATCACGGCAGGCCTACATGGGCGTCTGGTGGAGGAGGACGACGCGCCAGCCCTCGGAGGTCCGGCGGTAGACCGTCGACGCAAGCCATGAGGACGTCTCATCGCCGGTAGTGCTTGTCAGTTTGTAGGTGACGACGGCTCCTGCGTCGCCGAGCGGCTTGACCACAACATCGTGTGCTCGGTTGCGCCGGTCCGGGTTCCCGGCTCCCTTGACGTACATGTCGAGAACCTGCTGCCTGGACACGATTCCGTAATGTCCCATGGCTACGAAGTCGTCGGCGCAGTGCTCTTCGAAAAAGCGCTCGTCATAGGCAGCGTCAGCGTCCAGCATCCGCTGCTCGAGTTCTGCCAGGGTCTTTTCGATGCCGCTCATCCAGCCAGCTCCTTTTTGTGAGGTGTGCGGCCCACGCTGCCAGCTGTACCTGACGTCTCCTGGCAGGTACTGCTGGAGATCCTGCAATGACAAAAGCACTGTCGGCGTGGCGAGCATCCTTCGTGTCGAAAGTGCGAATCGTGGCTGACGGATCTGCGGGTGTCGCGTCGCCCCGGCCACCGTGGAGGACTTGGAAGCGCTGGAGGCCGACGTACTGGCCGGGTTCGTGCTGGCGCGAGCAGCGGCGGGGCTGTCGTACGGGACCATCAGCTCCGACGTGATGCACCTGGAGCAGGCACGGGCGTGGTTCGGTCCGATCGCTGTGGGAGATGGAACCCGCCGACGCCGCCCGCCGCGTGCCGGGCCACCGCGGCGGCGCCCGTGCCGGCCAGGACGAAGAGGGCGGCCAGGCCGACCCAGCCCGCGGTGCCGTGTTCGACGGCGGCGGTGGCGAGGATCGGGGAGAACATGGCCGCGATCGCGTAGCCGGTCTGGCTGAGGCCTTGGTAGGCGCCGGCGCTGCGCTGGTCGGCCAGTTCGAAGGCCATGCCCCAGCCACCCGCCTCGCCCAGGATCTCCCCCATGGTGTGGGCGAACGCGGCCAGGACGAACAGGACGCAGGCGACGATCATGTTTCCGAAGCCGGCCAGGGCGTACAGACCGCATGCCATCGCGAGCAACCACGACGCGCGCCTGACCGCGCGCCCGGCCTTGCGCACGTCGTCGGTGCCGCGCGAGGCGCGCACCTGGAGTACGGCCACGACCACGGTGTTGAGGACGAGTAGCACGGAGACGATGGCGGTGGGCGCGTCGGTGGTGGCCACCCAGAGCGGCATGCCGACGGTCAGCAGGCCGAACTGCGTGGCCACCACGGCGTTGCACGCCACGCTCGCGATGTACGTACGGTCGCTGAGTGGTGAAGGCCCGGTGGACGCGGTGCGCTCCCTGACGGCTGCCATCCTGGCGGCGAGCTCCGGCACCTGCCGCCCGAGCCCGGCCAGCGGCACGGTGGCCGCCAGCAGCAGGACGCCGGCGACGACCACCGCGACACGGTACGCCGACGCGGTGCCGATCAGGAGCGCCGCCGCAGCGGCCACCGTGCCCAGGCCGATGAAGACGTTCGTGACCACGCGCATCCGTGCCCGGACCTCGACCCGCTCCGGGCCGGTATACCACCGCGCCAGCATCGCCTGCTTCGACGAGGAGCCCACCGCACGCGTGATCACGGCCAGGCAGGCGATCAGGGTGAACACGACGGCGTCAGAGACGAACGTGTAGGCGAGCAGCGCAACCCCGTTGAGCGCTGTCGCCACCGTCTGGACGTGGTGCGCGCCGACCCGGTCAGCCAGCCACCCTCCCGCGTACGAGGCCAGCACCCCGGTGCCGCCCGCGATGCCCAGCCCGAGACCCACCGTCGTCGCGCTGAGCCCGATGACGAGCGTGAAGTACAACGTGCTGACGGTGTAGAAGACACCGCTGGAGAGCGCGAACGCCATCGTGCTGACGGTCAGTGAGCGGGCCACGCGGTCCTGAGGGAAGAAGGTCTGGATCACGGGGGCCTTTATCCCGTAATAGGGCCTTTGTCGCCAATTGATGTAGCGTATGGCTTCATGGCGGGGCTGATCGAGTACGAACTCGCGGGGATGGACGTGGCCGACGTCCGCTTCGCCATCTCGCCGCTCAACGAGCTCACGTTGTCGTTGCGCACGTTCCGCGACCCTGGGCGCTATCCCGTGCACCTGCCCTGGCTGCGCCGCACGGAGCAGGCCCGATCCATGCTGGACCTGCCCCTGCTGCAAGCGCTCACCAACGACGACATGTGGACACCGGACTACCTGTCACCCCGCCCCCACGCCCCGCTCACCCGCATCGACGACGAACTCGCCACGGTCGCCCGCGTGCCCGTGGACCGGGTGCTCGACGACCTGCGCGCCATCCACCCCCGGCTCCCCGAGCCGCTGCGCGGCGACCCGTCGGCCCGCATCCTGGACGCGCTGCGGGACTACTGGCGCACCTGCTTCGCGCCCTGGTGGCCCAGGATGCGCGCGGTCCTGCAGGCCGACGTGGTCCACCGCGGCCAGGTCATCTCGGCCCGCGGCCTGGCCGCCATGTTCGCCGACCTCAACGAGCGCGTTCAGCTGAAGGACGGCGTCGTACGCATGCGGCTGATCAGCGACGCCCGCTATCGGCGCTCCACCAGCGGCGAGGGCCTCACCCTGGTCCCGACCCTCTTCGGCCGGGCCGCCACCGTCCCCATTTCCCCGGCCGAGCCCCCTTTGATCATGTACGGCACTCGGGGCGTCGGCACCCTCTGGCAACCGGAGCCCCGTCACTCCCCAGGAGTGCTCACCGACCTTCTGGGCGCCACCCGGGCAGGGCTGCTCACCATGCTCGAGGCCCCCGCCTCATCGACCGAACTCTCCGGCCGCCTGGGCGTCACCCCCTCGGCCGTCAATCAGCACCTCCGCACCCTCCGCGCCGCAGGCCTCCTCGCCAGCGCCCGCCACGGCCGCTCGGTCCTCTATCTGCGCTCGGAACTCGGCGACGCCCTCGTCGCCGGATCAGGACTTCGGGCCGTCGGTGTCGACCGCGGAGCGGAGGACGCTGCCCACCCCGTTCCCGGCGAGACATGACCACGACCCCGGAACAGTCTCTACGTGGGCGCCGCCGTCGACCGGCTGGAGACGAGTGGTCTGACCGTCGGACCGCAGATCCGCGCGCGCCTGTCACCGCTGCTGTTCGAGCACATCAGCTTCCACGGCTCCTCCCCCTTCCATCGCCCGGACCTGCACGGACGCCTGCGCGAGCTGCGTGAGGTCGCCCCCATCGGCGCCGCACTGCTTACCAGGCCACCGAGGCCACCACTATCTGCCGATCAGCCCGGGGCGGTTCTCAGGAGAGCGGCCAGTTGCGCAGGGCGGCGTCGGCCATCTCCTGGAGTTCGTCGCGGCCGACACCGCTCGCGGCTTGCACGGCGATGCCGAACGCCAGAGTGGTGACGTAGCGGGCCAGGAGCCCCGGATCGGTTTCCGGAGGAAGGTCGCCGTCGTCGACGGCTCGCTGGAACCGCTCTCGGACGCAGGAGTAGGAATCGTTGCGCCAGGCGACGAGAAGGTCGCGGACTTCACGCCCGGAGTCGCTGGCGGCCAGTGCGCCCTGGACGCCCAGGCACCCGTGGGGTTGGGCCGGGCGGGTAGTGGTTCGAACGGTGCCGGCCAGGATCGCGGTGGCGACGCCGAGGGCGGTCGGCTCCTCCAGGGCCTCCGCCAGGTATGCGCTCGGTCCTTCGGTGTAGCGCTCCAGGGCCTTGCGGAACAACTCCTCCTTGTTGCCGAAGGCCGCGTACATGCTGGTGGTGGAGATGCCCATCGCGTCCGCCAGGTGGGCCGTGCTGGCCCCCTCGTAGCCGTGCTCCCAGAAGGTCAGCACGGCGCGCTCGAGAGCTTCGTCGGCGTCGAATTTTCGCGGCCGGCCGATGGGGCCGCTCTGTTTCCTCCCCACTCCTTCAGTCTACCGCTTTTTGCAGCGATCGCTACAGAAGTGCTACCGTCGGACTTCTGCAGCGATCGCTGCAGAAATGGAAGGGCGCGTCGATGTGGGACTACTTAACCGACCCGGCGCAGTTCCAGCAGCACCTGGCTACGCGTGTGCCGCGGGGCCGGCTCGGGCGCCCGGAGGAGATCGCCGCCGCCGTGACCTTCCTCGCCAGCGAGCAGAGCAGTTTCATCACCGGTTCGAGCCTGTACGTCGACGGTGGCCTGAACCAGATCAAGGCCACCCGGGACGACCTCATCGCGATTCAGAAAGCTGACGTGGACGCGGTTCCGGACCTGCACTGGGAGCTCAAGGAACTGCTCTTCGACGGTGACCGTATGGCTGCGCGTCTGGTCAACACGGGCACTCCGGCGAAGGCGTGGCTCGGCGTGGCCCCCACCGGCGCCTCGTTCGAAATCGTCGAGTACGCCATTTATCAGGTCCACGTGCATGACGCCGGCGAACTACTCCGGCAGCTGACCGGCTGACCTCCGCGATCAGCGTCAGCAACCCACATATCTCGAAGGGAAAAGCATGACCATCACACTGATCACTGGGGCCAACAAAGGCATCGGCTTCGAAACAGCCAAACAGCTTCTGGCCCTGGGCCACGTCGTCTACATCGGCGCGCGTGACGTCGAGCGCGGCGAGAAGGCCGCGGCAGCACTTGGCGCACGATTCGTGCAACTCGATGTGACCGACGACGCATCGGTGAGCAGCGCTCTGGCGACGATCGACGCGGCCGAGGGCCGGCTCGACGTTCTGGTGCACAACGCGGGCATCCTGGGAGACGGAGTCATCGACGGTCCCACGGCTCTCCGCGTGTTCGACACCAACGCGGTGGGAATCGTGCGCGTCACGGAGTCGGCACTTCCCTTGCTGCGCAGATCATCGAACCCTAACGTGGTCACCGTTTCGAGCAGCGCCGGATCCTTTTGGGCAGTGAACAACCCCGACCGGCCGGAGTTCAACTTGCCCCTCACGCTTTACTCCGCGTCCAAGTCAGCAGCCACCATGCTCACGGTTCAGTACGCCAAGTCCCAGCCGGGCATCAAGTTCAATGCGATCGAGCCCGGCACCACCGCCACCGACATGACCGCGGCCTTCGGGATCGGAAGGTCACCGGAAGAGAGCGCCAGAACTGTCGTGCGCCTGGCCACCCTCGACGCGGACGGTCCGACAGGAACGTTCCAGGACGACACCGGGAAGTTGCGCTGGTAGGCGCGGGGGAACGATCGAGGGGCAACGCGACTGCGTTGCCCCTCGATCGTTTTGCGGCGGGCCAGGCCGGTGGAAGTTCCGCCATCGGGTGGACTGATCGCCGTCAAGATCGGCAGCGACTGCGACCGCACTGGTGGCGCTCGCCGACCTTCTGCCTCCAGGTCCGGCAGCGGAAGCGGCGGGGCCAGGACGGGCGGCAGGGCGGGCGGTGGACCAGCCAAGGAGTCCGATGGAAGCAGAAGTTTAAGAAAATTAAGATCGACTTCTTGAAAGTTGAAGTCCTATCCCCATCGTCAACGCCATCCGCGACCTGTTCACCCAGCAACCGGTCGGCACCGACATCTGGACCGCCCTCGGCTGGTGCATCGGCCTCCTCATCGTCACCTACGCCCTCGCCATGACCACCTACCGCCGCAAGATCTCCTAGGGCCCTACAAGACAAGGAAAGGTCATGAACGAACCCCTCCACAGCGTCACGACGATGCCGACGGCGCGTCAGCCCGGCTGCCCCTTCGACCCGCCGAAGGAGCTGATCCAGGCCCGAGAGCAGAGCCCGATCAGCCGCCTCCCCTTCGCCGACGGACATCAGGGCTGGCTGGTCACCGGCTTCGACCTGGTCCGGTCGGTCCTGGCCGACTCGCGGTTCAGCTCGCGCAAGGAGCTCATGGGCCACCACCCGACCATCGACTACGGCGGCTTCGAGGTCCCGCCGGCGCCGCCCGGTGAGTTCCTGTTCATGGACGAGCCGCAGCACGGCCGCTACCGCAAACCGCTGGTGGGCAAGTTCACCGTCCGGCGGATGCGGCTGCTCACCGAGCGCGTCGAGCAGGTCACCGCCGAGCACCTGGACGCGATGGAGAAGGCCGGGCCGTCGGCGGACCTGGTGACCGCGTTCGCCAAGCCCATCCCCGCCATCGTCATCTGTGAGCTGCTCGGGGTGCCGTACGAGGACCGGGGCCGCTTCCAGGACAACATCGACAAGTTCCTCAACGGGGAGGTCAGCGACGAGGACCAGTTCGCGGCCTACACCGCGACTCAGCAGTACCTCGCCGAACTGGTGGCCGCCAAGCGCGCGAACCCCACCGACGACGTGCTCAGCGACCTGCTCGACAGCGACCTCACGGACGAGGAACTGAAAGGGATGAGCCTGCTCCTGCTGGCGGCCGGGTTCGACACCACCACCAACATGCTCGCGCTGGGCACCTTCGCCCTGCTGCGGAACCCGGCCCAGTTGGCCGCGCTGCGCGCCGACCCTATGCTCGCCGACAAGGCCGTGGAGGAACTGATGCGGTACCTGAGCGTCGCCAAGCAGTTCCAGAGGGTCGCGCTGGAGGACGTCGAACTGGGCGGTCAGACCATCAAGGCCGGTACGACGGTCATCCTGTCCTACGCCACCGCCAACCGCGACCCCGAGCGCTTCACCGACCCTCACGTGCTCGACCTGCGCAGGCAGGACGGCGGGCACCTGGCCTTCGGCCACGGCATCCACCAGTGCCTGGGCCAGCAACTGGCCCGCGTCGAGATGCGCGTCGCCTTCCCCGCCCTGCTCAACCGCTTCCCCACCCTGCGCCTGGCCGTACCGGCCGACGAGGTCGCCCTGCGCCCGGAGACCGCCGACATCTACGGCGTCAAGAGCCTCCCGGTCACCTGGAACGCGTGACCGCCAGCCGGTGACGGGCCAGGACCCGTACGGCCCCCGCCACCGACGGCTCCATCGCCCTGGGCTCCGCGACCGGCCTGGTCGGGCACGTACTCGCCGAAAAGACCAGGGACATCAACCTGAACAGCAAGTCCATAGCCGAACTCGCCGACCACGTGCTGCCGGCCCTGACGGCGGCCATGAGCCGCTCAAGCAGCAGGATCCGGCAGAGGCCGACAACTTCCGCAGCACCGTCATCGTCGCCGTCGAAGCAGCCGCCCGGACCCACCAGGGCCGGCCCAGCCCCACCCTGGCTGACATGATCCGCAAGATCACCGCAGCCCTCGACGCCGCCTGACGGAAAGCCGCCCCGCCCGCGCAGCGTGTCACCGGGCCCCCTGAAACGGCGGCCTGGCGGGGCGAGCAGACGTCGAGCCGCCGGATCGCCTAGGTAGCTGTCCCCTTAGACCGATCAGTCAGTCAGCAAGTTCGGTGGCATGGTGCCACCACCTCACCACCGAGGAGGGCCAGATGCCGGCAGAACCGCTCAACTCACCCGCGCTGCGCGCGTCCGACGCGGAACGCGACCGTGCCATCGAAACGCTGCACGCAGCCGTCGCCGACGGCCGGCTCGACCCGGTCGAGTTCGACGAGCGGCTGGACGCGGCACTGACCGCCCGCACCATCGACGCGCTGACCCCGCTCATCACCGACCTGATCGCGGCGCCGGGCAGCGACGGCGCACTCGTGCTGCCGCTCGCTCGGACGCCGGCCGAGCCGGCCGCCGAACTGCTCACCATCAAGGAGCGGCACGGCTCGGTGCGCCGTGACGGCCGGTGGACGCTGCCACACCGGCTCGCGCTGCGCACCGCGTGGTGCGAGGTGCTGCTGGACCTGACCAGTGCGGTGCGCAGCGCGCCCGAGCTGGTCATCGAGCTGCGGGTGAACGGCGGCAACGTGCAGCTGGTCCTCGCCCCGGGCATGGTGGTGAACGCCAACGACCTGTCAGTACGCCACAGCAGCGTGGCGATCAGCAGGGACGCGGGCGACAACACGCCGGAGACGCTGCACGTCCGCCTGGTAGGCCGAATGCGGCACGGCCGGCTCGACACCCGGTGGCAGGCGCCGCGCCGGTGACCCGGCATCGGCCGACAGCACCGTGACGGGATGACCGCGCGAGCGGAAGGCCGGCGCGTCTCAGACCGGGGTTCAGAGTGTGGACGAGCGCCCAGTCCGACCACGAAAATCCCCCCTGCGCGACCGCACGGGGGGCTTGTTGCATAACGACGTCAGCAGAGGTCAACCCTCTGGTACGAAGCGCCGGGGGAGGAGATGTTCTTCATGGTCTCGCCCGGCGACAGCTCCTTGCAGGGACTGTCGGGCCCGTTGTTCCAGATGATCTTGACGTCGTAGGTCCAGGCGCAGTCGTTCCTGACTTTGACCCAGGGGTAGATGATGTCGTATCTGCCGCTGTCGATCTTCTTCACGCAGGAGATCGCCGTCTCCGCCTCCACGGGGTCCGCGCTCGCGGCACCTGATCCGGCGATCAGCAGAATCGCGGCGCCGGAGGCCACGGTCAACGCCCTGAATCCAGCTCTGATATTCATTGCACCTCTTGGAGGGAGATCGTTTACGTCACTGGCGAACGTACCAAAACATCAGCCACAAGATCGCCAGATCGGGCATTCAGCCCTGACCCCGGACATAAAGAGAGGCGAGGTGAATCCTTTGGTGGGGTGCGCGTCTCTTATACCTGTACCGACAACAGCGTCGGGACAGGTCCAGGAGGTTGTCATGCTCGTTGGTATCGCCGTAGCGGCTGTTCTCTTGTGCGTGTGCACCGTCGTGGTGCTGCGTCGGCGGGGTCGTTCGCGTGGCTGAGGTGGGTTGGCCGGTTGAGCAGCTGGTCGTCGCCGCGCGGGATGGCGACGTCGAGTCGATCGCCGCACTGGTGTCCGGCGCGCACCCGCATGTGCGGCGATTCGCCCACTCGATGTGTGCCTCGCCAGAAGACGCGGAAGACGCCGCGCAGGAGGCGTTGATCATCCTGTTCCGCAAGATCGGCACCTTGCGGGCGTCCGGTGCGCTGGCGTCGTGGATGTTCCGTATCGTCCGCAACGAGTGCCTGCGGCGGGCGCGGCGGCTGGTGCAACACCACGAACCGGTCGTGGACGCCACCGTGTGGTCGGCCGAGGAGGAGGTCTTGCAGCGGTTGGAGGCCGGCCGGATGGCGGCGGCGATCGCTTCTCTGCCCGCTGATCAGCGGCGCGTTCTGATCATGCGAGATGTTCTGGGCTATCGCGGACGGGCGGTCGCCGACGCGCTCGGCCTCAGTACCACCGCGATGAAGTCGCGGCTGCATCGCGCCCGCGCCACGGTGCACCGCACGCTGCAGGGCATACCCGGCACAGCCATGGGAGACAACGATGACTGACGATCGCAGCTTTGCCAGCGCCTCGCTGCCGCGACACCTGGTGCGCGGCGTGGTGGGGTTCGGCGCGCTGGTCGGTTCGGTCGCCCTGATTCCGGTGGTCGGATGGGGCGGCTTACTGCTCGCACCGGCTGGTCTGCTCGCCCTGCGGGGGTGTCCGACCTGCTGGGCCATCGGTTTGATCCAGACCATGTCGATGGGCCGGGTACGGCGCTCCTGCATAGACGGCCGGTGTGAACTGACCGTGGCCCACTCCGCAGAATCGCACCACACCGACAACAGCTCGTAACCGGCAAGTGCCGTTCCAGGACCGACTGTTCATGGGCAGTCCTTGGTTTTCGGCGAACCAAATGCCTACCAGTCGGCCAACAGTGGTGGGGTCAGAATGGGAGATGAGGGCGATGGCGCCTCGCCCTGGAGCGCCTGGCTCCCCTCGGACGGATCCGCAGCAGGAGAGGTTCACCATGACTGCGGCACCAGACGCGACCTCATCAGCTCAGCCCGAGCGCCCGGGCATGAAGGACGGGGTGTGCAGCGAGTTCACCGTCTTCACCAAGATCAAGCCAGGCCACGCGGATGCGCTGCGTGAGGATCTCGCCACACTCGCCGGCGGATCGTCCGACACGGATGCCCGTGCGGCGCTGCGCCAGATCGGCACCCTGCACGACGCACGCCACGTGATTTTCGACAACGACACCCGGCACATGTTCGCCAGCGTCTTCGACGGCTCCTGGGACACCTACATCGACGACTTCGGCAAGACGGCGATCGGAGGCCGCTTCGACAAGGTCTTCTCGCATGCCGAAGGGTTCCCTGGCATCACCGATCCGAAGATAAAGGACTGGTTCATCGCCCGGCAGGCGCCCGCGGGGGTCTTCGTCAGCTCTTATCCAGATCTGACCGTTCAGCAGATCTGGAAAGACCAGCGCGTGAACGAAGCGTTCCAGGCGGTGCTGGACACCCCCGAGTTCCGGGCGGCGCTGGACAACCCGGCGAACGCCGAGTTGCTGGCCACGCCGGCCTTCCAGAGGCTGATGGAGGAAGCCGCAGGCTAGCAGCCCGGGGTTGTCCAGCTGAAGACCGATGCGGAGGCACAAGCGATCATGAACGCGGCGGCAAGCGCGAGCGGAGCCAGCGTGCGCATCGAGATCGACGACATCCAGAGCGGGGCACTGCATCCACGGCCCGCACCGTACGTGGGAAGGTTCGTCTTCCTACGTGTCGATGACCGCCACGCCGGGCGTTCGCTGCTGCGGCGGCTGCTCCCGGCGATCGAGGGTGGATTCCCCAGCGCGGACCCGAATGAGGATGCCTGGGTGGCGGTGGCGTTCACCTACCAGGGACTGCGGGCCCTGGGGGTGCCGCAGGATTCGCTGGACAGCTTTCCGCGGGCGTTTCGCCAGGGCATGGCCGCGCGTGCGGACCTGATCGGTGACCTGGGCGAGAGCGCCCCGGCCCACTGGGAGCCACCGTTCGGAACAGGCGAGGTGCATATCGCGTTGAGCGCCCTCTCCCCCGATGCGGCGCGGCTGGAGAAGGCTCTGGAGCGGGCCCGCGTCGCCTACCGGGACACGCCCGGTGTCCAGGTGATCTGGCAGCAGGAGGTCCGCCAGCTCCCGACCGGGCGTACCACCTTCGGCTTCCGTGACGGCATCAGCCATCCGAACATCGAGGGCCTCGGGCTGCCCGGCTCCAACCCGCAGGAAATCCCCATCAAAGCCGGCGAGTTCATCCTCGGCTACCCCGACGAAACCGGCAATCTGCCGTCCATGCCCAGCCCCGACGTGCTGGGGCGCAATGGGACCTATGTTGCCGTGCGCAAGATTCACACCAAGGTGGCGGCCTGGCGCCAGTACTTGCGTGCGAACACCTCCAGCGCCCAGGAAGAGGCGCTCCTGGCGGCGAAGATGGTCGGGCGCTGGCCCAGCGGAGCACCGTTGGCGCTGACCCCGGAGCACGACGACCCGGCGCTGGGCGCCGATCCGCACCGCAACAACGACTTCATGTACCGGGCGAACGACGATCGCGGCTTCCGGTGCCCCGCTGGTGCGCACATCCGGCGTACCAACCCCCGCGATGCCACCATCATCGGCGACGCCCGGATGCACCGCCTCATCCGCCGCGGCACCACCTACGGCCCGCCGCTGCCAGAGGGCGTACTGGAAGACGACGGCGCCGACCGGGGCCTGGTCGGCGTCTTCATCGGGGCAAATCTCGAACGGCAGTTTGAATTCATCAAGGCCGAGTGGGTCAACGACGGCAACTTCATCGGCTTCCCCGGCGAGAAGGACCCGGTGGCCGGGCATCACGGCGGAACCGGCAGCGCCACCATCCCGGAGAAGCCGATCCGGCGCCGCCTGCGGAACCTGCCCAGCTTCGTGGCCACCCGAGGCGGCGAGTACTGCTTCCTGCCGGGTCTGCGCGCCCTGCGCTGGCTGACCGAGCTGGAGGATTGAGGAGGAGCTCATGCCCTCGCAATTCATCCCTTACACACCAGACGTCGAAGCCACCGTCCCCGATTTCGACGAGACCCTGCAGACGGTGATCGCCAAGACCGAGCGGTACATCGCCGAATCGGTGACCGCTGAGGGCACCGGCCTGGCCGTCCGTGACGCGCACGCCAAGGGATACGGGCTCGTCAGAGGAGAAGTCGAGATCCTCGACCAGCTGCCCGCCGCGTACGCGCAAGGCATCTACGCCACACCGGGACGGCACGACGCGCTCGTCCGCTTCTCCAACGGCTCACCGCACGCGGGCGCCGACGCGCGCCTCGGCCGCGCGACCGGGCTGGCGCTGAAGATGTTCGGCATCCAGGGTCCGACCCTGCTGGCGGACGAGCCCGACACCGGCACCTTCGACTACACCCTCATCAACGCGCCGGTCTTCTTCTGCAACACGGTGAAGCACTACCTGTTCATCCAGGAACTGTTCCTCGACGCGCCGAAGTATTTCGCCCAGGGCGCGCCCGGGCGGCATCGTTTCTACCGGGAGTTCGTGACCGGCAAGGGAAGCTTGGCCGAGGACGAATGGGCGTGGGACGAGTTCCTGGCCTTCCTCGCGGTGTCACAGCGGCCCTTGGTGAACGTGTTGCTGTCGACCTACTTCACGATGGGCGCGGTACGGCACGGCGACCACATCGCCAAGGTGCGCCTCGCCCCCGACCCCGCCTCCGCCGCCGCGGTCGTCCATCGCGCCATCGACCTGGCAGCCGCGGAAGAGGTCTTCCGGCCGGCCTTGGTGGCCGAGATGAGGGACCGGCCCTACGCGTTCGACATCCAGGTCCAGCTCTGCGCCGACCTGGACCGCATGCCGGTAGAGGACCTCACCGTCGAGTGGCCCGAGCGGCTGTCCCCGTTCGTCACGGTCGCCAGGCTGCGCCTGCCGCAGCAGGACATCTCGGACGAGGAAACCCTCAAGAAGATGGACGCGCTCTCCTTCACCCCGTGGCGGGTGACGGCCGAACACGCGCCGCTCGGCGAGATCATGCGGGCACGCGAGGAGGTCTACCGCCGTTCCTCCCTCCAGCGTCACCGGCTCAACCAGCAAGAGCGCCGGGAGCCGCGCAGCGCTGATGAGGTCTCGTCGTGATGGTGATCAGATCAAGGTTGGTACGACGCCTCGATCAACCCGTTCGACCGTGACGCCGGACATGTTCCTGGCCCATCGGCCGGTGATCTCGCTGAGCTGTGCGGCCTGCGGAGGCGTGCGGCCCAGGCCGATCGCGTAGCGGGCCTGCCGGGGGCCGTTCTCGAACGGGCGTGGCCAGGCGTGGACGTCCGGCGCCCCGGCCTCTTCCAGGGCGGTGAGCAGCTCCAGCATGCGGCCTCTGACCCGCCCCAGCACCGCGTCGAGCTCCTCGGGGCGGTCGGAGCGTACGGTCAGCACCACCCAGGCCGCGTGACGGCGGTGGAGGGGCGGCGGGGCGAGTGACTCCGCGGACCAGCCGTTCTCCGTGAGCTCCCATGCCTGATAGAGCTCCTGGGTGAGCCGGTCCAGACCGCCACGGGTGACTTGGCGAGCGCAGTTACGCACGGGAGCGCTGGGCGTCATCACGGTCATCACGGCCGGAGCGGCTGGAGCGGCTGGGGCGGCTGGGGCGGCTGGGGTGGCGGTGGGGGTGAGAGTGACCGGCTCGTGCCAGTCCCAGGCAGCCCAGGTGCTGAAGAATCGGTGGAGGAGCCCGAGGTCGGATTCGCCGGCGGCATCGAGGACGGTGCGGGCGGCCAGCACCGCCCACGCCAGACCGGGCAAGCCGCCGAACGGGGCCGCGTCCAGGCCCTTGGCCCGGGCCCACGCCTTCACCTCACGGGCGAGGCGGGCGAAACGCTGGTGTGCGGGGCCCACCGCGGCGCGGATCGCGTCCGCGTCACTGACCGCGCTCAGGGCGATGGCCGCCGCCTCGCCCAGTTCGGCGCGGCGGGGCAGGAACTGCGCCGGGGGGATCTGGCCGGTTGCCACCACGGTCAGGTCGACGTCCAGGTCGGACACGCGCAGGCGCAGGCCCGGCACCCGGGCGCCGATCACCTGCCGCAGCCGCACGGCCTCGGGCAGCGCCGCCCGCACCCGAGCCTCAACGTCCGTACCGGTGTCTGGGAGCGCCGCCACCAGGTCCAAGTCGGCGGTGGGGAGTGCGCAACCCATGCGCCGGGAGCCTGCGACGTGCACGATCCCGGGACTGAGCGCCTCCGCCAGGCGGCAAGTGACACGATCGGCCAGGTCGGTCAGGTCCGGAATCGGCTCGGGTGGTACGAGCGCGGGCGGAGCGGCGGTGGGCTCGGGCGTGATGGGTTCCGGCGTGGCGGGCTCGGGCAGCCATCGGAGTTCGCCCGTTCCCAGAGTGATCACCGCGCGCGGGCGCATGGGTTCGTCCGCTCGCCGCGACAGCAGTACGACCGCCCCGACGCGGGCGATCATCGGGTCGAGCCGGATGCCCGCATGATGCGGGGCGTTCACGCGGCCCAGGGTCAGGTGCGGGATGAAGCCTTCTGGGCGGCCCGCACAGCGGGGGAAGCGCTGGTGGAGGACGTGACGCAGGCGGGCCCATGGTGCGGGATCGGCGGCGGCCGGGTCGAGCCAGATGGTCGTGTCCTGGCGGTGCTGGAAGGAGCGGATGCCCTCCAGCCGTACGGCGAACGGCTGCACTTCGGCGGCCGCCGCGGCCAGCAACGGCGCCGCCGCCTCGAACGCCGGCTCCGGCACGAACCCGAAGAGCAGGTTGACGTGCGGCAGCCAGCGGTCAACCTGCGGATCGTGCGTCCGGCGGAGCGCCTGGATGGGTGGCCACAGCTCCTCCGGCGGAATCCACGCCACCGCCGTGCGCGCGGTCGGCGGCAGGTCCAGCACCCCGGCGGGCGCGCTGTCCATGACGTCGAGCTCGGTCTCCACCCCGTAGTGGTCGGAAACGTACAGCCCGCCGGGATCGGGCGTGTCGCCGCGCAGGGCGGCCGCGACGGTCCGGGGACGGCCGCGCACCAGCACGCGGTCCAGCCGGGCGGCCCGCCCGGACAGCGAGGACAGCGTCGCCAGCGGGTTGGCACGCGGGTCGAACGTGGGCGTGTCGTCGCCGGACCCGTACGCCTCCGTCCAGGCGTCGCGGAGCCCGAGGGCCGACGCGGGGACGTCCGTGCCGTCGTTGAAGTCGCCCATCAG
Source organism: Nonomuraea sp. NPDC049269 (assembly GCF_043197155.1). Taxonomy (NCBI): domain Bacteria; kingdom Bacillati; phylum Actinomycetota; class Actinomycetes; order Streptosporangiales; family Streptosporangiaceae; genus Nonomuraea; species Nonomuraea sp. NPDC049269. The sequence continues at coordinate 544,057 of NZ_JBICSO010000007.1, forward strand.
GACCAGGTCACCCTCGACGCCGGCCAGCCCTTCGGCGATCCGGGCGAGTTCGGCCCGCCGCCGCGCCGCGCCGTCGGCGGTGTGGTCGCTGGTCAGGTGGGTGGTGGCGACGACGAGCGGACCGGCGGCGGTCTCGGCGGCGAGCGCGGCGACCGCCTTGTGCGGGCCGAGCCGCTGCCAGGCCGCCTCCCGGACGGGCAGCCGGCTGAGCAGCAGCAGCCCGCTGTCGGCGACATCCTCGCCATCCGGGTCGCTGCCGACGGTGTAGCGGGCCCGCACCCACGGGGCCGCCAGCAGGAGCGACAGCAGCGCGGGCTCGACCTCCTGCAGCGCGATGACGTCGGCGTCGGCCGCTTCCAGGGTCGCCAGCAGCAGGGGCCGGCGCCGCGCGGTGTCGATACGGTCGCTGTCGTAGCGGTCCCAGAGGGTGTTCCAGGTCAGGAGGCGGACGGCCCCTACGGTGGACGACTCCACCGTGGACCCCGTGCTCGGCCGCCAGCCGACGGCCGGGTCCCAAGTGTGCGGGGTTCTGGCGCTGAAGACGGGCGCGCGCAGGCGGCGCGGGGCGCGTACCCGGCCCGCGTCGCAGGTGTCGATCCGATCCAGTCCGGTGGCGCGGTCCCATACCAGCTCGCCGTCCGCCTCGACGAACAGCACCCGGTGCCACGGAACGTCGCCGCCGGGCACGAAGATCGGCAGCGGGATGCGCTTGGGGTCGGCGCCCCGCTGGCCGACACCGAGCACGAAACGCGACGGGTCGAAGCGCGGATCCCAGCGGACCCAGTGGTAGAGCTCCTCGCTGGTACGCATCAAGCCTCACCCCCGTCCAGGTCTTCGATGGTTCCGGACGCGCCGACGTACCAGGTGCGATGGGCCTGACCCGGATAAGGCGGGACGAACCGCCGCACCTGAGCGGCCAGCACGTGCGGCGGCACCGGATGGGTACGACGGGCGTTGCGCCGGTGCAGTTCGTCCTCCTTCACCAGCGCGACGGCGTGCGTCGTCAGCGCGTCGCGGCGGCGCGCGACGGCGTGGACCAGGGAACGCTGGTGCTGGTTGAGCGAGGTGGCGTCCCAGACCACGGTGCCACCGGCCGCCAGGGCGGCATCGAGCCGAGCCAGCCCCTCGCCGAGCACGTCCCGGTTGGCCCGCTGGTCCGCCCGCGAACCCCTGGCATCGCGCAGATCGTCCAGTGACAGATACGCGTCGATCTCCGGCAGGCCGGCCGCGAACGTGCTCTTCCCGCTGCCCGACGGTCCGACCAGATGCACCAGCCGGGGGAACCGCCTCGACCGCCACCGCCAGGTCGCCGCCACGGCCTCCTCGACCGTGGTGACCCTCCCCCTGGCCCAGGCGTCACGCGCCTCCGCCCAGCACCGCTCGGCCACCTCCTCACCGAGGCCGGCCAGTGCCTCGCGCATACCGGCCCGCAACGGCTCCAGCGGCCCCGGCCCGAGCAGCCCGGCCTCCTCGGCATGCAGGACCGACCATTCGACCTGCTCACGCTCCTGTTCGGCCTCATCGTCCACGCGCCCCGCCAGCAGGGCCGCCGCCACGGCGTGCAGCACGCCCAGGTCAGCGGCCAACGCCATGCGCCCCAGCCCGGCACGCCGCCCCTCGTCCGGGTACGGCCGGCTCAGCGCGCCGTGCAGCCCGGCCAGGTCCGCGACCCGCCGCGCCAGCCGCATGCCCAGCGGCCTCGCCAGCCGGGCCGCCAACCGGGCCCGGGGTATGGACCGCAGCGCCACGGCCAGCACGCCCGCCAGCCGGGCGTCCCCGCACCGGCCGAGCACGTTCAGCCGAGCCGACACCTCGGCCACCGCCTCCGGGAGGACGTCCTTCGCTTCGGCTCGGGCGAGATCCTCTGCTTCGGCTCGGGCGAGGTCCCCTGCTTCGGCTCGGGTGAGGTCCACCGCGGCCAGCAGGGCGTTCACCTCGCAGTCCGCGCCCGAGCGCACCGACCACAGCGCCGCCCCCGGGCCGAGCGCGTTCGGCACGACGCTCGCGTGCATCCAGTGCGTGCCGGTCCGCACGTGCTCGCGACGCACCCACTTGGCCACCCGCCCCGCGAACTCCCCCCGCCCGAAGCCCTCGACGGCCCGTACCACGTAGCCCTCTTGCCGCTCCGCGTTCAGCCGCAATCCCCGCAGCGCCCGCTCGTCGAAGACGCCGCGCCACAGCACCGGCGGGACGGGAATGCCCAGCCCACGCAGGAAGGTGACCGTGCGGTCCCAGTCCAGGCACCGATCGCCGTCCCAAACCGAGAAGCCGTAGAACCAGCTCTCCAGCCCCTGGTACGCGATGGAGTGCCGGGCGTACATGTTCTCCCCGCACACCCGCCACCCCGCCGGGATCCGTTCACCGATCCGTCCTTGCAGACCCTTGACCCACGCCCGGGAGGGATGGTGAGCCGAGTCCAGCGACCGGGCATGCATCCCGTCCGCGTACAGGGTGGTGTTCTCTCCGTCGAGCTTCTCCGTGACCACGACCTCGCGCCCGCGCAGCCCGGACAGATCTCCCGCGCGGACGTCGTCCGGTGTCACGCCAGGTGACCAGGGCAGGTGAGGGGTACGCGGATAGTGCACGCGCATGATCTCTCCCCTGCCGCCCCTTGAAGCTGGAGCCAGCCACTGTACAAGCGGCAAGAAAGCGCCTCCATCGAATAAGCTGCCGCTCCCCCGCGCTCGACCTTTACAAAGTAGACGAAAACCGACAGGCTGCCGGCGTCTGGAGCATCGGCCGCGAGTTCTGGCGATGCCACACGACGGACCAGGGATGCAACGGCCTCGGATCGACGATCGATTGTGGGGAGACGTCACCGGGGACACGGTGGCGCACGTGGGAAGGCAGGTCATGCCCGGGGTGTTCAACCTCGACCGCGAGGAGATGCTGCGCTCGTTCCGCAAGCTCGCGGATGTCGACGCGGAGTTGGCCTGCGTCGGCCACGGCGAGCCCATCAAGAACGCCCACATCGCCCTCCCCGCGACCGCCGGCCTCATCCCCTGATCTCGGGCCCTGTGCCCTCGGCCGCCCAGTGCGGGGTATGCGATTCGATCGCCTCCGGCAGGTGGATCCGCCCGTTCGAGAGAACAAGCGGTTCGATCTCCACGCTCTCGCAGAAGCGCAGGTAACCCACGAAGAACTCGCTACCGTCGGTCTGCGCGTTGGCCGAGCACCGGCCGAGCCACTCCAGCAGCGTCCGGAGCTGATAGAACGCGTCGGGATGCACTTCTTGGCGTACCGTCAGCGCCCAGCCATCAGAACGCTCCCGCCCGGCCAGCTCGGCGACGAGCACGCCGCCCACCAACAGTGCGGTGCCGCGCTGCGTGAACGCGGGCTCTGGTTCCGCCGTCTCCCATTCGCAATCGGGGTCGTCGGGATCACCGAGCGGGTAGGCCTCCAGATAGTTGTCGGTGCCGATCGGCAGCCGCTCGGGTCGCGGCCCCTGCCCCACATGCCACCGCAGCTCGGCGAGCTCGTCATCGGTGATGTCAGGGCGAAGGTCCACCGTCAGCGCGAGTTCGTAGATGTCCGCCATCGGCCCACCTTATTGAGCCGAACCGATCTCATAGTGGCGGGCGAGGGCGTGGAAGGCCTCCTTCGGCTCCCAGGGCATGCCGGGGTAGGTGTGGCCCTGGGTGCCGTCGAGCATCTTGACGATGCCGTACGAGCCGAGGTCGAGGTCGTCGCGGGGGTTGTCGCGGTGCGGGAGTTCGAACCCGGCGAAGCTGAACCAGAAGACGGTGTCCATGCCCACCTCGTCGAAGACGGTCAGCAACTCGTCCATGTAGCGGACCTGCTCGCCCTCGTCGCGTACGGTGCCGGACTTGACGCGGCCGTCTTCGACGACGGTCCACCCGCCGGCGCCCCAGTCGCCCGCGCCGTGGAAGGTGCAGCAGCCGGCTTCGGTGACGGCGACGGGCTTGCCGTGGGTGAAGTGCTCCTCCAGGTCCGCGCGGTAGGTGGCGGCGTTGTGCTGGTTGCGGTAGGCGTCCACGCCGACGATGTCGAAGGGTGTCCAGTCGACGTACTCGATGGGGATGGACGCGTAGCTGATCGGGCCGCCGAAGCGGGGGCGTACGGAGGCGGCGACGCGGGCGAGGAAGGCGTTGACGGGATCGGGTATCGAGGCCAGCGCCGCGGCGCGCTCCTCCGGCGAGGCGCGCAGGACCTGCATGCGCTCGGTGAAGGTGTCGCCGGGCAGGTAGCCGCGGGCGAACAGACTCAGCTCGCACCCGGTCACGAACACGACGTCGGCGCCCTGGCGGCGGAGCGCTTCGGCGCGGTCGGCGCAGTCGTCGAAGTAGGGCAGCATCTCCCGCGCCACTGTCGCAGGGTCGAAGACGCTGCGGGTGGTGTCGCCGTTGGGCAAGGTGCCGGCGGCTCTGCTGGAGGCGGCCTGGCAGGAGCTGCGCGCCGTCGGCTACCACGAACTCACCTACGACGCCGTGGCCGCGCGCGCTCGGACCAGCAGGACGGTGCTCTATCGCCGCTGGCCGCACCGACGTGACCTGGTCCTGGCCGCCCTACGCCACCAGGCGCCGCCCATGCCGCCGCCCGTTCCCGACACCGGCTCTCTGCGTACCGACCTGCTGACCCAGTTCCGCGTGGTCAGCACACGCATGATCGAACTTTCCCCGATCCTCCAGGCGATCGGCGACGGCAGGGCAGACGGCAGCGAGCTCACCGACTACCTTCACGAGCGCGTCGGCCAGGCCGGCAAGCGTGAGATGGACCTCCTGCTCGAACGTGCCGTGCTGCGCGGCGAGATCGACCGGGTCCGGATTCCGGCCAGAGCCGCCGTGGCACCCTTCACACTCGTCGCCGTCGAGACGCTGCTCAACCACCGCCCGTTGCCTGAAGACGCGCTCGCCGAGATCGTCCTGCCGTTGATCGCGCACCACACGGGCCCGAGTCTCACTCCAGGGGCAGAGGACGGCGCGGCACGGGAGCGGTGTGAATCAGCGACGTGGTCGTCTGACCGTAGGGCGTGAACAGGTCAAGGATCGGTTCGAGTTCGTCGACCGCCCGCAGGTGCATCGTGAAGTAGAAGCAGTCGTCGCCGGTCATCCGGTAGCACTCGACGATCTGCGGAACCTCCTGGGCGATCTTGGAGATGCGGTGCAGTTCCCGGATCGCCGGGCGGATCCGGACCATCACCGTGACCGGAAAACCCAGCGCCCGCGGGTCGACCTCGGCGTGATAGCCGGTGATCACTCCCGTCTCCTCCAGCCGCTGCACCCTCTCGGCCACCGCGGGGGCCGACAGGGCGACCCGCCGGCCCAGCTCGGCGAAGCTCAGTCTGGCGTCGACCTGCAGCTCGGCGAGAATACGAAGGTCGAGGGCGTCCATTCCCTTGGGTTCGTACGCCCGCTCGGGTCTGATCCTTCGATTCGCCATTCTCCTAAATTACGGGCTGGCCAACGATGGGGGCATGTCGCCCACCGGCCCTCGTGCCGTACTCTCCGCGGCGCCTCCATGGACCTACTTCCTGGGAAGCGCCGTCTTCCACTACCTCGGCCCGGCTTTCGCCGTGCTCCTGTTCAGCAGGCTCGCCCCGCTCGGGGTCGCGGGGCTGAGGATCTGGAGCGCCGCGCTCGTCTTCGCGCTCTGGCGCCGCCCCTGGCGGACCCTCGCCCGGCTCGACGCCGCGGGCCGTCGTTCGATCCTCGCCTGGGCCGCGGTGCTCGCGGCCATGAACGTCTGTTTCTACCTGGCGATCGCCCGCGTGCCCCTGGGAACCGTCGCCGCGATCGAGTTTCTGCCGGTCATCGTGCTGGCCGCGCTCGGTGCCCGTACCGTCCGTAACCTCGTGGCACTCGTCGCGGCCGTCGGCGGTGTCTACGTGCTGACCGGCATCCGGCCGGCCGGGGACCCGCTGGGGCTGGGGTTCGCCTTCGCCAACGCGGCGCTGTTCGCCGCCTACATCGTGCTGGCCCACCGTACGGCTCGGCGGCCGAGCGGCGTCAGCGGCATCGACGGGCTGGCCGCCGCCATGCTCGTCGCCTGCGTGTTCGTCGCGCCGGTGAGTGTTGGGCAGGCCGCTCCCGCGGTGCTCGACCCGGTCACGCTCGCCGCCGGGATCGGGGTGGGGATCTGTTCGTCGGTGATCCCGTACGTGTGCGATCAGCTCGCCATGGCACGCATCGCCCGCTCCACGTACGCGCTGCTGGTGGCGCTGCTTCCGGCCACGGCGACGGTGATCGGCGTCGTGGTGCTCCGGCAGCTTCCCTCACTGGCCGATCTCGCCGGAGTCGCCCTCGTGGTGTTCTCGGTCGCCCTCCACCGCGAGGTCCGGACTGCGCCTGCCAAGGAGATCCTTCAGGAAGGTAAGACGGAATGCGCTATGTGAAGCTGGGCTCGTCGGGGCTGCGGGTGTCCCGGATCTGCCTGGGCATGATGAGCTACGGCGATCCCCGTTCCTGGGAGTGGATCCTGCGCGAGGACGCGGCCGAGCCGATCGTGCGGCGCGCGGTCGAGGCGGGTGTGACGTTCTTCGACACCGCCGACATGTACTCGGACGGCGTGAGCGAGGAGATCACCGGGCGGCTGCTCGCCAAGCTCTTCGCCCGCCGCGACGACTACGTACTCGCCACGAAGGTCTACTTCCCGACGGGACCGGGCCCGAACGACCGAGGGCTGTCCCGCAAGCACGTACTGGCCGCCATCGACGCCTCGCTGACCAGGCTCGGAACCGACTATGTCGATCTGTACCAGATCCACCGCTGGGACCACGAGACCCCGATCGAGGAGACCATGGAGGCCCTGCACGACGTGGTACGGGCCGGCAAGGCACGTTACATCGGGGCCTCCAGCATGTACGCCTGGCAGTTCGCCAAAGCGCAGCACACCGCTCAGACGGCCGGCTGGACCCGGTTCGTGTCGATGCAGAACCACTACAACCTGGTGTACCGGGAGGAGGAGCGGGAGATGATCCCGCTCTGCCTGGACCAGGGAGTGGGCGTCATCCCGTGGAGCCCGCTGGCGCGCGGACTGCTCACCGGGAGCCGCTGGCGCGACGGCCGGCGGCGTACTGTCCGATCCGGCAGCGACCTGCTGGCCGACAGCATGTACGAGGACGCCGACTTCGACGTCGTCGACGTGGTGCGGGCGATCGCCGACGAACGAGGACTGCCCCCGGCACAACTCGCGCTCGCCTGGCTGCTCGGGAGGTCTGGGGTGACCGCGCCGATCGTCGGGGCGAGCAAGGTGCGTCAGCTGGATGACGCGATCGCGGCGGTGGATGTGTCCCTGAGCGGCGAGGAGACGGCCCGCCTGGAGGCTCCCTACCTGCCCCACCGGATCATCGGGCACTAGTCACGTTCCGTCTCGATCTCGAACGACCCATGGACGGGGAAAGTTATCGGCTCGGCCGCAGGGGGCTGACGCGTGTCGTTCTTCATGAGATCACGCACGCACTAAAAACAGGGGCGTGAATGATCGGACTCCCCAATGAGAAGGAAGCGCCTATGAGGACCGGGACGAGGAAAGCTCAGGCCGCTCTGTTCGCCGCCGCAGCGGCCATACCGTTGGCCATCGTGCCCGGGGCGGCGACCGCCGCCGGACACGGCAAGGGCTCCGGGGACTGCGTCACGTCCGGATTCAGACGCTCGACCGACCAGATCGAGGTCATCAGCGGCCATCAGACGCAGACGATCACCGGCAGGGGGTGGACCGACCTGACCTGCGGCTCAATGTACGTGCAGGTGCCAAGAGGCACACACGGACACCTCACCGTCTGGGTGAACGCCGAGATCCGATGCAAGGGGCCGAGCGTGATCGGCAACTGGTGCGGGGGCCGCATCATCGTCGACGGAGTGGCGCTGCCGCCGAGCAACAATGCCGACAATGACCGCTTCGACTGGGACACCGCCAACCCCGATGACCGGCGCTGGCGCGACGGTTCGATGCTCGCCGCCGGGTACGTGACGTGTCCCGCGAACAACTCCAGGATGTACTGCAACAAGAAGATCCAGGTGCAGGCGACCAACAACACCAGCTCCACCACGTTCTGGATCGACGACACCATCGTGCGCGCCGAGCTGCTGAGGAGACAGCTGTTCCCGCGCTGATGGTCAAGCCCACGGCCTGGAGGAGCGGAGACGCGGAACGGCCGATCCCGGGCGGACAGGCCGTTCCGCGTGTCTGACGGGCGAGTTCAGACGATACCGAGCTGGGCGAGCATGCCGAGCTGGTCGCTGCTGCCCCACCGCTCCACCAGCTTGCCGCCGGCGAAACGGCTGATCTGCATGCCGCGGTAGCTGACCTTCCCGCCGGTGGCGGAGTGGCCCATGAGGTCGCCCAGGTGGGTGCCGCTGATGGTGTAGGCGAAGGCCAGCTCGTCCTCGGTGGCGATCAGGTGCTCGACCTCGACGTGCAGGTCCGGGAACGCGGTGCGCAGCTCGGTGAAGAGGGCCTTGTAGCCCTCAGGGCCACGTCCACGGACGTCCTGCGCATGGATCGTCGTGTGAGCCTGTTTCCGCAGGTTAAGCGGTACGTACCCGCAGGAGCGAGTGCCGCCTGCTAGTCCTTGATGACGTTGTCGCGTGGACCTCCGTAAACGGGGTTCTTGTCGTAGCGCTTGTCCGTGACGAGCAGGCGGACCACTCCTGGTTTGCCCATGGATTCCTCCGCCTCCCAGACGATCCAGTCGTCGCCGACGGGAGCGGTCTGCGTGCGGAGTACGCCGTAGCCGCCTGGATTTCCCTCTGGGATTGCCATGACGACGTAGGTGACCTTCAGTCCGCGTTTCCTGATCTCGGGCAGAACCTCGCCGACGGTCTTCTCATCCACCCGGAACCCGGCGAGCGAGCGGCCCTTCTCGGTCGCCCGCCGGGTGTCGGACTTGTCCTCCTTCGGTTTGTGGCTTTCGTCGGGCACGAGGACGCACGGCGCGACCGGATTGTTCATGAGGATGGTGCTGGTGCTCTCCTCGCCGATCGTCCAGACGAAGGTCTGGCCGGGCTTGAAGAGCTTGGTGTTGATCCGCATCTGCCAGCCGCCGGAGGTCTCTTCTCCGGGAATGTTCTCCGGCACGGAGTACAGGCCGCGGGGAATGTCCTTGACGTACGTCCCGCGCGGTTCCCGGCACCACTTGCCCGCAGGCGCGTAGTCGACGATGGCGGGGACGTTGAGCTCCTTCAGCTGTCTCGTCAGTCCCGCGGCGTCGTGGAAGTCCCTGACCTTGACGTACACGACGCCGTCGGCGTCCTTGGTGACCGCGTAGGAAGGGGGTACGCCGTTCTGCAGCAGGCTCTGCGCCATCACCAGGCCCACGGCGAGCGCCCCCGCGCCCGCCAGCCCCAGGACCAACCGCCGGGGACGGCGCCGGCGTGGGCGGACCACGGACGGGCCGCCGCCAACGGCGCCGGGCTCCTCGGCGATGATCGAGTCCAGCAACGTCCGCGCCCCCGCGTCGGACGGGCGGCCACCAAGGGCTCCGGGCTCGACCCGGGCCAGCGCGCGAGTGATCTCGTCGACGTCGTCGATGTTCTTCACAGCTGCCTCTCCGCCGGGATCAACCGGCTCTTCGACGTGAAGCGCACGTCCGCCTCGGCGAGGGCGCGGGCGAATCGCCTGCGGGCCCGGTGGAGCCTGATGCGTACGGCGTTGCGTGACAGGCCGAGCACAGCGGCGATCTCCTGCCGGTCCAGGCACTCCCAGGCGACCAGGGACAGCAGCTCGCGATCATCATCGGACAAGGTCCGGAAGATCTCCGTGATCGCCTTCAGCTCGACCCCGCTGTCGGGCGCGGCCTGGTACAGGTCGGCCAGCTCGGCGTCGAGCTCCACGCTGAGGGCCTGGCGGCGAACCTCGCCTCGGTAGTGGTTGGCCAGCACTTTTCGCGCCACGCCGTACAGCCACAGCGTGGCTTCCGCTCCGCCGGGCAGCTCATCGATGCGCCGCCAGGCGATGGCGAAGGTCTCCGCCACCACGTCGGCCGCGTCTTGCGGCGACGCGCAGCGGCGGGCCGCGTACGCCGTGATCTGGCCGTACGTCTCCCGGTAGACGGCCTCGAGCCTGGCTCGCTGGTCACCCACTGGCCGTTCCCGTGCTCGGTCTCCTCGGCATTCCCATGCCCGGCTCCTTCATAGTGCGACTTGCGGACATCTGTGCCTATGTAAGGAGTCGGGCCATCATTTCTCGTCAGAGCGGAGAAATTTTCAGAAGCCGAGATCGGTCAGGCCCGGGTGGTCGTCCGGGCGGCGCCCCAGGGGCCAGTGGTACTTCCGGTCCGACTCCTGGATCGGCAGGTCGCTGATGCTCGCATGCCTCACCCGCATCAGGCCCTGCTCGTCGAACTCCCAGTTTTCGTTCCCGTACGAGCGGAACCAGTTGCCCGCGTCGTCATGCCACTCGTAGGCGAAGCGGACCGCGATCCGGTCCCCGGTGAAGGCCCACAGCTCCTTGATCAGCCGGTAGTCGAGCTCTCTGGCCCACTTCCGCCGGAGGAACGCCACGATCTCATCGTGTCCCGTCGCGAACTCCGCCCGGTTCCGCCAGCGTGAATCCTTGGTGTAGGCCAGCACCACCTTCTCGGGGTCCCTGGTGTTCCAGCCGTCTTCCGCCAGCCGGACTTTCTCTATGGCGGTCTCCCGGGTGAACGGGGGCAAAGGGGGTCGCGTCATGATCTCTTCTCCTCAGTCATCGCAGTTCCGAAACCGCGCGACCGATCCCCGACCACCGTCTCCCAGGCTGCCGGCTCCACGGTTGCGACGGTAATTGCAGGATACTTCTCCGGTACGAGGCACTTTGGGATGGCTCACCCAGGCCGTGCAGGGATTTCTGGATCTCACCGCATACTGGAAGGATCTCCATGAGCGACGGACCGGAGGACTGATGGCCGAACGACCCGGCGGGGCACGTACGGAGGAGCCTGCGGCCAAGCGCAGGAGGCCTCGTGCGGGTAGCGGGCAGTCGCTCGGCGACCAGGCGTACGAGCACATACGGGCCGCGATCCTCCAGGGCAGATACCGCCCCAACCAGCGGCTGCCGGAAGACGAGGTGGCGGCGCAGCTCAACAGCAGCCGCACTCCTGTACGCGTCGCCCTGATGCGCCTGGTCGACCAGGGGCTGGTCGTCCGGGAGCGGCAGGGCTGGGTCGTGCGCGAGCACACGCCGGACGAGATCCGCGAGATCTACGAGGTGCGGTGCGCCCTTGAGGCGATGGCCACCGGATTGGCCGCCGTACGCGCGTCCGAGGAGCAACTGGGCACGATCGCCGCGTTCTACGACGGGCCGATCGAGGAGTACGTGCAGCGGCCACGCGCCGAGCTGGGCCGGATGAACCGCGAATTCCACCAGACCATCGTGCGGGCCTCGGGCAACGGCCGGCTGCTGGACGAATGGCTGCGCAACCGCGACTTCGGCATCACGTACAACATGGCCGTCCTGTTCACCCGGGAAGAGGTCGTCACCTGCGTGGAAGGCCATCAGCGCATCGTCGAGGCGCTGACGCGCCGCGACCGTGAGGGCGCGGAGAAGCAGGCGCGGATCCATGTCGAGGACGTCCAGGCCGCGGCCAGCCGCCGGCTCGACGCCCTGCAGACGTCCGTCGGGCTGTACCTGTCCTGAGCTGACTTCGCCCTAGCACTTCCCCCAGGCCGACGTGACCACCCCGTCGGCCTGGTTTCCGGCGTCCGCGTCCGGCTTCTTCACCGGTCAGATCGACCATGGCTACAGATGCGAAACGGTGATGAAACAGACTCTTGAGACATTGGATCCAAGTTTGTACCCTACGTTGCATGCAATCTGCCAAGAGCTTCTCGTCGATGGACCCGCGGACAGGAGCCGAGCGGCGCCGGTTCGCCGACGCGACGCACGCCGATCTCGACAAGGCCCTCGCGGGCGCGGCCGAGGCGTTTCCCGTCTGGGGCGGCTTCGACCCGGCGCCGCGGGTCGCCCTGCTGCGGCGGATCGCCGATGAGCTGACGGCCCGCCGAGCCGAGCTCGTCGCGGTGGCCGGCGCGGAGACCGGGCTGCCGGAGCAGCGTCTCGACGGTGAGGTGGAGCGGACCGTGCTCCAGCTCACCCAGTTCGCGCGGATGATCGAGAAAGGCGGTCACTTCGACGCGGTGATCGACCCGGCGACTGGCGCCGCCGCGGACATCCGCCGCGTCAACGTGCCCCTCGGCCCGGTCGCCGTGTTCGCGGCCAGTAACTTCCCGTTCGCGTTCGGCGTGGCGGGCACCGACACCGCCGCGGCGCTGGCCGCCGGGTGTCCGGTGATCGTGAAGGGGCATCCCTCGCATCCCGAGACCGCCGAGCTCGTCGCCGCGGCGGTGCACGCGGCGGTGGCCGCGACCGGGGCGCCGAGCGGGGTGTTCCAGTTGCTCCAGGAGAGCGGGCTGGAGGTCGCGCGGCGGCTGGTCACCGCGCCCGAGATCGCGGCCGTCGCCTTCACCGGTTCGCTCGCCGGCGGCCGGGCGATCTTCGACCTGGCCGCCGCGCGCCCGCGCCCCATTCCCGTGTACGCGGAGATGGGCAGCCTCAACCCGGTGTTCGTCCTCCCCGGAGCACTCACCGAATCCCTGGCGGACGGCTTCGCGACCTCGCTGACCACGTCGAACGGCCAGCTCTGCACCAAGCCCGGCGTGATCTTCGTGCCGAGCGGCGAGGCCGGCGACAGCTTCGTGGCGCGAGCCGTGCACCAAGTCCAGGAGCAGCCGCCCGGCGTCATGCTCAACGCCGCCATGCGGCAGCGCCTGGCGGCGGGGGCGGCGGAGGTGGCGGAGCGGGCCGGGGTACGCGTGCTCACCGGAGCCGTCCTGCCGGACGACGCCGGTTTCTCCTTCCCCGCGAGCCTGGTGGAGGCCGATCTGACCACGTTCCTGGCGGACCCGGCGCTCGGCGAGGAGCGGTTCGGGCCGTTCGGCGTCATCGTCCGGTACGGCGAGCCCGATGAGCTGATCGGCGCGGCTAGGTCCTTCGACGGGCACCTCACCGGAACGATCCAGCTCGGCGCCGGGGACAGTGAGGACGGGCGGCGACTGGCCGCCGAGCTGGCGGCCCGGGTCGGGCGCATCGTCTGGAACGGCTGGCCGACCGGGGTCGCCGTCACCGACGCGATGCACCACGGCGGTCCGTACCCCGCGACCACGAACGCCGCCGCCACCTCGGTCGGCACGAACGGGATCTTCCGCTTCCTGCGCCCGGTGGCCTACCAGAACAGCCCGCAGAACCAGCTTCCCGCCCCGCTGAGGGACGCCAACCCGCTGCGGATCGGCCGGAAGGTGGCCGGCGAGACGACCGCCGAGACGATCATCACCACGGGGCCCGGCGATGCCGCCCGTGGCGCGGTGCTGCTGCCGTCACTGCCCGCCAAGCCCGAGCTGACGCCCGAGGCCGCCCAAGTGATCAAGGAAGTGCCGGGCTATCTGGGCGTACCGTTCGTCAGCCCCATCTTCCAGGCGCTGGCCAACTATCCCGACTACCTCGTCCCGGCCTGGAACCAGTTCAAGCCCGTCATCGGGTCAGCGGAGTTCCAGCAGGCGGCGGCCGGGCTGGGCGTGCCGGCCGGGTTGCTGCCCGCGCCGGAGGAGTCCCTGACGGCCGTCGGCACCGACATCGCGCGCTACACGATCACCTTCCACCGGCTGCTGCCCGAGATCCTCCTGCTGGCCTCGTGCTGGTACCGAGGGCTCACCGTCGGCGCCGATCCGGGCCTCGCGCTCGACGGGAACACCGGCCCCGGACCGCGTGGTGTTTCCCCGGCCGCGGTCAACATCGTGCCGGACGGGACTCCGCCCGGCGAGGAACTGGCGCGGGTGTACGAGGAGATCCGCGCCGTGCACGATCATCCCCGGGTGCTGAGCTACTACCGCGCGATCGGCGGCCGGCCCGGCCTCATGCCGCAGGTGTGGAAGCGGCTGGAGCCGATCGCCCGCAGCGCGGAGTACGCCGCGGCGCGCGAACAGGTGCTGGCCGACGCCGACGCCGCTGCCGCCCGCCTGCCCGTCCCGGTGATCGACACGGCTCACGCGGACGACGTGGCGGCCATTCTCGCGCTGTTCCGGCTCCGGCTGATCCCGTCGCTCCTGTTCGACACGGCGGTCGTTCTCGCGCTTCTGGGGGAGAACGCGGCGGTCGTCACCGCCTGACCGTCAAGGAACCCGGCTCCACGCGGCATCGGGGGATCGCCGCATCACCCCATCCCTCCGGCCCCGGTGACCTCATGTCCAGGGCCATTCCGATCCCGCTGAGGGGTTGCTCATGTACCAGCAGATCTTCGACCCAGTCCTCGGACAGCTCGGGCTGTCCGCCCTCGTCGCCGCGATCCCGTTGCTCGTCCTGTTCGTCCTGCTCGGCGTCTTCCGATGGAAGGCCCAATGGGCGGGTCTGTCGGCGCTGGCGGTGGCCGCCCTGATCGCGGTCGCCGTCTACGGCATGCCGATCGTCCAGACCTTGAGCGCCGGCGGTTATGGCGCGGCGTCGAGCTTCCTCACCGTCATCTGGATCCTCGTCAACGCACTATGGATCTTCAAACTGACGGAGTCCACCGGGCACTTCGGCGTACTCCGCAGATCGTTCGCCGGCGTCAGCGACGATCAGCGGATCCAGGTCATCATCATCGCCTTCGCGTTCGGCGCGCTGCTGGAGGCACTGGCCGGCGCCGGCACGCCGGTCGCGATCAGCGCGGTCATGCTGATCGCGCTGGGGCTGCCGCCCTTCCGGGCCGCGGTGGCCTCCCTGGTGGCCAACACCGCCCCGGTCGCGTTCGGCGCGCTGTCCGTGCCGATCACCACCCTGTCCAAGGTGACCGGGCTGGACTTCGAGGCGCTGGGCGCGATCGCCGGTCGGCAGACCTCGGTCGTCGCGACGATCGTCCCCTTGGTGCTGGTCTTCCTGGTGGACGGCCGCCGGGGCGTGCGGGCCGTCTGGCCCGCCGCGGTCGTCGCGGGACTGGCCTTCGGCGCCGGGCAGTTCATCTTTTCCAACTACATCTCGGTCGAACTCGCCGACATCGGCGCCGCGCTCTCCTGCGCGATCTTCCTGGTGGCGTTCCTGCGGGTGTGGCGTCCCCGGGAGCCGCTGACCGTGGCAGCCGTGCCCGTGGTGGCGGGCGGCTCGGGCACCGGCAGCGTCGAGGAGGAAGCGGCCCTGCTGGAGCGCGCGGGCCAGGACTCCCGCAAGAACGTGATCCTGGCCTACCTGCCGTACGCCGTGGTGGGCCTTCCTCGCCAGTGACGCGGCCTCGTACATCACCGGGACCAACCTCGTCGTCGACGCGGGCTGGACCGTCATCGACGGCCGCTTCGACCCGGGACGCTGACCGGCGGGAAATCCGATTGCCCTGGTCGCGACGCCGCTGACAGGATCGCCGCCATGCCTACCTTCTCCGCACATGATGGGACCGACCTCGCCTACCACGTGTTCGGAGAAGGCAGCCCGGTGATCTGCCTGCCGGGCGGCCCGATGCAGGACACCGACTACCTCGGCGAACTCGGCGGCCTGTCGGCGCACCGGCAGTTGATCATGATGGACCTCCGGGGCACCGGCCGGTCCGCGACACCGCAGGACCCCGCCTCCTACCGCTGCGACCGGCTGGTCGATGATGTCGAGGCACTGCGCGAGCACCTCGGCCTTGACAGCTTCGATCTGCTCGCGCACTGCGCCGGCGCGAACCTCGCGGCGCTGTACGCGGCCCGGCACCCGGACCGCGTCGGCAAGCTCGCCCTGATCACGCCGAGCACCTTCGCCGTCGGCATCGCGCCCAGCGGGGAGTCCCGGATCGAGATCGCGCGGCTGCGTAAGGACGAGCCCTGGTTCCCGGCGGCCTTCGCGGCTCTTGAGGCCATCGTGGCCGGCAAAGCCACCGATGACAGCTGGCAGGCCATCGACCCCTTCTTCTACGGCCGCTGGGACGCTGCGGCGCAAGCTCACCATGCCGCCCAGAACGGCCATCGCAACGACGAGGCCGCGGCCGCCTTCGGCGCTGAGGGCGCGTACGACCCGGATGCCACCCGCGCGGCCCTCGCCGCGTTCAGCGCGCCGGTGCTGCTGCTCGCCGGAGAGGTCGACCTGAACTCGATTCCGAGCGCCGTGGCCGCATTCGCCGAGTTGTTCCCGAACGCCGAGTTCGTCGTCCAGCCAGCGGCAGGCCACTTCCCCTGGACCGACGATGCCGACCGGTTCGTAGCGACGACCGCCGCGTTCCTCGATCGGTCCTGCGACAAGAATCGTTGATTCGACTGTCAGCGAATTGCAAGACCCGTCGGCGACCTTCGTATCGAGCGCCTCCACGAGGCGGCGCCGAAATCGGGAGGCAGTGCCGTGGGGGCAGACGCGACCATCCTGCGCGACCTCGTGACCGCCGAGCTGGCGCGGTCCGGCGAGGCGGGCTGGTCGGTCGAGGCGTCCGATTTCTGGTGCCGGGTCACTCCTGACGGCTATCCGATGCCTGATCAGGGATGGAAGCTGCATGTCTCCGCGACGATGCTGTCGGCCCCTCTCGTACTCGCCCAGGTCGCCCGTGTGCTCATCGAGGCGGGGTGCGCCTTCAAGTTCCCCGCCGAGCTCGGCACCTACTGGGAACTGCTCTCGCCGCACTGCGCGCGGGCGCAGGCGGGCAAGTTCGTCACCGCCTACCCGGCCGACGACGCCGAGTCGGTACGGCTGGCGGCCCTCCTCGACGAGGCGACCAGGGGGCTGCCGGGGCCGGTGATCCTCTCCGACCGGCCCTTCCGCGCGGGCGGCATCGTCCACTACCGCTACGGTGCCTTCTCCGGGCACCGGACGCTGGGCAACGACGGGTTCTACGAGGTACGGCTGCGCGCTCCGGGCGGAGAGCTGGTCCGTGACCAGCGGACGGCCGCCTTCACCCCGCCGAGCTTCGCCGACTCCCCCTTTCAGCCGCTCGCCCGCCCGCCGAAGGCGTCGGCGGTCATGCTCAACGACCGGTTCGTGGTGCGGGAGGCGATCAGGCACGCCAACAGGGGCGGCGTGTACCTCGCCGAAGACACGAAGACCGGACGCGAGGTCATCGTCAAGGAGGGTCGCCCGCACGCCTCCTCCGACCTCGGCGGCCGGGACGCCAGAGAACGGCTGGCCGCGGAACGCGCCGCTCTTGACGACCTCGCCGCCACCGATGGCGTGCCCGCCGTCGTCGACTACTTCGAGCAGGGCGGCCACGCGTTCCTCGCGGAGGAGCTGGTCCCGGGCCGCACCGCGCATCGCTGGTCGGAGGCGCGCGCGACGCCTCTCGGCCCGGACGGCTTCGGGTGCGCGGTCGAGGAGGTCGTACCGGTCGTCTCGCACCTGGTCGCCCTGCTGCGGGAGGTGCATCGCCTCGGCTACGTCTTCCGCGATCTGTCGCCCGGCAACGTCATGATCCTGCCCGACGGCCGGGTCCGGCTCGTCGACCTCGAGTACGCGGCCAAGCAGGGCACCACCGTCATGGTCGGTGGCACCCCCGGCTATCTGGCTCCGGAGCTGGCCCCGCACACCGGCGCCTTCCGCCAGGCTCCCCCGGCGACGGCGGATCTCTACAGCCTCGGAGCGCTGGCGTACTTCCTCGCGGTCGGCGCCGATCTCGGCCTCGCGGAGGACGAGGCGGCGGGCCCGGCGTGGGGCACGCGCGCCACCGACCACCTGGCCAGGGTCGCCGAGAGCAACCCCACCCTGGCGGCGCTGCGGCCGATGGTGGCGGGCCTGCTCGCCGAGCCGGACGACCGCTGGACGCTCGACGCGTGCACCCGCTTTCTAGCCGAGCTCGCCCAACCCGAGCTCGCACAACCCGAGCTCGGCCAGCCGGGCGGGCGACGAGCGCCGCAGCCTCGGGTGAGCGCGGACGACCTCATCTCCGACGGGCTCGCCTGGCTGGCCGAGACCATGGACGATCGCCCCGACAGCCCGTCACCGTGGCCCAACATCACCTATGGGCTCGAAGCCGATCCCTGCTCGGTGAGCGCCGGCGCGGCGGGCATCCTCACGGTCCTGCCGCCCGAACAGGCCGGTGCGGTCTCGCGCTGGCTCCACCAGCGCCTCGCCGAGGAGGATGTCTGGCCTCCCGGCCTGTACGCCGGGCGATCCGGCGCCCTCTGGGCGTTGTACGAGGCTGCTCCGGACGACGAGTCGAGAGACTTCGCGGTACGGGCCGCGCACCGGCTGCCGACCGACCACCCCAGCCCCGACGTCACCCACGGCCTGGCCGGATGCGCGATGGCCACCCTGCGCCTGGCCATCCGCGCGGATGACCCCGGGCTGCGCGAGCGGGCCACGGAGCTGCTCCAGAACCTGCACGACGCGCGGACCTCGTACGAGGGGCGCCCCCAATGGCCGACACAGGCGGCCTTCGACTCCAGCCTCGCCGGCACCAACCACTTCGGCTTCGCCCACGGCCTGGCCGGAGTCGGCACCGCGTTGCTCTATGGAGGCGTCGCCCTCGGCAGGGCGGACTGGATGGAGACCGTACGCGAGGTGGCCCACACCTTCTACGAGCACGCCGACGTCGAAGGGGACACGGCCTGGTGGCCGTTCAGGCGCGACGAGCGCGAGTCCGTACGGCCCCGCCGCCCCCACTGGTGCAGCGGTTCGTCGGGCGTCGGCTCCTTCTTGATCCGCTATTGGAACGTGACAAACGATCCGGCCGCGCTGGAACTCGCCGAAAAGGCGGCGATCGCCGTACACCGGACCCGGTGGCAGTCGGGCTCGGTGCTCTGCCACGGCCTGCCCGGCGAGGGCGACTTCCTCCTCGACATGGCCCGGTTCACCAGGGACGAGCGCTACCACCGATGGGCGGAGGACCTGGCCGGGTGCCTGTGCGCGCGGGCCGTCAGGCACGCGGGCCGGCTGCACGTACCCGATCGCCTGGGCCGGACCGTGCCGACCTACCTCGGCGGCACCGCGGGCGTCCTCGCCTTCCTGCTGCGCCTGCGTCACGGTCATCCGCGCCTGTGGATGCTCGACGACGTCATCGGGCGCTCCCCATGATCTCGCCGTGCCCCGAGCACGGCGACGCCAGGAGGAACGGAAATCAGAGAGGGGGGAGAAAAATGTCTTTCGACGTTCAGGACCTGCAGAACCTGCAGGAGCGTGAGCCGAGCACCACGGAGTCGGCGCTGCTGAGCAACTGCATCAAGCACCCGGGTTGCACCGACACCAACTGATGACGGAACGGCGTGCGGCAAGCCATGGGCCGCACGCCGTTTCAGAGCTCCGAGAGCCTCCGAAAGGGCGGCAGACGTGACGACCCGCAGGATCATCCGGCTGTTCATACCGTATCGCCGCGCCGTCCTGCTCGTCGTGCTGCTGGTCGCGATCTTCTCCGCGCTGAACGCCGCCATCCCGCTGCTGACCCAGGTCGTCTTCGACCGCGCCCTGTTCGGCAAGGACGGCCCGCGGCCCGACCTGCTGGCGCTGATCGCCGGTCTGGCGGCCGTCACGGCGGCAGGGGCGGCGGGCGTCGATCTGGCCCAGACGTGGATCGCGGGCCGCATGGCCCAGCGGGTCATCCACTCTCTGCGTACGCGGCTGTTCGGCCACCTGCAGCGGATGCCGCTCGGCTTTTTCGCCGCCGCCAGGAGCGGCGAGATCCAGTCGCGGCTGGCCAACGACACGAACCAGATCGAGGACGCGATCAAGGACACGCTGCCCAGCCTGCTCGGCAGCCTCCTCGCGTTCCTGTTCGCCCTGGGGGCGATGTTCTCGCTGTCCTGGCCGCTCGCGAGCGTCACCCTGTGCCTGGCGCCGGCCATCCTGTGGGTCTCCGCCCGCTCGGGACGCGCGCTCAAGATCCTGTCTGCCGCCGGCCAGCGCGCCCGCGCGGAGATCGCCTCCATCGCCGCCGAACGCCTCTCGCTGGGCGGCATCACCCTCGCCCGGGTGCACGGACGCGACAGCCATGAGGCCGCGGTGTTCGGTGCGGAGAGCGAGCGGCTGGCCCGGCTGGGGGTCCGCGCCGGCCTGGCCGCTCAGTCGGTGCTGAGCGCGGGGCACATCTTCTTCGTCCTGACGCCTTACATCGTGTTCGTCGCGGCCGGGCTCATGGACGGGATCACGCCCGGCACGCTCATCGCGTTCGTGGTGCTGCAGTCGCGGCTCTACCAGCCGCTCTGGCAGATCCTGCACATCTCCACCGAGTTCCGTACCGCCCAGGCGGCCTTCGAGCGGGTCTTCGAGTACCTGGACCTGCCACCGGGACCGCCGCCCGCCGTGCGCGGCGATGGAGCGGGTGAAGTGCGCGTCGCGCGGGCCTCCTACGCCTACGCGGGACCGGACGGCGAGGCCCGCTGGGCGCTCCGCGAGGTGACCCTCGACCTGCCCGCCGCCTCCGCGACACTGATCGTCGGCCCGAACGGATCGGGCAAGACGACTCTCGGCTACCTGCTCGCCGGGCTGTACGAGCCGGCGGAGGGGACGGTGCGGATCGACGGCCGCGTCTGCCTGGCTCCGCAGGAGGCCCTGCTCTTCCAGGGCTCCATCGCCGAGAACCTCCGCTACGCCGCGCCCGACGCCGGCCTGGACGACCTGGTCGCGGCCTGCGTGACGACCAGGATGCACGACCGGATCATGGCTCTGCCCGACGGCTACGACTCCGTGGTCGGTGAGCGGGGTGCGCTGTTCTCCGGTGGTGAACGCCAGCGCATCGCCCTGGCCCGCGCGCTCCTGAGCGACGCGCCCGTCCTGGTCCTGGACGAGGCGACCTCCGCGCTCGACCCGCTGACCGAACGCGAGGTCATCCACGCGGTGCTGCGACGGCGCAGGGGAATGACGACGGTGATGATCACCCACCGGTTCGGCGGCCTGGACACCTTCGACACCGTCGTCGTACTGGACGGGGGCCGCATCGTCGAATGGGGCGCCCATCCCGAACTGCTGAGCAACCGGCACGGCCTGTACGCCCGGATGGTCCGCGCCCAAGCCGTCCAACCGCAGGGTGCGCGCCGGGCGGCGGTGGCGAGTATGTCTGATAGCTATGGGACAAAAGACGTTTTATCCGCCGATTGAGCCGTACGAGACCGGGATGCTCGAGGTGGGCGACGGGAACGAGATCTACTGGGAGGTCAGCGGCAACCCCGACGGCAAACCTGTCGTCTTTCTCCACGGCGGCCCCGGCGGCGGGGTGCTGCCGGCGCAACGGCGGTTCTTCGACCCCGAGGCGTACAAGATCGTCCTGTTCGACCAGCGCAACTGCGGGCGCAGCCGGCCACATGCGGCAGATCCCGGGGTCTCGCTGAAGGCCAATACCACCTGGCACCTCGTGGCGGACATCGAGCTGCTCAGGCAGCGGCTCGGCATCGAGCGCTGGCAGGTGTTCGGCGGCTCGTGGGGGTCGACGCTGGCGCTGGCCTACGCGCGGCGGCACCCGGAGCGGGTGAGCGAGCTGGTGCTGCGGGGCGTCTACTTGGCGACCGAGGCCGACAACGCGTGGGCGTTCACCGGCACCGGGGCGGCCCGGCTGTTCCCGCGGGAGTGGGCGGCCTTTCGTGGCTTCGCCCCGGAGGCGGAGCGGGACGACCTGGTCGCCGCCTACCATCGCAGGTTGTTCGACCCGGACCCGGAGGTGCACGTCCCGGCCGCGCGGGCGTGGGCGGCCTGGGAGCTGTCGGCGAACACGCTGCTCCCCGCCCCACCACCGCCCCTCGACGACCGGGAGCTGGTGAGCTTCTCGCGCATCGAGGCGCACTACTTCAGCCAGGGCTGTTTCCTGAAGGAGGGTGAGCTGCTCGACGTGGCCGCGATCCGGCACATCCCGTGCGTGATCGTGAACGGCCGCTACGACATGAAGACACCGCCGGACGCGGCGTGGGACCTGCACGCGGCCTGGCCGGAGGCGGAGCTGCGGATCGTCGAGGACGCCGGCCACGCGGGCGCCGAGCCCGGCACACTGCACGAGCTCATCACGGCCACCGACGGTTACCGGCACGTTCGGCTATAGACGATCGCTGTTCGTGACAGGAGAATTACTGCCAGCACGCACGTACGAGGAGGGCCCCGTGGCGTTCCCCATCATGAAGCTGGCAGCCGCTCTGATGTTCGCCTGTCCGAGCCCCGTCCCCGTCGCCCCCGCCGGCACCGCGCTGCTCCAGTCGGGTGAGATCCGCTTCCACACCATCGACGAGGCCAAGGACGGCGACACCGTCGTCACGGTGACCGTCCGCGACCGTAGGGGGCAGACCATCGCCCTCCTGACCGGCGTCCTCGGCCGATGGGCCGAGGACGCCTGGTCGGCTCTCATCCCGCTGAACGTCACCAGCCCGCCCGGGGACCTGGCACGGCTGTGGGGCGGGACGATCAATGTCCGGATCGACCCGGAAGGTGATGACACCTGGGCCTTCACCTTCCACACGTATCTGCACTTCTCCGACGGGCAGACTGCCGACGTCCACCAGCGGCAGCTCGCGGTCGTGAACGAGGACCGCCGCGACTGGACCACGATCATCCGATGACGAGTGACTTGTCGAAAATGCGGACAGGCGGCCGGATATACGTCACTCTTGATCGATGAACGGCGGCTGTGGAGGTGGCATGCCCCACCGCCTCTGGGCGCCGCTGGCAGGCATGGCGATGCTCGCCGGAGCGGGGGTCGGCGGTGCCACCCCGGTGGCCGCCCGCACGACCCTCCCAGAGACAGCTCTCCCAGAGACAGCGAGCGTCTCGGTGACCGTCGACCAGGACACCTACCTCAGCGAGGCCAACCCGGACACGCCGCACGCCGCCTACACCTGGCTGGCGGCCTGCCCGCGCACATGTGACGCCACGGCCGGGTCGGAGCGGCAGTCGCTGGTGCGGTTCACGGTGGTGGGGGTGCCCGCGGGCGCGACCGGGGTCACCATGAGGCTGAGGCTGCGGGCCGCGCGGACCACGGACAGCTCGATCTCCGTGAGCAAGGTCGCAGCCACCTGGGCGGACGGCGTCACCTGGAAGAACCGGCCATCGCTCGGCACCGCGCTCGACACGGCCAAGGGGCTGACCGACGGGAGGGACGTCGAGCTCGACGTCTCCGACGCCTTCACCGGCAACGGGACCTACTCGTTCGGGATCAAGGCGACGGCGGGCGCCCAGGCCGTCTTCGACTCGGCCGAGGCCGCCGACGGCATGCCGCCCCGCCTCATCGCCACGTACACCGCTCAGCGCGTCGCAGGGCCCTTCCGCCGCACCGTACGAGACATACGGTAAAAAGAGCTCCCGGGCCCGCCCTAGAGGCGGGCCCGGGTCATTTCACGAGACCTTGTCGGGCCGCTCCGAGATGCGGATGGCGTTGACGATCGTCTTGCCCTCCCGCGTCGCGAAGCGGACGTTGAGCTGGCCGTCGGTGACCTTCACCGTGTACTGCCTGCTGACGGCCGTGTACGTGCCCGCCTCCAGCGCCAGGTCGAGCGCCGGGATCGCGAGCTGCCCCTCGACGAGCACGTCGAAGACCCGGCGGCCGATCTGCGTCGACTTCACGTCGGCGAAGTCCAGCTCGACGGTGTACGTCCCGGCCGGCACGTTGTCGAAGCGGTACTCCAGCATCCCTTCGCGTGCCGTCTTGAACAGCGACTGGTCGTCGGTGCCCTTGATGGTCTTGGACGAGGTGCTCGTACTGGTCGAGGTGGCGATGTATCCGTAGCCGCCCGCGGTGTACTTCTTGTCGGGCGTCCAGGCGTCACCGGCGGTGTCGGTCACGGCCTTGGTGCCGCCGGCCTCCACGGCCACCTGAAGCTTGGGCACCACGACCGTCACCGCGATCTCGATGACCGGCTGCCGCCCGCTGGCCGACTTCACGATCAGCTTGCCCGAGCGGAGCGCGCCCGGCTGGACGCCGGCGCTGGACACGGTGACCTTCAGGGTCACCGCCTGCCCCTTGGTGAGGTCGCCCGCCGTCGGCGTGACACCGATCCAGCCCTGCGCCGGATCGGTGGTGACGGTGTACGCCGTGGGTGAGCCGAGGTTGGTCAGCTGCATCGTGCGGGTCCTGGTGGCGTTCGTGGGCAGCACCACGGTCAGCTCGCTCACCGAGGGGCTGACCCGGCCGGTGATCAACGCGGTGTCGATCCTGGTGACCGTGGTCGGGGCGATCGTCACGGCCTTCGTGAACGTGCCGTAATGCTCCTTCGACACCTGCACCTCGTAGTCGCCGGCCAGGACCTGCCCGTAGAACGTGCCGTCCTCGCCGGTGGTGTAGGTGGCCACGTCGCCCACCTTCACCGTCGCGCCCGCCAGCGGCTTGCCGTCGTTGGCGTCGGTGACGGTGCCCGTCACCAGGCCGTGCCTGCTCGCGATGAACGTCAGGCTCTGCCCGTTGGCCAGCGCGACCTCCTCGAAGGAGTACTGGAACGCGTCGGTGCCCGTCGCGTTCTCGACGCCGACCGTCGCGCTGGTGCCCTTGTCGCGCTCGCTCTCGATGTCCTTGTAGCGGTAGCTCATCGTCCCGTCCTCGCCCAGCAGAGCCGCGAACGAGACGCGCTGGTCGGTGGCCGAGTAGAACTTCACGTTGCGCCACTCGACCACGAACTGGCGGTGCGGCGCCGTACCCGTGACACCGGTGTAGATACCGCTGTCGGCGTCCACCACCAGGTCGTCCCAGTACGGGTAGACGGCGTTGTTCGGCGTGCCCGCGCTGGGCAGCCGGCCGTTGCTGCCGGTGACGATCTTGTCGGTGGCGAAGCTGGCGAACCCGTTGGTGCTGATCCACGCGCTGCTCTGCCCCGCGCCGTAGAACGGGACCGGGAACGGCAGCGTCACCTGCTGCGCCTCGTCGTCGCCCGTGAGCGCGAGCTTGTTGGTGCCCGCGACGTACGGCTCGGCGGCGCTCCGGCAGGTGTAGCCGAAGTTGTCGCCACGCAACGGCAGCTCGATGTCCTTGGTCACGTCCCCGGCCACCGTGACGGACGCCGTGGCGCCGCTGGAGCAGCGGGAGACTGGGGTGAGCTTGAGGTCGTAGGTGCCGTTCGGCAGTGAGAACCGGTAGCGGCCCGCGGCGTCGGTGACCGCGCTGACGGGCGTGCCGACGGCCTCGATCTTGGCGCCCGGCTCCGGCGTGCCCGCCGTGGTGACCGTGCCGGTCACCACGCCCGCGGCCCGCAGGGTCATCGCCACGTCGGCCGTGGTGCTCTGGTCGGCCGTGATCGTCGCCGTCGCGGTGCCCTTGTCGTAGCCGAACTTCTCCGCGCCGATCTGGTAGTCGCCCGGCAGCAGGCGCGGGATGGCGTACGTCCCGTCCGTCCCGGTGACCACCGTACGGCTCAGCGGCCCGGACAAGGTGACCGTGGCACCGGACACCGGGCTGCCGCCGGCGGTGACCGTACCCTTGAGCTCGCCGAGACCCCCGCGCGGCGCGGCCTGCACCGCGGCGAAGGCGTCCAGGCGGCCCTCGCCCCAGACGTTGTTGTCGGCGGCGGTGCCGCCGCAACTGGTGTCGTTGACGTCGATCGCGGTGCTGTCGAGCAGCGGCCGGGTGGCGGCCACGTCACCCTGCAGCCCCGGCGAGGCCGACCAGATCAGCGCCACCGTGGCCGCCAGGTGCGGCGAGGCCATCGAGGTGCCCGTGTAGCTGTCGTAGCCGTTGCCGGGCACCGACGAACGGACGTTCACGGCGGGGGCGGCGAGGTTCGGCTTGATCTCACCGTTCTCGCCCTCGCCCTTGCTGGAGCGGGCGTACAGGACGTTGTTGATGTCGAAGCCGCCCGCGCTGTAGCTGATCGCGTACTGGCCGGGCGACCCGCTGGTACGGCAGGCGGGCCCCTCGTTGCCGTTGGCGAAGGCCGGGAAGATGCCGGCGGCGATCCACGCCTCGACGGTCTCCTTGTACCAGGGGTCGAAGCCGACGCCGCCCCAGGAGTTGTTGACGATGTCGGGGGCCAGGTCGGGGCGCGGGTTGGCGCCGTTCAGGTCGGTCGGGGCGAGCATCCACTGGCCGGCGGCGAGCAGCGAGGCGTCGGTGCAGGTGTTGACCTCGCAGCCCTTGGCGGCGATCCACTTGGCACCCGGCGCGACCCCGATGCCGCTGGCGCCGACCATGGTGCCCATGACGTGCGTGCCGTGCCCGAGGTTGTCACAGGGCGCCGCGCTCGGGCAGATGTGCGCGGGGTCGAACCAGTTGTAGTTGTGGTCGACGGAGCCGTCCGGGCTCCTGCCACGGTAGGCCGCGGCCAACTCGGGGTGGTCGAACTGGGCACCGCTGTCGATGGTGCCGACCACGATGCCTTCGCCGCGGTCGGCTAACTCGTTCCAGACGCGCGGGGCGTTGACGCGGTCGATGTTCCACTCGACGGCGTTGACCTTCGCCTCGGCCTTACCGGGGTCCGGCTTCGGCAGCGACACGGTACGCACCGGGTCGATGCGGTCCACGTCCGCCAGGGTGGCGATCTCGGCCGCCAGCTTGGCGTCGGCGGTCACTCTGACGGCGTTGACGATCCAGTACGGGGTGTAGTCGGCCTGGTGGGACTCCAGGAGCTTACGCAGGGCCGCCTGCGAGGTGTCGGCCTTGGCGGTCTTGGCCTCGAAGACCTGCTCGGCCTTGTCGTCCTTGGTCGCGGCCCGGCGGGCACCGCTGAGGTCGGCGGTGCCCTTCATGCGTACCCAGAAGGTGGCCTTTCCGTCCGCGGCCAGGTCGGCCTGGACGGATTTGTTGATCTTGCCCGGGTCGGGCGCGGCTTGGGCCACGCCCTGAGGGAGGATGAGGGTGACAACGGCGGCGACCGCGATCAAAATCGCACGCCAATGGGGGGTGGACGGCACACGCTCTCCTTCACGCCATGGGAGTAGAGCTGATCTTTACGCCTATGGGCAGAAGACTGAAGAGAACGTGTCAGCTTTGCAAGGGTCTGACCACAACAAGACATGACAAGTCATGAAATGTAATCTCGACGACTCATGGTCGGAGGTGCTCTAGACCTGGTTCGGCAGCGCCCCGCCGTAGCGCCTGTCGCGCTTGGCGTAGATCTCGCACGCCTCCCAGAGGTCGCGGCGATCGAAGTCCGGCCAGAGCCGGTCGAGGAACACCATCTCGGCGTACGCCGACTGCCACAGCAGGAAGTTGGAGAAGCGCTGCTCCCCCGACGACCGCACGAACAGGTCGACCTCCGGGATCTCCGGCTCGTCGAGATAGCGGGCGAACACCTTCTCGTTGACCTTCGACGGCTTGACCCGGCCCGATGCGATGTCGTCCGCCAGCCGCAGCGCGGCCTCGACGATCTCCGCCTGGCCGCCGTAGTTGACGCAGAACTGCAACGTCAGCTTGCGGTTGCGCTCGGTCAGCTCCTCGGCGCTCTGCAGCTCGGAGATCACGCTCTTCCAGAGCCGGCCCGGCTTGCCCGCCCAGCGCACCCGTACGCCCATCGCATGCAACTCGTCGCGACGGCGGCGGATGACATCGCGGTTGAAGCCCATGAGGAAGCGGACCTCGTCGGGCGAGCGCTTCCAGTTCTCCGTGGAGAAGGCGTACGCGGACAGGTAGGGAACGCCCAGCTCCAGCGCGCCCTCGATGACGTCGAACAACGACGCCTCGCCCGCCTTGTGCCCCTCGGTACGGGGCAGCCCCCGCGACTTGGCCCAGCGGCCGTTGCCGTCCATGACGATGGCCACATGCCTGGGCACCAGGTCACGCGGGATCGGCGGCGGAACCGCGCCGGACGGATGCGGGGTCGGCGGTCGAACGTTCACACAGGCTCCCTCTCTACGTGTCGGAGAGAGCGTATTCCGTGTTCGAGATGCCATTGCAGATATGCGGCGACCAGGCCGCTGCACTCGCCGCGATGCCGCGCCTGCGACGCGTCGGCCGCCGCCCAGTCGCCGCGCAGCAGCGCGGTCATGAGCCCGATCGTCTCCCCCGCGGGCACCACCGATCCGGACGGCTTGCACGCCCCGCACACCACGCCACCGGCCACGATGGCGAACGCCCTGATCGCCGGGGCCTGGCACCTGGCGCACGCGTCCAGCGCGGGGGCGTAGCCGGCGACCGCCAGCGAGCGCAGGAAGTAGGCGTCGAGCACCAGCCTGGCCTCGTGCTCGCCGTCGGCCAGTGTGCGCAGCCCGCCCACCAGCAGCAGGAACTGCCGCAGCGCCGGCTCCTTCTCGCCGTGCGTCAGCCGGTCGGCGGTCTCCAGCATCGCCGTGCCCGCGGTGTAGCGCGGGTAGTCGATCGCCAGGGCCTCGCCGTAGGGTCTGATGGTCTCCGCCTGCGTGACGACGTCGAGTGTGCGGCCGGTGTGAAGTTGCAGGTCGACGTGGGTGAACGGCTCCAGCCTTGCCCCGAAGCGCGAAGTGGTGCGGCGCACGCCCTTCGCGACCGCCCGGACCTTGCCGGTGCGCTTGGCCAGGATGGTGACGATGCGGTCGGCCTCGCCGAGCTTCTGCGTACGCAGAACGACGCCCTCGTCACGATAGAGACTCACACACCCATCCTATGGCGCACCAAGGTCATGCTCGGGTGGAGCGGGCTTTGCGCACCTCGGATGGAGCGACTTTGCGGAACCCTCACTAGACTTTGACGTCCGTCCCCGCTCTACCCGTTGTTCAACCCCCCGCAACCGCCTCGAAAGGGAGTCATGACCCGCGTGGTCCTGCTGGGCTCTTCGCCCGGCCCTGACACCGCTCCGACCGGCCTGAGGCTGGCCGCGCTGCCTGGCAATCCCACCGTGGCCGAACGGCTGCGCAGCCAGATCCTCTCCCTGGATCCGCAGCCGGCCATGATCGAGCCCGGCGACCTGGCCGGCGCTCTGCGCGCGCTGGCCGATGTCGCCGAGTCCGCAACGGAGAACCTGTTCCTGATCCCGGACAACTCGATCGTCCACGACGAGCTGATCTACCAGATCACCAAGGCCAAGCGCGGTGCGCTGGCCCTCGTCGCCAAGGAGCCGCGTCCGGACACCATCGATCAGGCGCAGGAGGAACTCGTCCCGATCGACGAGGCGGAGCCGGAGATCGGGCTCAACACCCTCGAAGGGCTGCCCGTCCGCGCGCGCGCCGGGAAGTCCCGCGTCATCTCCGTCGGCACCGCCAACCACGCGGTGACCAGACCCAACACGGCACTGCTCGGCCCCCTGCACGTGAGCGCCAGGAACGCTCCCCTGCTGGCCGAGACCTGCCGTGAGCTCGCCGACATGGCCGACGCGTTCGGCGCCGACGACGACCTGATCCAGCTGATCATCTTCGGCCTGGTCCGCAACGGCATGTCGGTCGGCATCCGCGGCCGCCGCGACCTGTTCTACCGCCGGGTCACCACCCAGGAGGAGACCAACGAGGCCGGCATCGAGATGTCCGGCATCGACGAGGACCGGGCCCGGCTCGACAACGCGGTCAAGGGCGCGGACGGTTTCTTCACCACCTACTTCGTCTCCACCTACTCCCGCTTCATCGCCCGCTGGGCCGCCCGGCGGGGCCTGACGCCCAACCAGGTCACGCTCATCTCGATCGCGCTCGGCGTGCTGGCCGCGGCCTGCTTCGCCACCGGCGATCGGCCGTGGATGGTGGCGGGCGGGGTGCTGATCTACTTCGCCTTCGTCTTCGACTGCGTCGACGGCCAGGTCGCCCGCTACGCCCGTAAGTTCGGCGTGCTCGGCGCGTGGCTTGACGCCACCTTCGACCGGTTCAAGGAGTACGTCGTCTTCGCCGGCCTCGCCGTCGGCTGGGTCGTGTCGGGCAACAGCGACGACATCTGGATCCTCGCACTGGCGGCGCTCGGCCTGCAGTCCACCCGCCACCTGCTCGACTTCTCCTTCGGCATCTCCAACCGCCGCAAGCCGCCTGCCCAGCTGCCCACGCTTCCCCTGAACGCCCCTGACGACCGCGCCCTGCGCAAGGCGCTGGAGCGTCGTAAGGTGGAGCGCAGCCAGGGCATCCGCGGCGTACTCAAGATGTGGAGCCGCGCCGGGCGGTTCAAAGCGGTGCACTGGGCGCGTAAGATGATCGTCTTCCCCATCGGCGAGCGGTTCGCGGCCATCGCGATCACCGCCGCCCTCTTCGACGCCCGCATCACCTTCCTCACGCTGGTGATCTGGGGCTCCGTCGCCGCCGCCTACACCCTCACCGGACGCCTCATGAGGTCGCTCGCATGATCACCGCACCACTGGCCGCAGGCACTCCCACGCCGGATCCCGACGAGGAACGCCGCCGCATCCAGACCGCCCGCCTACTCGCCTACCGCGACGACGGCCCCCTCGTCCACGCGCTGGCCGGCCGCATCGGCAAGGGCATCCCACCGGTGCCGGCCACGCTCATCGCCCTGCTGGCGGTCGTGGCCGTCACGGTCTCCGGGGTGCTGAAGTCTGGTGGCCCGATCCTGCTCGTGCCGCCGCTGCTCGTGCTCCTGCTGGTGCTGCCGACCGCGCCCCGCGACCACCTGGGCCGCCTCGACTGGCTCACCCCGCCACTGCTGCGCGGCGCCGAGTTCCTCACGATCATCGCGGTGGGGCTGGCGGCCGACGTGCCGAAGTGGCTGCTGTTCGTGCTCGTGTACGTGGTGGGTTATCACACGTACGACACCGTCTACCGGACGCGGCAGAGCATCTGGCCGCCCGCCTGGGTCTTCCACGCGGGGCTCGGCTGGGAGCTGCGGCTGCTGATCATCGGCGTGGGCGCCGCGCTGGGCTGGCTGACGCCGGTGCTGGCGGTGCTGACGGCCTACCTGTTCGTGCTGTTCGCGGTGGAGAGCGTGACCAGCTGGGTCCGCCTCGACAAGGCCTCCGCCCAGGCGGGCGCCGACGCCGAACAGGACCTGGAGGCGTCTCCCGAAGACGCTCTGGAGCAGGCCACCGGAGAAGCCGAAAAGGGCTGACTTCCTTTGCTTGTCGCACCACCCCCGTGACGGCTCAACTGCCGTCCGGGGGTGGTTTTTCGTTTCTTGGTCCATCGCATCGCAAGCTGTTGCTCCTGGCCCCTGACGGGAGCAACAGCTCATCCGTCATCGCGCTAGGAGCGCGGCCTGAAGGACAACAGGTCGCCGGGCTGGCAGTCGAGGACCTCGCAGATCTTGCTCAGCGTGGAGAACCGGATCGCCTTGGCGCGGTTGTTCTTGAGGATCGACAGGTTCACGTTGGTGATCCCCACCCTGTCGGCCAGCTCGACGAGCGTCATGCCGCGCGCTTCGAGCAACTGGTCCAGATGCACCTCGACGGCGTGCTCGGGGTTTTCGGCGGGCGGCATCAGACTGTTCCTTCGAGTTCCTCGCGCATGTGCGCACCGGCGCGGACGACCTTCGACATCACCACGAGCCCGAGCCCGGCAACCAGGTACGCCCACGGGAACACCCAGCCGAACAGGGCCATGTCCCACACGCTTTTGACGGAGCTGTCCACCATCGACACGGCCAGGCTGGTCTCAACGATGGTCGTGTAGAGCGATGCCGCGAGCGTACTCACACCGAGGAACGCACCGAGGAACACCAGTCTGCGGACGATCCCCTCATCGAAACCGTTCTCCCGTCGCGCGTCTCTGATCAGCCGCTCGAGCAGGAAGAGCGCGATGAGCAGCATGAGGGGGGTGGCGAAGCGCGAGCTCTGATACAGCAGCTGGGTGCCGAGGCTGGAGTCGTCCTGGCAGATCTGAGGCGGCGGGTTCTGGAACTCGACCCCCTTCTTCACGGGGTACGGGTCGTCATGGACGGTGCTCGTGACCGCGGCCTTCCGGCGTTGGGGATCCTCTAGAAAGTTGCCCTTTACGGCGGGTATGCCCGGCGCCGACACGCACACCAAGCTCTGGGCGCCGCGGGAACCGAAGGAGTTCTCTCCGCCGGTCAAGGCAGCGCCCCCGACCGTGTAGATCATCATTCCCGCGAACAGGACCAGGAGGACGCGGACGGTGATCGCCGTCCATTTCAGTGGGGTGGATCTGTTGAGAGGCATAGCACTGCTCCGCATCGTTCATCGATATTATCGTTTGTCGATGGTATCGAAAAGCGATACGGAGTCAAGCGAGTACCCAGAACTGGGCCCATCGCCCCGATGACAGATCACGAGCAGCAAGCCATCGATTCGGCGACGTTGGCGGCGGGCCACCGATGCGCCAGCGAGCCATCGGCGTGACGGCGGGCCTCAGAGTGACGGCTTGCCTCGGCGTGACGGCGGGCCACCGATGCACCAGCGAGGCCTTAGGGCTTTTCTTCCTGTACGGCACGCATGGGGAACCCGCCACCCGCCGACCATGGCGGGGGGCCTCCAGGAAGACGGCCTCTGACCGGTACAGGGTCGGCCGCCGATACGGCGTGCTTGTTGGTCGGACGTCGCCTTGGCTGGTTGGGTGGGGGGTTGGCGTGGCTGGAGCCGCTTTGGGTGGGGACAGAGCGATTAGGGTGGGGGGTCAGGGCACTCTAGTCGGATAGCGGTTCTGTGCCGGGAGACGCGGATGGCGTTCTTGTCGCGGCTGTTCAAGTGGGGGGCGGGCGATCCGCCGGCCGAGCGGGAGGAAGCGCGTCGGCAGGGGATGCGGGATGCCCGGGAGCATCCGCTTGGGGAATTCACGGATCCGGAGTTCCAGCCTTCGTATGTGACCGAGGTACGGGCTCGGGCGCGTGAGAGCATCACCGAGGTTGATCGGCGGCTGGCGGCCACCAGGACCGTGCTGCTTGAGCGGGCGGTGGGGGCTCGGGAGACGATCCTGCGCGAGCTCGGGCGGGCCGATCTGCGGCCGGTCGCCGAGCGCGCCAACGGTCACACGCCCGGTCACACGCCCGGCGCCAAGGGTGCCGGTCCGGCGGATGATCCTGGCGCTGCCGCTTCGGCCGGCGGCGAGGATGCCTTCATCTCCATCGCGGAGGCCAGGCGGCGGCGGGCCGAGGCGCGGCGTAAGGCCGTGGTGCAGGAGGCCGGTGACACGGTTCATCGGGCCAGGGCGCAGATCGAGCGACTCACGCAGGAGTGGGAGAGCGCGCTGATCGAACGCAACCATGCGGTGGAGACCGTACATGCCAAAGCCGAGCAGCTCATCGCGGCTTATCGGGGTGGGGTGATGCGGGCTCATCCGCGCAAGGAGGAGATCCCGTCGCTGTGGAAGGGCGAGGTCATCGCGATGGACTCCTCGGGGGACAGCGCGACCGCGGTCTCCGGGCGGGAGGAGATCGGGCGGATCATGGAGGAGGTCGAGGCGCGGATCGAAGTGTGGCACGCCGAGGTCGTCGCACCTCGGGCACTGCCCGGCGAGGCACGGCGCGCACTCCCCTGGGACGCGGCCCCAGAGGCCGACCTCGTTTTCGACACCGACTTAGAGTCCGACGCCGACCTTGAATCGGATGCCGGCCTCAATCCAGATGCCGACACCGGCCCCGGCTCGGGCTCGGGCTCGGGCTCCAGCTCCGGCCCCGGCTCGGGCTCGGGCTCGGGCTCGGGCTCGGGCTCGGGTGCCGACCCGGACTCCGATGCGGACGCCTACCTGGGCTTCGACGCCGGTCCCGCCCCAGGCCGGGGCTCAGACCTGTCCTCCGACACCGCACCGGATCCAGGCCACCGCCCCGCTCCCACCCCGCGCACCAACACGGCTCCCGCCCCTGGTCCGGGCCTTGTTGCCGAAGCCGGGCCTGATTGGGAGGCCACCGACGATCACGGGATCGGCCGTGATCGCGAGGCTGGACCGGACCAGATGGCCGGACCCGACCGTGGGGCTCGACCCAACCGGATGGCCGGACCCAACCGCGAGGCCGGGCCCAACCGCGAGGCCGGGCCCGAGCGTGATGACACCGGGGCTGGAGGAAGGCGATGACGGACGGAGGTGGCGGCGAGGCCGGGTCTCGGGGGGAGGCTCTGACGCGGACGCCCGCGCGTCCGGTCGCCAGGCCAAGGAGGCGCAGGGTGCGGCGCGGGGTGGCGGCCGTGGGGGTCGTGGTGCTGGTGGGCGCGGGGGTCAGTGGGTGCGGGACCGAGGCGAAGGCCGTGTGCGGGGTGGTCGTCGACTCCACGAGCTATGCCGACCCGGCGACCTCCCGCAGTGACGTCACCTCCAAGCTGCCCCCCTTCGCCCAGGGCTGCGACTGGATCGCGTTCGCCGCCGTGACCGGGAGCTCCGAGAGCAGTACGTGCCGCCAGGACCCGGTGTCCATCGCGGCCACCAAGGCCGAGAACCCCAACGCGAACCCCGTCGTCGAGGACCGCATCCGGACCCATCGCATCACCGAGGTGCTCCCCCGGGCGGTCGCGCTGTTCGACTGCCCGACCGAGGGCGAGGGGTCGGACGTGCTGGGTGCGTTCCGGTACCTGGTCAAGCAGATGAGCGCCCAGCGGCAGCCGGACAAGGCGCATCAGATCATCGTGTTCAGCGATCTCATCAACAACCGGGGCGAGCTGAACATCAACAAGCTGGACCTGAGCGAGGCCGCCCGCGCGCAGAAGGCCAAGCAGTTGCGGGCGTCGCAGCTGATGCCGGACCTGGCCGGCTACGGGGTGGTCGTGCACGGGTTCCTGCGGGAGAAGACGGCGAGCCCCGACCGGTTCCCGCTGCTGGAGGACTTCTGGAAGGAGACGTTCGAGGCGGCGGGGGCGAGCCCGGTCGACCTGCTGTAGTACGCGACCGCGCAGCGCCACAAGACACCGGAGCCCGAGAGCGCTCTCTCCAGGCGGGCATGGGCCTTTTCGCCAAGCCGTCAAGCCTGTGGTGCCGTTTGTTGACACGGCATTACACCTGTGTTTACGTCTCGTGAGAGAGCGCTCTCTGCAACAGCCTCCGCATCCCCCCAGGAGCAAGGAATGGCACCACAAAACCCGAGTCGCAGGCGCTTGGCGGCGGTGGCCGTGGCGCTGGCGGTGCTCGCCGCCCTCCTCGTGCACGTGGCCGTGAGCGCTTCCGCGGCCGTGCCCCCAACCCCTTCCGGCTGGTCACTGGTCTGGTCGGACGACTTCAACGGCACCTCGGGCGCGCCGCCCTCGTCGGCGAACTGGATCGTGGACACCGGGCACGGCTACCCGGGCGGCCCGGGCAACTGGGGCACCGGTGAGATCCAGAACTACACGGCCGCGTCCTCGAACCTCGGTCTCGACGGCGCCGGGAACCTGCGGATCACGCCGCAGCGCAGCAGCTCCGGAGAATGGACGTCGGCGCGCGTCGAGACCACACGGGCCGACTTCAAGCCGGCCGACGGGCGGGTGCTGCGCATCGAGGGCCGCATCCAGATGCCGAACGTGACGGGTCAGCCCGCCCTCGGCTACTGGCCGGCGTTCTGGGCGCTCGGCTCGCCGTACCGGGGCAACTACTGGAACTGGCCGGGCATCGGCGAGTTCGACATCATGGAGAACGTCAACGGCATCAACTCCGTCTGGGGCGTACTCCACTGCGGCGTGAACCCCGGCGGCCCGTGCAACGAGACCACCGGCCTGGGCGCCAGCGGCGCCTGCCCCGGCTCGACGTGCCAGGAAGCCTTCCACACGTACCGCTTCGAATGGGACCGCAGCGTGAGTCCCAACCAGTTGCGCTGGTACGTGGACGGCCAGCAGTTCCACAGCGTGAGCCAGAGCCAGCTCGACGCCGGGACCTGGGCCAACATGACCGGGCACGCCGGCTACTTCCTGCTGCTCAACGTGGCCATGGGCGGGGCGTTCCCGGACGCGCTGGCCGGCAGCGCGACGCCGACCGCGGCCACCGTGCCGGGGCGGCCGATGGTCGTCGACTACGTGGCGGTATGGCAGAGCGGCAGCACGGGACCGACGCCGACCGTCACGCCCACCCCGCCTGGTGGGGTCGACGCCCGCTCGACCATTCAGGCCGAGAGCTACCAGGCCCAGTCGGGCACCATCGTCGAGACCACCACGGACACGGGCGGCGGGCAGAACGTCGGCGCCATCGCCAACGGCGACTGGCTCCGCTTCGACGGGGTGAACTTCGGCTCCGAGGCCGCCAGGCAGTTCAAGGCCAGGGTGGCGTCGGGGGCGGCGGGTGGTGTGAGCGGGCTGGTCCAGGTGCGGCTCGACAGTCCCACGGCGACGCCGATCGGCGACTTCGCGCTGGCCAACACGGGAGGCTGGCAGAGCTGGCGGACGGTTCCCGCGAACATCTCCGGGGTGACCGGAACGCACACGGTCTACCTGACGTTCAGCAGCGGCCAACCGGCTGATTTCGTCAACGTCAACTGGTTCACCTTCTCGACCACGTGACCACCCCGGTCAGGCGCCGCGGGTGTCGGCGGCGCGGCGTCTGGCCACGATGCGTTCGGCCCAGCTGGCCGCCTCCGGGTCGTGCAGCCCCTCGACCACGCCGCCCAGGTACGCGGTGCCGAGGCTGTCGAAGCCGCTGTCGAGCTGCCGCGTCCTGCTGGCCAGCCGCCGGTCGACCGCCTGCAGGTACTGGGCGATGCTCTCGGCGTAACCGGCGTCTCGCTGGTAGTCGGCCTGGGCGGCGGCGCAGGCCACGGCCTCGGCGTCACGCTTGGCGCGTAGCTCGCGCAGCCGGCGGTCGTTGGGGTTGTGCATCCTGCGCCCCAGGTCGGCGGCGATCAGCGCGGTGGCGACCAGCAGGGCGAGCAGCAGGATCATGGTGGGCAGGAGGCCGACGCCGGAGGAGGTGGGGCCGATCTCCTGGCCGTCGACGATCAGCGGCCTGACCAGGGCCTCCCGGCGGAGCACGGCCACGGCGACGATCAGGCCGAGCCAGACGAGCGCGACGGCGATCAGCAGCCAGCGCCCCTTGGCGGGGCTGCCGTTCTCCTGCCATGCCCGGAACGTCCTCCCGTACATGTGCGGGGCGACCAGCATGATCAACGCGGCGCCCGCCGCGAGCAGGGCGGTCATCGCCACGCTGTCGCCCCAGTTCAGGATCACCTGGTACAGGATGGGCACCTCGACGATCAGCAGAAGCAGCAGGAGCAGCGCGGCGGGCAGCCAGCGGCGTACGACGGGCCAGCGGCTGCCGGACAGCGCGATGGAGCTCGGGCGGCCGTCGCCGGGGCGCCTGCTCGGCTGTTCCAGCTCCCGGACCCGGCGCTGGCTGTCGTCGAGCGCCTTGCGGATCTCGCCGAACGCGCGCTGCGACTCGGTCAGCTTGATCTTCTGCGCCTCGAACTCGGCGCGGGCCTGCTGGATCTCCCGCTCGGTGAGGTTCTCGATCTGGGCCAGTTCGGCCAGGCGCTCGTCCTCCAGTTCGTGGAAGCGCGGCACGCTGCCGGTTTCGAGGGTGAGCGTGTCGATCTGGCCGTCGGTGGCGTGGGCACGGCCAAGCTCGCGTTCCTCGCGGCGGCGCTGCGCCCAGTCGGGCAGGTGGTAGAGGTCTCCGTCATAGGCGACGGCGGGGGCGATGCGAGTGACCTGTCCTGGTTCGTCGGATTCGTGCCCGTGGTTATGCTCGTGCCGGCGAGTGAAGCGCATACAGCCTCCAGCGCGGTCCTGTCTTTCGATGTTAATCGCCGGATATGCGGAACAATGGCGTGGTGAGTGAATTGCCGGTGATCGACATCTCGCCGCTCCTCTCCGGCTCTCGGGAGACGGCCGCCGTCGCGGAGCGGATCGGCGCCGCCTGCCGGGACAGCGGCTTCTTCTACGTCTCGGGCCACGGGGTCGCGCCCGAGCTCGTCGGCCGCCTCGACGCGGCCGCCAGGAGGTTCTTCGAGCTGCCGGTCGAGGTGAAGAACGAGATCTCGATGGAGCGCGGCGGCCGGGCCTGGCGCGGCTTCTTCCCGGTCGGCGGCGAGCTGACCTCGGGCCGCCCGGACCAGAAGGAAGGCGTCTACTTCGGCGCCGAGGAACCGGCGGGCGACCTCCCGCTGCGCGGCCCGAACCTGTTCCCCGAGCAGGTGCCGGAGCTGCGCGCGGCCGTACTGGAGTATCTCGGCACGATGACCGGCGTCGCCCAGGCGGTGATGTCGGGGATCGCGCTCAGCCTGGATTTGCGCGAGGACTATTTCCGCGCCGGCTATACCGCCGATCCGACCATTCTTTTCCGGATATTTCATTACCCGCCCGCAGAGCCGGACGAGACCGACGCGTGGGGTGTCGGGGAGCATACCGACTACGGCCTGCTCACCCTCCTCCTCCAGGACGGCAACAGCGGCCTCCAGGTCCACACGACGCGCGGCTGGATCGACGCGCCGCCGCTGCCTGGCACGTTCGTGTGCAACATCGGCGACATGCTGGACAAGCTGACCGGGGGCCTCTATCGATCCACTCCGCACCGGGTGCGCAATCTGAGTGGGAATGAGCGCCTCAGCTATCCGTTCTTCTTCGATCCCGGGTGGGACTGCGAGGTGCCGCCGCTTCCGTACACACCGGGCGGGCGGGCGCGCTGGGACGGGCAGGATCTACGGGCGTTCAGCGGCACCTATGGGGACTATCTCCTCGCGAAGGTGTCCAAAGTCTTTCCCCATCTCGCCGAGGCGCTTGGGGAGTAGCAAGCGAGAACCCCGGCACGATGGCCGGGGTTCTCGGGTGCCCGTACCGGCCCCCGACCGCTGGCGCACGCCATTGTGCACCTGCCGGTACAGCCGATCAGACGGCCGGAACACGCATTCTTGGTTCTTCTCCGACCCGGGTCAGGCCACGACCGAGATGACCCTGCCGATCGCCTGGCCGGCGGCGACCACCTTGATGATGGCGTCCAGGAAGACCCCGAAATCGGCGTTGACCCTGGCCTCCCAGCGCCAGGCCCAACGCCGGCTCAGGTCGGCCCAGCCGTCGTGCAGAGCGGGCAGGATCTCGGACTTCCCCCAGTCGTCGTCCCGCGAACCGGGTTCGAAGGTGCCGTGCACCCGCCCGGTGTGCGCGAAGGTGTAGACGTTGGGGTTGGGCTCGAGAAAGTCCCTGATCGCCCAGATGAACGATGTGTCGTAGCTGATCGCGCCGGACACATGGAAATGCCCGCTGAAGTTGTACGAGCCGGTGTCGTGCAGGGCCAGGTTGGCCCAGCCGCCCACGGCGACACCATCCCTGAACCCGATCCGCGCATCAAACGGACCGATGATCGATCCATCGGCCGCCAGCGGCGGTAGCCCGATCCCGGCGGCACTGGCGACACGCTGGCCGAGGCCGCCCGGACCGGACGACGACGGCTTTTCCAGCGAGGCACCGACAGACGCCTGCAGGTTCGGCGCGGAATCGAGGTCATGGAGGAAGGCGGCCAGTTGATTCTGCTCTTCGGTGGTGAATTGCGACATTGGTGGGGCTCCTTTTCCGTCGCGGAATCTCCTGGGCCCATCTGTCGGGAGGGCCGTGTCTTGCCTTCTCAGAATGGGAGAACCGGCGATGGAGAGAAATACCTAACGTTGGGGATTACCGGAAACCATTTGCCGCATTTGTCCGCACGGTTCGTGCCGGCCTGAGCCTGCCCGGCCCGCCGCGGCTCTGGCCGCCCCGAACACCTGCGTTCTCAAGACGCTCAACAGCGGGAACTACGTCACGGCTGTCGGTGCCGGTGGGCGTACGACGGATGTGATCCACACCGATGCGACAAGGCTCGGATCATGGGAGAGGTTCGTGATCACTTGCGGGTTCTGAGCCCGGGCAGGCGTCGCTTTCACCGCCCGGGCATGGTGAGCTACGTGGATTCCCGCACCACGAGGCGGGTCGGGACGATGACCGAGGTGGTGTGCCTGCCTTCCAGTCTCGACAGGAGCAGCCTGGCCAGGGCCATGGCCTGGTCGGCGACCGGGGCCTGGACCGTGGTGAGGGACGGGGTGGTGCAGGAGGCGGCGTCTATGTCGTCGAAGCCGGCGATCGCCAGATCGTCCGGCACCCGGCGGCCCGCCTCACGCGCCGCCCGCAGCGCGCCGATCGCCAGGTGGTCGGTGGTGGCGAAGATCGCGTCCAGGCG
This sequence comes from Nonomuraea sp. NPDC049269, assembly GCF_043197155.1. Classification (NCBI taxonomy): domain Bacteria; kingdom Bacillati; phylum Actinomycetota; class Actinomycetes; order Streptosporangiales; family Streptosporangiaceae; genus Nonomuraea; species Nonomuraea sp. NPDC049269. Next base: position 583,693 of record NZ_JBICSO010000007.1, read on the forward strand.
CGGGTTGTCCGCGAGGAGCTGCCGGGCCGCCGCCGCGCCCGCGTGCATCGTGAGGTTCGCGGTGGCGATCAACGGGTGGCGGCCGGCGCGTTCGAGGGCGGTCCGGTGGCCTGTCAGGCGGTCCTGGGTCGCGACGAGGTCCAGGGGGCCGCAGATGATGCCCAGGTGGCGGCGGCCGGCCGACAGGAGGTGGTCGGTCACCGCCGCCGCGCCGCCCGAATTGTCGACGTCCACGTAGGGGACGAGGGAGGCGATGGCGGGCTTGCCCAGCAGGACTGTGGGCAGGCCGGTGCGGATCAGCCGTTCGGTCAGCGTGTCCGTCCTGTCCGTGGACGGCGGAAGGAGGATCACGGCGTCCACCAGGCGGGCCTCGGCGTGCTGGACGATGCGGCGGTGGCTCTCCGCCGTGTCGGCGACCATGAGCGTGATCCGCTTGCCCGCCCCTTCCAGGACACTGGTGACGTACTGGACGACGGCCGCCGTCAGGGCCTCGCCGCCCGGTCTGGGGACGGACAGGACGAGCGCGATCGAGTCCGTACGCCGGGTGACCAGGCTACGGGCCGCCGCGTTGGGGACGTAGCCCAGCTCCTGGACGGCCCGCATCACGGCCGTGCGGACCTCCGAGCTGACGGCAGCCTCTCCGTTGACCACCCGGGACACCGTGGCCCTGGAGACCCCGGCACGGGCGGCCACGGTCTCCAGCGTGGGCCGTTTCGGGCGGCTCTCGCCCAGGCCGTTGCGCTTGATGACGTCGCGGTACCAGTACGCGCTGTCCTTCGGCCGCCGCCGCTGGGTGGCGAAGTCCACGTGGTAGAGGCCGAACTTGCGCTGATAACCGTCGGCCCATTCCATGCAGTCGAGCAGCGACCAGAGCAGATATCCGCTGACCCGCGCGCCCTCCTCGATGGAGACCCGGAGGGCCCGCAGGTGTTCCTCGATGAAATTGATTCTGTCGACGTCGTGAATCCCGTCCCCGGTGATCACGTCCACGAAGTCGGCGCCATTCTCGGTGATCATCAGCTGGGTGTCGGGATATTCGCGGGAAAGGCGGCGGAGAAGCAGCGGGAGGGCGTTCGGGACAATGGGCCAGCCCATGGCCGTCACCGCCGTGGGCACCGTGCAGAAGAGGATTCCGGCGCTTCCCGGATACGCCGGATCGGCCGGTTGACTGGGCTGGGCCTGCACCACGGTCGGCGCGTAGTAATTGACGCCGATCAGGTCGATGGGCCGGGAGATGTCGGCCAGGTCGCCTTCGTGGATATGGTCGAGGCCGGCGGTGCGCTCGACGAGCGGGAGCAGATCGGCGGGATACGCGCCACGCAGCACCGGCTCCAGGAACTGCCGGTGTATCAGCGTGTCGATCCTGGCCACCGCCTCGGTGTCCTCCTCAGGCAGCTCCATCGACAGGTCGCCGACCTGGCCGGGTGTCATGACGGGCGAGAAGTTGAGGATCAGGCCCACCTTCGAGGCGCCCGCGGCGCGCAGCTCGCCGGTCGCCAGTCCGTGGGCGAGCAGCAGGTGGTGCGCGCTTCTGAAGGCGTCGGCCGGCGAGCTGCGGCCCGGCGCGTGAATGCCGGAGCCGTAACCGAGAAAGGCCGACACCCACGGCTCGTTGACCGTGAACCAGGTGTCGACGCGGTCACCCAGCCGGTCGTGCACGGCCCGCGCGTAGTCGGCGAAATGGCCGGCCGTGTCGCGGACGGCCCAGCCGCCCTTGTCCTCCAGCGCCTGCGGCAGATCCCAGTGGTAAAGCGTCGCGTAAGGCGTTATGCCCGCGCCGAGCAGCTCGTCGACGAGCTGCTCGTAGAAATCGAGTCCGGCGGCGTTGACCCGTCCCGAGCCGCCGGGAACCACCCTCGGCCAGCTGACCGAGAAACGGTAGGCGGTCACGCCCAGGTCTTTCAGCAGGCCGACGTCTTCGGCATATCGATGATAATGATCGCAGGCGGTCTGCGAATCCAGAAAGGTGTCCCAGATGGACGGGCCGCGGCCGTCGGCCACGTTCGCGCCCTCAATTTGGTAGGCGGACGTCGAAACTCCCCAGACGAAATTCTCGGGAAAAGCTGCTCTGCTCACGGGTCCAGCATCCTCCGGTCAAAGATCGAACGCTCAGTCTCCCCTGGCGTGCTCGTCGCGCGCCAGCCTGGCCAGGCTGTATACAGGGCGCGTGGAACTGGACCGGCTGGATCGTGACATCATCGCGGCGCTCGTCGACGACGCCCGCCAGACCTATGCGGAGATCGGGCACCGGGTCGGGCTGAGCGCGTCGGCCGTGAAACGCCGGGTCGACCGGCTGCGCGAGGCCGGTGCGATCACCGGGTTCAGCGCCCGGGTGGCGCCGCAGGCGCTCGGCTGGACCACCGAGGCGTACGTCGAGCTGTTCTGCCAGGGCAAGACGAAGCCCTCGGACATCGCGCTGGCCGTGGCCAAGTGCCCGGAGGTCGTCGCGGCGGCCACGATCACCGGTGAGGCCGACGCGCTGGTGCACATCCGGGCCACCGATGTGCGCCATGTGGAGCGGGTGATCGAGCGACTGGCCGCGGAGGCGTTCGTGGTGCGGACCAAGAGCTCGATCGTGCTGTCCCGGCTCGTCGACCTGCCGCCGGGAGCCGTGCCCGACGCCCCTCTCCCCGGCCGCGCCGAGCCCGGATCTGACCCGTTCGCGGGTCCCGTACCGGATGAGCGCAACAGAACGCAGGTCGTCGGCTGAAAGTCGCAACAGACCCGCGCGTACATGCAATGTCAACCCCTTGGCCTGCGCAAACATAAATTCTTATGCTGTCTTCGTCCCCTTCGGGGACACTCCCCCGACGACCCCGACGGAGACCTGCATGCCCAAGCACTTCCTCATGTGCCGCCCGGAATACTTCACGGTCGAGTACGCGATCAACCCGTGGATGCATCCCGAGACCGGCACCGACCGCGATCTCGCGATCCGGCAGTGGGAGGGCCTCAGATCGGTTTACCAGAGCCTCGGGCACCAGGTCAGCCTCATCGATCCCGTCGAGGGACTGCCTGACATGGTGTTCGCCGCGAACGGCGCCCTGGTCGTCGGCGGGCGGGTCTACGGCGCCAGGTTCGCCTACCCGCAGCGCGCCGCCGAGGGCCCGGCCTACCTGCGCTGGTTCACCGAGAACGGTTTCCCGGTCAAGGAGCCGTCCCACGTCAACGAGGGCGAGGGCGACTTCCTCACGCTCGACGACGTCATCCTGGCCGGCACCGGCTTCCGTACGAACCTGTCGGCGCACCAGGAGGCGCAGGAGTTCACCGGCCGCCCGGTGATCTCGCTGACGCTGGTGGACCCGCGTTTCTACCACCTCGACACGGCGCTGTTCCCGATCGACGGCCGCAACGTCGCCTACTACCCGGCCGCCTTCTCCGAGGGCAGCCGCGCGGTGCTGGCCCGGCTGTTCCCGGACGCCGTGCTGGCGACCGACGCCGACGCCGAGGTGCTCGGGCTGAACGCGGTCAGCGACGGCACCCACGTGGTGATCAACGCCGAGGCGGGCGACCTCCAACTGGAGCTCAAGCGGCGCGGCTACGAGCCGATTCCCGTCGACCTGTCGGAGTTGCGCAAGGCAGGTGGCGGCCCCAAGTGCTGCACACTGGAGATCCGGGGGGAGAACTGAGATGAGCACCACCACCGACCTGATCGAAGTGAGTGAGCGCCGTAGCGCGCACAACTACCACCCGCTGCCTGTGGTGATCCACGAGGCCCACGGCGCGTGGGTGACCGACGTCGAGGGCAAGCGATACCTCGACTGCCTGGCCGGCTACTCCTCGCTCAACTTCGGGCACGGCAACCCGAAGATCATCGAGGCGGCGCAGGAGCAGCTCAAGAACCTGACGCTGACCAGCCGTGCGTTCTACCACGACCAGTTCGCCACGTTCTGCGCCGGGCTCGGCGACCTCACCGGCAAGGACATGATCCTGCCGATGAACACCGGCGCCGAGGCCGTCGAGACCGCCATCAAGGTGGCTCGCAAGTGGGGCTACGAGGTCAAGGGCGTCCAGCCGGAGCAGGCCAACATCATCGTGATGGAGGACAACTTCCACGGCCGGACGACCACGATCGTCAGCTTCTCCACCGACCCCGACGCCCGCGAGGGTTTCGGCCCCTACACCCCAGGCTTCCGGATCGTGAAGTACGGCTCGGTCGAGGCGATCAGGGAGGCCGTCGACGCCAACACGGTGGCGGTGCTGTTCGAGCCCATCCAGGGCGAGGCCGGGGTGCTGGTGCCGCCGGACGGCTACCTCACGCAGGTGCGAGAGCTGTGCACCGCCGAGGGGATCCTGATGATCGCCGACGAGATCCAGTCGGGTCTCGGCCGCACCGGCAAGACGTTCGCCTGCGACCACGAGGGCGTCGTGCCCGACATGTACGTCCTGGGCAAGGCCCTCGGCGGCGGCGTCGTACCGGTCTCGGCGATCGCCGCGAACGAGGACGTGCTCGGCGTGATCAAGCCGGGCCAGCACGGCTCCACCTTCGGCGGCAACCCGCTGGCCTGCGCGGTCGGCAACGCGGTGATCGAGATGCTGAACACCGGCGAGTACCAGTCCAGGGCCGCCGAGCTCGGCGAGGTGCTGCACGCGCGGCTGCGCGAGCTGATCGGCCACGGCGTGATCACGGTGCGCGGGCGCGGGCTGTGGGCGGGCGTCGACATCGACCCGTCGCTGGCGACCGGGCGCGAGGTGTCGAAGGGGCTGATGGCCCGCGGCGTGCTGGCCAAGGACACCCACGGCTCCACGATCCGGCTGGCGCCGCCGATCGTGATCTCCGAGGAGGATCTCCTCTGGGCGGTCGACCAGCTCGCCGACACCATCGCCTCCTTCCGCTAGAGACGCGGTACAACCGGCCGCTTCCCGTACGGCCCGCGCAACGGATCCGCATCCGTGGCGCGGGCCGTACTTGATCTCCCCGAAAGGCACGTCCACTTCGTCCTGGATAGGTATGATCCCCTGCCAAGATCAGCGTCTCCTGGCGGGCCGGCTCCGCCTATCCATAGAAGAGGGCACATGAAGAAACTCGCAGCCGCGGGAATCGCGCTCGTCACGTCGTTCTCCGTGCTCACCGTCAGCCCGGCCGAAGCGACGATGGCCAGCAGGAACCTCATCACGTTCTGGGAGCACGACGACTATCAGGGCGCGCGTAAGGACATCACGTGTTCCACCCAGCTACGGGACGACCTGGGCGCTCTCGAGAACGAGGCGAGCTCGATGGCGAACGCGTCCTACTCGGGTATCGACCTCTACAGCGGTGACAACCGGACCGGTGTCAGGTACTACGCGGCGCCGCGCAGCAACGACAGCGACTTCACCAACAACGGCTTCGACAACACCGTCGAATCCCTCTGGTTCAGGAAAGTCCCCTGCGACGTAGGCTGATCGCCGGTCGGTGGGCGTGGGGCTGCCTGGCGCTGGTGCTGGTATCCACCGCCGCGTGCGCGGCTCCCGCCCCCTCGACCGCCCCCGAGCGGCCCGTCATCGACCCGTCCGCCGAAGCGCAGGCGCTGCACCTGCCGTTCGACGCCTACAAGCGGACCGAGACGGACATCGAACGCGTCGAGCGGGCAACGGACGTTCTCGCCGGCCAGTGCCTCCAGAAGAAGGGGTACAGCCGCCCGGCTCTGCCCGCGCTCACTGTGCTCGAGGCACCCAACCGCCGCCGGTACGGGGTCATAGAGCCCTTGGTCGCCACGCGGATGGGCTATCACGCCCCGCTCACCTCCGTCGAGAAAGAACGAGACCGGGCGGACCGGGCGCGCGGTGGCTACCGCGACGCGGCCGAACGATCGGCGGCGAACACCTGCCTTGATGACAGCATGGGCCGGGTCTACGTCGACGGCACCGATTCGCCCCTTCTGACGCGCCTGGAGCGGGAGATCTTCGAACAGACCCGGACGAAGGACCTCCACGTCCGGGCAGCTTTCGACAAGTGGCGGTCGTGTATGCGCGCCCGCGGCCAGAAGGAGTACGCCGACCCCTTGGCGGCCGCCGCCGACGACCGGTGGAAGGACCCGGGTTCGGCGAAAGCCGAAACGGCCACCGCGGTCGCCGACGTCGCGTGCAAGAAAGAGACGGGCCTCGTCGAGGTCTGGCGCGGCGCGGAGGAGAAACTCCAGAATGCCGCCATGAAACAGCACCCCGCCGACTTCGACCAGGTCCGCCAGACACTCGACAAGGAACGCGCCGAAGCCACCCGCATCGTCCAGAGCGCCAAGCCCTAGGATCCAGGGCCGCTGCCGATCGGTGCCGGTTGCGCGGTGGCGGTGATGTCGGCGGGGCCCGTGGCCGGGTCCTCCGGCAGGTCGCTGGGCAACGCCGGAGGGTCGGTGAGCGACGGATCCTCCGCGGGGCCGCTATCGGTCGGCTGGTCCGTGGGCTGCTCGGTCGATGGATCGGCGGATTGGTCCGTGGGCGGGTCGGTCGGCTGATCGGTGGGCTCGAGGGTCGCGGTGGGCTGCGGAGCGCAGCCGGCGGACTCGATCACCGTGCCCGTCGGCTCCGGCAGCCGGTCCACGACGCTCACCTTCACCTGAGCCGTCGTGGTGAGCATACTGTCCGCCGGCGCGCCGCCGGCTTCGGCGTCCACGACCGTGCGGTGTTCCCCGAGCAGCACGTGTGTGTCCCGATCGAAGACCAACTGCTCCAGGATCCCCGCGGACACCCTGCCCAGCGCCACCCCCTCGCGCCCGACGAAGTCCTTGACCCCCTCGGCCACCTGTACCCCCGGGATCGACTTGGCGGCCTCGAACAGCGCGTCACGCTGCGCCCTGGGCATGTACGTCTCCCTGATCAGGTCACCCACCGCGGTGAACGCCACCTCGTCGGCGCCCCTCTTGCCACCGGACTCCCGTTTGTAGAGCAGGTCGCGCATCCTCGCCGGGTCAGGGGGCAGCGTGCTCAGGTAGGCGTAGTCGACCCGGAAGCGCCCGAGCTGGTCGGGGCAGGAGGGGAGCCGCGCCCATTGTGCGGGCGTCCGCTCGGGCCTCTCCTTGGGCAGCGGCGGATCCTGCCCTTCCATCAGCAGCAGGCCGTCCGCGCGGGCGTCGACCGATTGCCAGATCTTCCGGTGCGTCCCGGACAGGAAACGGACCGCGCCACTGCTGCCCGCCGAGGTCGAGCTGATCATGCCCTTGGTCTCGACCAGGATGAACTGGCCGGGCCTGGGCCGCAGCTCATCCGCCGACACGGCCGCCGACTGGGTGGCCGAGGCGGCCACCCCCAGGTTCGGCTGCCGCGCCGACAGGGCCACGGCCACGCCCCCGACGAGAGCGACCGTCACCCCGAACGCGGTTACGGCCTGCCAGCCCAGCTTCGGAAAGCGGAACCCACGTCCCTCGCGGGCCTCGCGCAGCAACCGTTCGCGCGCCTTGGCGCGGGCCTCTTCCGGATACGGCGGAGCGGCCGGCCGCCCGTCCGCGAACGTCCGAATCTCGTCATCCATCCTGGGGCTCCTCTGCGAAGGGATCGATGCCGCCGAGAGCCCTGCGTACCTTGACGCGGAGCCGATGCAGCCTGGACCGGACCGTGCCCACCGGCACGCCGAGCGCGAGCGCCGCGTCCTCGTATGTCAGGTCCGCCCACGCCACCAGGAGCAGCAGGTCGCGCTCCGCCGCGCTGAGCCGGGTCAGCGCCCGCGCCAGCCTGGGCTGGAGCTGCTCGGCGGTGACCCGGTCCGCGCTGCGGTCGTCGAACGAGCCCGGCCGCTCCACGCTCACCTTGGACATCGCGTGGATGCGCCGCCGCTCCGCCCGGCGATGCTGGGCGACGACCTTGGTGGCGATGCCGTACAGCCAGGGCCTGGCGTCCGGCCACGAGCGGTCGTAGCGCGCCCGGGCGCGGAAGGCGACGAGGAACACCTCGCCTGTCACGTCTTCGGCCGGCTCCGAGCCGAGGCGCCTGGCGGCGTACCGGTGGATCTCTTCGGCATGCCGGTCGAACAGCGCCGCGAAACGTTCCGGATCACTCACCGATTGCGCGATCAGCGCCGAGTCGTCCAGCGTTTCAGGTAACTCCTGAACACCCACCACGTGCCGGTCCTCTCTCATGCGGTCACCCTGTTGTTGACCGCACGCGGGACACCGGTTCCACCTATTTCACGCTATTTCCCACCAGCCGCCACGCCAGGAGGCCGTCCGCATCCCGCTCGGCCGTGAAGCCGGCCGCGTCGAGCTCGGCGTCCAGCCGCCCCCTGCCGGGCCGATGACTGACGCTGACGACCTCGTCCTCGCTGATCAGCACCCCACGCTGCCTGATCTGGTAGAGGAAGCGCGCCCTGACGGTCTCGCCCGCCGCCTCCAGCACCTGTCCCCAGATCTCGTACGTGTGCCTGCCGACCTGGTACGAGCCCATCCGCTCAAGCTCACCCGGGATTCGAGGGGGCGGTTCGCGATGGTTGAACACCAGCAGCCCGCCGGGTTCGAGCTGCCTGGCCAGGACCGCCCACAGCCGCTCCCGCTCGGCCGTGTCGAAGGCGTGCAGGACCGAGATCATCACGATGGCCTCGACCGGCTCGTCCACGTCCACGTCGAGCGCGCCGCAGGGCAGGACGGTCACCCGGGACAGCAGATCGGCGCGCTCGGCCAGGCGGGAGACCAGGACCGACCGCATGCCGAGAGACGGTTCGACGGCGTAGATCTCCGCCGGGGTCTCCCACGCGATCAGCTCGGTGATCAGGCCGGTGCCGGCGCCGATCTCCATGACGCTCCGGCGGACGTCCTTGAGCAGCGGTGGGAGGAGCCGGCGGATCTCCGGGACATGCCCATCCTCATGCCAAAGGTCATAGAAGGGGACGGCAACAGAGTAGTGGTCATGGTACACAAAAGCCAACGATAACCGTTTTCACGGAAGTCGTACAGAATCGATGCGCTTGACGGTGCTGCCGGAGGATTCGTACCAGTCCAGTTCGCCGGGCAGGGTCAGCGTGGCCACGGCGTTCTGGAACCACGGCCCGGCGATGACCTCCCAGCGGAACGGCGGGCGCGGAATGCGGGCCAGCCGCGCCAGCAGGCCGCCGACCAGCGTGGCCAGGCCGAACTGGCTGAACACGTTGGCCCAGCGCAGCACCGGGCTGAGCGGGTTGCGGATCGGCGAGCAGACGACCTGGTAGATCGGCCGGCCGTCGACCTTGGCCAGGTAGGAGTAGTGCACGTCGCCGGAGAGCATCAGCACCGGCTTGCCGATCTGGACCAGCAGCCGGGCCAGGTCCTCGAAGGAGCGGCGGAAGGCCGCCCAGTGCTCGAGGTCGATCGCCTGCCGGAACCGCTCCGAGAGCCGCGCGACGGTCTTGCCCCACTTGCCGGCGCAGAGCGCCTCGTTCCAGTTCTGGACGAAGTGGACACCCTCTGGCAGCAGGAACGGGATCGACGAGCCGATGACCAGCCGTTCGGCGGGCTTGGCGACCTCCTCCTCCAGCCAGGCCCACTCGACCGGGTCGAGCATCCGCCGGTCGGCCGGGGTGAGCTGCCTGGCGCACCGGGTATCGATCATGATCAGGCGGGTGCCGCCGAGCTCGCGGGAGTAGCTCCACCGGTTGCTGCTGGGCTCGGCGTCGGCCCGTTCGGCGAAGGCGTCGAGCGCCTCGCCGTCCCCGCCCTTCAGCAGGGTCGCCAGCAGCGCGTCGTCCGCCCGCTCGGCCGGCGACAGGTTGCCGAGGTGCTGGTAGACCCAGTAGGCGCCGAGCCCGGAGATCACCCGGCGCTTCCACCAGGAGGTCGCGGCCATCTGCTCGCGCCAGGTCTGGGAGGTGTTCCAGTCATCGCGCAGGTCGTGGTCATCGAAGATCATCGCGGTGGGCACGGTGGAGAGCACCCAGCGGATCTCCGGCTCGGTCCAGGCCAGCCGGTAGAGCTCGGCGTACTCCTCGAAGTCGGCGATCTCCTTCTGCGGCTCGCTGTCCCTGCGCGCGGCGATGAACTCCAGCATCTCGGGTGACGGGCTGTCGGCGTAGACCTGGTCGCCGAGGAGCAGCAGCAGGTCCGGCCACTCCCCGGCGTCCGCGTCCTTGAGGTGTGAGCCGTAGGAGCGCAGCACGTCCTCGCCGTGAGTCAGGACGTATGTGGTGTCGTGGGGCACGCTGGTGCGGCAGGAGCCGAACGCCACCCGGCTCGGCCCCTCCGCCGGGAACAGTCTGATGCGGCTGGGGGGCCAACCTTCGAGCGGCCAGACCTGCTCTTCCCCTATCTTGACCACGTACGAGTCGACGCTCTCCGTCAGCTCGAGCAGATCGACGATCGCGTAGTGGTGTCCATGGACGGTGAAGGTGGACGAGGAGAAGACCCGGCCCGCGGCCTCCACGGTGACCAAGCCTGGCGTGCCGGTCTCCACCCAGATCGAGGCGCTGGCGGAATCGACGTAGCGCAGCATGGGCCCGACGACCAGAGCGGGCATCAGTCCCCCAAATTCGACAGTTCGGCACACATGTAGTGGCAAGCCTGCCAGAGTGGCACGTTTGCAGCACCACGATCAACGCATGTAATTGATGACAGCAGATCACCTGGGATACGGCAAACCCGAAAACCCTAGGCAGCAATAAACGCCGCGCTCTAGGATGATCACGACACGAACGCCCAAACAAGGCAGGCAATGGCGCCTCGCCCCACGTTCCGGGCGTAGACAACAGGAGGAATCCCTTCCATGACCGTCATGGTGCCGTCAAGGACGCCGGCCCTGATCACACCCGGCCGCCAGGCCCTCGATTCGGCCCTCCACCAACTGGACCAGGCCGCCGAACATCTCCGGCTCGACGCCGGGCTCCGCACGATGCTCGCCACGCCGCGCCGCTCGCTGACCGTCTCGGTCCCCGTGCGCCGCGAGGACGGGCGCATGGACGTCGTGCAGGGCTTCCGGGTTCAGCACAACGTCTCACGCGGCCCCGCCAAGGGCGGCCTCCGCTTTCATCCCCATACCGACATCCACGAGGTCACCGCGCTCGCGATGTGGATGACGTGGAAGTGCGCACTGGTCGGCATCCCGTACGGCGGCGCCAAGGGCGGCGTGGCCGTGGACCCGGCCGTGCTCACCCAGCGTGAGCTGGAGCGGGTGACCCGGCGCTACGTCAACGAGATCCTGCCGATGATCGGCCCGGAGAAGGACATCCCGGCGCCCGACGTCGGCACCGACGAGCAGACCATGGCCTGGGTCATGGACACCTACAGCGTCAACACCGGCTACGCGGTGCCCGGTGTGGTCACCGGCAAGCCGCTGATGCTGGGCGGCTCACTCGGCCGGTCCGGCGCGACCTCGCGCGGCGTCCAGATCGCCGCCATGTGCGCGCTCGGCCGCTCGCCCGAAGGCGTGACGGTGGCCGTGCAGGGCTTCGGCAAGGTGGGTGCCCCGGCCGCCCAGTACCTCTCCGACGCGGGCTGCACGGTGGTCGCCGTGTCCGACGCGACGGGCGCGGTGTACGCGGCCGGCGGGCTCGACATCGCCGACCTGCGCGCCTGGGCCGCCGAGTCGGGCGGTGTGGCCGGCTACCGCCACGCCGACGCGCTGGACCACACCGAACTGTTCGAGCTGGACGTGGACGTGCTGGTGCCCGCGGCCCTGGAGGGCGCGATCACCGCCGAGAACGCGCCGCGGATCCGCGCCCGCCTGATCGTGGAGGGCGCCAACGGGCCCACCACGCCGGAGGCGGACGAGATCCTGGCCGCCAACGGCACGATCGTGGTGCCCGACATCCTGGCCAACGCCGGCGGGGTGATCGTGTCGTACCTGGAGTGGGTGCAGAACATGCAGGCCTACTCGTGGAGCGGCGACGAGGTGGAGCTGAAGCTGCGCGACCTGATGGAGGGCGCCTACGCCGAGGTGCGGTCGCTGGCTGCGGCCCGCGACCTCACGCTGCGGCAGGCGGCGCACGTCATCGGCGTCGGCCGGGTCGCGGAGGCCCACCAGATGCGCGGCCTCTACCCATGACGGCGTCAGCTTCTCGGCCGTAGCGACCAAGCTTGCAGCTCCTCGCCGTCGATGGATTCGACGGTTCAGGCCGCGTCGTCGACAGCGTGACTCACTGCCCAGCCCGCAACACCGCGCGAGGCGATGTTGCGGGCTGCGTTGACGTCGGCGTGCTCAGCGAAGCCGCACGACGTGCAGAGGAAGGTTTCCTGGTCGGGCCGGTTCTTCTTGTCCACATGCCCGCAGCGCGAGCACTGCTGTGAGGTAAAAGCCGGATCAACATAAACGAGTGCGATCCCGGCGCGGGCCGCTTTGTAGGCGACGAACCCGCCGAGCTGATGAAAACTCCACGAGTGCAGCGTGACCCGCTGGGGCTTACGGAGCCGTACCCGGTCGCGGATCCCGCTCAGATCTTCGAGCGCGATGCCTTGTCCGGTGCGTTCTGCCTCGGTCACGATCTGCTTGGCAATGGCGTGGTTGGTGTTCGCGGCGAACCGCGCCTCTTTACGGCGGCGTCTCTTCAACAGCCGCTTGGCGGACTTGGTCTTCTTGGCCTGCAACCGGCGGCGCAACTCCCGGTGGCGGTGCCGGACCGCGTTCAGCCCCTTGCCCGAGTGGTGGACCCCATCGCTGGTCGTGGCGATGTCGGCGATCCCCAGGTCCACACCCACGAAACCATCCGGGGTGCGCACGGGCCGGTCCGGGAGATCGCAGGTGGCCATCAGGAACCACATGCCGTCGCGGTGCACGAGGTCGGATTCGCCCTTGCGCCAGGCGGCCAGTGTCTTGAGCTGATCGGCAGAGGCGGTGAACGCGATGCTCTTCATTCGCCCCGTCACGGTCCAGATGGACACCGTCTGGGCGCCCATCTGCCACGACAGGCACCGGTCATCGAACGGTTGCGCCGCCTGGGGGCGGAACGCGATCGGTTTGCCTTCGGCTCGCTCGCGCCGCCGGGAGCCTTGCGCGCCCAGGTTCCCCGCACGGATGTTGGACTTCAGCGTCGTATAAGCGTCGGTGACCTTCTTGATGACATGCTGCGCGGCCTGAGCCGCCAGCCCGTACTCGTCCTTGATCTGTCCGTAGACATGCTTACGCAGGTCATAGTTGCCGAACACGCGTTGCTCGTGAGCGAGCGTCGAGACCCACATGGCGGCATCGTTACAAGCGCGCAGGGTCGCCTCCAGCGCCGCCTCCTGCTCAGGCGTCGGCAGGAGTTTCACCTGCACCACCAGCCTCACATCGAACACATTATCATTTGGCGTATGTCACCGCGCTGGGAACCGAATCCCGATATCAGACGGGGCCGTAGCGTCGTATATAGCCTGCATGCGCATTTGGTCTTCATGCCGAAGGACCGGCGTGGTGTGTTCACCGACGAGATCCTCGCCCGCTGCGCAGACATCATGATCGAGGTCTGTGACAGCTTCGGGGCCGAGCTGGTCGAGTTCAACGGAGATTCCGATCACGTGCACCTGCTCGTTCACTACCCGCCGAAAGTGGCCCTGTCGACGCTGGTGAACAGCCTCAAGGGCGTCTCGACGCGGCTGCTGCGCAAGGAGCACCCGGCCCACATCGGCAAGTTTCTGCAGGGCGGGCGCTTCTGGTCCCCCTCCTACTTCGCCGCCTCCTGCGGAGGCGCACCACTCACGATCATCAAGGAGTACATCGACAACCAGAAACACCCAGACTGAGCCGCTCCCTGAACGTCGCCGCCACTGCACCGCCCTGCCCTTGACGGACCTCCCGCGCCGCCGCTTCCTCCCGGGCGTGATTGAACGCCCGGGATTCCACAACAGACCACGCTGAACTTTAGTAGGCCCTGCCGTCGTCCTAGGTTCGATGCCCGTGCCTCCACCGACTCGCCATGGTGGAGGCATGAGGGGATTTCTGGGAGTGGTCATGGCCATCCAGGGTTTGGGTGGCTTTGTGGGGCGGGTCTTCTTCGACACCGACTGGGGCATCCTGAGCAGGCGGTTCGACGTCCCGACCCCCGTCTACCTGGCGATCGCGGCGGCCGGAGTCGCCCTGCTGATCTGGAGTGACAACGACCGCCAGAAGAAGGAGAACTAGCGGTCCTCATAGAGGCGCTAGGTGGCCAGGATGTTCAGCCGGTGCAGGTCACGGCAGAGCTGGAGCATGCTGGCCTGGGCCAGTTCCTGAGGCACCTGGTAGGTCGCGAGCGCCGCCGACAGGGCCGGCTCCAGCTTCTCCGCCCACGGGTTCGAGCAGGGCCGTCACCTGCCGCCTGATGGCGAAGCCTGGTCAGTAACGGGCTTTGAATCTAGTGTGCGAATCGCCCCCCATGCAGCGAGGAGCCGTCCATGAGCAGCATCGAGCAGTTCGGCTATCGTCAAGAGCTCCAGCGTTCTCTCGGCTTCGCCGACCTGATGATCTACGGGTTGATCTTCATGGTGCCGATCGCGCCGTTCGGCATCTTCGGCAACGTCTTCGCACTCTCCGGCGGGATGGTGGCCCTCGCCTACGTGATCGGGTTGGTCGCCATGGCGTTCAGCGGGCTGTCGTACGCGCAGATGGCCAGGGCCTTCCCGATGGCCGGATCGGTCTACACCTACGCGGGCCGGGGCATAGCACCGCCGGTCGGGTTCATCGCCGGGTGGGCGATCCTGCTCGACTATCTGCTGGTCCCGGCGCTGCTCTACCTGGTGGCGAGCACGGCCATGAACTCTTTCGTGCCCGCGGTGCCGGTGTGGCTGTGGCTCGTCGCCTTCGTGCTGCTCAACACCGTGGTGAACTACCTCGGCATCCAGATGACGGCCCGGATCACCCGGATCATGCTGGTGGCCGAGCTGCTCGTGCTCGCGATCTTCCTGGTCGTCGCCGGGATCGCGCTGGCGCAGGGCAAGGGCACGGCGGGCGTGCTGACCCCCATCTACGACTCCGCCACCTTCTCCTGGACGCTGGTGTTCGGGGCGGCGTCGGTTGCGGTGCTGTCGTTCCTGGGCTTCGACGGCATCTCCACGCTGGCCGAGGAGAACCGTGAGGACGCGCGGCGCCTCGGCAGGTCCATGGTGGCCGCGCTGGCGCTGGCCGCCGTGCTGTTCGTGGTGCAGACCTGGGTCGCGGCTCTGCTGGTGCCCGACAGAGCCGCCCTGCTGGCCCCGGGGGCGCAGCTGGGCAACGCCTTCTACGACCTGGCCTCGTACGCCGGCGGCGCCTGGTTGGGCGTGCTGTGCGCGGTGGCGACGGCCATCGCCTGGGGCTTCGCCAACTCGCTGGTCGCGCAGGCGGCCACCTCGCGACTGCTGTTCGCGATGGCGCGTGACCGGCAGTTGCCCTCGTTCCTGGCCCGCGTCGACCCCAAGCACAAGGTGCCGGCGAACGCCACGCTCGCCGTCGCGGCCGTCTCGCTGCTGCTCGGCGTCGGCATGAGCCTCTACGACAAGGGCATCGACCTGCTCAGCTCCTTGGTCAACTTCGGCGCGATGACCGCGTTCCTGCTGCTGCACGTGGCCGTCGTCGTGCACTACGTGGTGCGGCAGCGCAGCCGCGACTGGCTCGCGCACCTGGTCGTACCGGTGATCGGATTCGCCGTGCTGGTGCTCGTCGTCATCAACGCGAGCCTCGCGGCGCAGTTGCTCGGCTTCATCTGGCTCGGTCTCGGGCTGCTCGCCGTCGTCGTGCTCTATCTCATGGGCCGCAGGCCCGCCCTGCCCTCGGAGGTCTCGTGAACGTCGTGTCCTATCGTCCCTCGCCTGAGGAGTTCGGCTACACCTTCGGCGGGCGCGCCCCGGTCGGCAAGGTAGCGCCGGGCACGATCGTCGAGTTGTTCACCGAGGACTGCTTCGGCGGCCGGGTCCGCACGGTCGACGACCTGCCGTCACAGGTGTGCGAGTTCCCCTACCTGAACCCGGTCACCGGGCCGTTCCACGTGACGGGGGCCGAGCCCGGCGACACGCTGGCGCTGCACTTCATCTCGATCACCCCGGCCAGGGACTGGGCGGTCTCCACCACGTTCCCGCATTTCGGGGCGCTGACCGGCACGCACACCACCGCCATGCTGCAGCCACCGCTGGAGGAACGGGTCTGGCGCTACGACCTCGACACCGCCAAAGGCGTCGCCGTCTACCACGCCCGCAACAGTGACTACAGCGTGGAACTACCGCTCGACCCGATGCACGGCACGGTCGGCGTCGCGCCCGCCGCGAACGAGGCGCGGATGACGATCACACCCGACGCGCACGGCGGCAACATGGACACTCCCGAACTGCGCGCGGGCGTCACCGTCTATCTGGGCGTCAACGTGGCGGGCGGGCTGTTCTCCATCGGCGACGGCCACGGCCGGCAGGGCCACGGCGAGGTGTGCGGCACCGCGGTCGAGGCCGCCATGAACACGGTCGTGGCGGTCGAGCTGATCAAGGGTGTGGCGACGCCCTGGCCGCGGATGGAGGACGACCTGCACCTGATGTCCACTGGCTCGGCCAGACCGCTGGAGGACGCCTACCGCATCAGCCAGCACGACCTGGTCACCTGGACGTCGGCCCTGACCGGGCTCGACACGCTCGACGCCTACCAACTGGTCAGCCAGGGCGGGCAGGCGCCGGTGGGGAACGTGTGCGACACCAACTACACGATGGTCGCCAAACTCCCCAAGTCCTACCTCGGCACCCCGGCCCCGTACGAGTCCGCGCATTCGCGGCTGCGCGCTCTCGGAGCCCAATACACAGGCTAGCCGCTGGTCACGCGCGTTTCGATCATTTCCTCGCTGAATGCCCATATGATTCAACTTCGATCACTTTCGATCGCTACTATAGGGGTGTCGGCGAGGAGGATCATGACGAACACCGCAACCGCGGAGAGCACCCCGGGGAGTTTGACGACCGGCCCCCTGCTCACCGTCTGGGGGGCCGCGATGTCGCCGGAGGCCCTGGTCCACGGCCTGTTGCCGCCCGAAGCCGCGCTGCCGGTCCCGGCCGCCGGGGACGCCGTCTGGGATCGGGCCGCGGAGTCCGGCGCCCTGCTCGCCGTCCGTGAGCGGGCGGAGGCGGAGCTGGGCACGCCCTGGCCGCAGCCGCTGGCCTCGCAGTACGCGCGTTACTTCCGCGACGGCAACCGCACCGGCTACGAGAGCCAGGTGTTCGAGCGCCAGGACCGGCTGACCCGGACGGTGCTCATGGCACTGGCGAGCGGTGCGGGCGCGTGGCTGGACGAGGCCGCCGACGGGATCGTCCAGCTGTGCGAGCAGAGCTCGTGGTGCTGGCCGGCGCACGAGGACACGTGCCGGCCCCGCGGGACGGTCCTGCCCGATGTGGCCACTCCCTGCCTCGACCTCGGCGCCGCCGATGTCGCCGCCCAGCTGGCCTGGGCCGACCAGGTGCTCGGGGACCGGCTGGCCGAACGCTTCCCAGGGTTGCGGGAACGCGTCCGGGCGGAGGTGCGCGCGCGAGTGCTCGACCCGTTCGTCCAACGGCGCGACTGGCACTGGCTGGGGCTGGACGGCGATCCGAGCAACTGGTGCCCGTGGATCTGCGGCAACGTGCTCGTCGCCGCGCTGCGCCTGACCGAGCCGGGGCAGGAGCGGGCGCGCCAGGTCGCCCTGGCCGTGGCGGGCATCGATCACTACCTGGCGGCGCTGCCGAGTGATGGCTCCGTCGATGAAGGCTACGAATACTGGTGGAACGGGGCATGCCGCGCGCTCGAAGCGCTCGACGTCCTAGAGCACGCCACATCGGGACGGCTCGACGCGGCGGAGATCCCGGTCGTGCGGGAGACGGTCCGGTTCCCGCACCGCATGCATCTGGGCGGGCCGTGGTATCTCAACCTCGCCGACGCGCGGGCCCGGCCGCCGGCTGACCAGCCGTGGCAGGTGCTGCACCGCTGGGCTCGCCGGCTCGGCGCGCACGACGCCCGACGGCACGCGGAGTCGCAGCGCGCGGCCGGGATCCCCGCCGCCGCCGAGCTCGGGCGGGCGCTCCGCGAGCTGGTCGACGTGGAGTGGCAGGGCGCCAGGCCCGGCGAGCCGCCCCTGGTCGCCGGGGTCTGGTTGCCGGGGACGCAGATCGGCCTCGCGCGTACGGCCGGCGGGACGGCGCGCGGTCTTACGCTCGCGATCAAGGGCGGGCACAACGGGGAGCACCACAACCACAACGACGTGGGGTCCGTCGTCGTCGCCGTGGACGGGGTTCCCGTGCTGGTCGACGCGGGGCGGCCGACGTACACGGCGCAGACGTTCGGGCCGGACCGCTACGCGATCTGGACGATGCGGAGCGACTGGCACAACGTCCCCGAGGTACGGGGTACGCCGCAGGGCCAGGGGCGCCGGTTCCGCGCACGTGACGTCGAGGTGGTGGACGAGCCCGGCCGCTTCGAGGCGCGGCTGGACCTGGCCGCCGCCTATCCCGTACCCGAGCTGGAGCGATGGTGGCGGACGGCGACGCTCGACCGGCGCGAGTCACGCGTGACGATCGGGGACGCCTGGAGCTTCACCGGCGACGGCGACCCGAGTGTGCTGCACTTCCTGCTGAACGGGCAGGTGGAGCGGCCGTCCGCCGGGCAGGCCGTCGTCCGGCCGCCGGGCGGTGGTCGGGCCGTGCTCGTGGCGTGGGACCCCGGGGTCGCGACGGCCGCGTTCACCGTCCGTACGCTGGCGGACCCCATGCTCTCCGAGGTGTGGGGCGACCGCCTGACCAGGCTGGAGCTGCGTCTGCCCGGTACGGCGCGGGGCGCTTTCGAGATTCGTGTAGGGGTGTGGGAGTGAGCATGTCCGAATCGCCGGGTCCGCTGCCGGACGAGCGCCGCGCCCAGGTGGTGGAGCTGCTGCGCCAGCGCGGCGTCGTGCGCGTCGGCGACCTGGCGACCGAGCTGGACGTCTCGGTCATCACCATCCGGCGCGACATCGCGCTGCTCTCGTCCCAGGGGCTGATCCGCCGGGTTCGCGGCGGCGCCGTGCTCCGCGGCGGGCCGGTGGCCGACACACTGGCCGGCGGGGAAACGGAGGACTCGCCCGCCCCGCAGCCGAGGCCCGACGCGGCCGGCGCCGAGCAGCCGCAGGTCACGATCGGCATGGTGGTGCCGTCGCTGAACTATTACTGGCCCGACGTGATCCGTGGCGTGCGCGAGGCGGCCGCGGCGGCCGGCGCGCGCGTCGTCCTGCGTGGCGCAACCTACCGGGCCGCCGACGAGCGCCGCCATCTCTCCCGGCTGATCGAGTCCGCGGGCATCGACGGCCTCCTGGTCGCGCCCACCACGACCGGCGACGACGGGCAGGCGCTGGTGCGCTGGCTGCAGGAGGCCGACATGCCCATGGTGCTCATCGAGCGCACCGCCGCCTCCGGTCCCTATCACGAGGCGATGGAGTCGGTGGTCAGCGATCACGCGCTGGGGGCCGGCATGGCCGTACGGCACCTGGTCGAGCTCGGTCACCGGCGGATCGGACTGATCACCACCATTCAGAGCCCGACGGGACCGCACGTGCGGCACGGCTGGCGGCAGGCGTGCGAGGAGTTCGGACTGCCGCTGGAGGGCATGCTGGACGTCAGTACGGTCGATCAGTGGCACTCCGAGTGGCCCAAGGCGCTCGAAGGCGTGATCGACCAGTGCGTCGCCTCGGGGACGACGGCGCTGCTCGTCCACTCCGACCCGGAGGCGATCAACCTGGTCGAGCGCTGTCAGGAGCGCGGCATCCGGGTGCCGGGTGATCTCGCCATCGTGGCCTACGACGACGAGGTGGCCGAGCTGTGCGACCCGCCGCTGACCGCTGTCCGGCCACCCAAGATGGCCATCGGGCGGGCGGCGTTCGGGCTGCTCGCGGCGCGACTGGCCGACCCGGACCCGGAGCGGCCCACCCACCGCGTCGTCGTCGAGCCCACCCTGATCGTGCGCTCCTCCTCGGTGTCATCGTGACCCGCCGAACGCGTCACGGTGACCCGCCGCCGAACGCGTCACGGTGACCCGCCGCCGAACGCATCACGGCGGCCCGCCGCCACCGGACAGCGTCATCGTGACCCGCCGCCGCCGAACGGCGTCATAGCGGCGGCGTGCCTGGCCCGCTGAGCGCGACGGCCGTGTCCAGGAGGTCGTCCGTCCCGTCCGGCCAGGCCACGCGGGCGAGCGCCGGGCCGTCCCAGGACAGGACCGGCGCCCGGTCCGGCTCCTGCCCGCCGAGGAACACCGCCACGTCGTACCACGTGTCCGGCAGCGCCGACGTGGTGGTGGCGCACCAGGGGACAAGCGTCCACGGGGCCAGCGGCGAGGAGTTCTGGGCGGCGACCACGCCGCGCAGGTCCAGCCCCCGGCCCGCGACCACGCAGGAGTGCATGGTGCCGTTCGACACGGCGGCCGTATCGGTATGGACGGCTTCTGAAGCCGGCAGCGGCCATCCCCCGACGCGCAGCGGGCCACGCTCCTCCGCCGCCTCCGCCAGCGGACCACGCTCCACCGCTGTGGCGGGCAGCCGGACCAGGCGCACCTCCCAAGGACCGCGCACCGCGGAGATCAGGTCGATCCACGGCCCGAGGCGTACCGTCCCGGCCCGCCCGTAACCGTGGTCCGGGCTGCCGGTCTCAGGGGTGACCCAGTGGGCCTGCCAGCGCGAGGCCCCGATCGCCGTTCCGGAGGGGAGGTGGTCGAGGAGGAGCGTCTCGAATCCCGTGCGATGGCTGGGGCGCCCGCCCTCGTCGAGGAGCACGACCGCCTGGTCGAGGGGGTCGGCGGCGTGCGCACCGGCGAGCACGGGCGAGGTGGCGGTCGAGTAGCCCAGACGCGCGTACAGGGGCGAGTCGGTCAGGTGCGTCCCGGGATGGGAGTGGTCGGTGCCGTGGTTGATCACCCGCACGACACCGTCGGCACGGGTGCCGCTGACCAGCCAGCCGGGCGCGCGGACGACGCGTCGGTAGTCGCCGGACTCGACCGGCAGCGGCTCCTCGACGGCCGTCCACACCGGGTGGTCGGCGGGCAGGGACAGGCCGAAGAAGCCCTTGGCCGCCCAGTACGGCGAGCCGGGCCCGGAGTAGGACTGGGCGAGCGGCGGCCAGGCTCCGTGCCAGCCCGGGGTCAGGACTCCGTCCGCGTCCGGCGCTCCGCGTTCGGTGAAGTGGCGGGCGATGCCGGAGGCGGCACGGCGCAGCAACCCTGGGGCGGGCGTCGCCGTCCCGGCGCGGGCCCCGGCCCAGAACTGGGTGGCGGCGGCGAACCGGTAGATCAGGCTGCGCCCCTGGACGAGGGGGGATCCGTCGGCGCCGATGAGGTGGACGGCGTCGCCCAGGTAGCGTTCGAGCCGCTCCAGGTAGCGCGGTCGCCGTGAGTCCGCCGCCGGATCGCCGGCGGCCATCTCGCTCCACATGAGCGGGTAGAACTGCAGCGCCCATCCCGCGTAGTGGTCGTAGGCGCGTTCGGCGCCGTCGGCGTACCAGCCGTTCTCCCTGGCGAAGTCGTCGGTGAACGAGAGCCCCTCCTCGATGTCCTTGCGCTCGAAGGGGCCGCCGACGGAGGCGAGGAACTGCTCGACCACGATCTGGAACCAGATCCAGTTGATCGGCGGGTAGTCCGCGCCGACCGCGGGCGCGAGGTAGTCGACGACCCGCTCTCGCACGATCGGGTCGAGCCGGTCCCACAGCCACGGCCGCGTCAGGTGGAGGACCAGCGCGATCGACGCGGCCTCGACCTTCGCCTGGTCATGCTCGTCGAGGCGTACCCAGCGCTCGGGTGAGCGGGGATCCGTCCCGGTGGCCAGGCCGTGCGCGTACCACTCCATCAGGCCCAGCGGATCGCGCCCGTCCTCCCCCGCCACCCGGAATCCGGCGGCCAGGAACGTACGCGCGAACCCTTCCAGCGCGTCGACGTCGGGCCCGTAACCGCCCGGCGGGCCGGGGAAGGAGACGCGCGCGTGCGAGGCCGACGCGTACCGCCTGGCGGACAGGAGGAGATGGTCGGCGAGTGCCGCCCAGTGGTTCCGGGTCCATCCGGTGTAGGGCGAGAGCCGCAGGTCGTCGAACTCCCGCAGCATGAGCATGGCTCCCCCTGGTCGTGATCTCGTGAGTGTGTCCCGGAGTTAACGCGAAGGTTTCCTCCCACGTCAAGACACACCATACGATAACGATCAATATCGATCACATAACGTGATCGATCCGATTAACAAGGCATTGACGTGATTGAAATGATCGGACATGATCGGCGGCACTGGTAAGCGCTTGCCGCCGAAGGGAACCTGGTGAGAAGACCCCCTGCCCTGCTGGTCATGGACCCAGCGAAGTTCGGCGTGCAGTTTCAGGAGGCGCAGCTTCGCCGGTTGCACGACCTGGTCGAGCTGGGAGAGCCGATCGTGACCGCCGACCTCGACGAGCCCTCCGTACGCCGCCGGCTGCGCGACGTCGAGGTGCTGGTGACCTCCTGGGGCTGCCCGCCACTGACGACCGAGCGACTGGCCGACGCGCCGCGGCTGAAGGCGATCTTCCACTGCGCGGGGACGGTGCGTACGTTCGTCACCGACGAGGTCTGGCGACGCGGGATCCTCGTCACCAACGCCGCCGACGAGAACGCGATCCCGGTGGCCGAGTTCACCCTGGCCGCGGTCATCTTCGCCGGGAAGAAGGCCCCGTTCCTCGCCCAGGACGCGCGCACGAACCGCGGTGACTGGTCCTTCGCCGCCGGCCGCGGTGAGCTGACCAACCGCGGGCGCACGATCGGCGTCATCGGCTTCTCGCGCGTGGGGCGCCGGGTGGTCGAACGGCTCCGCGCTCTGGAGGTGGACGTCCTGGTCGCCGATCCCTATGCCGACCCGGCCGAGGTGAGCGCGGCGGGCGCCCGGCTGCTCCCGCTGCCCGAGCTGCTGCCGCGCTGTGACGTGCTCACCCTGCACGTCCCGGAACTGCCGTCCACCCACCACCTCATCGGAGCGGCCGAACTGGCCCTCCTGCGTGACGGGACGACCCTCATCAACACCGCCCGCGGCTCCGTCCTGGACACCGCCGCCCTGGAGCGGGAGTGCGCCCAGGGCCGGCTCGACGCGATCCTCGACGTCACCGACCCGGAGCCGTTGCCGAGCACGTCACCGCTGTACGACCTGCCCAACGTCATGATCACCCCCCACGTCGCCGGATCTCTGGGATCAGAGACCCGGCGGATGAGTGAGAGCGCGCTCGACGAGCTCGAACGCTACCTGTCCGGTCAGCCGCCCCGTGCGGCCGTGACCGCCGACGAGTTCATGGTGAGCGCCTGAGCCCTGAGACCGGCTCGAAAGAAAGGAGTCCGGATCAATGATCGCTTCGAACATGTCAGGAAGGGCCGGAGTGCGACGCCACCTCATGAAGACCCTGGGAGTCGCGGCAGCGCTCTCACTCGCCGTGACCGCCTGCGGCGGCTCCGCCAAGTCGGCGGACGGCGGCGGCGGGAACGTCACACTGACCGTCACGGTGTGGAACCTCGCCAAGACCCCCGAGTTCAAGGCGCTCTTCGACGCCTTCCAGCAGGCGAACCCCACCATCAAGATCCAGCCGGTGGACATCCTCGCCGATGACTACGCCGAGAAGGTCACCACCATGCTCGCCGGTGGTGACGACACCGACGTGATCACGATGAAGAACGTCACGGACTACTCGCGCTACTCCAGCCGCGGGCAACTCCTAGAGCTCACCGACCTGGCCAAGTCGGCCGACACCGCGAAGCTGGCGGGCCTGGACGCCTTCAAGGTCAGCGACAAGTACTTCGCGCTGCCGTACCGGCAGGACTTCTGGCTGCTGTACTACAACAAGACGTACTTCGACAAGGCAGGCGTCAAGGCTCCGGCCGCCCTCACCTGGGACGAGTACGCCAAGCTCGCGCAGCAGCTCACGAAGACCGAGGGCGGCAAGAAGGTCTACGGCACCTACCAGCACACCTGGCGGTCCGTGGTGCAGGCCATCTCGGCGGCCCAGACGGGTGGCGACCAGCTCAGTGGCGACTACTCCTTCTTCGCCGACCAGTACGCGACCGCGCTTGGGCTGCAGAAGGCCGGCGCGGCCCTCGACTTCGGCACCGCGACCTCGCAGAAGTCGGACTACCGGACGATGTTCGAGACCGGGGCGACGGCCATGATGCCCATGGGCACGTGGTACATCTCCGGCATCCTGGAGGCCAAGGCCAACGGCAAGACCGACGTCGACTGGGCGCTGGCCCCGATGCCGCAGCGCCCCGGCGGCTCGGGCGTGACGACCTTCGGCTCGCCGACCGCCTTCGCCGTCAACAAGAAGGCCGAGCACGCCGACGCGGCCAAGAAGTTCGTGCAGTTCGCCGCCGGCAAGGCGGGCGCCGAAGCCATCACCAAGATGGGCGTGGTGCCGGCGCTGCAGAGCCCGGAGATCACCGACACCTACTTCTCGATCAAGGGCATGCCCACCGACGAGGTGTCCAAGAAGGCGTTCTCGCCGGACAAGGTGGTGCTGGAGATGCCGGTCAGCGAGCACTCCTCTGACATCGACACGATCCTCAAGGAGGAGCACGAGCTCATCATGGTCGGCGACAAGTCGGCCGCCGACGGCATCCGCTCGATGAACGAGCGGGTCAAGAGCGAAGTGCTCAACTAGGGACCGCCCCGTGGGGGGGGGGGGGGGGGGGGGCGGCGGGGGCGGCGCCGGGGGGGGGGGGGGGGGGGGGGGCGGCCGGGGGGGCGGGGGGGGGGGGGGGGGGGGGGGGGGGGGCGGGT